>NZ_JPKG01000036.1 GCF_000735605.1 Allobosea sp. LC85
GCTGATGCAGAGCCGCGTCAACAGCGTGATCTGGGTGATGAGTTTCGTCACGAAGTGGCCCTGGGCGAGTTGCGTCGCGGCGAAGGCGGCTCTGGCGTGTCGAGCCTGAAGATCGCGTCGCCAATGCCCTTCAGGGCTTCCGCGTCGTGGCTGACGCGGTCGGTCGGCAGCAGAACAGCCAGTTCGTCAATGCCAAGATCGCGGAGCTGATAGGGCGTGCCATGGCCGTATTCGAGATGGCCGCGCCCGATGATGCCGACGACGAGCGGATCGCCTTGTGCCCTTGCTAGATAATCGGCGATGCCACAGGCAAAGGCGCGATCCCAGGTCTGCTGGGCTCGAATGAAGCGGTCGAACCGGTCCGGCTCCATGGCGCGCGGGCGATCCGGCCCGGCGAAACCACTCATGATTCCGGCGAGATAGCGCCGATACCCCTCCGTCGCGGGGGCAGCCGGCGTCACGCCGTCGCGCTCATCGACAGGGATCGCGTCCCAACCGACCTGGCCGACGCGTGTGACCAGCGGCCGATGGCAGTTGAGCGCGAGCATCGGCAGGCGCTGCTGCCGGCAGAAATGGAAGAGCGGCAGGTAGAGCTCGGGATCGAAACCCCAGACCTGTGCCCAATCCGACCGCTCCAGGAAGCTTGCGGTGTCCATCTCGCCCTCGACCCAGGCGTCGAGCACAGGCTGGACCCGCCGCGGGAACATCTCGAATCCGACCGCCATCTGCGGCCGCAGTACGTGCAGGAACGCCGTGACATGGAGCTGCCAGCGATGGATCTCGGCGATGTCATGGCTTTCGCCAAGCAGGACGACGCGCTTCTGCGCCATCGCCCGCATCAGGTCGTGCTGGGCAATGGCCTCGCCGGTTTCCGGCAAGAGCCAGGTCGCACGCGGATGAGCGAGGGATACGGATCCGGCACCGGGAGACGACTCAGCCACGGGCGTTGCCGAGCGAAACACCGTCGAAGGCCGCGGCCGGGCCGCGCAACACAAGGCCGAACGGCTGGCCGTCGGCGTCATGCGCTACAAGCTCAACCTCGGAACCGACCACGTGCCGAAGCCAGCTCGTGACCGCGCCGACGCGCAAGTGAAGGTGGAAGGCGCCCTGCATGATGTTGACGAAGCCCATGGCAGGCTTCGGCTCCGGCAGTGCGCCTCTCCAATGCTGGGCCAAGCCCGGCTTCGTGAAATCGATCGAAACCGGAACGGCATTGCGCAGGATCGCGGCGAAGGTCGCGGCGCCCAGATCATCCTCCGGCACATCAGGCGATCCGCCTCCGGCAGAGCTCTCGCGCTCGACCGGCTCAAGGGCCTCGCCGGGGCCGAATGGGGCAAGGGCTTTGTCGAAGAGCTCCACCCCGTCGAGCCCGATCAGGCTGAACAGCACATCGCCGGCAGCGTCCTGGCACTCGAGCCTGGGCAGCACCCGGTCGCGCATCTTGCTGGTGCGGTCCGCGACCAGCCGGATCACGACGGAAAGATCGAGCGTGCTGTCGTGGAACTCGCCTGCGAGGCGCGCCTTGTTCCCGTCGATGGTGACGGCGCCAACCGCGCCCATGCGCTCATGGGTCGCGCCGCCTGAGCGCGCGCTCAGCATCACGCGGCCCATGGCAGGCAGGCTTGCCAGGATTTCGGCCGGGGGTTGTTTCAGCAGTTCGCGTGGATGAGTGGTGTTTGTCATCGGAGGCTCCAAAGAAAAGAGGCGACGCTCCGGGGTCTCGATCGGAGCGTCGCGTGACTGACCGCGCCTGTACAGCCGCAGCCCGTCAATGGTGACGCAAGGGTCGTCGCGTCTCAGAACTCGACGGACGCAGCCAGCTTGAAAGTGCGCCCAGGCGCGGTCTGCAGTTCGAGCGGGTTGGTCGCAGCGACTGCGGCCGAAGCCGGAACCTTGTCGAAATTGTAGACGCTCGAGAAGTAGCGGCGGTCGAAGATGTTCTGCACGCCACCGCGGAGGGTAATGTGCGAAGTCGGCTTCCAGTTCAGGAAGGCATCGAACACGGTGTACCCTGCCGGCTTGAAGATGGACGGCGCGCTGGCACGGGTGACGCCCGCCCCGAATGTTCCAATGACCTCGGCCTCCAACCCATGTTCCGGCATCAGGTATTTCAGCCCGGCCACGGCGGTCAGAGGAGTGGTCGAGTTGTAGGGCGTGGTCAAAGCGCCAGCGTCGGTGTTTTGCGTGCCGTACTGGTAGCTCACCGCTACATTGGCGAGCCAGCGCTCGTGGAATTTCCATTCGGCCGAAGCCTCGATGCCGGAAATCTTCACGCTTGAGAGATTGCGATAGGTCAGATCGGTCGAGCCGGGGATCGGTGCGAAGTTCTGAATGAAGTCCTTGTAGTCGGCATGGAAGACGCCGACCGAGAACCAACCGTTGTCGAAGCGGCCGCGGATGGCACGGGGCAGCCCCAGCGGCCGCCATCGGCCCGGGCGCGGCTGAGCTTCGCTTCCTCCGCTGTCTTCTGGCTCAAGCCGACGATGGCTTCGAGGGCAGGCGTGAGCCTGAAGGCCGCGATGCCGGTCTTGGTGAAGGAGCGGTCGAAACTGTCATAACCGGCATCGAGACGTACCGCATAGGGCTTGTCCTTGCGCTTCAGCAGGTCCTGCGGATCGAGCGTGCGATAGGCGACGATACCGCCCAGCGCATCGGCGCCCCAGAGCACCGAGCCCGGGCCACGCACGATCTCGACACTCTTCAGGAAGGGCATTTCGACGAAGTTGCGGTTGCCATCGGTGATGCGTTCGATCACGCGCGATCCGTCGACCTGCATCTGGACGCGGTTGCCGCCGACCCCGCGGATCGTGAAGCCATCAAGATTGCCGAACGGGTCGGTGCCGCTGGTGAGGCGATTGACGCTGACGCCCGGCTGGTAGCGCACGAGGTCCTGCATGTCGCGCGTCATGCGCTCGTCGAGTTCCTGGCGCGAGATCACGTTCACAACCCCGGGAACATCAAGAGCTTGCTTCTCACCTCGTGTCGCCGTGACCGTGATCTGGTCGAGCGTGAACGGCGCTGAAGCACTGCCCGCATCCGCGATGACCTGCGAGTAACAAACCGTGTTTTGAAAGATTGTAAAAAGAAAAACCGCCGAAGAATATAGATTTGATTTGTTATTCACTGAAATATCCCAGTCCATTTGCGAATGGATGTAGTCAACTATCGTTAGGATTCGCAATTGTAAATTTAACACAGTGTTTTCTGACGTATTTTACGTGCAGCAATACATATACAATCTATAATAGATATAGAATTGAATTATTCTACCTTAGAAAATACCGTGGCGCTGCTCGAAGCTCGTTTGCGCCTCGGCAATTGACGCGGCCAACAGCAGTGCTATCCAAGCGTCAGGAGGGCAGCCCTTGTCCGCATGGCGCCAGAGAGCAGGATCGAGCGGTTGGGTCGCGGTCGCCGTGGCTTATCTGCTCGTGCTCCAGGTGGTTTTGACTGGGCTTGTTTCCGGTGCGAATGCTGCAAGCATCGCTCTCGATCGCACATTGGCCATCACGCTTTGTTCGCCGACTGCGTCGTCGCCGGGGGACACAAGCGAACGCGGCACAGCCGAGCACGATCTGATGAGCGGCTGCGCTTTGGGCTGCTCACATTCCGCTCACGCGGGCGTTGCGTCAGCAATCGGCTATCTGCCAATCGTTTACCGGATCGTCGACCGAAATGCCTTCATCCGGCATCTCGACGTGCCTCATGGCTTTGTTGCCGGCCGATCTCCCGCCAATCCCCGCGCACCGCCCCCGCCTGAGACCTGAGCAGCCGGGCTGCGTTCCGGCACGCACGGCCGCTTCATTGCGCGATCTCGGCTTCAAAGCCGACTTGCCCGCCATTCCTAGCAATTGGGCAGCAGAATCGCGGATCCTCCGAGTATTCGGCGCGATGTCTGTTCGGCAAGCGAATAAAGCACCGGGCTCGCGCCTGCCATGCCTCGGATCACCATGCCAGCGGTTCCGTTGCTGATCGCAATCTGACCGACGCAGCCTTTCCGGATCACCGCCATCGGCCGGCACTCACCGTTCGATGACCACTCTCAAAAGCATCGAGCGTCATAAGGCGCTCTCACGAGCCCGTCGCAAAACCGCTCTCACCGATCAAGGATTACGCCATGAAGACCCATCTCCTCGCAGCGATGCTCGTCACCCTGGGAGCAACCGGTGCGCTCGCTCATATTACCCTCGAAACGCAGCAGGCTCCGGTCGGCTCGACCTACAAGGCCGTGCTGCGTGTACCCCATGGTTGCAAGGGAGCCGCGACGACCAAGGTCCGCGTCCGGATCCCGGAAGGCGTGATCGCGATCAAGCCGATGCCGAAGCCCGGCTGGATACTGGAAGCAGTGAAGGGTCCCTATGGCAAAGCTTTCGACTACTACGGCACGCCGACTTCGGAAGGCGTGAAAGAGGTGGTCTGGAGCGGGGGCAGGCTGCTTGACGAGCACTATGACGAATTCGTGCTGCGCGGTTACCTGACCTCCGACCTCAAGGCGGATACCATCCTCTACGTACCGGTCGTCCAGGAGTGCGAAGGCGGCGACGTCGAACGCTGGATCGAGATCCCCGCCGAAGGCAAGAGCCCGGACGACTACAAGTTTCCGGCGCCGGGCCTGAAGCTCACCCCGAAAAAGTGAACCGATCAAGGTGGCCGGGCTTCGTGCCCGGCCACTGGGAGTTGCCATGCGCTGGCCCCTTCGCCTCCTATTCGTCCTGAGTTGCGCTTTGGCGGTCGCCGCGGCGATGACAGGACGCGCCACCGCTCATGCTGCGCTGATCGCCGCCTCACCGGCGGACGGGGCGGTCGTGACCAACGTTCCCGCATTGTTGACCTTGAGCTTCAGTGAACCGGTATCGCCCCTCATCCTGAAGCTGATCGGGCCGGACGGCGCGCCCCGTACGCTCGATCGGTTCGTGCTGAAGGACAGGACGCTGATGATCGAATCGCCCGCCGACCTGTCCGCAGGCACGCATGCCCTGAGCTGGCGCATCATTTCCGAGGATGGACACCCGGTTGGGGGCGCAGTGGTCTTCTCGATCGGTGCGCCGAGCAACGGCTCGCGGATGCCGGCGACGGCGGCCGACCCTGCTGTGCGGACTGCGCTTTGGCTGGGAAAGGTCGGGCTCTATCTCGGTTTGCTCATGGGGCTCGGCGGGGCAACCTTCGCCGCCTGGGTTGGCCCTTTGCCTCGCGATGCGCGGCGACCGGTCGGATTGTTCATCCTGCTCGGATCCGCCGCCCTGCCGCTGGCTCTCGCAGCGCAAGGGCTCGATGTCCTGGATCGCTCCGTCGAGAGCCTGGGCGAGGCTGCCGTCTGGAGGGCCGCCGCCGGCAGCAGCTTCGGCCGCACGGCACTGGCTGCAGCCGTCGCATTTCTGCTTGGATTGACCTCATTGGTGGTGCGCGGCCGCACGGGGCAGGTTCTCGCTGGAGCAGCCCTCATGACCGTGGGAGCGGCACTCGCCGCGAGCGGCCATGCCAGCGCGGCCAGCCCGCAGTGGCTGATGCGCGCTGCGGTCTTTGTTCATGCCACCAGCGTCTCCGCCTGGGCAGGGGCCCTGATGCCGCTGTTCTTCGCTCTGCGGGAGCCTGACGCAGTCCCCATGCTGCGCCAGTTCTCGCGTTGGATACCTGTCGTTGTTGGCTTTGCGCTGGCCAGCGGCGGAATCCTGGCGGCAGTTCAGCTCGAACGGCCGGCCCCACTGATTTCGACCGGCTATGGCTGGGTTCTGCTGATCAAGCTCGCCTGGGTCACGGTCCTGCTCGGCCTCGCTGCCGTCAACCGCTACCGGCTCACGCCTCTTGTCCAGTTTCATACGGGCGTCGTCGCCAAGACGATGCGGCGCATGATCGCGGCCGAAACCCTGCTGGTGTTCCTTGTCCTTGGCACCGTTGCGATCTGGCGCTTCACACCGCCGCCGCGCGCATCTCTCAACGCTGCCGCGCCGCCTGCCTCGGTCCACATTCACGCCGCCAAGGCGATGGCGGACATCCGTGTCTCGCCAGGACGTGCAGGACCCGCCTCCATTACAATTTCGCTGCTCGACGGGGAGTTTGGTCCGCTCGCCGTCAAAGAGGTTCGCTGCGTGATGTCGAACCTTTCGGCCGGTGTCGAGCCGATCGAGCGTCAGGCCATCCGCTCGAACGATGGCAACTGGCAGGTCGAAAGTCTCGCCATTCCCATCGGCGGTCGGTGGACCATCGAACTCGAAATCCTGGTCTCCGATTTCGAGATGATCCGCCTCACTGATACCGTGGAGATCAAGCCGTGACGAATGACATGACGCGCCGTGGTCCTGCTTGATCTCGTCGGACCGCTGACGGTGTTCTCATTGCTTCAGGCAGAAATCCATCTGTTCTGGAAGGGCAGGGCGGCGGTCCCTAGCGAGGTGAACCTGCCGGTTACGTAACCGGATCACTGGCGGAGGTGTGACGGCCGGACTGGATTTCGGATTGACGCTGGCTGCCGCGCTCGCGGATGAGGAGACAGCGCGCCGGATCCAGCTCGTGCTTGAATACGACCGGCAACCGCCATTCGATTCAGGCGCGCCCGAGCGCGCGGACAAGACGAAAGTCCAGGATGTCCTCGCGCGCCGGTCGCCGCTGATTGCAATGGCGAAGGCACAGGCCGAGCAGGCGAGGGCGCGCCTCGCGCTTTGAAGCAGCGGCGATATTCCATGATCAGGAAGAGCCGCCTTCGGAATGTCCGCAGCACGCGCCGTGGCGAAAGTAGAAATTGACCCTGCAGGAGCATTCGGGACAAGATGTGACGTGCTTACGGTCACGGCTCCCGAGTTTCGGGGCGCTCATCGACTGAATGCCGGACGACGGCGCTCCTGGCGAGTACCGGGGGTAGCCCCGTTGCTGATGCTTGCCGGCGCGTCGGGCTCGGCCGAAGAGCTCAAGCCGTGGGTTGCGGAAACCACCCCGCCACAAGCTGGCATTCCTGATGTATCCGCAGGCCGAAATCGCCGGCGCGCTGCTCGATTGTCTCGATCCCGACACGTTCAAATACAGATCAAGTCAGCCGAAATCACGGCTTAAAGCATCGGCCCGAAAAGTGGATTGCGGTTTTCGGGGCAAAGCCGATGCAAACACAAAAAGCTTAGATCATCGGACCGGATACGATATCCGGTCCGATGATCTAGTCGTCGAGGCGGACCGGGCGCTGCTCTTCTGGAGACCTGACCATGAGCAACACGATTGAGCTCGAAGCCACGCCGCGAACGGCCCCCCCGCGCCTGACCAGCCTGGCACATGGCGGCGGCTGCGGCTGCAAGCTGGCGCCGTCGGTACTGCAGCAGTTGCTTGCGGATCACCCTGCGGCCGGACCCTACCGTCAGCTTCTCGTCGGCACCGAGACCGGCGACGATGCGGCGGTCTGGCAGATCGACGATGAGACCTGCGTCGTGGCGACGACGGATTTCTTCATGCCGATGGTCGACAACCCCAACGATTTCGGCCGGATCGCGGCGACCAATGCGATCTCGGACGTCTATGCCATGGGCGGCAAGCCGATCATGGCGCTGGCGATCCTCGGTATGCCGCTCGACAAGCTGCCGATCGAGACGATGCGCGAGATCCTGAAAGGCGGCGCCTCGATCTGCGCGCAGGCCGGCATTCCGGTCGCGGGCGGGCACTCCATCGATGCTCCGGAGCCGATCTACGGTCTTGCCGTGATCGGCCTGGTGAAGCTGCCGAACCTGCGCAGGAACAGCGGCGCCAGGCCGGGCGATGCGCTGATCCTGACCAAGGCACTCGGCGTCGGCATTTATTCGGCGGCCTTCAAGAAGGAGCTGCTGTCGAAAGCCGCCTATGACGAGATGATCGCCTCGACCACCCTGCTCAACCGCGTCGGCGCCGAACTGGCAGGGGATGGCGACGTCCATGCGATCACCGACGTGACCGGCTTCGGCATTCTCGGGCATGGGCTGGAGATGGCGCGCGGCTCGGGTGCGACCTTGCGGCTGCGGCTGGCTGATTTGCCCTTCCTCTCGCAGGCCGAGCAACTGGCGCGCGACGGGCGCGTGACCGGCGCTTCGCACCGTAACTGGTCGAGTTATGGCGAGGGCGTCGAGCTGCCAGCCGGACTACCGGACTGGCAGCGCCATTTGCTCACCGATCCGCAGACCTCGGGCGGCCTCCTGGTCTCCTGTGCGGCGGGGAGGGCGGAGGAGTTTCTGACCATGGTGAGGGCGGCCCGATATCCCTCGGCCCGCATCGTCGGAACGGTCGAGGCCGGCCCATCGCGGGTGATCGTCAGCTAAATCATCGGACCGATGCTTTAGGTTTCGTTGACCCGCATCCGGCGGCCCCAGGCGTCGAAGAGCTCGCCGTGGTTCAGTACCAACCGGTCGCGCTCCAAGCCGTCTTCCAGCGAGCGCAAGCGCGTGCGGGCAAGCGCGTCGTCGAGCAGGCCGCCTTTCTCGCCGCGGGTCGGGAAGAACGCGACGGCGTCCCAGTTCACGCCGGCACTGCGAAACATCAGGATGATGTCGCCCCAGTCGATCTCGTCGCCGATGACATGGACATAGGTGGAGCGCAGCGGCTCGACCTTCGGCTCCGCAATGCGGATCAGCACGATCAGCGCCGTGAACGGGCCCTTTCGGAACGCTTTGGCGAGCCATGCGTCGAAATCGGTCCCCAGCCCCTTAGAAGTCGACACGTGGGGTCTCCGGCATGTAGCGCTCGAACAGAGCGTAGAATTCCGTGCCGGTCTCCTGCCGGTACCAGTCCTCGAAGGCGTACAGGGCGGCTTGCGACCTCGGGCAGGAAGGCCCCTCGCTTGCGCTCATCTCAGCTTGTATGGCCTCGAAGACCGGTATCAGCTTGTCGAGGACGAGCGCTTGCCGTGGACCGATCTCGTCCCAGCCGAGTGCACCGGCGACGATGAACCTGGCGCGCGCAGTCGCATTGTCGGGATCCTCTGCCTCGGCGAGGGCTTTGGTCGTCGTGCGCACGAGGTTGAGCCTTCGGAAGGCGTTGGCCCGCTCCCTGGCGAGCGCCTCGATCCGCACGGCCGTCTCGCGACGATAGGTGTCCTCGGTCCGGCGGGCGGATTCGGCCGCCTGCTCGAAGATCGCCATCAGGTTGAGGCCCGGCGCTTCTGGTTCGGTCATGGCGCCTCAGTGAGCTGGCGGAAGAGAATGGGAGTCGAACCCACCAGAGACCGTCTGACAGCCCCTCCCGGATTTGAAGTCCGGACGCCCCACCGGGGACGCTTCTCCTCCATTAGGAGCAGGCGCCTGCGGACCGAACAAGTCGAGCCGCTGGCGGTTGATACGCCTGAGATCACCGCGGCGGATGGTGACCCCATGGCGATCAAGGAACTCGAGGATCTGGATCGCGACCTTGCGGCCATTATCGAGCCTGTCGCGGAACTGCGCAGCGTTGAACCCGGCCGGGGCATGCCCGGCGAGGTCTGCGGCGATGCCGACCATTTCAGCGACCGTATCGCGCAGGAAGAAGTGGTCAAGTGCGACCTCGTGGACGTCGCCGCGACGCCCGACAAGGCGCAGCAGGCGTCGGATATCCTCCTCGCGGTAACCGAGGATCTGACCAACATCGCGCACGCGAGGCGGGCGGAAGCGCTCGCCGCAGCCGATCAGCGGTGCGATGCGTGCCCAGAGCGCCTCATCTTCCGGCGTCAGCCTGACCTCGTGCTCGGGCCGTCTGACCCAGGAGCCGATGACGACGAGTTCACCGGCTTGCGCCAGCCGGGTGAGCGCCGTGCGGAAGAGGGCTGCAGGCAAGCGCGGCGTCACGGCCAGTCGTAGCCTTTCCAGCCCCATTCCCGGTTGGTCCGGGTGGTCGGTGTGATAGGCCTTCAGTATCTCGATCGCCGAGCGGGAGAGGTCTTCCCAGTTCTGTGGGAGCATGACCGAAGCACCGATCGGCACGAGGCCGAGCCGGCCCGTCAGCGCCTCAGCCTGTCGGGGGCCGAGGGCGCGGTCACGCGCGAAGGCTTCAAGCTCGGTATGATACGGAGGCTCGTCAAGCAGCCTTGCCAGCGCCTCCGCATCGTCTGTCTCGGCAAGGGCGAGCAGCTGGGCCTGCCTTTCCGGGCTTCGGCGCCGACGCTCCGGCGCGCGCAGGTCGAGGAAGCGGCCGCCACCAATCGTACGTGAGGCGCTGGTGTCGCGCAGCACGAAGCGATCAAGCGTTGCAGCTGCGATCGGGCTATCGAGCACGAGCTGTACCAGGGCGGTCGAGCCGGGCGCGATTTCGCCGCCAAGCAGGACGATGCGGGCGCCCACCTCGGTCGCAGCATGGTGCAGCCGCACCGGTTGCCACATCGCCAGCGGCTTCTTCTCTGATGCGACGATGGTGAGCTCGGCATCGATACGCGTGGCTGGCGCATGGAGATGCGGAACGACGATCATATCGCCACGGTGGATCGCGTCCTTGGATATCTCCGATCCGGCGAGATTGAGAGCACAGCGGTCGCCGGCAGAACCTCGCTCAGTGGGGCGGTTCTGCGCGTGGATCGAGCGCACGCGCGCCGGAATGCCCGATGGTGAGGCAATGACGCTGTCGCCGACCGAGACTGCGCCGGAGAGAACCGTGCCGGTGACGACCGTGCCGGCGCCGGAAAGCGTGAAGCAGCGATCCACGGCGAGGCGGAAGCCACCATCGCTACGGCGCGCATGAGAGGTTTGCGCACGCTCGCTCAGCAGCGCGGCAAGTTCGGCGATACCCGATCCGGTCACGGTCGAGACCGGCAGGATGGGTGCGTCCGGGAAGGGCGTATCAGCAAGCAGGATCCCGATCTCGCTGTGCAGATCGGCAAGGCGCGCTGCTTCGACAAGGTCGGATTTCGTGAGTGCGACCACGGCTTGTTCGATGCCGAGCAAACGGGCGATGTCGACATGCTCGCGCGTCTGCGGCATGACCCCGTCATCGGCGGCGACGACGAGCAGCAGGAGGTCGATGCCGGAGGCACCGGCCAGCATCGTGTGCACGAATTTCTCGTGGCCGGGCACGTCGATGAACCCAACAATCCGGCCATCCCGCTGCGGCCAAAAGGCAAAGCCGAGCGTGATGGTGATGCCGCGCTCCTTCTCCTCCTTGAGCCGATCGGTATCGACACCGGTGAGACGTTTAACCAGTGAGGTCTTGCCATGGTCGATATGGCCCGCCGTGCCGATGATCATGGCTCGGCCTCGTCGGGCGCGACGGCTGCGCGGGCTGCCTTGATGAAGGGCGCGGCGAGCAAACTACCGCCGCGCTCCGCGTCCAGCAGAAGTGCGAGCGCGCGGGCAGCGTCTTTCGTAACGCCCTGGCCGAGTAGCGTGGCCGCGCCGAGCATGGCCTTCGCGTCGACGTCGCCGGCATCGGCGCCGCGCTGCCACCACTGTGCCGCCAGCACCGGATTCCGCTCTACGCCGAGCGCCTCGTGATGCATCATGCCGAGCCGGGTCATGCTGGGAGCGATCCCGGCCCTGGCCGCGGCTTCCGCCCAGCGCAGTGCGTCGGGCAGGTCGTCCGGACAGCCACTCTCGAGCAGCATCCAGGAGAGCATGTCCTGCGCCGGTGCATCGCCCTGTTCGGCCGCGAGCCGGTAGAGCCGGGACGCCTCGATGTCGCTCTGCTCGACGCCGTCACCCTTGAAATGGAGCGCGGCAAGATTGCGCCGACCGACCGGATCGCCGCTTTCGGCCGAGAGCGAGAGCCAACGCAGCGCGAGCGCCGGATCGGGCGAAACGCCCAGTCCCTCGGCAAAGCAGGCGCCGATATTGTTCTGGGCGCGCGCGAAACCGGCATGGGCGAGCGGGCCCCAGATTGCCAGGGCCGCGCCGTAATCTCCGCGCTCGACCGCTGCGGAGGCGGCAGCCATCGCTGTGGCTGTATCGGCCGGCAGCGGCCGGTCGCGACGGAGGAGGCGATCAAGCAGAGGCATCGCCGGCCTCGGGCTTCAACGAGCGCAATTGACCTAAGAAGGCGTCCACGTCGTCCAGGCAGCGCAGGTCGAAGACCAGCGCCCCCTGAGCGATGCGCCCGATCACGGGCAGGGGCAGGGCGCGAAAGGCGGCAGCGAGCCTGTCCAGTGCTGCGCCTGACGCCTTGCCGGATGGCTTCATCGCGATGCCGGCGCTCGGCAGCGTTTCGAGCGGCAGCGCGCCTGAGCCGATCTGGCTGGAGCAATCGGCGATTTCGACGATCCAGCCGGAGCCAAGCACCTCAGCGATTTGCGGCTGCACGTGCTCGGCCAGGCTGCGCAGTGCGGCAGCGGGGCGCGTGAAGAGGCGCAGTGTCGGCAGCCGGTCGGCCAGCCGGTCGGGGTTGCGGTAGAGCTTCAGCGTGGCTTCGAGCGCGGCAAGCCGCAGCTTGTCGAGGCGCAGGGCACGTTTGAGCGGGTTCTTCGCGAGCCGCGCCACCAGTTCCTTGCGGCCCGCGATAAAGCCGGCCTGCGGCCCGCCGAGCAGCTTGTCGCCCGAGAAGGTGACGAGGTCCGCGCCGCCCTTCAGCGCATCCTGCACGGTCTTCTCGTGGCGCAGCCCCCAGCGCGCGAGGTCGATCAGCGTGCCGGAGCCGAGATCATCGACGAAGGGGAGATCATGCTGATGGGCCAGAGTCGCAAGTTCTGCGGGCTCGACGGCCGCGGTAAAGCCCTGCACCATGTAGTTCGACGTATGGACCTTCATGATCAACCCCGTCGCGGAGCCGATCGCCTCGGCATAGTCCCGCAGGTGGGTCCGGTTGGTCGTGCCAACCTCGCGCAGGATCGCGCCGGCACGCGCCATGATATCGGGCATGCGGAAGGCGCCGCCGATCTCGATCAGCTCACCGCGCGAAACGATGGCCTCGCGTTCCCGGGCGAAGGTGTTGAGCACGAGCAGGACGGCTGAGGCATTGTTGTTGACGAGGATCGCGTCCTCGGCCCCCGTCAACTCGCGGATCAGGTCGCGGACATGCGCGTCGCGCTCTCCGCGCTTGCCGGCCTCGATGTCATATTCGAGGTTGGTCGGCGAGCGCATGACGGCGATGACGGCGGCGATCGCCTCCTCCGCCAGCAGGGCACGACCGAGATTGGTGTGCAGCACCGTGCCTGTGAGGTTGATGACCGGTCGTTGCGACGGCCGCTCCCGATCCTCAAGGCGAGCCAGCGCTCGCTCGGTGATCGCCTTGATGGGAGCAGGGTAGGGCGGCTCGGCCTGGCGCATCCGCTCCAGAACCTCACGGACCGCCTGTGTGGTCGCCGTCCGGCCGTGGCGCGCGAGGGCGAGCTCGCAATACGGGCTGCGCAGCACCTCATCCACGGATGGTGGGCGGAAGCGTTCAGGTCGATTCATCAGGCTCCCTCCGGGAGACGCATGATCAATAGCCGAGCAAGAAAGGGTTCACGCCGGCGCGGCGCCATCCTGCTTCCGAGACCAGAAGGTCGAGGCCGAGGCTCGCGACATCGTCGGCCACTGGCTCCAACTCCGCATCTTTCCTTTGGTTCAGGATTTTGATGTAGGTCCGGCACTCGTCGCAGGTCTCTGCCTTGATCGTGTCGGCGATCCCTTCGATCGCCTGATAGGCGATGCCTTTGGTCGAACCGCAGGAGACGCATTTCACCCGGACATGGTTCCACTGTGTTGCGCAAAGCGAGCACTGGACATAGCGAACACCTTCAATGTTCGCGGTAGCGACGATTGCGCTCGCCACAGGCGGTCCGCCGCAGCACGGACAGACGCCGTCGGCGACGGGCTGCGGCAGGGCGTCGTCGAGCATCGCGGCGCGCCGGGCTGCAACGACCTGCAGCGCAGCGGCCGCGAAGATGTGTTCGGCGGCGGTTTCTGCAGGCACTGAGTCATCGAGCACGACAGCGAACAGAGCGCTGCGGGCGGCGGTGTCCGCGGTTTTCGCCCGGTTCAAGGCGGCGCGAGCCAGATCCGGCATGATGACCTCATCGAGCAAAACGAGAAGCTCTGCGAAACATGCTGACGTCGCCTCGTCCTCGGCCAGATCCATGCGCGGCAGCAGAGGCATCGCGTTGGCCGCGCGGCTCCGCTGTTCGGCGAGCGATGGCATCGCGGGCGGAGCGATCACGCCTGTCAGCTGCTCTTGCGCCGTTGAGAGGGCAGCGAGAAAGGCCAGATAGGGCTGGAGCTGGTGGCCCGGTGCCAGCGCTGCGAAGCGCATGGCTCGCAGCCCGAACATCGAGCGTGGTTCTGGAAGCCGGATGAAGGGGGGTTTGTCGCGTTCGGCGATGCCGACATCTTCGAAGGTCGCAAAATCCTGGCTGTCACTCATCAAGCATCAACCTCACGAACCGCACGGGCCACGTCGAGGCGGAGCAGCCGAAGTTGCCCCGCGAAATCCTATTCAGCCGGGCCCACGCCATGATGGCGTGGCGGCACTTGCCGCTCGTCGATGACGCCCTCGCGGGCTTCACGCCGCAGCCAGAGCCGATGATGCCGGAAGGCCCAGCCACCCGTCACCTTGCCCTCCGTCATCGCGTTGATCGTGCCGCGCACATAGAAGCCGGCGTAGATATGGACGATGACGATCAGGAGCATCGCGATTGCCGCGAGCGCATGCACGATATGGGCGAAGCGCTGCAGCTCGATCGTGAAGCTGGTGCCGAAATACTCGTACCAGATCATCAGCCCCGTTCCGAACAGGACGATGATCATCAGCGTCATCAGCCAGAAGATGAGCTTTTGCGCTCCGTTGTACTTGCCGATTTCGGGGAGGTTTTCCTCGCGACCGGCCATGGCGTCGCCGATATGGCGCATCCATTGGGTATCGACGCGGGTCCAGAAATTGTAGCGGACCATCTGGACGAACAGGATGGAGAAGCTCAACAGCAGTACTACGCCGATCCACGGATGCAGCATCCGTGTATTCGAGCCGCCACCGAAAAAGCTCGACAGGAAGAACAGCGATGGGTGGAACAGGGCGGCCCCGCTGAGCGCGAGGAGGATCAGCGAGATCGCCGTCACCCAGTGATTGACGCGCACGCGGCCGGGGTAGCGGTCGACGGTCGTGCGCTCCTCCTCACGCCTCACGGCCACGGGCTGCCTCCTCGTCGATCAGATGCTCAGCCTCGCGGTGTTCCGCACGGCTGACATCGTTGCGCCTTGCGATGGTTGCATGGACTAAGGCGAACATGGCAGCGAATCCCACGACAGCCATGCCGGTATATTTGGTCAATCCCTTCCACAGCTCGACGACTTGGCTGATCTTCGGGTCCTGCGGAAGGTTGGCATAAAGCTGCGGCCTGTCGGCATGATGCAGCACATACATCACATGCGTGCCGCCGACGCCCGGCGGATCGTAGATGCCGGCATTCTTGAAGCCGCGCGACTTCAGGTCGGTGATCCGGCCCTCGGCATGGTTCAGCATCGCCTCCTTGGTGCCGAAGACGATGGCGCCGGTCGGGCAGGCCTTGGCGCAGGCCGGCGCCTGGCCTACCGAGACCCGGTCGGAGCAGAGCGTGCACTTATAGGCCTTGTGGTCGGCCTGGCTGATACGCGGGATGTTGAAGGGGCAACCCTTCACGCAATAGCCGCAGCCAATGCAGTTCTCCGAGACGAAGTCGACGATGCCGTTATTGTACTGGACGATGGCACCGGGGGCAGGGCAGGCCTTGAGGCAGCCCGGATCGGCGCAATGCATGCAACCATCCTTGCGGATCAGCCATTCCAGATTGCCGCTCTCCGCATTCTCCCATTCGGTGAACCGCATCAGCGTCCAGGTATTCGGCGTCAGATCGTGCGGGTTGTCGTAGACGCCGGTGTTGAAGCCGATCTCCTCGCGCAGATTGTTCCATTCAAGGCATGCCGCCTGGCATGCCTTGCAGCCGATGCATTTCGAGACATCGATAAGCTTCGCCACCTCGAAATCATGCCGAACATCCGGTGGCCTGAAGGTCGTGGCCGAGATGCGGGCGAAGTCCTGACTCTGCAATCCTGCCATCGCCGCCTCCTCAGCTCGTGACCGGCCCGTTGCTCGGCTCGACATTCACCAGAAACGCCTTGAACTCGGGCGTCTCGATGTTGGCGTCGCCGACGAACGGAGTGAGGCTGTTGGGGCCGAAGCCCTTCCTTGCCGCACCGGTGAAGCCCCAATGGAGCGGGATGCCGACGATATGGACTGTCTTGCCGTCGCAAATCATCGGCTTGATGCGCTTGGTCACCACGGCCTTCGCGTGCACGGAACCACGGTTGGACGAGACCTTCACCCAGCCGCCGGGCTGGATGTTCTTTTCCGCGGCCAGTTGTTCGCTGATCTCGACGAAGAATTCCGGCTGCAGCACCGCATTGACCCAGACGTGCTTCGTCCAGAAGTGGAAGTGCTCGGTCAGGCGGTAGGATGTCGCCGCATAGGGGAACTTGTCCGATGTGCCGAGAGCCGCCAGATCGTCCTTGAAGATGCGAGCGGCGGGGTTGCCGCGGATCTTGGGCGCCATGACGTTGGCGACCGGGCTTTCAAACGGCTCGTAGTGAGCCGGGAAAGGGCCGTCCTTCATCATGCCCCGCGAGAACAGCCGCGCGGTGCCCTCTGGGTTCATGATGAATGGGCCGACATCCCGCGGCTTGGCGGCCGGTGCGATGTCCGGCACGTCGAACCCGGTCCAACTGCTGCCGTTCCACTCGATCAGCCTGCGCTTCGGATCCCAGGGCTTTCCGTCGATGTCGGCGGAAGCGCGGTTGTAGAGGATCCGCCTGTTGGCCGGCCAGGAGAACGCCCAGTTGGCGTAGGCGCCAGTATTGCCGGGGTCGCTTGTATCCCGGCGGGCCATCATGTTGCCCCTCTCGGTCCAGGAGCCGGAGTAGATCCAGCAACCGCACGCCGTCGAACCGTCATCGCGCAACTGCCCGAACGTATCGACCAACTTGCCCTTCTCCAGCACGATCTTGCTCGGATCGACCGGGTCGGTGACGGTCGAGACAACGTAGCCGTTCATCTCCTTCGCCAGTTCGTCCGGCATCGGATCGTCCGGTACGCGATACGGCCAATGCAGGTTCAGGATCGGGTCAGGAAAGGCGCCGCCTTCCTTCTCGTAAAGCGTCCGCAGGCGCAGATGGAGCTGCGCCATGATCCAGGCGTCGCTCTTGGCCTCGCCGGGAGGTTCGGCTCCTGGCCAGTGCCATTGCAGCCAGCGGCCGGAATTGACGAGGGAGCCCTCATCCTCCGCGAAGCAGGTTGCCGGCAGCTCGAACACTTCGGTCTGGATGGCCTCGGGCTTGACATCGTTGAAGACGCCCTCGTCCTTCCAGAAGCGGGATGTCTCCGTCTGCAACGGGTCCATCACGACCAGGAATTTCAGCTTGGAGAGCGAGGCCGTGACCTTGCTCCGATTGGGGAAGGAAAGCAGCGGGTTGAAGCCCTGGCAGAAATAGCCGTTCACCTTTCCCTGGTTCATCAACTCGAAGGTGCGCAGCACGTCGTAGCCCGGCACATCGAGCTTCGGCAGCCATTGGTAGGCGAAATCGTTCTCCGGGGTCGCCGCGCTGCCCCACATCGACTTCAGGAAGCTCACCATGAACTTCTTGTAATTCTGCCAGTAGCTCATCTGGCCGGGGCGCAGCGGCTTGAAGCCGCGCGTGCTCATATAGGTCGTGAAATCGACCTCCTTGTCCGTGGGTAGGGTCAGGTATCCGGGGAGGAGGTTGGACATCAGGCCGATATCCGTCAGGCCCTGGATATTGGAGTGGCCGCGCAGCGCGTTCATGCCACCACCACGCACGCCGATATTGCCGAGCAGCAGTTGCAGCATCGCCATCGAGCGGATGTTCTGCGAGCCCTTGGAATGCTGCGTCCAGCCGAGCGCATACATCGACGTCATGACCTTGTCGCGCGCCGACGTCTCGGCGATCATCTCGCAGATCGTCAGGAACTTGTCCTTGGGCGTTCCGCAGATGCGCTCGACCATCTCCGGCGTGTAGGCCGCGATATGCGTCTTCAGGAGTTGGTAGACGCTTCGCGGATGCTGTAGCGTCTCGTCAATCTGGACGTAGCCATCCGGGCCAAGTTCGTATTCCCAGCTCGAACGGTCATAATCGCGCTTGGCTTCGTCGTAGCCGGTGAACAGACCCTCCTGATAGCCGAAGCCTTCCTTCACGAGGTAGGGCGCGTTGGTGAAGGCGCGCACATAGTCGTGCTGAATCTTGTCGTTATCGATGCAGTACTTCATCACCCCAAGCAGGAAAGCGATGTCCGTGCCCTGTCGGATCGGCGCATAGAGATCCGCGACCGCTGCCGAGCGCGTGAAGCGCGGATCGACGACGATCAGTTTCGCGCCCCGCTGGGCCTTCGCCTCAGTGACCCATTTGAAGCCGCAAGGATGCGCCTCGGCGGCATTGCCGCCCATGATGACGACGAGGTCGGTATTCTTGATGTCCGTCCAGGAGTTCGTCATCGCACCGCGACCGAATGTTGGGGCCAGACTGGCCACCGTCGGTCCGTGTCAAACGCGCGCCTGGTTGTCGAACGCCAGCATCCCGGTGCTTCGCACCACCTTGTAGGTCATGAAGGCGGTTTCGTTGGTCGTCGCCGAGGCTGCCAGGAACCCAGTCGACAACCAGCGATTGACCGTCACGCCGTCCTGGTTGGTGGCGATGAAGTTCTTGTCGCGGTCGTCCTTCATCAGGCGCGCGATGCGGTCCAGCGCCTTCTCCCAGCTGATGCGCTTGAAGTCGCGTTCGCCGGGACCGCGATATTGCGGGAATTTCGTGCGCGTCTCGGAATGGACGAAATCAAGCAGGGCCGAGCCCTTGGGGCAGAGCGTACCGCGATTCGTCGGATGATCCGGATCGCCCTCGATATGGATGATCGCCGAATGGGCGTTTTTCGATTTGTCGCCCAGGCCGTACATGATGACGCCGCAGGCGACCGAGCAGTAGGGGCAGGTGTTTCGCGTCTCGGTGGTACGCGCCAGCTTGAAGGGGCGCACGGCCTGGGCAAGCGCCTGTTCCGATTCCCCAAATCCGAGCGCAGCTATGCCTGTTCCAACCAGTCCTGTTCCTGCGCCTCTCAAAATCTGACGGCGCGATAGCTCCTGAAGCATCTGGACCTCCCAGAAAGCGACATATTCGCCCTTATTCTCTTTGGAATAGTGAAACTCTAGGTCGGCGGCGTCAAGATGACATTCCCGAGAGGGACCGCACGGTGCGTATGCGGCCATAGCGCTATTTCATCGTCTTGTAGGTTATATCCATTGTTTACCTGTAGTATCGATTGATATTTTTGACCAATCTTGTTCAATTGGCGCTGATTACCGGTAGTTATATTCACGGCGAGAGTGATAACCCTACGTATGCCCGTGAGTAATCACTGCAAGTATCAGTGCGGGGGCGTGCTGAGGTTGAGGCCGCGCCTAAATATTGGGCGCATTGCTCGATTTTCGTCCGATTTCTATAAATGGCTGGAGAGGCGTCCGGTCGAGTTGTCGGGCGCCTGCGTCAATCTGCCTGTCCGGGAACCGCGCCTGTTTTCGTGGCGCTGGTCGTCGGCTGTCCTCCGTGAGAGGCGAAATGCCGGAGAGCGAATCATGTCCCAGCGATTCGTGGCCGGTCTCCGGTACGCCAGGGTCTTGCTGCTACTTCCTTCCGAACGACATAGGTTACAGCCTCGGGCATCCAATCGGGCGGCAAGATACTTACTCCCGCGATCCCTACGCTGGGTTGAGCGATCCAGGAGGATTGAGAAATGGACCCAGGAATAGAAGGGGGCAGGAATAGAAGGGGGAGAGCGCGCCGCGGCCTCGGGGGACAGCCAGATGAGGTCCTCATTCCGCTGCGGCGGCCTGCTCCGCCGGCTTGTCCTCGAGCGCGGCAGTCATCGCGTCATCGACCTTTTCCAGCCAGATGAATTCGAGCCTTTTGCGGGCATCCTCCGGGATGTCCTCGAAATCCCGGCGGTTGCGGGCCGGCAGCATCACGCGGGTCAGCCCGGCTGCGGCGGCTGCGACGACCTTCTCCTTGATGCCACCAACCGGCAGAACCAGCCCGCGCAGGCTGATCTCTCCCGTCATGGCTGTATCGCTTCGCACCGTACGACGGGTCAGGAGCGAAACCAGCGCGGTGAACATGGCGACGCCGGCGCTCGGCCCATCCTTGGGCGTGGCGCCGGCGGGGACGTGAATATGGATATCGCTATCCGAGAACACATTTGGATCGATTCCCAATGATGAGGCCCGGTTCTTGACCACACTGAGGGCGGCCTGGGCGCTTTCGCGCATCACGTCGCCGAGCTGGCCGGTCAGGATCAGGCTGCCCCTGCCGGGAATGCGGGTCGCCTCGATGAAAAGGATGTCGCCTCCAACCGGCGTCCAGGCCAGCCCGGTGGCAACGCCGGGCACGCTTGTGCGCATGGCGACCTCGTTCTCGAAACGGGGCGGACCGAGGATAGCCGTCAGATCATCGGACCCGATGCGAACATGCGTGGCGCTGCCCTCGGCAATCTGCACCGCCGCGTGGCGCAGCGCGCGGCCGATCTCGCGTTCGAGGCCGCGCACTCCGGCTTCGCGGGTGTAGTCATGGATGATCTGCTGCAACGACTCGTCATCGATCTCGACCTGCTCGGGCGCGATACCGTTGGCCTCGAACTGTCGGTGCAGAAGATAACGCCGCACGATCTGGAGCTTTTCGCTTTCGGTGTATCCGGAGAGGCTGATGATCTCCATGCGATCGAGCAGCGGCCCGGGGATCGTATCGAGCATGTTGGCGGTGGTGAGGAACACGACGCGAGAGAGATCGAAGGGGATGCCGAGATAGTTGTCGCGGAATGTCCCGTTCTGCTCCGGATCCAGCACTTCCAGCATGGCGGCGGAGGGATCGCCCTGGATACCCCGGCCCATCTTGTCGATCTCGTCGAGCATCATCACGCAATTGCGCGCCTTGGCCTTGCCGATCGCCTGGATGATGTTGCCGGGGAGGGCGCCGATATAGGTCCGGCGATGCCCCCTGATTTCGGCCTCGTCATGGACGCCGCCCAGGCTCACGCGCGAAAAGGGACGCCCCATGGCCCGCGCGATCGACTGACCGAGCGAGGTCTTGCCGACCCCGGGAGGGCCGACGAAACACAGAATCGGCGCCTTGCCTCCCGGAGCGAGCTTCCGCACGGCGAGATACTCGACGATGCGACGCTTGATCTTGTCGAGCCCGAAATGATCCTCGTCGAGAATCTGACGGGCGGCAGCCAGATCGATCGGTTGCTCCTCGGGCAGGGCCCAGGGCAGCTCGATCAGCCAGTCGAGATAGGTGCGTACCATGCCCGACTCGGCGGCGGCCTCCGGCATGCGCTCGTATCGGCGCAACTCCTTGCGCGCGATCTCTTCCGCTTCCGGCGTCATTCCGGCCTTGGCGATCGCTTCGCTGAGTTCCGCGACCTCGGCCCCCCGGCCGTCCGTTTCACCCAGCTGGCGCTGGATCGCCACCATCTGCTCGCGCAGGATCGCTTCGCGTTGGCGGGCGTCGAGCGATTCCTTGGTCTGGCGGCCGATTTCCTGCGTCAGCCGCAAAACCTCGATCCGCCGGGCCAGGAAGTGAGAAATCCTGTCCATGCGCTTGGTGATGTCGATGGTCTCGAGTAGCTCCTGCTTCTCCTCGGCTCCGATATCCAGATAGGCGGCAACAAGATCGGCCAGGGCCGTGGGCGAAGCGGCCGACTGGACGGCCCCAATGAGCTCCTGCGGAACCTGCGGCAGGAGCTGCAGCGCCTCGAGCGCCTGTTGGCGCAGATGAAGCGTATGGGCCTCGATCTCCGGGGTCAGGAGATCAGGCTGCTCGATCCGCAGCACGCGCGCCGCGAAGAAGGGATCCTCAACGACAAACTCGACCAGGCTGAAGCGTTGTTCCCCTTGCAGGACAAGATGATGGCTGCCGTCCGGTGTGTTGATGTAGCGAAGGATATTGGCCACGGTTCCCACCCGGTGCAGATCGGTCCAAGCCGGATTCTCGATCTCGGGATCACGCTGCATCAGAATGCCGACCGGCCGCTCTTCGCGAAGCGCCTGCTGGGCGGCAAGGACCGAACGTTCTCGTGCGATCGTGACTGGGAATACCGTGCCCGGGAAGAGGACCATATCGCGCACAGGGACGATGATCAGCGCGTCGGGAGGTACGGTCGAAGGCGCGGGCGGATGCGGTGCCGATGCCGCCGGCTGCTCGGTTTCCTGCTCTCGATCCTCGTGGGGCATGAACACCTCCCAAGCACTTGTTCACTAACGGCACCCGACCTCAGACCGATTTTCGCAGGCTGAGCACCAGGCAGCCATTCGCGTCGCTGCGCGTCACGGCCGCGTAGCGTCCTGGGGGCAAGGGAACGCGACGCTCGAAGTGACCTTGTGGGATCTCAAGCCGATGGATGGTCGCTGTACGGAGTTCGGAGGGCAGGGTGCGGCGGCCCGCCACAATGAGTTCGCCGTCGTCGATGGCGATTTCGACCTGATCGGTACACACTCCCGGCAGGGCCACCAGGATCAGGACCTCACTTTCCAGCTCGAGCACATCGACCGGTGGAACCCAGGACACCTGTTGCGCTGCCTGGCGTGGCTGGAAGAACTGTCGATGCAGGTGCTCGGCCCGCGTCAGCATCGCGATCGCTTCCGACCACATCCAGCTCTGATGATCGTCACGCCTCATGTCCGCCGCTCCGTTTGGGGAGTTTCCAGCACGTCTGGAGCCTAGTCCCGCATCATGGCCGGATTGGGCTATGAGCCGGACGTCCCGGCGCTAATTCAGACGTAGCAAAACGCGGCCGCCGCGGCGCGGCGTCGCTAGCGCGGAGCCTGACCGTGACGGCTCTGGAATGATCCTGGCTGCAGGGAAACCTCAGCCAGTGGTGTGTGGCACTTGATCATATAGTAGAGTCAATCAAATCAAAAGTTTCCTGGAATATTTTCACCCGTTACATTCAAGTCGCGAGCGGCTGAATCCAACGCGGTCACGGCATCGCCGTTGTGCCTTCGAGCCAATGCCACGCGCAGATCGCACGTGATGAACTCGTCTGAAAGGCCCACACGGTGCGGTTTTCACCGACGCAGGCCACCATGATGGTTCAGGGAGGCCGATCGGTCTTTCGGCTTCCCGGACGTCAGTGCCCCTGGGGCAAGATGGTGGCCGGATCCGTCGATTGTTCCCGTACCAGGCTGGTGCCGACTGGATTGACCGGGCAACCAGCTCATCTGACGGCGCGCGGGTGCTTCCAGCGACCAATTGTCCGATCATACCAGCAGTAGGGCAGTTCACACCGCAAACTTGACGGCTCAAGCGTTCGCCACAATCCGGCATGAGTCCTGTCAGGCCCAGATCTGGTGACGGCTCCACCAGCCTGCCGGACGGCGCCTCTCGGATTCGCATAAGACATATTATGGAACCGAGTTCTATGATCATCGATCCGTTGATCCGGGTCTTTCTTTGCTCGGCAATGGCCAAACGACCCGGAAACCACCCAGCCGATAAACCGGAAAGCTCATTGTTGATAGCCTCTTATGGCAATGTATCAATTTGGATTGGCGGCTTTCCCTTTGCTGATGTGCTCCTTGCTGATGTTCCATCGGTTCCGATGCAAACTCATTGTCTTGGACCCGGTTCGATTGATGCCGGACTGCGCCGTCCCGGTGTGAATGGTCGAGCCACCGGTCCTCAGGAATGGATTTCGACCGTCAGCCCGGATACAGGCTGACATGATGGCTGTTTCGGAGAATCGATGACCATGCGCACGTTGCAGGATTGTGCCGAAGCTCTGGCAGGCGGAACGATCACCGCCCGCGCGCTGGTCGAGGAATGTCTCGAACGGATCGCCGATCCGGCGGGTGAAGGTCGACGCGCCTTCATCTCGGTCTCGGCAGACAGTGCCCGTGCGTCCGCCGACGCGCATGACGGCCTGCGGCGCGCCGGCCGTGCAGCGGGCCCATTCGCTGGCATTCCCTTCGCCGTGAAGGATCTCTTCGACGTTGCCGGCGAGCGAAGCATGGCTGGCTCACGCGCGCTGGCCGATCGGGCTCCGGCGAAGGCTCATGCGCCGACGATCGCACGCATGATCGCGGCTGGGTTCATCCCGATCGGTCGGACCAACATGACCGAATTCGCCTATTCGGGAATCGGTGCCAATCCACATTATGGAACGCCGCTCAGTCCCTGGGACCGGACTTCGCGCCGCATTCCAGGTGGAAGCTCGTCTGGCTCCGGCGTGGCGGTTGCCGATGGCATGGCACTGGTTGCGCTCGGCAGCGACACTGGCGGGTCATGCCGGATTCCGGCCGCACTCTGCGGCATTGTCGGCTACAAGCCGACAGCGCGACGTGTGCCGCTCGATGGCGCTGTCCCGTTGTCGAGCAGCCTCGATTCATTGGGGCCGCTCGGCGCCAGCGTGGCCTGTTGCGCCATCGTTGACGGCATCCTGGCGGCCGAGTCGATCGTGCCGCCACTACCGCGCCCGATTGCGGGTTTGCGCCTTGCCATTCCGACCCAGATCGTCAGGGATGGCATGGATGCGACTGTGTCCGCCGCTTTCGACAGCGCGGTCAGCCACCTGAGCAGGCTTGGCGCGCTGATCACCGACGTTGATTTCGCGCCGCTCGCGGCAATCGGCAAGGCGAACAGCAAGTTCGGCTTCGCGGCACCGGAGGCTTTTGCCTGGCACCGCGCGCTGCTCGAAACGAAGGGCGCGCTTTACGATCCCCGCGTCAGCAGCCGGATCGCGAGTGGCGCACAGGCGCTTGCCGCCGATTATCTCGATCTCGTCCTGGCCCGGCGCGAGATCATCGCGGCAATGGATTCACTCACTGCAGGCTATGATGCGCTGCTGATGCCGACCTGTCCGATCGTGGCGCCTCGCCTTGACGATCTGAAGGAGGATTCCGAGTATTTCCGACTGAACGGGCTGCTGCTGCGCAACCCGAGCCTCGGCAATTTCCTTGACCGTTGCGCGATCAGCCTGCCCTGCCATGCGCCTGGCGAGGCTCCCGTCGGATTGATGCTGACCGGCGAGACCGGCGGCGATCGCACCCTGTTTGCCATTGCAGCCGGGATCGAGGCGGCCTTGCAGCAGTAGGCCAGGAATAGGGGCGAGCACTGCCCCTGCCCTCGCGCCGGCTCCGTTTCAGCGTTCCTTGAAGATCCTGCTGGCGTGGTCTGCGAATGGCTTTGTCAGGAATGAGAGTGCGGTTCGCTCTTCGGTGGTGATGAAGACCTCGACGGGCATGCCGGGCTGGAGCTTGCG
>NZ_JPKG01000037.1 GCF_000735605.1 Allobosea sp. LC85
CTTCTCTTTTGGGGCGGTAGGAGTCAAGCAAAGGCTCTCCTCGCGGGATGATAGAGCCCGCGGCTGATCGCGTTGGCTGATTGCCGACAAGCATCTGCAAAGCGCAGCGCGATGGCGAGGTCCCGCCAGGAGTCTGGCTTCTCTTCGAAGTCGGCGCGAAGGCCGCTTCATGATCGGGTCGGATGGAAGGGCATCTCAATCTTTTTCACGAACTGCCAGATTGGCGTTCAGGCCCGTCTCGAGATTGCCCACCCACTCGTCCCTGAACGGGACCTCATCCGCGCGGCGACGCGGAATTCTTCGGCTGGTTCAGGCGGCCTTGGCCTCCCAGCGATACGGTGTGTTGTCGACCCACATCCGGTGGAGGATGATCGCCAGGCGCCGAGCGACCGCGATTGTCGCCTTTGCCATCCCTCGACGACGAGCCACGGACAGTCCCCACGACTTTAGCGGCGAGCTGCGCTTCGAGATGCACAAAAGCGATCCTGCGGCCTCATACAAGGCAGAGCGGATCGACCTATCGCCGCATTTGGATATCCCGCGGTCTCGATCGATCTCTCCGGACTGATAGCGCGAGGGCGTCAGCCCGAAATGAGCGGCGACGGATCGTGACCGATCAAAGCGAGCCGGCTCGTCGACACCGGCCCGGAAGCTGAGCGCGGTGAATGGACCGACGCCCGGCGCCGTCATCAGCAGCTTGCAGGTCTCGTCGCTCTCAGCCAGGCGTTCCATTGCCTTGTGCAACTTCTGATACTGTTCCCGCAGCACGCGTCGAACCTCCAGGAGAGGTTCGATCACCAGTCGTAGCTGGGGAGATTGCTCAATCAGTTCGATGATTCGCCGCTCGAACTGCAGCCGGGTCACGGCGCCGACCTTCATGCCGAAGTTGCGCAGCAGGCCGCGCAGATTGTTCTCGGCATCGATGATCCTGGCCTGCACGAATTTCCGGGCGGTGAGCAACATCCGGATCTCCTGGCTCCGGACCGTCTTGACGTGCACCGGCTTGTACAGCCCGACCCGCATCATCTGCGCGATGCCGCGGGCGTCGTTGCGATCGGTCTTGTTGATCTGCGCCGAGAGCGCGGCCTTCATGTGCCGCGTCTCGACGCAGATCACGGGAAACCCCGCGCTCGCCAGGCCGCTGTAGAGCCATTGCGACAGCGGCCCGGCCTCCAGCCCCACCCGCTTGTACGGGCCGCCGACCGCATGAAGCAGTTCGGCGATCGCCTCCGGCTCGCTCTCGACCTTGCTCTCCCGGATCAGCTTACCGGCCGCGTCCATCACGCAGACGCTGGTGGTGCGAACAGACACATCAAGACCGACGAACAGCTCCATGGCAGGCCTCCTCCCGACCGATTCAACCGATGGAGCCTGCCCGGAAAGCCTCCCTCCCGTCACTCT
>NZ_JPKG01000038.1 GCF_000735605.1 Allobosea sp. LC85
GATCGGCGATCACCGGCTCGCCGCCGATGGTCTTGCCGAGGCAGAGCGCCAGCTTGTGCTTGGTCGACTCGAAATCCTGGCTGGCGAGCAACTCGCGCAGGAAGACGGTCTCACGCTTGGCATTGGGCAGTTCGATGCCGATGGCGTTCTTGCCCTGGACGACGGCGACGCGGGCCGAGATCGCGCTCATCGAGCGAGCGATGTCGTCGGCCAGCGAGATCACCCGCGACGACTTGGTCCCCGGCGCCGGCTCGAGCTCGTAGAGCGTCACGACCGGGCCAGGGCGGACCTGGCTGATCTCACCGCGCACGCCAAAATCCTCGAGCACCCCTTCGAGCAGGGTCGCGTTCTGCTCCAGCGCATCCGTCGAGATCGTTGTCGAGGGAAGCTTCTTCGGTTCGGCAAGGTAGGTCAGCGGGGGCAGCTCGAAATGCTCGCGATCGAGCAGGGACGGCTGCGCCTCGCGCGAGAGGCGCTTGCCGGGCTTGGGAGCTGCGGGGCGAGCGGTGACGCGCGGCGCGTTGAGATCGCGCAGGTCCTGCGGTCCATCATCATCGTCGAAATCACCATCGGGAAAGTCGACGACGCGACTGGCCGGACGCGGATTAGGCAATGGTTCGGGAGCGAAGACGGGTGGCGCGGCGCGCGCCGCTGCTTCGTTGAACTGCGGCTCGCGGCGCACACGGCTGACGGGTTGGTTGCTGGTTGAGCCAGTGCTGACGGCCGGTTCCGGTGGGTGCGGCAGGCGACGCAGGATCGCTCCCTTGAGCGCCATTGCGCCATGTGCAAGCCAGCCGACGAGGATGACGGCGAAGCCAGGCTCGTCGTCGCGACGCTCCTCGGTCTCGGCCCAGGACTCGTCTTCGTCGTCGCTGTCATTGACCGGGTCTTCGTCGGTGACGAAACCAAAGCCGGCCGCGGCGGTCACGGCGAGAATCGCGATTCCGGCATAGAGGAAAGCGACGAGGCCGCCGAGCGCACTGCCCGCGATGCCGACGAGATTGCGCGTACCAAACAGCAGGCCGTCGCCGATGACGCCGCCCATCCCCGTGGGCAAGGGCCAACGCGGTGTCGCCGGAAGAGCGCTCGCGACCGCCGCCGTCGCGACGATACCGACAACCCAGAGACCGAGCTTGAGCGCGCCGCGATCGAATAGGTGAAAGCGCATCAGGCGCAGCGCCCAGATCAGCGGCGGGAAGAGCATGGCGATGACGCCGAGCCCGATCATCTGCATGGTCAGGTCGGCGATCATCGCGCCCGGGCGGCCGAGCAGGTTGTTGACGGCGCCGCCGGTGGCGTTGTTCAGGCTGGGATCTTCCGCTGCCCAAGTCGCCAGCGCGAGTGCCACGGCCGCTGTCAGCGCCAGCAGCCCGAGCCCGACCATCTCCGACGTCCGTCGCGACAGGAATTCCCGCGCGGGATCGGGCAGGCGATCGATCAGGGATGAGGAGCGTCGGATTGTTCGCATGCCGGCCGGGCCGCCTTCCACAGGACTACAGGCCGCATCATTCCGGCCTCCAGCGATCAGGGTATGAAGGTCAGGTTAAGACCCGCTTAACCTTGAAGGGGAGCGCCTCTCCGGTGGACCGATCAGTCTGTTACTTCGGGGGAAGTTATCATGAGAAAGGCCCCGGCGGGAGACCGCCGGGGCCTGTTTCACGTGAAGCGGCTGGAGGCTCTCACATGCTGTAGGCGCGCTCGCCGTGCTCGGCGATGTCGAGACCTTCGCGCTCCTGATCCGAGGTGACGCGCAGGCCGACGACGACGTCGACGATCTTGTAGAGGATCAGCGAGCCGACGCCGCTGAAGACGAGCGTGAACAGAACGGCCTTGGCCTGGGCCAGGAAAGCCGGCCCGAATTCATAGGCCGCGGTGACGAGTTCGCCCGGCTTGGTGACATAGTCCGGGATGCCGCCGCCGCCGAGCGCCTGATTGACCAGGATGCCGGTCGCCAGCGCGCCGATGATGCCGCCAACGCAGTGGATACCGAACACGTCGAGCGAATCGTCATAGCCAAGCGCATTCTTGACGGTGGAGCAGAAGACGAAGCAGACGGCACCCGCGACAAGACCGAGCACGATCGAGCCCATCGGGCCTGCGAAGCCAGCGGCCGGCGTGATGGCAACAAGGCCGGCAACCGCGCCCGAGACCATGCCGAGCAGCGAGGGCTTGCCCTTGGCCGCCCACTCGACGAAGAGCCAGCCGAGCGCCGCTGCCGCCGTGGCGACGAAGGTGTTGATCATGGCGAGCGCGGCGGTGCCGTTGGCCTCGAGATTCGAGCCGGCATTGAACCCGAACCAGCCGACCCAGAGCAGGGCCGCGCCGATCAGCGTCATGGTCAGCGAGTGCGGGGCCATCAATTCCTTGCCGTAGCCGACGCGCTTGCCGAGCAGCATGCAGCCGACGAGGCCGGCGATGCCCGCGTTAATGTGCACGACGGTGCCGCCGGCGAAGTCGAGCGCACCCCATTTGAAGAGCATGCCGGCATCGGCGTTGACGGCGTCGAGCGCTGCGGTCGCGGCTGCCTTGGCATCGGGGCCCGCCTCGGCGACAGCCTTGGCAGCATTGCCGACGGCATCGGGACCGCCCCAGTACCAGACCATGTGAGCCATCGGGAAATAGATGAAGGTGACCCAGAGGGCGGTGAACAGCATCAGCGCCGAGAACTTGATGCGTTCGGCGAAGGCGCCAACGATCAGGGCCGGCGTGATGCAGGCGAAGGTCATCTGAAAGCAGATGTAGACGTATTCGGGGATGACGACGCCGTTCGAGAAGGTCGCTGCGACCGAGTTGCCGTCGACACCGCGCAGGAAGGCCTTCGAGAAACCGCCGACGAAATCGTTCAGGCCGCCGCCATTGGTGAAGGCGAGGGAATAGCCGTAGATCACCCAGAGCAGGCTGACCATGCAGACGATGGCGAAGACCTGGGTCAGCACCGAGAGCATGTTCTTGCTGCGCACGAGGCCGCCATAGAACAGTGCAAGGCCGGGAATCGTCATCAGCAGCACGAGCACGGTCGAGCTCATCATGAAGGCGGTATCGCCCTTGTTCGGCACCGGCGCGGCAGGGGCCGCGGCTGTTTGGGCCAGCGCGACTGCCGTGGTCGCGGCCAGCGCCGCTCCGACCAGCCCGGCCCGCAATGGGGTCTTGAAATTCATCGTTGGAAACTCCTGGACTGAAGAATCGAGAGAATCAGAGCGCGTCGCCGTCGGTCTCGCCGGTGCGGATGCGAACGGCCTTCTCGATCGACGAAACGAAGATCTTGCCGTCGCCGATCTGGCCGGTACGGGCCGCGGCGGTGATCGCCTCGATCACCTTGCCGACGAGCTCGTCCGAGACGGCGACCTCGATCTTGATCTTCGGCAGGAAGCTCACGGCATATTCGGCACCGCGATAAATCTCGGTATGGCCCTTCTGCCGGCCATAGCCCTTCACCTCGGTCACGGTCAGGCCATGCACGCCGATGGCGGTGAGCCCATCGCGCACCTCCTCCAGCTTGAACGGCTTGATGACAGCCATCACGATTTTCATGCTTGGGTTTCCCCGTTTCCGCCGCCCGGATGTCAGCCCCGGCGATCGCGTTGCGCTCTGCGCGCGCCGGGAGCCCGACACACGTCACGGGCGGTCAATTCAAGGCGCGTGCCAACTGCCGGAGGGCGGCCCTGAAGAAACGGCGCAAGGAAAAACGCCCCCGCACGCCTCTCAGCGCGGGGTGATTGCCCAATAAACAGGCAAATGCTTGGTTTCTGTGCTTCTGCTTAGAAAGCGCTCATTCGCGGTCCGGGCGCGGCCGGATCAGGCCTTCCTGCGCCACGGACGCGACGAGCTTGCCATGGCGATCGAAGACGAGGCCGCGGGAGAAACCGCGCGCCCCCGAGGTCGAGGGACTGTCCTGGGCATAGAGCAGCCAGTCATCGGCGCGGAAGGGGCGGTGAAACCAGAGCGCATGATCGAGGCTCGCGCCCTGGATCTGCTTGTCGAACACCGTCTTGCCATGCGCGATGAGACTCGAATCGAGCAGCATCAGATCCGATGCATAGGCGAGCACGCTCTGATGGACCGCCGGATCATCGGGCAAAGGCTGCATCGAACGGATCCAGACATTGAACTTCGGCTCCATCTTCTCGCCTGTGGCGTAGCGCTGCAGCTCGACGGGACGAATCTCGATTGGGCGCTCGCGCTGGTAATAGGCGCGCACGGCTTCGGGCATATGCGGCAGCACGCTGCGCTGCATCTCCTCCCGGTTCGGCAGGTCCTCCGGCATCGGCACGTCCGGCATCGGCATCTGATGCTCATAGCCGGGCTCTTCAGCCTGGAACGAGGCCGACATCGAGAAGATCGCTTCGCCATGCTGGATCGCCAGCACGCGTCGTGTCGTGAACGAGCGGCCGTCGCGCAGCCTTTCAACCTCGTAGATGATCGGGGTTTCGGGGTCGCCCGGCAGCAGGAAATAGGCGTGCAGCGAGTGCGGCTGGCGGCCTTCCACAGTCTGGCAGGCAGCGTAGAGAGCCTGCCCGATGACCTGCCCCCCGAAGACCCGCTGCCAGCCGATCTTGGGGCTGCGGCCGCGGAACAGATTGCGCTCGAGCCGCTCGAGGTCGAGGATCGACATCAGGGAGTCGCTGATCTGGGACATGGTTCTTCAGGCTCGACTGGCGGGCGGATTGACGGGCGGGCTGGCTGAGCCGAAGACGGTTCCGCCGTATCAGCACCGACGCACCGGGCGTCGTCAAGCGCTGGTCCAGGCGTGGTCGGCATGAGGCGCAGGAGCAGGACGATGGGGCAGCAGACCGGCCATTCCGACAGGCGGATCGTGATCGCGGGTGGTGGCATCGCCGGGCTTTCGCTGGCGCTGGCGCTGAAGCGTGCGCTCGGCGAGGCTTATGCGATCGTCCTGGCGGACCCGGCACTCGCGGCGCCGCCGCGCCAGGACAACCGCGCCTATGCCGTGGCGGCGGCTGCGCGCAACATGCTGGAGGTGCTGGGGGTCTGGGAGGCCGTTGCCGGCAGCTCTGCGGCAATGACCGAAATGGTGGTGACCGATAGCCGCAATCCAGACGTGGTGCGCCCGGTCTTCCTGACCTTCGACGGCGAGGTCGAACCCGGACAATCCTTCGCCCATATGGTTGAGAACATGGCGCTGCTGACGGCGCTCTTGACCGCCTGCCGTGAAGCGAATGTCGAGATGCGGCCGGAAGGCGTTCGCGGCTTCGATGCGCAGGGCGAAACCGTCGAGATCACTTATGCGGGCGGAGAGCGCATCGCGGCCTTGCTGCTCGTGGCCGCGGATGGCGCGCGTTCGCGGCTGCGCGAACGCGCCGGCATCGGCTGGGTCGGCTGGTCCTACCACCAGTCCGGGCTCGTTGCGACGTTGAGCCATGAGCGGCCGCATGGCGGGCGGGCGGTCGAGCATTTCCTGCCGTCCGGGCCCTTCGCGATCCTGCCGCTCAGTGACGGCGGCAAGCTTGGCCACCGTTCTTCGATCGTCTGGACGGAGCGCGAGGAGAATGTCGCGGCGCTGCTCTCGCTCGATGAGGCCGATATGCTCGAGGAGATCGAGCGGCGGTTCGGATTGGAGCTTGGTGAGCTTGCGTTGGAGAGCAAGGTCGCGGCGATGCCGCTCGGCTTTGGCGTGGCGCGTCGTTTCGTTGGCGACAGGCTGGCGCTGCTAGGCGACGCCGCTCACCTCATACATCCGATCGCCGGCCAGGGGCTCAATCTCGGGCTGAAGGATGTCGCGGCCCTGGCCGAGGCTATCGTCGATGCGGCACGGCTCGGACTCGATCCGGGCAGCGCCGACGTTCTCGAAGCTTATGAAAGCGCGCGGCGTTTCGATACGGTCGCGATGGGCGCGGTGACCGACGGGCTCAATCGGCTGTTTTCGAATGACGTGACGCCATTCCGGCTGGCACGTGATTTCGGGCTCGGGCTGGTCGATCGGATGCCGGGGCTCAAACGCTTCTTCATCCGTGAGGCGGCGGGACTGGCGGGGGAGCCGCCACGCCTGCTGAGAGGCGAGGCGCTTTAGAGCATCGGACCGAAAAGTGGAATCCGGTTTTCGGACAAATCCGATGCTCAAACAAAGAGATAGATCGCCGTGCGTCCGAACGGACGCACGGCGATCTAAGAAGGTCATGGTCGGGACAAGCCCCACCATGACGCTGAAGGCGTCGAGGCATGTCCCGAGAGCGGGATCTATCCCTCGATCTGCCGCGCCTCTTCCGGCAGCATGATCGGAATGCCATCGCGGATCGGATAGGCGAGCTTGGCAGAGCGGCTGATCAGCTCCTGCTTGGCCGCGTCGTATTCGAGCGTGCTCTTGGTCACCGGGCAAACCAGGATCTCGAGCAGTTTCGGGTCGATCCGGGTGGCGGGCGTGTCGCGTTCGGTCTCGGTCATGATCTCTTCTCAGTGTTTTCTCGGCAGATCGGCGAGCATGCCGGCTGCAACCATCAATTTCGGCAGTGAGAGGCCCGACATGGTAATTGCCGAAACCGTCGCGCGGGTTCGATCGGCTTCCGCGCCACGCTCGGCCAGCCAGCCGTCGAGAGTGTCGGCGCCGGTTGCGCCCGAAGCAATCTCCTGCGTCAGCCCGGCGTGAGCATCGACCAGCGTTTCGATGGCGCGGTCGCGGGCCAGGCGCTCATAATCGTCGGTCGCCGGCACGGCTGCTGCCGCAGCCGCCAGGCTGGACAGGCCGAAGACCGAATCGGCACCGAAATGAACCCGCGCGACCTCGGGAATTGATCGTTTGGTCCGGTCGGCGATGTCGACGATGTCGGTCGCCTGGGCAAGCGCGGGCAGGCTGGCAATCCGCGCCGCGAGGGTTTCGGGCACTGATTCCGAGACGAGAACGGCAATGCGTGCCGTTCTCGCCTGGGCGGCCGCCTCGGGCAGCAGGCTGTCGAGTTCGCCGGCGAGCGCCGAGACGCCCCTCGCGTAATGCGCAACCGTTTGTTCGATTGAACCCGGCTTGGCTGCACCCCGACGCAGGAACCAGCTCATCCGGTCGGTGACAAGTTCCTGGGCCGCGGCATAGAGGCCGATCTGGGTCTTGCCCGGGATCTTGGCGTCGAGCGCATCGATTGCCCCGTTCAAGGCAATCAGGTCGAAGGAGTCACGCGCAATGGCGTAGGCAGCGGCGATCGCCGGTGCTTCGGCGCGTGTCTGGCCGGCCAGGGTGGAGACGATGGCCGGGCCGCCACGATTGATGATGGCATTGGCGAGCTGGGTTGCGACGATCTCGCGGCGCAGCTTGTGGCTGGCGATCTCGGCGCCGTATTTGTCGCGCAGCGCCTTCGGGAAATAACGGGCGAGCTCATGGTTGAGATAGAGATCGTCGGGAATGGCCGATTCGAGCAAGGCATCGTGTAGGGCGAGCTTGGCATAGGCCAGCAGCACGGCAAGCTCCGGCCGGGTCAGGCCCTCGCCGCGCTTCTCGCGCTCAGCCAGCACCATATCGGTCGGCAGGAACTCGACTGAGCGATCGAGACGTCCCTGGGCTTCCAGGGTCAGCATCAGGCGACGCAGCGCGGGTGTTGCCGTCGCGCCCTGAGCCTCGGTCAGGGAGAGCGCCAGGGTCTGCAGGTAGTTGTTGCGCAGGACGAGGAGGCCGACCTCGTCGGTCATGTCGACGAGCAGGGCGTTGCGCTTCTTCTCAGGCAGGCGCCCGTCGCGGACAGGGCCTGCGAGCGCAATCTTGATATTGACCTCGACGTCGGAGGTGTTGACGCCGGCGGAGTTGTCGATGGCATCGGTGTTGATCCTGACACCGTTGCGGGCGGCCTCGATGCGGCCGCGCTGGGTGCAGCCCAGATTGGCGCCCTCGCCGACGACACGGGCACGCAGATCGGTGCCGGCAATCCGGATCGCATCATTGGCGCGGTCACCGACCTGGGCATCGGTCTCGTCGGTGGCGCGGATATAGGTGCCGATGCCGCCGAACCAGAGCAGGTCGACCCGCGCCTTCAGGATTGCGGTGATCAGTTCCGGCGGCGTGACCTCTGCCTTGTCGAGATCAAGCAGCGCGCGCAGCACCGGGGAGAGCGGAATGCTCTTGGCCTGTCGCGAGAAGACGCCGCCCCCCTTGGAGATCAGCGACTTGTCGTAGTCCTGCCACGAGGAGCGGGGCAGCGCGAACAGACGTTGGCGCTCGGCGAGCGAGGCTGCCAGATCGGGCTCGGGATCGAGGAAGATATCGCGGTGATCGAAGGCGGCGACGAGCTTGATCGCCGGCGAGAGCAGCATGCCGTTGCCGAAGACGTCGCCGGACATGTCGCCGACACCCGCCACCGAGAAGGGTGTCGACTGGATGTCGATGTCGATTTCGCGGAAATGCCGCTTCACGGCTTCCCAGGCGCCGCGCGCGGTGATGCCCATCTTCTTGTGGTCGTAGCCCTGGCTGCCGCCAGAGGCGAAGGCATCGCCGAGCCAATGCCCCTTCTCGATCGAAAGCGCATTCGCGATATCGGAGAAGGTCGCGGTGCCCTTGTCGGCGGCGACGACGAGATAGGGATCATCGCCATCATGGCGCACGGTATCCGCTGGCGGAATGACCGTCTCGCCGTCGAGATTGTCCGTGAGTTCCAGCAGGGTGCGGACGAAGATGCGGTAGCTCTCGGTGCCCTCGGCGATCCAGGCCTGACGATCGCTCGCCGGCGGCAGCTGCTTGGGGAAGAAGCCGCCCTTGGCGCCGACCGGCACGATCACGGCGTTCTTGACCTGCTGAGCCTTGACCAGGCCCAGCACCTCGGTGCGGAAGTCCTGCGGCCGGTCGGACCAGCGCAGGCCGCCGCGCGCGACCTTGCCGAAGCGCAGATGCACGCCCTCGACGCGGGGCGAATAGACGAAGATCTCGTAGAGCGGATGCGGCAGCGGCAGGTCGTCGAGCCTGGCGCATTCGAACTTCAGCGAGATCGTGCTGCGCGGATAGCCGTCCGGTCCGATCTGGAAGAAATTGGTGCGCAGCGCCGCTTCGATCAGGTTGACCAGGCGCCGCAGAATGCGGTCCTCGTCCAGGCTGGTGACATCGTTGAGCGCGGCTTCGATGCCTGCACGCTCGGCCTGCATCGTCTTCTCGCGCTTGTTCGCATCGAAATGCGGATCGAACTTGGCGACGAAATAAGCGATCAGCTTCGAGGCGATGCCGGGGTGGCGGGTCAGCGCATCGGCGATGTAGTCCTGGGCGTAGGGTGCGCCGACCTGCCTGAGATAGCGCCCGAGCGCGCGCAGCAGCGCCGCCTCGCGCCAGGCGATTCCGGCGGCGAGGACGAGCTGGTCGAAACGGTCCGATTCGGCCAGTCCGCGGAACTGGGCCATCAGCGCGGCTTCGATCGTCGGATCGAGACGGGCGACATCGATCTCGCCACCGCCGGCACGCTCCAGGGTCATGTCGTGCAGCCAGACGCGGGCGGCTTCTGGCGCTTCAACCCCATTGGCGGCTTGCTGCGGCGTCAGGTTGAAGGTCCGCTCGTTGACGACGCGGAAGCCCATATTCTCGAGCACCGGCACGCGGGCGGAGAGGGAGATCGGCGAACCGCTCGAGAAGACTTTGAGATTGGCCCGGGTCGCGGTATCGCCCTCGCGGCGATAGAGATTGACCGCGCGTGCCCGCTCCGGCGTGAGCTTCTGCAGCATGTCGATGTCTTCGAGCGCATCGGTTGCCGAGAAGCGCTCGCGATAGGCGGCGCCAAAGGCTTCGGCATAACGCTCGGTCAACGACCGGGCTGCCGGGCCCGCCTTCTGCTCGTCGAGGACATCCTTGAGGCCGTCTGCCCAGGTTCGCACGATCGCAGCAATGCCGGCCTCCAGCGTGGCGCGATCGACCCTCGGTGTGCGGCCTTCGTCGCGGCCGATGATGTAGTGGGTGCGGGACAGCGGTCCTTCCGGATAGGCCGGGTAAGCGGCCGACAGGCGCCCCTCATAGATCCGCGCCAGGAATTCGCCAACGCGGCGGCGGACCTGCGTGTCGTAGCGATCCTTGGGAATGAAGACGAGGATCGAGACGAAGCGGTCGAACTCGTCGACACGGGCCAGCGCTCGGATGCGCGGGCGCTCGGTCAGCTGCAGGATGTCGAGCGCGAAGCGTTCGAGGGTCTCGCTGTCGATCTGGAAAAGCTCGTCGCGTGGAAAGGCATCCAGCACGTTGAGCAGGGCGCGGCCGGAATAGCTCGCCGCGTCGAAGCCCGTGTTCTTGGCGACGCGCGCCACCTTGAGCCGCAGATAGGGAATGGCGCGGGCGCTGCCGGTATAGGCGTTGGAGGTCAGCAGGCCGACGATACGCATCTCGCCATCGAGATGGCCATCGGGGGTGAACAGCTTGACGCCGATATAGTCGAGATGGACGCGGCGATGCACGCGGCTCTTGACGTTGGCCTTGGTGATGATCAGCGCCTGCGGCTTGGCGAGGAAGGCGCGAATCTCTGGTGTCATCACCACCATTTCGCGATTTTTGCGCAGCATGCGCACGGAAGGATCGCGCAGGATGCCGAGACCCGAGCTGTCGATCGGGTCGGCAGCCGCATCACCTCCCGGGAAGCGGTAGGCTCGAATGCCGAGAAGCGTGAAATTGTCGCCAGCGATCCATTCGAGGAACTGCAGTGCCTCTGCGACCTCGTCCTCGGCAAGCGGCGGCGGATTGGAGCGATAGGCCTGGATCACCTCGGTGATTCGGCTCCGCATGGCAGCCCAATCGTCGACCGCCAGGCCGACATCGACATAGACCCGCTCGAGACCGGTCTTCAGGCGCTCGCGTGCCTCGGGCGTGTCGATGCGGTCGAGATGGATATGGATCAGGCTTTCGCGGCGCGCGCCTTCCGGGGCACGCCCGGTTGCTTCGCCCGCAAGCGAGTGGAACGCGCCGTCGGCGTCGCGCACGACCGCCAGGATGGGGTGGGCGACGAGGCGGGGCTCGTAGCCCTGCTCGGTCAGCTCTGCCAGCGTCGAATCGAGCAGGAAAGCCTTGTTATCGTTCACGACCTCGAGAATCGTGATCTGGCGTTCGCGGCCATGCTGGCTGAAGGCTTCGTCCCGGAAACGCAGATTCGGCGTGCCGGGTCGGCGCTTCGCGGTCAAATACTTATACGCGGCGTCGGCGGCGCGGGCGAGCAGATCCGGCGGGAGTGCGACGATATCTTCGGCAACGACGCGGCCGTAGAGCAGCTTCGGAAACTCCGCCGGCATGCCGGTTGCGCTCTGGGAGGCTGCGGCCTCGACCGCGGCCAGCGCCTCGATCGTTGCATTCGTCACGCGCTTAACCATCCCCAGAGCCCTCTGTTATTTTGTCGCAGCGATGACATAGGCTGCGGCGCCTTTCAACTTTCGTCGCAACATGCGCACGAACAAGGTCGCTCGTGCGAACATCGCGGCAGATCCTGTCGAAAGTTCAACCCCGCCGACACAACAGGAAACGGACCATGTCGAATCAGCATGACAAATCGAAGGTGGGAGAGCTTCCGTCTCGGCAGGATGAGCCGCCAAAGGTGATGGCGCTTGCATTGCCGCCGGTCGAACTGTCGGCCGAGAATCAGGCCTATTTCGCCAAGTGCCAGGAGAAGCTCGGTTTCGTGCCGTATGTGTTGCTGGCCTACGCCCATGATGACGCCAAGCTCACAGCCTTCGCCGCGTTCTACAACGACCTGATGCTCGGCCCTTCCGGTCTCTCCAAGCTCGAGCGCGAGATGATCGCAGTTGCCGTGTCGAGCGTGAACCGTTGCTATTACTGCCTGACGGCGCATGGCGCCGCAGTGCGTCAGCTCTCGGGGGATCCTGTGCTCGGCGAGCTGATGGCGATGAACTATCGCGCCGCCGAACTCTCTCCCCGCCATCGTTCGATGCTCGATTTCGCTGCGAAGCTGAGCGAGACGCCGCATCTCGTCGAGGAAAGCGATCGCGAGGCGTTGCGGGCAGTGGGATTCGGCGAACGTGACATCTGGGATGTCGGTGCAGTCGCTTCGTTCTTCAACATGTCGAACCGGATGGCGTCGGCTGTCGATATGCGGCCGAATGCCGAATACCACCGGCAAAACCGCTGAAAGGCCTGCATTCTCACCAAAAGAAAACGGCCAGCGGAAACCGCCAGCCGTTAGGTAGCCTCGAACCGATAGGCCCGACCTCACCGAGCCCGGGGGGCTGGGGGGCTGACGTATCCGGAACTCCATGAGGCCGGGCCGTCGAGGCAACGAGGGGAGTTGAGCCCGGCAACTTGGCCATCGCTTGGCGCGTTCGCGGCGAAAATGCGGCGCGGCTGACGAAGGCGTGATTCTTTTTCGGCCTCCCTCGATGTCTTGCCAGCGCAGCATCCGGGGCGCATCATCCTGCCCAACGGGAAGTGCGATCGGGCTCTGCCTGACCGCCGATCGGGAGGCGCTATGAGCGAAAGCGAAACTCCGCAATCGCATGGGGCCGGGGCGGTGGTTGCCTTCCCCGGTTCCGCCAAGCCGGCAGCCGTCACATTTGATCGCCGGGAACTCTCGGAGCTTCTGAATCTCTACGGCCGGATGGTCGCCGCCGGCGAGTGGCGCGACTACGCCATCGATTTCCTGAAGGACAAGGCCCAGTTCTCGGTTTATCGCCGGACCTCCGAGGTCCCGCTCTACCGAATCGTCAAGGACCCCGCGCTCGCCAAGCGCCAGGGCGCTTACTCCATCGTCGCGGCGACAGGGCTGATCCTGAAGCGCGGCTCCGATCTCAGCCGTGTCCTGCGGGTCGTCGACAAGAAGCTCAGCGTGGTGAGTTGAGGGGCGGCGCGGTTCGGCTGCCGTCGCCGAGTTCCTTCTGCATCAGCAGCTGGTCGAGCCAGCGGCCGTGCTTGTAGCCGACGGCCTTGGCGATCCCGATGAGCGCGAAGCCGGCCTGTTCATGCAGGCGGCGCGAGGCGAGCGAGGCACCGTTCCCATCGCCAATGACCGCGACCATTTGCCGGAAGCCCCTGGCTTCGCATGCCGCGATCAGCGCACTCAGCAGCGCGCGGCCGATGCCAAAACCCTGCGCCTGCCGCGAGAGATAGATCGAATCCTCCACCGTGCTGCGATAGGCCGGGCGGGGGCGATAGGCGCCGGCATAGGCATAGCCGAGCAGGTCCTCGCCTCTGGTCGCGACGAGATAGGGGTAGCCATCGGCAATCAGCGCCTCGAAGCGCCGCTGCATTTCACCGGTCGAGGGCGGTTCAAGCTCCCAGGAGGCGGTGCCATTCCGGACAGCATCGGCATAGATCGTGGTGATGACGGGGATGTCGTCGATGCGACCATCCCGGATCGTGATGGGCTCCATCCGGTCATGATGGACTGCAACGAGCGCAAAAGAAAAGCCCCGGCCTTGCAGCCGGGGCTCGCGCGACCCGCAGGGGCCGAGGTCGTGCTTACTCGTTGCGCGTGCCGAACAGCGAGAGCAGCATCTGGAACATGTTGATGAAGTTCAGGTAGAGCGACAGCGCGCCGTTCACCGAGAGCTTCGCGGCCGATTCCGGATCCATGTCCGAGTAGAGATACATCTCCTTCAGGCGCTGGGTATCCCAGGCGGTCAGGCCGGCGAAGACCAGCACGCCGATCGCCGAGATGGCGAAGGAGAGCGCGCTCGAAGCCAGGAAGATGTTGACCACCGAGGCGATCACCAGACCGATCAGGCCCATGATCAGGAAAGAGCCCATGCCCGAAAGCGACTTCTTCGTGGTGTAGCCGGCAAGGCTGAGCGCACCGAACGCGGCGGCCGTGATGAAGAAGACCTTGGTGATCGACTCGCCGGTGAAGACGACGAAGATCGACGACATCGACACGCCCATCACCGCCGCAAAGGCGAAGAACATGGCGCGTGCGGTCGAGGAGCTCATGCTCTCGGCCTTGAACGAGAAGAAGAAGATGAAGGCGAGCGGGGCCAGCATCACAACCCACTTGAGCGGGCTGAGATAGATTGCCTGGCCGAATGTGGTCAGCGCCGTGACCTTGCCGGTCGGCGAGACGCCGGCGATCGCCAGCATGCTGATGCCGATGGCGGCAAGGCCGGTGATGGCCAGACCGATCGACATGTTGTTGTAGACGCCGAGCATGAACGAGCGCAGGCCCTGATCCATCTCGACGGCGCTGGTCTGCTGTGCGCGGCCGGCACCCCAGACTGGAGCATTGCGGTCGAAGTTGCTCATAGAGCGATTTCCCTCACAGGTAGAATTCCGGGGCGGACATCGCCTCCGCGATTTCCACCATCGCCGAAAATCGTGGCGACAACGCGGAATATGAGGGGGATCGAGCGACCTTACAAGAGGCCGCCATGGTTAAGAGCGCCGCCTGAATAGATCACGGAGGCCAGAATGATGCAATGCGGCGAGCGCTCCATGTCTATCTTCGAGGCAAGAGTGACAGTTCTCATAAATTCCGCAGATGAGAAGCCGGTGCTTTCGATAGTATTTTTAGGGTTCCGAATAAACCGAACAGGACGGTAACCACGATCGCGGCAGTCGCAGCGAGGATTGCACCGGTCGGATCGCTGACGAATTCTATCTTCATCACTTGGGTGACCACGCCCCAGCCCGCCAATGCGCCGGTGACAACGCCGAACAGGGCGGAGACAAAACCTATTCCGGCATATTCGATGGCGTACGACGAAAGTATGAAGCGACGTGTCGCGCCCAGCGTCTTCAGGATCATCGCGTCGTATAGCCGCGCATGCTGCCCGGCCGCGAGAGCGCCGGCCAGGACCAGCAGACTGGCAGCGATCGCCAGGCCCGAGGCACCGCGAATCGCGGTCGCGAGCTGGCTGACGATGGTGTTGACCGCTTCGAGCGCGTCCTTCACCCGCACGGCGGTGACCGACGGGAATTCGACCGCCAGCCGACGCAGAAGCTGCGCATCGGCGCTTGCCGTCGCGTCGGTCCCGGAGGTCACGGTCGCGAGATTGGTGTGCGGCGCGCCGGCAAAGGTGTTGGGCGAGAACACCATGACGAAATTGATGCCGAGGGAGCGCCATTCGATGGTGCGCAGATTGGCGATGCGCGCCGTGATGTTGCGGCCGAGCACATTCACGGTGACGCTATCGCCGACCTTGAGCCCAAGCCCGGCGGCGATCGGCGCATCGAAGGAGACGAGCGGTTCGCCGCGATAGCCTGCCTGCCACCATTCCCCGGCGGTGATGGTCGAGCCCTCGGGCATGGCTTCCGCATAGGTGATGCCGCGGTCGCCATCCAGGACCCAGGCCGCCTGCTCGGAGGCCTTGATCTGTTCGGCGCGCACGCCGTTGAGACTGGTGATGCGGCCGCGCATCATCGGGACGCGCTCGAGCGTGGCGCCTGGCCTCGTTTCGGCGATGAAGCTGTCAAAGCGTGCGCTCTGGCCGTTCGGGATATCGAGGAAAAAGAAGCTCGGCGCCTTGTCGGGCAGCGACTGCGTCAATTGCCGGGTCAGACTGACATCGATGAAGGCAAGCGCCGAGAGCAACGCGACACCGAGACCCAGCGAAAGCACGAGCGACGGGGTCAGGGCGCCGGGGCGATGGGCATTGGCGAGCGCCATCCGGAGGGCCGGGCTGCGCGGCCGCGGGCTGCGCCGGGCCAAAGCCATCAGGCTCCAGGCGACGAGGCGCAGCAGCAGGAAGATGCCAGCGGCAACGGCGATATAGATCAGTGCGATGCGGCGATCATAGGCGAAGGCGACCGCGACGCCGACGAGACCGAGAAGGGCCGCGAGGAAAACGCCGAGATAGACCAGCCTGGGCCGGCGCAGATCCGGCTCGATCTGGTCGCGGAACAGGGCCGAGACCGGCACGTCATGCGCCCGACCGAGCGGCAGGATCGCAAAGACCAGCGCGGTCAGCAGGCCGTAGAGCGCTGCGACCACCAGTTCTCCCGGCGCCAGTGTCGGCTCGAAGGGCAGGGGCAGCAGGTCGCCAAGCGCATAGCCGAGCGCGAAGGGGGCGGCGGCGCCCAGCAGGAGACCGATCGCGATGCCAAGCGCGGCGACGAGCATGACCTCGGTCAGATGGATCGCGACGACATGTCCGCCGGTTGCGCCGATCGCCTTCAGGGTCGCGAAATCAAGCTTCTTGGCCTCGACGAAGCGCCGCACCGCATTGGCGACGCCGACACCGCCAACCAGCAGGGCGGTCAGGCCGACCAGGGTCAGGAACTGGGTGAAACGCTCGAGGTTGCGCTGAAAGCTCGGTGCGGCATTGGCGCGCGAGCGGATTTCCCAGCCAGCGTCGGGATTTTGGCGGCCGGCATCGGCAATGAGGCGCTCGAGGGCCGGATCATCGGACGCGCTGGGGGGCAGCGAGACGCGATAGGTCCAGCGCACGAGACTGCCCGGCTGGAGCAGTCCGGTGGCGCGCAATGCGTCCTGGGAAACCAGAAGACGAGGACCGAAGCCGACGCCCGACGCGATCTTGTCCGGCTCGGAGACGAGGCTGGCGCGCAATTGCACATGTGCGCTGCCGACCGAGATCGTGTCGCCGATCTTCAGGTCGAGGCGACCAAGCAGCACGGGATCGGCAATGGCGCCAAAGCTGCCATTGTGCTGGGACAGCAGATCGGAAAGCGGGGCAGCCGGCTCGCTGACGACCTCGCCAATGCTCGGATAGGTCGCATCCACCGCCTTGAGTTCGATCAGGGCCGAGCCCTTGTCGCCGGCATTGGCCATCCCGCGCATCGTGGCGATGGTCGAGAGGGCGCCACGTCCGTCCAAAAAGTTCCGCTCGGCCGCAGTGGCCTCGCGATGGATCAGGCTGAAGGCGACATCACCGCCGAGAATGCGTCGGCCTTCGCGATGCAGTCCTTCCGTCAGGCCGCGCGAGGCCGAGCCGACGGCTGCGATGGCCATGACGCCGAGTGCGAGGCAGGCGATGAAGACGCCGAATCCGCGCAAGCCGCCGCGCAGGTCGCGCCAGGCGAGCCGCAGGGCGAGTGCCGGGCCAAATGAAGGGCGTGGTGTGGCGGCGGTGGGCTTGACCGGAGCGTGCATGGCAAGGGCTCAGGCGACGGCGAGATCGGCATCGGCCTCGATCCGCCCGGCGCGCAGGCGCACCGTCCGGTCGCAGGCGGCGGCGAGCGCGAGGTCATGCGTGACCAGCACGAGGGTCGCGCCGCGCTCGCGGCGCAGCGCGAAGATCAGATCGACGATGGAGCGGCCCGTGCTCTCGTCGAGATTGCCGGTCGGTTCGTCGGCGACGAGAATTGCCGGATCGGGCGCGACGGCGCGGGCTATCGCGACGCGCTGCTGCTCGCCGCCGGAGAGCTGGGCCGGATAATGGCCCATGCGATCGCCGAGTCCGACATTGCGCAGCTCGGCCTCCGCCCGGGCGAACGCATCGTCCGCGCCTGCGAGCTCGAGCGGTAGCGCGACATTCTCGCGCGCCGTCATGGTCGGAACGAGATGGAAAGACTGGAAGACGATGCCGATCTGGCGCCCACGGAAAACCGCAAGGCCGTCTTCCCCGAGCTGACCAAGATCCTGGCCCGCCACCTTCACCAGCCCGGAATCGGGCCGCTCGAGCCCGGCCATCGTCATCAACAGGGTGGATTTGCCTGATCCAGAGGGGCCGACCAGGCCGGTTGCCTCGCCGGCAGCCAGTGACAAGGAAACGCCCTTCAGGATATGGACGCGGGCGGCTGCACGCCCCAGACTAAGATGGACATCCCGCAATTCGATCGCCGGGGCTGACTTATCACTCATCGCCACATGATCCTGTCCTCAATGCCATCGACGCCGTCCCTCCGCATCGCATCGCGATGCGGATCGGGCTTCAGCGCGTCGCGCCCCGCCGCCCGATATGGGCGCGGTTGCGCGCTTGTCCAATCATTTGCCCGCGCTTTTTGCGCTGCGGCCTTTTGGCTGGCGCTCCTGGTGCTCCTTCCGGTTTCAGCCATGGCACAAGCCGAGACACCGCGCTCGCTCAAGCTTGTCGTGCTGGGCGACAGCCTCAGCGCCGGCTACGGCCTGCCAGCGAGCGCGGCATTCCCGGCGGTGCTGGAGCAAGCCTTGCGCCAGAAGGGACACGCCGTCGAAATCGCCAATGCCGGAGTCTCGGGCGATGTCGCCCAGGGCGGCCTCGAGCGGCTCGACTGGTCGGTACCCGATGGGACCGATGGCGTCATCGTCGAGCTCGGTGCCAATGACGCGCTGCGCGGTTTCGATCCGGCGGTGACGGAGAAGGCGCTTGAAGACATCATCACGCGGCTGAAAGCGCGCGGTATCTCCGTGCTTCTGGCCGGGATGTATGCGCCGCGCAATCTCGGCGCGGAGTATGCGGGCCGTTTTGACGGGCTGTTCAGGGCACTCGCCGAGAAACACGCGCTGGTGTTCTATCCGTTCTTCCTCGAAGGCATCGCGGGCGATCGCGCACTGAACCAGCCGGATCTGCTGCATCCGACCGCCGAAGGCGTGCGCGTCATCGTCGAACGCATTCTTCCGACGGTCGAGCGTTTCCTGGAGACAATCCGCTCAAGATCCTGACCGCTTCCGCTCCGGACCGATGCGTCGTCGCCACGGAGCAGGGTGGCGTTCGCCTCATGCCGGCCGGCCTGAAAATCGCTTCCCACCCCATGAGCGCGGCTGTGCGCAATCTTTCGGAGTTGTCTGACCATGCAATATCGCCGTCTCGGGCGCACCGACCTGAAGGTCTCGGTCATCTGCCTTGGAACCATGACCTGGGGCCAGCAGAACACCGAAGCCGAGGGCCATGAGCAGATGGACTACGCTCTCGCGCAGGGCGTGAACTTCTTCGATACGGCCGAAATGTACTCGATTCCGCCGCAGCCGGAGACGCAGGGCTCGACGGAGCGGATCATCGGCAGCTGGTTCAAGGCCCGGAGGAACCGCGACAAGGTCATCCTGGCCTCCAAGATCGTCGGCCGCTCGGCCAATGACTGGTTCCGGGACGATCGCGGACCGACCCGCATCAACCGCCAGCAGATCTTCGAGGCCGTCGACAAGAGCCTGATGCGGCTGCAGACCGACTATATCGACCTCTACCAGCTGCATTTCCCCGAGCGTTCGATGCCCTGGGGCTCGAATCCCACGCGCTTCAACAAGGCCGCCTTCGAAACGCCCGATGGCGAGACGTCGATCGCTGAACAACTCGACGCCTTCGGCGAGATCATGAAGGCCGGCAAGATCCGTCATCTCGGGCTCTCCAACGAGAGCGCCTGGGGCACGATGAGCTTCGTGCGCGATTCCGAAGCGCGCGGAGGACCCCGGGTCCAATCGATCCAGAATGCCTACAACCTGCTCAATCGCACCTTCGAGACGGGGCTGGCCGAGATCGCGATGCGCGAGCAGGTCGGCCTTCTGGCCTATTCGCCGCTGGCCCAGGGCTACCTCACCGGCAAATATCTCGACGGTGCCAGACCGGCCGGCGCGCGCTCGACGCTGTTCAATCGTGGCCAGCGCTACGAAGCCGCTGGCGCGGAGGGTGCGGTGAAGCGCTATATCGCGGTTGCCCGCGAGGCTGGTCTCGATCCGGCGCAAATGGCGCTGGCCTTCGTCAATTCGCGCCCCTTCGTGACGGCCAACATCATTGGCGCCACGACGATGGAACAATTGCGGACCGACATCGGTTCGATCGATGTCGCACTTTTGCCCGAGGTCGAAGCAAAGATCGACGCGATTCACCAATTGGTCGGAAACCCCTGCCCCTGAAGCATGTGCGGCTCATGGCGGGGCGAGGGCGTAAGGTTTGCAGAGGTTTTCCTGCGGCCCAGCGCATTTCGTCTCGCCAGAGTCACAAAAACTTGGCACTGATTCGCCATGCCGAGGCTGTTCACAGCTCTGGAGATACCCGCCGAGGTCGCCTCGACGCTGACGCTGCATCGGGGCGGACTCGTTGGAGCGCGCTGGATCGAGCCGGCCGACTATCACGTTACCTTGCGCTTCCTCGGCGATGTCGATCGCCGCATGGCACATGACGTCGACAGCTTTCTTGCCGATCTGCAGACGCAGCCCTTTGAGGTGACCCTCGACGCATTGGGCAGTTTCGGCGGTGACAAGCCGCGCGCCGTGTTTGCGCGGGTGCAGCCGAGTCGCCAGCTCAGCGAGCTCCAAGCCGATATCGAGCGGCTGATGCGCCGCCTCGGATTACCGGCGGAGGGGCGCAAATTCGTGCCGCATGTCACGCTTGCCCGACTGCGCGATACCTCGCCTGTCGAGGTTGCGCATTATCTGGCGATGCATCCCATCGTCAGGCCGATCGCCTTCACGGCCCGGCGCTTCGCCCTGATGTCATCGCGGGACTCGATTGGCGGCGGACCTTATGTGCTTGAAGCCGCCTATCCGCTTGGCCCATCCTACCCCAACCGGCTCCCGCGAAGCGATTTCCAGCGGAGATGATCATGCGCAAGCGACTGAGTGCCGAAGCTCGCAACGAAGCGCTCATGACGCTGGTCGGCTGGAAACTGGTCGAGGGCCGTGAGGCCATCGCCAAGCGCTTCATCTTCCATGATTTCAACGAGGCGTTCGGCTGGATGAGCCGCGTGGCGCTGCTGGCCGAAAGGATGGACCATCATCCGGAATGGTCGAATGTCTACAAGACGGTCGAGGTGACGCTGGCGACGCATGATGCCGGCGGCCTGACGGAACTCGACGTCAAGCTCGCTCGCGCCATGGACGCCATGGCTGGCTGATCAGCCTGCCCTGCCCCAGACCGCGACACGGCGTGCAATACCGGGTGGAAGTCGCTTGGCTGCGCTCTTCAGAACGGGCCGCAAGCGTTGGAAGCCGACGCTGCAGGCGAGCCGCCCCTTGAGGGAGAGCGGCAGCAGAAGGTCTCTGACGCCGGTCTGCCCGTCGGCGTGTTCGAGCTTGTAGGCATCCGAAGGGGCCAGCAGGTCGAACACAGCATTGCCCCGCGCCCTTGCGCTGGCGAAACTGTGATGAATCAGGATGCTGCCGACGCCGCCACGCTCGAAATCGGGGTGGGCTGCGAGGACATGGCCGAAGCTGTGGCCCTTGCAGTCAAGCGAGAGGTCGACACCGATCGGAGCGCCATCGCAGCATATCGCGGAGACGCGCAGTGAGCTTTCCCCGTCCGCATCTCCTGCAAAATCCCGAAAGAAGGCCGCGAAGCGTGGATCGTCGATCGTCGGCGCGATGGTGCCGTGGCGCAGCAGCGAGGCTTGCTTGAAGGTCACGGCGTCGCTGGCGAGGGCTGCGGCAGCGGGACCGGGCGGCGGCGCCTCGAAACTGATCGTGCCACGCTCCTCGAGCCGGCGCAGGCGCCTGCGGTAATTCGAGCGTTCACGGGCGGGGTAGGCGCTGCTCGGGCCGTTTGCGCCGACCCGCCAGACCAGATCGGCAAAGGGGGCGTTGAGCCGCTCGATCGGCATGGCTTCACCGAGCAGGCCGGAGGCGGCGAGAACGGAGTCTGCACGCAGTTTGCGCGCCTCGAACAGATCAGCGCCCAGCGCGCCCATGGCGCGCCATCCTGCTCGCAACAGAGTATCGCGGTCGGGGCCGGGCTCGACGAGGATGTCACCGAATTGCGCCACGGGGATGCCCATGAAGCGGAGCGTCTCGAGGCTGCAGCGGCGCTGCCGGACGAGTGGCCAGATCATCGCAAGGACACCCTGGCGGCGTGCGATGACGATGCTGAGCCGGCCATGCCCCTCGAGATAATGGGCGGCCCAGTGCTTCAGGAAGACGTGGCTCTGGAAGACCTGATGCGGCAGGGCCGCGCGGCTAAACAACGCGTCCCATTCCGGCTGGAGCGCGAGAAAGCCATCGCGTTCGGTGATGACTTCCGTCGTCACGGCTCCGCCGATCTCCGAGCCTTCCCGCCGCTTGCTCATCATTCGGCTCCGGCGCGCAGATGGGCGATCAGCCGCCTCGACCCTGTGACCGGGAAGCGGGCGAGATAGGGCAGGAGCAGCAGCGGGTGTCTGGCTGCGAAGGGCGCGTCATGCTCGACCATGTGGCGGATGGCGATGACAGGCAGAGGCGCGCGAAGCGGCCGGAAGCCGGAATTCCAGAGGCCTGGCGCCTCCGAAGTCGCATGCATCAGCCCGATCATGCGGTTGCGCCGCAGCGAGTAGAATTTGTGACGGTTTTGGACGCGCTTGAGCATGGCGATGCCGTCGGAATTGTCACAATCCGGGAAACCGATGATCACCGTGCGGAGATGCTGCATGCCAGCCCTGCTGGGGATGGCATCGAGCGCACCGAAGCCGTTGCGAACCAGGGCGAAGGCTGCGTCCTCATCCAGGGCGTGCTCATCGGAAATGCCGAGGCGGACGGTATCGAGCCGGGCGGCCTGCCGTGTGAAGGGGCAGACGGCGCCGGGCCGGCCGAGATCGGCATGACCTCTCATCAGATAATCTTGGACCCAGGAGAGCAGTGTCGCCAGCGGCGCGTCCGCGCCGGCCTCACGCACGGATTGGCGCGCTATTTCGAGCGTCATGAGCCCGCCGGGCCCGGCTCTGCTGCTCAAGGTCGCTGTCTCCGGCATTCATACACGCTCCGGTTGCTGTTCCGTAGCGATAGCAAGCTCAAATTAGCGAAGGGTTGATGACGGCTCGCCCTGCTCGGCAGCAGCGTTAGGATTCTCGAAAGATTTGCTCCAGCCGCAGCGCCCGAGCGCCTCCAGCATGTGTGAAGGCGGGGACGCCTCGATTCTGACCGGCTCGCGCTTGCGATAGAGCGGAACGCTGATGCCTCGGGCATGGAGCTGGAGCCCTGGTCCGCCGTCGCGCGGCGCCGAGCCGTAGACTTCGTCCCCCAGCATGGGCCAGCCCGAGGCTGCGCAATGCACCCGCAATTGATGCGTGCGGCCGGTGAGCGGCACGAGTTCGAGCCAGGTCAAGCCGTCCACGCGACCCCGTACCCGATAACGGGTTTGTGAAGGCAACCCTTCCGGGTCGACCTTCATCCACCAGCCGCGTTCGGGAGAGCGCCTGGCGAGGGGCAGGTCGATCAGGCCTTCGTCGTCTGGCGGGGCACCCTCGACGATAGCCCAATAGGTCTTGTCGATGCGGCCGTCGCGGAACAACTGGTTGAGCTCGGCCATCGCGCGTGGATGGCGGCCGAGGATGAGGCAGCCGGAGGTATCCTTGTCGAGCCGGTGGGCGGCTTCCGGCCGTCGTGGCAGGCCAAAGCGCAAAGCGTCGAGATAATCGGTCAGTACGGGGATGATGCGCCGCCTTGCCTGCGGGCCGCGATGCGAGGGCAGGCCAGCCGGCTTGTCGATCACCAGCATCATCGCGTCGCGATAAAGCAGGGGCACCGGCAAGGCCGGCTCTGGGGTCTCGCGCGAAATTGCTGGTTGATCCGGTCTGCTCATGGCATTGCGCTATCCAAACCAGCGGTGTGGCGCAACTCGGGCGCCCGGCCTGCAGGATGACGGGACGAGTGATGAGCGAGAGCGAACCGAAAAAGCGCGGCTTCTTTTCGAGGCTGTTCGGGCTGGAGCAGGAACAGTCCAAGCCTGCTCCGGAGAGCGCGGCCGAACCCTCCCCGGATTTGCCGGATGCCGCGGCCGAGCCGGCTCCTGACGCTGAAGCGGACGCCCCCATCGCGCCCGATCTGCTCATTGGCGAGGCCGCGCCTCTGCCAATCGCGATGCCGGAGGTGGAAGCCGAACCGGCGCCCGAGCCCGAGCCTGCGCCAGTCCCGCCTGTGGCATCGGGACAACCCGCGGAGTCGACTCCGGTGCCGCAGCCGAAGCGCAGCTGGTGGCGCAGGCTGACGGAAGGGCTCTCTCGCACCTCCTCGGCGCTGACCACCGGCATCACCGAGCTCTTCACCAAGCGCAAGCTCAATGCGGCCACGCTGGAGGATCTTGAAGACATCCTGATCCAGGCCGATCTCGGACTCGCCACCGCGGCGCGCGTCGCCAAGGCGGTCGGCGAGGGACGCTATGACAAGCAGATCGAGCCAGAGGAGGTGAAAGCCATCCTGGCGCGCGAGGTCGAAAGCATCCTGACGCCGGTGGCGCACCCGCTGGCGATCGACGTCACGAAAAAGCCGTTCGTGATCCTGATGGTCGGGGTCAATGGCTCCGGCAAGACGACGACGATCGGCAAGCTGGCTGCGAAATTCCGGGCCGAGGGCAAGTCGGTGATGCTCGCGGCCGGCGATACGTTCCGCGCGGCTGCGATCGAGCAGCTCAAGGTCTGGGGCGAGCGCACCGGTGCAGAGGTCGTCTTTGGCCAGCAGGGTGCGGACGCGTCGGGACTGGCCTTTGAGGCGCTGCAGAAGGCCAGGGCCAGCGGGGTCGATATTCTTCTCGTCGATACGGCCGGCCGGCTGCAGAACAAGGCCGGGTTGATGGATGAGCTCGCCAAGGTGGTGCGGGTGATCCGCAAGCTCGACGCGGAAGCGCCGCATGCAGCCTTGCTGGTGCTCGACGCGACGGTGGGCCAGAATGCCATCTCGCAGGTCGAGGCCTTTCGCGAGACGGCTGGCGTGACCGGGCTGGTGATGACGAAGCTCGACGGCACGGCGCGAGGGGGCATCCTGGTGGCGCTCGCGGCCCAGTTTGGCCTGCCGGTGCATTTCATCGGTGTCGGCGAGAGTGTCGAGGATCTGGAACCATTTTCCGCCCGTGATTTTGCACGAGCGGTCGCTGGATTGGGAGAAGCCGCGTGAGCGAGAGTCTGGCCGGGACGACGAAGGAAAAGGGCGTTAACCCGCTGCTCAAGCTCGGCCTCGAGTTCGGGCCGCTGGCTATCTTCTTTTTCGCCAATTCCTATGGCGATCGCCTGTTCGGCGTCGCCGAAGACCGGCGCATCTTTGTCGCGACCGGCATCTTCATCGTGGCGTCGCTTGTCTCGCTCGTCCTGTCGCGCGTGTTGCTCCACCATCTGCCGCGCATGGCGATCGTCAACGCGGTGGTGGTGACTGTCTTTGGCGGGCTGACGCTGGCACTCGACGATGCCTTCTTCATCAAGGTGAAGCCGACCATCGTGAACACGCTGTTCGGCTGCTTGCTGCTTGGCGGACTGCTTTTCGGGCGCTCGCTGCTGGCGCTGGTGCTCGAAACCGTCCTGCAGCTCGACGAGGAGGGCTGGCGCAAGCTCACCTTCCGCTGGGGCCTGTTCTTCTTTGTCCTTGCGGCGTTGAACGAGATCGTGTGGCGCACGCAGACACAGGATTTCTGGGTCGCCTTCAAGGTCTGGGGCGTGATGCCGCTGACCATGGCCTTTGCGCTGGCTCAGACGCCGCTGATCCTGAGGCACGAGATCAAGCCGGCGGCGACGTCCGAAAAATAGGGCGGCCGAAAAATAGAGCGACACTGCGCGGCCGCCCCAATCAGCGATGACGAGACCGGCGCCATGTTCCGCGCCGCGCTCAATCCTTTTCGCGCTTGGGGCGTAGCCGACGAGCAAGCCAGCGACGCTGGTTGATCTGCCGCTGCGGACCTATCGGCGCTGGAAATCCGGCGAGATCGGGCG
>NZ_JPKG01000039.1 GCF_000735605.1 Allobosea sp. LC85
TAGCATTACAGTTGCCTTTTTGATTTAACGTGAGCTTGCTGAGCGATGGCTTGATGGGCTCTTCGCCAGAGCGACCATGCGATGACGTGCGCTGGCTTGATGCGTCGCTGGGCGAGCCTGACGGCGATGCGGCGGATCTCCTGGACGGACCAGCGGATCAGGGACGTTTGGGTTTCCGGGAAGCCGTTCGGATGCTTTTTGGGGGCGGCGGCGCATTGGCGCGGTGGCGGATTGCGGCCATCATGGCGAAGGCGAGCATGACGAGCGAGACGTGACGGTGCCAGCCATGCCAGGAGCGGGTTTCGTTGTGATCGAGCCCGAGTTCGTTCTTGGCGGTCTCGAAGCTGTCCTCGATCGCCCAGCGATGACCTTCGACCTCGACCAGGGTCTCGACGCTCGTTCCAGCCGGACACCATGTGGAGAAGAAGGCCAGAGCGCCATCGCCGATGTGGCGGCGGATCAGGAGCCCCCGCGTCCAGAGGCCGGATCGGCTCTCGTCATATTCGGCTGCGTCGAGATCGGCGAGTTCGCAATAGGCCCAGTCGTGAAGCCTCTTGCCCTTTGTCCCGGCACCGGCCGACAGGCGTTTCCAGAGGGCGGGGTCAAGCGCGCCCGCGATCTCCTCGGCCGTGCCGGCGACCGGCGGCTTGCCGGTCCAGGAGCCAAAATGATGATTGGCGTTGACGCCGAGGACATAGCCCTTGCCGGCTCGACGCAACGCGATCTCGATGTCGCCGACGCCATAGACGCTGTCGGCGGCGACCCAGCTGAAAGGGGTGCCGGCGGCGATCGCTCGCTTGATCATGGCCAGGGCCAGAGCAGGTTTGGTCGAAAAGACCGTCTCCGCCGGCACATGCGCCGCCGCCATCCGATCCGCGTCGCCCGTCCAGGCCTTGGGCAGATACAGCGCCCGGTCGATGAAGGCATGGCCGTGGCGCGAGACATAGGCGGCGAACACGCCGATCTGGCAGTTGGTGATCTTGCCGGCCGAACCTGTGTACTGGCGTCCCACGCCGCACGATGCCTTGCCCTGCTTCAGGAAGCCGGTCTCGTCCAGAACGAGCACGGCGTCTGGGTCGGCCAGGGTTTCCATCGCGTAATCGCGCACCAGCTCGCGCAACGCATCGGCATCCCAGCGACCGCGTCCCAGAAGCGCCTGCTGCCGCCAGGGGCCGGGATCGCCGGCTGCCTCCGCCCGCATCCAGCCGGTCTTGCGCCGCTCGTCACCCAGCAGGCCATCGAGAAACAGCCCTGCCGACGCCGCCACCCGCGCCTGCGTGAACAACGGCGCAATCCGCGCCTTAACATCCCGCAACGACGAAGCCCAAAGCTCCAGCGTCGTCTCGATCGAGGCACCCGTCATCCATGATCTCCGAATCATGGTGACCGATGGATTCAGAGACCCACAATAAGCGCAACTGTAATG
>NZ_JPKG01000040.1 GCF_000735605.1 Allobosea sp. LC85
ACCTCGCCATCGCGCTGCGCTTTGCAGATGCTTGTCGGCAATCAGCCAACGCGATCAGCCGCGGGCTCTATCATCCCGCGAGGAGAGCCTTTGCTTGACTCCTACCGCCCCAAAAGAGAAGCCCGACCAGATGGCCGGGCTCCCGAAACTCAACTCAACCGCCTGGCATCGCGCCGCTGTGAGGCGGCGCGCATCAGGCCAGGCGTCACTTGGCGGTCGGGGTGACCTTGGCGACAATGCCTTCGAACGGCTTGTAGGCATCCTTGGCCAGCGCGCTGTAGAGCTCGCCCATCTTGGTCATCTGGGCAACGGCGCCCTCGAACGAGGTCTTGATGAAGTCGGCTTGGATCTCAAGCGCCTTGTCGAGCGTCTTGACGCCGGCCAGCTTCTCGATGGCGGCAGTGCCGGCCTCGAAGGACTTCTTGGCATAGTCGGTGGTTTCGACGGCAATGGTCTGCACGCCCTTCGAGGTGACGCCGAAGGCCTTCAGGGCCGCATCAACGTTCTCTTTGGAAGCCTTCTGGATCGTCTCGAACTGCTGGATCATACTTCCCACAACGCGTTAGCGTTGCCTCCTTGCTGGCGAGCCCGTAGGCCCTGTTTCCATGCCCCAAGGCCTGATGAAACTGTTCACCACCGGGGACTTCTGGTATATTGTGCAGCGCAACATGAAAGTCAAGGCCGCGCTGCAATGCATCAAACGCTACGTAATATTATTCTGCCCGGAGCCCATCCGGGAGCGGGATCGCCTCACGATCTTTCGCCGTTTAACGGCTCCGTAACCGCATCGTCCTAACCTTCCTAACTGTGTCCTTCGCGCCACGTCGCCAGACGCCGCGGAGACCGGGGAACAGTAGTACTGGGTTGAGGCGGGTTGCATGAGTTCTGGTAGCGTTGGTTCCCGACGCGTGCGCCTTCGCGCACTTGTCGGACTGATCGGTGTTGTCGCCGTCGCGCTCAGCGTGGCCGCGTCCCCTGCCGAGGCCGCACGCAAGAAGCGGCGCCATGTGGGTGGCGGCTACACGCCCCCTTATGCGGCGATGGTCGTCGACGTGAAGAGCGGTCGCACGCTGCACGCGAGCAATGAGGATGCCCCGCGCATCCCCGCCTCCCTCACCAAGGTCATGACGCTCTATCTGCTGTTCGAGCAGCTCGAGCGCGGCCGCTTCAACATGAATTCCGAACTGACGGTCTCGTCCTACGCGGCGCGTCAGGCGCCGTCCAAGATCGGCTTCGCACCCGGCGAGACGATCGAGGTGCGCGACGCGATCATGGCGCTGATCACCAAATCGGCCAATGACGTCGCCATGGCGGTGGCCGAGAATGTCGGTGGCTCCGAGGACGAGTTCGCGCGGATGATGACGGCGCGCGCTCGCTCGCTCGGCATGAGCCGGACCAGCTTCTACAATCCGCATGGCTTGCCGCATAATCCACCGAACCTGACGACGGCGCGCGACCTCACCATTCTCGCCCGCGCGATCCAGGAACGCTTCCCGCGCTATTACCCGATGTTCTCGACCCGTGTGTTCAACTATGCGGGCGGCGCCTATCGCAACCACAACAAGCTGCTCGGCCGTGTCGAGGGCGTGGACGGCATCAAGACCGGCTACACCAACGCCTCGGGCTTCAACCTGATGACCTCGGCCAAGTCGGACGGCCGCCAGATCGTCTCGGTCGTGCTCGGCGGCCGCTCCGGCGCCAGCCGCGACAAGATCATGGCCGATCTGGTCGTGGCCAACCTGCCGCGCGCCGCGACCGGCGGACGGTCCGCGCCGATGGTCGCCGAGGCCGAGCCGGTGCAGGAGCGTCCGCGTCAGGCGACCCAGGTCGCCGCCGCTCCCGTCCAGCATGTCGCCGCCAGCGAGCCCGCGCCGATGCCGGTGCCGCGCCCGCGCGTCGAGAGCGAACCGGAAATTCCGGCGGCTGCCCGCGCCTATGCCGCGGCCACCACGACACCGATCGCGCCGCCGCGCCCGATCAACCTCGGCGCCCAGCCGCTGCCGATCTCCGGCATGCGTCCCGTCACCGCGACGACGACGCCTTCGGCCATGCGCTGGTCGATCGGCGCCCCGCCCGTTGACGGCAAGGTCCTGCGCCCGCCGGCGAATGTCGATGTCACCTCGTCGATCGCGAAGGTCGCCGAGCCTGAGGAAAAGCCGGTCGCTCGGACGCCTGAACCCGCCAAGGTCGAACTGCGCCAGCCTGAAGTCGCCCCGGCGATCGCCCAGCCAAAGGCCTCCTCTGCCGGCACCACCACGCTCGCCAAGGCCCAGGACAACAGCAAGGCCAGCGATGCGCGCAGCGGCGCCACCGCGATCCCGTCCGGCAAATGGGTGATCCAGCTCGGCGCCACCGATGACGAGGCCAAGGCCAAGGATATCCTGGCCAAGGCCCGCGCCAAGGCTGCCGGCCCGCTCGCCGAGGCGTCCCCCTTCACCGAGAAGGTCGAGAAGGGCGGCACCACGCTCTTCCGCGCCCGCTTCGCCGGCTTCGAGGATCCGAAGGACGCTCAGAATGCCTGCGCCAAGCTCAAGCGCGACGGCTTCTCCTGCTTCGCCACCCGCGGCTGAACGAACTGGGAAAGGACCTCAGCCATGTCGTTCCAGCCCGGAATCTCACTTCAGCAGAGCATCCTTGGCCTGATTGACGCGAGCAGCAAGCCCGCTGGTGCCTCCGGCATCCGGGTGGATCCGCTTCATCAGGGCTCGATGGGCCTCGCGGACCGCCTCCTCGCCCGCCCCAGGCTGAAGCCCCAGGATCTCGTAGGCCTCCTGCTGCGTCATCGCGCCCGGGCGCGCCGCGCCGTCCTGCCCCGCGTCGCGGTGACCATCAGCGTGTTCACGCCAGCCGGGCGTCCGGCGGTCGAGATAAGCCTCTAGCAACCGCGCTCCCTCCAGGTCCTGCGCCAGGCAGTCCCGCATCAGACGGGCGATCTCGTCGAGGCTCAAGGCATCGAGATCGCGACCGGCGAAGGCGCCGGCTTTGACCTTACCGGTCATGCCGCCACTGTCATGGTCGAGTTCCATCTCGAGCAGTGTCGACGAGACGCGCGAGCGCGCGCCCGGTGTCTCCCGGGAGCCGCCGCTCCAGGGAAAGCGCATTCCGCCCGGCCCATAGGCGCTCCAGCCGAGGAGCCAGGCCCCGATACCGCCGACGAAGATCGCCATGTCTAGCCGGCCGCGCAGCATCATGAGAGCGGCGACGCCGAGCGAAAGAACGCCCCCCAGGGTTTTCAGAGCCTTCGCCAGCAGCTGCGGATTGGCCCCGGTGAAAAGCTTGGAAATCCACCAGATCAGAATCAGGACGGCGATCCCGTAAAGCAGCGTCACCGACGGCCTCCATCCATGGCGGCGATCAAGCCCTTCACTGCAGGGCTCGCGCCGGCGAGCTTCAGCATCGCTTCGCGCCCACCGCTGGCATAGGCGGCCGCACCGCGCAGCAGATCGAGCAGCGAGCCCGGTGCATTCGCGTCGAAACGCGCATATGCGCCGCCGGTCAGCCGCGCGATGGTGGCGAACGCAGCGCTTGCCGCCGGATCGACCCCTTCCTGGAACATGAAACCGCGAATGCCACGCAGCCCGAGTTCGCCGGCAAGAGCGGCAAGCGTGTCGACATCTTCCTCCATCGCATCGCCAACGAAGACGAAGGCGCGCACCGGCACGGCCTTTGCCTCGTCGCGAACGTGCTTGAGGACGCGGGAGATCTGCGTCTGCCCGCCTTCGCAGGCAATTTTCGTCATCAGCCCGGTCAGGCGGCGCGGCTCGCCAATCCAGCTCGAGGCGCGGCATTCGGCAAAGCCGCGGAAATAGACAAGTTGCACGGCGAGCCCGCCGGAACCGGCGGCGACCTCGAACATCCTTGCCTGGAGCGAGCAGGCCAAGTCCCAGGTCGGCTGGCGGCTCATCGTGGCATCGAGCGCGAAAACGAGCCGGCCGGCCTGCCCGGTCGCGAGCGGCGCGAGCTGCTTGGCCGCGCCGAGGAATTTGTCGATCTCGCCGGGCGCGGAACGGCCGGCCTGTGGCGCACTGGGCGAAACGCCCGCCGCCTTGCCTACCGCCTTGTCAGTCTCTCGCGTCATCAGGGTCCCAGGCGCATCAGGCTGCCAAACTCGAATCCAAACCTGATATTGGCCATCGCCCCGGCATTTGCTACCCGTCTCCGGCCGATGGAGAAAGAACCGATGACGCAGGTAGCAGTGGTGGAGACGGTCCGGGACCTGCGCCGGGCGGTAGCGGGCTGGCACGCAGCAGGCGAAAGGGTCGCCCTGGTGCCGACTATGGGCGCCCTGCACGAGGGCCATATCGCGCTGGTGAAACTGGCCCAGCAGCATGCGCGGCGTGTTGTGGTCTCGATCTTCGTCAATCCGACGCAGTTCGCCCCGCACGAGGATTTCAAGAAATATCCCCGCACGTTCGACAATGACCGCAGCCTGCTGGAAACGGCGCAGGCGGACGCGATCTTCTTCCCCTCGGTCGAGGAGATGTACCCACCGGGCTTTGCCAGCCGCGTGCTGCTGCTCGGGCCCGCCGCCGTCGGCCTCGACGACCGCTTCCGCCCGACGCATTTCGAAGGTGTCGCAACAATTTGCTGCAAGCTGTTCACGCAGAGTCGGGCTGATTGCGCCGTCTTCGGCGAGAAGGACTACCAGCAGCTCAAGGTGGTGACGCGGATGGCGGCAGATCTCGATCTCGGCATCGAGATCATCCCGGCACCGACCCATCGCGAACCGGACGGCCTCGCGATGTCCTCACGCAATCGCTACCTTTCGCCCGAGGAACGCGCGCTGGCGCCCCTGCTCCACCGTGTCATGCAGAACCTTGCCATGCGCATCCGCAACGAGGACCCGCTCTTCCAGGCGGTTGGCGAGGCACAAAGCGAAATCATCACGGCTGGATTCGAGCTCGACTATCTCGAGGCCCGCCACGCCGAGACGCTGGCGCCCGTCACCGGACTGGCCGACGGCCCGATCAGGCTGCTGGTGGCGGCGCGCCTCGGCGGAACGAGGCTGATCGACAATATTTCCGTGTGAGGGGTTAGCTCAGGATCCGCGCTCGCGGGACGCGATCCAACCCGCGTTCCCTTTAGGAACGAACTCGGGCATCAAGCTTGCCGTTCGTGGGATCGACGCCCGGGCTCTGGCGTGCGGCGGAAGACCACCGCGCGAGATACGTCGGCTGTCCGGATGAAAGCTGGCTCGGCCATAGAGTACGGGGCTAAAGCAGCCCCAGCCCAGCCAGTTCGCGCCGCATCTCCTCAGGCATTTCGGCGAGGTCGCCGCCATGCTGGCCGATGTCGCGCGGGGCGTCCTTGGGCTGCAGGTAGCGCCAGCCCTGGAAGGGGCGGAACGGCCGTGGTTCGACCGGGATCACCACCGGCTCCATCACCAGATGGCAGCGCCCGATGCCCTCGCCATCAGTGAAAGGCCGGATATCTGTCAGTCGCTGGCGCGCCGAGATCTGCCCCTTGATCACCCAATAGAGCGAACCACCATCCACGATCTCCTCGACGCGCTTCGGCACCATACGGGTGGTATGGGTCTGTTCCTCCGGCCGGCCGAGCCGGCGCATCAGCGCCATCTGTTCCTCGACCCATTCCTCGAGATCGCGGATGGATTCGGCGCCGACGCAGAGTTTGAGCAGATGCAAGGCCATGGGCGCACATTAATCCCCGCCGGCGAACCGGGCCAGCGTTGCCGGAGTTTCTCCACAGAGGCGGAATCGCCCACTCTCAGCCGTGTCCAGGCTCAGCTTGCGCTAGCCCGGGATGACGACGGCCGAGAGACGCGATACCTCACTAACAGGAGAAGGAGACCCAGAACATGCGCGGACTTGCTGGCAAGGCCATTCTCGTCACCGGAAGCACATCGGGCATCGGCTATGCGATGGCGGAGCGACTCGTCGCCGACGGCGCCCAGGTCCTGGTTCATGGCCATGATGAGGAGCACGTTGCTGCGGCCTGCGCTAAGCTCGGAGCCTCCACGCAGGGCGCGACCGGCGACCTCGCCGAACCCGCGACCGCCCAAGTGCTCGTCGATGCCACCGTCCGGGCCTTTGGCCGCATCGACGGGCTGGTCAACAACGCCGGCATCTATCCGCGCGGCATCATCGGCGAGACCACGGCCGCCTTCTTCGACCATGTCTTCGCGATCAACACCCGTGCCCCGCTTCTATGCGCCGAGGCGGCCATCGCCGCATTCCGCCTGCAGAAATCCGGAGGCGCCATTGTCACGGTCGGTTCGATCAACGCGCTCTGCGGCCAGAGTGATCTGACGGTCTATTCCATGTCGAAGGGCGCGCTGACGACGATGACCCGCAATCTCGCCGATGCGCTCGGGCAGGAACGCATCCGGGTCAACGCCCTGAATGTCGGCTGGACCTTCACCGCGAACGAGGACGCGACCCAGCAGCGCGAAGGGCGCGAGCCGGGCTGGCAGAACCATGTTTCGCCGATCTTCGCCCCGACCGGCCGGATCATGCAGCCCGACGAGATCGCCGCCCACACCGCCTTCTGGCTCTCCGATGACAGCGCGCCGGTCTCGGGCCAGATCTACGAGGTCGAGCAATATCCGCTGATCGGCCGCAATCGAACGCAGACCACCTGAGACCCCATGCCGGCCTATGACTTCGCCGCCCATCTCGCACGCTGGGGCCTGGAGCCGGATGGTGCCCCGATCGTCACCCATAGCAGCCACCTCCTCCCCGTCAGGCATGACGGCGCGCCGACCATGCTGAAGCTGCCGGAGGTGCCGGACGAGCGCCTCGGCTACCTGCCGCTGGAATACTGGGCTGGCGAGGGTGCGGCGCGCCTGCTCGCCCGCAGTCCCACCGGCGACGCCATGCTGCTCGAACGCGCGACCGGCCGGCGTTCACTTTCCGCCATGGCTCGCAGCGGCGCCGATACCGATGATGAGGCGACGGCGATCCTGTGCGAGGCGATCGCAGCATTGCACAAGCCGCGCGGCCCGGCGCCGGCCGGCCTCATCCCGCTCGAAACCTGGTTTGCCGACCTGTTTCCAATGGCGGCGCAGAGGGGAGGCATCCTGGCGCACTCTGCCGCGGCTGCGACAGAACTACTGGCGGCGCAGCACGAGATCGTGCCGTTGCATGCCGATCTCCACCACGACAACGTGCTCGATTTCGAGACGCGCGGCTGGCTCGCCATCGACCCGAAATGCGTCATCGGCGACCGAGCCTTCGAGTACACGATCCTGTTCTGCGATCCCGATCTCGCCGACCCCGATCCGCCGGTCGCCATCGTCCCGGGCTACTTCGAGCGTCGGCTGGAGATCGTTCTGGAGAAATCGGGGCTGGAACGCCGCCGACTACTCCGCTAGATCCTGGCCTGGTGCGGGTTGTCGGCCGCCTGGTTTCTCGGCGACGACGATCCGGCAGAGATCAATTTCGCCATCGCGGAGAGGGCTGCAGCGCTCCTCGGTGAAACCTAGAGCCGGGCAGGTTCTCGGCTGACGCTACGCCATCCCGTTGGAGCGCAGCAGCGGGATCAACGATAGCAGGTCAGCAACGCTGGGATGAGCGAAGTCAGCTCGAGCTCTATTCCCCCAGCACCACCACCTTGGCACCCTCCGCCACCTGCGCCCCCGGCTGGCCTGCGACTTCGGTCACGGTGCCGTCACGCGGAGCCGTCAGCACATGCTCCATCTTCATCGCTTCGACGATCGCGAGCCGCTGGCCCTTGGTGACCAGCTCGCCGGGCTGGACGAAGAGCGCGATCAGCTTGCCATGCATCGGCGCCTTGATGACGCCCCCAGAGCCCGCGGCCGCATCGAGATCGACCGAGAACGGATTGAAGAGCGAAACCGTGGTCTGTCGCCCGCGGTGCAGCGCGAACCAGACGCCACGCTCGGCCTGCGCCAGCGTGATCTCGTGCTCGCCCTCATCGATCTCATGGCCAGGCAGGCTGACGCGCGCACCTTCGTCATGCCACTCGATCCGGGCATCGATCCGTTCGCCATCGACTGAGAGCGGCAGGCCGAGCGGCTGGCGTGGCATCAGCGAGAAGGCATCGGGAACCACCCAGGGCGAAAGCGCCCCGCCCTCATGGGCTGCCGCTGCGACGATGCCGGCCTCCTGGCGCTGCTCCTCGAGCTGCAGGGCGGCAGCAGCCACCGCCGCGGCATCGAGCGGCTGCGGCACGGCACCCAACGCATCGAGATTGCGGTCGATGAAACCGGTATCGAATGGCCCCTGCCGGAAGCCCTCGGCCTCGGCCAGATGCTTGAGGAAGGCGAGATTGGTGCGCGGTCCGGCGACGATCGTTTCGCCCAGCGCCTCTGCCAGCCGGTCGAGCGCCTCATCGCGGTCGGCGCCATGGGCGATGACCTTGGCGATCATCGGATCGTAGAACGGCGTCACCGTGTCGCCGGCCTCGACGCCGGTATCGATGCGGATACCCTCTCCCTCGGGGAATTGCAGCGCCCAGAGCTTGCCGGTCGACGGCAGGAATCCCTTTTCGGGATCCTCGGCATAGAGCCGCGCTTCGACCGCATGCCCGTTCGCCTTCACATCGGCCTGGGTGAAGCCGAGCGGCTCGCCGGCCGCGACCTTGAGCTGGAGCTCGACCAGATCGAGCCCCGTGATCGCCTCCGTGACCGGATGCTCGACCTGGAGCCGCGTATTCATCTCCATGAAGTAGAAGCGGTCAGCCTTGAGGCCCTCGCGCCCATCCGCGATGAATTCGACCGTGCCGGCGCCAACGTAACCGACAGCACGCGCTGCCTCGGTGGCTGCCTTGCCCATCGCCATACGCACCTCGGCGCTCATGCCCGGTGCCGGTGCCTCCTCGATCACCTTCTGGTGCCGGCGCTGCAGCGAGCAGTCGCGCTCGTAGAGGTGGACGACATTGCCATGGCTGTCGCCAAAGACCTGGATTTCGACATGGCGCGGCGAGAGCACGTATTTTTCCACCAGCACGCGCGCATCGCCAAAGGCGCTCTTGCCTTCACGCTGGGCGCTGGCGAGCGCGTCGGCGAAATCCTCGGGTCGGTCGACCTTTTTCATGCCCTTGCCGCCGCCGCCCGCGACCGCCTTGATCAGCACGGGATAGCCGATGCCTTCGGCTTGCCTGGCGAGGAAGCCGACATCCTGTTCGACACCGTGATAGCCCGGCACCACCGGCACCTTTGCCGTCTCGACCAGAGCCTTGGCTGCGTCTTTCAAGCCCATGGCGCGAATCGCCGAGGCCGGCGGGCCGACGAAGACGATGCCGGCAGCGGCGCAGGCATCGGCGAAATCGGCGTTCTCGGAGAGGAAGCCGTAGCCCGGATGGATGCAGGCGGCATTCGCCTGCCGGGCAACGGCCAGGATCTTCTCGGCGTCGAGATAGCTTTCGCGGGCCGGCGCGGGACCGATCCGATAGGCCTCGTCCGCCATCTGCACGAAGAGCGCATCCTCATCGGCGTCGGAATGGACCGCAATGGTGCGCAGCCCCAGGCGCCTGGCTGTCCGGATGACGCGGCAGGCGATCTCGCCGCGATTGGCAATCAGGATGGAAGGCAGTTTCTCGGCGATCGTCATGGGCGGCGTCCTTTGAACGTCTGCCCCGTTATAGCAATCCGCACAGCGATGTCTGCGCGCCATTGCGCATCTACGGATGCGCAGCTCTTCGCGCTACGTCCCTCCCAGCCTTCGCGAGGAGGCGCGGAACAAGCCGAACTGGATTCTTGGTTTGCCGGACGCGCACAAGAGCCGTCCTCCGGCGACCGCCTTAGGGAAGATCCTTTCCGAAAACGCCTCCTCAGGCTTCCGCCGGGAGGCTTTTATCCTGAGGCTGGGCGGCCTTCCAGATCGCCCAGGTCGCCTGGAAGCAGATGCCGACCACGACGAGGTCGAACAGATATTCCGGCCAACGCACCGGTGCGACGCGGGCGACGAGGCCAAGCAGCGCAAAGCCGGTGGTCGAGATCACGTCGTTGCGGCTGGACAGCCAGGTTGCCTTGATCACCGGATTGGTCTCGCGGCGGAAGCGCCAGAGCAGGCCGACGATCAGGATGGCGATGACGATCGCGCTCGCCGCGGAGAACCCGAGCGTCCAGACCTCGATCGGCCTTGGGCTGACGATCTTGTCCCAGAGATCATAGAGCGTGTGGATACCGGCGACTGCCATGACGGCTCCGATGCCAAGCGCAGCCAAGCGCTCGGCCCGCTCGTCGCGGCCGAAGACCAGTGCGGCGATCCCGTAGAGCAGGACGTCATAAACCCAGTCGACGCCATCCTTGAGCAGCTGGGTGTTGCCGATGCCGCGCGCCCAGAGCACGACATGCGCGGCGAACAGGAAGATGCCGAGCGCGATGCCCCAGATGGTCAGGCGATAGGCGCGGGCAATGCGCGCCTGCGCCTTGCTGTCATGGCCTCGCGCATCCCGACCATCCATGTCTTCAAACGGCGTGTTCGACTCGAACGCGGACATGGAAGACGCTCCTCAAGGCCGGCATCCCACTGTCCTGCAAAGAGGAGGCGACGCAAGGCGTCATGGCCGGGACAGGCCCGGCCATGACGCCATAATGTCAGCCGCGCCCGACCAGCGGTGCCTTGGTCGCCATCACGGTGACGAACAGCACATTGGCCTCGATCGGCAGGCTCGCCATGTGCAGCACGGTGGAGGCGACATGCGCCACATCCATCACCGCCTCGACCTTGGTCGAGCCGTCGGCCTGCGGCACACCGGTCGTCATCTTCTGCGCCATCTCGGTGAGTGCATTGCCGATATCGACCTGGCCGACCGCGATGTCGTATTTGCGCCCGTCGAGCGAGGCGGTCTTGGTCAGGCCGCTGATCGCATGCTTGGTCGCGGTATAGGCGGCCGAGTTCGGGCGCGGCACCTGCGCCGAGATCGAGCCGTTGTTGATGATGCGACCGCCGCGCGGGCTCTGGTCCTTCATCAGCTTGAAGGCCTCCTGCGTGCACAGGAACGGCCCGGTCAGGTTGGTGTCGACCACCGCCTGCCACTGCTCCAGTGATAGATCCTCGAGCAGGATGCCACCCGGCGCATTGACGCCGGCATTGTTGAACAGCACGTCGAGGCGGCCAAAAGCCTCCTTCGTCCTGGCAAAGAGGTTCCTCACCGAGGCCTGGTCGGTCACGTCGGTCGAAACGGCGAGCGCCTGCGAGGCCGGGGCGCCCGAGAGCTTGATCGTCTCTTCCAGCGCGTCCGCCCGGCGCCCGGCGAGGACCGTGCGATACCCGTCCCTGAGGAAGGCGATCGCGACGGCGCGACCGACGCCCGAACCCGCGCCAGTGATGATGGCGACCTTGTTGTGCCCAGACATGCGTATCCTCGCGTTTCCCGTGATTTCAACCGTTTCAGGCGGCCGGACCATAGCAGCGTATGCAGTATGCGGAACAGGGTTTGGCGCAAGCCTGTCCCCGCCCTTTCGCTTGCCAAGGCCCGCGGCTGACATAGTCTTGTAGCGAGGGAGGACGCGTCATGACCAGCCTGAGCCGCCGCCGCTTCATCGCCACCGGAGCCGCAACGCTTGCAACCGCACCCGTACTGGCCCAGCAGCCGGGCCACGAGCACCATGGCGGCGCCTATGAGCGGCTGAATCAGCCCGGCCGCATCGACAGGCCGGAACTCGCGAAGACGCAGAACGTCTTCGACTCCCCTGCGCCGAAGGCCGCCAACCCCGGCCGCTGGCAGACGAAGGCGCCGCTGCCGATGCCGCGCTCCGAGATGGCCTGGGCGACGGCGCATGAGGGCAAGATGCACATCGTCGGCGGGTATGCCGAGCAGCGCGTCGACCGCCCCTATCACCATGTCTACGAGGCGGCCTCCGATCGCTGGAGCGATGCCGCCCCGTTGCTGCAAGGCGCCAACCATGTCGGCGTCGCCTTCCTGGATGGAAAGCTCTACGCGATCGGCGGCTTCCTGGAGCAGAATCGCAAGCCGCATTCCGGCTGCTTCGTCTATGACCCGAAGCGCAATGTCTGGGACGAGATCTGCCCGCTGCCCCGCGCCATCGGCTCAGCCGCGATCGTCAGCCTGAATGGCCGGTTGCATGCGATCGGCGGCGCCATCGGCGACACGTTCGACACCAAGAAATCGGTCGACTGGCACCTGGTCTACTATCCCAAGGCCGACACCTGGGAGCATGTCGCGCCGCTGCCGACCGGCCGCGACCATACCGGCACGCTCGCCATTGGCCCCGTGATTCATGTCATCGGCGGCCGCGTCGACTCATTCCACACCAACTCCAACCTGCACCACGCCTATGACCCGGCGACCGACAAATGGACACCCCGAGCCCCCTTGCCGACCGCTCGCTCCGGCCATGGCGCGGTGCTCTACCGTGGAAAGGTCTTCGTCATGGGCGGCGAAGGCACCAACCGCGTCTTCGGCCAGATGGAGGCCTATGACCCCGCTGCCGATGCCTGGGAGCAATACGCCCCGATGCTGACGCCCCGCCACGGGCTCGGCGCTGCGCTGGTCGGAGACACCATCCACGTCGCCGGCGGCGGACCGATCATGGGCGGTGGCGTCCAGAGCGCCGTGCACGAGGCTTTTGTGCTGGGCTAGCCGGCTACTGACCTCAGCCCAACCGCCTCCCATCATGGTCGGGGGCTTGTCCTGACCATCCGCGTCTTCAATTGCCCAAAGCGAACTTCAAGCCCCGGCAAATTAACGGCCCGGCAGGGCGAACAAACTCGAGCGCGGATTCCTGGCTCAACAGAAGCGGATAAAAGTTTCGCGCCTCGCGGCGTCCGTCAGCCCCTGATGATCGACGTTCGTGCGACGGCACGGGCGGGTTTTGCCGTGCGCTACACGCACCCTCTCCCCCTGCGGGAGAGGGTCGGGGTGAGGGGTCGCGCTGCGCGTTCCGGAATCCGGAAAGATCAAGCGCCGAATGTCCTACGCGTTGCGCAATCCCTCATCCGGCCGCTACGCGGCCACCTTCTCCCGCAGGGGGAGAAGGAAAATCGCGCCCCTAACAGCAGCCACCGATGCCCCATGACGAAAAATCCTCCGTCAGGCTCGAGCGGGCGCCGAGCTCCAGGCCGCCCAGGCGCAGCGCGAAGCGATCTTGCGCGGCATTGGCGACCGCGCCGGGCTCTGGCAGTTCTGCCCCAGCCGCGCGGCAGGCGTCACCGGTCCTGCATACGCGAGGACGCCTTCTTCTATCGCGAGGCCATGCGCACGCTGATGACCGACCGCGACCGTGTGGTCTACAAGGCGGTGCTCGCGCTGATGTCGCAGGGGGCCGTTCGAGCAGGCCAAAAAGCAGGTGCTACGGGAGATAGCCGAGAAGGAGCGCCAGTTCGGCGAGAAGTGATGCGGCGTATCCCCTGTCATGGAAGGAGAGCGGCAGGAATGAGCCGTGCCCATCATGCTCGGGCTTGTCCCGAGCCTCCGCGCATTCGCCTGTAGCAGGTTCCGTTCAGGACGTGGGTGCTCGCCATATAGGCGAGCCTGATGGTTGCGTTCTCAGCCCGCTGCCAACGCCCCCGCCTTACATCCTGAACACGCCGAAGCGGGTCTCCGGCACCTCGGCATTGAGGCAGGCGGAGAAGGCCAGCGCCAGCACGCGGCGGGTTTCCGAGGGCAGGATGATGCCATCGTCCCAGAGCCGGGCGGTTGCGTGATAGGGCGAGCCCTCATCCTCGTATTTGTTGCGGATCGGGGCCTTGAAGGCCTCCTCCTCCTCAGCCGACCAGGACTTGCCCTCGGCCTCGATATTGTCGCGGCGGACGGTCGCGAGCACGCTCGCGGCCTGCTCGCCGCCCATCACCGAGATACGGGAGTTGGGCCAGGTAAACAGGAAACGCGGGGAATAGGCCCGCCCGCACATGCCGTAATTGCCGGCCCCAAAGGAGCCGCCAACCAGCACGGTGATCTTCGGCACGCGGGCCGAGGCAACTGCCGTGACCAGCTTGGCGCCGTCCTTGGCAATGCCGCGCGTCTCGACATCGCGGCCGACCATGAAACCGGTGATGTTCTGCAGGAAGAGCAGCGGAATGCGGCGCTGGCAGCAGAGCTCGATGAAATGCGCGCCCTTCAGCGCGCTCTCCGAAAACAGGATGCCGTTATTGGCGATGATGCCGACCGGCATGCCGTGGATGCGGGCAAAGCCGGTGACCAGCGTCGTGCCATAGAGCCGCTTGAACTCGTCGAATTCGGAACCGTCGACGAGTCGGGCTATGACCTCGCGGATGTCGTACTGCTTCTTCAGGTCGGTCGGCACCACCGCCTCGAGCTCGGCGGGGTCGTAGAGCGGCTCGACCGGCTCGGCGATGTCGATGTCGGGGCGCTTGACGCTGTTCAGGTTGGCGGCGATGCGGCGCGCGATGGCGAGAGCATGGGTGTCGTCGCCGGCATAATGGTCGGCGACGCCGGACAGCCTGGCATGGACATCGGCGCCGCCAAGGTCCTCGGCCGAGACAACCTCGCCGGTCGCCGCCTTCACCAGCGGCGGACCGCCGAGGAAGATCGTGCCCTGCCGGCGCACGATCACCGTCTCGTCCGACATCGCCGGCACATAGGCGCCGCCGGCGGTGCAGGAGCCCATGACGACGGCGATCTGCGGGATGCCCTCGGCCGAAAGCGTCGCCTGGTTGTAGAAGATCCGGCCGAAATGCTCGCGGTCGGGGAAGACATCGGTCTGATGCGGCAGGTTCGCGCCGCCGGAATCGACGAGATAGATGCAAGGCAGCCGGTTCTCGCGTGCGATCTCCTGCGCGCGCAGATGCTTCTTCACCGTCATAGGATAATAAGTGCCGCCCTTGATGGTGGCGTCGTTGCAGACGACCATCACCTCGCGCCCGGCAACACGGCCGATCCCAGCGATCATGCCTGCGCCGTGGATCTCCTTGTCATACATCTCGAAGGCGGCCAGCGCCCCGATCTCGAGAAAGGGCGAACCCGGATCGAGCAGGCGCAGCACCCGCTCCCGCGGCAGCAGCTTTCCGCGCGCGGTGTGGCGCTCTCGCGACTTGGTATTGCCGCCGAGCGCGGCGGTTGTGCGGTGCCGGGCCAACTCAGTGCGCAGGCCGTCCCAGGCCTCGGCATTGGCGCGTGTCTGGGCCGAGTTGAGATCGACCTTGCTCTCGATGACCGCCACGGCACGCTCCCTTAAGCGAAGATGTCCTCGCCGGGTTATGGCGCGCTACGCGAAAAACGCCAACCGGCGCGGATGCGCAGGGGCGCGAGCGCAAATCCGCCCGCTCTCAGCGCACCACCGCAGGGGCTGCCACAGCGCCGATCGCGCCACCGGCGACCGCCCCGATCGGCCCGCCGATGAGGGCCCCCGTGCCGGCCCCTGCAGCCGCGCCGGCAATGCGCTTGTCGGTGGTGGTGCAGGCGCCCAGCACGACCGCGCAGGCGGCCGCGAACATCACTGTCCGGATCATCGTCGTCCTCATTTCCGTTTCATCCCAAGGCGGGAGGTTGTCCGGCTTTGGTCAATGGATGGTGAACGAAGGATGAAGGCCTGGTCGGAGCTCAGGCGAGAACGGTCGCCCCGAAGATCCGTTCGAACTCGGCGCGCAACATCGAATCGACTTCCGGAAGCGTCACCGGCAGCCCGAGATCGACCAGCGAGGTCACGCCCTGGTCGCTGACGCCGCAGGGCACGATTCCCCCGAAATGCGAGAGTTCCGGCTCGACATTGAGCGAGATGCCGTGGAACGAGACCCAGCGCCGAACGCGGATGCCGATCGCGGCGATCTTGTCCTCGCAGTCCGCCCCCTTCTCGGGCCGGCGCACCCAGACGCCGACGCGGTCCTCGCGCCGCTCGCCGCGGACATTGAAGCGCTGGAGCGTACCGATCAGCCAGCCTTCGAGGGCGGCGACGAATCGCCGGAGGTCGGGATCGCGACGCTTCAGGTCGAGCATGACATAGGCCACGCGCTGGCCGGGACCGTGATAGGTGAACTGCCCGCCCCTGCCGCTCTGATGCACCGGAAAGCGCTCGGGCTCGATCAGATCAGCCTCGCGGGCCGAGGTGCCGGCAGTGTAGAGTGGCGGATGCTCGATCAGCCAGACGCGCTCGCGCGCCTTGCCATCCGCGATCAGCGCCGCACGCGCGTCCATCTCGGCGACAGCCTCGTCATAGCCGACAAGCCCCTCGGCATTGACCCATTCGACGGGCTCGGAGCCCGGCTGCGGCAGGAACGAAACCGCAAGCGCCTCACGTGTCTTCACGGTGCATTAACTCTGTTTGTTCAACGATCGCTAACCGGCTATTGCCTGTCGTCGGCAGGCTCATGCGCCCAGGCTCATGCGCCGAAGCCAGCCGGCAGGCAAGTTTCGTTGGTTGAATTCGCAAGTAGGGTTTCGGAGGCAGGACTTGAAGGCCGATCTCGATCTCGTTTCGGTGGAGCTCACCGTGGTTCTGGGCTCGACTCAGATGCCGATCTACAAATTGCTGCGCATGGGCCGCGGCGCGATCATCGAGCTCAACGCCACCGAGAACGACGAAGTGCAGATTCTCGCCAACAATCACCCCTTCGCCCGCGGCAATGTCGTCGTCAGCGGTGCGCGCATCTCCGTCGAGATTACCGAGCTCCTGAAACGCCCCACGGTCGTCAGTGCGCAGACCATTGCCGAGGCCGCCTGAAAAGGATTTCGAAGTTTTCCACACAACGAGCTTGTGGCGACGGATTCGATTTGCTAGACCCGCGCCGCTCCGGAGTTCACCGCCTCACCGCGGTTTTCTCTTAGCCGCTGCGGTCATGGCGGAATTGGTAGACGCACTACCTTGAGGTGGTAGCGGGGAGACCCGTGGAGGTTCGAGTCCTCTTGACCGCACCAAATTCAGGCTGATGCCTTGAAACGGCGACCCTCACGGGTCGCCGTTTTGGTTTTCGGCCCCACCGGCAATGCAACGCAAGGTCGCCTCCGCGCGTTGCCAGCACAGCCCACGGCTGCCAAAAGGGCCCTTCCCTCGAATCCATGCCCTTTCCTCGAATCGCGGAGCCGGTCCGATGGTCGAAGCCGAAAACGCTCCCGACGAATCCGCCACCCGCAGGATCCGCGACGAGGATGGCGCAATCGACCCCGTGCTGGTCGAACAGGTCTCGCAGGCCGTTCTGCTCTCGGACATCACGGCGTTGCGCGGCATCGTCGCCGATATGCACGAAGCCGATCTCGGCGCATTGCTGGAAGCGCTCGACGCTGACGAACGCCCGCGCCTGATCTCGCTGCTCGGCGCCGATTTCGACTTCACGGCCCTGACCGAAGTCGACGACACCGTTCGCGAGGAGATTCTCGAAGAGCTCTCGGCCGAGGCCGTCGCTGAAGGCGTACGGGAGCTCGACACCGATGACGCGGTCTACATTCTCGAGGACCTCAACGAGGCGGACAAGCAGGAGGTCCTCGACAAGCTCACGCCCTCCGAGCGCATCGCCCTGCAGCAGGGCCTCGACTATCCCGAGGACACTGCCGGCCGGCGCATGCAGAGCGAGGTCATCGCCGTGCCGCCTTTCTGGACCGTCGGCCAGACCATCGACTTCCTGCGCGACACCGCGGACCTGCCTGACCGATTCTTCGAGATATTCGTGGCCGACCCGGCACATCATTTCGTCGGCACGGTGCGGCTGGACCGGCTGCTGCGAAATCGGCGCCCCGTGGTGATATCCGAGCTGCTGGAGGAAGACCGGCGGGTCGTCGAGGCAACGGACGAACTGGAAGACGTCGCGCGGCTGTTCCAGCGCTACAATCTGGTTGCAGCACCGGTAGTCGATGCGACCGGCCGCCTCGTCGGCGTGCTGACCATCGACGATATCGTCGATGTCATCGAGGAAGCCGCGGACGAGGATGTGAAGCAGCTCGGCGGCGTCAATCCCGATGAAGAGCTCTCGGACCCGGTCCGGAAGATCATCTGGAGCCGCTTCAGCTGGCTCTTCGTCAACCTGATGACCTCCTTTCTCGCCGCGGCGGTGATGAGCCTGTTCGAAAATCAGCTCGCGAAGGTCGTCGCACTGGCAATCCTGGCGCCGATCGTGGCGAGCCAGGGCGGCAACGCCGCCACCCAGACCATGACGGTGGCCGTCCGCGCCCTGGCCACGCAGGAGCTTGGCGCCTGGAACCTACGCCGCTTCTTCACCCGCGAACTCATCGTCGGTCTGGTGAACGGCTTCGGCTTCGCCGTGATCACCGGCGCCATCGCCGCAGCCTGGTTCGGGAGCGCAGGCCTCGGTGCCGTCATCGCGATCGCAATGGTCGTCACCCTGATCTCGGCCGCCGTCGCCGGTGTTCTCATTCCGCTCGTGCTCGATAAGCTCGACATCGATCCGGCGATTGCATCCGGGACCTTCGTCACCACGGTTACCGACGTCGTCGGCTTCTTTGCCTTCCTGGGAATCGCAACGCTTCTGCTCGGCCTGGCGTGACGCAGGCGAAAACTTTGGTAACGTAAACCGGGCGTCAAGTTTTCTCCGCAATTCTCCGCGAGATGATCGCCCGTCGCATGTCCCGCCTCCGTGTAGCCCCATTCATTCTTGCCGCCGCCGCGCTTGCGGTCCTTGGCGGCTGCGTGGCGTTCGAAGGCCGGTATCCGCAGAAGGGCGATGTCAGGCCGCATCCCGGCGTCGCGAGCGCACTGAACTATCCGGTCCAGGGCATCGATATCTCGCGCTGGCAGGGCGAGATCGACTGGGCAGCGGTCAAGGGCGCCGGCACCCGCTTCGTCTACATGAAGGCGACCGAGGGCGGCGACCACATCGACCCCGCCTTTCTACGCAACTGGGAAGGCGCGCGCCGAGCCGGCGTGCCGCGCGGGGCCTACCACTTCGTCTTCTGGTGTCGCCCCGCCCATGAGCAGGCGGTCTGGTTCAAGCAGCACATCCCGAACGATCCGGCCGCCTTGCCGCCCGTGCTCGATGTCGAGTGGAATGGCCATTCCAAGACCTGCCCACAAAAGATCGACCGCTCGCTGGCGCTGGAGAAGATCCAGCTCATGCTGACCGAGCTCGAGCAGCTCACCGGCAAGAAGCCGATCATCTATACCGACATCACCTTCCACAAGGACGTGCTGGAAGGGCAGTTCAACGAATATCCCTACTGGATCCGCTCGACGGCAGCCAAGCCTGAAACCCGCTACGAAAACCGCCCCTGGGCCTTCTGGCAATTCACCACGACCGGCCGCGTGCCCGGCATCAAGGGCGATGTCGACCGCAACTCGTTCTTCGGCGACGAAGAACAGTTCATCGGCTGGATCAATGGCGAGTTCGACATCGGCCGTAGGCAATGGACCAAGCGGCGTGCCTCGCCGGCGCAACCGAGCCCCAGCATCGTTAATGATCCGGAGTTCGAGCCCCCGGTCAGCCAGGCTCCGCCCGCCCCGGTCATCCCCGGCGCGCTGAGGCCAGTGCCCTCCTCGCTGCAGACCGGCGAATAGCGGCGCCCAGATCATCAGACCGGATATCGGATCCGGTCCGATGATCCAGCCTTCTGTGTTCGCATTCCCGGAAACCGCAATCCAGTTTTCGGGCCGATGCCTCAGATCACGTTTTCTGCGTTTGGATGAAATCGTCCAAACGCAGAAAACGTGATCGACTCTCATAGTTTAGAGCATGTTTGATGCGAAAAACCGTTGCCACTTTTTCGCAGCATGCTCTTGCAGGCGCGCCGGTTAACCAACCCTGAAATCATCGGCTCGCATCCGAGCGAACGCTTACCGCGCCTTAACCACGACTGCCGCACCACTGCATGCATGCAGGAGGGGCGGATGCCAGCGCGTATGAAGACCGATTACAAGGGGCTGCGGTGCCTTCTTGCAGTCCTCGGCCTTGCACTCGGCTGCTCGGGTCCGGCCCTCGCGCTCTATCCCAAGAAGGGCGACGCCTCGCCCCATCACGGCGTCCGCGACGCACGCCGCCAGGCCATCCAGGGCATCGACATCTCGCGCTGGCAGGGCGAGATCGACTGGGCCAAGGTCAAGGATGCCGGCACCCGCTTTGCCTTCATCAAGGCAACCGAGGGCGGCGACCACATCGATCCCAATTTCCGCAAGAACTGGGAGGGGGCGAAGAAGGCCGGCGTGGCGCGCGGCGCCTACCATTTCGTCTACTGGTGCCGCCCGGCCAAGGATCAGGTGCGCTGGTTCAAGCGCCATATCCCGAAGGACCCGGATGCCTTGCCGCCGGTGCTCGATGTCGAGTGGAACGGTGAATCGGAGAGCTGCGGCAAGAAGATCCCACGCGAAAAGGCGCTCGCCAAGATCAGCGAGATGCTGAAGGGTCTGCAGGAACACACTGGCAAGAAGCCGATCATCTACACCGACATCACCTTCCACGAAGATGTGCTGGAAGGCGAATTCAACGACCATCCCTACTGGCTGCGCTCGACCGCCGCGCCGCTGCGCCATCGCTATGAGCGCAAGCAATGGGAATTCTGGCAGTTCACCACGACAGGGCGCGTGCCCGGCATAACCGGCGATGTCGACCGCAACGCCTTCTTCGGCACCGAGCGGGAATTCGCCGCCTGGCGCGAGGGCCGCTTCGACATCGGGGCCCGGAAATGGCGGGGTGGCGAACCGAAGGTGGCCGGCAACCGGGCACCTGTAACGTCGGCCGGCTCCAGGGCTCCGCAGGCAGCCGGTGGGACGCCACTGAGGATGCTGCCTCCCGCGCGCGTCCCGGCCAAGGCGATCGCCAACCGTGATCCACAAGTGACCGGTTCTCTTGCCCGAGATTGACGTTACGGCATCCCTTGCGCTGTCACGAAGCTGTCATGAGACGCGCGCCCTGATCCGCGGCAGCGCAACCCCTCATGAGAAATCGCCCGTCTGGGCGTGGCCGGAATGCTCCATGATCTGCAATCCCGGGCCGGGTTCGTCTGGGTCTACCGCTTTGATTCCGACGGCTATGCGCATCTCCTTCCCCGTCGCGAGATGCCCGACCTTGCCCTCTCAGAGGCCGAGTTCGTCTGGATCCATCTCGATCTCGTGCATGGCCGCGCCAAGCAATGGGTCGCCGATTGCACCGCGCTGCCCGCCGAAGCGCAAACCCTGTTCCTGACCCAGGACGACCATCAGCGCCTGCATCACAATCGCGATTTCGCCTGGGGCATCACCTTCGACCAGATCCGCGAGGTCGACAGCCCCGCCGATGAGATGGGCATGCTGCACTGGATCATCGCCGACCGGTTCCTGCTGACGGGCCGGCGACAGGCCATGCAGGCGACGCGCCTGACGCGCGACGCGCTGGAGGCCGGCTATCGGGCGAGCTCGCCGGTCATGCTGTTCGAGCGCATCATCGAATTCGTCATCGAGGATGTGGCCGAAGCGGTGATGCAGCTGACCGAGGATACCGACTCGATCGAGGACCATGTCATCGACGAGCGCGTCAGCGACGAGGCGCGCCGGCTCGGGTTGATCCGTCGGCGCACGGTCAGGCTGCATCGCCAGCTCAACGGCCTGCACCAGCTCTTCCGCCGCTTCTCCGAGAATGCCTCGACGCGGGCCGCGCCTGAGACCGTGAAGAGCGCTGCAAGCCGCCTGCTGCAGCGTGTCGACACCATGCTGACGGACGTGCAGATCGTGCAGCAGCGCGCGCGCCTGTTGCAGGACGAGATCGCCTCGCGCCTGACGGCCCAGACCAACAGCCATCTCTACGTGCTCTCGATCCTGACCGCGACGCTGATGCCGGCGACGCTGATCTCCGGCTTGTTCGGCGTCAACACCAAGGGCCTGCCCTTTCTCGAGAATGAGTGGGGCTTCGTCTATGTCGTGATCCTGTGCGCGCTGGCGGCGCTCAGCGTGTATCTGCTGCTCAAGCGCCGCGACATGATCCACTGAGCCCAGGCAGGCTCCCGATGCGTCACATCGCGGCGATACGTGGGTTCACCTCGACGGTGACATGGGACAGCATCGGCAATCCGGCGAGCAGCGCCTTGTAGGCAGCGGGCGGCTTCGGGTTGGTGGCCACCACCGAGACGATCGCCGAGCAATGGCCCGGCCCGACCTGCCAGAGATGCAGGTCGGCGATTTCCGCCCCTTTGGGGATAGGATAGGTAAATCGATGGCTGGTGCTCCCGTAGCATCGCAGATCACCCGCCTGTGTGGCCACACCCATCCGGGGGAGGCGCTGGAACAGCCTGACAGCGCCGCAAAGCGCGCTATAACGCTGCAAAGCCGTGCCCGACGCGCGGCAACTTCCGGGAGGCCACCATGCTCGCCAACGCCCCGCGACCGTTCAATTTCGATCTCGGCGAGACCGCCGACGCCATCCGCGACACGGTCCACGCCTTCGCGCAGGAGAAAATCGCCCCACGCGCCGAGGAGATCGACCGTTCGAACCAGTTTCCGCGTGATCTCTGGCCAGAGATGGGGGCGCTCGGTCTGCATGGCATCACGGTCAAGGAAGAGGATGGCGGCGCGGGCCTCGGCTATCTCGAGCATGTCGTGGCGATCGAGGAGGTCAGCCGGGCCTCCGCCTCGGTCGGCCTGAGCTACGGCGCCCATTCGAACCTGTGCGTCAACCAGATCGCCCGCAACGGCAACGCCGCCCAGAAGGCGAAGTACCTGCCAAAGCTGATCTCGGGCGAGCATGTCGGTTCGCTCGCCATGTCCGAGCCCGGCGCCGGCTCGGACGTGGTCTCGATGAAGACACGGGCCGAGAAGAAGGGCGACCGCTACGTCATGACCGGCAACAAGATGTGGATCACCAATGGCCCGATCGCCGAGACGCTGGTGGTCTATGCCAAGACCGACCCCGCCGCCGGCGCGAAGGGCATCACCGCCTTCCTGATCGAGAAGGGCATGAAGGGCTTTTCGACCGCCCAGAAGCTCGACAAGCTCGGCATGCGCGGTTCGGACACCTGCGAGCTCGTCTTCGAGGACTGCGAGGTGCCGGAGGAGAACGTGCTCGGCCAGGTCGGGCGCGGCGTCAACGTGCTGATGTCGGGCCTCGACTATGAGCGCGTCGTGCTCTCGGCCGGGCCGCTCGGCATCATGCAGGCGGCCATGGACGTGGTCATGCCCTATATCCATGAGCGCAAGCAGTTCGGCCAGTCGATCGGCGAATTCCAGCTCGTCCAGGGCAAGGTCGCCGACATGTACGTGATGATGAACGCCTGCAAGGCCTATGTGTATGCCGTCGCCAAGGCCTGCGACCGCGGCGAGACCACGCGTGAGGATGCCGCCGGGGCCATCCTGATCGCGGCCGAGAAGGCGACGCAGATCGCGCTCGACGCCATCCAGCTTCTGGGCGGCAACGGCTATATCAACGATTATCCAACTGGCCGCCTGCTGCGCGACGCAAAGCTCTACGAGATCGGAGCCGGCACCAGCGAGATCCGCCGCATGCTGATCGGCCGCGAACTGTTCCAGAAGACGAAATAGACCAGTGCCCCTCTATTTCGCCTACGGGCTCAATATGGACATCGCCGGGATGGCCAAGCGCTGTCCCGGTTCGAAGCCACTCGGTCTCGCGCGCCTGCCGCGGCACCGCTTCATCGTGACGACAGACGGCTATGCCTCGGTCATTCGCGACCCGCGCGAGGCCGTCCATGGCGTGCTCTGGGACTGCGCGCTCGGCGACATCCGCGCACTCGACAAGTTCGAGGACATCGCCAGCGGTCTCTATGTCAAGATCAATCAGCCCGTCATCGTCGAGGGCGGCGCCAAGCGGGCCCTCGTCTATGTCGGCCGCTCCGGCACGCTCGGAAAGCCACGCCCCGGCTACATGGAAACCGTCATCGCCAGCGCCAAACACTGGGCGTTGCCAGAGACTTACGTCACGGGCCTGAATCGATTTCTGACCAAACCGAATCTCGACATGAAGTCGTTGAATCCAGATGCGAACGCAGAGCTTCCGCCTGGCCCGGTCGCGGGCGTCCGGCCGCGAGCCTTGGCTCCGAAATAGGTCGCCCGGAACCACCCCCATCCCCCCACAGTGGACGAAGACGCGTATGGTCGGGGCAAGCCCGACCATACGCAAAGGGCGCTCCGCCAGGCAGTCTGGCGGCTTATGCCGCCAGACCCTTCGCCAGTTCGCTGACCTGCTTCTCGAATAGCGCGCGATAGGCGCCGTTCTCGCGGGTCAGCAGCGCCTCGTGGCCACCTTCCTCGACCACCCTGCCGCGATCGAAGACCAGGATGCGGTCCATCGCGCGCACGGTCGAGAGCCGGTGGGCAATGACGATGGTTGTGCGCCCCTGCATCAGGCGCTCCATCGCCTCCTGGATCAGTGCCTCCGATTCCGAATCGAGGCTCGAGGTCGCCTCGTCCAGGATCAGGATCGGCGCATCGGCCAGGAAGGCACGGGCGAGCGCAACACGCTGGCGCTCGCCACCCGAGAGCTTGACACCACGCTCGCCGACCAACGTCGCGTAGCCCTTGGGCAGGCGCATGATGAAGTCATGCGCGTTGGCGAGCTTCGCCGCCTGGACAATCCGGGCCATCGAGGCGCCCGGCTTGGCATAGGCGATGTTCTCCGCCAGCGACCGGTGGAACAGCACCGGCTCCTGCTGCACGATCGCGATCTGCGCACGCAGGGAGGTCTGCGTCACATCCGCGATGTCGCGCCCGTCGATGGCGACGCGCCCGTCGGAGACGTCGTAGAGCCGTTGCACAAGCTTGACGAAGGTCGTCTTGCCGGAGCCGGAGCGCCCAACCAGACCCACCTTCTCGCCAGCCCGGATCGTCAGCGAGAAATCGCGATAGAGCGGCTCTGCATGACCTCCGTAATGGAAAGTCACCCGCTCGAAAGCGATCTCACCCGCCGGCACCACCATGTCGGTCGCCCCCTGGCGATCGGGCACGCCATAGGGATGGGCGTGCATGGCGACGAGTTCCTCCATGTCGTTCACCGAACGCTGGAGGTTGTGCACGTGCTGGCCGACATCACGCAGATAGCCGTGAACGACCGCATAGGAGGTCAGCACGAAGGCGACGTCGCCCGGCGTGGCCTGGCCGTTGGCCCAGAGCCAGATCACGAGGCCGATGACCGCGGCGCGGAGCGCCAGCAGCACGATCTGCTGGGCTGTACCCGAGGTCGTGCCGCGCACCCATGTCCGGCGGGTCCTGAGCGCCCATTTCGCCAGGACACCGGCCAGGCGACCGTCCTCGCGCAGCTCGGCGCCATAGGCTTTGACCACCGGGTTGCACGAGATCGCATCTGCCAGCGCACCGCCGACACGCGTGTCCCAGCTGTTGGCGAGCCGCGCCGCGGGCGCGACATAGCCAAGTGACAGCGCGATCGTGACACCGACATAGACCAGTGAGCCGAGGAGGACGACGAGGCCCATCGCCGGCCAATGCCATGCCAACAGCGCCGTCGTGCCCACCAGCACGACCAGCGACGGCAGCAACGCGATCAGGACCGTGTCGGTCAGCAGGTCGAGGGCCCACATCCCGCGCGTGATCTTGCGCACCGTCGAGCCGGCAAAGTTGTTGGCGTGCCAATCGGTCGAGAAACGTTGCAGGCGTGCGAACGCCTCCTGCGCCGTCTCGCTCATGGTGCGCAGCGTCATGCCGGTGATGCCGATGAAGCCGAGATGCCGGAACAGCACGCTGACCGCACCGAGCACGAGCATCGCGCCCAGCGCCCATAGCGCCGCATCGAGCGCGCTCGCGCCCTCGCCCGCCACCGCATCGACGAGGCGGCCGGCATAAAGCGGCATGAACAGGTCCGCGGCAGTCGCCGCCATCATGGAACCGGCAACGCCGAGGACGGGCCCCGGCTGGCGTGCCCAATGCCGGAATGTGAAGCCGAGAACGGCCCGGAACGGCTCCTGCCGCCCGGTTGAGGATTGAAGAGACATAGAGGTCATTCGGCGCCACGCGGGAGCCGACTCCAAATCAGGTGGAGCCGATGCGAGTGCAATCGTCTCCGGATGAAACGTAGAGATGAAAAACCCTGGCTGGGGACCGCCTCAGGCGGGCCGCGGCAATGTCCGACCTAGTGGCGGGACATTCGTGGGGGAGTGGCGACGATGATGATGAATTGCATTCAGCCCTCCCCTTTCGCGTGTTGAAAGCCAAGGCAGACAACATGCCGCATCGGCAGCTAACGCGCAAGCTGCCCGTACTGCAACCGGGGCATGTGTGGCGTCGATGGCACAGGCAATCCTGGGGCAACCCAAGAAAGCGGAACGGCGGTGCCTCGCGGAACGCACCCCGTCGCATCTCCCGCAAAAGTATGGTTCTGGTTCTCGCCCAGACGATACGTGGCTTGCCGGATTTCCTACCAGAACAACGCGAGCAGCCTGGCAGCGATCACCAGCAGAAAGGCGACAATGATGGTTCCGAGCACCTGCTGGCGCTTGGCGCGATCGGGAAACTGGCGAGCCAGCAGGCGCCCAAGCGGCTTGCGGAAGATGAAGCCGGCGACGAGCAGAACGATCAGGATGTGGGACAAGATGCAGGCCTAGCCCTTGTCGCCGGCGTTCCTCGGCTCCGGCGCATCGAAGGGCGCACCCGCCTTCTTCCAGGCGCCGAACCCGCCGGCAATATGCGCCACCGGCTTCAGCCCCATCTCCTGCGCCGCCTGCGCAGCAAGCGCCGAACGCCAGCCGCCGGCGCAGAAGAAGACGAAGCGCTTGTCCTGCTGGAACACCGGCTTGGCATAGGGGCTCTCGGGATCGATCCAGAATTCGAGCATGCCGCGCGGGCAGTGGAAGGCCCCCGGCATGCGCCCTTCCCGCTCCAGTTCACGCGGATCGCGCAGATCGACGAAGACGACGTCGTCATGGCCGACCAGTGCACTCGCCTGCTCGACGGAGAGCGTCTCGACCTTGGCCTCGGCTTCCGCCAGCAACGCCTTGTAGCCCTTGGTGATCACTTGCGGCATTGCCAGCCTCCATCTCGTCGGCGGCACCGTGGCTGCTCGTGCACATCGCGTCAATCGCGGGCTTGCAGCGCGGCCATGCCGACAGCACTCTGGCCCAAAGGAGGCGATTCATGGCCGGCTTCACGACGATCGACACGATCGCCTTCATCTTCTTCGTTGCCTCCTGGCTTGGCTATGGCCTGGCCGTGGAGCAGGGTCCGCATGCGGAGCGAAGCCTCAACGCCCGGATGAATATCCGCCGCGCGCGCTGGATCCAGGAATCGGTACGGCGCGAAAACCGCATCATCGATACCCAGGTGATGAACGGGCTGCAGAACGGCACCGCCTTCTTCGCCTCGACCTCGCTGATCGCAATCGGCGGCTCGCTCGCTCTGCTGCAGTCCACCGACCGCGTCGTCGCGATCTTCGCCGACCTGCCCTTCACCGCGCCGACGTCTCGCGCGGCCTGGGAGATCAAGGTGATCGGGCTTGCCGTGATCTTCGCCCATGCGTTCTTCAAATTCGCCTGGAGCTACCGGCTCTTCAATTATTGCGCGATCCTTCTTGGCGCGATCCCGCCCATGGAACGCCGGGAAGAGCAGGAGACGAAGGACGCCGTCCGCGAGACCATCGCGATGAATATCGCCGCCGGGCGGCATTTCAACCGCGGCCAGCGCGCCTTCTTCTTTGCGCTCGCCTATCTCGGCTGGTTCATCGATCCCTGGCTGTTCCTTGCCGCAACGGCCGCCGTGCTGACGGCAATGTGGCGCCGCCAGTTCGCTTCGGAATCCGCGCGAATCTTCACAAGTCCCGGTCACTGATTCGCGCAGCCTAGCCGCCGCGATTGCGCTGGACACCGGCGGAACCTCCGTGAGACCGTCAACGGGGGGCGAGCCGATCCGCGGATCAGGGAGGCCAGCATGAGCAAGCAGACAGCGATTGTCCTGGTGCATGGATTCTGGGGCAACGCCTCACACTGGAACAGGGTGATCCTCAAGCTCTCCCGCAAGGGCTACACATCGCTCCATGCCGTCGAAATGCCGCTGACCTCGCTGGCCGATGATGCCGAGCGCACCCGCAAGATGGTCGCGCAGCAGAATGGCCCTGTGCTCCTGGTCGGGCATTCCTATGGCGGCGCGGTCATCACGGAAGCCGGAGATCTGCCCAACGTGGTGGGTCTCGTCTATATCGCGGCCTTTGCGCCGGATGCTGGCGAGAGCCCGGGCGGCATTACCCAGCAACACCCGCCAGAGGCAGCAGCGAACCTCTCTCCCGACAGCGACGGCTATCTCTGGGTCCTGCCCGACAAATTCCATGAGAGCTTCTGCCCGGACCTGACGCCCGAAGAGGGTTTCGTGATGAGTGTGACACAGAAGGCCCCGCTCGCCAGCACCTTCGGCAACACGATCACCGCGCCAGCCTGGAAGAAGAAACCGTCCTGGTATCAGATCTCCAGCGAGGACCGGATGATCGCGCCTGCAAACCAGGAGCGCATGTCGGCCCGGCTCAACGCGCGAAAGGTCATCACGCTCGCCGCCAGCCACGCTTCGCTCGCCTCCAAAGCTGAAGAAGTCGCAGCTCTGATCGACGAAGCAGCGAAGGAGACCGCGCCGGCTTGAGCCCCTTCGTCACTGTGCCTTCGACATCAAGCGGCCGGGCAAGCCGATCCCAGCGCCAAGGCCTCACCGCTTGACGAATCCTTCATCCCTGCCTTTCTGGGCAGCATGACCGACCAAGTTGACGCGCTCGAAGCCGCCATACTCGACCTGCTCACGGAAGCAGGAGCGGGCCGTACGATCAGTGCCATGGATGCGGCGCGCCGCGTCGGCGGCGACCACCCGGACGGCTGGGGGCCGCTGATGCAGCCGATCCGGCGCGTCGCCGTGCGGTTGATGAAGGAAGGCCGGCTGGTCATTACCCGGAAGGGGCGCCCGGTGGACCCGGACGATTTCCGCGGCGTCTACCGGCTCTCGTTGCCGAGCAGCGAATAAGCCCGCCTCGCGCAGCATCCCGCGGCGTCAGGGAGCAGGGAACAGCGCGTCCGTGTAGCCGGCAGCGTAATAGGCAACGAGACCAGCCCATTCCTTGAAGGCAAGCTGTGCAATGTCGAGGCCGAGGGACGCCTCACGATAGGGCCGGAAGAAATCGGCAGGCTCATTGCCCGAGAGATGATCGACCGGGAATGCTTCGACCGCGAACCCGGCCTTGCGGAAGACGCCCATCGCGCGCGGCATGTGCCAGGCCGAAGTCAGGAGCAGCCAGCGCTCGCCCGGCTTCGGCATCACGAGGTCACGGGTGAAGATCGCGTTCTCTCGGGTGTTGCGCGACTTATCCTCAAGCACCAGCCGCTCCGGAGGCAAGCCCAACCCCTCGAACAGCAGTTTGGCGCCATCGGCTTCGGTCTTGATCACGGGCGAGAGCAGATTGGCGCCGCCCCCGGTGAAAACGATCCTGGCCTCGGGATGCAACCGGGCGAGCTCGACCGCCTTGGTCATGCGGGCACCGGCGTGGTTCAGCACGATGTCGCCGCGCGCCACGCCGATTGCGCCGCCCAGCACGATGACGCCGGCCACCGGCCCCCTGGCGGCCTCCTGCTGGGGAAAGCGATTATCCAGTGGCCGCACGATGATGCGCGGCAGCGGACTGAACGACAGAACCAGGATGCCGAGCATGGCAAATCCGCCGAGCCAGCGCGCCGGACGCGCGAAGCGGGTGAAGGCCAGCAGCGCCGCTACGGCAGCCAGCAGGATCAGCAGATTCACCGGCGAAAACAGGAACCAGATAATCTTGGACAGGACGAAAAACATCGGCAGCCCCCGGAGCGGACTGACTGTCTAGAGCATCGGTCAGAAAAGTGTATTGCGGTTTTCGGGAAAGCCGATGCGAACATGGAAGGTTAGATCATAGTGCCGGATGCGATATCCGGTACGATGATCTAAGCGATGAAGAGACGACGCTGCATTAACGACACACGACGCTCAACGGATAATGCTGGGTGGATTGGAGGGTCGGCGCACCAGGTTGCGCTGCCCGACCATCCGCTCGAGCTCGAGCGAACGGCTGGCCACCTCGCGCAACATGCAGCCTGCCTGCATCCCGGCCATGCGAACCGACGGCTGCATGCTCCCGTAGAACGCGCATTTCTGCGCGGCATAGCCTTCCCAGGCGACCTGCAGCGCGGCGAACTGGCCGCGCGCGCCGCTGTCGGCATTGCGCATCACCGCCTGGCTGGCGAAGGTCAGGCGCTCGCGCCAGACCACCTCTTCCCGCCTCGCGCAGTCGGTTTCGGCAGCGCGCCGATCGCCTGAGGCCGCTCGCACGCAGGTGACCGCCACCGAACCGATGCAGGAACTGGCTGCGGTACCGCTCTGGCTCAGGCAGGACACCATCTGCATGCGGTCGGCCGACAGCACCGGGTTCGAGGGAGGCGACTGCGCCCAGGCGCCGCCGGAAGCCATTGTTGCCAAGCCGAATGCAAGGATTCCGGAGCGGATCATGGGCACCATCACGTCAACCTCCGCAGCGACGGCAAGGCGGCGACACGCTCACGTGATCGGCAGGGGCAGCGCCGGCTTCGCAGCAGGCCGGGCAACCACTGTCTCATACCAGCGCTGGACATTCGGCCGGGACGCGCGCGGCACCGGCATGTTGAGCCAGCGATGCGCGCCCGGCGCGACGGTGATGTCCGCCATCCCGAAGCGCGAGCCGGCAAGGTACTCACGCGAGGCGAGATGCGCCTCGAGGATGTCCAGCTTCGCCTCCGTCTTGGCGATCGAGGCCTCGATCACGGCCATGTCGCGTTTCTCGGCCGGTGTCCGCATCAGACCGAGGAAGGCCGGAGCCATCGCCGGCTGCAACTCGGCAATCATCCAGTCCATCCAGCGATCGGCCTCGGCGCGGCGCGAGGGATCCTCCTCCCAGATCCAGCCTGCCCCGTAGCGGGCCGCGAGATAGCGCACGATGCTGCTGGACTCCCAGATGCAGACATCGCCGTCTTCCAGAACTGGGATCATGCCGTTGGGGTTCTTCGCGAGATAGGCCGGCTCACGGTTGCCTCCGAAGGCACCGCCAAGATCGATCCGCTCAAAACTCTGGCCGACCTCGCCGGCCGCCCAGACGGCCTTCTGCACATTGATGGAACTGATCCGGCCCCAGATCGTCAGCATGAAGAGCTCCCCGTCATCTCTTGGCGGGAAGGACTTTCCTGCCTGACGGCGCGGAAAGCAAATCGTTCCATCCGCAGGCGATGTGCTGCCTCTCGCTCAGGCAAATTCCATGATCACGGCATCGACCGCCAGCGAATCGCCCTCCTTGGCGAGGATCTTCGCGATCGTGACGTCCTTCTCGGCGCGCAGCACGTTCTCCATTTTCATGGCCTCGACCATGCAGAGCGCCTCCCCGGCCTTGACCTCCTGGCCAACCTTCACCGACACCGCCTTGACCAGCCCCGGCATCGGGCAGAGCAGGAACTTTCCGGTATCGGCCGCAACCTTCTCAGGCATCAGCGCCGCAAGTTCGGCCTCGCGCGGCGTATAGACATGGGCGTTGGCATAGGCGCCGGCATGGCCGAGCGATACGCCGTTGAGGATCGCCCTCACCTGCGCCGCAAGCGAGACACCGTCGAGCGTGCCGCGCCAGACCGGCTCGCCCGGCCGCCAATCGGAAGCGATCGCCAATGAGCGGTCGCCGAAGCTGACAAGGATCGTCTCGCCCTGCTCCGCCACGATGCCCTCGAAGCGCTCGCCGCCGAGCGTCACGATGCGGGTGCGCTCGAACTCGACCCTGCGCCACCCCTCCATCTGGGCCGAGACATGTCGCTTGCGCTGGTTGAGACGGTGGTCGCAGGCGATCGCGATCGCGGCCATGCGCAACGCGATCTCTCCCTTCGGCTGCGGCAGGGAAAAGCCGTCCGGAAACTCCTCGGCGATGAAGCCCGTCGACAATTGTCCGGAGATCCAGCGCGGATGCTGCATCAGCGCCGAGACGAACGGGATGTTGTGGCGGATACCCTCGATGGCGAAAGCGTCGAGAGCACGGGCCTGCGCCTTGATCGCCGCCTCGCGCGTCGGCGCATGGGTGACGAGCTTTGCGATCATCGGGTCGTAATAGATCGAGATCTCGCCGCCCTCGAAGACACCCGTGTCATTGCGGACCGTCGCCTCGCCATCCGGTCCTTCGGCCGGTGGGCGATAGGTCACCAACCGGCCCGTCGAAGGCAGGAAATTGCGGGTCGGGTCCTCTGCGTAGACGCGGGATTCGACAGCCCAGCCGTTCAGCTTCACATCGGCCTGCGTCAGCCGGAGTTTTTCGCCATAGGCGACACGAATCATTTCCTCGACGAGGTCGATGCCGGTGATCATCTCGGTGACGGGATGCTCGACCTGAAGCCGCGTGTTCATCTCGAGGAAGAAGAAGGAGCGGTCCTGCCCTGCGACGAACTCGACCGTGCCCGCCGAATCATAATTCACTGCCTTGGCCAGAGCCACGGCCTGCTCGCCCATCTTCCGCCGTGTCGCCTCGTCGAGCAGCGGCGACGGCGCCTCCTCGACGACCTTCTGGTTGCGGCGCTGGATCGAGCACTCGCGCTCGCCGAGATAGATGACGTTGCCGTGCTTGTCGCCGAGCACCTGAATCTCGACATGGCGGGGATCGACGATGAATTTCTCGATGAAGACGCGATCGTCTCCGAAGGAGGACGCGGCTTCTGATTTCGCCCGGGCAAAGCCCTCGGCGACTTCACCGGCCGAATGGGCAATGCGCATGCCCTTGCCGCCGCCACCGGCCGAGGCCTTGATCATCACGGGATAGCCGATCTCGTCGGCGATCTTCACCGCATCGGCCGGGTTTTCGATGACGCCAAGATGGCCTGGCACGGTCGAGACCTTGGCCGCCGCCGCCGCCTTCTTCGACTCGATCTTGTCGCCCATCGCAGCGATCGCGCCGGGATTGGGGCCGATGAAGACGATACCGGCATCCTTGAGCGCCTGGGCGAAAGCCTCGCGCTCGGACAGGAAACCATAACCGGGATGGACAGCCTCTGCCCCTGTCGCCTTGCAGGCAGCGATGATCCTGTCGATTAGCAGATAGGATTCGGCCGCGGGCGCAGCGCCGACATGCACCGCTTCATCCGCCATCTCGACATGGAGCGCGTCGCGGTCGGCATCCGAATAGACGGCGACGGTCTTAATACCCATTCGCCGCGCGGTCTTGATGACACGGCAGGCGATCTCGCCACGGTTCGCGATTAGAATCTTCGTGAACATGGGTGGCGTCTCCCGACTGTCTGAAAACACTGTGACAGTCGGGGTTTATTGGAGGCTGCAGCCCGCGTCCACTGATGCGAAAGTTCGGGAATGGGCGGCGGGCTGTGCGCGACCGCCTGATCAGTTGGTCCGAAGAACGCGCTCGATGCGCTGCCCCGGCGCCATGAACGCGCTCTTGCGCATCGCGAAGGCGATCAGCATCTCGTCGCAGCGATCAGCCTCACGCACGATCTCGAAGGCGATGCGTCGTGCCGTCTCGGTCGGGCCGTCGCCTGCAGAGAGCGTCGTCACCAGCCAATGTGCCTTCTCGCGATCGATCACCCCGGTCGGGCGGCTTTCCCAGACAGCGAAGTCGACGACCAGCGTGACCAGGTAATTGGCGAAGGATGCGCAGGTCGCGACGACGGCGCGATCGAGCGCAATCAGAATATCGATGACATCACGCGTCATCACGTTGTCGAGCAAGATTCCGCGCTGGAGTATATTGGTATCTTGATCGTCGATCGCGTGCTTTTCCATCACACGATCGACGAATTCACGGAGCTCATGACCAATCATCGTTCGACTCCTGCCCAGCTTTATTGTCCGCCGGTGCGTTCCTGTTGTGGGAACACCATGATGCAGCACCAGACAGCAGGTGGTTAACGGCTAAATCTGAACTTCTGTTCAGGTTAAACGGCCCTGATCGGACGTGGTTGCGAGGATGTTACTGAGGGATGGCGCATAGGCCGGGCCGCAGTCGAAATCCCGCATCTCGCCGGTTTCCGCTCGGGCACGCCGCCCGCCTCCCCGCGACGGCTGCCCCTCCGCGCGTCTCCTTCCGGGATCGGACGTCTCGGCAGCGCGACTGGGCACGATTTGCAGTTCGCCCGGGATGTGAAGCGCCGGAGCGATGACGTGGATCAGCTTCCGATCCAATCCGTCGACGCCGGGAGACTGAAAAACCCGATCGGAACGGACATTTCGCTACGCCTTTTACCGTCCTCAGGCCGGCTCAGCCACCGCGAGCCCGTCAATGATCGCCGTCAACTCGACGCAATCGGTGAGGACATGGCGCGCGCCCAGTGCCTGCAGGGACGCGACCGGCTGGAAGCCCCAGGACACGGCAACCGGGGTTACACCTGCGGCAACCGCCATCTCGATATCGAAGGAACTGTCGCCGACCATCAGGGTGCGTTCCGGCTGCGCGCCGGTTTCCCTCATCGCCTGCAGGATCATGCCGGGATGCGGCTTGGACGGCGCATCATCGGCCGTCTGGATCGTCGCCATGTGCTGCCGCCAGCCATAGCGCTCGACGATGTAATCAGCACCACGACGCGACTTGCCGGTCGCGATGCCGAGCATTGTATCGGGCCGCGCAGCCAGCGCCTCCAGCATGGCGGCAACGCCCGGGAAGAGCGGCTCGGCGAGGCTTGGATCGGTTTCGGCCTGCTGCCGCATTGCGCCGAAAACCTCCCTGTAGGTTTCCGTCAGATGGTCGTCGGGCCGCTCCAGCCCCGCAAGCTGCATCAGCGCAATATCGAGCGTCAGCCCGACGATGCCGAGCCCCGCCTCGCGGCCTGGGTAGACCAGGCCGCAACGCTTGAAGGTCTCGACCTGGGCGCCGAGGATGATGGCCGCTGAATCGATCAGCGTGCCGTCGAGATCGAATATGACGAGGTTCATGCCGGCGGTGTATCGTGGATCGCTACTGCGATCCACTGCGCCCGGCGCGGCTCCGTCATGACCGGCTCTCGCGGGAGCAATCCGCTACCGCCTTGCGCAGGTCGTCGCCGTCGAGCCCCTTCGCCCGGCTCTCCTTGCGACATTCGGCGCGGGCCGCCAGATCGGGCCGCTTCGCCTTGAAACAGGCGGCCAGTGCTTCGCGCCGCGCGGCCCCGGTCAGGCCACCGCCATCAGCTTCCGTCTTGCAGGCGGTACGCGCCGTCGCGGCCGTCGGCTTGCCGTCGCGCGTCAGCCCATCGCGGGCATAGAGCTGGACGCCCGGAAACTTCGCCTGCATGCAATCGCGCATCGCCTGGCGCAGATCGTCGCCGCTCAGCGCAACATGTTCGGCAACACAATCCTGCCGCGCCTTGGCGCGCTCGACGCGCGGCACCGGCTCATCGCCGGCTGCGGCAGCCGTTTGTGGGGCTGCTGGTGACTGCGCAGCGGCGGATGTTGCGAGTGAAAGGGTCAGGCCGGCGAGAATGAAGGCGAAACGCGTCATCGGAGCACCTGCGTAAGAGTGACGAGAACAAAATTAGAACATATCCGATTTTGTTCTGCAAGCGTTCTCTTACGCAAGGTCATGAAAGCAAGGCTCCACCCTACTCGTCGGGCGCGTCCACGATCGGGTCATAACGCTCGTCCTCGAAGCCGAGCAGGTTCCAGGATTGGCGCATATGCGGCGGCAGCGGCGCGCTGACATCGATCGTGCCCTTGCCGCGTGGATGTGGCAGCACGATGCGGCGCGCCAGCAGATGCAGCTTGTTCTGGATGCCGCCCGGCAGTTCCCAGTTCTGAATGTTGAAATATTTGGGATCACCGACGATCGGGTGACCGATATGGGCCGCGTGGGCGCGCAGCTGATGGGTGCGGCCGGTCACGGGTTTCAGCGACAGCCAGCCGAGCTTCTGCGCCGCGGTCTCGACCACGGCGTAATAGGTCACGGCATGCATCGCGCCATCGTCGCCATGTTTGGCGACCGCCATCCGCTGATCGCCGTCATAGGCTTCCTCGCGGGCAAGATAGGTCGAGATCCGGCCCTGCCGGACGCGCGGGACGCCCGCAACCAGCGCCCAATAGACTTTGCGGGCCGAGCGCGAACGGAAGGTCTTTGCCAGCGTCGCCGCTGCGAAGCGCGATTTGGCAATGACGAGGCAGCCGGAAGTATCCTTGTCGAGCCGATGCACGAGGCGCGGCTTCTGGCCGTCCTTCCCGGTCAGCGCGTCAAGCAGGCCGTCGACATGGCGCGTGGTGCCCGAGCCGCCCTGCACGGCCAGGCCGGCAGGCTTGTTGAGGACCATGACATCATCATCCTCGTAGAGCGTGATCGAGCGCAGGAAGTCCACGGTGTCGGAATCGGCCTTGGCCGAACGCGGGCGCTCTGCCTGCTGCTCGAGCTTCAGCGGCGGGATGCGCACGGTCTGGCCAGCCTCGAGCCGGTCCTTGCTGTCGGCCCGCTTGCCGTTGACGCGCAGCTCGCCCTTCCGGACGATGCGCTGGATATGACTGAAGGACAGCTGCGGAAAGCGCGCCTCGAGGAAGCGGTCGATCCGCATCTCGTTCTCGTCCGGCGTCACGACGAGCTGCTGAACGCCTGTGGCAAGCACCTCCGCGGTAACAGCCTTGACCTCTGCGCGTGTCGGTCCAGCCGGACGCGGTGCCCGTTGCACCGGCGCCTTGGCCGCTGGAGCCCTACGCGTGACGTCCTCAGCCGGACCCGGCCTGGCCTGGCCCGACGCACGCGCCTGCCGGCGCGCGTCATGGCTCGGCCGCTTCTTGCCGGCACCCGCTGCCGGAGGCCTGCCGCTGCGACCCGTTTGCCCCTTGCCACCGGAGCCTTTGCCACCTTGCCTCATGATAGCCCCCGGACGAGTGCGAGCCCACCGACCAGCGCTGCCAGAGACAGCACGACGGAGCCCAGAACATAAGTGGTCGCGAGGCCCAGTTCACCGCGCTCCCAGAGCAGAACAGCCTCGAGCGAGAAGGCCGAGAAGGTCGTGAACCCGCCCAGGACGCCCGTGGTCAGGAAGAGACGTGCCTGGTGCGTCCAGCCCTCGCCGGCCTTGAAAGCGAGCCAGCCGGCGATCAGTCCCATGATCCCCGAACCGAGGATATTGATCGCCATCGTGCCATAGGGGAAACCCATCCCCAGCCATTTCAGCGAGGTGTAGTTGACGCCGTGTCGCAGCGCGCCGCCGATGCCGGCGCCCAGGAAAACAAGAAACGTGGATGTCATCGTCCTGCAATAGCCAGCACACCCGGCCTGCACAAACGAATTCCGGTCCCAGCACGCGACAATCACGGGAGTGCGTCCCCTGACGGCGCAATTGACACACGCGAAGCCCCTGACGACAGATGACGAGAGAGCCTTGGAGTCGCCAGCCACCGATGACCGCCGTGACAGGCAGCTCCAGTGAGAAGCCGAGCTTGCATCGCGCCTGGGCGATCGCAGCTTCGCTTTTCCTTGGCTTGCCGGCCCTGGCGACATTCGCGGGCGAAGCAGTCGCACTCCCCCCGCCCAAGAGCCTGAAACCCGCCCGGGCCCCGAGCCTTGCGCGCAGTTGCACGATCACGCCGGCCGAGCTTGAACCCCTCTTCGCCAGTAAGGCCGTTCCCCAGCAGAAGCAGGAGGACGAAGACAGCGACGAGAACAGCGATGACGATGAGGACGAGGATGACGACACCATCCCCGGCCTGATCCTGCCCGGCTCAGCCACCTGCCTCTCGGTGTCGGGCACCGTCAGTGCCGGCCTGCAAAATGACAGCATCCGGGCATCACGCTCCGTTTCCTTGCCGCAGTCGAGTCTGACGACCTTCCCGACAAGCGCGAATATTCGCATCGCGACGTCGCATGATCTCGCCTCCGGGCTGCGGGTCGGCAGTGCCTTCTCCTTCACCATGCAGGACCCGGTCGACGATGTCGCGGGCCTGACCCTCGACGAGGCGACTGTGCTGGTCGGGCCCTGGACCTTCGGCCTGGACACCTCACGCTTCAGCTTCTGGACAGGCGACGAGTTCATCTTCAGCACGCGGGTGCCAAGTCGGACGGTCGGATTGTTGGCCGTGGAGCTGCCCCTGACGGAGAGTTGGGTCGCGACACTTGCGATGGAAGATCCCGCACTGGGCACGACCTCGTCCCTGCCGGTTGCGGCCGGACGCGTGCCGGATGGCGTGGCACGGCTCGTCTACCAGTCAGGCGCATGGACGTTGCATGGCGCATTGGCGCTGCGCGACATCCCCGGCCGACACTCCCGATTGGGACGTGCCGGAATTCTGGGCGTTACCTATGAGGCCGAGATGCTGGGGCGCCCCGGCAGTCTCACGGCCCAGATTGCAGGCGCCGTCGACGCAGCGCCCTATATCGGCTCGCAACTGGACGCCGCCGTCGTTCGAACGGTTCTGCTCGGCAGCGACCCGACCCGCGGCTTCTCGACCGCCTTTGTCATGCACCGGGAATGGACCGACGAAATCGCGACCAATTTTTACGTCAGCCGCTACCAGCTCTCGGTTCCGCTCATCGACCAGGCGAAGGGCAAGATCAGCATCGACCGCGCCGCCGCCAATCTGGTCTGGACGCCGGTCGAGGGCCTCAAGGCCGGGATCGAGGCGTCGATCGCCCATGCCCGGCTATCGCTGACCGGGCGGCAGATCGCGGCGGGGCTGGCGGGGCGTCTGATCTCGACGCAGGTCTTCATAGAGCGCGCGTTCTAAGGCATCGGCCCGAAAAGTGGATTGCGGTTTTCAGGAGTCGAGCGTGAAGAACGTGTAAGGGCTTGATGGGGCGTGTGTTTCCGGCGCTTTGAAGTATTCGTTTTTGCCGGATTTGAGCGGCGTCCCCCCGATTTTCTGGCAAATTGATTTAGCGCTGCGGGCGTGATTCCATCGCTGTGACGCAGCGTTGGCGAGGATTCGGATGCGCCCGAAAGACCGTCGCGAGAGCGGCCAGACCGATCTGTTCAAGGCCCGGCTCGATCAGATCGTCGACCCCAGTCATGCCCTGGTGAAGCTGTCGGGCTCGATCGACTGGCGCTTTTTGGAAGAGCGCTTCGGCGCGGTCTATGACGATGACCCAGGGCGGCCGCCTCTGCCGACGCGGCTGATGGCGGGCCTCGCCATCCTGAAGCACATGCATGATCTGTCGGACGAGGTTCTGTGCGAACGTTGGGTCGAGAATCCTTATATGCAGCTGTTTTGCGGCGAAGAATTCTTCCAGCATCGGCTGGTGTTCGATCGCTCGTCGTTGACCCGCTGGCGGCAGCGGATGGGCGCGCAGAAGCTGGCGGCGCTGATCCAGGAAAGCCTGGCGGCGGCGGTCCGCACCGGCGCGGCCAAGCCTGCCGACTTCGTCAAGGTGATTGTCGACACGACGGTGCAGGAAAAGGCGATCACCTTCCCGACCGACGCCAAACTCATGCACAAGGCGCGGGAGCGGCTGGTGCGCCTGGCGAAAGCGAAGGGCGTGGAGTTGCGCCAGTCCTATACCCGGGTCGGCAAGCTCGCGCTGATCAAGCATCAGCGCTACGCCCACGCCAAGCAGTTCAAGCGGGCGAACCGAGCGCTGCGCGCCCTGCGAACCATGCTGGGACGCGTGATCCGCGACATTGGCCGCAGGGTTGCGGACAGTCCGGCGCTGGCCGAGGCGTTTGCGCTACCGCTCTCGCTGGCCCGGCAGGTGCGCGATCAACGGCAGCGCGAGCGCGGCAAGAAGATCTATTCGCTGCATGCGCCGGAAGTGGAGTGTATTGGCAAGGGCAAGGCGCACAAACCCTACGAGTTCGGCTGCAAGGTGAGCGTCGCGACGCCGCTCAACCGCTGCAAGGGCGGCCAGTTCGCCGCCCATGTGAAGGCGATGCCGGGAAATCCGTATGACGGCCATACGCTCGCGACCGTCATTCCCGAGATCGAGAGCAATCTCGGCGCCAGCCTGAGCAAGATCGTCGCCGACGCCGGCTATCGCGGCCACAACGCGCCCAAGGACAAAGCCTTCAAGGTTCATGTCACCGGCCAAAAGCGCGGCCTGACCGCCGCCATCAAACGCGCCTTCAGGCGACGATCAGCGATCGAGCCCGTCATCGGCCACCTGAAGAACGAACACCGCATGAACCGCAACTATCTCGTCGGAACCCAGGGCGACGCCGCCAACGCCGTCCTTGCCGCGGCCGGCTTCAACTTCAAGCTCCTCATCCGCTGGCTGATGTTTTTGTGCGCCTGGATCACCGCCGCAGTTGCCGCCATGTCGACGGCAAAATCCCGGCCTCAGGCCGCGTGAACGCGTTCTTCACGGTCGACTTCAGGAAAGCCGATGCAAACACAGAAGGTTAGGCCATCGGACCGAGTACGATATCCGGTCCGATGATCTAACCTTCTACTTGCTGCGCTCGGTCCTGAGCTTTTCCCAGTATTCCAGCCGTTTCCGGATCTCGCGCTCGAAACCACGTTCGGGCGGATCGTAGAAGAGTTGCCGGCCGAGCGCGTCGGGCCAGTAGTTCTGGCCGGAGAAGGCATCGGGCGCGTCGTGGTCATAGGCGTAGTCGGCGCCGTAGCCCTCTTCCTTCATCAGCTTCGTCGGCGCGTTGAGAATGGTCTTGGGCGGCATCAGCGAGCCACCCTCCTTGGCCGTGCGCCGCGCCGCCTTGTAGGCGATATAGGCCGCGTTCGATTTCGGCGCCGTCGCCAGGTAGATCACCGTATTGGCGAGTGCGAGCTCCCCTTCAGGTGAGCCGAGCTGTTCATAGGTCTCGGCCGCGGCGCGGGCATGGATGAGCGCCTGCGGGTCGGCGAGCCCGATATCCTCGACCGCCATGCGCACCAGCCGCCGCGCCAGAAAACGTGGGTCCTCGCCGGCATCGAGCATGCGGGCGAAGTAATAGAGAGCCGCATCCGGATCAGAGCCGCGGATCGTCTTGTGCAGCGCCGAGATCAGATTGTAATGGCCGTCCTGTGCCTTGTCGTAGATCGGTGCGCGACGCTGGATCACCTCGCCGAGGCCGGCTTCGTCGAAGATCTCGCTCGGCTTGGCGGCACGCCAGATTTCCTCGGCCAGCGTCAGCGCCGCCCTCCCGTCGCCATCGGCAAAGCGGGCGAGCGCCAGCCGCGCTTCCGGCGTCAAGGGCAGTTCCTTACCCTCCAGCACCTCGGCTCGGCCGAGCAGGAAGAGTAGCGCGTTTTCGTCGAGGGACTGAAATGCCAACACCCGCGCCCGCGACAGAAGCGCAGCGTTGAGCGCGAAGGACGGATTTTCGGTGGTGGCACCGACCAGCGTGATCGTGCCGTCCTCCATGACCGGCAGGAACGCATCAAGCTGGGTGCGGTTGAAGCGATGGATCTCGTCGACGAAGAGCAGCGTGCCCTTGCCTCCAAGTCGTCGCCCACGCGCAGTCTCGAACACCTTCTTGAGGTCCGCGATCCCGGAAAAGATCGCGCTGATCTGCTCGAAACCGAGATCGACGGCACCCGCAAGGAGGCGCGCGACCGTCGTCTTCCCGGTGCCGGGCGGCCCCCAGAAGATCAGGCTGCCAATCGAGCCGGAGGCGAGCAGCCGCGTGAGTGCGCCATCGGGACCCGTCAGGTGCTCCTGGCCCGTGACCTCGGCCAGCGTCGTTGGCCGCAGACGGTCGGCAAGCGGGCGCGGCCCCGCCTTGTCGAGGCCGGAAGCGGAAAAAAGGTCACTCACCCCGGGAAGACCGACGTCACGGTCTGTCCGCCGCGCGAGATCGTCACCTCCCAGGCGCGCTTGCGCTGGCGCAGCGCCGCCTCGACATCGCGTGAGCGCTCCATGCGCTCTCCATTCAGGGCAAGGATGACGTCGCCCTTCTGGAAGCCGACGCGCGCCGCCAAGCTGCCCTCCTCGATGGCACTGACCACGACGCCTTCGGTTCCGGCATCGATCGAGAGTTCCTCGGCAACCGCCGGCGACAGGTTGAGCACCGTCAGCCCCGAAAGCGGTGTGCGGCCCGAGAGCATCACGGATTCGCGCGGCCGCGTCTCGGGCGCTGGAACGAGCTTCACCGGGACCACCAGGCGCTTGCCGGCGCGCAGCACGGACAGAGAGGTCGTACCGCCGATCGGGCGAGTCGCGAAACGATAACCGAAGGCCTCGGGATCATCGACGGCGACACCATCGAGCGCGAGGATGACGTCCGAACGCTTGAGACCGCCGTCGGCAGCAGGCCCCTTCTCGACCACGCTGGCAACGACGGAGCCAGCCGGGCGGTCGAGCCCAAGTCCGTCGGCGACATCGGCCGTCAGCGCCTGCAGCCTGGCGCCGAACCACGGCCGGCGCACCGAGGCTGCTCCGGCCTTGGCGCTTTCGACGACGACGCGAACCATCGATGAGGGGATTGCAAAACCGATGCCGTGGCTGCCGCCCGAGCGCGAGAAGATCGCGGTGTTGATGCCGATCAGCCGGCCTTCCATGTCGACCAGCGCACCACCGGAGTTACCGGGATTGATCGCTGCATCGGTCTGGATGAAGGACTGCGCATCGGCGACACCGACCTGTGTGCGAGCCAGCGCCGAAACGATGCCCTGCGTCACGGTCTGCCCGACACCGAAGGGGTTGCCGATCGCCAGCACGATATCGCCGACCTGAAGTTGGTCGGAATCGGCAAGATCGATCGAGCGCAAATCCTTGGCACCGTTCAGCTTCAGCACGGCAAGATCGGTACGTGGATCGCGCAGGACAATCGTGGCTTCCACCTCACGCTTGTCCGCGAACGCGACCTTGACCTCGCTCATGCCCTCGATGACGTGGTTATTGGTGACCACGAGCCCGCTCGCATCGACGATCACGCCCGAGCCAAGCGAACGCTGCACGCGCTCGCGCGGCACGCCGAACCCGTCATCCCCGAAGAAGCGGCGAAAGAATGGGTCGTCCATGAAGGGATTCTGAGCCCGGCGCTCGACGCGGGCACCATAGACATTCACAACCGATCCAGCGGTCTTCTGCACGATCGGCGCAAAGGAAAGCTGAACCTGCTGGCGGCTTTCCGGAACCTGCCGCGCCTGAGCAAGCAATGGCAGCGGAGCAAGGCTTGCAAAGAGCATCAAGGCAGCCGGTAAGGCAGTTCTTCCAAAACGGACCTGCATGATCCCGCGCTTCATTCCTGTCTCCACGCTGAAACTAAACACCGTTGGCGGCGTTCCAAGTCTTCGAATACGAACCATTCCCGGGAAATCTCTTCGCCCGCGCCGACACTGTCGACATCCAGATCTTAAACGGGTCAGTCGAGCAAAAATCCGCGACAGGAGCTGGTCCCTTGTGTTCGATACGCCTTGTTTATGCCAGCCCGAGTCGCCTCGTCGAGGGCAATCACAGTGAGGAGGCTGACCGGCTGAACGCACAGGACGAAGTGACGGGATTTCTCCTGGTGACGCCCGGGGCCTTCGCGCCGATGCTCGAAGGCGAAGCGCGTAATGTCGCGGAGACATATGGCCGGATCGTGGTCGATCTGCGCCACGCCGGGATCCGCCTGCCGGTGGAAGAGCAGATTGCGGCCCTTTCAGACAGGTCGATGAGCCTCGCCGAACATGCCGAGGCCGCGAACTTCGTTTCCAGCCCTTACGGAGTCACGCCAGGGGCCGATTCCCGATCCAGCCTGCCACTGTACTATTGGATCTCGCTGGCGAACTTGCCCGCCAGCGAGCATAGGAAAAACGCCTCACTTGTCCTGAAGCAGGATCTTGTACTTCTCGATCTCTCCGGGGACCATCGCCCCGACATGGGCCGGCGTGAGCTCGTTCTCTGCGGGCAGGACGGACGAAAGCTCCTTGAATCGAGATTGCAGGTTCGGGCTCGAAAGCGCTGTCCGCAAAGCCTGATTCAGCTTGGTGACGATCGGTTCAGGCAGGTTCTTCGGACCGAAGAGCGCGTTCCAGCCCTGGGCTTCGAAGGCCGGTAGCCCTGCCTCCCTGGAGGTTGGCACATCCGGGAGGCTGTCGAGCCGGCTCGGTGTTGCGACCACGAGCGCCTTGACCTTGGCGCCCTGCACCGCGCCCGAGAGCGAGGTTGCAGCGTCGCAGACGCCGTCGATCTGCCCACCCATCAGGTCGTTCAAAGCGGGCCCTGCGCCGCGATAACTGACGAGCGCGACCTCGACGCCAGCCGCCTTGATGAAGTTCCGGCAGATCAGATAATTCGACGAGCCGACGCCGGCATGGCCGAGGCTGACCTTGCCCGGGTTCTTCTTGGCATAGTCGACGAATTCCATCAGGTTCTTTGCGGGAAAATCCAGCTTGAGCGCGATCATCGGCGACGTCTTGGCGACGAGGCCGATCGGCGCGAAATCGGACTGGGTATATTTCAGGTCCGGATAGATCGAGTAGGACGCGGCGTTGGTGCCGCTATTGCCGATAACGATCGTATAGCCATCAGGATCAGCCTTGGCGGCGCGCGTCAGGGCCGTCGCGCCCCCGGCTCCGGCCATGTTCTCCATGACGATGCGCTGGCCGAGCACCCGCCCCATCTCGTCGCCGACGAGGCGTGCGATCACATCGGAGGAGCCTCCGGCCGCGAATGGCACGATCATGGTGATCGGCTTGTTGGGATAGCCGTCCTGCGCCAAGGCGGGGACCGCCAGCGCCAACATCGCCGTCAGCGCAAGCCTCCGCCTGGTCAATAGCCTTGAAATCATCAGTCTCTCCCTCCGAGGCCGCCTCTTGCGGGACGGGCTTCACCCCGAAGGATGACCATTGCCCATTGTGGCGCACAAGCAGCGTTTCGAGCAATAATCTTCGACATCAGTCGCCGATTCAATGTCTCCCGAAGCGAAAGGGCGACGGCTCGAAGATCGCCGCTGGCCGCTGGTTCCTGTCATCCGTATCGACAGCAGTGAAGAGGCCCTGGGCATCGGGTCCTGGATGGCCTCCCTGCTCCACCAAGCCGGATGACAGGCTGATGACCATCTTCCACGGCCGCTATCTCTGTCGGCTCGCCACGTGAGCCCTCATTTCACGCCGATATTCGACATTCTGGAGGCCTTTCCGAATTGCAGCCGCGCGCCATCGAGACGGCCGACATCCAGGTCGGGGCCGCTCTGGCTCCAGCGTAAAAGAAAAGGCGGCCTCGCGGCCGCCTTTCAAATCCCCGGGGAATGCAGCCTTTCTCAGGCGGCTTCGTCTTCAGCCGTGAAGACCGGGCCGGAATCCTTGCCCTTGGCATCGACATCACGATCGACGAACTCGATCACGGCGAGCGGGGCGTTGTCGCCGAAGCGGAAGCCTGCCTTCATGATGCGCAGATAGCCGCCGTTGCGCTCCTTGTAGCGCGGGCCGAGGACCGCGAAGAGCTTGCCGACGAGCGCAACGTCCTTGATCTGCGCGATCGCCTGACGGCGGGCGTGCAGATCGCCGCGCTTGGCGAGCGTCACCAGCTTCTCGACGACCGGACGCAGGTCCTTGGCCTTCGGGAGCGTGGTGGTGATCTGCTCGTGCTTGATCAGGGCCTGGGACATGTTGGCGAACATCGCCTTGCGGTGCTCAGCCGAGCGGTTGAAACGACGACCGCGGAAACCGTGACGCATTTGGCTCTCCTGTGATTACGGCCGCCGTGCCACGGTACGGCCGTTCATTATGCTCCGGCGCTCGCGCGCCGTGCGGGAATCTGGCGCGGAGACGAGCTCCGCGCCAGCGGGATCAGTAATGCTCTTCGAAGCGCTTCGCCAGCTCTTCGATGTTCTCCGGCGGCCAGCCGGTGACGTCCATGCCGAGATGGAGGCCCATGGTCGCGAGCACTTCCTTGATCTCGTTCAGCGACTTGCGGCCGAAGTTCGGGGTGCGAAGCATCTCGCCTTCCGACTTCTGGATCAGGTCGCCGATATAGACGATGTTGTCGTTCTTCAGGCAGTTCGCCGAACGCACCGAAAGCTCGAGCTCGTCGACCTTCTTGAGCAGCGCCGGGTTGAAGGGCAGCTGCGGCGCGGTCGAGACGGCCTCTTCCTTGCGCGGCTCCTCGAAGGTGATGAAGACGGCAAGCTGGTCCTGCAGGATGCGGGCGGCGAGCGCCAGCGCGTCCTCGGGCGTGACCGAGCCGTTGGTCTCGATCTGCAGGGTCAGCATGTCGCGGTCGAGGTTCTGGCCCTCACGGGTGTTCTCGACGCGATAGGAGACCTTCTTGACCGGCGAGTAGAGGCTGTCGACCGGGATCAGGCCGATCGGTGCATCTTCGGGGCGGTTCTGCTCGGAGGGAACATAGCCCTTGCCGGTATTGACCGTGAACTCCATGCGGATCTCCGCCCCCTCGTCCAGCGTGCAGAGCACGAGTTCGGGGTTCAGGATCGACACATCGCCGACGGTGTTGATGTCGCCGGCAGTGACGGTGCCCGGGCCAGACTTGCGCAGGGTCATGCGCTTGGGGCCCTCGCCCTGCATCTTGACGGCGATTGCCTTGATGTTGAGGACGATGTCGGTGACATCCTCGCGAACGCCGGGAATCGACGAGAACTCATGCAACACGCCGTCGATCTGGACGGCGGTGACCGCAGCGCCCTGGAGCGAGGAGAGCAGCACGCGCCGCAGCGCGTTGCCGAGCGTCATGCCGAAGCCGCGCTCGAGCGGGCGAGCAATCACGGTAGCATGGCGCTTGGGGTCGTCTCCGACCTTGATTTCGAGCTTGTTCGGCTTGGACAAATCCTGCCAGTTCTTGCTGATCACGACCGCACTCCTGGTGCTTCATCTCTCGGCGGCGACGGGCCGCCCCGTACCGGCGCTCGCCAGTGCGAGCGCCGCAATCCAATCCGGGCGTCAGACGCGACGGCGCTTGCGCGGCCGGCAGCCGTTATGCGGGATCGGCGTCACGTCGCGGATCGAGGTCACGGTGAAGCCGGCGGCCTGGAGGGCGCGCAGAGCCGATTCACGCCCCGAACCCGGACCCGTCACCTCGACTTCGAGGGTGCGCATGCCGTGCTCGGCAGCCTTGCGGGCAGCATCCTCAGCCGCGACCTGGGCGGCATAGGGGGTCGACTTGCGCGAACCCTTGAAGCCCATCGTGCCGGCGGACGACCACGAGATCGTGTTGCCCTGGGCGTCGGTGATGGTGATCATGGTGTTGTTGAACGAGGCGTTCACATGCGCGACGCCGGAAACGATGTTCTTGCGTTCACGACGACGAACGCGCTGGGCTTCCTTGGCCATAGTCTCTTTCTTTCATCCTTCAGGCGCGCCCGTCATGCCAGGCGCTGGGGATGTCGCCTGCCCTAGAACGGGTCAGGCGACGCATAGAATAGACAGCGGGCCGGATGACCGGCCCGCCGAAACTCACTTCTTCTTGCCGGCGATCGGCTTGGCCTTGCCCTTGCGGGTGCGCGCATTGGTGTGCGTGCGCTGGCCACGGACCGGCAACGAGCGACGATGACGCAGGCCGCGATAGCAGCCGAGATCCATCAGGCGCTTGATGTTCATCGAGACTTCACGGCGCAGGTCGCCCTCGACCAGGTAGTCGCGGTCGATCGTCTCACGGATCTGAAGCACCTCGGCGTCGGTCAGCTGGTTGACGCGACGCTCGTCGGCAATGCCGACCTTTTGGCAGATTTCCTTGGCCTTCTGGGCACCGATGCCGTGGATATACTGCAGGCCGATGACGACGCGCTTGCCGGTCGGAATGTTAACGCCCGCGATACGAGCCATGGTCTCTTCTCCATTGTCGGCCGAGGCGCCCGATGGCTGCCCGGCAGTGAAAACCTACCCGCGTCCGGTGGAGGCCGGCCCCTGCGAGCGTTGAATCGATTCCATGCGAGAACGCGACGTCGCCCCTCCTCGCGAAGGTAACGGCATCGCCACATGCAACCGGATGAGGGTCGTTAGTCGGTCGAAGCTCTTGAGTCAACCCGCCAAAACCAAGAATCATGCCAGCTCTCTCAAAGCCTGCCTTACTGGGCCAGCAGCCTGCCATCTGGTTCAGCGCAGCCAGAGCGCGCTACGCGGGCTTCGTTGACAGGCGCGTCATACGCCCTCTTCGAAACAGAAAGCCCCGGCGCGACGAGAACCGTCTCCGCCGGGGCTGATGCGCTGACAGCAGCAAGGTCAGAAGCCCGAGCCCGATGCCAAGCCGCTGCCCGCGCATTGCTAGGCGCCGAGCGCCTTGCAGATCGCGCCCGTCACCTCGTCGATCGGCCTCATGCCGTCGATGGCGGTGAGTTGGCCGCGCTTTGCATAGTAGGGCGCAACCACCGCGGTATCGCGGTTATAGGCTTCGAGCCGGGCCTTGAAGACCACCGGATCGTCATCCTTGCGCACTGGCTGCCCGGCCGCCTTCGCCTCTTCGGCACGGCGAATGATCCGGTCGACAAGCTTGTCCTGGTCGACCTTGAGCTCCAGGACGGCGTCGAGTTTCAGCCCCTTCTGCTCCAGCATGGCGTCGAGCGCCTCGGCCTGGGCCAGCGTGCGCGGAAAGCCGTCGAGGATGAAGCCCGTCTTCGCGTCCGGCTCCTCGATGCGATCGGCAACGATCCCGATGACGATATCGTCCGAGACCAGCCCGCCGGCATCCATCACTGCCTTGGCCTTGAGGCCCACCGGCGTCCCGGCCGCGACGGCGGCCCGGAGCATATCGCCGGTCGAGAGCTGCGGAATGCCGTGCTTCTCGACGATACGGGTTGCCTGAGTACCCTTGCCCGCCCCCGGCGGCCCCAGGAAGATCAATCGCATCAGCGCCTCGCCCCTCGCAACTTCGCCTTCTTGACCAGCCCCTCATACTGGTGGGCCAGCAGATGCCCGTGAACCTGCGCCACGGTATCCATGGTTGTCGTCACCACGATGAGCAGCGAGGTGCCGCCCAGGAGGATGATCGGAATCTGGGCATAAGTGATCATGAACTCGGGGATAAGGCAGACAATAGTCAGATAGCCTGCGCCGAGAACGGTGATCCGGGTCAGCACGCGGTCGATATGCTCGGCGGTGCGCTCGCCCGGGCGGATGCCCGGCATGAAGCCGCCATGCTTCTTGAGGTTGTCCGCCGTTTCGACCGGATTGAACACGATCGCGGTGTAGAAGAAGCAGAAGAAGATGATCAGCGCTGCGTAGAGGATCATGAACAGCGGCCGGCCATGCGCCAGGTAGGTCGCGACCGTCGACAGCATGCCGGTGCCGCCCGAGGCCTGAGAGAAGCTGGCGATCGTCGTCGGCAGCAGCAGCAGCGACGAAGCAAAGATCGGCGGGATGACGCCCGACGTGTTGAGCTTCAGCGGCAGGAAGGAGGTCTGGCCCTCATACATGCGGTTGCCGACCTGGCGCTTGGGATAGTTGATCAGCAACCGGCGCTGTGCGCGCTCCATGAACACGCAGAAGGCGATGACGCAGACGGCCATGACCAGGATCAGCAGCAGCAGGCCGGTCGAAATCGCGCCCTGACGGCCGAGTTCGAGGGTTTGGGCGAGCTGCGACGGGAACTCGGCGATGATGCCCGAGAAGATGATCATCGAGGTGCCGTTGCCGATGCCGCGGCTGGTGATCTGCTCTCCGAGCCAGAGCAGGAACATCGTGCCGCCAACCAGCGTGATCGTGGTCGAGAGCAGGAAGAACGGGCCGGGCTCGAGCACGAGATTGCCAGAGCCCTGCAGGCCGACGCCGATGCCGTAAGCCTGGAACACGGCCAGCACGAGGGTCAGGTAGCGGGTGTACTGGTTCAGGACCTTGCGGCCCTGCTCGCCTTCCTTCTTCAGCGCCTCGAAGGTCGGCACCACGCTCGACAGGAGCTGGATGATGATCGAGGCGGAGATATAGGGCATGATCGCCAGCGCAAAGATCGCCAGTCGCCCGACGGCGCCGCCCGAAAACATGTTGAACAGGCCGAGCACGCCGGTCTGCGACTGCTTGAACAGGTCGGCAACGGCGTCGGGGTTCATCCCCGGCAGCGGGATATAGGTACCGAGCCGGTAGACGATCAGCGCCCCCAGCGTGAACCAGATCCGCTTCTTGAGCTCGTCCGCTTTCGCGAGCGCGCCGAAATTCAGGTTTGCCGCAAGCTGTTCAGCCGCCGATGCCATGCGTCCGGTCCTTGATCGGAATAAACGTCAAACAGTCAAACGGCGGCCTAGGCTTCTGGCCTGGCCGCCGTTCGCAATCGCTCATGTAAGCGTCGCTGTCACGCCTGTGAAGCAGCAGCCGCCAGGATCTTGACCGAGCCGCCAGCCTTTTCGATGGCCTCGACCGCCGACTTCGACGCGCCAGCCACTTCGAAAGCAAGTTTCGTCTTCAGTTCGCCGACGCCGAGGATCTTGACGCCGTCACGTGCCGCCTTCGAGATCACGCCGGCCGAAACCAGCGCCTCGATGGTGACCACGCCCTTGCCGTCGAGCTTGCCGGCCTCGACCGCCTGCTGGATCCGACCGAGATTGACCTCGTTCAGTTCCTTGGCGAAGAGGTTGTGGAAGCCGCGCTTCGGCAGGCGACGATAAAGCGGCATCTGACCGCCTTCGAAGCCCTTGACCGCCACGCCGGCACGGGCCTTCTGACCCTTGACGCCGCGTCCACCAGTCTTGCCCTTGCCGGAGCCGATACCACGGCCGACACGGATGCGGGACTTGTGGGCGCCTTCGTTGTCACGAATGTCTGTGAGTTTCATCGGACAATCCCCCTCACTTCGCGTCGACGACGCGGACGAGGTGCTTGACCTTCTCGATCATGCCACGGACGGAAGCGGTGTCCTGCAGGGTCGATTGGCGGCGGATCTTGTTCAGCCCGAGACCGATCAGGGTCTGGCGCTGCGAAGCCTCGCGGCGGATCGGGCTACCGATCTGCTCGATGACAACGGTTTTTTCAGCTTTTGCCATGGTGCAGCCCTCACGCTTCGGCCGCGGCGTCGGTGCCGGCATCGCGGCGACGCGACTGCAGGGCCGAGACCTTCAGGCTGCGGCGCGCGGCGACGCCACGCGGGCTGTCCTCGTTCTTGAGCGCCGAGAAGGTGGCGCGCACGAGGTTGTAGGGGTTCGACGAGCCGAGCGACTTCGACACGACGTCCTGCATACCGACCGCCTCGAAGACGGCGCGCATCGGACCACCGGCGATGATGCCGGTACCGGCCGGAGCAGCGCGCAGCACGACGCGACCCGCGCCGTGGCGGCCCTGGACGTCATGATGGAGCGTGCGGCCTTCGCGCAGCGGAATGCGGACCAGCCCGCGCTTGGCGGCTTCCGTCGCCTTGCGGATGGCTTCCGGCACTTCGCGGGCCTTGCCATGGCCGAAGCCGACGCGGCCCTTCTGGTCACCGACGACGACGAGGGCAGCGAAGCCGAAGCGACGGCCGCCCTTCACCACCTTGGCGACGCGGTTGATGTGGACCAGACGATCCACGAATTCGGAATCGCGCTCATCGCGATCCTGACGGTCACGAGGTTCTCTCGCCATGTCATCCTCTTACTTGCGCGGACGCTGCCTGATGCAGCGCCGCTCGCTCGAGCATCCCGGATGGGATGTCAGAAATTCAGCCCGCTCTCGCGAGCCGCATCGGCCAGCGCCTTGACGCGGCCATGATACATATAGGAACCGCGATCGAAGACCACGTCCTTCACGCCGGCCTTGACAGCACGCTCGGCAACCAACTTGCCGATCGTGGCCGCGGCCTCGACATTCGCACCCGACTTGATGTCGCCGCGGATGTCCTTGTCCAGGCTCGAGGCCGATGCGAGGGTGATGCCCTTCGCGTCGTCGATGACCTGGGCATAGATCTGCTTGCCGGTGCGATGCACCGACAGGCGAGCGCGGCCATTGGCGACCGCCTTGATGGCGCGACGGACACGGGCCCGGCGGCGCGCAGTATTTTCTGTCTGCTTGCTCATGGCTCGCGTCCTTACTTCTTCTTCCCTTCCTTGCGGAAGATGAATTCGCCGGCGTACTTGACGCCCTTGCCCTTGTAGGGCTCGGGGCCGCGATAGTCGCGGATCTCAGCGGCGGTCTGGCCGACCACCTGCTTGTCGATGCCGGTGATGACGATTTCAGTCGGCTTCGGCGTGACGATCGCGACCCCAGCCGGGATCGCATAGTCGATGTCGTGGCTGTAGCCGAGCGACAGCTTGAGCACCTTGCCGGTGACGGCGGCCTTGTAGCCGACGCCGTTGATTTCAAGCTTCTTCTCGAAGCCATTGGTGACGCCCGTCACCAGATTGGCGACGCGTGCCCTGGACGTGCCCCAGAGCGAGCGCGCACGCTTGCTCTGCGAGCGCGGCTGAACGGCGATGGCGCCGTTCTCGAGCGCAACCGAGACATCGTCGGGCACCGAGAAGGAGAGTTCCCCCTTCGAGCCCTTGATGCTCACGAGCTGGCCGGACACGTTGGCGGTGACGCCAGCGGGAACCGGAACAGGCTTTTTACCGATACGAGACATTGGATTTCTCCTGATGAGCGGCGCAGAAGGTCAGAAGACCTTGCAAAGCACTTCGCCGCCCACGTTCTGCTCGCGGGCAAGATGATCGGGCATCACGCCCTTCGGCGTGGAGACGATGGTCACGCCGAGGCCGTCGGCCACGCGCGGCATCGTGTCCACCGAAGAGTAGACGCGGCGGCCGGGCTTCGAGACCCGAGAGATGGCGCGGATGACCGGCTGTCCCTCATGGTACTTCAGCTCGATGTCGAACTCGGTCCGGCCATTGCCGAACTCGGTCGTGGAATAGCCGCGGATGTACCCCTCGGCCTGAAGCACGTCGAGCACGCGGGCGCGCAGCTTCGAGCCCGGGGTGGTCACGCGCGACTTGCGCCGCATCTGCGCATTGCGGATGCGGGTCAGCATATCGCCAAGCGGATCAATGATCGCCATGATGCGTCCTCCTCACCAGCTCGACTTGACGAGGCCGGGAACCAGCCCCTTGTTGCCGAGCTCGCGCAGAGCAACGCGCGACATCTTCAGCTTGCGATACACGGCGCGCGGACGGCCGGTCACTTCGCAGCGGTTGCGCACCCGGTTTGCGGCCGAGTTGCGCGGCAGTTCAGCCAGCTTGAGGCGAGCAAGGAAACGCTCGTCCATGGACTGGCTCTCGTCATTCGCGATCGCGAGAAGACGCGCCCGCTTGCCCGCGTACTTCTTCACGAGCTGCCTGCGGTGTTCGTTCTTCTCGACGGAGCTTTTCTTAGCCATCGATCTCTCCTGGTTTCCGCGTATGAGCGGTAAGGCTCACTGCCGGAACGGGAAGTTGAAGTGCTTGAGCAGAGCGCGCGCTTCGTCATCCGACTTCGCAGTCGTGCAGACGATCACGTCCATGCCCCAGACCTGGTCGACCTTGTCGTAGTTGATCTCAGGGAACACGATGTGCTCCTTGATGCCGAGCGCGAAATTGCCGCGCCCGTCGAACGACTTCGGGTTGAGACCACGGAAGTCGCGCACGCGCGGCAAGGCGATGGTGACGAGCCGGTCGACGAACTCGAACATCTTGGTCTTGCGCAGCGTGACCTTGCAGCCAACCGCCATGTTCTCGCGCAGCTTGAAGCCGGCGATGGCGAGGCGGGACTTGGTGATGACCGGCCTCTGGCCGGCGATCATGGCGAGGTCGCCAGCTGCACTGTCGACCTTCTTGCGGTCGGCCGTCGCTTCGCCCACGCCCATGTTGATGACGACCTTCTCGATCGTCGGGACTTCCATCACGTTCTTGTAGCCGAACTCGGCGATCATCGCCGGACGGACCACGTCCTCGTAATGCTTCTTCATGCGCGGCGTGAGGGCCGCCTGCTGATTCTCAGCCATCGATCAGATCTCCCGAACGCTTGGCGAAACGCACCTTGCGGCCGTCATCGAGCACCTTGAAACCGACGCGGGTCGGCTTGCCGTCCTTCGGATCGGCAACGGCCAGGTTCGACAGATCGATCGTGGCCTCCTTGCTGATGATGCCACCCTCGGACTGCGCCGAGGCCTTGGTGTGCTTCTTCACGAGGTTGACGCCGCGCACCACGGCGCGGGCATCCTTCGGAAGCACCTGGAGCACTTCGCCGGCCTTGCCCTTGTCACGGCCGGCCAACACGACGACCTTGTCGCCCTTCTTGATCTTCGCAGCCATCACAGCACCTCTGGCGCAAGCGAGATGATCTTCATGTGGTTCTTGGCGCGAAGTTCACGCGGAACCGGTCCGAAGATACGGGTGCCCACCGGCTCCTTCTGGTTGTTGATCAGCACGGCCGCATTGCGGTCGAAACGGATCACCGAACCATCGGCGCGCTTCACGTCCTTGGCGGTCCGAACGACGACCGCCTTCATGACGTCGCCCTTCTTCACGCGGCCGCGGGGAATGGCTTCCTTGATCGAAACGACGATAATATCGCCGACACCGGCGTATTTCCGCTTCGACCCGCCGAGAACCTTGATGCACATCACACGACGGGCGCCGGAGTTATCCGCGACCTCGAGATTCGTCTGCACCTGGATCATGGCCTTGATCCTTCCAAACTGTATCAGCGCGGTTTCCGGGCGCGGCGTCAGCGCCGACCCGGACTACGACTGACGGGGGTCGATCGCCCCCTGGCCTCAATAAAGTGACTTACGCCTTGGGAGCGTTGTCGAGCACAACCCAGCTTTTCAGCTTGGAAATGGGCTTGGATTCCTCAATCCAGACCGAATCTCCAACCTTGAACGTCTGCGCCTCATCGTGGGCGTGATAGTTCTTGGTCCGGCGAACGGTCTTCTTGAGGAGCGGGTGCGTATAGCGCCGCTCGACCTTCACCACAACAGTTTTGTTCTGCTTGTCGCTAACGACGACGCCCTGCAGCACGCGCTTCGGCATTGTCCTACTCCTCAGGCGCTCGCTGCAACGGTCTTCGACCGCTGCAGCGTCTTGATGCGAGCGATATCCTTACGCACCTCAGTCACCCGAGCGGTATTCTCGAGCTGGCCGGTAGCGCGTTGGAAACGCAGGTTAAACTGCTCCTTCTTCAGCTTCAGGAGTTCGTCCTGGAGCTGGTCGACACTCATCACCTTGAGATCGGACAGGCGTTGCGTAGCTTTCATGTCGCCCTCCTTACTCGGCGATGCGCTGGATGAAGCGGGTCTTGATCGGCAGCTTGGCGGCGCCGAGACGAAGCGCCTCGCGCGCCGTCTCCTCTTCCACCCCGTCGATCTCGAACATGATTCGCCCAGGCTTGACCTTGGCTGCCCAGAATTCAGGCGCGCCCTTGCCCTTGCCCATGCGGACTTCGGTCGGCTTCTTCGAAACCGGTACGTCCGGGAAGATCCGGATCCAGACACGGCCAGCACGCTTCATGGCGCGAGTGATCGCGCGACGGGCAGCTTCGATCTGACGGGCAGTGACGCGCTCAGGCATCAGGGCCTTCAGGCCGAACTGGCCGAAATTGAGGTCCGTGCCGCCCTTGGCAACGCCTGAGATGCGTCCCTTGAACTGCTTGCGGAACTTGGTTCGCTTTGGTTGCAACATGGCTCTTCTCGATCAGCCTTACGCAGCCTGCTCGCGACGATCGCGACCGCCGGAGCGACCACCTTCGTCAGAGAGACGCTTGTCCTGGGCCATCGGGTCGTGTTCGAGGATCTCGCCCTTGAAGATCCAGACCTTGATGCCGCACGTGCCGTAGGTGGTGAAGGCGGTGCCGACACCGTAATCCACATCGGCGCGCAGCGTGTGCAGCGGCACGCGGCCTTCGCGGTACCATTCCAGGCGCGCGATCTCCGCGCCGCCGAGGCGGCCCGAGCAGTTGATGCGGATGCCCTCGGCGCCCAGACGCATGGCCGACTGAACGGCCCGCTTCATGGCACGGCGGAACGCGACGCGACGCTCGAGCTGCTGCGCGATGGAGTCGGCCACCAGGGTGGCGTCGATCTCGGGCTTGCGGACCTCGACGATGTTGATCGTCACATCGGCCTTGGTCAGCTTCGAGACTTCCTTGCGCAGCTTCTCGATATCGGCGCCCTTCTTGCCGATCACCACGCCCGGACGAGCCGAGTGGATGGTGACGCGGCACTTCTTGTGCGGGCGCTCGATGATGATCTTGGAGACCGCCGCCTGCTTCAGCAGCTTCATCAGCGCGGCGCGGATCTTCATGTCTTCGTGCAGCAGCTGACCGTACTCACCCTTCTGCGCGAACCAGCGCGAGTCCCAGGTGCGGTTGATGCCGAGGCGAAGGCCGATCGGATTGATTTTCTGACCCATCGTTCTCTCCTCAGGCCTTGGCCGCCTGGACTTCGCGCACCACGATCGTGATGTTCGCGAAGGGCTTCATGATCCGGGCTCCACGGCCGCGGGCGCGGGCGTGGAAGCGCTTCATGACCAGGGCCTTGCCGACGAAAGCCTGCGCAACGACGAGATCGTCGACGTCGAGATCATGATTGTTCTCGGCGTTGGCGATGGCGCTCTGCAGGCACTTGCGAACGTCGAGCGAGATCCGCTTGCGCGAGAACTCGAGATCGGCGAGCGCGGTCGAGACCTTCTTGCCACGGATGAGCTGAGCGACGAGGTTCAGCTTCTGCGGGCTGACGCGAAGGTTGCGGGCAACCGCAACGGCTTCGTTCTCCGGCAGCGCACGGGGGGCGGATGGCTTACCCATGGCTTACTTCCTCTTCGCCTTCTTGTCGGCAGCGTGGCCGTGGAAGGTGCGCGTCGGCGAGAACTCGCCGAACTTGTGGCCCACCATTTCCTCGGACACGTTCACCGGCACATGCTTGTGACCGTTGTAGACGCCGAACGTCAGACCGACGAACTGCGGAAGGATCGTGGAGCGGCGGCTCCAGATCTTGATCACCTCGGCCCGGCTCGCCGAACGGGCGACCTCGGCCTTTTTCAGAAGGTATCCGTCGACGAACGGACCTTTCCAAATCGAACGCGCCATGACGGACCTCAGTTCTTCTTCTTGCGGGCGTGACGGCTCGACACGATGAACGTATCGGTCCGCTTATTCGAGCGGGTCTTCTTGCCCTTGGTCGGCAGTCCCCACGGCGTGACCGGGTGACGACCGCCCGAGGTACGACCCTCACCACCACCGTGCGGGTGGTCGACCGGGTTCATCGAGACGCCGCGGTTATGCGGACGACGGCCGAGCCAGCGCGAGCGACCGGCCTTGCCCATGTTGGTGTTCATGTGGTCGGGGTTCGAAACCGCGCCCACTGTAGCATAGCACAGGCCGCTGATCAGGCGCTGCTCGCCCGAGTTCAGGCGAACGATGACATAGCCCTGGTCGCGACCGACGATCTGGGCGTAGTTGCCCGCAGACCGTGCCAGCGCCCCGCCCTTGCCGATCTTGAGCTCGACATTGTGGACGATGGTGCCGATCGGCATCGCACCCATCGGCGAAGCATTGCCGGGCTTGATGTCGACCTGGTCGCCGGAAATGACGCTGTCGCCAACAGCCAGGCGCTGCGGCGCCAGGATGTAGGCCTGCTCGCCATCGGCGTACTTGAGCAGAGCGATGAAGGCGGTGCGGTTCGGATCGTATTCGATCCGCTCCACCGTCGCTGCCACGCCCGGCTTGCCGCGACGCTTGAAGTCGACGATCCGGTAGGTCTGCTTATGTCCACCGCCACGGAAACGAACCGTGATGCGGCCGAGATTGTTGCGGCCACCCTTCGAGGACTTGCCCTCGGTGAGAGCCTTGACCGGCTTGCCCTTGTAGAGCTCGCTGCGGTCGACGATCACGAGCTGGCGAAGGCTCGGCGTGATCGGCTTGAAACTTTTCAAAGCCATGATGACGATCCTTCCTCAGAGGCCCGTGGTCACGTCGATCGAGTGACCTTCTTCGAGGGTCACTACGGCCTTCTTGACGTCCGAACGCTGTCCGAGCCGGCCCCGGAAGACCTTGACCTTGCCTTCGGTGACCAGCGTGTTGACACTCTTCACCTTGACATCGAACAACTTCTCGATAGCCGCCTTGATCTGCGGCTTGGTCGCGGTCTTCGCGACCTTGAAGACGACCTTGTTGTGCTCGGAGAGCATGGTCGCCTTTTCGGTGATCACCGGGCCACGAATGACATCGTAGTGGCGCGGATCCAGGTTCTTTGCAGACTGGCTCATTTGAAGCGCGCCTCCAGCGCATCGACAGCCGAGCGCGTCAGCACGAGCTTATCGCGACGCAGGATGTCGTAGACGTTGATGCCCTGAACCGGCAGGACGTCGACGTTCGGGATCGAACGAGCGGCCAGGCCGAAGTTCACATCGATCTCGGCGCCGCCGATCACCAGCGCGCTGGACAGGTCCAGCTTGCTGAAATGGCCGAGCAGGACCTTGGTCTTCGGCTCGGCGAGCGTGACGTCGTCGATGACGATCAGGCCGGCGTCCTTGGCCTTGGCCGAGAGCGCATGGCGCAGAGCCAGGGCACGCACCTTCTTCGGCAGATCATGCGTATGATCACGCACGATCGGACCGAAGGCCTTGCCGCCGCCGCGGAACTGCGGAGCCGAGGCTGCACCGTGACGAGCGCCACCGGTGCCCTTCTGCTTGTAGATCTTCTTGCGGGTGCGATCGACTTCCGAACGGCCCTTGGACTTGTGGGTCCCGGCGCGACGCTTGGCGAGCTGGTAGCGCACCATGCGGGCGAGAAGATCGGCGCGCGGCTCAAGGCCGAAGATCGAGTCAGAAAGCTCGACCGAGCCGGCATTGCCGCCCTCGAGAGTGGTGATATCGAGCTTCATCACGCGTTCTCCTCAACTGCTTCAGCCGCAGGAGCCTGCGTGGTCTCACCAGAAACCTTGAACTTGCCGGGGAGCGGCGCATCCTTCGGCAGGGCGCGCTTGACGGCGTCGCGGACATGGATCCAGCCGCCGGCAACGCCGGGAACGGCGCCCTCGACCAGGATCAGGCCGCGCTCGGCGTCCGTCTGGACGACGCGCAGGTTCTGCGTGGTCACGCGCTCGGCACCGAGATGGCCCGGCATCTTCTTGTTCTTGAAGGTCTTGCCGGGGTCCTGACGACCGCCGGTCGAACCGATCGAACGATGCGAAACCGAGACACCGTGCGTGGCGCGCAGACCGCCGAAGTTCCAGCGCTTCATACCGCCGGCGAAACCCTTACCGGTGGTGGTGCCGCTGACATCGACGAACTGGCCGACGACGAAGTGATCGGCAGTCAGCTCGGCGCCGACGGGGATCAACGCATCGTTGCTGACGCGGAACTCCACGACCTGGCGCTTGGGCTCGACCTTGGCCACGGCGAAATGGCCGCGCTCAGCCTTCGAGACGTTCTTGACCTTGGCCAAGCCCGACCCGAGCTGAACGGCGACATAGCCGTTCTTCTCGATCGTGCGATGCGCGACAACCTGGCAGCTGTCGAGCTTCAGCACGGTGACTGGGATGTGTTCACCGGCATCCGTGAAGATGCGGGTCATCCCGACTTTCTGTGCAATCACACCGGAACGCATCGGTGCATACCTTCTCTTGGGGTCATGTCCATCCGGGGTATCCGGAAACAGAGGACCCGACGATGGATCAGAGCTTGATTTCGACGTCGACGCCGGCGGCGAGATCGAGCTTCATGAGGGCGTCGACCGTCTGGGGGGTCGGATCGACGATGTCCAGGACCCGCTTGTGGGTCCGCATTTCGAACTGCTCGCGCGACTTCTTGTCGATGTGGGGCGAGCGGTTGACCGTGAACTTCTCGATAAGCGTCGGCAGCGGGATGGGCCCGCGAACCTGGGCGCCTGTCCGCTTCGCCGTCGACACGATCTCGCGCGTGGAGGCGTCGAGGATGCGGTGGTCGAACGCCTTGAGGCGGATCCGGATGTTCTGACCGTTCATGGTCTTGTTCTCTCCGTGACGTGAAAAGGCAAAGGCCCTAGGAAGGGCCTTCGCCCTCACGAAAACGCGTTACGCGATGATGCTGGCGACGACGCCGGCGCCGACGGTCCTGCCGCCTTCGCGGATGGCGAAGCGCAGCTTCTCCTCCATCGCGATCGGCACGATCAGGTGCACTTCCATGGCGATGTTGTCGCCAGGCATCACCATCTCGGTGCCCTCAGGCAGGTGCACCACGCCGGTCACGTCCGTCGTGCGGAAGTAGAACTGCGGGCGGTAGTTGGTGAAGAACGGCGTGTGGCGGCCGCCCTCTTCCTTCGTCAGGATGTAGGCCTCGGCCTTGAACTTGGTGTGCGGCTTCACCGAACCCGGCTTGCACAGCACCTGGCCGCGCTCGACGTCCTCGCGCTTCGTGCCGCGCAGCAGCGCGCCGATGTTGTCGCCCGCCTGGCCCTGGTCCAGCAGCTTGCGGAACATCTCGACGCCGGTCACCGTCGTCTTCACGGTGTCCTTCAGCCCGACGATCTCGATTTCCTCGCCGACCTTGACGATGCCGCGCTCGACGCGGCCGGTCACCACCGTGCCGCGGCCCGAGATCGAGAACACGTCTTCGACCGGCATCAGGAACGGCTGGTCGATCGGACGCTCCGGCTGCGGGATATAGGCGTCGACCGTCTTCATCAGCTCGAGAACCGCGTCATGGCCGATCTCGGGCGAGACGTTGTCCAGCGCAGCCTTGGCCGAACCCTTGGTGATCGGGATGTCGTCGCCCGGGAAGTCGTACTTCGACAGAAGCTCGCGGATCTCCATCTCGACCAGCTCGAGCAGCTCGGCGTCGTCGACGAGATCGACCTTGTTCATGAACACCACCAGCGCCGGAACGCCGACCTGGCGCGCCAGCAGGATGTGCTCGCGGGTCTGCGGCATCGGGCCGTCGGCCGCCGACACAACCAGGATCGCGCCGTCCATCTGCGCCGCACCCGTGATCATGTTCTTCACGTAGTCGGCGTGGCCGGGGCAGTCGACATGCGCATAATGCCGGTTCGCCGTCTCGTACTCGACGTGAGCCGTCGAGATCGTGATGCCGCGGGCCTTCTCCTCAGGCGCCTTGTCGATCTGGTCATACGCCGTGTACGACGCGCCACCGGTCTCGGCCAGAACCTTCGTGATCGCAGCCGTCAAAGACGTCTTGCCATGGTCAACGTGACCAATCGTTCCGATATTGCAGTGCGGCTTCGTCCGCGCAAACTTCTCTTTGGCCATCGTAGCCTCCGTCAGATCTTGTTCAAATGTTCAGTCGAATGGGTGGATCAGGCGTACTTGGCCTGAACCTCGGCGGCGACCGCCGAAGGAACCTGCTCGTAGTGGTCGAACTGCATCGTGTAGTTGGCGCGTCCCTGGCTGAACGAGCGCAGCTGGTTGACATAGCCGAACATGTTCGCCAGCGGCACCATCGCGTTGATGACGACGGCGTTGCCGCGCATGTCCTGGCCCTGGATCTGGCCACGACGCGAGTTCAGATCGCCGATGACCGAACCGGTGTAGTCTTCCGGGGTCACGACTTCGACCTTCATGATCGGCTCGAGCAGGACGGAACCGCCCTTCTGGAGTGCTTCACGCAAGCCGGCCCGCGATGCGATTTCGAAGGCAAGAGCCGACGAGTCGACTTCGTGGAAGGCACCGTCGACCAGCTGGACCTTGACGTCCACGACCGGGAAGCCGGCGAGCACGCCCGAGCCGATGACCGAGTTGAGGCCCTTTTCGACGCCGGGGATGTATTCCTTCGGCACCGAGCCGCCGACGACCTTCGACTCGAACTCGAAGCCCTTGCCGGTCTCGTTCGGCTCGACAATCAGCTTGACGCGGGCGAACTGGCCCGTACCGCCGGTCTGCTTCTTGTGGGTGTAGTCGATCTCGGCCTTCTTGGTGATCGTCTCGCGATAGGCGACCTGCGGCGCGCCGATATTGGCGTCGACCTTGTAGGTGCGCTTCAGGATGTCGACCTTGATGTCGAGATGCAGCTCGCCCATGCCCTTCAGGATGGTCTGGCCGCTCTCTTGGTCGGTCGAGACGCGGAAGGACGGATCCTCGTTCGCGAGCTTCGACAGGGCGAGACCCAACTTCTCCTGGTCGGCCTTGGACTTCGGCTCGATCGCGATCGTGATGACCGGCTCGGGGAACTCCATCCGCTCCAGGATGACCGCGTGGGTCGGATCGCACAGCGTATCGCCGGTACGGACGTCCTTGAGGCCGGCCAGGGCGACGATGTCGCCGGCAAAGGCCTCCTTGATGTCTTCACGGTTGTTCGCGTGCATCAGCAGCATGCGACCGACACGTTCCTTCTTGTCGCGCGTCGAGTTGATCACGCCGGCGCCGGTCTCGATCTTGCCCGAGTAGACGCGGCAGAAGGTGATCGTGCCGACGAAGGGGTCGTCCATGATCTTGAAGGCGAGCATGGAGAAGGGATCTTCGTCGCGCGGATGACGAACGGTCTCTTCTTCGGTCTTGAAATCGATGCCCTTGATGTCGCCACGATCGACCGGCGACGGCAGGTAATCCACGACCGCGTCGAGCAGGGGCTGAACGCCCTTGTTCTTGAAGGACGAGCCACAGAGCACGGGATGGAAGGCGCGACGCTGGACCGCGGTGCGAATCAGCCTGCGCAGCGTGTCGGCAGACGGCTCGGTGCCTTCGAGATAGGCTTCCATTGCCGCATCGTCCATTTCGACGGCGGCTTCGACCAGCTTGCCGCGATACTCGGCAGCCTTGTCGGCGAGATCGGCAGGGATCTCCTTCTCTTCGAAGGAGGCGCCCAGCGCTTCGCCATTCCAGACGATCGCCTTCATCTTCACCAGGTCGATGACGCCGGCGAATTCCGCCTCTGAACCGATCGGGATCTGCAGGCAGACCGGCTTGCCGGCGACACGGTCAATGATGTCCTGGACGCAGCGATAGAAATCGGCGCCGATCTTGTCCATCTTGTTGACGAAGACAACGCGCGGAACGTCGTACTTGTCAGCCTGGCGCCAGACGGTCTCGGTCTGGGGCTCGACGCCCTGGTTGCCGTCGAGCACGCAGACGGCACCATCGAGCACGCGCAGCGAACGCTCGACTTCAATGGTGAAGTCGACGTGGCCAGGAGTGTCGATGATGTTCAGGCGATGGTCGCGCCACAGGCAGGTCGTCGCGGCGGAGGTGATCGTGATGCCACGCTCCTGCTCCTGCGTCATCCAGTCCATGGTGGCTGCGCCATCATGGACTTCGCCGATCTTATGCGACTTGCCGGTATAGAACAGGATACGCTCAGTCGTCGTCGTCTTGCCGGCGTCGATATGCGCCATGATACCGAAGTTGCGGTACCGATCGATGGGATGGGAACGGGGCATGAGAGTGCTCTGTCTTTCGTCGGGTGCCGCAGATTACCAGCGGTAATGCGAGAAGGCGCGGTTGGCTTCCGCCATCCGGTGCGTGTCTTCACGCTTCTTCACTGCGTTGCCGCGGTTGTTCGCCGCGTCCATCAGCTCGGCCGAGAGACGCTCGACCATGGTCTTGTCGTTACGGCCGCGAGCAGCCGAGATCAGCCAGCGGATCGCCAGCGCCTGACGGCGCTCGGTGCGAACCTCGACCGGAACCTGGTAGGTCGCGCCACCGACACGACGCGAGCGAACCTCGATCGCCGGAGCGACGTTCTCGAGCGCGCTCTTGAAGACGGAGAGCGGATCGCTCTTGGTCTTGCCTTCGATGATGTCGAAAGCGCCGTAGACGATCCGCTCAGCGGTCGACTTCTTACCTTCGTACATCACGGAGTTCATGAACTTCGTGACTACGATATCACCGAACTTCGGGTCCGGGATAACTTCGCGTTTTTCGGCGCTATGGCGGCGGGACATCGTCTAGTCTCCGGTCAAATCTTAAAAGCTGCGAACCGCCTCAGCATCAAGCCTCGGCGGTCGGGCAGAAAATCACTTCGGACGCTTGGCGCCGTACTTCGAACGGCGTTGCTTACGGTTCTTGACGCCCTGCGTATCGAGCACACCGCGCAGGATGTGGTAGCGCACGCCGGGCAAGTCCTTGACGCGACCACCACGGATCATCACCACCGAGTGCTCCTGAAGGTTGTGGCCCTCACCCGGGATGTAGCCGATGACCTCGAAGCCGTTGGTCAAACGCACCTTGGCAACCTTACGAAGCGCCGAGTTCGGCTTCTTCGGGGTCGTCGTATAGACGCGCGTGCAGACGCCGCGCTTCTGCGGGCAGGACTCAAGCGCCGGAGCGGTGTTGCGCGCCTTGACGGGCGAGCGTGGCTTGCGGATCAGCTGGCTGATTGTCGGCATTCTGGCCTCTCGCTCCACTGAGCGGTTGGAATTCTTTTCGGTCGCTCCCCGAACCGGTCAAAGCCATGACATAAACGAAGCCGCGCCGTCGGCTCCCCTCGGGGGCCTCAGGCGCGTTCGCCAAGCAGAGGAACACGGAACTCGTCCGCATTCATGCGTCTTGCCATGTCGTCAATCGACGCAGGAATTTACGACGGCGTTTCGGTCGCGAAATTCGCTCGCAGCAAAGGCAAGCGACAAACGTGTCCGACAACCGTCGACAGTGGCGCGCTTATGACTCAGGTGGAGATTCGCGTCAACCCCGAATTCGCATTCGCAGCGAAAGCGTTAACCACCACCCTGCTAAAGGCCGGCCGGGCTCTCACGGACCGCCGGAAAGTGGCAGGCGGCTAAGGGTGAAGATCACCAATGCCGTCAGGGCAAGGTAGAGCGAAACGCCGCGCAACACCACCATCGCCACTCCCCTCTTCCACGTCGATCATGCGGTGACGGGTTGCCGTACGGGCAACTCCCATTTGGGGGCGGTGTTCGACCACGATTGCCTCGGCATGGTCTCATCAACAGAACAGGGCTAGCGCAGCACCAGTCTGGCCAGCAGGGCGGATAGCTCGCTCTGGCGGGAAACGCCCACCTTGGCGAAGACGCGCTTGAGCGTCGTACGGGCCGTCTCTTCCGAGATCCCCAGCGCCTGGGACGCGTTGCGAGGGGCAAGTCCCGCACCAACCAGCGCCGCGATCCGGGCCTCAGCCAATGTGAGGCCGAACAGGTCGCGCACAAGCGCCGGATCGGCGGGCTCGCCTGGCTGCGCGCTGGTCACGACTGCAATCACACTGGTCTCTGAGAGCATGCGCTCCACCCCCGTGGCAGCGGCTGCACAGACCGGCAGGACGTGCACGGCAAGCGTCCCGTCGCGGTCCAGTCCAGGGATCAGCAGCGGCCGCGGCACCGCCGTCAAGGTATCGGCGCTCGCCGCGCTCGCTCGTGCGATCGCTTCGGACAAGGCCTCCTGCGGCAGGATGGAGCGCGCCGCCAGTCGCCCTTGCGAGACCAGGAGCGCATCACCGCATAACTGCTCTGCAACAGGATTTGCGAAGATCACATGGCCGGCAGCATCGAGCAGGAACACCCCGACGCTGAGTCGAGCCAGCACGTCGGCCAATGACTGCTGGGTCGCTTCTGCGGTGATCAGCCGGATGCCGAGCCTGAGCGCATTCTCGACATGCCGCCCCAACTGGCTGAGCGTCGCAAGCTCCTCCTCGGCGAAGGCCGGCTTGCTGTCGGCGCGCTGGACCGAGAGCGCAACCGCGACATGGGGATCCGGCGAGATGCTGACGCCCGCGAACCATTTCAGCCCCTGACGCTTGAGGAACTGGCTGTAGAACGGCAGGGTTTCGAGTTCCTCGGACGTTGCGATGTGACGCTCGGTGATCGCATCGGTCCGGGTCAGGTATCCCCGCTCGCGCGAGCGGGAGAAGCGCACATCGTGCCGCCACCATTCGTCCCGGTCATACTCCTTCTGCCCCTCGACGAGGGTCGGCGAGACAATGATCCCGTAGCTGCCATCGTCCCGCTGGTAGATCAGCACAGCGCCAACATCGTCGAAGCAATCGGCAATAGTCTGCAGAGCAGCCGGCCAAAGAGACGGCGTGGCCGCAGCCGCATAGACCGCCTCCACTGCACTCACGAAGCGCTGACCGTCCATGGACGACCTCCCAACTGATTAACATGTTAGATCACAGCTGGGCGCGGAGACGAAATTCTCCTTTCGTCGCTGAGACCGCCACGAACAGCCCCGAGAGCAGGCACAAAACAAAAAGGGCCGCCCGAAGGCGGCCCTTTCGCAAGTCGTGTTCGGCGGTGCCTTACTCGGCTGCCGGAAGAGCGGCCGCCGCAGCTGCGGCCTTGGCCGCCGCATCCGCCTTCTGGCCGACGATGAGATCGTCGCGGCGCAACGCCACCTGCTTGATGCGGGCGACCTGGGCGCCGGTGCCGGCCGGGATGAGCGAGCCGACGATGACGTTCTCCTTGAGGCCTTCGAGGGTATCGTACTTGCCGTTGACCGCCGCTTCGGTGAGGACGCGGGTGGTCTCCTGGAACGACGCCGCCGAGATGAAGGAGCGCGTCTGCAAGCTCGCCTTGGTGATGCCGAGCAGGACCGGAACGCCGCTGGCCGGCTTCTTGCCCTCTTCGCGCATCTTGGCGTTGATCTCCTCCAGCTCGATGCGATCGATCTGGTCGCCGGTGATGATGTCGGTATCACCGGACTCGGTGATCTCGACCTTCTGCAGCATCTGCCGGACGATGACCTCGATGTGCTTGTCGTTGATGCCCACGCCCTGGAGGCGATAGACCTCCTGGATCTCGTTGACGAGATAGGCCGCAAGCTCTTCGACGCCCTTGATCGCCAGGATGTCGTGCGGCGCCGGATTGCCGTCGAGGATGTAGTCCCCCATCTCGACGACGTCGCCGTCCTGGAGATGGATGTGCTTGCCCTTCGGGATCAGGTACTCGAGCCCGTCCGAGCCGTCATGCGGGGTCAGCGTGACCCGGCGCTTGTTCTTGTAGTCCTTCCCGAAGCCGATGACGCCGGCCTTCTCGGCGATGATCGCCGCATCCTTCGGACGACGCGCCTCGAACAGCTCCGCCACCCGCGGCAGACCGCCGGTGATGTCGCGGGTCTTGGCCGAGTCGGTCGAGACACGGGCGAGCACGTCGCCTGCCTTGGTCATCTGGCCCGGCTCCATCGAGATGATGCCGTCGACGGGCAGGATGTAGCGGGCTTCGCCACCACGGGCGAGCTTCGCAACCTTGCCGTCAGGGCCGTGCACGGTGATCGCCGGACGAAGATCCGACGTCCGGGCCGAACCACGCCAGTCGATGACGACGCGCTTGCTGATGCCGGTCGCCTCGTCGGTCGTCTCGGTGATCGACATGCCGTCCACGAGATCCTCGTAGCCGACCGAGCCGTCCACCTCGGCCAGGATCGGACGGGAATAGGGATCCCACTCCGCCAGGCGCTGGCCGCGCTTGACCTTGTCGCCTTCGTCGACCCGCATCTTCGAGCCGAACTGGACACGGTGCACCGCGCGCTCGGCGCCATCCGGCCCGACGATCACGATGGCGATGTTGCGCGCCATGGCGATCAGGTCGCCATCCGAGTTGCGCGCCGCATTGCGGTTCCGGATCTTCACCGTGCCCTCGAAATTGGACTCGATGAACGACTGGTCCGCGATCGTCGCCGCGCCGCCGATGTGGAAGGTACGCATGGTGAGCTGCGTGCCCGGCTCGCCGATCGACTGCGCCGCGATGACGCCGACCGCCTCACCCATGTTGACGGGCGTGCCGCGGGCAAGATCGCGCCCGTAGCAGGTGGCACAGACGCCATTCTTGGTCTCGCAGGTGAGAACCGAACGGATCTTCACCTCCTGGACGCCGGCAGCGTTGATCTTCTCGATATGGCTTTCCTCGATCATCGTACCCTTCGGCACGAGGACGTTGCCGTCGATATCCGTGACGTCTTCCGCCGCGGAGCGGCCGAGGATGCGGATACCGAGCGAAGCCACGACCTGACCGGCATCGATGATGGCGCGCATCTTGATGCCGTTGTCCGAGCCGCAATCGACCTCGGAGATGATGGCATCCTGCGCCACGTCGACGAGACGGCGGGTGAGATAACCCGAGTTCGCCGTCTTGAGCGCGGTGTCGGCCAGACCCTTACGGGCGCCGTGCGTCGAGTTGAAGTACTCGAGCACGTCCAGACCTTCCTTGAAGTTCGAGATGATCGGGCTCTCGATGATCTCGCCGGACGGCTTGGCCATCAGGCCGCGCATGGCGGCAAGCTGGCGCATCTGGGCTGGCGAACCACGGGCACCCGAGTGGCTCATCATGTAGATCGAGTTGATCGGCTTGTCGCGGCCGGTCTCGTCCTTCTTCACGGTCGAGATGCGCGCCATCATCTCCTGGGCGAGCTTGTCGGAGCACTTTGCCCAGGCGTCGACGACCTTGTTGTACTTCTCGCCCTGGGTGATCAGGCCGTCCTGATACTGCTGCTCGTAGTCCTTGGCGAGCGCACGGGTGGTGTCGACGATCTCCCACTTGTTCTCCGGCACGACCATGTCGTCCTTGCCGAAGGAGATGCCGGCCTTGAAGGCGTGCTTGAAGCCGAGGCCCATGACGCGATCGCAGAAGATCACCGATTCCTTCTGACCGCAGCCGCGATAGACGGCATCGATCATTCCGGAGATCTCCTTCTTCGTCATCAGGCGGTTGACGACGTCGAAGGTCACGGCCGGGTGCTCGGGCAGCGCGGTCGAGAGGATCACGCGGCCGGGCGTGGTGTCGTAGATCTTGGTGTACGGCTTGCCGTCCTGGCCGACGCCGGTCCAGCGATATTTGATCTTCGAATGCAGCGTCACGACCTTCTCGTGCAGCGCGTATTCGAGCTCGCCGAAATCGCCGAAGATCTTGCCCTGGCCCGGCTCGCCATCCGAGATAATCGAGAGGTAGTACAGGCCGAGCACGATATCCTGCGACGGCACGATGATCGGCTGGCCGTTCGCCGGGTGCAGGATGTTGTTGGTCGACATCATCAGCACGCGTGCTTCCAGCTGCGCCTCGAGCGACAGCGGGACGTGCACGGCCATCTGATCGCCGTCGAAGTCAGCGTTGAACGCGGCGCAGACCAGCGGATGAAGCTGGATCGCCTTGCCTTCGATCAGCACCGGCTCGAAGGCCTGGATGCCGAGGCGGTGCAGCGTCGGGGCGCGGTTCAGCAGCACCGGATGCTCGCGGATGACCTCGTCCAGGATATCCCAGACCTCCGGCTTCTCCTTCTCGACCAGCTTCTTGGCCTGCTTGACCGTGGTCGAGTAGCCCTTCGCGTCGAGGCGCGCATAGATGAACGGCTTGAACAGCTCGAGCGCCATCTTCTTCGGCAGGCCGCACTGATGCAGCTTCATCTCCGGGCCGACGACGATGACCGAACGGCCGGAATAGTCGACGCGCTTGCCCAGCAGGTTCTGCCGGAAGCGGCCCTGCTTGCCCTTCAGCATGTCGGCGAGCGACTTCAGCGGGCGCTTGTTGGCACCCGTGATGACGCGACCGCGGCGGCCGTTGTCGAACAATGCGTCGACCGACTCCTGCAGCATCCGCTTCTCGTTGCGGATGATGATGTCAGGCGCGCGCAGCTCGATCAGGCGCTTCAGGCGGTTGTTGCGGTTGATGACGCGGCGATAGAGATCGTTCAGATCCGAGGTCGCGAAGCGACCGCCGTCGAGCGGCACCAGCGGACGCAGATCGGGCGGGATCACCGGAACGATGGTCATCACCATCCATTCCGGCTTGTTGCCGGACTCCTGGAACGCCTCGATGATCTTGAGGCGCTTCATCAGCTTCTTCGGCTTCAGCTCCGAGGTCGTCGTCGCGATCTCGTGCTTCAGATCCATGTTGATCTTGTCGAGATCGAGCGCGCGCAGCATCTCGCGGATGGCTTCCGCGCCGATCATAGCCGTGAAGGTGTCAGCGCCATACTCTTCCTGGCAGCGGACATACTCCTCCTCGGACAGGAGCTGACGATCCTTGAGAGGCGTCAGGCCCGGCTCGATGACGACATACGACTCGAAATAGAGCACGCGCTCGAGTTCCTTGAGCGGCATGTCCATCAGCAGGCCGATGCGCGACGGCAGCGACTTCAGGAACCAGATATGGGCAACCGGAGCGGCGAGCTCGATATGGCCCATGCGCTCGCGCCGGACGCGTGCGAGCGTCACTTCGACGCCGCACTTCTCGCAGATCACGCCCTTGAACTTCATGCGCTTGTACTTGCCGCACAAGCACTCGTAGTCCTTGATCGGCCCGAAGATGCGGGCGCAGAACAGGCCGTCGCGCTCGGGCTTGAAGGTACGGTAGTTGATGGTCTCGGGCTTCTTGATCTCGCCATAGGACCACGACAGGATCTTTTCCGGGCTCGCGATCGAAATCTTGATCGCGTCGAACGCCTGCTGTGTCGGCTGCTGGCCGAAAAGGTTCATGACCTCTTGCTTCATCGCCTGTCTCCTGCCGCCGGCGGGGGAGTGAACCGCCCTGCCCGGCCATCATGCGAATAAGCCGGCGGCGTGAGTGTCGCCGGCATGCTGTGTTCGTCTCGAGGCGGCCCTTACGGGCCCGCCCCCTTATTCGGCAGCTTCCGCCGGCGGCAATTCGCCCGGCTTCTGCTTGTTGCTGATCAATTCGACATTGAGGCCGAGCGAACGCATTTCCTTGACGAGAACGTTGAAGCTCTCGGGGATGCCCGCCTCGAAATTGTCCTCGCCGCGCACGATCGACTCGTAGACCTTGGTGCGGCCTGCCACGTCGTCCGACTTCACCGTCAGCATTTCCTGCAGGGTGTAGGCGGCGCCGTAGGCTTCAAGCGCCCAGACCTCCATTTCGCCGAAGCGCTGACCGCCGAACTGCGCCTTGCCGCCCAGCGGCTGCTGGGTAACGAGCGAGTACGGGCCGATCGAACGCGCGTGGATCTTGTCGTCGACCAGATGGTGCAGCTTCAGCATGTAGATGTAGCCGACCGTGACCTTGCGATCGAAGGGCTCGCCGGTCCGTCCGTCATAGAGCGTGACCTGACCGGACTTGTTGAGCCCCGCCTGCTCGAGCAGATGCTCGATGTCCGACTCCTTGGCGCCGTTGAAGACCGGGGTCGCGATCGGAACGCCGCGGCGCAGGTTCTGGCCCATCTCGACCAGCTCCGCATCGTCCATCGACGCAACGATCTCGTTGTCACCGTACACGGCCTCGAAGCTTGCCCGCAGAGCCTTGCCGTCATGCGCCTTCTTGTAGACGTCGATGGCCTTGGCGATCTGCTTGCCGAGACCGGCAGCGGCCCAGCCCAGATGGGTCTCCAGGATCTGACCGACATTCATGCGGCTCGGCACGCCGAGCGGGTTCAGCACGATGTCGGCATGGGTGCCGTCCTCGAGGAAGGGCATGTCCTCGGCAGGAACGATGCGCGAGACGACGCCCTTGTTTCCGTGGCGGCCGGCCATCTTATCGCCCGGCTGGATCTTGCGCTTCACCGCGACGAAGACCTTGACCATCTTCATCACGCCCGGAGGCAGTTCGTCGCCGCGCTGCAGCTTCTCGACCTTGTCGAGGAAGCGCTGCTCGAGGCGCTTCTTCGACTCGTCGTACTGCTTCCGCATCGCCTCGATTTCGGTCATCAGGGCGTCGTCGCCGACGGCGAACAGCCACCACTGCGAACGCGGGAACTCGCTCATCCCCTCGCGGGTGATGACCGTGTCCTTCTTGAAGCCCTTCGGACCGGCGAGGCCGGTCTTGCCGGTCAGGATCTCGGCCAGACGCGCAAAGGTGTTGCGGTCCAGGATCGCCTGCTCGTCGTCGCGGTCCTTGGCGAGACGCTCGATCTCCTCGCGCTCGATCGCCTGTGCGCGCTCGTCCTTGTCGACGCCGTGGCGGTTGAACACGCGCACTTCGACGATGGTGCCCTGCACGCCCGGCGGAACACGCAGCGAGGTGTCGCGGACATCCGAAGCCTTTTCGCCGAAGATGGCGCGGAGAAGCTTCTCTTCAGGCGTCATCGGGCTTTCGCCCTTCGGCGTGATCTTGCCGACCAGGATGTCGCCCGCAGCGACCTCCGCACCGATATAGACGATGCCTGCTTCGTCGAGGTTCTTCAGCGCCTCTTCCGAAACGTTCGGAATGTCGCGCGTGATTTCCTCAGGACCCAGCTTCGTATCGCGGGCCATGACCTCGAATTCCTCGATATGGATCGAGGTGAAGATGTCGTCCGAGACGATCTTCTCCGAGAGCAGGATCGAGTCCTCGAAGTTGTAGCCGTTCCACGGCATGAACGCGACGAGCACGTTGCGGCCTAGGGCCAGTTCGCCGAGCTCCGTCGACGGGCCGTCGGCGACGATGTCGCCCTTCTTGATCATGTCGCCGACGCGCACCAGCGGACGCTGCGTGATGCAGGTCGACTGGTTCGAGCGCTGGAACTTCTGCAGACGGTAGATGTCGACGCCCGGCTTGGTCGGGTCCATCTCGTCAGAGGCGCGGATAACGATACGCGTCGCGTCGACCTGGTCGACGATGCCGGCGCGGCGGGCAGCGATGGCCGCGCCCGAGTCACGGGCGACAACCGCTTCCATGCCGGTGCCGACGAAGGGCGCATCGGCGCGAACCAGCGGCACCGCCTGGCGCTGCATGTTCGAGCCCATCAGCGCGCGGTTGGCGTCGTCGTTCTCGAGGAACGGGATCAGCGCCGCGGCGACCGAAACGAGCTGCTTCGGCGACACGTCCATGAAGTCGACCTTGTCGACCGGCGTGACGATGACTTCACCGGCGCGGCGGCAGACGATCAGGTCGTCGGTCAGACGGCCGCTCGCATCGGTCGCGGCGTTCGCCTGGGCGACGTTGTACTTCGCCTCCTCCATCGCCGAGAGATAGATGATCTCGTCGGTGAGCTGGCCGTCGCGGATGCGGCGGTAGGGGCTCTCGATGAAGCCGTACTTGTTCACCCGCGCGAAGGTGGCGAGCGAGTTGATCAGGCCGATATTCGGGCCTTCCGGCGTCTCGATCGGGCAGATGCGGCCGTAATGCGTCGGGTGCACGTCGCGCACCTCGAACCCGGCGCGCTCGCGGGTCAGGCCACCCGGGCCAAGCGCCGAAAGACGGCGCTTGTGAGTCACTTCCGAGAGCGGGTTCGTCTGGTCCATGAACTGCGAGAGCTGCGACGAGCCGAAGAACTCGCGCACAGCGGCAGCCGCCGGCTTGGCGTTGATCAGATCCTGCGGCATCACCGTGTCGATATCGACCGACGACATGCGCTCCTTGATGGCGCGCTCCATGCGCAGCAGGCCCAGACGGTACTGGTTCTCCATGAGCTCGCCGACCGAGCGCACACGGCGGTTGCCGAGATGGTCGATGTCGTCGATCTCACCCTTGCCGTCGCGCAGATCGACCAGCGCCTTGACGACCGCGAAGATGTCCTCCTTGCGCAGGATGCGCACGGTGTCCTCGGCGTCGAGATCGAGACGCATGTTCATCTTCACGCGGCCGACAGCCGAGAGGTCGTAGCGCTCCGAGTCGAAGAACAGCGACTGGAACATGTTCTCGGCGGTCTCGAGCGTCGGCGGCTCGCCGGGACGCATCACGCGGTAGATGTCGAACAACGCTTCCTCGCGGCGCGAGTTCTTGTCCACGTTCAACGTGTTGCGGATGTAGGGCCCGACCGTGATGTGGTCGATGTCCAGCACCGGGATCTCGTCGAAGCCTTCATCGGTCAAGAGCTTGAGCAGCTTCTCGCTGATCTCCTCGCCGGCTTCGGCGAAGACCTCGCCGGTCGCCGGGTTGACCAGATCCTCGGCAATGTACTGGCCGTAGAGATCCTCGTCGGTCGCGCGCAGGAACTTCAGGCCCTTCTCGGCGAGCTGGCGGGCGGTACGAGCGACCAGCTTCTTGCCGGCCTCGACCACGACCTCGCCGGTGTCGGCATCGATCATGTCGACCGTCGCCTTGAAGCCCTTCATGCGCTCGGCATCGTAGGGAACGCGCCAGCCCTGCTTATCCTTGGCGTAGGTGATGTGGTTGTAGAAGCGCCTGAGGATCTCCTCGCCGTCCATGCCGAGAGCAAACAGCAGCGACGTCACCGGGATCTTACGCTTCCGGTCGATACGCGCGTAGACGATGTCCTTGGCGTCGAACTCGATGTCGAGCCAGGAGCCGCGATAGGGGATGATGCGCGCGGCAAAGAGCAGCTTGCCCGAAGAATGGGTCTTGCCCTTGTCGTGATCGAAGAACACGCCCGGCGAACGGTGCATCTGCGAGACGATGACGCGCTCAGTGCCGTTGACGATGAAGGTGCCGTTATCCGTCATGAGCGGCATGTCGCCCATATAGACATCCTGCTCCTTGATGTCCTTGACCGACTTCGCCTGGGTATCGGGATCGATATCGAACACGATCAGGCGCAGCGTCACCTTGAGCGGAGCCGAGAACGTCATGCCGCGCTGACGGCATTCGTCGACGTCGTATTTCGGCGGCTCGAAGGTGTATTTCACGAATTCGAGCAGCGAAGCGCCCGCGAAATCGCCGATCGGGAACACCGATTTGAAGACGGACTGCAGGCCCTCGTCGGAGCGGCCGCCCTTGGGCTCGTCCACCATCAGGAACTGGTCGTAAGACGCCTTCTGAACCTCGATGAGGTTCGGCATCTGCGCGACTTCCTTGAGTTTTCCGAAGAACTTGCGGACGCGCCTGCGGCCCTGGAGCGAATTGACCATGTTGTTCCTCGCGATCTCTCTCGGACGGCTCACCCGGCGGCCCGCTCGCGGACCAGTCTTGGCAGCCACAGGCCGCCGGGGGAGCCGTTCGGCGCCTCGGCGCGCCGACATCAACTGAACTGGCCTTCCCGATAGGGCTTGTGCCCCGGAAAGCCTCTTGCATTCCTTGCGCCGCATTCCACTTGCCGGAAACGACGCAACAGCCCCGGAGGCGGATGACCGCCCCGGGACTGTCGTGTACGACTAGGGTCGGACCGGCATCAGCCGGCCCTGCTCACTTGAGCTCGACCTTGGCGCCGACGGCCTCGAGCTGCTTCTTGAGCTTCTCGGCCTCGTCCTTGGTCACGCCTTCCTTGAGCGGCTTCGGAGCGGCTTCCACCAGATCCTTGGCTTCCTTCAGGCCGAGACCGGTGATGGCGCGGACTTCCTTGATCACTTCGATCTTCTTGTCGCCGGCAGCGGCGAGAACGACAGTGAACTCGGTCTGCTCTTCGACAGCGGCAGCCGGAGCGCCACCGGCCGGGCCAGCCGCAACGGCGACGGCGGCAGCGGCGGAAACGCCCCACTTCTCTTCGAGAAGCTTGGCGAGGTCAGCGGCCTCGAGGACCGTCAGGGAGGACAGCTCGTCAACGAGCTTAGCAAGATCAGCCATGGTATGTTCCTACGATAAAGAGGTTCGAACGTTGATCAGGTTGGCAGACGGCCTTAGGCCGCATCCTTGTCGGCATATGCCTGAAACACGCGAGCGAGCTTTGCAGCAGGCGCGGTCGAGAGCTGGGCGATCTTGGTTGCCGGGGCCTGGAGAAGGCCGAGCAACTTGGCGCGCAGTTCGTCGAGCGAGGGCATCGTGGCCAGGGCCTTGACACCATCCGGGTTCAGGGAGGTCTTGCCCATCGCGCCGCCGAGGATGACAAGCTTGTCATTGTCCTTGGCGAAAGCGACGGCGACCTTCGGCGCCGCGACCGGATCGCTGGAATAAGCGATCAGGGTGGGGCCCTTCAGCAGCGGGCTGATGGACGCGACGTCGGTGCCTTCAAGAGCGATCTTGGCCAGCCGGTTCTTTGCGACCTTAACAGTGGCGCCATTGGCCTTCATCTCGCGACGAAGCTTCTGGAACTGTGCCACCGTCAAACCCGCATAGTGGGCCACGACAACGACCGACGTGTTTGCGAACACGCCGTTCAGTGTCGCGACGGCATCATTCTTTGCCGCTCTTTCCACTGGGCTCTCTCCGGTAGGCGGCAAGACGAAACCTTGCCGCCAGTTGCACTTGTCGCGCAGGCTTGGCCGATTGACACCGGCCGGTCACATGCGCGACGCTCAGTGCCCTGTCCCCTTCCCCGGCATCAGCCACGGTCGGGCGAGATGGTTCGAACCGTCTCGAGGTCTCTCGACCTCGGGTAAGCTCTTGCACCGTCTATGCAGGCCTCTTGGCGAAATTATGCCCTCGGGCGAACCCGAAGCGCACCTGCAGTCTCAGACAGGACTGGGTGATTCCGGCACGAAGATCGCTCCACGCGCCCGAAAAACCCATTCTTCGACGGTAAACCGTCGAAAAACGCGAAACGGACCTCCTCGTGCAAAGCACGCGGAAGCCCTGATCACTTATGGAAACATCGGGATGTCATAGCGACTTCCCTCGCTTCTGCCAAGTGGTGTCTTGATCCCGCGAGATCAAGACGAGCTTGCGGCCGGCGCAAAGCCGGCCGCATTGGAGTCTATCAGCCGCCCAGAACCGTGTTCGGCTCGATCTTGACGCCCGGACCCATGGTCGAGGAAATCGCGACGCGCTGGACATAGGTGCCCTTGGCGCCGGCGGGCTTCGCCTTGGCAACCGAATCCGCGAAGGCGCGGATGTTCTCTTCGAGCTTCTCGGCCGTGAACGAGACCTTGCCGACGGCGGCATGCACGATGCCGGCCTTCTCGACGCGGAACTCGACCGAGCCCCCCTTGGAGGCCGCGACAGCGCTGGTCACGTCCATGGTCACCGTGCCGACCTTCGGGTTCGGCATCAGGCCGCGCGGGCCGAGCACCTTACCGAGGCGGCCGACCAGCGGCATCATGTCCGGGGTCGCGATGCAGCGATCGAAATCGATCGTGCCCTTCGAGACGATGTCGACCAGTTCCTCGGCGCCGACAACGTCGGCTCCGGCCTTCTTGGCCTCCTCGGCCTTGGCGCCACGAGCGAACACGGCGACGCGCAGGACGCGGCCCGAGCCGTTCGGCAGGTTGCAGACGCCACGGACCATCTGGTCGGCGTGACGCGGATCGACACCGAGGTTCATCGCGACTTCGACGGTCTCGTCGAACTTGGCGGTGGCGCGGCCCTTGATCAGGGCAACGGCTTCGGTGAGCGGGTAGAGCTTGGTGCGGTCGATGCCCTCACGGGCCTTGACGACGCGTTTTCCGACGTGTGCCATTGATCCGTCCCCCTCAGCCCACGACTTCCAGGCCCATGGACCGGGCAGAACCCCGGATCATGGCCACAGCCGATTCGACGTTGTCGCAGTTCAGATCGGCCATCTTCTTCTCGGCGATCTCATTGAGCTGCGCCGAGGTGACCTTGCCGACATTGCCGCCGCGCCCCGGGGTCTTCGAACCCGCAGTCAGGCCAGCCGCCTTCTTGAGGAAGTACGACACCGGCGGCTGCTTCATCTCGAAGGTGAAGGAGCGATCCTGATACGCGGTGATGATCACCGGGATCGGCATGCCCTTTTCCATCTGCGCGGTCTTCGCATTGAAGGCCTTGCAGAATTCCATGATGTTGAGACCGCGCTGACCCAGCGCCGGACCGATCGGGGGCGACGGATTGGCCGCGCCCGCCGGAACCTGAAGCTTCACGTAGCCCGTGATCTTCTTTGCCATGATGGCTGCTCCTGCCGTCCGAACCGGTGCCTACCGGAACGACGACGACCCCTCCCGGACAAAACGCGTCCCGGGCCGGGGTGGTTGCAGAGCGTGGTGCGGCGAGGAGATCCGGTTGGCAAACCGGCACGCCTTCCACGCATGTGAGGCGCGGCCTATGGCATATTCGGGAATGAAGGGGAAGAGCTTTCGCGCTGCGGCATCTTTGCCGCCGCCCTGGAAGGGCGTCCCGCCCCCCGCTGAACATAGTCGCCGAGCGCGATGCCGATATGCAGGACGACCAGCCCCATCAGGGCGAAGGCAAGCCAGGCATGGCTCTTGAGCAATTGCTCGGAATAGCCGGCCTCTTCCGGCCAGATCGCCGGCAGCGTCAGGCCGAAGGCAAGTTCCCGCGCACCAAAGTCGGAAACGCCGGCCCAGCCAAGCACCGGCACGATGATCAGCGCGGCATAGAGCACACCATGGACCGCCCTGTCCCCGCCCCCTTCCCGCCAGTGCCCGGTCAGGCGCGCCAGCACCCTGTAGGCCATGCGGAAGAGCACGAGTCCGAACAGCCCCGCACCGGTCGTCTTGTGCAAGGTGTAGAGCGTGTCCGCCGTCGGCCCATCGCCGATCTGCTTCATCAAGACGCCGGAGCAGAAGAGCACCAGGACCAGCGCTGCGGTCGCCCAATGCAGCAGCTTTGCCAGGAATGGGAAGCTGCGTTGCCCCCCGCGAGCTGCGGTACCCCCCATGACAAACCCCTCGCGGGACGGCGATATCGGCACGGTCATGTGCGCATCCGTTGCGTTTCGGACATGAAGCCATCAACAGCTTGACGCAGTTCGGCGGCCTGGCGGCCGAGATCGGCGGACGCGTGCGTGACCGTCTCGGCGGTCCGGCGCCAATCCTCGACCATCCCGGCGACCTGATCGACCTGCTCCGCCACGAGACGGACATCACCGGCGGTCTTGCTTGTGCTCTCGCTGATCGAGCGAGAGCTCGCATCCTGCTTGCGCGCCAGATCGGCGATCGAATCCGCAGCGCGCTCCACCTGGTTGACCGAGGTCACCAGCGCACCGACCCGCATGGTGATGCGCTGAGCCGCGACATTGATGGAATCGAGCCCGCTCCGGACCTGATTGGTCGCTTCGGCGGAGCGGTTTGCGAGTTGCTTGACCTCGGCTGCAACCACAGCGAAGCCGCGGCCGCTTTCTCCGGCCCTCGCCGCCTCGATCGTGGCGTTGAGCGCAAGCAGGTTGGTCTGGTTCGCGACCGTCCCGATGATCGTGATGATCTCCGAAATGGCCCCGACCGCCTCGCACAATACGACCGTATCGGCGGTGGCCTCCTCGACCAGCACCTTGGCAGCGGTCGCAACCTCGGTCGTCCGCTGCGCCTCGCCAGCCGTCGTCGTCAACAGGCGCGAGATATCGATCAGGGAGCACGAGACGTCATCGACATGGGTCGAGGCCCGCTGTGTCGAACCAGCGGCAGTGGCCGCTCGCTCATCCACGGAGCCCGAGAAGCGTGCAAGTTCGCCCGACGCGCCCGACATGCGCGCCGCATGTTGCTCCAGCACCGTTGCGATCGAGGCGATGCGCTGCTGGAAGGCCTGCCCCTGCAGTTGGAGACGATCACGCCGCTCGACCTCGTGCGACAGCGCCTCGAGACGCTGTTTGGCCGCCTCCTGCTGGGCCTGCTCGCCCCGCAGATGCGCCAGCAGCGCCCGCGCCAGCATGCCGATCTCATCGCGCCGGATCGCCAGCTTGCCGATCCACGCCCGATCCCGCTCGACCGCGCCAAGGGCGCGCGCCATCCCCGTGATCGGCCGCACCAGCCAGCGATGTTCCAGCGTGATGACCAGGACGACCAGGAACACGCCAAGCAGCGACAGCAGCAGCTTGTTCTGCCGGGCGCTGTCGACATGAAGAGCCAGCCGACCGCTGACCTCGGTCATCCCCTCGTTCAGGGCGACGCGCAGTTCGTTTCGCTTCGCCGCAAGCCGCTTCAGCGATTCGCGGGCTCCGATATGGTCCGATCCGACCTGCCCCGAAAGCTCCCCGAGGAGATCGACGGCCTCCTGCGCACGTGCATGGACGGAGCCGTGAAGGCGCATGGCGATATCGGCGATGCTCCGCGCCACCACTTCGATATCGGCTTTGTCTGCAGGCGGTCCACTATCGGACAGAAGCGAGGCGTTCAGGCGCTGATAGGCGGAATCGGCCCCGGCAAGCGCATCGCCCGCGCCAGCATAGGCCACAAGATCCCGCGAGAACTGTGTCAGGCGTATCGAGCTGATGACGTCAGCCGCCGCAAGGAGAAGCGCAACAAGGCCAAGCAGCGCCCCCCAGACGGCAAGACGCTGACCGACAGTTGCCTTGAAGCTCTTCGGAAACATGCAAGCCCGCGCCGAATTTTCGGCGCGGACCTTGCGTCAGCATGGCTTAAAAGTGGCTTAACCAACAAGCCGCCGCAGAAAAAATGCGGCGATCGCGCAAGAGAGCGATCAGATCTTCTCGACCTGCCCGTATTCGAGCTCGACCGGCGTGGCGCGGCCGAAGATCGAGACCGCGACCTTGAGGCGGGCACGCGCGTGATCGACATCCTCGACGACACCGTTGAACGAGGCGAAGGGGCCGTCGGCGACCTTGACCTGTTCGCCGACCTCGAAGACCACCGTCGGCTTCGGGCGTTCGATGCCTTCGGCGACCTGGCCCTTGATCCGCATCGCCTCGTGCTCGGGGATCGGCATGGGCTTGGCCTTGTCGGCCCCCAGGAAGCCGGTGACCTTCGGCGTGTTCTTGATCAGGTGATAGACCTCATCGGTCATCTCGCACTTCACCAGGACGTAGCCGGGGAAGAATTTGCGCTCGGCGTCCACCTTGCGGCCACGACGAACCTCGACGACCTTCTCGGTCGGGACCAGCACCTCGTCGAACTTGTCGGCGAGATTGCGCTGCGCCGCCTGATCGCGGATCGACTGCGCGACCTTGTTCTCGAAGTTGGAATAGGCGTGGACGATGTACCAGCGGGTGCTCACGTCAAAACTCCGCTCAGCGTGCGCCGAGGATGAAACCGAGCGACCAGCGAATGATCGTGTCGGTAAAGAGGAAGAACAGGCTCGCAGCCACGACCATGGCCAGCACGAGGCCGGTGGTGATCAGCGTCTCGCGCCGCGACGGCCAGGTAACCTTCGCGGCCTCGGAGCGCACCTCCTGCAGGAACTGGAAGGGGTTGGACTTCGCCATTGAGTGGTCACCTCGGTTTCGGGCCGCGCCCGATTCGGACGTCCTGAAAGATTCGCGGCGCGGGGCTCAGGGAGCCGCGCGCCGTCTTTAGGCCTCTTACAACGCCCCGGCACGTTAGCCAAGCGCTTTTGATCCGAAGCGCCTTTGCCGGCCTCAAGGCGCCCGGAACTTGCGGCAGGCGATCAGGAGGAAAAGCAGAACCAGCAAAAAGCCACAGCCGAAATCAATCTGGCGCTTGCTACGCAGCTCCGGCAGGAAGCGGTGCAGCAAAGCCCATGCGGTCACCATCGAGACCGTGGATCAAGCGCGGAATCTGACTGTAGCCTTGGAAAAAGGTCTCGGCGTCAAAGATGTTCTGCGTCATCGCAGCATGATCGCGAGACTGGCAGGGGCGGCAGGGCTCGAACCTGCGACACCCGGTTTTGGAGACCGGTACTCTACCAACTGAGCTACACCCCTGTAGTCGCGCAGTGCTTTGCCCCAACCCGCCGCGCATTTCAAGTCGAAAACGAACCGATATCGACAAGGCTGTGAGCAAAAGGAAAGGGCGGCGTTTCCGCCGCCCTTTCCGATCTCGATGGCGTGCTGTCGATCAGGCGATGATGCTGGCGACGACGCCGGCGCCGACGGTCCTGCCGCCTTCGCGGATGGCGAAGCGCAGCTTCTCCTCCATCGCGATCGGCACGATCAGGTGCACTTCCATGGCGATGTTGTCGCCAGGCATCACCATCTCGGTGCCCTCAGGCAGGTGCACCACGCCGGTCACGTCCGTCGTGCGGAAGTAGAACTGCGGGCGGTAGTTGGTGAAGAACGGCGTGTGGCGGCCGCCCTCTTCCTTCGTCAGGATGTAGGCCTCGGCCTTGAACTTGGTGTGCGGCTTCACCGAACCCGGCTTGCACAGCACCTGGCCGCGCTCGACGTCCTCGCGCTTCGTGCCGCGCAGCAGCGCGCCGATGTTGTCGCCCGCCTGGCCCTGGTCCAGCAGCTTGCGGAACATCTCGACGCCGGTCACCGTCGTCTTCACGGTGTCCTTCAGCCCGACGATCTCGATTTCCTCGCCGACCTTGACGATGCCGCGCTCGACGCGGCCGGTCACCACCGTGCCGCGGCCCGAGATCGAGAACACGTCTTCGACCGGCATCAGGAACGGCTGGTCGATCGGACGCTCCGGCTGCGGGATATAGGCATCGACCGTCTTCATCAGCTCGAGAACCGCGTCATGGCCGATCTCGGGCGAGACGTTGTCCAGCGCAGCCTTGGCCGAACCCTTGGTGATCGGGATGTCGTCGCCCGGGAAGTCGTACTTCGACAGAAGCTCGCGGATCTCCATCTCGACCAGCTCGAGCAGCTCGGCGTCGTCGACGAGATCGACCTTGTTCATGAACACCACCAGCGCCGGAACGCCGACCTGGCGCGCCAGCAGGATGTGCTCGCGGGTCTGCGGCATCGGGCCGTCGGCCGCCGACACAACCAGGATCGCGCCGTCCATCTGCGCCGCACCCGTGATCATGTTCTTCACGTAGTCGGCGTGGCCGGGGCAGTCGACATGCGCATAATGCCGGTTCGCCGTCTCGTACTCGACGTGAGCCGTCGAGATCGTGATGCCGCGGGCCTTCTCCTCAGGCGCCTTGTCGATCTGGTCATACGCCGTGAACGACGCGCCGCCGGTCTCGGCCAGAACCTTCGTGATCGCAGCCGTCAAAGACGTCTTGCCATGGTCAACGTGACCAATCGTTCCGATATTGCAGTGCGGCTTCGTCCGCGCAAACTTCTCTTTGGCCATGACACCTTTTCCTCGACGACGGCCATCCCCGGCCGGAAAACGGGGTCGCATTAGGTGGTTTTACGCGTCGATGCAAGCCATGGCGGGCGAGATGCCGCGCGCTAAGCAGTGCTCCGCCCCAACCGCCTCAGCCCTGCGCCCAGGGCGTGATCTCAAGACTGCCGCCGTCGGTCAGCGGGTTAGCGGAAGCGGCTTGGCGCGCAGCCCCTATCCCGGGCCTTGGCAAGAGACCGCCAATCGGCGCCGGTCGAGCACGCGGGCACCAGGCAAAGCCCACCGGCGCCATGCCGCCGGCTGCTATGATTGGGCAGCGCCAAGGACTGCACGCCCCTGCGCGAGAGCAATCGATTACCGCCCCGAACCGACGGAAACTGGCCGCAACTACTCGCGCAGGAGCCAACCGGAGAACGACGCGGAGGCACTGTCTATCGCCTCGTACGCCGGATCACCGCGAATCTGGTCGGCAATGGCGAGCGCAGCAAAGCCGATGAGGATACCCACAGGCGTGGCCGGCACGACCGCGGTCGATGCGGCCCTGACGCCAGTCAGGTTCGGGTATTGCGTCAGCGGCCGCCCGGTCACCCCATCGAGCACGATCACGTCGGCGCTGAAATTCGCCTGTCCACCGGGAGCTATCAGCGATTTCACCACGACCTTCAGCTTGGCCGCGTGCTTGCCCGAAGGCTGTTCGGTAAAGCGTTTGCGAAAGCTGTCGCGAGTGATCTGCGCCAGCGTGCTGTACATCTGCGTCTGGGCGGCCGCGCTCCGGCTGAGGGCCATGAACTTCTCATCCCACGCAGCCTCCTCCGGCGTCGGCCCATTGCCCGCCCCGGCAGGATCACGCCCCGCGGAAACGGGGCGGGTCGATACCGGCATCTGTGTACTGGCATAGGCCATTCCAGCCTTCGGCCAGACTATGGCAGCCTGACCGCCGACAGGCTTTGGCGTTTCGACGATAACGTCGACGATCCTGAGATCACGTATCTCCGAGAAGGTCAGTCCCCGGTCCGGCGTAACGCAGCCGGCAAGCGCCGTTCCCAGAACGGCTGCAAGCAGAAATCGAATCATGGCGTCGAAAAGCCCCCCGGCCCGAAATGCGACTGGCGGGCGTTAACAATCCCGAAATCATTGCACCAGTTGGACCAAGGTATTGGGCTCGCTGGAAAACCGCCCCTATGTGCCGGCGTTCGCTTCGCCTTATTGCGAAGATACCGCGTGCGCCCCGAATACCCGCCGATAGCGCGCGACCTCGCTTGCCTCTCCCGAGGCCTTCTCGGGATTATCGGAGAGCTTCACCGCCGGCCGGCCGTTCACGCGCGTCACCTTGCAGACCAGCGACATCGGATCGAGCGCGCGCGAGCCGTCCGGCGAACAGCCAACGAGGTCGTTGGTGAGATCGGTGCCCCAACCGAAAGCCATGCGCACCTTTCCATTGAAATGCTGGTAGACCCGTTCGATCGCGGCGACCTCGAGCCCGTCCGAGAAAACCAGCAGCTTTTCGCGCGGATCGCGCCCCTTCTCGCGCCACCAGGCGATGATCTGCTCGCCGGCAGCAATCGGCGGGGCACTATCGGGACGGAACCCGGTCCAGTCCGCAACCCAGTCGGGCGCGCGCCGCAGGAAATCCGCGGTCCCGAAGGCGTCAGGCAATGCGATCAGCAGATTGCCGCCATAGACCTTGCTCCACTCCTCAAGCACGCGGTAGGGCGCAGCCAGCATCGTCTCGTCGCTATCGGCCAGCGCCGCGAGCACCATCGGCAGCTCATGTGCGTTGGTGCCGATCGCCTCGAGATCATTGTCCATGGCGAGCAGTACATTCGACGTGCCCGTGAAGCGCGGTCCGAGCCCCTCCTTCAGCGCCTCGATGCACCAGCGCTGCCAGAGATGCCCGTGCCGGCGCCGCGTGCCGAAATCCGAGAGGCGCAGCTCCGGCAATTGCTGCAGGCGTTCGACCTTGGCCCACATCTTGGCCTTGGCGCGGGCATAGAGCACATCGAGCGAGAAGCGCTTCTGGCCAACCATGACCCGGCGCGCGCGCAGCTCGTTGATGATCGCCAGCGCCGGCACCTCCCACATCGTGCTGTGGGTCCAGGGACCGCTGAAATGCAGTTCATACTGGCCGTCCACCCGTCTGAGCTCGTATTCCGGCAACTGGAATTCGGCGAGCCAGGCCAGGAAATCCGGCGAGAACATCTGCGTCCTGCCGTAGAAGCTGTTGCCCGCGAGCCAGATCAACTCCTTCTTGCTGAAGCGCAAACCGCGGGCATGATCGAGCTGCGCCCTGAGTTCGTTCTCATCGACGAGATCGGCGAGCCGGAAGTGGCGCGAACGGTTGATCAGCGAGAAGGTGACCTGCACATCCGGATGAAAGCTCCGGATCATCTGCAGCATCAGCAGCTTGTAGAAATCCGTGTCGAGCAGGCTGCGAATGATCGGGTCGAGCCGCCAGCCGTGGTTGTAGGTTCTCGTCGCGATATCGGTCAGGGTCATGCGGCGCGCGAGTCCGTGCGGCTGAAGGGCCGAAAAGAACTAGGCGAGATCGCGCGCCTTGAACATCCACCCGAATTCGCGTGGGGGGTGAGCGGCGTGCAGGGCAGTATTTCGGGCCGAGCGTGGGCGTAACGCAACTGTCGGCGCATAGCGCCTCCGGAGGAGCGCAACCATGAGCGCACCACCTCGACATTGGCGACGCGTTAGTCCGGCTCAGGGTCAGGAAACTTGGAATGGGCCCATATGCCTGCAGGGAAGGGAGCGGGTGAAGGGAATCGCCCCCCGCGCTCAACTTGGAAAGCCAGAAATTAACAATCATTATCAAATACTTAGGCGAAAAACTTGCCCCCCCAGCAAGCGATAGCCCGCTCTAAAGCTCTTCGGGGGATCTCGGGGCCGCAAGGCGCTGGCCACGCGGTGCCCGGCCGCGCAGCCTTGCTGCTGGCATGCAGGTGATCGACGAGGCAGGCTGGTTCACGCTGGTCGGCGGGTAGCGCGCGTCCAACGCTCGGCCGGCTCCTAATAGTGCTTCGAATAGCGGTCTGAGGACGAATAGACCGACAGGCATTCAGGCCAGTACATGGATTGGATTGTTCGATTGACCGGAATAGCACAGACAGGAGCAAGCTGCGCGCTCCTGTATTGCGTCGCCTGGCAGCCCGACAACAAAATCCCGCTGGCGATCAGCAGGCATACCCGTTGAACCGTTCCCATCGTCCTGGCTCCTGTTGCGAGCTATATTCAATAGCTTCGCTGCGAACAGTTTCAATTTATCCGGCTACCCGGCCGCGCGATCTCGATAACCATATGAGGCACAGTAAGGTCTCAGATAGTTCTTTTTCTCCGGCGAAATTGACGATGTATCGCTCGATAACTCAACATTTTTTTGACCTGCCGCGCGACTGCATCCACCCGCGCGCCAAAAACGCCGTCGCGCCTTGGTTGTCGGTCGAGGACCGGCTGGTCACCTGGCCGTCCGCGCCATCCATGGTCTGGCTTTGGCTGTCGGCCTTGGGCGGGAAGCAGTCGAGTATGGCGATCCCTCTCGGCTTGCCGTCAGGCCCATAGGTCTAGCCGCCACAGAAAGCCGATGCCGATGCGATGCTCGCCAGCAGAGCCCGCGTGGCGATGACGACGGTCGTCCTGCTCATGCACCTGTCTGCTGCCTGCGGCTCTAGCCCCCGTCGCGCGGCCGGGGACGCGATCCCCAGTGATTCGTCCCTCGCATCGGCGCGGCGTTCGGGCGCGGCTGTTGGCCCGGCGTTGGCCGGTGAATTCTCTTGGCTGCGCGATTGCAGGTAAGTCTTTGAAAAGATTGGAGCGGGTGAAGGGAATCGAACCCTCGTATTCAGCTTGGAAGGCTGCTGCTCTACCATTGAGCTACACCCGCGCCGGGTGCGACGCCGCCTGACGGCAGCATCAACATAGACAGGACACGATGGTGGGGGAAGCAGGACTCGAACCTGCGAAGGCATAGCCAGCGGATTTACAGTCCGCCCCCTTTGCCGCTCGGGACATTCCCCCGCCGTGTCGCGGACACGCGCCGTGAAGCAGCGTCGTCCAAGCGCCTGTTTCACTTTCGTGACGGGCAACAGGCGCGGCCGGACTTATGGTGACCGGGCTCCGGCGTGTCAACGGCAAAAAACCGTTCACCCACGTTTCCTTGTATCCTTCCCCAGGCCCCTTCCCGGTGCCGGCATGGCCCGAGCCTCAGGAATCGCCTGCAATTCGGGCCTGAATGAAATCCACGCGCTCCTCGACACGACACCGCGGCACTTCGCACAGCCGGTAGCCATAATCGCCATAGGTCGCGACCATCGCCTGGTAGGTGCGTTCGGCCTCGGCGAAATCCTGTTTGCGCTCCTCGTCCTGCCCAAAGATCTCGCGCCAGGGCGGCGCGATGAAGACCTCGCTTCTGTAGCGGAACTGTCTTGCCGCGTTGTCCACATGTGCAGGAACGGCAAGCCCCGAGAGACTCAGATAACCCGCAATATCGGGAACCCCTCGATCAAAGATGATCCGCCCAGCCCGTTCCCTGGCAGCCTCGTGGGAACGCAATTCCCAGCCCAGCATCAGTTCGGCGAAGAGCTCACGATCGGCCCAGGGCAATGCCTGCCCCCCGATCGCCACCTGATCGCGAATGATGGCGCGGCCGGCTTCTGGAAAACTCGCGAATCCTCGCTTTGAAAGCGCCTCGATCAACGTCGTCTTGCCGGAACCGGGCCCACCGGTAATCACGACGAAGCGCTCGACATCCTCTGTCTTGGCCATCTCGGTCCTTCTCAAACCCTCTTACCTGCGGCAGCGCCCGCCGCTGCACGACACGGAAAATCCGTCGCCCAGGCTGGCAAAGCGCCGCCCGTCATGGCAGGGCATGGGCTGTCACGCTTCGGAGGTCCACCATGCCCGCGCCGTTCCGCTCCAAGCCGGCCAGGCCCGGCGGCAAGCCCTTTGCACGCCGCGACCGCGATGCCGGGCCTCCGCCGCACCGGCCAGGCGATATCGACGAGGCCGTGCTCTACGGTGTCCATCCCGTCATCGAGGCGCTGCGCAACCCTGACCGGCGCTTTCGGCGCCTGCTTGCCACAGAGAACGCCCTGAAGCGGCTGAGCGAGGAGGTCGGCGCGCTGCCGCTCGAACCCGAGCTGGTCCGCCCTTCCGAGATCGACCGCCTGCTCACCCCCGACGCCGTGCACCAGGGACTTTATCTGGTCTGCGATCCCCTGCCCTCGCCGGATCTGGACAGCCTGCCCGCCGATGCGATCGTGCTCGCGCTCGACCAGATCACCGACCCGCATAATGTCGGCGCGATCCTGCGCTCGGCCGCGGCCTTCGGCGCCGCCGCAGTGATCGTCACGATTCGCCATTCTCCGGCAGCAACCGGCGTGCTGGCAAAATCGGCATCCGGCGCGCTCGAACATGTCCCGCTGATCGCCGTGCGCAATCTCGGCGATGCGCTGGACCAGCTCGGCAAGCGCGGTTTCCAGCGGATCGGGTTTGATTCGGAGGGCGCGACGGCCTTCGACGAAATCACCCTGCAACGGCCGCTCGTCATGGTCATGGGCGCTGAAGGCAAAGGCCTGCGTCAGCGCAGCCGGGAGCTCTGCGATCACCTGGCAAGGCTGGAAGTACCGGGCGCGATCACCAGCCTCAACGTCTCCAACGCCACCGCGATCGCGCTCTACGCTGCGAGCCGCCGGCGCTGACGACGTTCAGCGCCGGGGCACACTGCGGATGCGCGCGCCTTCCTCGGCGCGGGCATAGCCCCCCTGTTCGCCGAACCGGATGATGCGGACGACCGGCCGCTGGCGCGAACCTTCCAGCCGGTAGATCACCGGTTCGGGCGTCGGCGGCCGCGGAATACCCACCATCACCGGCGTGTAATCCAGGGAGCGATCGACGGTCCGCTCCGACTCGCGCTCCTGCAGGATCACGGTGTCGCGGCCGGAATCGAAGGGGGAGTACCAGGGACCACCGACGAATCCCGGATGGCCGAGGAAGCGCCGGGCATGCCCATGCCGGAATATCGCTCCGTTCCGGCGCGCCATGTGCCGAAAGCCGGGAGCCATTCGCGGCGCAAACGACGGCGGCGCGGCCGGCGCGAAAGCCCTGCCCGGCCCAGCCGCAGCAGCCTCGTTGGCAGGGCTCAGGAAAACGATGAATGCTAGAAGCGGCAACGTTGCATGGATGCGCGGCATCGGCGCGCTCCCTTTCCCCGCATCAATTCAGCTTCGTGCCGACTATAGGACGGTCAGCGCCACACTGCCAATCCGGCAAAATCCGCTGGGCGCATAAATGGAGGCAAGACCTCTACGCCTTAAGTCTTACGCCGAACGATGCAAGACCAAGTGCTTGATTGCACACCGTTTCACGTAAGCGCATTCCTGTGCAATTGCCGGATCAGTGCAAGCGATACTTCACCCGGCAGGCAGTGGCATCGTGTCGCAAGAAATCGAGCCACAGGGAAACGGGCAGCCCGGGGGATATTCCCGATGCCGGGCACTATTCAGGGGAGAACGCCATGAGCATGGCAGCACAGACATCGGGGGCTGCGGCGACGCGACGCCCCATGACGAAGGAAGAGAAGCGCGTCATTCTCGCTTCCTCGCTCGGTACCGTCTTCGAATGGTATGATTTCTATCTCTACGGGTCGCTCGCCGTGATGATCGGCGCGCATTTCTTCTCGGCTTTCGATCCGAATACGCGCGCCATCTTCGCGCTGCTCGCCTTCGCCGCCGGCTTCCTCGTCCGCCCCTTCGGCGCGCTGTTCTTCGGCCGCCTGGGGGATCTCATCGGCCGCAAATACACCTTCCTCGTCACCATCGTGATCATGGGCGCCTCGACCTTCCTGGTCGGCCTGCTCCCCAGCTACAACTCGATCGGCTGGATCGCACCGGTGATCCTGATCGCGCTGCGCATGCTGCAGGGCCTGGCGCTCGGCGGTGAATATGGCGGCGCGGCTGTCTATGTCGCCGAGCACGCGCCTCCGGGCCGTCGTGGCTTCTACACCTCCTGGATCCAGACCACGGCGACGCTCGGTCTGCTGCTTTCGCTCATCGTCATCCTCGGCATCCGCACCACCATGGGCGAGGCCGAATTCACCGCCTGGGGCTGGCGCATTCCGTTCCTGGCCTCGATCTTCCTGCTGGCGATCTCGGTCTGGATCCGTCTGCAGATGCAGGAATCCCCGGCCTTCAAGAAGATGAAGGAAGAGGGCAGCGGCTCGAAGGCGCCGCTTTCCGAGGCCTTTGGCCAGTGGAAGAACGCTAAGATCGCCCTGCTCGCGCTGTTCGGCCTCACCGCCGGCCAGGCCGTGGTCTGGTACACCGGGCAGTTCTACGCCCTGTTCTTCATCCAGAGCATCCTGAAGGTCGATCTCTATTCGGCCAATGTGCTGATCGCCTGGTCGCTGATCCTCGGCACCGGCGGCTTCATCGTCTTCGGCTCGCTCTCGGACAGGATCGGCCGCAAGCCCGTCATCCTGGCCGGTTGCCTGATCGCGGCGCTGACCTATTTCCCGCTCTTCGGCGCGCTCACCAAGGCTGCCAATCCCGGCCTCGCCGCCGCGCATGAGAACGTCAAGGTCCAGGTCGTTGCCGATCCGGCGACCTGCGGCTCGGTCTTCGACCCGGTCGGCGTGCGCACCTTCACCCAGCCCTGCGACGTCGCCCGCCGCACGCTCGCCTCGCAGGCGATCCAGTACACCCAGGTCCCGGCCCCCGCCGGCACCGCAGCCAAGGTCACGGTCAACGGCAAGGATGTCGCGATCGATGCCGGATTCGCCGCCAGCATCGCGAAGGAAGCGGTGGCCGCCGGCTATCCCGCGGCGGGCGACGCCCGCATCGTCAAGACCGGCTTCACGAATGCGCTGTTCAACGCCCAGTCGCTGACCATCATCGGCATCCTGACGATCCTCGTCATCTATGTGACGATGGTCTACGGCCCGATCGCCGCCGCCCTGGTCGAACTCTTCCCGACCCGCATCCGCTACACCGGCATGTCGCTGCCCTACCATATCGGCAACGGCTGGTTCGGTGGCCTGCTGCCGGCGACCTCCTTCGCCATGGTGGCCGGCACCGGCGACATCTTCTACGGCCTCTGGTACCCGATCGTGATCGCGATGATGACCTTCGTCATCGGCATGCTCTTCGTGCCCGAGACCAAGGATCGCGACATCCTCACCTACGACAACAACTGATCGGCCCCTCACCGATGAATGCGAGCCCCGCCTCCTCGAGGCGGGGCTTTTCTTTGGGCAAGCAGTTCCCGATCTTGCCCTCGCCGCGCGCGGCTGGTAACCGCTTCTGACTGACCGGGCCGGATTAGCTCAGCGGTAGAGCAGCGGTTTTGTAAACCGAAGGTCGGGGGTTCAATCCCCTCATCCGGCACCACACATCTCTGGCTCGCTTCGTGCGGCCGGTCTGCGGCGCAGACGTGCAAGCAATGGTGTGAGAGCCTCCGGGCTAGGCGAACGGCCATGGACAGACGGGAACACTTGCTTGCGCTGGCCGAGCGCTGCGAAACCGCCGAGCGGCCCGACCGCGCGCTCGATGCCGATATCTATGAAGCGCTGGGCTTCACCGTGCGTCGCAAGCCGAGCCATCTCGTCGGCCGCCGCACGCCAATGGGCGGCATCTATCAGCAGGGTTCGCTCTGGAAGGCGCTCGGCTTGGTCAGCGCCAATATCGACGTCGCGATCAATCTCCTGCGCCAGAAGGCTCCGGACTGGAGCTGGAGCCTGAAATGCCTGGCCGAGGAAGACAGCGCGGCCTTCCAGGCCCTGGTCGCGGAATGCTCGGGCAACGCCATGCTTGGCTCATTGGCCCTTTGCGCGGCCATGTTGCGAGCCCTCGCCCGCTATGACGGGCTGATGGTCGCCGGCTCGCCTTCGCAAGAGCACCGCGAGCCAGCCGACGGCCAGAACGGCCAGAGTGCACCACTCACGGAAAGTTGACCTCGCAACGATCCCGCGCGGTTGAAGCCCAGAGATCGGACGCTAGGCTGCTGCGCAGGCCGAAGACGTGCCTAGGGAGACTGCAATGCTGCCTTTTAGTCCGTCGCGCCGCACCGTGATTGCCGGTGCCGGCGCGCTCGCTGCTGCCGCTACGTTGGATTTGCCCGCCGGGTTCACACCGGCTCAAGCGCAAGGAGCCCCCGTGAATCAGGCACCCGGATTCTATCGCTACAAGATCGGTGACCTGACCCTCACCGCGATCAATGACGGCTTCGCCCGTCGTCCGCTCGAAGGCTTCGTCCGCAATGCCGAGCTCGCGGAGGTCAAGACGGCGATGGCGCAGGCCTTCCTGCCCGCCGATGCCTTGAACATCACCTTCACGACGCTCGCCATCCAGAGCGGTGGAAAGGTCATCCTGATCGATACCGGCAATGGCGATTCGGGCGCGCCGACCTCCGGAACCTGGCTCGCCAATTTCCGCGCCGCCGGCTTCGATCCCAAGGATGTCTCCACCGTCGTCTTCAGCCATTTCCATGGCGACCATATCAACGGCTTCCGCCTGAAGGACGGCTCGGCCGTTTTCCCCAATGCCGAGGTCATGGTCCCCGCCGCGGAATGGGCCTTCTGGATGGACGACGCCAGGATGAGCGCCGCGCCCGAGGCCATGAAGGGGGCGTTTGGCGGCGTCCGCCGCGTCTTCGGCCCAGTCGCCAAGGATGTGAAGCAGTTCGAGGCCGGCAAGGAGATCCTGCCCGGCATCACCGCCATTGCGGCCCCCGGTCATACGCCCGGCCACACCGTCTTCGCGCTCAGCTCCGGCTCGGCAAGGATGATGGTGATGTCGGACACGACCAACCACCCAGCCCTCTTCGTGCGCAATCCGGACTGGTCGGCGGTGTTCGATCTGGACGGCCCGCAGGCCGCCGCCACACGCCGCAAGCTGCTCGACATGGTCTCTGCCGACAAGATGCAGGTCGCATTCTACCATGCGCCATTCCCGGCCACCGGCTTCATCGCGAAATCCGGCAACGGTTTCGAGCTCGTGCCCGTGCAATGGAGCACGTCCATCTGAGACATACGGCATCGCCGCACATCGAGCCGGGGGCGACCCCGGCTTTTTTATGTCCGCCTGGCTCGCCCCTTCTGTCACCGCCGTGCTATGCCAGCCGTTCCTTGCCCCTGAGCCTGGCTGATCCGGACCCCTTGATGACCGCGCGCTTCGCAGCCATCTCCTTCGTCGCCAGTGAGACGCCAGAGGCCGAAGCCGCGCTGGAAAAGCTCGTCGCGCGCTACGGCAATGCCGATTGCGACAGCGCCGATGTCATCGTTGCGCTTGGTGGCGACGGGCTGATGCTGCAGACGCTGCATCGCTTCATCGGTACCGGCAAGCCGATCTACGGCATGAATCGCGGCTCGGTCGGCTTCTTGATGAACGAGTTCCGCGAGCGTGGCCTGACCAAGCGGCTGGAATCCGCCCATCGCAGCATCGTCCACCCGCTTTCAATGCTCGCTATCGACGAGAATGGCCGGGAATACCGTGCCAGGGCGATCAACGAAGTGTCCCTGCTGCGCCGCTCCTACCAGGCGGCGAAGCTGCGGCTTTCGGTCGATGGCCAGGTACGGCTGGAAGAACTCATTTCCGACGGCATCCTGCTGGCAACACCTGCGGGCTCGACAGCCTACAATCTCTCGGCCAATGGTCCGATCCTGCCGCTCGACGCGCCTCTGCTGGCCTTGACCCCGATCGCCGCATTTCGCCCGCGGCGCTGGCGCGGGGCGCTGCTTCCCGACCAGGCGCAGGTCATGATCGAGGTGCTCGAAGCACCAAAACGCCCGGTCAGCGCCATGGCCGACCACATCCAGATCGACAATGTCGTCTCCGTCGCGATTGCAATCGACCGGAGCATCGACCTCGTCATGCTGCACGATCCCGGCCACAGCCTGGATGAACGCATCCTACGCGAGCAATTCGGCTACTGACGGCCCGATGACGACGCCTCAGGCGGCGGTTCGAAGATCCGCCTCGTCGAGTTCGACGAGCAGGGACGGATCGGCCTCGACCAGCAAGGCGAACGCCGCATCGTCTGCAAACGAATCCGCCATCAGCCGCGCTTCCTCGCGCGCCGCCTCGGCATCGAGCCGCCGCAGCAGCCCGTTCAGCGAATCGGCCTCGCTGCCTTCGAGCCGCTCGCAGCGACTCATGACGCTTGCCATGATGGCGCGGTCGATCCCCCGCGTACCGCTCACACGCTCGAAGCCGGATATGTTCAACGCAGCGATCGCCGCCGCGAAGGCCGGCAGCAACGAGTCCGGCATGCCGGCCTTGCGATAGAGCCCGCGCAAGCTTGCGCCGCTCCGGTCCCGGAGGATCGCCGACACGCGGGCGAGCGGCAGACCGGAGAGCGACGAGAACGCCGCCTCTGCCAGGGCTGGCTCTGCACTCAGGAGCGACCGCAGCATCAGCCCCGGGGTCAGCCGGCCGTTCTCGCGCAGACATTCCACGATCGCAGGCGCATCGCTGTCTTCGCCGCCTGCTGCGAGCGCGACGGCAACCCGCTCGGTCGACTCGCGCGCCAGCCTTGCGCTGCGTTCCGGCGTCAGCCAGCCGCAGTCGGAGACGAAGCTCGCCAACGCATCCGACATCCGCCCTGCAATGGCCTGACGTAGCCCCGCGGGCAGATCGTTCCGGGCAAGCAGCGCCTCGCGCAAGGCCCCGGAGCCGCCCGCGCGCTCGAACATCCGCTCCAGTGAGAATGTCGGAATCCCCGCGCTGCGATTACCTGCCAGGGCCAGCAGCGCTTCCTCGCAGCCGACCTCGGCAAGCGCGGCCGAGACGCTGGTCGGCAGGCAGGGCCGCTGTGCGATCGCGCGTTGCGCCAGAGCATCGCCGACGGCAGCCGCATCGACGAGATCCGCTTCGGTCAGTACCGGTGAATGCGCCAGGACCAGAGCATTCACCTCGCTTTGCTCGGCGATGAGGTTCAGGATCAGCGCACGCGGCGCACGCGGCGAGGTCGCGACCTCCTCGGCTATGGCGCGGCGAACCAGGGGCGACGGGTCGTCGATCAGAGCGATCAGCGCCGTTTCGGCTTCGCGACGATCCTCGTCGGACATGCCGGAGTGCAAATAGGCGCCGGCGAGCGCTGCTGCGCCGGAGGCGCGGGCCTCGGCATTGGCCGTGCGGGCCCAGAGCAGGAAACGGCGAACGATCATGTGCCGCTCCGCTGGACCATGAAGGCGGAAAGATCGAGCGGGGCACGACGCGGCTTCGCTGCGGTTTTAGGGGCAGCGTTGCCAGCCTGTGTCAGATCGACGGGGCGCGAGGGCGGCAAGGGAGCGGTTGTGGCAGTCGGTGGATTCGCCGGCGCGGGTGAGGCGGAGGCGGTGGTTGGCGCGGCGTCGCTCGCGCCCTGCCGCGGGAAATAGCGGTCGGCCGGATCGAGCGCCGCCAGGCGCGAAGCATCGCTGCGCGGCGTGGTCCAGAGATTGGCCACCGCCTTCGACACCGGCTGACGCGAGCCCTCGGTCGAGAACAGGCCGATCAGCCCCTTGGCCCGGTCAGGCGCCAGCGCAGCAGCGATCGGCACCGCCTGGTCAGCACCGGCAGCGGACTTGACGCTCCCTGTCGTGGTTGCCGCGGCAAGCTGCGTGTTGGCATGGCTCGCCGCCAGAACGCCATAGACCTCTTGAGCCGTACGGGCGCGGCCGGCCTTGTCGAAGAAGATGTTGCGATTGGCCGAGGCCGCCTCGGGAAAGTCCTTGGCTGCGATTCGCATCGGATCGTTGCCGACGGCGCGAATGAGGTCGCTCGCGCCGCGCGAGCCAAGCACGTGCGCCATGTAGAGCTCCCCGGCATTCGGCTGGCGGCCGAGCGTCGAGGCAAGCTGGTCGCGGTTCTTCTGGGTCAGCGCCCCGGCCATGACAGCGGCAACCTGCGGATCATTTCGCAGCTGCAGGATCTTTTCTCGCGTTGCAGCGTCGGGCACGCTGAGCCGGCCGGTTTCGTCGGCGCTGATCGCATTGGCATAATCGGAAAGCCCCTGCTTCGGCCCCTCCTGCTTCACCATCGAAAGCCAGGTCTGCTCGATGAACTGAAACAGCCCCGTGGCGCTCGAGGTCTTGGCTTTCGCATCCGGATCAAGCGCCGATTCGCGCTGCGCCGTCTTCAGCAGGTAATCGAAGCCGGCACCGCTCCGTTCGGCGCCGTCGCGAATGGCATTGACGACCGGATTGGCCGGTGCAGTCTCGCGAGTCGTAGGCGTAGTGAACAGGAACATGCAGACTCTCGGGCAGCCCGAGCGCAAGGTGCGGGAGCTCCTGTGGAGACTGGCCCGATTATGGTAAGCGAACCGTTAAACACGCGGAATCACCGAGCCGGCTCGCAGCGCCGGAATGTGGCATTGGAGGAGCGTTCATGACCGAGGTGAAGCGGCACAAGCGCGGCGGAATCTATTTCGAGGATTTCCAGGTCGGCGCGGTCATCGAGCACGGGCTTACGCGCACCGTGACCCAGATGGACAACATGCTCTTCTCGAACATGACCTTGAACCCGCAACCCCTTCATATCGATGCGCATTTCTGCGCCACCGAGACGGAATGGGGTAAGCCGCTGATGAATTCCCTGTTCACGCTCGGGCTGATGATCGGAATTTCCGTCAACGACACCACAGTCGGCACCACCATTGGCAATCTCGGCATGACCGACGTGACCTTCCCTGCCCCGCTATTCGAGGGCGACACCGTGAACTGCGTCACCGAAATCGTCAGCAAGCGTGAATCCCGCTCGCGCCCCGATGCCGGGATCGTCGAGTTCCACCATCGCGCCTATAAGCAGGACGGAACCCTGGTCGCCCAGTGCCGCCGCCAGGCCTTCATGCGTAAGCACCCCGAAGCCACGACGATCGCGGTCTGACCGGATGCGCTCGCTCCTTTTCGTACCGGGCGACAACCCGAAGAAGCTCCAGAAGGGCCTGGAGAGCGGCGCCGATGCGCTGATCCTGGACCTGGAGGATTCTGTCGCACTCGACGGCAAGGCCCTGGCCCGCACAATCAGTCTGGATTTCCTCAAGGCGGCTCGCCAGCAGGCGAAGCGGCCCCTCCTGATCGTGCGTATCAATGCGCTCACGACGAGTCTCAGCGATGCCGATCTCGACATGATCATGCCGGGTGCTCCCGATGCGATCATGCTGCCCAAATCCGAGGGCGGCACCGATGTCTCGCATCTCGCGGCCCGGATCGCAGTTCGCGAGGCCGAATGCGAACTTCCGGACGGCGCGACGCGGATCATTCCCATCGCCACCGAAACCGGAAAGGGCATATTCGGCCTCGGCAGCTATGCCGGCGCAACCCATCGGCTCGCGGCTCTGACCTGGGGGGCGGAAGACCTGTCTGCCGATCTCGGCGCCGAGACCAACCGGCTGAGCGACGGCTCCTATACCGATCCCTACCGCCTCGCCCGTTCGCTCACGCTCTTCGCCGCCGCATCGTCACAGGTCGATGCGATCGACACCGTCTTCACAAACTTCCGTGATGCCGATGGCTTTCGCGCCGAATGCACCGCCGCCCGCCGCGACGGCTTCACCGGCAAGATGGCGATCCACCCGGCGCAGGTTCCGGTCATCAACCAGGTCTTCGCTCCGGCGCCTGAGGACGTCGCCAAGGCCGATGCCATCATCGCCCTGTTCGCGGCCAATCCGGGTGTGGGCGTGATCGGGCTCAACGGCGAGATGCTCGACCGCCCTCACCTTGTCAGGGCGCAGCGCCTGAAGGCGCGGGCCGAGAAACTGGGTCAATGAGCAGGCACAACCGATTCTGAAGAATCGATTTCTCGGCCATCCGATCAGGGAATGCGGATCTGGCGGCAGTTGCGCTGTGTCGAGGACAGGCAATCCTGGGCCTTCCGCGCGCGATCGAGTTCGAAGAGCAGCCAGATTCCGGCGCCAAGCAGCAGAAGCGTGGCGATGATCGCAAGCAGATTGACGGTCATTCGCCAGGCGTCATCCTCGTCAGGCGGCCGCGGCACGGGCCCTGCTCAGCCGCCGGTCGGGCGGATGATCGAGAACAGGTGGTCGACCTCGGCATAGTCCGCGTAGCCGCAGCGGGCGATGGGGTGGGCCGCCGCCGTGTCGAAACGTCCGTCGCGGACATAGGCGTCATCCATGAAGATACCAACGACCTGACCCAGCACCATCCAGCGCGGCACCGGCCGGTCGTCGAGGTCCTTGAGCTGCTGGATGGAGAGCAGCTTGCACTCGAGTGCGGCCGGGCTACCGGCAACACGCGGAGGCTTCACGAATTTAGACTCGGCCATTGCGAGCCCGGAATGCTTGTATTCACTCGCCCCGCGCGGCAGCGGAGCCGATGTCAGGTTCATCTGCTGCGCCAGTGTCTTGGTGACTAGCGAGCAAGTGAACTCACCCGTCTCCTCGATGAAGGAAACCGCGTCCTTCCTGTCCTCGGAGGAGAACATCACGATATGCGGCCGCGACGAGACGGCGTTGAAGAAGCTGTAGGGCGAGAGATTGATCTCACCCTTGGCACTCAGCGCGGTGATCCAGCCGATCGGACGCGGCGTCACGATCGCCTTGAACGGGTCATGCGGCAGGCCGTGGTCCTGGAGTGCGGTTGAGTAGATCATCGGCTCAGGCCCCGTAACGGCTGACGATATCGGCGAGCACCGGCCGGTCCCGGTCGGCGGGGACGGTTTCGGGCGTGCCGATATGGATGAAGCCCGCCATGCGCTCGTCATCAGCCAGCCCGAACGCGGAGAGCACGTCGCGATCGAACGAGAACCAGTTGGTCAGCCAGGAAGCGCCAAAACCCATCGCGTGAGCAGCGACGAGGATGTTCATGCAGACGGCGCCAGCGGAAAGCTCCTGCTCCCATTCCGGAATCTTGACATGTGGCCGCGCGCGCGAAACCACGCCGATGATCAGTGGTGCATAGGTCAGGCGCTTCCGCTCGAACGCAACCTTCTCGTCGTCGGCATCGGGATTCCGGATGCGAAACACCTTTGCGACCACATCGGCTGCCATCTCGCGGGCGGCGCCCTCGAACAGGACGAAGCGCCACGGCGCAAGCTTGCCGTGATCGGGCACGCGCGCGCCGATGGTCAGCAGGTCGCGGAGCTGGTCGATGCTGGGGCCGGGAGCAGTCAGGAATTGCGGCGGCACCGAACGGCGCAGCTTGAGCAGGGCGAGCGTATCGGTCATGAGACTTCCGGGCGAGAGAAACGGCCGGCGGAGCGGACAGGGCCGCCAGCGCCACTGGCATCTGAACTAGTGGTTTGCCATGAAGAGGACAAGCAAGCCTGCTCAGACGCGGGCGCAAGGGCGTCAAGGACCATGAGCATGTTTGAATTGGATCGTTTCCAGAGACGAGTCCGGACCAGTGCGCCGCATGCGCGAATGCTGGCGCGCCTGTCTTCGGCCGTCATGGCGCTGCTCATCTCCCTGACGGCTGCGGTCGCACAGATCGTTCCACTGTCTCCCTCGCCACCGAATACCCCGGCGATCCCCCCCTTGCCGGCGCCGGGAAACACAGCGACGATCGGCTCGGCCAATCTGAGCGCCAGCGCGCAATTCGCCACTGACCGCAAGCCGATCCGCTCCGGCCTCGTCTGGCGTGTCCTGGTCGAGTCCGTCGACGGCTCGCCGCCGCGCATCGTCGCCCGCTCGAATGATGCAGAGCCGGTGTTCTCCCTCGAGCCCGGCTCCTATGTGCTGCACGCAGCCTATGGCTTCGCCAGCGGCACCAAGCGGGTCGTGCTCGGCCCGCAAGGAACGCGCGAACAGATTCCGATCAGCGCCGGCGGCCTCACCCTCGCAGGCTCGATCGGCGAGACGCCGATCCAGGCCGCGCAGCTCTCATTCTCGATCTTCGTACCGTTGCAGGGGAATTCGGAAGGCCGCCTCGTCGGCAATGCCAAGGCAGGCGAACTGATCCGCTTGCCCGAAGGCACCTATCACGTGGTCTCGACCTACGGCGATTCCAACGCAATCCAGCGAGCAGATGTGACCGTGGAATCGGGGAAGGTCACCGACGCCACGCTGCACCACCGCGCCGCACGGGTAACGCTGAAGCTCGTCGCGTCCCCCGGCGGCGAGGCTTTCGCCGGCACCGCCTTCAGCGTGCTGACACCCGGCGGCGACGTCATTCGCGAAGCAATCGGTGCTTTCCCGCAAGTAATCCTGGCCGAAGGCGACTACGTGCTGATTGCGCGTCAGGAAGGCCAGATCTTCTCGAAGGACTTCAAGGTCGAGAGCGGACTCGATCGCGATATCGAGGTCATCGCGACGAAGTGACCCCGCACTCCGCCAGGAGTCGCCACGCTCAGTTGCTGGCCCCGGGAGCTCCCGCAAGCCCCAGTTTGGCCCCGGTCAGTTCGGCGGCAATCCCGTCCGCGATCCTGATTGCGAGGCAGCGATAGCCCGCATCGACCATATGGAGCCCGTCCATGCCAACGAGCTCCTCGGCCGTGAACTGCTTCGATCTCGCCCAGCCTTTCATGATGCCGTAGCGCGGGAACAGCGAAACACCCTGCTCCTCCGCGACCTTTGCCAGGACAGCGCGGTAGTCGTCATATTTCGGATAGCGCTCTTCGCGCGGCAGCCAGGGCAGATCCATCAGGATGGCGTCGACCTCCGCATCACGGAGCTTGTGAATGCCCTTGCGCAGGATTTTCGCCAACTTCTCCTCGCCGATGTCGCGGACAGCGTCGTTGACCGCCGTCTGCCAAATCAACAGCGCCGGTTTCTCCTCAAGGATCTCTGTGTCCATTCGCTGCAGCATGTCATAGGCCGACTGGCCGCCAACGCCCTTGTTGATGACTTTGACCTCGGCCTCGGGCAGCCGGCGTTTGAGTTCGGCCTCGAGAACCGAGGGATAGCTGTGGCTGATCTCGCTGGCCCCTGCTCCGGCGGTGGCCGACGAACCGAGCGCCACGATGGTGAGCTTGCCTGTTTCCCGAAGGACCTTCTTGGCGGCCGGGAGCATCGGTTGGAAAGGAACCTGGGTTGCCCCCGAACGGCAGCGTAGATCGGCCCGGCCGGCGAGCGTCAAGGGTCCAGCCAGAACCGAGCTGGTGACAAATACTGTCGTCAGGATTGCGGCGCAGAACCGTGCAGCCCGGAAGCCGGCTTCTCTGCGGAACCACGGAGCGCGTTGGACTGATACCACGACAGGAAATTTCCTAGCACTGTCAGTATCGTAATGCCACCGAGACAAACCAGCAACTGAATGCTCAGTGCGAAATAGGTTTCGGCAAGAATGATCTGTCCGATGATCGCGAGCACGATACCGGTGCAGAAGATCTCGAGGGAATGCCGGCCCAATACTGCCAGTCGCCGTCCAACCATTCCGCAAACCAGCACCGACTGCGCCGGCACGAAACGAGCGAAGAGCCAGGCAAGAGCCGCCAGATGCAGCAGGCGCGTCCAGGCCAGATTGGTCTTGTCGCTGCCGATCTGCAGGTGCTCGACCCACTCGTTCAGGGCCGTGATGCCAAGCGGGTTTCCCGATGAAACCTTGATGACCAGAGCGAACGCGACAACAGCAAGCGCGAGGGCATCGATGATGGCCGACCTTGGCATTGCGACGCCGATCTGCACGCCGCGCCCGACCACCACGCCAAGCGTAAAGACGAGCTGCCAGGCGAAGGGATTGAAGAACCAGCCCGGCGTACCGGTATTCGGCAGGTTCACCTCGAAAGCGACCGCGACCTGCCAGACCAGTACGGAACCCAGGAGCGTGAGCGCAGGGTTGAAGCGTACCGCACGATAGATCAGCGGAAAGGCAGCCAGCAGCACGATATAGAGCGGCAGGATGTCGAGATAATGAGGCTGGTAGGTCAGCGTCAGCGCATCGACCAGTGCCGACAGCGTGTCGTTGAAGAAGGGCTGGATATTGATCGCTTCGATATAGAGCGGGTTCTGGGTGGTCGTCACGGCCCGCGCCACGACCCCGCAGACGATCACGAAGACCGCGATGTGAGCAATGTAGAGCGTCCAGATGCGGCCGCCGATCCGCAGCGCTCCCATGCCGAGGCCGCGGCGCTCGATCACCGAGCCATAGGCGAGCGTGGCCGAGACGCCGGCCAGGAAAACAAAGATGTCAGCCGCATCCGAGAAGCCGAAATTATGCGGCATCACGGTGGCAACGACGTTTCCCGGCATATGGTTGATGAAGATGATCAACAGCACGAGCCCGCGGACAGCATCGATCCGCATGTCGCGCCCCACCGGTGTCGCGGCCAATGCTCCTGCACCGCGAAGAAGGTAGTGCCCGAATGACGGGACATGCGACACCAGCAGCTTCTCCGGAACACGGCCATCGGTGTTTCAGGCCAACCACCCGGCCCGACAGGTCGGGCCAAACATGAACGGAACCTGCCGATTCCGTTCATCTCACGTTCATATAACGCTACCGACTCCCCCGCTACGGGGAAGCGGGATCACATCTATGTGTCTCCGGAATATGCGCGGAAGATGGCGGCCGCCGCACACTCGCCGAAAATGGCGGCGGCTCGATCAATCACGTCTCCGCGACTGGCGAGCCCCGTCAGCAACACTTTGAGAACATTGGCATTCAAGCACAGACACGCACTGCCCTTGGGCAGCGCGGGCGCGAGCCCTGCGCTAGATCATCGGACCGGATATCGTATCCGGTCCAACAATTTAACCTTCTGTGTTTGCATCGGCTTTCCCGAAAACCGCAATCCACTTTTCGGGCCGATGCCTTAGAAGGGCGGCTCGGCGTGGACCAGCTTGCCGTCGATCAGCAGCCGCTTGATCGCGGAACTGCCTGAGGGCGCAACCGCCGCAACGATCTCGAGCCTGCTGCGTTCCGTGCGCTCGATCGCGAGCCCGGTCCCTTGCGGCACGAAATAGCTCTCGAGCCCGTAGGCGACACGCACTCCGTTGCGGGTTCGCGAGCAATCGACCGTACCGTTCTCCGCTCGCGGGCACGCGCCAGCGGTCAGCACATGACCTTCGATGACCACATCCGCCCCGTTTACCGGCGGCCTGATCTTGTAGGCTCCGACAGGACGGGCGAAGCCATCGGTGCCGGGCGTGAGCTGAACATGGATGGGATCGCCGCGACCGAAGTCGCGGTCGCCTTGGAGCCCCGAAAGATCGAGCGTGCTGATATCATAGTTCAGGACGACATAATCGCCGCGAAACAGATCGCGCGGATCGACTGGGGCCGTCTTCAGCCTCACCTCGCTGCCGGAGCGCAGAATGCGGGCCCGGCCCTCGACGATAATCCCGATCGCGCCGCAGAGCACGAGCATGGAGACGAGAGCCCGGAACATGGCCGGCACGCGGACGACGATCCGGTCGGCGGCAAGCGCGCGCATCACGCCGCCTCTCCAACCGGCCGGGCGAGGCGCGCGAAGAGCCGACGCGCACCGCTGGCAAGCAGAAGCAGCACCGCGCCCGCGATCAGGAAGAACAGCGACTGGTCAAGAAGGCTGCCGATGGTCTGCCAGAGCAGGATCAGGATGGCGACCCCAAACAATGCCGCACCGGCCACGACCAGACGCCGGATCCCGCCCAACGCTCCGGCGGCGATCAGCCCCACGGCACTCGCCAGAACAAGGCTCGCCACCACCACCTTGCCGGGCAGGCGCACCGCCCCGCCCATCCAGAAGATCGTCGGCACCAGGAGTGCAAGCAGGAGGGCGATACCGAGCGGAACGGCGAAGCGCCGCTCGCGTGCCAGTGCGACGAAGGCGACCACGCCAGGTACGGCGACGGCATAGGCGAGATAAACCGGCCAGCTCGCCTGCCCGCCGCGCGACCAGCTTGAATCGAGGATGCGGATCAACTCGACATCAAGCACCACCATCAGCCCCAGCACCCCCCAGGGCAGGCAGGCGGTCAGGAGAGCCGGGCCGCCGCGATCCAGCGCCACCGCGCCGAGCACGACATAGGAGGTCGAGAGCGCGAGGCCATAGGCCAGGAGCCAATAGTCGAACGAACCACGCAGCCAGTCGCCGGGCACGAGCGCCAGCCAGCACGCGAGCGAGAGGACCGCGACATGATGCACGAGCCGGGCTCGGCGCCCCAATGCCATCCACAGCGCCGGCACATAGCCGAGCAGGAAATAGAGGTGGAGCGAGCCGCCGCTATCCTGCCAGCGCCCCCAGCTCCAGCTTGCCAGCGCGATGAACGCGACGATCAAGGCGCCGTCCGAGCGCTGCAGGAAGGCAACCGCCAATGCACCGAGTGCGATCAGGAGCGCGCCACCCGGCCAATCTGTCGGCAAATGATACATCTGGCCGACGAGCGCGACGCCGGCGGCAAAGCAGAGGACGCCGCAGGTCGAAGCAGCATCGGCACCAAGTTCGGAACCTTGGGTTTCGAGGCGGGCCGAAAGGCCGAGCGCGACCACGATGCCAGCCAGGATCATCGCCAGCTTCGTCAGCCGCGGAATCTCCTCCCAGTTTGCTGCAACGAAGGCTGCAACGCTGGCCGCAATGAGCAGCCCGCCGAGCATCCCGAGCAGACCCGGCAGTCGAAAGCCGCCATCACGCTGCAGAGACTCACGAATTGTGGTCGCGCTGCCGGAGCTGACCAGCCCCTCGGCGACCCAGCGACTCAAATCGGCTTCGAGCCGCTTGCGATAAGATCCCGTCAGCATCCCCGACACTCTGGCATGCGGGACCCGGATTTGGCGAGCCCCGCATGAATGCGCATCGTCAGGACGCCACGATCTCGGCCTTGCGGCGAGCCAGATCCGGAGGCATCGCCTCGGCCGTGAACGCCGCCAGTGCTTCGCTGAGGCTCATCACCGTCTGTTGCTGACTGCCGAGACGGCGCATGGTCACCGTGCGCTCCTCGGCCTCGCGCTTGCCGACGGCCAGAATCACCGGAACCTTGGCGAGCGAGTGCTCTCGCACCTTGTAGCTGATCTTCTCGTTGCGAAGATCGGCGCGTGCCCTGAGGCCCTGGTTCATGCAGGCAATGGTGACCTGCTCGGCATAGGCATCGGCCTCGGAGGTGATCGGGCAGACCAGGATCTGCTCCGGTGCGAGCCAGAGCGGGAAATGCCCGGCATGATGTTCGATCAGGATGCCGGTGAAACGCTCCAGCGAACCGCAAATCGCGCGGTGCACCATGCTGGGCGTCTTCTTCTCGCCATCGGAGCCGATATAGAACGCGCCGAAGCGTTCCGGCAGGTTGAAATCAACCTGCGTCGTGCCGCACTGCCAGTCGCGCCCGATGGCATCGCGAAGGACATACTCGAACTTGGGGCCATAGAAGGCGCCCTCGCCTGGGTTGATCTCCGTCTTGATCCGGTTGCCGGATTGCCGGGCGATCAGATCCAGCACCTTGGTCATCACGTCTTCGGCGTGGTCCCACATCGCATCGGTACCGACGCGCTTCTCCGGACGGGTCGAAAGCTTGATGACGAGATCGTCGGTAAAGCCGAAATCGGCATAGACCGAGAGGATCAGGTCATTGATCTTCAGGCACTCCGCCGCCAGGTCGTTCTCCGCGCAGAAGATATGCGCGTCGTCCTGCGTGAAGCCGCGCACGCGCATCAACCCGTGCAGCGCGCCCGAGGGCTCATAGCGATGCACTGCGCCGAACTCCGCGAGCCGGATCGGCAGGTCGCGATAGCTCTTGAGCCCGTGCTTGAAGATCTGGACATGGCCGGGGCAGTTCATCGGCTTCAGCGCGAACATGCGCTGGTCCTTCTCCGGATCATTCGGATGCTCGAGCGCGCCGGCCGATTTCACCGCGAACATGTTGTCCTGATACCAGCCCCAGTGGCCCGAGGTTTCCCAGAGCGACTTGTCGAGGATCTGCGGCGCATTGACCTCCTCGTAATCGGCGGCAAGCCGCCGACGCATATAGGCAATGATTTCCTGGAAAAGGCGCCAGCCCTTCGAGTGCCAGAAGACGACGCCCGGCCCCTCCTCCTGGAAATGGAACAGGTCCATTTCCCGGCCGAGTTTGCGGTGGTCGCGCTTTTCCGCCTCCTCGATCTGCTTGAGATGCGCGTCGAGCTCTTCCTGCTTGGCGAAGGCGGTACCGTAGATCCGCGTCAGCATCGGATTGTTGCTGTCGCCGCGCCAATAAGCGCCAGCCACCTTCATCAGCTTGAAGGCGTTTCCGACCTTACCGACCGAAGTCATGTGCGGTCCGCGGCAGAGGTCGATCCAGTCGCCCTGAGCGTACATCTTCAGCGTCTGGTCTTCGGGTATCGCATCGACGAGCTCGACCTTGAAGGCCTCGCCCTTGTCGCGGAAGAACTGCTTCGCCTTGTCGCGGCTCCACTCTTCCTTGGTGAAGGCTTTGTCGCGCGCAATGATCTCGCGCATCTTCTTCTCGATCGGCGCAAAATCCTCTGGAGTGAAAGGCTCGTTCCGGAAAAAATCGTAGAAGAAGCCGTTCTCGATCACCGGGCCGATCGTGACCTGCGTACCGGGATAGAGTTCCTGCACAGCCTCGGCGAGCACGTGGGCGCAATCATGACGGATCAGCTCGAGCGCGCGCGGATCCTCGCGGTTGAGGAACTCGATCTTCGCATCGCGATCGATTGCATCGCCGAGATCGACGACGGTGCCGTCGAGCGCCATGGCGACGGTGCGCTTCAGCAGAGAGGGGGAAATGCCGCCGGCAATCTCCTTTCCGGTGATGCCGGAAGGAAACTCGCGCTTGGCGCCATCGGGAAAGGTCAGGGAGATCGTCATCGGTCGCGCTCCTGCTCACTCGGGGAAACGAACCCCGTAAGCCAAGGCCGGATACTGTTCGGGGAAACGCGCAAAGACCCGCATCCGGTTCAAGGGCTTCACGCTTTGCGAAGCGCCGAATGGGATCGAGCCGATTTCGCCCGCCTCGCCTATACCAGCCGGCAGCCGCAGGCAATCGACGTCGCGGATCACTCGTCGAGCGGAGGCGGCGCATTCACTCCGCGCCAGCGACCATAGGACCACGGCCTGTACCAGGCGGAGTTCGGCGGCAGCTCTTCGCAGACGAGATCGATGCCGCTGGTGCCAAACGGCGTACAGCGGCAGATCCGCGCGGCACCGATCCAGCCGCCGCGCCAGAGCCCGAAGCGCTGGATCGCCTCGTCCGTGTAGTTCGAGCAGCTCGGCCAATGTCGGCATTGCCGTCCGATCAGCATCGAGACGCTGAGCTGGTAACCGCGAATCAACCAATGCGCGCCAGAACGGGGCGCACGCGCAAAAAGACGTGACAACATGCGCACCGATGTCATTTCATCGTTCTTCGTCATTACCTGTTTCATTTTGAGATTCGCTCATGCTTTGCTCCGCTCCGCGATCGGCCTCCCGCTTCCGCATCGGCGCGGCCTCCATTCTGGTTCCCGCTGCCTTGCTTTTGTCGATGACATCAGCACCCGGCCAGCAGAGGAACAGCCTCCTCTGGCTTGAGCCCGGCAAGATCGACGTCGCCAAGATCATCGGCCTGCCACCGGCAATGAATTCGCCCGAGCACAGGAAGGAGTTCGAAGAGGTTCTTCAGATCACGTTGAACCGGACACCGGAGCGCGAGAAGGCCGCGATCGCGGATCAATATCAGACGCTCGCCCGCTTCCTCGAAGGCATGGGAATCGACGCGCATCTCTCCGAACACCGTGAGGTTCGCCTGCTTTTCCGCGAAGCCAATATCGAACTCGGCATCGTGCTCCTCAGCGTGCGCCGCATGACTTCGCGAACGCGTCCCTTCGCGATGTGGAACAAGGTCAGGGTCAAGCCCTGCCCTGGCGGCAGGCCAGAAGGGACCTCCTTCCCCGCCGGCCATGCCGCGACTGCCGCGCTCTATGCCGCGCTGCTCAGCGATGCCGCTCCGGAGCTGAAGGACAAGTTCGCGGAGCGCATCACAAGCTATGGCGAGAGCCGGCTGGTTTGCGGCTTCCATTATGCCAGCGATCTCGTGGCGGGCGAAAAAGTCGGTCGACAGGTTGCGGAGGCGCTTCTGGCGGATCGCGCTTTCAGGCAGCGCTTCGACGAAACACGCCCCGAAATCCGAAAGTCCCTGGGGCTCACCTGAGCGCCGCAACCTTGGCTGCTGGCGCTGCGGCCTCGCGCGCCGCCTCGATCTGGCCGATCGCGTCGACCACGGCATCGAAGGTCAGCATGGTCGAGGCATGGCGTGCCTTGTAGTCGCGAACCGGCACCAGGACAGCGAGATCGCCCCACTTGCCGGCGGGCGGATCGGCATTCTCCTTCAGGATCGCACGAGCCTGCTCGCGAACCGCGCGAAGCTCGCCGGCCGTGGAACCGATGACGTGGCGCGCCATGATCGAGGAGGAGGCCTGTCCCAGCGCACAGGCCTTGACGTCATGCCCGAAGCCGGTGACGACATCGTCTTCCATTGTCAGATCGACGGTAACGGTGGAGCCGCACAGCCTGGAATGCGCGGTCGCGGTCGCGTCCGGCGCCGACAATCGGTCGAGCAGCGGGATGTTTCCGGCCAGTTCCAGGATTCGCTTGTTGTAGACGTCGCTCAGCATGACTTGGTCCTCGCCGGCTCTGGAATGACCGGCGCGCGGTTCCAATATAGGGTGGAACGCCTGTGTGCGGGAGATGGGTAGCGCCCGATGATGCCGCAGGAGCAGTACTTGTCGCAATTCATGCGAGGCGACGCGATGTCACGGCGACCCGCCGAACCTGCATCGCTAGGCCTTGGGACACGAACCGTAACGGGAGGCACCACATGATCCCTGTGGTTAAGTCCTTGTCCGTCGAGAGGGCTCTGAGCCCCTCCGCTGACAAGTTTCTGGACAGGCGTCCGACGCAGGAACAGGCCGAGGAGGCTGTGCGCACCCTCATTCTCTGGGCGGGCGACGACCCATCTCGCGAAGGGCTGCTCGAAACTCCGCAGCGCGTCGCCAAGGCCTACAAGGAATTCTACAGGGGCTACTCCGAAAATCCCGACGACATCCTCGACCGCGTCTTCGAGGAGGTCGAAAACTATCAGGACATGGTCCTCGTCCGCGACATCCCGTTCCATTCGCATTGCGAGCACCATATGGTGCCTTTCGTCGGCAAGGCACATATCGGCTACTACCCCGCGAAGGGGGTGGTCGGCCTGTCGAAGCTGGCTCGCATCGTCGATGTCTACGCCCGGCGCCTCCAGACACAGGAGGCGATGACGGCGCAGATCGCCCGGATCATCGACAAGGCACTCGAGCCCCGTGGCGTCGCCGTTCTGGTCGAAGCCGAACATATGTGCATGTCGATGCGGGGCGTGCTGAAGCAGGGCTCATCGACGCTGACCACGCAATATACCGGCGTGTTCAAGGACCCTGCCGAACAGGTCCGCTTCTTCACCATGGTCAAGTCGCCTGGCCTGTAGGGTTGGTGCGATGCGGCGTTGGCGATAACCATCGCTGCAATGATCAAGGGCGCATCGCGGGATGCGCCTTGTCCTGTTGCGGAGCCGCCGATGTCCAGCTTCCCCGTTTTGTCCGACAAGCATGCGCTCGAGGAAGGTACAACGCTGGCGCCGCGCTTCGACACGAGCGGCCTCGTCACCTGCGTGACGACCGACGCCGAGACGGGCGAACTCCTGATGGTCGCCCATATGAATGCCGAGGCGCTTCAACTCAGCATTGCGACGGGGGAGGCCTGGTACTGGTCGCGCTCGCGCAAGGCACTCTGGCACAAGGGCGCCACCTCCGGACAGGTCCAGACCATCCTCGAGATGCGGGTCGACTGCGACCAGGATGCGATTTGGCTGAAGGTGAAGGTCGCGGGCGACGGCGGCTGCTGCCACACCGGTCGGCACTCATGCTTTTACCGGGTGAAGCCGCTGCGCGGTGCCGCGGCAGAACCTCTCACCCTTGTCGCCACGTGACGCACGCGCCACATTGGCAATCCTTTCACCAATCTAACATTTTTCTGTCAAATCCACTTGTTAGGCGCAACCGTCGCGCGTCCGGTTCAGGTTCTCCTCACGTTCTCGCGAGACGATGATCCCCCCGCGGAGGGTCGGGATCATGTTATGGGACGGTATTGCTCGACGGGCCTTTGGAATGGGCGGCGGCGTGGCCTCTATGAACGACCTTAGTATCGAACCACTGCCGCGGCGCGGCAGCAGACCCAGGATCGGCCTTGCTCTCGGTGGCGGTGCTGCGCGCGGCTGGGCTCACATTGGCGTGCTTGAAGTCCTGACCGAAGCTGGCTTCGGCCCGGACGTCATTGCCGGAACATCGATCGGCGCTGTGGTCGGCGGCTGCTTCTCCGCCGGAAAGCTGCCGGCGCTGACCGAGTTCGCCATGGGCCTGACCAAGCGCCGTGTCGTCGGACTGATGGACTTCCACATCGGCGGAGCGGGGCTCATCTCCGGTGGTCGCCTGAAGCGGCTGCTTGAACGCGACCTTGTCGGCATCCGCATCGAGGCCCTGCCCCAGCGCTTCGTCGCCGTGGCAACCGAACTCGGCACCGGCCACGAAATCTGGCTGACCCATGGCCCGCTCGTCGAGGCCCTGCGCGCCTCCTACGCGCTGCCCGGCGTCTTCGATCCGGTCAAACTCAGCGGGCGCTGGCTGATGGACGGCGCGCTGGTCAATCCGGTGCCGGTCACCGCCGCACGCGCCCTTGGCGCCGATGTCGTGATCTGCGTCAACCTCAACAGCGATCTCTCGGGACGTGGCACCACTATCCAGAACCACAGCTCGGATCCGGACCCCGCGCCCCTGCCGGAGCTCGACATTCGCCCGACTTCGCGCTGGCTCGACGGCATCAGCGGTGCAGCACGGCGCATGCGCGGCTTCCTCGGCCGCGCCAGCAACGACCAGCCGGGCCTCGCCGGCGTAATGGTCGATGCCTTCAACATCACCCAGGATCGTATCTCACGCTCCCGGTTGGCCGGCGACCCACCCGACGTCATGATCGGGCCCAAGCTCGCCAAGGTCGGCCTATTCGACTTCCATCGGGCCGACGAGGCCATGGAACTCGGCCGCGTCGCCGCGAGGCGCGCGCTCGACGAAATCGCAGCCATGGTCGCGAGCAACTACATTGCGGCCGACTGATTCCGGCCGCGCCCCTCCCCAAGGCCGACGACTTCAGGCCATCGCGATATAGTCCCGCATCGCACGGCTCTCGGCCTCGATCTCGGCGACACGGTGCTTCACGACGTCCCCGATCGAGACGATGCCCGCGACCCGCCCGTTTTCAAGCACCGGCACATGGCGGAAGCGGCCCACCGTCATCAGTTCCATCAACTCGTCAACGCTGGTCTCATGACGGCAGGTAACGACCTTGGCGGTCATGACCCGCGAGACCGGGCTCTCCAATGCAGCCGTCCCACTTTCGGCAAGAGCGCGGATGATGTCTCTTTCGGACAGGATACCGAGCAGGCCGCCGTCGGCGCCAGCAACCACGACAGCGCCGATGCGCTTCTCGCCGAGCGTACGGATTGCCTCCGCGAGCGTACGGTGCGGCTGCACCGAAATGACATCGTGCCCCTTCTTTCCGAGAATCTGCGCGACGTTCATGAACGCGTTCCTCCTGTTTGGCACACCATCGCCCTGGCGCGCGAAATCAACGGGAGCGTTGCCCGGCCGATGACGGGTCAAGTCGCCAAAAAGGCCGTCGCAAGCCCTTCGCAGAATCGGGAGTGTGGGCGAAGACCGGGGCGACGGCAAGGCGAATGGCATAGAGCCGCAGGCCTTCGGCAGTCCGATTGGCAGCTTGGGGAGCGCTCAGCGCCGTACCGCACCGCGGTCGATCAGCGGGAAGACCAGGAGTCCGACGAGAAAGCCGCCGATATGCGCCTCCCAGGCAATGCTGGTGTCCTCGCCCAGGATCGGAACAAGCCCCGCTCCGAACAGGAAATTCGTGGCGAACCAGATCACGATGAAGATCAAGGCGCGCGGGTTGCGCCAGAGCTGCCCGAAGGGCTCGGCTGGAATCGAGCGCACCACAGCGTCATCCGCCAACCCGCCGAAGCGCAAGCCGGATGCGAAGACGAAGCGGATCGCAGCGGCGGTGGCTCCTGAAACGGCGGCGGAGGCGCCAACCAAAGGCAGTACATCGAGATCGCGTGACCACCAGTGCAGCAGAGCGCCGCCGATGGTGGAAAGCGCCATCAGATTGAGGAAGCGCCCGGTTCCAAGGCGACGCGCCACAGGACTGCCGAAGGCCGCGAGCCAGACGACATTCGATATCAGATGCACCCAGGAACCGTGCAGCAGACCATAGGTGAGCAAGGTCCAAAGGCGTGGACCGCCATCGGCAATCAGCAACCGCACAAGCTGCAACCGGTCCGCCAGATCCTGCCCTGCCATCCTTTGCGTCAGCGCAGCGAGCATGTCCTGCGCACGGCTGGCGTCGAGCCAGAGGCTCAGCCGCGCCGGCATGAACGCGAGCCAGGACATCAATACGAAGTCGTCATAGTCCGAAAGCACCGAGCGCCCAGCCTGGATCAGCGCGAGCGCGGCGATCAACCAGACGACGGCGGACGGCAGGTTCAGGATCGGCTCGCGCTCTGGCGGAGCCGACGGGCTGGCGGGAATCTGGGACATGCTGGGCAACCCTTGCCGAAGCAGCGCCTGCGACGCAAGCCGGCCGGTGCTTCCTTTTGCGCGGGCCGAATGAAAAAGGGGAGAGCCACGGGCTCTCCCCTTTCTCGGCTGTGGCCCTGCCGAAGCGCGAAGCATCCGGCAGCACGGTCACGCCCCCCATTCACCCCAGTTGGACCCCAGGCCCGCCTCGCGGCTGCCCCTTGAACTGTCTTGCATTTGATAAGCATTTTAACGGGTTATCCACAAAGCTAAGATTTGGTTAACCCTAACGAGCCTGCGCCCGTCGCCCTGCCCGCCCCCCATGGCAAGACGGCATGCCCACTGCGTCTCGCGATTCGGCAGGGACCGAAACGTCCCGCGCTCTGACGGATATGTGCCTTTGCGACACGTATTCGGACTTGCGGCGTATGCAGACAGGACAGGATGTCAGAATGAAAAACATGAGCACCCGCCTTGTGTTCGATTACTGGGACGTGCTGCGTGGCGAGCGTTCCGCGCCGGAACGGGGCGAGATCGAACCAGGTGCGCTGCGTCATGCCCTCGCCGATACGTTCGTTCTCGAGAATGAGCCGATCGGGCCTGTCTTTCGGCTGGCCGGCACGCGGCTATGTGCGCTCTTCGGCAGCGAACTGCGCGGGCGCGCCTTTGCTGCACTCTGGCCGGACGTGGAAGCTCAAGGCGAAATGCGCCGCCTCGTGCAGACCGTGATGGATGAAACCGCCGGCGCCGTCGCTGGCCTCTCAGCCGAAACCATGAATGGCTCTCCCGTCTATCTCGAACTGCTGTTGCTGCCGCTGCGCTATCGCGGGCGGACCCATGCCCGCGTCCTGGGCGCGCTCTCGCCCGCCCTTACGCCGGAATGGCTTGGGCTCGACACTCTGGCCTCCATGCGCATGATCTCGCTCCGCATGCTGTGGCCGTCGGCCCACAGCCAGCGCGCGCCTGAACCCGTTGCACGCTCCATGCCGCCGAAATTCCTGGTCCTTCCTGGCGGCAGAAACTGAAGAGCGAACGTATCGTTAACCCTCCCGCAGCTAGGGTCGGCCCGAATCAGGCTGATCCGATGCTCAGTGCGCAGCACACCTCCCGTCCGGCCATCCGCCCTGTCGAGCGCAGGCGGCATCAGCGTATGAAGGTGGTGCTGCTCGGTCGTTACATGCTTCCGAACCGCATGGAGTACCCCTGCCAGACGGTCGACATTTCACCGGGCGGCTTGCATCTCATCGCTCCGGCCAAGGCTCATCCCGGCGATCGGGTCATCGTCTACCTCGAACATCTCGGGCGTATCGAGGGCATTGCCGTCCGCACAACGCTCGAAGGCTTCGCGATGACCATCACCGCGACCAGCCGCAAGCGCGAGAAATTCACCGCCCAGCTGACATGGCTGGCCAATCGCGATGAACTGGGGCTGCCCGAGGACCGACGTCACGAGCGCATCATTCCGCGCAATCCCCGTTCGATGCTGACGCTCGATGACGGTTCGGAGTATGTCGTGCGTGTAATCGACATCTCGCTGTCGGGGGTCGCCTTTTCGACCGAGCAGCAACTGCCGATCAACACGCCGGTCAAGGTCGGGGGCACAGCAGCCAAGGTCGTCCGCCGCTTCGATGGCGGCTACGCGGCGGAGTTCCGCTTCCCGCTCTCTGCCGATGTGCTCGACGAGAATCTCGAGCTCTGATCCGGACGGGGAATCACGGCCTCCCCGTTTCAAGACATTGTCTCATGCAGCATGACGCCTGAGCGTCCGCTCGGTCTGGCCGCTCCGGGACCCTAAAGCATCGGCCCGAAAAGTGGATTGCGGTTTTCGGGAAAGCCGATGCAAACACAAAAGCTTAGATCATCGGACCGGATACGATATCCGGTCCGATGATCTAAGCCGGAGCCAGCCGATCGACGTCGACCGCTGCCGGCATCACCCCGGGGGCGGCAATGAAATCCAAGAGCCACACCGGAGCGAATTGGGCTCGGGCACGGATCGGGTCATGCGCCTCGCCTGGCCGGAATGTCGGCACGCTGGACGGCTGACACTCCTCATTCAGGCATGCGTCTCTTCGCGTTCCTCACAGCGTTAATGAAACCTGCGCACAACCTCCAGAACTGTCACAGTTAACAAACCGAAAACACAGCGCTCACATTTCTTACTTCGGCATTTGACGTTGATTTATACTGCGAGATGATCCGAATACGGAGCGCCTAATTACATAAAATTGCTTGTTTCCATTTCAACCGGCGTCCATCCGCCTCGCGCATCGTCTGCCCCAGGGACAGGAAAGGGGACGACATGCTTTCTATTCATCGGGGTTCTGTTTTGGCTGCACTGATCGCAGTCGCTGGAATTTCATCGGTTCAGGCCCAACAGGTCGCAGCTCTGCCGGCCGCCGCCATGCCGATTGCAGCCTCGGGCGATGCCCGGGCGCCTTATGCCTGGACGGATTTCTGCAAGCGAAATCCGGTCGAATGCGCAGTCAATACTCAGGAGCCGGAGCACGTCGAGATGACGCCAAAGCTCTGGAAGGCGATTATTGCTCTCAACAACAAGACAAACCGCGAGATCGAAGCGATCACGGACCAGGATCACTGGGGCGTCGTCGATCGCTGGGACATCCCGACCGACAGCAAGGGCGACTGCGAGGATTATGCCCTGCTCAAGCGCAAGCGTCTCGCCGAAGCCGGCGTGCCCCGTCGCGCCATGCTGATGACCGTCGTGATCGACGAGGAGAATGCCGGCCACGCCGTGCTGATGATCCGCACGGATCGCGGCGACTACGTGCTCGACAACAAGCGCAATGCGATCCTGCCGTGGAGCCAGACCGGCTACGTCTACGTCAAGCGCGAGTCGCAATACCAGACGGGCTGGACCTCGCTCGGCGGTCTCTCGACGCCGACCGTCGCCTCAGTGCGCTGAAGACGAACAAGACTGGCCGCAGCACCACGCTGCCGCGGCCAGATGGACGGCGAGGCTCGGTCACGTCCCCACCCCACCCCGTCCCCAGGCCGGGTTTCGCCATAGGGCCGGCGCTTCTCCCCGAGGCGTCGGCCCGCCTCCATTCTGGACCTGGCCGGTCCGATGATCTGACCATTTGTCTGAATCGGCTTTCCCGAAAACCGCAATCCTCTTTTTCGGGTCGATGCTTTAGCCGATCTGCTTGAGCCCAGCGGCAAACTGCTTCCAGCGAGCGACATAGGCACGGGCCGAGCCCGCGATGCCGGCAATCGCCACCTCGTCGAGGGTGCGGATGGCGCGGGCGGGCGAGCCCACGATCAGCGAGTTCTCCGGGAATTCCTTGCCTTCGGTCACGAGAGCATTGGCGCCAACCAGGCTGTTGCGGCCGATCTTCGCATCGTTGAGCACCGTCGCGCCCATCCCGATCAGGCTGTTCTCTCCGATGATGCAGCCATGCAGGATCGCTCGATGGCCGATGGTGCAGCCGAAGCCGACGCGCAGCGGCGAACCCATATCAGTGTGCAGGACGCAACCCTCCTGGATATTGCTGTCCTCGCCGATCTCGATCCATTCATTGTCGCCGCGCAGCACTGCGCCGAACCAGATCCCGACGCCCGCAGCGAGTTTCACCCTGCCGATCACATGCGCGTCGGGCGCAAGCCACCACTGGCCTTCGGCAGGGCATTGGGGAGCAGTCCCGTCGAGCGAATAGAGCGGCATGGGCGGATCATCCTTCTGCAAACCTGTCGCGAGGATTGCAGGCCGGCCGGCGGCCTCGTCAAGCGCCGCCGACGAAATGCAGCAGATCGAGCACCACGCGCCCCGAGGCGACGCTCCAGAGCGAAGCTGCCATGCTCGCCAGCATGACGAAGGCGAAGGGTCGGCCATCGCTGCGGCGGCCCCTTACGGTATTGCGCAGGATGAGAAACGGCGCGCTGAAAACGACGACCGGCACGCTCGCGACTGCGGCCAGCCCTCCTGTCTGAAGCAACTGGAAATCAGCGCGCTTCTCGGTGAACAGCTCGAAGGCGCTCGCCATCAGCCCGGCAAAGGCAAAGCCGATGAACAGGGACTGGAGTGCCTCGACGGCAGCGGGTTCGATACGCAACGTCACGGCTCCGGGCGAGAACGCGCCTGGACTGTGCCGCATGGTTTACGAAGTGTGAAGAAATCTCGTTGACGATGGTTAACCCTTGGGCCGCGCCGCAATCCTCGCGCAATCCACATGGTTTACGGAGCATTAAGGCGGGTCTGATTCAGTCACTGGCACCTGTTATCGAGGTGCTTGGATCTTGACCGCTTACGCGCACCATTCGCCCCAACGCGCCGCCGGCCTCACCACGGTGGTCCGTGCGCGCCTGAATCGACCGCCGCCGCCCTTGCCTCGCGCCGACGGCGCGCTGCTGAAGGCGGCTGGCGCCATCCTGCTCGTTGCCGCGGCAGCAACCGCATACGCGCTTTACGGCCATCGCCTGACAACGGCACCCGTGACGCAGTTCCAGCCGGCGCGCGTCGGCGAGGTCTCGCTTCTGGTTCCGCAGGATCTAGCCGGGGCTGAACATGAAGACAGCGAGCGGGTGGTCGGCATGACCAGGCTGCGTCTCGACTGGCCGAGCTTCGGTCCCGTGACCGCCCAAAGCCGCCGCAAGCTGCTGGTGACGCTGAGCCCGCCCGACAAGGTCAACGAGCCGGCGACGCAGCTCTCGGTCTATGCCCGCTTCCTGACTCCGACGGTCTGGTCCAACCCGGGCGGGCTGGTTGTACGCGGGTTCCGCAAGGGCTCACCCTATGAGGGCGACGAGCTTTACGTCTCGGTGCCGGACGGGCGAGGTTTTGCCGCGCGCTGCCCGGTGAATACCGGCCCCGCCCCGCTCGACGAACTCTGCCGCGTCACCTTCCGGCATCGCGGGCTTGATGTGAACATCCGCTTTCCCCGCGCCGTCATCGCCGACTGGGAGCTGATGGTCGGCGGCGTCAGGCGCACCATCGACGGGATGATGCGCTGAGCCGCGGATGGCCCTCAGTCTTCGAGATCGACATCGAGGATTGCCATGGTGAAGTTGAACGAGCGATCACCATCCTCGTCGTCGACATGGATGATGCCGATGAACTCTTCACCCAGATAAACCTCGGCGGAGTCGGTCTTCTTCATGCGCGCCCGCACGCTGATGCCATGATTGGCGAAGGTGCGCCGAAGATAGGCTTCGAGCTTGGCGAGTTCTGTCTTGTCCACGGGTTGGTCCTTTCAGAGTGGCGGGACGGATGCCATGACCGGGCTGCGAGGGCAAGCGAAAGGCTGTTCCGGCCTCGTTCAACGGAAGATCCGGACCTCGCGTTGCGTCATACCCGCATGACGGCGCGCTCCTGCATATCTGCCGCCCTTGCGGCGAACGTGCCATGCTCCTTCCCCCACATCGCCAATGATGGATTGCCCGATGACGCCTTGGCTGCCCGCTGCCCTGAACTATGTCTCGAGCTGGCTCGAATTCCAGCGCCGCCATCATGACCAGCCGGGCTGCGCTGTGGCCATCGCAAGCGGCCAGAAGATCGTCCTGGAGGCTGCCTTCGGTAGCGCCGACATCGAAACCGGCGAGCCGCTGACGCCGCGCCACGGCTTTCGCATCGCCTCGCATTCCAAGACCTTCACGGCAGCCGGAATCCTGCGGCTGGTCGAGGCAGGCCGCATCAGGCTCGATGACAAGGTCGGCAGTTTTGTCCCCGGACTGCATCCTGACGTCGCCGCCGTGACCCTGGCGCAATTGCTCTCGAACAGTGCCGGCCTGACCCGAGACGGCGCCAACAATGGCCAGTTCTTCGACCGCAAGCCCTATCTCAGCAAGGACGAGCTGATCGCCGATCTCTCGGTTGCGCAACCCTTTCCGCCCTCGCAGCGCTTCAAATACTCGAACCATGGCTTCGGCCTTCTCGGCCTCGTCATCGAAGCGGTGACGGGCCGGGCCTATCGTGACTGGATTGCCGATGAGGTCGTCGCCCCTGCGGAGTTGAGCGAAACCCGGCCTGATATCGGTCTCTGGGCAGACCGCCCCATGGCCAGGGGTCACAGCCCCAGGATGCCGCTCGGGCGCAGGGTGGTCATTCCCGGAGACAACCCCGGACACGCCATGACCTCTGCCGCCGGCTTCGTGGCCACTGCAGCGGACGTCGCACGTTACTTCGCGCAGCTCTCCCCGCGGGCAGAGCACAGTATCCTGTCTCCGCTCAGCCGCCGCGAGATGAGCCGCCGCCTCTGGCCGGATGACGAAGCCAGCCTTGGCCGCCATTACGGCCTTGGCACGATTTCCGGCGGACATGGCGACTGGAAATGGTTCGGCCATTCCGGCGGCTTCCAGGGCTTCATCACCCGCACCGTCGTTCTGCCGCAGCAGGGCCTGACGATCTCGGTCCTGACCAACGCCATTGACGGGCTGGCCCATCAATGGCTCGACGGCATCATCCACATTTTCCGGACGTTCTCGAAAGAGGGTGGCCCCTCCCCCCAGACGGAAGGCTGGGTTGGGCGCTGGTGGAGCATCTGGGCCTGCGGCGATCTCGTCCCCGTCAGCAACAAGGTGTTCTGCGCCAGCCCGACCCTCTTCACTCCCTTCCTCGACGCCGGCGAGATCACGGTCGAGGCTCCTGACCAAGGCCGCGTGAGCAAGGCGTCGGGCTTCAACAGTCCAGGCGAGACAGCACGCCTGGTCCGCGACGGCACCGGCGCAATCGAGTCGGTCTGGCTCGGCGGCGCCCACCTCGTCTCCGAACATGCGCTGCGCGCCGAGATGCTCGATCGCTATGCAAAGGGCAGCACCTAGGCGGCCGGACTGACTCAGGAAAGCAACTGCCTGAACCTCTTGCGGATCGCCGTGACATCGATAGTCACGACCTTCCGCAGGCCGCGTGCCACCCGAGCCCCGCGCGATACAGCGGGGAGTTCACGCATGGCCGCAGGAGCGTGCAGAGGTGCCGCCCTTATCGTGTCGTTACGGTCACCAGCGCCGTAACCGGTTTTCCGTCCACCAGGATGGGACGATGGTGATCATCCGCAAGCAGTATCCCGACGACATGTGTGCCGGTTGAGACGGGGCAATGCCCGAAGCGAGCCTTGATCAGCTCGCCGCCGAAGTCGCTGTTCATGCTGTTGTACGGGCGGCCGGGGATGTTGCAGGTGTCGCCGTCAGGATCGATCTTCATGTGAACGTGGCCGCATTGCCGGCTCTCGCCGCATTGCCCGGCGGGACGCAGCGCGAAGTTGCTTTTCACGACTACGCCGATCGCCTTCTCCGGATCGTCGCCCAAATTGATGATAATTCCGGCCTTAGGCCAGACGATTTCAAGCATTGGACGTTCCTGTGCCTGTGCGGCCGAGAGTGAGAGCGCCATCAAGGCCAAGCTGATTTTCAGAACAGAACTGAGCATGGGGAATCTCCTATGTAATCATTGATTACACCAATGGCGTCCTCCTGCAAGGAAAATAATCTCTGATTACATTTTGGCTTCATGGTAACGGTCGGGCATGACCAAGCTCCCGCATTCCGAGAACGCCGAACGCCCTAGGCGCTACCACCACGGCAATCTGGTCGAAGCCCTGATCGCCGCGACAGTAGAAATAATCGAAGAACGCGGCGTCGAGCAGGTGTCCGTCCGCGAAGCCGCAAAGCGCGCCGGGGTATCGCCAGGAGCGCCGTTTCGGCATTTCCGTTCGAAAGCCGCGCTCTTGACTGCCGTTGCCGAGCAGGCAATGAGCCGGTTGACGGACGCCGTCGCCGAGTCTCAGTCAAACGCCGGCAGTGGGGAGCCGTTGGCCGCTTTTGAGGCCATCGGACAAGGCTACCTTCGGTGGGCGATCGCTAACCCCACCCATTTCGAGATCATCAGTTCCCGGACCCTGATCGACTTCGACGCTTCCGCGAGTCTGCGCAGCCAGAACGAAGCGATCCGGCAGGTGATGATCGATCTGCTGACCAGGGCCCGCGAACGAGGTCAGCTCGCCGAGGGGCTGGACTTCGACCATCTGGTGCTGGCGGCCCGCGCGCTCGTCTATGGCCTCGCTCGCATGGCGATCGACGGACATTTTCCGGAATGGCACCCCACCGAGCCGCCGTCGCAGGCCATGAGGCTTGCCCTTCGCCTGTTCATTGGCCGAGTAACAGCGCGGTCATCATCGTAATCCGGGGCTTCTCTCCCCGTATTTGAGTGCCTTCAAGAGCGCGGAGAAGGCTCTTGAAGGGACCTGCGTCTGTTTCATTCAACCTGGCGGACCACCGCCACATCAGCGCATGAAGTGCAGCTTCGTGAAACGGCTGCGCAAGGCCGTGACATCCTGTGCGACAGCCTCAGCGGGTCGAGCACCGCTCAGACCTTCAGCGATGTAGCCGGCGAGCTCAGGCATGTCGGCGGGCGTCATGCCAAAGCGCACGATCTCGGGCGTCCCGAGCCGCAGGCCATTGACGTCGCCTGCGACGGGCGCGATCGGCAGGCCGATACCGCAGCTCAGGATATTGACCTCGCGAAGCCGTTTCGCTGCCGCCTGCCCGCCACCGCAAGGGGCGGCCTCGATGGCGAACTGATGCGATGTCGTGATGCCGCGATCGCGAGCAAAGACCGGCACCTGCCGCTCGACAAGGGCATCGGCCAGCACCTTCGCGGTCTGCGCCATCATATCTGCGTAGGCGCGGCCATGGGCCTTCCAGTCGAGCAGCGTGATGGCGAGAGACGCGGATTTTGCCGCGTCGAAATTGGCGGTCAAGCCGGGATAGGCGATGGCATCGAGTTTTCTGGCGAGGTCGGCGTCATTGGTGACGATCAGGCCCGAAGGCGGGCCACCCAGGCTCTTATAGGTGCTCATCGTCATCAGATGTGCCCCCTCCTGCAGCGGTTGCTGCCAGGCGTGGCCGGCAATCATGCCGGACATATGCGCGGCATCGAACAGCACAATCGCCCCGACCTCGTCCGCGATGGCACGGATTTCACGGATCGGGTGCGCGAACAGGTTGAGGCTGCCGCCGATGCTGATCAGCTTCGGGCGGAGTCGCAGTGCGTCCTCACGCAGTCTGCCGAGATCGACGGTGTAGTTCAGTGGATCGACCGGTGCGGGATGGGTGATGATGCCGTAAAGCCCGGCCGCACCGGCACCATGATGAGTGACATGGCCGCCGATATCGCCGGGCGGCGCGATGATGCAGTCCCCCGCTTTCGCCACTGCCATGAAGGCATAGAGATTGGCGATGGCACCCGATGGCACTCGGATTTCCGCATATCGGGCGCCAAAGACCTGTGCTGCAAGCTCTGCAGCGATGATCTCGATCTTCTCGATCGCCTCGAGCCCCATCTCGTATTTGTCGCCGGGGTAGCCGAGCGAGGGCCGCGCTCCCAGGCCGGCCGATAACGCCGCCTCCGCCTTCGGGTTCATGATATTGGTTGCAGGGTTGAGATTGACGCAGTCGCGCTCATGGATCGCACGATTCTCCGTCGTCAATGCGTGGATCGCCCGTTCGGTCGCATCGAGATCCTGCAAGGCGACGGTCTCGGCGACCGTGAGCACGTAATCCTCGCTTGCCGCTGGCACCCAGTCGCGCCTGCCCAACGCCGCCATGTCCGTTTCTCCATCCGGTCGAACCGCAACGCGCGGAACGCCGTGATTGGAGCCGTTTGCCGCGACTGGCGCAAACGAGTTATCGTCGCCGCGAGACGGAGAAAATCTAAGGCTCCGACAGGTTGCCATGCCCGTGACGCCGCCACGCCCGCGCTTGCCCCCGCTCAACGCGCTGCGCGCCTTCGAGGCTGCGGCGCGCTGCGAGAGTTTTGCCAAGGCAGCAGACGAACTCGGAGTGACGGCTGGTGCGGTGACGCAGCAGATTCGGCAGTTGGAGGCCGCGCTCGGGGTCGAACTGTTCCGGCGGTTGCCACAAGGCGTCGCCCTGACACCGGCTGCCCGGGCGGCGCTGCCGCGCCTCAGCCGCGGCTTCGATCTGCTGGCATCGTCGATGCAGGAACTGGGCGGCGGGCATGAGAGCCGAACGCTCATCATCGCCGCCCTGCCCTGCATCGCCCAGCTATGGCTCTCACCGCGTCTTGCCGGGCTTCAACAAGCGTTCCCCGGATTGCAGGTCTCGGTCTCGGCCATGGAGCAGCCACCGAACGCAAGGCACGAGCTTTGCGACATCGCCATCTTCTATCTTGCGGAAGGCGAGGTCGCCCCACCGGCGCTCGCGCTCGACCCTGATGCGATCACACCGGTCTGCTCTCCCGCCGTCGCATCCCGGCTCCGAACCGTTGCCGGCCTGGCCCATGAGACCCTGCTGCACGACGCGGTCTGGCGCAACGACTGGGCGCGCTGGCTGGCTTCCATCGATGCCCGCGAGATCGTCGACCCGGCGCGCGGCCCGTCATTCTCGCTCTACAGCGTCGCGCTCGATGCTGCGCTGTCAGGCGCGGGCGTGCTGATGGGCCGGCTCAGCCTGCTCCAGCCCCATCTTGCCGATGGCCGGCTGGTTGCACCGCTCGCACCTGCGTTGGCGACACCGGACCGGATGACCCTGCTGCTGCCGGCGCAAGGCCATCCACGCCGCAAGGAGGTAGCGGATTGGCTGCAGACGTCCGGGCGGGATGGTGCTCAGATGTGAGCGCCGCAGTCCCCGGCGAGAATCTGATCCATGGAGCGCGACGGCTCGGCGCAACCGGCTTCGCCGACCACCTTCGCCGGCACACCGGCGACGGTGGTGTTGCGCGGAACCGCAGTGAGTACGACTGAACCGGCTGCGACACGGGCGCATTTGCCGACTTCGATATTGCCGAGGATCTTGGCGCCGGCGCCGATCAGGACACCCTTGCGGATCTTCGGATGGCGGTCGCCGCACTCCTTGCCGGTGCCGCCCAGCGTCACATCCTGCAGCATCGAGACATCGTCCTCGATCACAGTCGTCTCGCCGACCACGAGGCCCGTCGCATGGTCCAGGAAAATGCCCTTGCCGATGCGCGCTGCAGGATTGATGTCGGTCTGGAATACTTCGGAGGAACGGCTCTGCAGATAAAGCGCGAAGTCGCGCCGCCCTTGCTTGAGGAGCCAATGCGCCAGCCGATGGCCCTGCAGGGCGTGGAAGCCCTTGAAGAAGAGCACGGGCTCGATCAGCCGGTTGCAGGCCGGGTCACGGTCGAGCACCGCCAGGACATCCGCACGCATGCCCTGGGCGATCTCGGGGTCCGCAGCGATGGCCTCGGCAAAGGCCTGCTCGATCAAATCCGCCCCAAGCGCGGGATGCGCGAGCCGCGCCGCCACGCGATGGCTGATCACCGCCTCGAAACTCGGCTGGTTGAGAATCGAGGCCAGAATCAGGTTGCCCAGCGCCGGCTCGATGCTGAGCGCTTGTTCGGCCTCGCGCCGCAGCCGGGTCCAAACCGGATCGACCCTGTCGAGCCCGGTGACCGGATGGCGCGATTCTACGACGGAGCGCCCTGACGGCATGATCGTTCTCCGGAATACGGTGTGTTTCAGAACCGCACTCTAGCACGGCGGCATGCTGCAATGCCAAACAAGAACGCTGGCATGTCCTGCCCTGACCGCAGGGAGACTGGGGATCAACTCTGGAACACCACCCCGCAAACCATTGCATCCGCAGTTGTTTCATCGGGGGGGGGCGTAAAGCGTCGGCTTAGAGCCACCTCAGGAAATCGAGCACCGCCTGCTTGTGGGTCTTGTCCCCGACTGCGAGGTTGTGATCGCGCCCCTCGATCCCGAAAGCCTCCGCATTCGGGATGAGCGCTGCGAGTTCCTGCCCGGAGCCCGCGACATCGTCCTTCGTTCCGACGCTGATCAGGGTCGGCATCACGATACGTCCGACCTCGTCTGGCGTGAGCGTCTGGCGCGATCCACGAATGCAGGCTGCGAGCGCCTTGAGATCGCTTTTGTTGGCGTCCGCAAAGGCGCGGAACATCCGCTGCATCGAATCGCTCAGCACATCGAGGGAGGGCGCCTCCATCGCGTCGGCAATGCCGAGCGGCAGGCCGACGCCCTCGACGAGATGGATGCCGAGTCCGCCGAGCAGCAGCGAGCGCAAGCGCTGCGGATGGGCAAGCGCGAGATGGGCCGAGATGCGCGCGCCCATCGAATAACCCATCACGTCGGCCCGCGCGATCTCGAGGTGATCCATCAGACGGCGCACATCCTCCGCCATGATGTGCGAGGAATAGGCTTCCGGCTCATGAGGTTTATCGCTCTGGCCATGGCCGCGATTGTCGAGCGCAACGACCCGGTAACCCACATGGGTCAATGTCTTCGTCCACTGCGTATTGACCCAGTTGACCATATGGCTGGAGGCAAAGCCATGGACGAGAATGATGCTCTCGCCGCGCGGCGCGTCATTGGTCGGGGCGAGGTCGATGAAAGCAAGATTGATGCCGTCCGAGGAGAATTTCTGCATGGCACGTCGCGGAAGCTGCGGGGGTCTGCTTCACCTGCCATGCAGGAGCGACTTTGTGTAGCTGTGTTTCCGCCGCTTGCCTATGAAGACTGATATGAGCCACGCCGAGACGGCCCCGACATCGCCGCTTCCACGCCGCCGGATCGACCTTGTCGATCTTGCCCGCGGCCTCGCTCTGCTGGCGATGTTCGTCTACCACTTCGCCTATGATCTTTCCCATTTCGATCTGATTGCAACCGATGTCCCCGCTCATCCCGGCTGGAGCGCCTTCGCGCGCCTGATCGCCGGTTCCTTCCTGACCATCGTCGGCTTCAACCTGGTGCTGGCGACGCGCGAGGGCCTGAACCGCCCCGCCTATTTCCGCCGGCTGGCCATGGTCGCGGGCGCTGCGGCGCTGGTCACGATCGCGACCTGGTTCGCCATGCCGGGGAGCTTCATCTACTTCGGCATCCTCCACCATATCGCGCTCGCCAGCGTGCTCGCCCTGCCCTTCCTGCGGCTGCCGGCCTTTGTGCTGCTCCTGTTCAGCGCCCTGTTTTTCGCGCTGCCGCTGTTTCCTCCGCCGCAAGTGCTCGACCAGCCTTGGCTGCTCTGGCTCGGCTTCGCTCATATCTCCAGGTCAACCGCCGATTTCGTGCCGATCGTGCCCTGGTTCGGCTGTGTGCTGGCAGGCATGTTTCTCGGAAAGATAGCGCTGGCCAAGCAGGGAAGTTGGAGCAACTGGCAGGCGCGCTCGTTTCCGGCTCGCGTCATCGCCTGGGGCGGGCGGAACAGCTTGAGCGTCTACCTGCTGCACCAGCCGATCTTCATTGGAGTGTTGTTCATCGTCATGCGGCTGGCCGTCGGCCCCGAGCAGGAAGCCCGCCCGTTTCTGATCTCCTGCCTGCGCAGCTGTGTCAGCGCCGAAACCTCTCTGCAAGTGTGCGAGAAGGCGTGCAACTGCGCGATCGATGGCCTCAAGCGCGAGGGACTCTGGCGGAAGGTTCTGTCGAACACGCTCACCCGTGACGAAAGCGCGCGCACCGGATCCATTGCAGGCGCTTGCTTCCGGGCGCCCTGAGGCGCTTGCGCACACTGGCGCAGGCCGGCGTGACGGGTTAGAGGTGGGGCAAATCAACGCAAGAGCATGATCCATGGCCGATACGGGCATCCCGCATTTCCATAACCAGCCCGGCGTTGCCGTCATCCATGTCGGCGCGAAGGAGTTCATGTGCATCGGGGCCAAGCCACCCTTCGATCACCCGCATGTCTTCCTCGACATGGGCTCGGACGGCGAGATCATCTGCCCCTATTGCTCGACCTTGTTCAAATACGCCCCCTCGCTCTCGGCAGGCGCCTGCACACCGCCGGAATGCGCCCATCACGAGGCAGTCAAGGCAGCGTGACGGGCGCCGGCGTTCAAGACGCCCACCGCTTCCCATCGCGACCGGTCGTGCCGGTCGCCGGCGCATCCGATTGCCGAAGACAGCCGTGTCCGCTCCCCATATCCTGATCGCCGGCTCCGGCATCGGCGGGCTTTCAGCCGCCATTGCACTGGCGCGGCGCGGCTTCTCGGTGACGGTCGCGGAAAAGCGCACCGGCTTCGGCGAGACCGGTGCAGGCATCCAGCTTTCGCCGAATGCCGGGCATGTCCTCGAGGCTCTCGATCTCGGCCTGGCCGTCAAGCGCGCCTCCGTGATCGCCGAACGCCTCGTTGTCCGGCGCTGGCAGGATGGTTCTCCGCTGGCTGAAATGCCGATGACCACGGTCGGCACCGGAACGCCCTTCCGCACCATACGCCGAACCGACCTGCATACCCTGCTGCTCGATGCCGCCCGCTCCCTGCCCGGCATCCGGCTTATGGTCGGCCGCGGCCTGCGCGACATCTCCCAGAACGCGGACGGCATCACCGCGACGCTCGCGACCGAATCCGGCCAGATCGAAACCATTTCGGCACTGGCGCTGGTCGGCGCCGACGGGCTCTGGTCGCGCAGCCGCGAACTCATCGGCGACACAGCTCCGCCCGTCTTCACCGGCTATGAAGCCTGGCGGACCCTGGTACCGAACGCCGGCGGCCGCGCCACGCCCGGCGTCGTGACCCTGCATCTCGGCCCCGGCCGCCATGCCGTGCATTACCCTGTCTCCGGCGGTCGCGAGACGAATCTCGTCGTCATTCGCGAAGCGAAGGAGGCGCGCGAAGGCTGGTCCCGCGACGGAGAGGCCGGGCAACTTGCCACTCATCTCACCAAGGCCGAGCCCGAACTGCACAAGCTTGCAGCGGCGGCGCCGCACTGGCTGGTCTGGTCGCTCTTCGACCGGCCGCCGGCAGCGATGGCGCAGGGGCGGATCGCCTTGCTCGGCGATGCCGCCCATCCGGTCCTGCCATTCATGGCGCAAGGCGCCGCGCTGGCGATAGAGGACGCCGGCATCCTCACGCAGCAACTGACGGTTCATCTCCAGCAGGGCGGTGCCGCAGCCCTGCCGGCAGCGCTCGCGGCCTATGCCACGGCCCGGCAGGAGCGCGCCAGGCGCGTCCAGGCCACGAGCCGCAGCAACGGCCGGGCCTATCACCTGGAATGGCCCTGGAGCATCGCGCGCAACTTCGCACTGCGCCGCCTTGGGCCAGAGGGCATGCGCCAGCGTCTCGACTGGCTCTACGATTGGCGATTGCAAGCGTAGGGCATCTCGCGTTCGCCGCATTCACTTCCTATCTCTGATGTGGACCCATCGGATGGAGACCACATGATCCGCGTCAATCTCTACGAGCAGCTCGCCGGCCAGAGGACTCGCATGCCGCGCTGGGCGTCCTGGCTGACCATGGCAGCAAGCCTCGTTCTTGGCGTGACGCTGTTCCTGCTCGCCGCAAGCCTCGCCCTGATCCTCATCCCCGTCGTGCTCGCTGCCGGCGCGATCGCAGCCTGGCGCCTGAAGAGCAAGCTCAAGGCGGCTGGATTCGATCAGCGCGATCCCTTCGCGCAGGCCCGTGCCGGCACCGCGCGCGTCGAGGTCATCGATGCCGAATACCGCATCATCGAGCCCGGCGAGCCGCCGCGGCGCTGACAAGATCGCCGTTGCGTCCTAGGACCCAATTGGCGATCTATCTCTTTGCGTAGCATCGGATTTCTCCGGAAAATGGATTCCACTTTTCGGTCCGATGCTTCAGGCGCTCAGGCAGGCAAACGCGACAGCAGGAGGCCGGCCGCAGCGCAGGCGTCGGGTCATCCCGACCGCGAAGCGCAGCATCGCAATCATCGCGGCCCCGCAAGCAGGGCTGAACGCCAGTCGATTGAAGCCAGCACCGGCGGGTGCGAGACCGAGCAACTCGACGCGCCGGATTTCGCGGAACAGGACAGGCAGTCCGAACCAGAGCGCGAGATTTGCGATCACGCCGACCACGGCCGCCGTGATAGCGCTCAATCCAGCCGGCTCACCAGCACCTTGTCGATGCGGCGCCCATCGAGATCGACCACCTCGAAGCGCCAATGCCCCTTCTCGAAGAACTCTCCGACATTGGGCAGATGGTTGAGTTCGGCCAGGATGAAGCCGGCAACCGTCTGGAAATCGGCATCGCGCGGAATGTGAATGCCGAGTTCGTGTGAGAACTCGTCCACCTGCATCCAGCCCGCAACGAGATAGGAGCCGTCCGCGCGCGTGACGATCGGCGACTCGTCCTCATCCTCCTCCTGGAAGACACCAGTGATCGCTTCCAGCACGTCTCCCGGCGTGATGATGCCTTCGAAATGGCCGTACTCATCGAAGACCAGCGCCATGTGGACGCGCGAGGACTTGATTTCCCGCAGCACGAGCAGGGCATTGGCGGTGTCCATCACCACCGGCGCTTCCTGTACCAGCGCGCGCAGATCCTCAGCGCTGCCGCCGGACAGGAAATCGACCATATCCTTGACCACGATAACGCCGACGATCGCGTCCGATTCTCCATCCTGAACCGGGAGCCGGGAGCGTTTGGAGGCACGAACCTGCGCGCGGATCTCCTCGGCTGTATCGGAGAGATCGATGACCTCGACCTCGCGACGCGGCGTCATCAGCGCACGGGCCGAACGATCGGCAAGGCGCATGACTCCCGAGATCATCTCGCGTTCGTCGCGTTCCAGCACGCCGGCTGTCTCGGCCTCGGCAATGATGGTGCGAACCTCTTCCTCGGTCACCCGTTCTTCCGACTCGCCCTTCTGGCCGAGCAGCGCCAGCACGGCCTTGCCGGAGATATCGAGCAGGAAGATCAGCGGCGCACCGATGCGCGACAGGAACGACATCATCGGCGCGACGCGCGCCGCTACCCGCTCGGGATCGCGCAAGGCGATCTGCTTCGGCACAAGTTCGCCAATGATCAGCGAGAGATAGGTAATGGCAACGACGACCGTCCCGACGCCAAGACCATCGGCGACGCGGTTGGAGAATCCTTGCTCCATCAACCATTCCGACAGACGTGCACCCAGCGTCGCGCCGGAGAAGGCACCGGACAGGACGCCGACCAGCGTGATGCCGATCTGCACCGTCGAAAGGAAACGGCCGGGATGCTCGGCGAGGCGTATCGCCGTCGCTGCACCCTTGCTGCCTTGATCGCTGAGAACCTTGAGCCGCGCCGGACGGGAGGAGACCACTGCGAGTTCGGACATGGCGAGAAGACCGTTAATGACGGTCAACGCGACGACAATCAGGATCTCGGTTAACAAAACCCGCCCGCAGCATGCAGGGCCGCGCTCAAAATCGGCCTGCTTTCGCGCTCCTTATAGCGCATCGCGGCGACTTGGCGATGGGTAAGCTTGAAGTTTGTGATTGCGAAGTTTTGACAGGCGCGAAGAAGCTTCGTGCCTTAACTGTAGGCGGGACGGGGGGAGGTGATCTTTCTACCCGGCCTTCGATGACAGCGTCGATACTTCCGGAGCGAGCCGCGACCCATGACTGATCCACGCCTCTTCGCCCCCGCGACACTGCGCAATCGTGAGCCAATCCTCGACATCCTGCGCAAGATCCTTCCCGCCACCGGTTTGGTCCTGGAGATCGCAAGCGGCTCGGGCGAGCATGTCAGCTATTTCGCCGCCGCCCTCCCGGCCCTGACTTTCCAGCCCTCCGACCCTGATCAGGACGCGCTCATCAGCACCGCAGCCTGGAGCGGGCAGAGCGGGCTCGCCAATATTCGCCCGCCTGTGCAGCTCGATGCCGCCGCAGCCGAATGGCCGGTCCACTCCGCCGATGCCATCATCTGCATCAACATGATCCACATCTCGCCCTGGGCCGCGACGCAGGGGCTGATGACGCAGGCCGGCAGGCTGCTGCCGGACGGCGCACCGCTCTATCTCTACGGCCCCTACCGCCGCCCTGGGCGCGCCCTCGAGCCGAGCAATCTCGCCTTCGATGAAAGCCTGCGGGCCCGCAACCCGGAATGGGGCCTGCGCAAACTCGACGATGTCGCCGCCTTGGCGGCAGAGGCTGGCCTCAGTGGGCCGGAGGTAATCGAGATGCCCGCGAACAATCTGAGCGTGATCTTTCGCCGCCGGCCGCGCGGTTGATCCGCGCAATCGCTGCAAAATCGACTTGGTGCGGACGGCGGGACTCGAACCCGCAAGCCTTTAGGGCGCAAGATTTTAAGTCTCGTGCGTCTACCAGTTTCGCCACGTCCGCCTGGAGGCAGCCCTAGCGGCAGCAGACGCCGGGCGCAAGCGCCTCAATGCCGGCGGGCCGGCTTGTACCACTCGACGCCATCGGGATCGACATAGAGCCCCGGCGCGACATCAGAGCCGATGCGCTTCTGTTCCATCGGCACACGTACGGTGTCGTCCCGGTCACCGCGCTTCACATAGGGGCCGCTCTCTTGCGGGTCGTGGCCGCGCCCGCCTCTTCCAATGGAGCTGGCCAGGCCGATGACGCCGCGTCGCCCGCCAATCTTGTCCTGGAGCGTCGTTATCGGACGGCCGGTGAAGGCGATCCTCGTCGCGCCCTCGACCACCGGTACGGCACGGCTCGCCGCCCCCTCACCCGTGACGCGGACACCGGTAAAGCGTGGCACATAGGTCGCGCCACCCCGGCCAAAGGAGTCCCAGCCGCCCGTCGTGGTCACCTGCGCGCCGCAGCGTTTGTGGCTGCGCTCGCACAGGGCGCGTGAGGCATAGCGCGGCGCCTTCTCCTCGAATTCGGCCCGGGCATTGCGATAGGCGAAATCGCATTGCGCCGCGGTGAGCCGTCCCGCCTCGATGCATTCGTCGCGCCGCTCGTAGATCTGGTTCGGCGCCTGCGCCGCGAGATCGGCTGGATTCGCAAAGGAAAGAGCCGGCAGGAGCGCTGCGACGCGCCATGTTGCGGCAAGGGAAGAGGCGGCCGTCATAATCATGAATCGGGCATTAACCGTAGAATTGTGGCGTCACAGCAGCGCCCGCATCGTCGCCGCAAGCTCGCGCGCCGCACCATAGTCGATCTTGCCATTGCCCAGCACCGGAATCGAGCGTGCGACCAGAATGGCGCGCGGTGTCCACAGTTCAGGAAAGCCCTGCAGCTTCACTGCTTCCTGCAGCGCGTTCTTGTCGGCATCAGGCTTCTCGGTGACGAGCACGAGTTGCTCGCCCTTGCGGGCATCAGGCAGCGCGACAACGACATGGTTGAAGCCCGGCCAGAGGCCCGCCACCATTGATTCCACCGCGGCGAGCGAGACCATCTCGCCACCGAGCTTGGCGAATCGCTTGGCCCTGCCCCGGATGCTGACGAATCCGTCCTCGATCACCACTATATCACCGGTATCGTGCCAGCCGCCTTCGGGCGGCGCGACGCGCCCAGGCTCGTCCGCACTGAGATAGCCCAGCATCACGTTGGGGCCGCTGACATTTAGCCGCCCGCCTTCATGGATGCCCTCGACCGGATCGAGCCGTGCCTCGATGCCGGGCAGGAATTTTCCGACGCTACCCTCGCGGGTCGCGACCGGAGTGTTGCAGGCGAGCACCGGCGAGCATTCGGTACAGCCGTAGCCCTCGAGGATCGTGGTGCCGTAGGGCTGCCACATCGCGCGTGTCTCCGGCTTCACCCGCTCGGCTCCGGCCACGACATAGCGCACGCTCTTCAGATCGTCGGGATCGGCGGCGCGCGCATATCCCTGCAGGAACGTATCGGTCGAGAACAGGAAGGTGCAGCCCATCTCGCCGATCAGCTTCGGGACCTGCTTGTAGTGGAGCGGGCTCGGATAGAGCACAACCTTCATGCCGTGCAGCAGCGGCATCAGCAGCCCCGCGGTCAGGCCGAAGGAATGGAAGGCGGGCAGCGCGTTCATGACGATGTCGCGCTCGGAGAGAAAGCCCGCTGCAAGTGCAAATATCTGGCGGGTGTTCGAGACCAGGTTGGCATGGCTCAGCACCACGCCCTTTGGCTTGCCCTCGGTGCCGGAGGTGAACAGCACCACCGCCGGATCATCCGGCTGCCTCTCATAAGCCCGCAGGGCAAGTGCCGGTGCGAGGCTCTGGATGGCGGCCAACATCTTGTCGAAGCTGGTCAACTCCCGGCGGACATCCTCGAGATAGACGACCCGCCTGCCCTCGCCGAGCGCCGCAATCTCATCGTCGAGCTTGGCCTGGTTGACGAAGCGGCGCGAGGTGACGATCGTCTTCAAGCCGGCCAGTTCGGCTGCCGCCCGCAGGTTCTTCACCCCTGCCGTGAAGTTCAGCAGCGCCGGCACGCGGCCATAGGCTGAAAGCCCGAACAGCGTCACCGCCATGCCCTGGACATTGGGCAGCATCAGCCCGACACGCTCTCCCCGCTCCGTGCCCGCAGCAAGCTTTCGTCCGAGAACAAGCGCACCCAGCACGACCCGGCCGAAGGTCACCGGCTGGCGCTCCGGATCCTCGAGCGCGACGCGGCCCTTGCCATGCCGCGCAATGGCCTGAAGCAGCGCCCGGAACAGCGTGGTGCGCGCATCCTTGGCGTCGAAATCCGACGCGGTCAATTCGGTGGCGGCCATATCTGGCTCTGCTCCCGGCTGGCGTTTCCTCTGGAGGTTCACCGTAGCCGGATAGCGCCTGGTTTCAACGCGAATGCGACGGAGCAGCCTCTGTCTCCGCTCGAGCGGCAGTCGCATCCAGCCCGATCTGGCGCAACCGCATCGGCGCCCGTTTGAGACGCAATTCCCCGTCGAACGCAGAAGGGCGGTTGGCTGGTCATTCGCGACCAGGCAACCGCCCATCGATTTGCAGGTCCGGCCTGCGTACCGACCAGGCGCGCAGGCCGTCATTGTGGCGTCAGATTGCGGGTTGCAACCGGGGCTGCAGACCGCCGCGGCGCCGGATCGTATCAACCATGCCATGGGTCGCCGCGATGGCGATGAGCAGGATGAGCGCATAGGCCACGAGCAGCCGCGGAGCCGGCACGATGAAGTTGAAATGCGGCATGGCGCCCAGAATCAGAGGCACATACCAGGATGTCGCCGAGACCGTCCCGAACGTCATCATCATCGCAATCTGCTTGCGAGTCAGACCGGCGAAGAGCGACCGCCCGACCTGCTTTTCCATCAGCGGCAGCACGGTATGGTGGATGAAGTAGCCGTTGATCGTGAGGACGCCGACGATCGCGATCTTGGCCCAGACCTTCTCGTTCCAAAGCTTTACCGGATCAAACACCGCGTAATGCGTCAGGTACAGAATTCCGGAAATCCAGAGCACCGCAAGACCAGCCGATACGATACCGGTCATGAATTTGACCATCGCAACCTGGTCGGCCTTGATCTTTCCGGAGATGAGGAACTTGACGATCACGAGATCGAGGACCGTCGCGGCGCCCAGCCCCAGAATGATGCCGAGCAGATGCATCACCTTGATAGCTGACTTCAACAACTCTCCAGGTTTGGCGATCAGAAGGCTGAAGGTGATCGGCCGCAGCGCCGAACTCACGAACTTGGCGGCCGGAGCCGTCACCGTGTCCACGGACGCCGTCACACTATCTACGGAAATGCCCGAACCAGCATTGGCCGGTGCCGCAGCAGGACGATCGACGGTTTGGCGAAGGCCGCCATCGCGCCAGGGCGTGGCATCTCCAGGAACATCATAGGGCGCCCAATCACGGGATGACTGGGATGTGGCTGCCGGAGGCGACGAGACGGCTCCGGAGCGAGACCGGGTTTCGGCCGGTGTCTGCGTAAAGGTGAATGTGACAACCAGGCAGGCGGCCAGGAGGAGCAGCGCACCAGCGCCGATGCTGCGAGCCTTAAGATGAAGGAATGAAATCATTCCGCCCCTTTCTTTTTTCTTATGATGATCGGCAATACAATTCGCCGCAAACCAACATTTGCGGCGAGTGCCAATCGACCATAGAGAGAAGGATCTCGGACTTATGACCAAGAGGAAGACATGGATATCGATGATAGGCTTAAGCGCAGGCACAGAGTTGGCGATCTGAGCTTGCCGAACCCTGCCGGGCAACCGCTCACTAGCCTCGATTTGCGGCAAAAATGTGCGCCGCAACAAATGTTATATCACTTTTTAGTCAGTGCAAGGCCGTGGGAATGATGATCGCGCGCCCAGGAAGCGGCGAAGCCACAAGGCTTTAAGTGGTTCTCCTCACCTGCATCGCCGGCACGGCCGCGCGGCGCAATCGACCAAGCGCCTACCGGACCGGCGCTGCCAACGCCCCGTCAGAGCGAGCATCAGACCCAAAATCCATCCGGCTCAGATTGCTTCCGCAAGGGTGAGCGCGAAGGCCGCCGAAATCGTCATGACCGGAGGCAGCCAATTCCTCGGCCGCTCCTCGCCAATGGTGAAGAAATTGAGCGGAAAGAGGTGCCGGTGCGCTGCCGTCACCGAAGCCTCGCGCGGCGCTTCCATGAAACATTCTTCATCGAACCATGCTCAGTCGTCGTCCCAGGTCCAGCAACTGTGTTTGCGATAGGCGTCCGCTACAGCCTTTCCTCGTCGGCCTGAGTTATCGGGCGTGGGCGCAAGATTGCCAGGACAAGCGCGAGGGCGAGGCGAGCAATCGTCGCTTCGCCCCACTGCCAGGAACTCTCCCGTTGCTGCGCCATGCGCCGCCGACAGCCCCCCTCGCCTGTCTGCCGCGCTTGTCGCGCGATGGCCGCAGCCCGCATATGGCGCTGCCGCGCCGCCCCTCCGAGAGTTTTCGCGTGAATCAAGCCGTCCGGCCGCAATCGCTGCCCCCCGCCAGGCAGCAACGCCCCTGGCTCGGCTTTGTCTGCGGCATCTTGGCGGCGGCGATCTGGGGCATTCAGGCCGTAATCTCACGGCAATCGGTCGCGGATGGCATGACCGCCGCCGATGTCACGATCCTGCGCTTCGCGGCTGCCGCGCTCGTGCTCCTGCCCTTCGCGCTCAGGCGTATGAAGTCATTTCCGGTCGGCAAGCTCGGCTGGCGGCGCGCCCTCATCCTGACGGCGATCGTCGGCCCGATCTACAGCCTGATCCTGGTCGGCGGCGCCCATTTCGCCCCCGCCCTGCATTCCTCCGTCATCTCGCCCGGGCTTATCCCCGTTTGCACCGCGCTGCTTGCCTGGTGGGTACTCGGCGAGCGCGCGAGCACCGCTCGCCTCGCCGGCCTCAGCGTCATCGTGCTCGGCGTCGCGCTGTTCTCGATGGAGGCCCTCGCCAATACGCCGATGCGCGAAGGCGCCTGGGTTGGCGATATGCTCTTCGTGCTGATTGCCTTGCTCTGGTCGGTCTTCGGCCTGCTGTGCCGGCGTTGGGGCGCGGATGCGATCGAAGTCACCATGGCGACCTGCCTGCTCTCAGTGCCACTCCTGCCGCTCGTGGCGCTCGTGCTGCCCGTGCATTTGACGCAGGTGGCACTTTCAGCCGTCGCGCTCCAGGCGATCTATCAAGGGCTGCTGGTCGGCGCCTTCGCGCTGTTTCTCTACACGCAGGCCGTCGCCACCCTCGGCGCCGGGCGGGCCGCCCTGTTCCTGCCGCTGGTGCCGGTCGTCACCGCTCTCTCCGGCGCGCTCCTGCTCGGCGAGCGGCCGTCCCCGATCGAGATCGCCGGCATGGCGCTCGCGATTACCGGCATGCTGATCGCGTTGCGTGCTCGCAGCCTGGCGTAACGAGCCCCGGCCCTGTCTTTCCGAACACCCCGCTGCCCCCCGGAATGACCGCACAAGCGGCGAAGCCTGACCTCAGCCCTTATGATCCTTCGCGATCGGCTCGACATAGGCCAGGCCCATATCCCAGGGGAAATAGATCCAGGTGTCCTGGCTGACCTCGGTGACGAAGGTATCGACCGTCGGCACACCGGCGGGTTTGGCATAGACCGTGGCGAAATGGGCATTGGGCAGCATCTCGCGCACGACGCGCGCCGTCTTGCCGGTGTCGGTGAGGTCATCGACAACCAGCACGCCCTTGCCCTTGCCGTCACCAATCGCCTTGATCGAGGGGGCAACATCCTTCAGCACCTTGAGCTCGGACTGGTTCTTGTAGTCGTGGTAGCTCGCGACACAGACCGTCTCGATCAGGCGCAAGCCCAATTCGCGGCAGATGATCGCCGCCGGTACCAGGCCGCCGCGGGTGATGCAGACGATGGCTTCAAAGGGCCCCTTCTCGGCCAGCCGCCAGGCGAGCGCGCGCGCATCGCGATGGAACTGGTCCCAGGAGACGGGGAAGGCCTTGTTGGAGGTCGGTTCGGCCATGGGAGAGCTCCGGGGCGGCTGTCACGGTTTCTGTGACAATCCGGAAAGCCTATAAGCGGGGCGCTGGCAAGAGGTGCGCCCCGCTTCATCCCCAATCGGTGGTGTTTCAGCGGGTTTCAGAACTCCGACCAGCCATCGGCATTGCCGCCCGCCGCGACGCGCCTCAGCTTCGGTGCCGACTTCGTCTGCGATAAAGGGGCGCCGGATGTCGCCCTGGTGAGATGCGGCGCCCTCTGCTCGATCTGGCGCGCAATCACGGTCTCGAAGCGAGCCTCGCTCTCCTGGAGCCGGAACGCAGCGACCATCGCGCTGAGGCGCTCGGTATCCTGCCTCAGCCCCTGCGCCACCTTCGAGCTTTCATCGGCAAGCAGCGCGTTCTGCTGGGTAATCTCGTCCATATGGGCGACGGTCCTGGCCATCTCATCGATGCCGTTGGCCTGCTCGGTCGTTGCTTCCGAGATCTCGTTGACCGTCGAGGCGACGCGGCTCGCGGCTGAGACGATCTCCTGAAGCGTCGCACCGGCATTCTTCACCAGACTGACGCCGGCATGGATCTGCTCACTCGAATTGGCGATCAGCGCTTTGACGCCATTGGCGGACTCGCTGCAACGCGCGGCGAGCGCCCTCACCTCGGTTGCCACGACCGCGAAGCCGCGCCCGGCATCCCCCGCGCGGGCCGCCTCGACCGCTGCGTTCAGCGCCAGCAGATTGGTCTGGAACGCGATGCCGTCGATCATCGAGATGATCTCGGAAATACCGGCCGAAGCCTGCTCGATCCGCGTCATCGCACTCACCGCCTCGGCAACGATCGTGCCGCCGCGCTCCGCGACGTCGCGCGCCTCATGGCCGAGGCTAACGGCCGTGCGGGAGTGACCGGCGCTGTGCTTCACGGAAGCCGCGAGTTCCTCGGTTGTCGCGGCAGTTTCCTGCAGGCTGGAGGCATTGGCCTCGGTCCGCTCGGCGAGCTGGGCGCTGTCGGACGAGATCTTGCTCGAGGCGCTGGCGATCTGGTGTGAGATGTCGCGGACCGAACCAACCACCTCGGACATAGTGTCGAGCAGATCGTTGACACCGGCGCAGAGCTGGGCGACCTCGCCGGTCTTGCCCACGAGCGCGATGCGCCCCGTCAGGTCCTTGCCCTTGGCGCGAGCGATGACTTCGCCGGTCTCCTTCACCGCAGCCTCGAGTTGCTGGCCGCGGAAAGTCGCGGTGATGTCGGTCGCGAACTTCACGACCTTGAAGGGCGTGCCCTTGGCATCGAAGATCGGATTGTAGGATGCCTGGATCCAGACCTCCTTGCCGCCCTTGCCGATGCGGCGATACTGCGCGGCAGCGTATTCGCCGCGCCCGAGGCGCTCCCAGAACTGGCGATAGGCCACGCTCTCGCGTTCGACCGGATCGACGAACATGCGGTGATGCTGGCCCCGGATCTCGTCAAGCGAATAACCGAGCACGGCAAGAAAGTTCTCGTTGGCCGTCAGCACATGCCCTTTGAGATCGAATTCGATCACCGCCTGCGCCTTGCTGATGGCAGCTTGCTGCCCCTCAAGATCAGCGAGGCGGTTCTTCTGTGCCGTGACATCAAAGGCGTATTTGATCACACCCCGCGGCCTGCCGCCAGCGCCAAGGAGCGGGTTGTAGCTGGCCTGAATCCAGACCTCCTTGCCGCCCTTGCCAACGCGCAAATACTGCCCGGTCGAAAACTCGCCCCGTCCAAGATCCTCCCAGAACGAACGATAAGCCGCACTCTCGCGCTCGGCCGGATCGACGAACATACGGTGGTGCTGCCCCTTGATCTCACCGAGGGTGTAGCCCAGCACGCTCAGGAAGTTCTCGTTGGCGTTCAGGATCGTGCCGTTCAGATCGAATTCGATGACGGCTTGTGAGCGGTTGATCGCCGCCACTTGGGCGGCAACGCGTCGATTGGAGAACAGGTTGGAAAGGCGTGACATGCAACCCCCCGATCGCTGTTCCGGCACAGGAGCGCAGAGCAATCCGCGCGGGCCGGACACATGCAGCCCGCGCCGACACCGTCCCCCCCGGAACCGCCGCGCCGACATGAGCGCCGCCGGCAAGCCGACCGCAAGTTGATACTGATATTTGACGGTTTATAAATGGTTTAACATCAAAAAATCATGATGCATTCGTTCGGTCGAATACATATGGAACTATATCTTTTATTCATAAAGACCTAATCACCGTACAATCCGCCACCTATCAAAAGCAATCAATGTAATACATTGAATAAAATATAAATATATTCAGGAAGATAACTATGTAAAAAAGATATCATCGACGTAAGCGAGATTGCTCCTGCTCGATCATCTGCTTCACTGCGGCCATCGCCTGACCCAACCTCTCAGGGTCGCGTGAGCGCACCACGACATTGGTGTCGGGCCCGGTCTCCGACCAGAAGGGATAGGAGCCGATCGCGACCTGCGGATGAGCCTGAGCGATCTCGCCGAGAGCCGTGCCGATATCGCCTTCGCGCAGCCCCGCCCGCACTGTGTCCGACAGAATGCGTGTGCCTGTCTTGAGCGTGGGGCCGACCACGTCGAGCATCGCCTGCATGATCGCCGGCACGCCCGCCATGACGATGACATTGCCGATGATGAAGCCGGGAGCCTTCGAGACGGAGTTCGCGATCAGTTCACTGCCCTCGGGGATGCGCGCCATGCGCATGCGCGCCTCGTTGAGCTGGTCCGGCGGAAAGCGCTCGGAGAGCATCGCGACCGCGCGCGGGTCGACATCGATCGGCACGCCAAAAGCCGCAGCAACCGAGTCGGCCGTGATGTCGTCATGGGTCGGGCCGATGCCACCCGTGGTGAAGACATATGTGTAACGGGAGCGCAGCGCGTTGACCGCAGAGACGATCTCGTCGAGTGAATCGGGCACGACCCGGACCTGGCGCAACTCGATGCCGATATTGGTCAGATACTCGGCGATGTAACCGATATTCTTGTCCTTCGTCCGCCCCGACAGAATCTCGTCGCCGATTACCAGGATCGCGGCCGTGACAGGGGGACGATTCAGCGGTGCGTCGGTCATGGCCGGCTCCTCCAGATGCCGGACGGCAGGACATGCCGCCAGCTCGTGACGATGATGCTGATCCGCCGCCCACTCATGCCGCGCCGGGGTCGGAGCGCTGCGACATGAGCTTTCCTGATCACGCTTTAGAGCTAGGACCTTGGCGCGAACGGCTCAAGCGGCAGAAACGCCGTGTATGGCCTGCTCGCCATGCATGAAGCGCTGATCAGCGGCGAAAAAGTCAGCCGCGCTTGCGTTCGAAGATGAGGTTGAGGCGGGTCTGCGCTGTGAGGACATAACCGCTCGCGGTCAGCAGAGCGATAAGGTCGCTCTGCCAACGGTTGCGCGAGTCCTCGATGACAATCAGTTGCGGCCAGAGCGCTTCGGGCGCATCGCGCAAGAAAGGTTCGAGGATCAGGTCCTCTGCGCCCTCGACATCGAGCTTGACCGCGTCGAGACGGTCATAGCCCTCGTTCTCCATCAGGGCGAGCAGCGTCGTCGCCGGCACCCGCACCGTGCTGCCTGCGCTGGAGCGCAGGATGCGGACACTTGACTCGCCACGGTTGGTCGGGTCGAGAAACAGCGTCAATTCACCCGGCTTGTCGGCCAGTGCGCAGGCAACCGCCTTGACCGAGCCAAATGGATTTTGTGCGATATTGAAGGTCAGGCGCGAAAAAACCTCGGGCTGCGGCTCGACGGCCAGGATACGTGCTCCGGGGCCGGCTGCAGCCGCAACACAAAGCGAATAGGCGCCGATATTCGCGCCGATATCGATGAAGCGGAAGCCTTCACACTGGCGCGCCCGGTCCGTCAGCAGCTCGCGCTCGAAGCGGTCGAAATATTGCGGCGTGAACAGCACACGCTTCTCGCAGACATTGCCGTCCGGATAGAGGCGCATCTGCACGCCGAGCGCCTCGATATCGACCGGCTGGCCGGCAAGCGAACTCAGGCCGATGCGGCGCAGCGCATAGGCGAATTTGCGGCCGAGGTAGCTGTCCGGAGCGCCGCGCGTCCAGTGGATGATGCGGGCCACGAGCCCCTGAGGTGCGAAAGCGCCGAAGGGACGGGCTTCCGTCGATTGGATATCGTTCATTGCCATTGGAGCGCCTGATACACGTCAAAGCGGTCACGCGCCAGCAACTTGATCGATCAAGCAGCCCAGGTTCCGCTGCCCCCCTGCCTCCATCTCGAGCCAGAAAACAACAAGCCGCAACGCTGTGCCTAGGCTATACAGAGACCTGTTGTCCGGGGCGCTGGGGTGCTCGGGAGAATGATCATGGTAAGCTGGCGACCCGATCCTTCCTTCTACCCCTCGCCTCGGCTGGCAGCCAAGGCGCCCGCCGAGCGGCTGGCCTATGTAGCCTCCTTCGATCCGGAGCGCAGGACGCCCGACGCGATCGCCGTCGTCGACGTCGACCCCGCATCTTCGAGCTATGCGCAGATCGTCGGCCAGGTCGAGATGCCGAATACGGGCGATGAGCTGCATCATTTCGGTTGGAATGCCTGCTCATCCTGCCTGTGCCCGAATGCGCCGCACCCCCATATGGAGCGGCGCTACCTTGTCGTTCCCGGGCTGCGCTCATCGCGGCTGCATATCATCGACACCAGACCCGATCCGAGGAAACCGACGATCGCGCGGGTCATCGAGCCCCAGGAGGTCGCCGAGAAGGCAAGGTATTCGCGGTTGCACACCATTCATTGCGGGCCGGAGGGCATTTACGTGAATGCGCTCGGCAATGCCGAAGGCAAGGAGCCCGGCGGCATCTTCCTGCTCGACCCCGTCAGCTTCGACGTGCTGGGGCAATGGGAGATGGACCGTGGCCCGCAGAAGCTCGCCTATGATTTCTGGTGGCATCTCGGCCACGACACCATGGTGACCAGCGAGTGGGGCACGCCGGACACGTTCGAGGATGGGCTGATTCCCGAGGTCCTGCTCGGCAGCAAATACGGGCGACGCCTGCACTTCTGGGACCTGCACACGCGCAAGCATTTGCAGGAGATCGATTTCGGCGAAGAGCACCAGCTCGTCTTCGAACTGCGCCCGGCCCATGACCCAAGGAAGGCCTATGGCTTCGTCGGCTGCGTCATCAGCCTAAAGGACCTCTCCGCCTCGATCTGGACCTGGTATCGCGATGGTACGAGATGGGCGGTCAGGAAGGTTATCGAGATCCCCGCGGAGCCGGCCGATCCCGATCTCCTGCCACCGGTCCTGAAGGGGTTCAATGCGGTTGCGCCCCTTGTCACGGATATCGACCTCTCGATGGACGATCGCTACCTCTACGTGTCCTGCTGGGGCACCGGCGACATGATTCAGTACGACGTGTCGGATCCGTTCAAACCTGTGGAAACCGGAAGGGTCCGCATTGGCGGCATCGTTTCCCGCACCTCCCATCCCGGAGCGAAGAACGGCCATCTCAACGGCGGCCCGCAAATGGTCGAGATCAGCCGCGACGGCAAGCGGGTCTACTTCACCAACTCGCTCTACGGGGCCATCGACCCGCAGTTCTATCCCGATGGAATTGACGGTTGGATGGTGAAGCTCGATGTCGCAGAAAAGGGCGGCATCCGCTTCGACGACAGGTTCTTCGTCGACTGGCCCAAGGGGCACCGGCCTCATCAGGTCAGGCTGGAGGGTGGCGACTGTTCGTCCGATTCCTATTGCTATCCCTGATGCCCCCAGTCCCCGGCATGATCGCTCCAACGGGAGGCTGACATGTCGCCTTGGCTCATGCTCGCCGGGCTCGGGGCCTTCCATGGCCTGAACCCGGCTATGGGCTGGCTCTTTGCGGTTGCCCTCGGCCTGCACCGCGAGAGTCGTCGCGTCATGTGGTTGTCCCTTCTTCCGATCGCGCTGGGGCATGCGGCCTCGGTCGCCGTGGTGGTCGCAGCGGTTGTTGCCCTCGGGACCATCATCGACCACGGAGCGCTGCAAAGGGTCGCGGGCTTTCTGCTTCTGGGCTGGGCGGCCTCCCATGCCTTCTTCGGCCACCGGCATCGCGTTCGCGTCGGCATGCAGACGGGGCTTGCCGGACTTGGCATCTGGTCATTCCTGATGGCGACCAGCCACGGTGCCGGCCTGATGCTGGTGCCGGTCATCATCCCGCTCTGCCTTGCTGCGACGCCGGCGCGGGAACTGACTGCCATGGGTTCGCTGCCGGTTTCGCTGGCCGCCATCGCCCTGCACATGGCCGCAATGCTCGCGGTAACAGCCGCAATTGCGGCAATCGTCTATGAATGGCTGGGTCTGGCGCTTCTGCGCCGAGGCTGGATCAATCTCGACACGCTCTGGATCATCGTTCTGGCGGCGACCGGTCTCGGCCTGGTCATCTGAGGACCGCCAAGGCACGGTTTGCCCCCGTCAGTCGAACTGGTCTGCGCGCGATCATCTTGCGCAGCCGGCCAAACGCAATAGATATGATGGGCAAGGAGCTTCTTGCCCATCATGACATTCGACGAAAATCTGGGACGGGCGCGGATGCGCGAACCGGCCATCAAACTTCATGGTCCCGAAGCCTTCGCGGCCATGCGCAAGGCCGGCCGTCTGACCGCAGAAGGCCTCGACATGCTTGGCGAGCACGTCCGGCCCGGCGTCACTACGCAGCGCCTTGACGAACTCGCCTTCCAGTTCGCCATGGACAATGACGCCTATCCGGCGACCTTGTTCTATCGCGGCTATACCAAATCGATCTGCACCTCGATCAACCATGTGGTCTGTCACGGCATCCCGGACGACAAACCTCTGCGCGAAGGCGATATCCTCAACATCGACTACACGCTGATCGTCGATGGCTGGTACGGCGATTCCAGCCGGATGTATGGTGTCGGCGACATTCCCCGCAAGGCCGAACGGCTGGTCGAAATCACCTATGAGAGCCTGCTCCGCGGTATCAGGGCCGTGCGCGCCGGCGCTACGACCGGCGATATCGGTTTCGCCATCCAGCGCTATGCCGAGGCCGAGCGCTGCTCGGTGGTGCGCGATTTCTGCGGCCATGGCCTTGGCCAGGTCTTCCACGATGCGCCCAACATCCTGCATTACGGCAGCCCCGGCGAGGGCGTGCTGCTCAAGCCCGGCATGCTCTTCACCATCGAGCCGATGATCAACCTCGGCAAGGCGGGCGTGAAGGTGCTCTCCGACGGCTGGACGGCGGTAACCCGCGACCGCTCGCTTTCGGCCCAGTTCGAGCACACGGTCGGCGTTACCGAGACCGGCTGCGAGATCTTCACCCTGTCGCCGGCCGGCCGCGACAATCCGCTCGCGGCGCGATGAAACAAGATGGCGGTCAGCGTGGATCAAAGGTCCCGCCGCCGCCGGAAGAGCCCGCGGCCGTTGCTGTGCCGCATTATCACGGTCACCGTGCACGGCTGCGCGCCCGCTTCCAGGAGGCGGGACCGGACACCCTGCCCGACTACGAGCTGCTCGAACTCCTGCTCTTCCGTTCCATCCCGCAGCGCGACGTGAAACCGCTTGCCAAGGAGCTGATCCAGCGCTTCGGCTCTTTCGCCGAGGTGCTTGGCGCGCCGGCCGCGCGATTGACCGAGGTCAAGGGCGTCGGCGCGGGGGTTGCGCAGGATCTCAAGATCGTCGCGGCTGCCCTGCAGCGCATGGCCAGGGGAGCGGTGGCGAAACGCCCGGTGCTGTCGTCCTGGTCTGCGGTTCTCGACTATTGCCGAATGGCAATGGCCTTTGCCGAACGCGAGCAGTTCCGCATCCTCTTCCTCGACAAGAAGAACGCGCTGATCGCGGACGAGGTGCAGCAGACCGGCACGGTCGACCACACGCCCGTCTATCCCCGCGAGGTGATGCGCCGCGCGCTGGAACTCTCGGCGAGCGCGATCATCCTCGCGCATAATCATCCTTCAGGTGACCCGACTCCGTCGGGTGCCGACGTGAAGATGACGCGCGAACTCGTCGATATCGCCAAGCCCCTCGGCATCGTGATCCATGACCACGTCATCGTCGGCCGCGACGGGCATGTGAGCTTCCGGGGGCTGGGGCTGATCTAAAGCATCGGCCCGAAACGTGGATTGCGGTTTTCGGGAAAGCCGATGCAAACACAGAAGGTTAGATCTTCGAACCGGATACGATGTCCGGTCCGACGATCTAGGCGGCGCGAAGCTTTGCGCCGCAATCGGGCTCACTCACACTCTGCGTCAGGCCCTGCGGAACTGAGCACAGAACTCCTTCATACGGCCGACATAGTAATTGGGCGCCAGGATCGACTTCCGGCAGATAGAGCCCCGGCCGCGGCGCAGCGGCCGAATCTGTGTCCGGCGAGGTCCTGTGCGGCAGGACCGATGAGGCGCGGGCGACCGAGTGGCTGGCTGCGCTGATCATCCAGTTGATCGGCCAGGCCAGCGTAGCATCGGCGAAGACGCATTGTAGACGGCTCCGTCCCGCACCCTGCCCAAGGCGCCCAGGACAGCCTGCACCTGCACCACGTCGCAATCGGCGCGGATGGTGCCCAAGGATTGGGCACGGCCCGATTTATCAGTGATCAATCGCCCCCTTCCCGAACCGTCACGAATGCGCATAGGCTGGTCAAAACGGGGAAAGACGCCTGACATGGTCGCCTTCGACGAAATGACCGGCACCGGTGCCGAATTGCGGCCCGCTTACGAAGCGCTTGATCGTTGGTTGAAGGAAGCTCCACCCGAAATGCTGGCTCTGCGGCGCAGCCAGGCCGAACTCTTCTTCCGACGCATCGGCATTACCTTTGCCGTCTATGGCGACGAAGAATCGACCGAACGGCTGATCCCGTTCGACATCATCCCGCGCGTACTGACCAAGCCGGAATGGGCCAAGCTCGAGAAGGGCCTGCGCCAGCGCGTCACCGCTTTGAACATGTTCCTCGCCGACGTCTACGGGCCAAAGGAATGCTTGAAGGCCGGGATCATTCCGCCGGACCTGGTCTATCGCAACGCGTGCTACCAGTTGGAAATGGTCGACTTCCAGGTGCCGCACGGCATCTACTGCCACATCGCCGGCATCGACATCGTGCGCGTCGATGCTGACACGTTCTATGTGCTCGAAGACAATGCCCGCACCCCCTCCGGTGTCTCCTACATGATGGAGAACCGCGAGGTGATGCTCCGGCTCTTCCCGGAGCTCTTCGCGATGCACCGCGTCGCACCGGTCGACAACTATCCTGACCAGCTGCTCGCGACCCTGCGCTCGGTCGCGCCGCGCAGCGCCTCATCCGACCCAACGATCTGCCTGCTCACGCCCGGGCAATACAACTCGGCCTTCTACGAGCACTCCTTCCTGGCCGACAAGCTCGGCATCGAGCTGGTCGAGGGCTCGGACCTGCTGGTCAAGGACGATGTCGTCTACATGCGCACGACGCAGGGGCCCAAGCGCGTCGACGTGATCTACCGCCGCATCGACGACGACTTCATCGACCCACTGGTCTTCCGGGGGGATTCGGTGCTTGGCGTACCGGGCATCATCGGCGCCTACAAGGCCGGAAACGTCACGCTCGCCAATGCAGTCGGCACCGGCGTCGCCGACGACAAGGCGGTCTACAGCTACATGCCGGAGATCGTGAAATTCTTCACCGGCGAGGAGCCGATCCTGAAGAACGTCCCGACCTTCCGCTGCCGCGAGCCGGAGGCCAATGCCTATGTGCTCGACAATCTCGAGAAGCTCGTCGTCAAGGAGGTCAACGGTTCCGGCGGCTATGGCATGCTTGTCGGCCCCCACGCCAACAAGGCCCAGATCGAAGCCTTCCGCAAAAAGCTGAAGGCGCAGCCGGAAGGCTTCATCGCCCAACCGACCCTGGCGCTCTCCACCTGCCCGACCTTCGTCGCGTCCGGCGTCGCCCCGCGGCATGTCGACTTGCGGCCCTATGTATTGTCCGGCGCGAACGGCATTTCCTGCGTGCCTGGCGGCCTCACCCGCGTTGCGCTGAAGGAAGGCTCGCTCGTGGTCAATTCCAGCCAGGGCGGCGGAACAAAGGACACCTGGGTGCTCGATGCATGATGGCAACCGCGCATTTCCGCATTCCCGTTTCCAGGACGCCCCGCGCATTGCGAAAAGGCCGGATCTGACCATGCTCTCCCGCACCGCCGACAGCCTCTACTGGGTCTCCCGCTACGTCGAGCGCGCCGAATATCTCGCCCGCATCCTCGATGCGACGATGCGGCTCACCAACCTGCCCTCATCCTATGGTGGAGCCGGTACCGAATGGCACAGCGCGGTCGCGACCGCCGGCTGCGAGGAGACCTTCGCCAAGGCCTATGGCGAGGCGAATGAGCGCAATGTCTGCGATTTCCTTACCTTCAATCCGGACAACCTGTCCTCGATCCGCAACTGCTTTGCGCTTGCCCGCTCCAATGCCCGCGCGGTGCGCACCGCGCTCACCTCGGAAATGTGGGACGCGCTGAACAGCGCCTGGCTGGAACTGCAACGCTTCGAGAAGAAGCGCATGGACCGCGAGGAGTTCGCCAGGTTCCTCGACTGGGTGAAGAATGTCTCGTTGGTGTTCGACGGCTCGGCCTACCGGACCATGCTGCGCGACGACAGCTACTGGTTCTCGCGGCTGGGCGTCTATATCGAGCGTGCCGACAACACGGCCCGCATCCTCGACGTGAAATACCATGTCCTGCTGCCCGAGAGCGAACAGGTCGGCGGCTCGCTCGACTATTTCCAATGGACCACAGTGCTGCGCGAGGTCTCGGCACTGACCGCATATCACTGGGTCTATCGCGAGGCCGTGAAACCGCAATTGATCGCCGATCTGCTGATCCTCAACCGCCGCATGCCCCGCTCGCTCGCCGCCTGCTACGAGAACATCTCACGCTTCCTCGACGCTCTCGGCGACGCCTATGGCCGTCACGGCCCGGCCCAGCGCCACGCCCGCAAGACGCTGGCAAGCCTTTCGAACGCCCGAATCGACGCCGTCTTCCAGCACGGGCTCCACGAATTCATCTCGGACTTCATCAGCGAGAACGGTCGCCTCGGCCTCACGATCTCGGAGCAATATCTGCAATAAGGAGCGCGGCGGGCTCGCCTGCCCGCCCGCCGAACGCTAGATATGGACCGGAAACCAACGCGCCCATCGAGACAGCGATCGCCCATGCGGATCAGGATTTCCCACTCGATCACCTATGCCTATGACGAGCCCGTGCGACAGTTGACGCAGATCCTGCGGCTGACCCCGCGCGATCATGACGGCCAGCATGTGATGTCCTGGCGCATCGAGCCGACAGTCGACGGCAATCTGCGCGCGGGTCAGGATGCGCACGGCAATATCGTTCATACCTTCTCGGCTGATGGTCCGATCTCTGATCTCGCGATCCATGTCGGCGGCGTCATCGAGACCCTGGATCTCGCCGGCGTCATTCGCGGAACGATCGAGCGCGTGCCGCCCGAAGTGTTCCGGCGCGATACCCTGCTGACGACTCCTGACGATGCCTTGCGCGACTTCGCCATGACGGCGACGCGCGCCGACGCGACGCCGCTCGCCAAGATGCACGCATTGACAGAGGCGCTGCACGACCTCCTTGCCTGCGACCGGTCCGGCCAGCGTACTGGTGTCGGGGCGGCGGCTGCTTTCGCGGCAGGCGGCGGTATTCCGCAGGACCTCGCCCATATTTTCATGACCTGCGCACGCCAGCTCGGAATCCCGGCCCGCTATGTCTCCGGCTATGTCGCGCAATCCGATGCCCTGCCCGAGGCGGAGGGGGCGCACGCCTGGGCCGAGGCGCATCTCACTGATTATGGCTGGATCGGTTTCGATTGCGCCAACGGATTGTGCCCGATCGATACGCATGTCCGCATTGCAGCCGGCCTCGATTTCTCCGATGCGGCGCCTGTCCGCGGCGCACGCAAGGGCGGCAGCGGCGAAAACCTCGCCGTGCTGGTCAGCGCTCGCGCAGCCAACGCGCAGCTCGCCAATCAATAGGCGAAGCGATCGCGACTGCCGCAGCCGCCTGATGGCTGCCCGATCAAGATGTCCCAGGACGCATGAACGCGTCCGGACCGGCTATAGCATCGGCCCGAAAAGTGGATTGCGGTTTTCGGGACAGCCGATGCAAACACAAAAAGGTTAGATCATCGGACCGGATACGATATCCGGTCCGATGATCTATTTGAAGGAACCAGCCTGTGACCTATTGCGCCGGACTTCTTGTGCAGGACGGGCTCGTGATGATCGCCGACACCCGCACCAATGCCGGGCTTGATGACATCTCGACCTTCCGCAAGCTGCATGTCTTCTCCTGGCCGGGCGAACGCAGCTTCGCCCTGGCGACGGCAGGCAACCTCTCTGTCACCCAATCGGTGGTGAGCCTGCTCCATGAGGGGTTGCTCAACCCCGAGACCGGAGAACTCGACACGCTCCAGAGCGTTGGCTCGATGTTCCGGGCAGCGCAGCTCGTCGGCCGCGCGGTTCGCACCGTCCGGGAGATGGACGGCCCGGCCTTGGCGGAAGCCGGGCTGAAATTCGATATCTCTCTGCTTTTTGGAGGCCAGGTCATGGGCCAGCCCATGCGGCTCTTCATGGTCTACGGCGCGGGAAATTTCATCGAATGCGGCATGGATGCCCCCTTCCTCCAGATCGGCGAGCACAAATATGGCAAGCCGATTCTGGACCGGGCCGTGACCTTCAAGACCCATCTCTATGATGCGCTGAAGGTCGGCCTGATCTCGATGGATTCGACCATGCGTTCGAATCTGGGAGTCGGCCTGCCTATCGACCTGATCGTGATGCGGCGAAATGCCGAAGAACCGGAGCTCAACCGGCGTATCGAGGCCGGGGAACCCTATTTCCATGATCTGCGCGAGCGTTGGTCCGCTGCACTGCGCGCGGCGCATCAGGCGATCCCGCGCCCTCCCTACGGACCATCCGGAGGTTGAAATTTGACGACTGCGGGCCTGTTTAGCAACCGGATATCAAGAATCGGCTGCAAAGGTGCAGGTTCCGACGGTTCTGAGACCCTTGATGCATTCGCCCTCTGTCGCGAAGACGACCAACGCGGACTCCTCGGCGCGGATGCTCACCAGCACCGTGACGACGCTCGCCTGTGCCTTCATGCTGGTCATGGCAGCTGCGATCACCGTCGTCCTGACGATTGCGCATAACGCGAATACCGTTGAAGCAACGCGGCAGCGCGACCGGATCGAGGCCGCGATGGAGAACCAACTCCGGCTGCGGCGCCTGCGGCTGGAAAGCCTGGCTTCGACCGGAACGCTGCAGGCAGCGTTCCACCCGGCCATTCCAGCAGCAACACTCCGATGGGCCTTCACAAAGCTGAGCCAGCGCTTCGAGGAATTTGACGGCGTCTATCTCGTCACCAAGAGCGGCCGCGTCCTTGCAGGCGTGGAGAACAACGCCGAAGCCTATCAGGCGGGCTACGAAGGCCTGCGCCTCTTCGATCCCACGCTCCCGAGCCCGTCGCAGACTCCAGTGACCAGCAAGACGGCAGCCGGCACAGGGTTCCTCCCAGGCTTCCGTTCGAGCCTGATCTATGATGGCCACGAAGTTCTGGCCATTCTGACCGCCGATCTCGAGCAGGTTCTCAATCTCCACCTCCAGAAGGCGGACGCGCCGATCAACCTCATCGGCTATCGGCGCGTCACGAGCACGATCCTGGACGAGATGGCAACGCGCTATCGCATCAGCGGGCTGCGCATCACCCGGACGATGCCCGCCGATTCATTGCTGCGCCGCGACCTCGCCGCTCCCGACGGCGTCACCAGGGCCTGGTTGACCTGGACACCGGAGCGCCCCGGGGATGCGATGATCCGGCAGTTCATCTGGGCCCTGGCCGCAGCGGGACTGATCTTCGCCGGCATCCTGCTCTATGCGATCCGGCGTCTGCGCGGAGCCGCCAATGAAATCCGGCTGCGCGAAGTGCAGATCCAGCGCCTCGCCGCGCAGGACGAGCTGTCGCTTCTGCCCAACCGGCGCACCTTCGACCTCAGGCTTGACCAGGAACTGGCTCAGATCAGCCGGACCAAGACAGGACTGTCCGTAATCCTGCTTGATCTCGATCGCTTCAAATCGGTCAACGATACCTATGGCCACAAGGCCGGCGACGAGTTGATCCGGCAGGTCGCGGAACGGCTCGCGGGCGTCATGCGTACCGGCGATACCGTCGCCCGCATTGGCGGCGACGAATTCGGCATCATCCAGACCAATCTGCACGATGCCAGCGGCAGCGCCGCTCTCGGCGAGCGCATTCTCGAAGCCCTGACACGCCCCTTCAACCTGATGGGCATCGACACCGTGATCGGCTGCTCGATCGGTATCGCGCTCGCTCCCCAGGACGGCCACGACCGCGAGACGCTGCTCAGACTGGCGGATACGGCACTCTACCAGTCCAAGAACGAGGGCCGGAACCGCTACTCCTTCTTCGAGCCGCGCATGAACCGCGCGCTCCAGATGAAGCGCGTCGTCGAGGAAGACCTGCGCAAGGCCATAGCAAGGGACGAATTGCAGCTGCATTTCCAGCCGCAGGTTTCTGTCGACGGGACCGTCATCACCGGCGTCGAAGCCCTCGTGCGGTGGCCACACCCGCTCCATGGCATGGTGCCTCCCTCGGAATTCGTCGCTGTCGCCGAGGAGCGCGGGCTGATCGTGCCTCTGAGCGAATGGGTGCTGCGCCGTGCCTGCCTCGAAGCAAAACACTGGCCGGAACTGCGGCTTGCCGTGAATGTCTCGCCGGTGCAGTTCCGGCACAAGGATTTCGTCCAGAACACGATCCGGATCATCGAGGAAACCGGGTTCGATCCGAGCCGCCTCGAGCTGGAGCTGACCGAAGGCGTCGTCGTCGAAGACGCCGACGCCGCCGAGGCCGCGCTGATGGACCTGCGCGCCTATGGTATCGGCCTCGCACTCGACGATTTCGGGATCGGCTATTCCAGTCTGATCTACTTGCGGCGTTTCGCGTTCGACAAGATCAAGATCGACCGATCCTTCCTGGAATATATGGAGACGACGGGCGAATCCGCGATCCTCGTCCACTCGATCGTGCATCTCGGGCGGGCTCTCGGCTTGCGGGTCTGCGCCGAGGGCGTCGAGACGCCCGAGCAGCACCGCTTCCTGCAGGCGATCGGTTGCCACGAGCTACAGGGCTTCCTGTTCTCCAAGGCGGTTCCGCCTGAGGAGATCGAGCGGTTACGCGCCCTCGATATGCCATTCGCCGCCAGTCTCGCTGCGGCCTGACGGCGCCAATCGTCAGATCAGTTCAGAAATCCCGCTGACGATCGCGTAGGCAAATCCGGCGCTCAGGACAAGGCCGCCAATACCGACCAGCGTCCCCGCGATGATGAACAGCCCATCCCGCTCGACCAGCCCCAACCCCACCAGGCAGACGGCAAGACCGAGCGGAATCTGTCCGATGAACGGCGCCGATACCACGAGGCCGAGGGCGAGGATCAAGATCAGCAGGCCAAGGATCGGAATCGCCACCGTCCCTCCCAGCATCGTCAGGCGCGGCCGCGAAATTCGTTCCAGCCGGACGAGGGGAGGCAGCGCGCGCGACACGGCCTTCGCCAGTTCCGGTTTGCCGATGGTCTTGCCGAGCAGCCCTTCGGGCAACCAGGGCATGGCGCGCCCGGCCAGCATCTGCGCCGCCACGAAGGCAAGCACGAGCCCGCAGACCAGCGGAATTGGCGGTGGCATCGGCAGGCAGTTCGGCAGCCCGAGCAGGACCACGAGCAGCGCGTAGGTCCGATCCTTCAGAGCTGCGACGATAGTTCCGACGGGAATACGCTCACCGGGCAAGGTCGCGAGAGCCGTCAGTAGTCCAGATGTGCGCAAGGGCGATGACAAGCGTGATGGTCTGCCATTGGGGAGCTGCGACCTAGCACGCTCGCCCTTTGCCCAACAAGCGCCCTCGGCGCAGACGCTCAATGCAGCGTCAGCACGCCGTTCACGTTCACGATCTCGGCCGGCCTGAGCAGACGCGAATGCGCGACGACCACTGAATGCAGCGGCCCGTCGAGCTCACGACGCCAGAAGTCTAGGAAATCGCGGAGCACCGGAAAGCGCGGCGCCACATCATAGTGCTGCCAGATGAAGGTCTGCAGCACACTGGGATGATCCGGCATGCGATAGAGAATCGTCGCCGTGGTCAGCCCGTAGCCCTTGAGCTGCTTTATGAAGTCCTCTGATACCATCGCCCCCTCCCTCGTCGCGATGCGATGAAAGTGTAGCCGATTTCTTGAGGCTGCGCCTGCCTGGTTAACAAAATCTTGCAAAACCAATGCCAAAGCGACCGCACATCGCGTGTAGCCCTAGCCATCGTCGGTCGCGGGCTGAGCATGCGGCACGCGCCGCATGGCCGCGCCGACGGGATCGAGAACCAGATACTGGGCGTCTCGTCTAGATCATCGAACCGGATATCGTATCCGGTTCGATGATCTAACCTTCTGTGTTTGCATCGGCTTTCCCGAAAACCGCAATCCACTTTTCGGGCCGATGCTTTGGGAGCGGCGAGTCTGCGAGACCTACGCGGCAATCCGTCCGAGGTCGCCATGTCGACAGGCGCCTATCCCGAGACATGCGATTCACGGCCCTGCGTCGGCATCCAGGCTGCGACGCGCGGCGTCCGTTGGCGACTGCGGACTGCCTACCCCTTATCCGGTCAGTGCCTTCAGTGCCTCAGGCGTATCGACATCGATCGCAATCGCGGGATCGTCGAGCGGTACCTCCACGACCGACTCTCCAGCCGCGTCCAGCAGGCGGCGAGCCCCCTGGTCGCCCGAGAGGCGCTCCACCGCCGGGAAAAGCGCACGCGACAAGAGTACCGGGTTGCCGCGCTGGCCGAACAGGGTTGGCACCACGGCGAGAGCGTCGGGCCGGTCGGCGAAAGCCTCCGAAAGCCGGTCGATCACCTGCGGAGTCACGTTCGGCATGTCGCCGAGTGAGACCACCGCACCAGGAACATCGTCCGGCAAGGCTCCGAGGCCGGCGCGGACCGAGCTGGAAAGGCCGGCCGCGAAATCGGGATTGTCCACGAATACGACATCGAGCCCTGCGAGCGCCGCCTTGACCTCGGCCGCCTGATGCCCGGTGACCACCAGCACAGGCGCAGCGCGGGAGGCAAGCTGCGCCTTCACAGCGTGACGAACGAGAGGCTCGCCACGTACCATCTGCAACAGCTTGTTGCGCTCCCCCATCCGGGTCGAGCGCCCGGCCGCGAGCACGAGTCCGGCAACGGCTGCCACGGCCTGATGACCAGGAGCACGCGGCTGCGGCCGCGTGACGATCTCCATCAGCAGGCCGCCCACCCCCATCTTCTGAATGTCCGCACGGGTCACAGGGACACCGGCAAGCGCGCGTTGCAGCACCCAGTCGAAACCATTCTCCTTGGGTGAACGGGCGCAGCCGGGGGCGCCGATCACCAGCTTGCCGTCGAGTTCGCCGAGCAGCAGCAGATTGCCGGGGTCGACCGGCATGCCGAGATGTTCGATACGCCCGCCTGCCTCTTGCAGCGCCAGCGGGATCACGTCCCTGCGGTCGGTGATGGCCGATGCGCCGAAGACGACGACGATTTCAGCCGGCCCCGCCACCGCCTTGCGGATGGCCTCCGCGAGCGGTCCCGATTGATGCGGCACACGCTCGTCCGATTCAAGACGTGCGCCTGCCGGAGCAAGGCGTTCGGCCATCACCCGCAGCGTCTTGTCGACCACCGAAGGCTTGAGGCCCGGCAGCAATGTCGAAATCACGGCCACCGATTTGGACTGGTATTCGTTGACCGCGATCGGGCGGAGCGCGCCGATCCGCCCGATCGCGTCCTCGACGCGCTGGCCTGGGACACCATAGGGAATGATTTTCACCGTCGCGACCATTTCGCCAGCAACGACCGCCCTGAGGGCAGGCAACGTCGCAACGGTGATAGCCTCGTCGATGGTGTTGAAAGCTTCGAGCGCCTGCACATCGAGCATCAGGACGCCGGCAGCCGCGGCAAAGAGATTGACCCTGCCGGTAAAGGGAGCCTCGGTCACCACGCCGCGCCCGGCGAGCGCCCTGGCAAGACGCTCGGCAGCCACATTCTCGTCGACGTCACCGGCTTCGAGCCGGACCGCGACGAGTTCGGTGACGCCAGCCCCCGCCAGGCGCCGCGCATCGTCCTCCGTGATCGTTGCCCCTTTGCGGACGATGACCTCGCCTGCGCGCACCGAGTGCGCCGCAACAGAGCCGACAGCGTCGGCGATAGCGACCGGGCCGAACTTCATGAGAGGGACCTGCGAGGGCCGCGCAGCGTCATGACGATCTCGCCCAGGATGGCGAGCGCGATCTCGGATGGGGAGACGGCACCGATGTCGAGGCCGATCGGCGCATGGATACGCGTCAGCGTCGCCTCGTCAAAGCCCGCCGCCGTCAGGCGTTCGATGCGCCTGCCATGCGTCTTCCGGCTGCCAAGCGCCCCGATATAGAAACAGTCCGATCGCAAGGCCGCCTCCAACCCGGGATCATCGATCTTCGGATCATGGGTCAGGGCGACAAAGGCGGTATAGCCGTCGAGCCCGAGCTGCTTGATCGCTTCATTCGGCCACTCCGGCACCAGCGTCACATCGGGAAAGCGCTCGGGTGTCGCGAAGGCGGTGCGCGGGTCGATGATGATGAGATCGAGATCGAGCAGCTTCGCCATCGGCGCCATCGCCTGCGAGATATGCACCGCACCGGTGACCATGACGCGCGGTGGAGGCGCCTGCACCGTCAGGAAGTAACTTGTGCCCTCCGCTTCGATCGTGCCGCTCTTGCCCGTGCGCAATTGCTTGCCGAGCAGATCGGCCAGCGGATCGTTCGCGAGATCGACCTCCCTCACCAGCCTTTGCGCACCGCTTCCGGTATCAGTGACCAGCACCGCGGCACGGCGCGCGGCGCGCTCGGCATTGAGCGCGGAGAGCAGCGAAAGATCCATCTCTCAGCCCTTGTCGGTCGCGAGCTTGACACCGAGGCCGATCATCAACGAGCCGCCGAGCCAGCGGCCGAAGGCAAATCCCGCCTTGGTCTTCATCGTCTTGATGACTGCCGACGCTCCCAGCACCGTCACGAGATCCGCCGAGGAGAAGGCGAAATTCACGATCGTGCCGAGGATCAGGAACTGCGCCCAGACCGGCAGCGAGGAAGCGGGGTCGACGAACTGCGGCAGCAACGCGATGAAGAACAGCGCCACCTTGGGGTTCAGCACCTCGACGATGAAGGAATCGAGCAATGCCCGCTTCACGGTCTTGGGCGGGGCGACCTCGACGTCGGCTCCGCCCAGCCTGGAGCGGATCATGACGATGCCGAGCCAGACGAGATAGAGCGCGCCGGCGAGCTTCACCGCGACATAGAGTTCCGGCACGTGCTTGAACACGGCCGAGAGACCGAAGGCAGCGGCGATGACGTGCAGATAGCAGCCGAGATGGATGCCCAACATCGCCATGAAGCCGGCGCGGCGGCCGTGCGCGATCGTCTGTGCCGCGGTGTAGAGCAGCGCCGGACCAGGGAAATAGGCGACGGCGATCGTCAGCACCGCAAAGGCGGCGAGTGTTTCCCAGGAAGCCATCAGTTCACCTTCTCGACATAGACCCGGATGCGGCCGCCACAGGAGAGCCCGACCTTCCAGGCCGTCTCGTCGGCGACACCGAATTCAAGCGTGCGCGCCTGTCCATCGGCGATCACGTCGGCCGCCTCTTCCACCACGGCGCCCTCGACGCAGCCGCCCGAGACCGAGCCGAGGAAATTTCCCTCCTCGTCGATCAGGAGATGCGATCCCACCGGGCGCGGAGCAGAGCCCCAGGTCTCGATCACGGTGGCAAGCGCCACGCCGCGTCCGGCCTTGGCCCAGCTCTCGGCAGTGGCGAGAATATCGGTATCGGTGCTGATCATGGCGAGAGCTCCCGCTGCGGTGCAGATGAGATCATGCCTCACCCCGCCTTCTTCAACCACAGGCGCGGATCACTTCTCCGGTCTGCGTCCGACGAGAGTGCGGCGCAGAGATCGGCCATCGCCGCGAGGTTGTGAATCGGCCTGAACGAATCGACATGCGGCAGCATCGCCCGGATGCCGCTGGCCCGCGCCTGGAACGCATCGAAACGCAGCAGCGGGTTGAGCCAGACGAGTTGGCGGCAGGAGCGATGCAGCCGGTCCATCTCGAAGGCGAGCTCGCCGTCGAGATGTCGCTCCAGCCCGTCGGTGAAGAGCAGCACCACCGCGCCACCGGAAAGCACGCGCCGCGACCAGACTCGGTTGAAGCTGTGCAGCGCATCCGCGATGCGGGTGCCGCCCTCCCAGTCGGGCGCCGCCTTGCCCGCGAGCGCCAGCGCCTCATCGGGGTCACGCGCACGCAGCATGCGCGTGACGTTCGTCAGCCGCGTACCGAAGACGAAGGAATGCACGCGCCGGCGCTTCTCCGTGATGGCGTGCAGGAAATGCAGGAAGATGCGCGAATACTCCGCCATCGAGCCCGAAATATCGACGAGCGCGACGACAGGTGGGTGAATCTCGGCGCGCTCGCGGAATGCCAGGTCGATCGAGCCGCCTCCGCCCCTGAGCGAACGCCGGAAGGTGCGGCGCGGGTCGATGCGCGCGCCGACATGCGATGCCTGGAAGCGCCGCATCGGCACGGTGTCCGCCGGCAGGCGCAGCTCGGACATCAGCTGCTTGGCCCTGGCGATCTCCGCCGCGCTCATCTGGGCGAAGTCGCGTGACTTCAGCATTTCGCGATCGGAGACGGTGAGGCGCGCCGAAAGTTCGGTCAGTTCGACCGGGGGCTCGTCATGCTCGTCTCGTGGCGGAGCAAAGGCTTCCGCGACCCGCAACGCACCGGCTTCCGCCTTCTCCGGCCGGCTGTCCGCCCCTGGAGAAACTGGCGACATTTGCGCCATGATCTTCTCAATCAGGTTGCGCCGCCGCCAGAACAGGCGAAAGGCCTGATCGTAGACTACGCTGTCCTCGTGCCGCTTCACGAAGATCGCATGCAGCGCCCAATAGACGTCATCGCGTGCACCGAGTGCACCATCTGCCAGCGCCTCGACCGCCTCGACCACCGCCCCCGCACCAACGGGCACACCGGCGATCCGCAGTGCGCGAGCGAAATAGACGATATTCTCAGGCAGCTTGCCGGTCATGGAGGGCTCGCCGTCATGGTCGGGTTCACCCCGACCATCCATGTAGTCATTCCACATTGTCTCCACGCTTCAAGACGTAGGTGGTCGGCCCAGGGCCAACCACGGCAGCGCAGCGCAATCACGCTGCCGTCTCGGTCATGAAGACCTTCTGCGCGATCACCCATTTGCCATCGACCCTTACGAAGGAGAGCAGGTCCGTGAAGTAGCGCGGCGGCATCTGGCATTTCACCTTCACCAAGGCCAGGGCCGGGCCCACCAGATCGATGGTCAGGATGTGGTCGCTACGCTCCATTCCGGCCGCCTTCGGAGATTGGCGATTGCGCACGGCCTCGAACCATTCGGCGCGCGGCACGATCTTGAGCTCGCCATGGAGCGATTGGGTCAGCGCGCTTGTCGGATGGAAGATCTGGCTCAGCTTGCCGACATCGCCCTCATAGAGCCCGTCGAGATAAGTCCAGGTTGCGGCTTCGATGGCCTTGATGTCGTCGTTCATCTGCTTGCTCCATCACGCGCGGGCCGGTCCCGGGCATCCACTTGTTTGCGACGCGAATGAAGGGAAAGACGTTGGTGGGTGACACAAGGCCTGTCCCGACGCAGGCGTGCCTATCCCCGCACGTCCGCCCTCACCTGATCCAGCAGCTCCTTCACCTTCGAGCCCTGCATCGCCTGGATGTCGTCCTGGTACTTGAGCAGTGCCCCCAGCGTGTCGGAGACGATCGCGGGGTCAAGGGCTACCGCATCGAGTTCGACCAGCGCACCTGCCCAATCGAGCGTCTCGGCGACGCCCGGCGCCTTGAACAGCTCCTCCTTGCGGATCGCCTGCACGAAGGCGACGACCTGCTTTGCCAGCTTGACCGGGGCCTCCGGTGCGCGGGCTTTCAGGATGGCAAGCTCGCGGGTGGTGTCCGGGTAACCGACCCAGTGATAGAGGCAACGGCGCTTCAGCGCGTCGTGGATCTCGCGCGTACGGTTCGAGGTCAGGATCACGATCGGCGGCTCGGCCGCCTTGATGGTGCCAAGCTCGGGAATCGTCACCTGTGCGTCGGCAAGAACCTCGAGCAGGAAGGCCTCGAAAGCCTCGTCGGTGCGGTCGAGTTCGTCAATCAGCAGGATTGGCGCCCCGCCCTCCTGCGGCTCCAGCGCCTGCAAGAGCGGGCGCTTGACCAGATAGCGCTCCGAGAAGATATCGGATTCGAGTCGGGCACGATCCCCTGCAGCGCCGCCCGCCTCCGCAAGACGGATCGCCATCATCTGGCCCGCATAGTTCCACTCATAGACTGCTGAAGCGAGATCGAGCCCCTCATAGCATTGTAGCCGGATCAGGCGACGCCCGAGCGCGGCCGCCAGCACCTTGGCAATCTCGGTCTTCCCCGTGCCGGCCTCGCCCTCCAGCAGGAGCGGTCGTTTCATGCGCAAGGCCAGATACAGCACCGTCGCCAGAGCCCGATCGGCGACATAGCCCTGCGATTGCAGGAGGGAGAGCGTGGCGTCGATGGATTCGGGAGTTTTCAAGGGATTCTCGCGACGAAAAGCAGAGCCGGTCAGGCCGCAGCGATGGCCTCGATCTCGAGAAGCCAAGCTTCGTCGAAGATACCGGCGATGACGACGGAGAGCGCAATCTTCCGGTCGCCGAGGATTTCATTGCGCGACTGCCGGCTCTCCGCGGCATAGCGGCGATCCGAGAGGAAGGTCGTGACCTTGACGAGGTTGTCGAGCGTCATGCCGGCAGCGCGAAGCTGGGCCTCGACATTGCGCCAGACCAACCGAGACTGCTCGGCAAAGCTCTCCGGCACCGTTCCGTCGCGCGTGCTCGGAATTTGCCCGCTGATGTAAAGCTGTCGGCTGGCGCCGGAAACCAGCAGGGCCTGGGCATAGCCGCCAGCTGCCTCGGGCGCCTCGGGCGCCGTGATGACCATCTTGTCCATGTTCCGCTCGCAACCAGCCAATCAGCAAAAATCCTCCCCTGTGTGGGGGAGGATTCCGTCAAAGGTCAATCGGCTTCGGCTACTTGCCCGTCGCCCTGGCAACCGCTTCCCTTGCCATCACGCCGATCAGGTGCGCCCGATAGTCGGCATCGGCATGCATGTCGGCATTGATGCCCTTGGCCGTGTGCTTGATGCCATCAAGGGATTTTGCAGCGAACCGGGCCTTCAGCGCGGTCTCGGCTTCCGGCCAACGGAAGACGCCGCCTTCGCCGGCTCCCGTCACCGCGACACTGATTTCCGAGCCCCGCTTGGCAACGAAGACGCCGACCAGCGCATAGCGGGAGGCCGGGTTGCGGAACTTGGCGTAGCCTGCCTTCGACACCAGCGGGAAGGAGATCCTGACGACAATCTCGCCCTCCTCCAGCGCCGTCTCGTAGAGGCCCGTGAAGAACTCCGCGGCGGTGAGCTTGCGCTTGCTGGTGACGATGGTGGCGCCGAGCGCCATGAGCGCCGCCGGATAATCCGCCGCCGGGTCATTATTGGCGACAGAGCCGCCGATCGTGCCGCGATGGCGCACATGCGGGTCGCCAATATGGGCGGCGAGAGAGGCGAGAGCCGGAATCGCCTCCTGGACGACAGCCGATTCCGCCACTTCCGCATGGGTCGTCATCGCGCCGATGACGACATTGCGGCCCTTGCGCTCGATGCCCTTGAGATCGGCGCAGCCCCCGAGATCGACGAGATGGGTCGGCGAAGCGAGGCGCTGCTTCATGGTGGGCAGCAAGGTGTGCCCGCCGGCCAGCAGCTTGGCATCCTCCTTCTTGGCGAGGAGGCCGGCAGCCTGACGCGCCGTGGCCGGGCGATGATAGGTGAAAGCGTACATGGTGTTGTCCTTTCAGATCACTCGGCGGCCATTCGCTTGATGCTCTTTTGCGCTGCGCGCCAGACCACCTGCGGCGTTGCCGGCATGGTGACCTCCTCATGGCCGAGCGCATCGGTGATGGCGTTGATCACGGCCGGCGGAGATGCAATCGCGCCCGCCTCGCCGCAGCCCTTGATGCCCAATGGATTGGACGGGCATGGCGTCACCGTCATGCCGACATCGAAGGACGGCAGATCGTCCGCGCGCGGCATGCAGTAATCCATGAAACTCGCTGTCACGAGCTGGCCGTCCTGATTGTAGCGCGCCCCTTCGAGCAGCGCCTGGCCGACGCCCTGTGCGATACCGCCATGGACCTGGCCCTCGACGATCATCGGGTTGATCACGATGCCGAAATCGTCGACAGCCGCCCAACGCTCGATCTTGGTGATGCCGGTATCGGGATCGATCTCGACCTCGCAGATATGGACACCGGCCGGGAAGGTGAAATTGGTCGGGTCGTAGAATGCCCCTTCCTTCAGCCCCGGCTCGAGATCCTGCCCGTTGAATTTGTGAGCGATATAGGCCTGCAGCGCGCAGGAGCCGAAATCGAGCGTCTTGTCCGTGCCCTTCACGCGGAAGTTGCCATCCTTGAAATCGATATCGGCCTCGTCCGCCTCCAGCACATAGGCCGCGACCTTCTTGCCCTTGGCGATGACCTTGTCGACGGCCTTGGCGATCGCGGACATGCCGACCGCGCCCGAACGCGAGCCGTAGGTACCCATGCCCATCTGGACCTTGTCGGTGTCGCCGTGGACGATCGAGACATTCTCGATCGGGATACCGAGCCGGTCGCTGACGAGCTGGGCAAAGGTCGTTTCATGGCCCTGGCCATGGCTGTGCGAGCCGGTCAGCACCTCGACGGTTCCAACGGGGTTGACCCGGACCTCCGCCGATTCCCACAAGCCGACACCCGCCCCCAGCGAGCCGACCGCGGCCGACGGTGCGATACCGCAGGCCTCGATATAGGAGGAGAAGCCGATACCGCGCAGCTTGCCGTTGCGGGCCGAGTCCCGCTTGCGCTTGGCGAACCCCTTATAGTCGATGATCTCCAGCGCCTTCTTCATCGAGGCGGCATAGTTCCCGGTGTCATACATCATGATCACCGGGGTCTGATGCGGGAACTTCTTGATGTAATTCTGCATCCGGAACTTGGCAGGATCCTTGCCGAGTTCACGCGCCGCAATCTCGACCAGGCGCTCGACCACGAAGGTCGCCTCTGGGCGGCCGGCGCCGCGATAGGCATCGACCGGAGCCGTGTTGGTGTAGACCGCATCGACCTCGCAATAGATCGCCGGGATATCGTATTGGCCCGACAGAAGCGGAGCGTAGAGGTAGGTCGGCACCGACGAGGAGAAGGTCGAGAGGTAGGCGCCGAGATTGGCCGTCGTCTTCACCCGCATGCCGATGATCTTGCCATCCGCGTCGGTCGCGAGCTCGGCATGGGTGACATGGTCGCGGCCATGCGCGTCGGAGAGGAAGGCCTCAGTGCGGTCCGAGGTCCATTTCACCGGTCGGCCCACCTTCTTTGCGGCCCAGACGCAGACCGTCTCCTCGGCATAGATGAAGATCTTGGAGCCGAAACCGCCGCCGACATCCGGCGCGACGACACGCAGCTTGTTCTCCGGCGCGATGCCGATGAAGGCGGAGAGCACGAGCCGCGCGACATGCGGGTTCTGACTGGTGGTGTAGAGCGTGAAGGCGCCCTCGCCCTGGTCGTAATCACCGACGGCCGCGCGCGGCTCCATCGGGTTCGGCACCAGGCGATTATTGACGAGGTCGAGCTTCGTCACGTGCTTGGCCGCCTTGAAGGCCTTCTCCGTCGCAGCCTTGTCACCGAGATGCCAGTTATAGACCGTGTTGTCGGCAGACTCGGCATGGACCTGCGTCTTCGAGGTCGCAGCACTCGCCGTGTCGACCACCGCCGGCAGCACGCCGTAATCGACGCTGATCGCCTCGGCCGCGTCTCTGGCCTGCGCCAGCGTCTCGGCCACCACGACCGCGACATGGTCGCCGACATAGCGGACCTTGCCCTGCGCCAGTGCCGGATGCGGGCCGGCACGCATCGGCGAACCGTCCTTGTTATGGATCATCCAGCCGCAGATCAGCCCGCCGATCTTGTCGGCTGCGAGATCCTCGCCTGTGTAGATGCCAAGCACGCCGGGCATCTTCGCTGCGGCCTTGGCGTCGATCCTGTTGAGCGTGGCATGGGCATGCGGCGAACGCAAGAAGTAGGCGTAGGCCTGGCCCGGCCGGCTGATGTCGTCCGTGTAGCGGCCCTGGCCGGTGATGAAACGGTGATCTTCCTTGCGGCGGACAGCGGCGCCGATTCCGGTTGCGGACATGGTGTTCCCTCCTCGCACGGCGCCTCTGGCGGACGCCTCATGGCTTGAGAACCGGCCTGCGCGGGAGCGCGCCGGCCGAAGGCGTCACTCGGCAGCCTTGCGCGTCGGGGTCGCCGCCCTAGCCATCGCCTCTGCCCCGGCGGCGATCGCCTTGACGATGTTGTGGTAGCCCGTGCAGCGACAGATATTTCCGTCGAGATCGTCGCGGATCGTCGCTTCATCGAGCGAATGGCCACGACGGTTCACCATATCGACCGCGGCCATGATCATGCCCGGAGTGCAGTAGCCGCATTGCAGACCGTGATGCTCGCGAAAGGCCTCTTGCATCGGGTGCAGGACACCGCTCACGGCGAGCCCTTCGATCGTCATCACCGTCGCGCCTTCGGCCGAAAGAGCGAGCGTGGTGCAGGACTTCACGGCCTTGCCGTCGAGATGTACGACACAGGCGCCGCACTGGCTGGTGTCGCATCCGACATGCGTACCGGTCAATCGCAGGTTCTCGCGCAGGAGCTGCACCAGCAGGGTGCGAGGATCAACATTCGCGGTGACGGCTTTGCCGTTCACCGTCAACGAAACCGTGGCCATGAGCACATCTCCTGTGACCCTACGTCCGGCACCCGGCCAATGACCCTCCCAGCCACTGAAATCCGAAACCGGAGCCGTTCGCGAAACCTCTAGCCTCATCAGGCAGTTTTTTCTTGGAACAGCTCGAAACGGAATGTGGACCCGGGATTTTGCGCGGTCAAGCGCGATGGCGATAAGATGAAGCGCCGATTTTGCGACCTTTGAGTGCTGTTTTCGCCAAGCACTCTCGCTGCACTGCAACAATCACAGCCGTCCGAAAGCCCGCGCAACGACCTTCTGCATTCGCAGAATGTTAACGCGGGCAATCGCAGCTTTGCTGATCGCTATCGAAGCTTTGGTCGGGATCATGAACGCGTCGGTGTCGACCATCTCTGATCAAATCCAGCGGCGGCTGCGCGCGATCGGCTTCGACGAGGCCCAGCGCGACCGCTTGCGAAGCTATCGCCCCATAGTCGACCGGGTGATCGACGGCCTCGTTGCCAAGGATTTCGCCCGCGCCTTCATGATCCATGCGCCTCTGCGCAGCACGGTCGAGCCCGTTTCCGAAACGCTCTATCCGGCCGAAGCCGCGCATTTCAAGCAGCTGTTCGACGGAGAGTTCGGCGAAGCCTATTGTGACTCGATCGAGCGGCTATGCGTGCTGGAGCGCGTCGCCAAGGTCGGTCCACGTCCACGCGTCTCGATCGCCTTCGCATTGTTCCAGGCGATCTCGGTCGCCAGCCGCTGGCGTCTCGTCCTATCCCCGAAGAATGTGGGCCGCGATCTCTATATCATCGAGCGGATCCTGACCTACGACATCAACACCGCAATCACGATCGATCAGCAGATCGAGGCTGGCGAGGCGGAACGGCGCGGACAGGCCCTCGACAACGCCGCTGCGCTGATGAAGTCCCGTATCGGTCGCCTCGATACGACGATCAGCGGCGCCGTCGAGCAGTTCGTCTCGACCTCCGTCGAGACGACTGACGCCACCGCCTTCATCAAGAATCAGATCGGTAGCCTCGCCCACGCCTCCGCCCTCGTGCGCGAAAAGGCGATCCAGACAGCTGCCGCCACCGAAGAGATGTCGGCCAACATCGCGGAGATCGGACACCGCGCCCGGCAAAGCCTCGAGATTGCCAATCGGGCCGTTGACGATGCGGAAGCAATGAATTCGGCCATCGCAAAACTGCGCGAGGTCACCGGCAGCATCGGCACCGTGGTCGGGCTCATCGCCGATATCGCGGCACAGACCAATCTGCTTGCGCTGAATGCCACCATCGAGGCCGCACGCGCCGGGGAGGCAGGCCGTGGCTTCGCCGTCGTTGCCTCCGAAGTGAAATCGCTGGCGACCCAGACCGCGAGCGCGACGCAGGATATTGCCCGCCAGATCGCCGAACTGGCCGCCAGCGCCGAGGTTTGCAGCGTCCACTCTGCGTCGATCGGCGAGACGATTGGCGAGATCAGGGGCGATTCCGAAGCCATCTCGTATGCCGTCTTCTGCTTGAAAAAAAACACGACCAGCATTGCCCGCGATGCGGCCGAGGTCGCAAACAGCTCCGACGAGGCCATTGCTAGCGCAACCGCCGTCAACCATGGCCTGGCCACGACAGCAAGAGCGCTCGAACGTGCCAACACCGCAGCATCGGACATCGCGCTCCAGATCGGAGCCGCGGAAGCGACTGTCAGCGAGGCTCTCGCTTCGCTGCGCAAGGTCTCCTAGATCACCGGACCGGCTACCGTATCCGGTGATCTACCTCCTGCGTTCGCATCGGCTTTCCCGAAAACCGCAATCCACTTTTCGGGCCGATGCTTTAGGCGCGCTCAGCCTTCGCTGACCGCCTTGGCGAAATTCGCAAAGAACTCGTCGGCAAGCTTCTTCGAGACCGAATCGATCAGACGGGAGCCGAGCTGCATCAGCTTGCCGCCGACCTGCGCCTCGACCTCGTAACTCAGCAAAGTCTGCCCTGCTTCCGCATCACTGAGCGCCACCTTGGCGCCACCCTTGGCGAATCCGGCGATACCGCCCTCGCCTTCGCCCGCGATCCGGTAGCCGTTCGGCGGATCGAGATCGGCGAGCTCGACCTTGCCGCGGAAGGTTGCCTTCACCGGCCCGAGCTTGACCTTCACCACCGCGGAGAAATGCGTATCGTCGTCCCTGGTGAGCTGTTCGCAGCCGGGAATGCAGGCCTTCAGCACCTCGGCATCGTTGAGCTTCACCCAGACCACATCCTTGCTGGCGGGCAAGGTGACCTCGCCATTCATCGTCATCGCCACGGCGTCACTCCTCCATCTTGGCTGCGCCGAAAGACCCATGTTGCGGGCGAGCGCGCCTCGGGTCTATCCAAGAACCCATTGGCCTATCCTTGATCGGAAAGCGCCGGCCTAGACAAGGGGAGCGAGCCTGCATTGCGCCACGCGTTTCCGAATACACGGAGCCGGCATGAGTGACCTGCCCGGGCTCTATGGCGAGCTCTTCGCCGATCACGAGATGGCATTCCTGTTCGAAGACGGGGCGCTTCTGCAGGGCATGCTGGATTTCGAGGCCGCTCTCGCCCGAGCGGAGGCGGTTGCCGGCGTCATCCCCGCAGCCGCAGCCGAGGTGATTGCGGCGGCCTGCAAGGCCGAACTTTATGACATCGGTGCGATCGGCAAAGCCGCGACTCTGGCAGGCAACCCAGCAATCCCGCTGGTCAAGGAACTCACCGGCCGCGTCGCCGCGGTCGATCCCGAAGCAGCCAAATGGGTGCATTACGGCGCAACCAGCCAGGACGTGATCGATTCCGGCCAGGCCCAGCAATATCGCATGGCCTACCGGCTGATCCTTCAGCGCTCCGCCCGTCTCGCCCATGCCCTCGCCGACCTGACGAGGCGCCATCGCAACACGCCCATGATCGGGCGCACCTTCCTCCAGCATGCCGTGCCGATCAGCTTCGGTGTCAAGCTGGCGCAGTGGCTTGGGCCAATCGTCCGCTTCCACGACGATTTCATGATTTACGGCCAGGCTTCGCACCAGTTGGGCGGAGCAGCCGGGACGCTGGCCTCGCTCGGCGACAAGGCTGAAGCCGTGCTCCAGAATTTCAGCAGGACGATGCCGGGCGCGGTCCTGACGCCCTGGCACACCGAGCGGCATCGGCCGGCGCGGATCGCGGCGGAGCTTGGCATCGTCATGGGCCATCTCGGCAAAATCGCCCAGGACACGGCACTGATGGCGCAGACCGAAATCGGCGAACTCGCCGAGCCGGAAGCCCCCGGCAAGGGCGGCTCCTCGGCCATGCCGCACAAGCGCAACCCGGTGCTGTGCACGCTGATCCTCGCCGGAGCAAAGCGCGCTCCGGGACTGGTCTCGACCATGCTCGCGGCCATGCCTCAGGAGCATGAGCGCGCCATGGGCGGCTGGCATGCCGAATGGCGCACGCTTGCCGAACTCTTCATCATCGCCGGTGCGGCGCTCAATCAAAGTGTTGCGCTGATCGAGGGCCTGCAGGTCTTTCCGGAACGGATGCGGCAGAATCTCGAGCTCACCAACGGCCTGGTCATGGCCGAGCGGGTTTCGCTCGCGCTCGCAGCGTCGTTCGGTCGGGCCCAGGCACATCACCTGCTCGAAGAGGCGAGCCGCGATTGCGTGGCCAGCGGCAGGCATCTCAAGTCCATTCTCTCGGAGCATCCGGCGCTCGCCGGCCGCCTTGGTGAAAACGAACTCGACACCTTGTTCGATCCCGCGACCTATCGCGGAGCGACCGACAGCATCATCGACCGGATACTCACCCTCTACGAAGAAGAACGGGAGTATATGGACTGACATGCTGCAGCTGACCGACGAGGAACGGGCGATTGCCTCCGGCGTACGAGGGGGCGGCTCAGCGATGGCCTTGCGCATCGTCGCCGAAGCCGCCCGCCTGATGGGTGCGCAGAGATTGATCCACGTCGCCTCGGCCCATATCGACGGCGCGCTCTACCACGGCGATTCCGGCACGCTTTTCGCGGAGAAGCTGGTCGAGGGCGGCGCCAGGGTCGCCGTACGGGCGACGCTGAATGTCGGTTCGCTTGCCCCCGCCGGCTGCGCTGCCATCCGCCTCGCCGCGCCTCAGCGCGATATGGCGGCCCGCATGATGCGCGCCTATGAGGCGATGGGCTGCGAACCGAGCTGGACCTGTGCGCCCTACCAGGCCGGACACCGCCCCGCGCAGGGCAGCGACGTCGCCTGGGGCGAGTCGAATGCCGTCGTCTTCTGCAACTCGGTGCTCGGAGCGCGCACCAACCGCTACGGCGATTTCCTCGACATCGCCTGCGCGATCGCCGGTCGCGCCCCGGATTATGGCCTCCACCGCGCCGAGAATCGCGTTGCGGAGCTGCTGCTCGATGTCGGCGGGCTCTCGAAAGACCTGCGTCGGTCGGACGTATTCTACCCTGTGCTCGGCACTTTTCTCGGACGCGCAGCCGGCAGTACGGTCGTGGTCATCGAGGGGCTTCAGGATTGCACGACGGAGGACCGTCTCAAGGCGCTCGGTGCGGCCGCAGCCTCGGCCGGGGGGGTTGGATTGTTTCATGTCGTCGGTGTCACGCCCGAAGCTCCGGATCTCGCCACGGCACTTGGGCACCAGCCCCCGCAACAACGCATCACGCTGACGCATCAGGAGGTGCAGGCGACCCTTGCGGGGCTTTCCACGGCAGGCGCGACCGACCGTATCGATGCCGTCGCCATCGGCTCGCCGCACCTTTCCCTGAGGGAGATAGGGGAGTTGGAGAGCCTGCTTGCGGACCGCACGCTTTCTCGCCCGCTTTACGCCAATACCGGCCGCCACGTGCTCCAACCTCTGGAGGCGCAGGGCCGCCGCAAGCGCCTCGAAGACGCCGGCGTCATCTTCGTCGTCGATACCTGCGTGGTGGTGACGCCGATCCTGCCCGAGATCCAAGGCGCGGTGCTGATGACGAACTCCGGCAAGTTCGCGCAATATGCGCCGGGCAATACCGGCTATGCCGTGACCTACGGCTCGCTCTCCGAATGTGTCGAGAGCGCTGTCGCTGGTCGCCTCGTCAGGGAGCCGCGGACATGGTCCTGAAGGGCGAAATCCTGATCCCTGGTGGCGACGTGAGGGGCACGAGCCTGACACTCGGCGCATCGATCAGCTTCTGGGGCGGAGTCGATCCGCGCACGGGCATAATCATCGATGCGCGCCATCCCGAGCGTGACCGCAACATCGCTGGCACCGTGCTGGCCCTGCCTGGCACGATCGGCTCGTCTTCTGCTTCGGCCGTGCTGCTCGAACTCGTCCATGCCGGCAAGGCACCCGCGGCGATTCTGATGGATACGCCCGATGCGATCCTGCTGCTCGGCCTCGTCGTCGCGCGTGAGATGGGTTGGCCGACTCCGCCGGCTCTCCGGATACCGGCATCGCAGCAAGCTGCGCTTGCAGGTAAGACGCTTCTGATCAGCAGCGATGGCAACATCGCGGTACAATAGGCGAGGGAGAGACAGGACGATGCCGATCGAGACCATCCGGGGCGAGCCCTTCAATATCCGCTTCGACGGGCCTGAGGACGTGCCTGTCCTGATGCTCTCGAACTCACTTGGCACCGATTTGCACATGTGGGATCCGCAGATCGCCGAATGGACCAGGCAGTTCCGCGTCTTGCGCTACGACTCGCGCGGCCATGGCAAATCGACGGCACCGGACCGGCCCTATTCGCTCGCCGAGCTCGCCGGCGACGCGACCGGCATCATGGATCATTTCGGCCTGGACAAGGTGCACTGGTGCGGCGTTTCGAAGGGCGGAATGGTCGGGCAATGGCTCGCGACCCATGCGCCCAAGCGGCTCAACCGCGTGGTGCTGGCCAACACCTCCGCCCGGATGGGACCGCCCGATCTCTGGAACGGCCGCATCCGCAATGTCCGCGCCAACGGCATGGGCCCGCTGGTGCAGCCAACGCTGGAACGCTGGTTCAGCCCAGGATTTCGAGAGCGCGACGCGAAAACCGTGGAGACCGTCAGTGCGATGCTCACCACGACGCCACCGCTCGGCTATGCTGGCTGCTGCGCCGCCATCCGCGACATGGATCAGCGCGAGGCGATCACGGCAATCGTCCTGCCGGTGCTGGTGATTGTCGGCGCGCTCGACCCGGCCACGCCGCCCGCTGTCGGCCAGCAGATCGCCGATTCCATCCATGGCGCCGGGCTTGTCACGCTCGATGCCGCCCATCTCTCCAATCTGGAGCAGCCCGAGGCCTTCGGCCGGGCCGTTCTCGACTTCCTGAACGCCTGAGGAGGCCGCCATGGACGACGCCACCCGCTATGCCAATGGCATGAAGACCCGCCGCGCTGTGCTCGGAGAGGCCTATGTCGACAAGGCCAGTGCCGGCGTCACCGCATTCAACCGCGACTGGCAGGAATTCATCACCCGCACCGCCTGGAACGACATCTGGAACCGGCCTGGACTGGTCAAGCGCGAGCGCTCGATCATCGTGCTCTCGATTGCAGCCGCGCTCGGCTCTTGGGGCGAGTTCCGGATCCACGTCCGTGGCGCGCTGAACAACGGGTTGACGCGCGACGAGATCAAGGAAGTGCTGATGCAGACGGCAATCTATGCCGGTGTGCCGGCCGCCAATCATGCCTTCAAGGAAGCGGCTATCGTCTTCGCCGAAGTCGACGAGGAAGCCGGACACGTCTGACCGTCCTCAGACCTCGGAGAAACCGCGCCGCCGGTAGACCAGCCCGCTGCCCTGGCCCCGGCCGCCGATCGCCACGACCTCTCCGATCAGGATGCGGTGGGTCGCGACGCGGTGCACCTCGATCAGCCGGCAGTCGAAGGCGACCAGCGAGCCGGCGAGCGCCGGGGCTCCGGTCACGAGCGTCGTCCACTCCGCCGTCGCGAAGCGGGCCTCGCCTTCGATGCCCCGGCGCCGCGCAAAGATCTCAGCGAGCTCCCCGTCATTGCCCGCCAGCGTGTTGATGCAGAACGCCCCGCTCGCTTCGATTGCGGTGAGCGTGCGGCTGATGCCGTCGACGCAGACCAGCATGGTCGGCGGTGCGTCAGACACGGAGGCGACCGAGGTTGCGGTCAAGCCCGCACGGCCCATCGCGCCCCGCGTGGTGACGATATGCACGGCGCTCGTGACCTGCGCCATTGCCTGACGGAAAGCCGGCGCATCAGGAATGGCCGTCACATGGGGCACGGCCTGGAACGTCTTGGTCATCAGCCCAATCTGCAGGAATGAAGGTCTTCGCCGGCTGATGTAGGGATTTTCCAGCAGGATGGCCAGCGCACGGCCGCAATGTCATCCCGTCATGGGCTCCATGGCTGCCGAAATAGATATATCAACAGTACCGCACGCGCCCCAATCCTCAGTCGCGCCCAAGTGTCGCCAGCATGCCGGCGCGCAAATGCCGCATCAGCGCATCACTGGCCGCACTCGCTGCGGCGGGATCCTCCGTCGCCAGGGCCTGCGCGAAGGCGACGTGATGCGCCGCCGCCGGCACAAGATCATCCTCGCGCTCGAAATAGTACCAGGCTCGCCGAATCAGGGACTGCAGCGGCTCGACGGCGCGCGTCGCATAGGGACTGCGCGCGGCGGCGGCGACCGCCGCGTCGAGCTCCTTGTCGAGCCGCATATAGGCGTTGGCATCGCCGGCCTCGGCTGCAGCCCGCATTGCGCGCGCCTTCTCGATGATGATGATGCGCTCGCGCGGACTCGCTCGCTTCGCCGCGTCCGATGCGATCAGCCTCTCCAGCACCTCCCGGGCATCCAGCGCCGCCATGATGTCGATGGCATTGATGCCGGTGACGACGACGCCCTTGCGCGGCAGGATGTCGACCAGTCCCTGCTGCGCGAGGCGGATCAGCGCCTCGCGAACCGGCGTGCGCCCGACCCCGACGAGATCGATCAGCTGGGCTTCGGTCAGCACCGCGCCAGGTCTCAGGGAGAGCGTCACGATCGCCTCCTCGAGGCGGCGATAAGCGGTCTCCGAAAGGCTTGTCGCAGCGCTTGGCGGAAGGCGCGCAGCGGCCTCGGGAGACAGCTGAGTTTCCTCGGCGGAGCGCATGCTCATTTCGCTCCACCGTCCCCGAAGGCGAGGATTGACGCGACATCCAGCATTGATATATCACCATGGCCATACGGATCGGCAGCAGCCGCGATGCAATCTGCAAGCGAAACGACCTCACACGCAAGGAGCATTCTGCGATGGCGAAATGCACCGGCGCCCGGCCTCCCGTGACCGCCAAGCCCTCGTCCCCTGACGAGATCGACATCGCTCGGCGACGATCGCTTCGCGGTACTTGCCAGCGTCGGCAATCTCTCACGGAGGCCGGCCGCATGGCCAAGACCGAAGCAATCCGTCTCTGGCTCCGTCCGCGGCTCGACCTCGACGTCTCGGCGCGACTCGGCCAGAATATCAAATTGGCCGAGACATCGGTGATCAACTCGCACGATCGCCTCGGCACTTCGCCTGGGAGGGTGCGGAGCACGTTCGTCTTGCGACCATCGTCAAGGCAGCGGAAGCCAAGCGGCTGAGCCTGCCGAAAATTTGACCCGCTCCGGGAGGTACCGTGGCTTTCACCTGCACGACACCCGCCGTTCCAACCGTCCAACAGGACGACGAGACGATCCGCATCACTCGTTGGGACTTCGAGCCCGGTGCCGTGACCGGCTGGCACAGCCATGGCTGGCCCTATTTCGTCATCATGCTGTTCGGCGGCACGCTGCGCATCCATGACGGGACGACGGTCACCGACGTTCCGCTGGCCCAGGGCCAAGCCTATATGCGCCCGGCCGGAATCCAGCATGACGTGATGAACGGTTCGGACCACCCGATCGCCTTTATCGAGATCGAGGTGAAGAAGCCCGGAGCCCTGAAGGAGCTCAGCCTTTCATGAAGGTCGCGATCGTCGGAGCAGGCATCGTGGGCATCGCCACCGCGCACGCCCTGCTCGATGACGGTCACGAGGTCCTGATCATCGACAAGGAAGGGCCGGCCTTCGGCCCGTCACGCGGCAATGCCGGCTGGATCGCGCACACGGATATCCTGCCGATTGCGAGTCCCAAGAATCTGCGACAGGTGCCGAAATTCCTGGCCGATCCCCTCGGGCCGCTCGCCATCCGCCCTGCCTATCTGCCAAAGCTTCTGCCCTGGCTGGTTCGCTTCATTCTGGCCGCGCGCCCGGCCGCCTATGAACGCTCGGTCCAGGGCCTCGGCGCCCTGCAGCAGCGGGCCCTGCCGGCCTGGCTGAAGCTGGCACAGGCCACGAAACTCAGTCGCCACATTCATCGCAATGGCGGGCTCTACGCCTTCACCGACAACGCCGCTTTCGCGGAAGCTCGGCGCATCGCGCCGCGACAGGCAGGGTTTGGCATCAAGGTCGAGATGATCGGCCCTGACGAGCTTCGTCAGCTCGAACCGGCCCTGAAAGACCGTTTCGTCGGCGCAGCCTTCCACCCCGATGCCGCCCATATCAGCGACCCGCTCGAATTGACGCTCGCCCTGTTCGAGGCGGCGCTGGCGCGCGGTGCCCAGTTCGAGAAGGCCGAGGTCAGCAACCTCTCGATGGCCGCTCGCCCTGCCCTGATCGGCCGCGATGGCTGGCAGCGCGTGGTGGACCGTGCCGTGATCGCCGCAGGAGCCTGGTCGAAGCCGCTCGCTGCCGCTCTCGGAAACGCTGTGCCGCTCGATACCGAGCGCGGCTACAATGTCAGCTTCCCCGGCAGCACAGGGCTGACATCGCGGCCCATCGGCTTCGAAGGGCACGGCTTCGTCATGAGCCCGCTCGACAGCGGCTTGCGAATCGGCGGCGCGGTCGAGTTCGGCGGCCTTGATACACCACCCAATCACGCGCGGACGCGGGCGCTCTATGACAAGGCCACCAGCCTCGTCGACGGCTTGCCTGCCTTCGACAGTGGACGTCTCTGGATGGGTTTCCGGCCGTCATTGCCGGATTCCCTGCCCGTGATCGGCAAGGCAGCGCGCAACCCGAGCGTCGTGCTTGCCTTCGGCCACGGCCATTACGGCATGACGCAATCTGCGGTGACCGGCGACCTCGTCGCCGATCTGATCGCCAGCCGCCCGTCGGCGATCGATCTCGGCCATTTCAGCCCGAATCGGTTCTGAGAGGCGGCATGGCTGGTCCCGACCTGATCATCCATATCAATGGCTGGCCGGGCTGCGGGGAACTGACCATCGGCCGCGAATTGGCGAAGCGACTGGGCGCCCGCCTCCTCGACAATCACACCATCATCAAAGCCATGATGGTGTCAGGCACCATCCTCATATCCGCCGATGCGCCAACAGGCTGCCAAGATCGGGGCCCACGACGTCATTATACCTTCGATCGAGGGCCGGGCCCGGATCACCGGTTACAACACCGTCGCCCTCGACGATCTCGTTCCGCTGGCCCGCGGCTCCGAGGTGACCGATCGCGCCTGACAGCCCCTTCAGTACCCGTTTCACGTGCCCGAAGGGGGATACCGCACCGCACAATAGACAATCATCTTGCGCCAAATTGGCGCTGCACTGCACAGAATTCTGCCTGTTTCGAGAGCAAGCGGTCCGAGATTGCTTTTGACAGAAATATGGCATGGGTGGATTGTCGCAGACGCAAGCCATTGGTAGCTCTGCATAGCAATCGCATCCCGCATGCGTCGGCGTCATGCCGGCGAAGAGAACGGGAGCTGGTTCGAGGGGTTAGACGTCGTCAATGGAAGTATTCCTCCAGCAGCTCATCAACGGGCTGACCCTGGGGTCGATCTACGGCCTCATCGCCATCGGCTACACGATGGTCTTCGGAATCATCGGCATGGTGAACTTCGCCCATGGCGACGTTTTCATGCTCTCCGCGTTCATCGCGCTGATCTTCTTCATGCTGATCGCCTCCTGGTTCGGCGCGGGCCTCATCGTCGTGGCACTGATCTTCGTGCTGGTGCTCGCGATGTTCTTCACGTCGCTGTGGAACTGGACGATCGAGCGTGTCGCCTACCGGCCGTTGCGCGGTTCCTTCCGACTGGCCCCGCTGATCTCGGCCATCGGCATGTCGATCTTCCTGACGAACTTCGTCCAGGTCGTGCAGGGTCCGCGCAACAAGTCGATCCCGCCGATGCTGAACAAGTCGATCACGCTGATCGAGAGCACGACCTACTCGGTCCAGATCTCCTACAAGCAGATCGTCATCATCCTCACCACCGCGATTCTGCTCGCCGCCTTCTGGTTCATCGTCCAGAAGACCTCCCTCGGCCGCGCCCAGCGCGCCTGCGAACAGGACCGCAAGATGGCCGGCCTGCTCGGCATCGACGTTGACCGCACCATCTCGATCACCTTCGTGATGGGGGCAGCGCTCGCCGCGGTAGCCGGCGTGATGTACCTCGTGCTCTACGGCGTCGTGAACTTCGCCGACGGCTTTACGCCGGGCGTGAAGGCCTTCACCGCGGCGGTTCTGGGTGGCATCGGCTCGCTCCCCGGCGCGGTGATCGGCGGATTGCTGATCGGCCTGATCGAAGTGTTCTGGTCCGCCTATTTCACCATCGACTACAAGGACGTCGCCGCCTTCTGCATCCTTGCGGTGGTGCTCGTTTTTATGCCGTCCGGCATCCTCGGTCGACCCGAAGTCGAGAAGGTCTGACGCATGGCTCCCGTCAAACAGTTACCGGCCGCACGCCAGGTCGACATGATGACGGCGCTGAAGGAAGCCGCCTTCGCCGCCCTCGTCACATTCGGCCTGTGCATCCCGATCATCGCCTGGGGCACACGCCAGAACCTCGACAACGTCCTCGTCCTCGATCCGCGCTGGGATGCCGTCGCCTGGGCTGTTGCGATCATCTTCGTCGGCCGCTTCCTGATGGCGCTGCGCCAGCAGAAGCGCGGCGAAGGCAAATCGATGGTGCGGCTGCTGCCGCATGGCACGATCGGCTTCTTCCAGCGCCATTCACGCCTGTTCTCGCTGGCCGGACTCGGCTTCCTCGTCACCTTCCCGATCATTGCCATCACGCTGGCGGGTTGGGGCGGCGCGCTGAAGTGGATCGACAATTTTGGCGTCCAGATCCTGATCTACGTCATGCTCGGCTGGGGGCTGAACATCGTTGTCGGACTCGCCGGCCTGCTCGATCTGGGATACGTCGCCTTCTACGCCGTCGGTGCCTATTCCTATGCGCTTCTCGCCAAGAATTTCGGCCTGTCCTTCTGGATCCTGCTGCCGATGTCGGGGATCCTCGCTGCCTTCTGGGGCATGCTGCTCGGCTTCCCCGTCCTCAGGTTGCGCGGCGACTATCTCGCCATCGTCACCCTCGCCTTCGGCGAGATCATTCGCCTCATCCTGATCAACTGGGTCGACTTCTCGAACGGCTATGCCGGCATCTCGGGCATTCCGCGCCCGACCTTCTTCGGCATCCCGTTCACGGCGGCCGATAACGGCTTTGCAGCTGTGTTCGGCCTCGAGTTCTCGCCGCTCTATCGCACCATCTTCCTCTACTACGTCATCCTCGGACTGGCCCTGCTCACGGCGTTCGTCACGCTGAGGCTGCGTCGCCTGCCCGTCGGACGCGCCTGGGAAGCGCTGCGCGAGGACGAGATCGCCTGCCGCTCGCTCGGCATCAACACCACCAACACCAAACTGACGGCCTTTTCGCTCGGTGCGATGTTCGGGGGCTTCGCTGGCTCCTTCTTTGCCGCGCGCCAGGGCTTTATCTCGCCTGAGTCCTTCGTCTTCATGGAATCCGCGATCATTCTCGCCATCGTCGTGCTCGGCGGCATGGGTTCGCTGTGGGGTGTCGCCATCGCGGCTAGCGCAATGATCGGAGGGACCGAACTCCTGCGCGAACTCGAATGGCTGAAGCAGATCTTCGGCCCCGATTTCGACCCGACCAAATACCGCATGCTGATCTTCGGCTTTGCCATGGTCGTGATCATGATCTGGAAGCCACGAGGACTGATCTCGACACGCGAGCCGACAGCCTTTCTCAAGGAGAAGAAGGCGATCTCGGCCGATATGGTCCAGGAGGGCCACGGCTGATGACAACCCCTCCTCTGCTCCAGGTCGAACATCTGACGATGCGCTTCGGCGGCCTCACCGCCGTCAACGACCTCTCCTTCGAGGCCCGCAAGGGCGACATCACCGCGCTGATCGGCCCCAACGGGGCCGGCAAGACCACCGTCTTCAACTGCATCACGGGCTTCTACAAGCCGACCGAAGGCATGATCACGCTGACGCAGGACAACGGCGCGAGCTTCCTGCTCGAGCGCATGCCGGATTTCCGCATTTCCTGGAAGGCCAAGGTCGCCCGTACCTTCCAGAACATTCGCTTGTTCGGCGGCATGACCGTGCTGGAGAACCTGCTGATCGCGCAGCACAATCCGTTGATGATCGCGTCGGGCTTTACCTTCCTCGGCGTGCTCGGCATCGGCGGCTACAAGGCGCGCGAGAAGGAAGCCATCGAGAAGGCCAAGTTCTGGCTGGAGAAGATCAACCTGATCGATCGCGCCGACGATCCGGCCGCCGACCTGCCTTATGGCGATCAGCGCCGCCTCGAGATTGCGCGCGCCATGTGCACGGACCCCGTGCTGCTTTGCCTCGACGAACCCGCAGCGGGTTTGAACCCGCGCGAGAGCCACGATCTCAACACGCTGCTGCTTTCGATCCGCAAGGATATCGGCACGGCGCTGCTGCTGATCGAGCATGACATGTCGGTGGTGATGCAGATTTCCGATCACGTCGTGGTGCTCGACTACGGTACCAAGATCGCCGACGGCACCCCGGCCGAGGTGCAGGCCGATCCGCGCGTGATCGCGGCCTATCTCGGGGTCGACGACGAGGAAGTCGCCAAAGTGGAAGCAGAGGTCGGACTGTGATGACGGACGCCGCGCCTCTGCTCTCCGTTCGCGGGGTCAAGACCTATTACGGCAAGATCATCGCTCTGAAGGGCGTCGACGTCGACGTGCATCCGGGTGAAATCGTGACGATGATCGGCGCCAACGGCGCCGGAAAATCGACCCTGATGATGACCATCTTCGGCAATCCGCAGGCCCGCGACGGCACGGTGACTTATGAAGGCCGGGACATCACCAGGCTGCCGAGCCACGAGATCGCCCGGCTCGGCATCGCGCAATCGCCGGAAGGGCGCCGCATCTTTCCGCGCATGACCGTATTCGAGAACCTGCAGATGGGCGCCGCCGTGCGCGATCTCACCCATTTCGACGAGGATCTCGAAAAGATCTGCGTGCTCTTTCCGCGGATTCGCGAGCGTCTGCAGCAGCGCGGCGGCACGCTTTCGGGCGGCGAGCAGCAGATGGTGGCGATCGCGCGCGCGCTCATGGCGCGGCCGAGGCTGCTGCTGCTCGACGAGCCGTCGCTCGGACTCGCGCCACTGATCGTCAAGCAGATCTTCGAGGCGATTCGTGAACTCAATCGCACGCAGGGGCTGACCGTGTTCCTGGTCGAGCAGAACGCCTTCCACGCCCTGAAACTCGCTCATCGCGGCTATGTCATGGTCAACGGCCTCATCACCATGAGCGGCACTGGCCAGGAGCTGCTGGCGAACCCGCAGGTGCAGGCCGCCTATCTCGAAGGCGGGCGGCACTAGAGCCGCATGACGCATCGAGATTCAGCGCGACATGCGGTCGACATCAGGCTCAGCATCCTAGGAGCACCACGATGCAAGGCATAATCTACGAAGAGCCGACCGTCTGGCTGTTCCTGCTGGTCACCGTGATCATGGGCGGCTGGGCAGCCTGGATGACCGGGCGGGCGGTGGCGATGACCTGGCGACCGGCCTTTCAGCTGGTGCTCTATATCCTGGTGCTGGGTCTCTTCGTCCGCTTCATCCATTTCGCCCTGTTCCAGGCCACCCTCCTGACGCTGCACTACTACATCATCGACACGATCGTGCTGATGGCCTTCGGCTTCGCCGGCTGGCGCTACAACCGCGCGCGGCAGATGACGACGCAATATCGCTGGCTCTACGAGCGCACCGGCCCCTTCAGCTGGAAGCCTCGGGAAGGCGGCTAACCCCCTCCGAAAGAGCGAAAAAGTACACCGAGCTTGCCGCGTGACAGACCGTGGAAAAAGCGCAAGACTGCATTTCACGGTGGCAACACGCGCCGAGACGGGCCGAAACTCTGGCCCGTTCATAGTGACAATACAGGGGAGTCTCATCTCATGAAGAAACTGCTGTTGGGCGGTATTGCGCTCGGCGCGGTCCTCGCCTTCTCGGGCGTGGCCAATGCTCAGATCAAGCTCGGCGTCGGCGGCCCGATCACCGGCCCGAACGCGGCCTTTGGCGCACAGCTGAAGAACGGTGTCGAGCAGGCGGTGGAGGATATCAACGCGGCAGGCGGCGTGCTCGGCCAGAAGATCACGGTCTCGCTCGGCGACGACGTCTCCGATCCGAAGCAAGGCGTCTCTGTCGCCAACAAGTTCGTCGGTGACGGCGTCAAGTGGGTGGTCGGTCACTTCAACTCCGGCGTCACGATGCCGGCGTCCGAAGTCTATGCCGAAAACGGCATCCTGATGATCAGCCCTTCGGCCACAAACCCGAAGGTCACCGAGCGCGGTCTCTGGAACACCTTCCGGACCTGCGGTCGCGACGACCAGCAGGGCAGTGTCGCAGCGGCCTATCTTCTGAAGAACTTCAAGGACAAGAAGATCGCCATCGTCCACGACAAGACGACCTATGGCCAGGGTCTGGCGGACGAGACCAAGAAGGGCCTCACTGCAGGCGGCGTCAAGGAAGTGCTCTATGAAGGCGTAAACGCCGGGGAGAAGGACTTCTCGGCGCTCGTCTCCAAGATCAAGGCAGCCGGTGCCGACTACCTGTACTGGGGCGGCCTGCACACCGAAGGCGGCCTGATCGTGCGCCAGATGCGCGACCAGGGGCTGAAGACCGTGCTGGTCTCCGGCGACGGCATCACCACCGACGAGTTCGCCACGATCGGCGGCCCCGGCGTCGAAGGCACGTTGATGACCTTCCCGCCGGACCCGCAGAAGCGTCCCGAGGCGGCTACCGTCCTCAAGAAGTTCGAGGCTCGCAAGTTCAAGCCGGAAGCCTATACGCTGTACAGCTACGCCGCCGTGCAGATCATGGCCGAAGGCGCCAAGCGCGCGAACTCGACCGACCCGAAGAAGATCGCCGCCGCGCTCCATGGCGGGCAGGCCGTGAAGACCGTGATCGGCGACATCTCCTTCGACAAGAAGGGCGACATCACCCGTCCGGACTACACCGTCTACACCTGGAAGAAGGGCGCCGACGGCAAGGTGACCTACGTCGAGAATTGATCTCGGCTGCTGATCGATCCTGATCCGACCAGCCCGTCCCGGAGCGATCCGGGGCGGGTTTCGTTTTCGCGGCGCGGTCCTACAGCCCCTTGAGGAAGGTTGCGAAGCGCAGCAGACCGTCCGGCCAGGGGCCGTGCCCTGACTCGGAATTGAGATGGCCGCCATCGCCAGCATCGACGAACTCGGCTCCCCAGGCCTCGGCCAACGCCTTTGCCTCATCCTGCGTGCAGTAGGGATCGGTCGTGCTTGAGATGAGGATGGCGGGGAATGGCAGCTTCTCGCGCCGATGCTCGATGAAATCCGGCGCCATGCCGGGGATCGCCTGCTTCGCGCGCTCCGAGGCCGGCGCAACCAGGAAAGCCCCCGCGACTTCGCCGGGCTTCAGATGCTCCGCCGCATGCGCCACCGCGCTCACACCGGCCGAATGGGCGACCAGTACCACCGGCCGCTTGGCTTCGCGGACCGCAGCGACGATCCGGTTTGCCCAGGCGTCCCGGGCCGGCTTGTACCAATCGTCCTGCTCGATACGCCGGGCGGTGGTGAGCTTGGCCTCCCAGCGGCTCTGCCAATGGTCCGCTCCGGAGCCGGACCAGCCGGGAATGATGAGGATATCGGCGTCGGACGAGCGCATGGCAATCAATCGAGCTTCAGGGCGAGGCCGCGCGACAGGGCATGAGCCCAGTCGCGTCGCCCCCGGGACAGGGCTAGGTCAGCCGCAGCGGACCAGTCGTAACGTAGGGCATGAAACGAAAAGCGCCAGCCCGCGCGGTTGCAGCGGACCGGACAGGCAATCGCCGAGATTGACGACGATATCCGGCCGGGTTCGCTCCAGATCCTCGACGAGCGCCTCGAGCGCACCGAGATTGCCGTGGATATCGGCGAGGGCGGCAATGCGCATGAGTTCAGGCTTCGCCGAAGACGCGCGCGAAGATCGTGTCGACATGTTTGAAGTGATAGCCCTCGTCGAACATTGCCGCGAGCTCAGCAGCCGAGAGCTTCGCCGTCACGTCCTTGTCGGCCTTGAGATTGGTGAGAAAATCCTCGCCATGCTCCCAGGTACGCATCGCGTTGCGTTGAACCAGCGAATAGCTCTCCTCGCGGCTGGCGCCGGCCTGCGTCAGGGCGAGCAGGACACGCTGCGAATTGTGCAGGCCGCCGAGCCGGTCAAGATTCTTGCGCATGTTCTGCGGATAGACCAGCAACTTGTCGACGACGCCGGTGAGCCGGGCGAGCGCGAAATCGAGCGTCACCGTGGCATCGGGGCCGATCATGCGCTCGACCGAGGAATGCGAGATGTCCCGCTCGTGCCAGAGCGCGACGTTCTCGAGCGCCGGCGTCACCATGCCGCGAACGAGCCGCGAAAGGCCGGTCAGGTTCTCGGTCAGCACCGGGTTGCGCTTGTGCGGCATCGCCGAAGAGCCCTTCTGGCCCGGCGAGAAGAATTCCTCCGCCTCATAGACCTCGGTGCGCTGAAGATGGCGGATCTCGGTCGCCAGGCGCTCCACGCAGGATGCAACGACGCCAAGCGTCGCAAAGTACATGGCGTGACGGTCGCGCGGGATCACCTGTGTCGAGACCGGCTCGACGGCGAGGCCCATCTTCTCGGCAACATGGGCTTCGACCTGCGGATCGATATTGGCGAAGGTGCCGACAGCGCCGGAAATCGCGCAGGTCGCGATCTCGGAGCGGGCCGCGACCAGACGTTCCCGGCAGCGGCTGAACTCGGCATAGGCCTGCGCCAGCTTGAGGCCGAAGGTCACGGGCTCGGCGTGGATGCCGTGCGAGCGGCCGATCGTCGGCGTGAACTTGTGTTCGAACGCCCGGCGCTTGATCGCGGCCAGCAGCGCATCGACATCGGCAATCAGAATATCGGTGGCGCGAGCGAGCTGCACCGACAGCGTGGTGTCGAGAATGTCCGACGAGGTCATGCCCTGGTGCACGAAACGCGCCTCGGGGCCAACGATCTCGGCTAGATGCGTCAGGAAGGCGATGACGTCATGCTTGGTGACGCGCTCGATCTCGTCGATGCGGGCGACATCGAAGACCGCGTCCCTGGCCTTGGCCCAGATCGTCGCTGCAGCTTCCTTCGGCACGACACCGAGCTCGGCCAGCTTGTCGGTGGCATGCGCCTCGATCTCGAACCAGATCCGGAACCTCGTCTGCGGCTCCCAGATAGCGACCATCTCGGGACGGGAATAGCGCGGGATCATGGTTGGCCTCTCAGGAAAGCGCGCAACGTCATCCCGGACAGGCGGCGAAGCCGCGCCGATCCGGAATCCATCGCAGGGCAAGACGCACTGCGATGGATTCCCGACCTCCGCTTCGCTGTGCCCGGAATGACGGCGCAGTTACAAATTCAAATCCAGTCGCCGCGGGCGGCTTCGGCCGCCTTGCGGATCGTGGCGATATTGCCGGCATAGGCCGATGGCCCACCCTTGAACACTGCCGAGCCGGCGACGAACACATTGGCGCCGGCCTTGGCGGCCAATGGTGCCGTTTCCGGCGTGGCGCCGCCGTCGATCTCGAGCGCGATCGGACGCCCGCCGATCAGGGCGCGCACACGCGCGATCTTCTCGACCACGGAATGGATGAAGCTCTGGCCGCCAAAGCCTGGATTGACGGTCATCAGCAGGATGAGGTCGACATCGTTCAGGAGCGGCTCGATGACGCTTTCCGGCGTGCCGGGATTGAGCACGATGCCGGCCTGCTTGCCCTGCGCCTTGATGGCCTGCAGCGTACGATGCGGGTGCGGACCGGCCTCGACATGGAAGGAGATCAGGTCTGCACCTGCCTTGGCGAAGGCTTCGACATAGGGGTCGACCGGCGCGATCATCAGATGCACGTCGAAGAACTTCTTGGTGTGCGGGCGGATCGCCTTCAGCACATCGGGACCGAACGTGATGTTCGGCACGAAATGCCCGTCCATCACATCGCAATGGATCCAGTCGGCGCCTGCTGCATCGATGGCGCGAACCTCCTCCCCGAGCTTCGAGAAATCGGCGGAGAGAATGGAAGGGGCAATGCGGATGGGGCTGGTCATGCGCGAAGCGTTTAGCGCCCGCAAGCCAGCGCTGCAATCGAAACCGGGGGCCCTTCAGCGGCGTTTGACGGGGCAGGACAGCCGTCGGTCCGCTTCTTCGACCTCCTCGACCGCCGCCGCGAAGGCCGGCCGGCTGCCCAGCCGGCTGAACCAGGCCGAGAGATCGGGATAGCGCGCAAGCGCCGGGCCGCCGAGACGCACGGCCCAGAACACGCTCATGAACATGCCGATATCGGCCACCGAGAGCGCCTCGCCGAAATAATCGCGGCCGGCGAGCCTCTCGTTGAGCCCGCAATAGTGCCGCTCGAGATCGGCCTCGCCGATCAGCGCGTCCGTCTCCTGCGCTACACGCTTGTTGCGGTCCGTCGTCGGCGGCTCGTTGCGGTGCATCAGCGGCCGCAGCGCGGCGAACAGGATCTCGTCGGCGAAAAGCTCGTCCAATCGTGCGCGCGCTCTGGCGGCTGGATTGCGGGGAAGCAGCGGTGGCAGGGGATAGGCCTCGTCGAGATATTCGAGAATGACGGTGGAATCGTAGAGGACGAGCCCCTCGTCATTCATCACGGGCACCTGCCGCTTCGGATTCAGCGCCAGCACTTCGGGGTGCCGCGGATCGTAGCCCGTCACCTGGTTGAACGGCACCATGATACGCTCGAAGGCGAGGCCCTTTTCCCGTAGTGCGATCTCGACCTTGCGGGAGAACAGGCTCAGAGGCCCGGAATAGAGAGTGATCATGGCATCGCTCCTGGATTGCTGGAGCGATCGTCTCAGGCCGGATCGTCAACCCGCGTCAGCAGGCGTTTCAGCGCGTTTGATTGTCCCGGCGATGCCACGCAGCAGCCAGGGCAGCAGATAGATCGGAAACTGCGCCAGCGCAAAATACAGAAAAGTCGTCTGCGGCACGCCGGCCCCGAGCGCCGCAACCAGCAGCCCCATGTTTCGCTGACCGGTGCCATAGCCGATCATGAACCGTTCCGAGCGCTTGAACATCCGCAAGGCGAACATCGAGAGCAGAAGACCGGCGGCCGAGACCGAAAAGGCGATCACCAGGAACAGCATGACCTGTCCGGGATTGGCAACGGCTGTCCGCGTCACGCCATCCATCGCCGCAATGGCGAAGATGAAATACATCAGCACGCCAAAGCCATCGAGATTGGCCTTCATCGCGCGGATCCGGGCAGCGCCGAGCCAGTGCCGCAGGATCGCGGCAACCACCATGCCACCGCCGACGAACAGCACGAGGCGGAGCGTCAGGGCCCAGCGGTCGAGCGGCACTGCAGCGCCGGCCAGCAACTCCACCACCACCGGAGCCACCAGCGGACTGACCACCGTGGTCACCACCACGCCGGCGATGATCAGCGAAGGCTCGAAGCCGTAGAGAATCGCGACCGCCGGTGAAGACATGATCGGCGGGGCCGCGCCCATGATGGCAAGCCCGAGGATCAGGCCGGGATCAAGTGCCGCGCGACCGATGAGCAGGAACGCGCCACCGATCAACACCGCCGGGCCGAGAATGAGCCACAGGCAGGTGACGATCAGCTTGCCGGGACGGCGGATCAACCCGGCGATGATGCTGAAATCGGCGCGCAGGAAGACGACCGTGGTGAAACAGAAGATCGTTATCGGCAGAAGCGGTCGCGCCGCCGCCGAGAACTGCGGCAGGGCCAGCCCCAGAAAGATCGAGAGCGCGAAACCCTGCGTGCCATAGCGGCCGAGAAGGGCAAGGCCTGCAGCGAGGAAGGCGGCGAAACGCGAGAGCATGAAGGCCTGAATCGGTGCGACAACTGCGCCACACTGGCTGATCACGACGCTGGCGTCACCCGCCGTTCGGGAAGGTCAGTCCTGCGTGGCGCAGAATCTTGCGCGAAAATGAGCAGTTTGAGGGCGCAGCAGGCGATCAGCGCTCAGTTGGCGCAAAACTTGCGAAACATTCGTCGTTTGACCGCAAAAATGCGCCATGCCGCTGACATCGCGGCGCAGCGCGGTATTTTGAGCCCGGCAAACAGGGCCGACAGGAGCGAAAAAATGCGGACCGATACGATTGTTCTCGGCGCGGGGATCGTCGGCATCTCGGTGGCGCTGCACCTGCAGAAGGCCGGCCGTTCCGTGCTGCTGGTCGACCGGCGCGGACCGGGCGAGGAAACCAGCTATGGCAATGCCGGCCTGATTCAGCGCGAAGGCGTCTATCCCTACGGCTTCCCGCATGATTTCGGCGCCTTGTTCCGCTACGCGCTGAACAACACCATCGATGCGTCCTACCATTGGAACGCGATCCCCAAGCTCGCGCCCTTCCTGCTGTCCTACTGGCTGCATTCGCGCCCCTCCAAGCACGAGGCGATCGCCCATCAATACGCCACCCTGATCGAGCATTGCGTCACCGAGCATGACGCGCTCGCGGCCGAGGCCGGGGCGACGCATCTGCTGCGCCGCAAGGGCTGGATGAAGGTGTTCCGCTCTGCGGCCGAGCAGGATGCAAGACTGGCCGAGGCGGCCAAGTGGAACAAGGAGTTCGGGCTGAACTACCGCCCGCTCGATGTCGCGACGCTGCGAGCCGAGGAGCCCCATCTCGACCAGAGCCTGATCGGCGGCCTGCACTGGACCGATCCGGTCACGGTGATCGACCCGCTTGGCCTGTCGAAGGCGTATGTCGCTCTGTTTGAAAAGCTCGGCGGGAAGCTCGCTCAGGGCGATGCCGGCACGCTCGCACAGGACGGCCAGGGCTGGAGCATCACGCTCGCCGACGGCACCCGCGCCAGCGCGCATGACGCCGTGATCGCACTCGGCCCCTGGGCCGATGTCCTGACCAACCGGCTCGGCTACCACCTGCCGCTCGCAGTGAAGCGCGGTTACCACATGCACTACAAGCCGCTCGGCAATGCAGTGCTGAACCACCCTGTCCTCGACACCGAGCGCGGCTATTTCCTGGCTCCGATGGTGAAGGGCATTCGGTTGACCACGGGCGCCGAGTTCGCGCTGCGTGACTCGCCGAAGACGCCGGTTCAGCTCGCCCGCGCAGAACCGATCGCCAAGACACTGTTCCCGCTCGGCGAGCGGGTCGATGCCGAACCCTGGCTCGGCAACCGCCCCTGCACACCGGACATGATGCCGATCATCGGCCCGGCGCCGAAGCACCGCAATCTCTGGTTTTCGTTTGGCCATGCCCATCACGGGCTCACGCTGGCCGCAGTAACCGGGCGCATGGTCGCCGAGATGGTGACCGGCGAGAAGGTCTTCGTCGATCCTGCCCCGTTTGCGCCTTCCCGCTTCACCTGAGACGGTGATGCCGTCATTCCCGGGGTGCGCTTGCCGCCGCCGGGAATGATGTCTCCCCAAGAGACCTGGCCAGGCCCGGGCCTGACGCCGCACGCATCAGACAGCGAGCCGGCATGCGTCATCGCCCCTCGCCTCGCCTGCAAAGCCCTGCCACGATCCCTGCCGTTTCGAATCCCCTCCAAGGTGCGCCATGGCCCTCGCCAAAACCCCAGTCCAGGACAATGCCTATGCCGCGGCGCTCGCTCTGCTCGACCGCGCCCCGCTGATCGACGGCCATAACGATCTTCCCTATGTCATCCGGCTCGATGGCAAGGCGAAGGGCGATGTCGCGGCCTATGATCTGACCAAGGTCCACCCCGAGACCGACACCGACATTCCGCGCATGCAGGCGGGCAAGCTCGCGGGCCAGTTCTTCGCGGCCTATGTGCCGCCGAACCACCCGAAGCCCGCTGGTTTCGCGCTCGCCCAGATCGCGCTGATGCAGAATGTGCTGGCGAGGCATCCAAAGGTCTTCCGCCCGGGCCTCTCCGCCACCGATGTCGCGGCTGCGAAGGCCGAAGACAGGATCGCCCTGTTCATGACGATCGAGAACGGGTCGGCGATCGACAACGAGCTCGATGCGCTCGATGCCTATTCGGCCCTCGGCGTGCGCCTCATGACACTTTGCCATAATGGCACGCATGACTGGTGCGATTCAGCGACCGATGCCCCGCGCCATAACGGTCTGTCCGCCTTCGGCAAGGACGTGGTCCGGCGCATGAACAGGCTCGGCATGATCGTCGACCTCGCTCATGTCTCGCCGAAGGTGATGCATGATGCGCTCGACGTCAGCAGCGCGCCGCTCGTCTGGTCGCACTCGAACGCGTTCACGCTCTGCGACCACCCCCGCAACGTGCCCGACGATGTGCTCGATCGCGTCGCCGGTAACAACGGCATCGTCATGGCGACCTTCGTGCCTGACTTCATCAGCCAGGCCTCGCGCGACTGGCACCGTCCGGCCAAGGACCAATACGGCAAGACACCGGACGGCATGGACTACAAGAAGGCCGAGGCCGAGATCGTCGCCAAATCCGGCCCACGCCCGACAGCAACGCTGGCGCAGTATTGCGACCATCTCGACTATCTCGCCAAGCGCATCGGCTACGACCATATCGGCATCGGTTCGGACTTCTTCGGTGGCCTCGCACCGGAGGGGCTGGAAGACAACTCGACCTTCCCGGCCCTGATCGCCGAATTGATTCGCCGTGGCTGGTCGGAAGAAAACCTGGAGAAGCTCGCGGGCGGCAACATGCTGCGCGTGATGCGTGCTGTGGAGGCGGCGGCGGAGCGCTGAGACGCTCCCAAGCCACTCCAGGCTCCCGGCGGGGCTCAAAACAACCGAAATCCGGCTCCGGCCATGCAGGTCAGGCCGCAGGAATACTTGTGCGGCTAGAGCATGCTGCGAAAAAGTGGCAACGGTTTTTCGCAGCAAGCATGCTCTAAACTATGAGAGTCGATCACGTTTTCTGCGTTTGGACGATTTCGTCCAAACGCAGTGTGATCTGATGGCTGGTCCCATTTCCAAAGGTCTCGCACAGGAAACAAACGCGTGCTGATCGATCAGTTTTAGCTTTCTTAACGCCCGAAATGTCACGGAGCTGCGCAGCTCCAGCTGTTGCGAGCATTTCGAGGATCGACATGACGTTAGGTAATATTCGTATCAGCATCAAGATCGCAGCAGCGATGCTGATTGTCGGGTTGATTGGCCTGGTCGCGACGATTCTGAGCAGCGTGCAGTTGAGCGAGGTCGACAGCACCTATTCCGAGCTGATCAATTCGCGCAGCAAGGCAACGCTTGCCACCGCTCGTTCGGCGCGCGCCGCAAACGATATTCTGGCTCAGGCCTACAAGGTCATTGCCTATCCTCGCGAGACCGATGGTGCACGCAATGCCCAGAGCCAGCTGCAGCGCTCCTATGGCCTGGCGCTTGAACTGCTGAAGGAGGGACAGTCCCACCTTCCGCAGCGGGCCGCTGAATACGACGCCCTGACCAAGCAGGTCACCGACATCAAGGAGGGCGTCGATCGCGCGCTCTATTACGGCGCCAATGATGACAGCGAACGGGCGCTGGCCGTGATGGACGAGCTCGACGGCAAGCTCACCGCTGTCGTCCGCAACATCACCGACTTCAACAACGCGCTTGGAAAGGATACCGAGACGACCAGCGGAAGGTTGAGCTCGGAGACGAAGCGCACCATCGCCACTGTCATCGGCGGCAGCCTGCTTGGCCTGTTGATTGGCCTGGGCGGCGCGATGTGGATGTCGGCGAAGAGCATCACTGGCCCATTGGCCCGGTTGAAAGGCACGATGGAGCGGCTCGCCGCCAGCGATTTCGATGCCGAGATCGAGGGTCAGACGCGGCGTGACGAAGTCGGCGAAATGGCCCGGGCCGTGCTGATCTTCAAGGAGAATGGCCTCGAGATGCGCCGGCTCGAAGCTCAGACCACCGAGCAGGAGCGCCTGACCGATGCAGAGCGTCGTCGCAACGAGGCCGAGCGCCAGCGCGTCGAGGCCGAGCGGGCGATGCTCGCCAAGGAACAACAGCATGTCGTCGGGCTGCTCGCCGCTGGCCTGGAGATGCTGGCGCAGGGCGATCTGACCTACCGCATCGACGACAATGTCGCGGCCGACTATCTCAAGCTCCGCGACGACTTCAACGGTGCGGTGAACCGCCTCTCCGAGACCGTCGCGACGATCCAGACGACCTCGGTCGATGTCGCCAATGCCGCACGCGAAATCAATATGGGCGCCGACGACCTGTCGAAGCGCACCGAAGAGCAGGCCTCCTCGCTCGAGGAAACCGCCGCGACGACGGAAGAGCTTGCCGCATCCGTCAAGGCGTCCGCCTTGTCGTCCCGCCAGGCCGTACTGCTCGCCAACGAGGCGACCGAGGTTGCCGAGAAGGGCGGCGCGATCGTCACCGACGCCGTCGCCGCCATGGCGCGGATCGAACAGGCCTCACGCAAGATCTCGGACATCACGTCGGTTATCGACGAGATCGCCTTCCAGACGAACCTGCTTGCGCTTAACGCAGCTGTCGAGGCAGCCCGCGCCGGCGATGCGGGCAAGGGCTTTGCCGTGGTCGCCTCGGAGGTCCGCACCCTGGCCCAGCGCTCCTCCGAAGCAGCCAAGGACATCACCTCACTGATCAGCGAATCGGGTGTCGAGGTCGCCCAAGGTGTCGGCCTGGTCCGATCGGCCGGCGAGGCGCTCGGCAAGATCGTCGAAGCCTCGAAGAAGGTTTCCGCCACCGTCTCCGACATCTCCGCGGCCTCGGCCGAGCAGGCCAACGGCATCGATGAAATGAGCCAGACCGTCGCCCATATGGACGAGATGACGCAGCAGAACGCGGCCCTCGCCGAAGAGAGCGCCGCGTCCGCCAGCTCACTGACCGGCCAGATCCAGCGCCTGAACGGACTCGTCTCCAGCTTCCGGATCAAGGAAGAGCGGGTGCAGCCGCAGCGCGGGACGGACTCCATGGTGAATGCAGGGCTTGGCTTCGGCCTGCGCCGCAGCGCTTGACGCCGCTCTTGCCGGCAGCTGATAGGATCGGGCTTTCGAGCCCGGTCCCAGAACCGGCGAGATCGCTACCGCAGAGTACCCGATGACCGGCTCAGGCACAGACCGCACCCGCCCCCCCACACAGACACCCGCCCCGGTCATCATTCTGGTCGAACCGCAAATGGCCGAGAACATCGGCATGTGTGCTCGCGCCATGGCGAATTTCGGCCTCTCGGAGATGCGGCTCGTGGCCCCTCGCGACGGCTGGCCCGCTGGTGGAGGCCTGAAGAAGGGCGCGACCGCCGCGGCCTCAGGCGCGACCCACATCCTCGAGAATGCCCGGCTCTACCCCGACGCCGCCGCCGCGACGGCCGATCTCAATCATCTGCTTGCCACCACGGCCCGCGAGCGCGGCCAGATGAAGCGCGTCTTCACGCCAGCCGAGGTGATGCCGCCCCTTGCCGAACGCGTCAGCCGCGGCGAGCGCGTCGGTATCCTGTTCGGTCGCGAGCGCATCGGCCTGACCAATGAGGAGATCTCGCTCGCCGACGCGATCCTGACCTTCCCCGTCAACCCCGCCTTCGCCTCGCTCAATCTCGCCCAGGCCGTGCTGTTGACCGGCTATGAGTGGTTCAAGACGACGAATGGCGAGCCGCCCTTCCGCGAGAACAATCCCTCGCCGCCCGCAACCCGCGAGACGGTGTTCTCGATGTTCGGCTATCTCGAAGGTGAACTTGAGCGCTGTGGCTTCTTCCCGCCCGGCAAGAAGCCGGTCATGACCGCCAATCTGCGCGACATCCTGCACCGCCTGGAGATGACCGAGCAGGAGGCGCGCACATTGCGTGGCGTGTTCAAGTCCCTCGCAGAGGGGCCGCGGCACCCGCGTCCGGTGAAGACCGACGAAGGCGAATAGACGAGCCCCTTTTGGGGCAAGCAAGAAGGGCCGGAGCCTTGCTGCCCCGGCCCTTCTTGACGTTCCGCCCTCAGGCCGAAGCTTAGAACTTGTGAGATGGATAACGATTGCCACTAAATGTTATAAGCAGCTGAAAGATTTCATTTATCTGATCCAATCTTAGATTACCCACGATAAAAAAAGTGTAAAAAATGGCGTCTCGCATCCGAATCGACCAGGGGCTGCAGACAGTGATAGCCCGGCGCGCCTTCAATAGCGCTGTAGCCGGGCTATCGCTGTGTGCAGTTCCGGATCCAGAAGCTCTCAGGCGCACCATGCCCAACCGTGGAAATCATTCATTCCGTCCCAACCGATCAATCTTAGGGGCTAGTGGCTGGAGCAGTTCGCTTTGTGCCTTAGCTCCTAGTGCGAGATTGTAGAGCAATGTCTGGTGTCGTTCTTCATAAGCGGCCAGCTTGCTCTCGAGGTCATGGATCTTGCTCCGAAGACCATCTCGTTCGCGACGAAGAGTGACGACTTCTGGATCGCGATTGCGATTTGGATTCCGCCTAACACGTTCACTTTCCAAACGGAGTTCGTGACGACGCACACTGTAGGCCTGCTTAATAGGATCGCGATTTGAGAGCGCTTGCCGGGACCATCCCACCGCATCGCTCCCTCGTTTGGTTGATAGCCGTCGCACGCCCTGGATTTCTCGAGCCACCCGGTTGCGAATAAATTCCCAAGTAAGCGGTTGTGATGGCCAAGTTCGAACAAGTTCCACAATCTGTTCGATGTCCCTTTGCGTCATGGCACGGCGCGCGTTCGACCGTGGCGGCGATTTCGTGCGACGAGGTTTTACGGCGACGGACGGGGATTCCATTGCGACAACCCGGCTCTTTCTCATCTCGTCTCCTTTCGTAGGAGTCCAATAAAGATCGAGGAAATTCTTGAGGCAACCCCAAGCAGGATCACCGCGTGTTGGCGCTGCCATGCCCTGCCTTCGCTCTCCCTGCATCTACCCGGGTTTCACGGGCAACCTCTGGTGGCGTCGGCAATCTGATCCGCGCGGCGCAGCGCGCCAACGCCATGCACTCAAAGGCCTCGTCCCGTGTGTCTCACACTCATATCTCATCCAGCGCCGGCCCCGGCTTAGGGGGCCAGTGCCTCATCACATGTTCGAGTAACCCGGACCACCGCCGCCCTCGGGCACGACCCAGGTGATGTTCTGGGCAGGGTCCTTGATGTCGCATGTCTTGCAGTGCACGCAGTTCTGCGCGTTGATGACGAAACGCGGATCGCTTTTCGTCTCGGTATCCTTGTAGACGACCTCGTAGACGCCGGCCGGGCAGTAGAGCCGAGCGGGCTCGCCATAGAGCGGCAGGTTCTTCGCCACCGGGATAGACGGGTCGGTCAGCTTCAGATGCCCGCCGCGGCGAGCGCGCTCTCCTGATCGTCGACATGCCGTTTGGTAGCTACGAGCGCAGCCCCGAGCAGGCATTCGAAAGCGCCAGTCGCCTTATGGCGGAGACCAGTTGCGAGGGGGTGAAAATCGAAGGCGGGACTGAGATGTCGCAAACAATTCGCTTTCTGGTTGCCCGCGGTATCCCAGTGATGGGCCATGTATAGCGACGTGGCATCGAGGGCGATGCCGTGCGGGGGACCTTCCACAATCACAAAACGCTCACCGGTGCTCGGGAAAGCGGTAGTCTTTACCCGATATTGATCAGCATTAGCGTTCAATATCAGACCCCTACGGCTCAGAACCTTACAGTTTCATATTACCCAACTTCATGACAAGGGCAATTGAGAAAGGGCGGCATCAATTTAAACCAACCTTCTCTCAATAAATCAGGATGTTAGGCCTTCATACGTTACACTTCCAGATTATCCATTTCTAGAATTGGTACTTCAACGTCGCCTTCACCGTGCGACCCGGCTCGCTGTAGTAATCGCGCGCTTGGGCAAGCGTGCCCGTCGGAACGTTGACCGCATCAAAGTACTTGCGATCGAAGATGTTGTAGACACCGACCTGCAGTTCGATATCTGCGAGCTTTGTCGGGCGCCACCAGGCCGAAGCATTGAAGAGCGCATAGCCCGGCGCCTTGAATCCGGCAGTCGTACCTGTGGTCGCAGCGACGTCATCGCGCGCAGCGGCCAGCTTGGTCGAGACCTCGGCACCCCAGATGCCGGTCCCGTAGGCGATCGCGACAATACCCTGCATCGGCGGGATCGAATTCAGGAAGGTGTCGTTGTCCTTGTTCTGCCCACGGGTATAGGCGAAGGAGCCGCGCGCCAGCCAGTTCTCGGCGAAGGCATACTGGACGTTCGCCTCGACGCCCTGAATTTCGGCCCGCGCGACGTTTCGCGGCCCCTGGATGCCGCCCTGCGGATAGAGCGCATCCGGAGGCGCAATCTGCACGGTCTCGATGAAGTTGCGGTAATTGGTGTGGAAATACGTCACCGAGCCGCCGAACGCCCGGTCGCCGAAGCGGAAGCCGACATCGATGCCATTGCTGGTTTCAGGGCGCAGCGTGGGGTCGCCGATGCGCAGATAGGTGCCAACCGCGCCGAAACGGCCATAGAGTTCGCTTGCTGTCGGCGCGCGGAAGCCCTTCGACCACTGCGCGAAAGCCGTAACGTCCCTGAACATGCCGACATCCTTGAGGATGTCGTATTCGAGCCGCACCCGCGGCGACCAGGCGCTGTCGCTGGAAGCCGGCGGCAAGCCGACCGGATTGGAGCCGCCATTGGTGTAGGCCGGCGTGTTCTGCGGCTTCTCCTCATACCAGTCGAACCGGACGCCGGGCGTGAGGCGCAGACGGTTGTCGAGCATGCCGATCTCGTCATACGCGAAGATGCCGATCGCATTGCCGTCGACCTTCGGCTGGTCGGCCTGATTGGTGTGCAGGTTGTTGCAGGCGCTGAAGGCGCCGGTATAGGGCCGGCGGCAATTGTCGACGCCAGCCGAATACTGGTTCAGCGTCGTCGTGCGCAGTTCGGTGCCAAGCGTGACGCCGTGCGAGAAGATACCGGTCTGGAAGCTCTTCACGACATGGCCGTTGAAGCCGAAGGCCTCCTGCTCGGTTTCGTTGTTGCGGCTATAGGGACCGATGACGCTGGTGAAGCGGTAGGCTGAGACCAGGGCGTTGCGCTTGACGTTCTGCCAGTAAAGATGGGCATGGGCCTCGTCGAGGAAACCACCCGGCAGCTTGTAATCATAGGTCAGCGAGACGCGCTGGCGCTCGACATCCTCACCGGTGTCGTAGTTGCCCGGGCGAAAATTGCCGGTGGGCGACACTGTCGAGGTCAGGACGTTGACCCTGTCCTCGCGCTTGAACAATTCGCCCGTAATGCCGAAACGATGCACATCGTCGACATAGTGCTGGATCTTCGCGAGCAGGCCGTATTGCGCGAAATCCGTCGGGTTCGGCATCGTTCGGGTCGGCCCGATGCTGTCGATCGTACCCTTGTTCCCGGTTTCATGCCCATCGCGGAAGCTGCCCTGGAGCAGGAAATAGGTCTGCTGCAGCCGCGCCGCGACTGCGGCGCTGCCGAACCAGGCCTCGTCGGTGCTGTCATAGCCGGTCTTGGCGAGCGCACCGAACTGGCGGCCGCCCTTGATCAGGTCCTTGGGGTCGAGCGTGCGGACGGCTAGCACGCCGCCCAGCGCCCCGGAGCCAAGCACGCTGGCGCCACTGCCGCCGCGCAGGAGGTCGAGCGTGGACAGCGCATCGAAGTCGAAGGCATTGGTCGAACTGCGGTCGATTCGGGTGTCGGTCAGAAACGGTTGCCTGATGCCGTCGACCGTGGTCAGCACACGCGGGCCATCGAGACCGCGAATATTGATGCTGTTGTTCTGGCGATTGAAGCTGATGCCCGCTTCGACCCGGTTGGCCAGTTCGGAAATGCTCTGGACCTGCTGCCTGTCGAGCTCTTCGCGTGTCGTACGGGTGGTCGTCGGCCCCGCGACCAGCGGCGCGCCGGTGATTCCCTCACCCTGGACGGTAATGGTGTCCAGAACGACCGGACCCTCGGCAGCTTGAGGAGAAGCCGGTTGCTGGGCGGCGAGAACCCGTTGCTGCGCGCCGGCTTGTGACGCTGTCATCAACACAAGAACGCCAAGCGCCACGCCGTAACGCAGCCCGCCAGAATGCCCGCCCATAGTCAGAACCCCGC
>NZ_JPKG01000041.1 GCF_000735605.1 Allobosea sp. LC85
TCAGGCTCGCCCAGCGACGCATCAAGCCAGCGCACGTCATCGCATGGTCGCTCTGGCGAAGAGCCCATCAAGCCATCGCTCAGCAAGCTCACGTTAAATCAAAAAGGCAACTGTAATGCTAAGGTTCGTGGGGATTCACAAAGTGTCAGAGATGTGATTCACACTTTGGATGGAACGCTACGTTTTGACGGACGCCCAATGGGCGAAGATGGAGCCGCACTGTCTGGGGAAGCCGACCGATCCGGGGCGGAGCGGGAGCGACAATCGCCGGTTCGTGGACGCGGTTCTGTGGATCGCTCGCACGGGGAGCCCCTGGCGCGACCTGCCTGAGCATTTCGGGAACT
>NZ_JPKG01000042.1 GCF_000735605.1 Allobosea sp. LC85
GTCGATCTCGCCATCGCCAACTGGAAGTCCTTCGTCGCGGCGCGCGCCGCCTTCCAGCGCCTGCGCGAGACGGTGGTGGCGCTGAGCCAGGCGGTGGTGCCGATGCAGCTGCCGGCCCCGGTGGGCTATCTCAAGGTCGACAAGATCACGGTCGCCGCCCCGGTCACCGGCCAGGTCCTGCTCAGCGAGGTCGGCTTCGACCTGAAGGCGGGCACGGCGCTCGGCCTGATCGGCCCGAGCGGCGGCGGCAAGACGACGCTGGTGCGGGCCCTGACCGGGATCTGGCCGGTGTTGCGCGGTTCGGTCCGGCTCGACGGCGCCGAGCTGGCGCAATGGCCGGAGGCGGCGCTCGGCCGCTTCATCGGCTATCTCCCGCAGGAGGTCAGCCTGCTCGATGCCAGCGTCGCGGAGAACATCTCGCGGCTCTCCGACGAGAGCGACGCCGCCGGGGTCGTGGCGGCGGCGCAGGCGGCCGGCATCCACGAGATGATCGTGCGGCTGGCCGATGGCTACCAGACCCAGCTCGGG
>NZ_JPKG01000043.1 GCF_000735605.1 Allobosea sp. LC85
AATAGGCCAATATGACCAGAACCCCTGCGCCGGACAGCCCAAAACCGGCCGATATCCGTCAAAAAATCGCGCCCACAACCCAAACTCGCGGAAACGCAGCAGGAATTTCAGCAGCCTGCTAGTGATAGCCAGTCCCGGCAATGTAATCATGCAGCACCTGCTCTGTGTGCAGCGATTCCTCGAGCCGGTGCTTGACCACATCGCCGATGCTGATCACGCCGACGAGGATCTCGCCATCCATGATCAGCACATGGCGCGTGCGCCGCATCGTCATGATCGCCATCACCAGGGGCAGCCCATCGCGTATCGAACAGGTCGCCACGTCGCGGTTCATGATGTCGGCAACCCGCATCATGGGCGCCTCGCTGCCGTAGTCAGCGATCGCATTGCAGCAGTCCCGCTCCGACACCGTGCCCTGATAGTCCCCAGGCGAACGACTGACGACGACGAAGCCAATGTTGCTGTCGCGAAACAGCCGCAGGGCCTCCACCATAGTCTGATCCGGAGTGACCGAGATGATCTCGGGAGCCTTGCCCTTCAAGATATCGCAGACAATCATCTGAGCCTCCCCTTCTGCGGGCTCAAGCTTCACAGTCGACGCGCGCTCACCTTCGTCGGATATTCCGCCACCAATTGTATCCCTGCGCCTCGCTCGTCTCGACCAGAACGTCCCCTTCCGTGTCCAGGCGCGCGGCGACCACACCGCCGCCGGTCGCCGCCTTGCCCGGCTTGCCGAGCAAATCGTCACGCCCGATCACCAGGTCACGCGAGGAAAAACTCGAGAATTCGTATTGTTGGCCAAGCGCGATCGCGTCCGCCGGGCAGGCGTCCTCGCACAGCCCGCAGAACAGGCACCGGGCCGTGTCGATCTCGAACTTGGCGGGGCGCCGGTTGCCCTTCTCGTCCTCGTAGGGGACGACCTCAATGCAGTAGCAGGGGCAGATCCGCGCGCAGAGCTCGCAGGCCACGCATTTGATCTCCCCCTCTTCGTCGCGCTTCAGGAAGTGATGCCCGCGATAGCGCGGATAGGGCAGCCATTTTTCCTTGTCCGGATACTGCATCGTCACGGATTTGGAGAACATGTAGCCGAACGTGAGCGCCAGAGCGTTCACGAGATCGGCGAAGAACGCCCAGCCGATCCATGCTCCATACTTGGCCACTGCGCGCGACATTGCCGCCTCGCTGCGGAGTCGTCGTTCCTGCTAAAGGAACACGAGTCCGGTTATGATTATGTTCGCCAGAGACAGTGGAAGCAAGACTTTCCAACCGATCGCCATCAGCTGGTCGTAGCGGTAGCGCGGGAAAGTGAAGCGGAACCACATGAACACGTAGATGAAGAACGCGACCTTGAGCAGGAACCAGAGGAGCGGCGGCAACGGGATCAGCACGCCGTTCCAGCCGCCGAAGAACAGGATCACCGCCAGCACCGATACCAGCAGCACGATGGCGTATTCGCTGACCATGAAGAACGCAAAGCGGATGCCGCTGTATTCGGTGTGGAACCCGGCTCCCAGATCGCCTTCCGCTTCCGCCAGATCGAAGGGAATGCGCTGCGCTTCGGCCAGCCCGGCGACGAAGAACACGAAGAACCCGACCGGCTGGTAAATGATGTTCCAGACATCGGCCTGCGCTCGCACGATCTCCAGCAGGCTCATGGATTGGGCCAGCATGACCACGCCGATGACCGCAAACCCCATCGGGATCTCGTAGCTGATCATCTGCGCGCAGGTCCTGAGGCTGCCCAGCACCGCATATTTGCTGTTCGAGGCCCAGCCGCCGAAGATGACGCCATAGACCTCGACCCCGATCACCGCGAAGACGAAAAGCAGCGCCACATTCATGTTGGAGACGTAGAGCGTGATCTCGGCATTGCGGACCGAGACGGTTTCGCCGAAGGGGATCGCGACGAACACCACAAAGGGTGGGGCGAGCGCCAGGATTGGCGCGAGCTTGAACAGGAAATGGTCGGCCTCGGCCGGGATATGGTCCTCCTTGGTCAGGAGCTTGATTCCGTCCGCCAGCGGCTGCAGCAGCCCGTGCCACCCCACGCGCATCGGCCCCATCCGCTGCTGGATGTGCCCGCCGATCTTGCGTTCCAGCCAGGTCAGCGGCAAGGGCAGCAGCAGCAGGATCGCAATCAGCAGCGCGACCTTGAAGACAATCAGGCCAAGGGCGACGACAAGTTCCATGAGACGACAAGTTCCAGGACTTGCGGCTACTTGTTCAATGAGCCGAGGCCCGCGACCAGGCTTTGGCTTCGGCCGTACACTAAGCACTTGCGCCGTTGTCAGGCTGCGGCGGGGGGATACGCTTTGTATAACGATATCACAGTCTTACCGTCTCTGACTATGGCGTGTCCGGTCTCAGGCAAATGAGGCGGCTGGGTTCCTCTCGGCTTGTCGGGGGGGCATCTCGTCGAGCCACTCGTAGCTCTGCCTCATGCCCATCCGCCATGCCGGTCCTGAGGACGGCCCCCGCGAATAGCGCGCGGTCTGTGCGAGCGGCCGCATCGAAGTCGCGCCGCATCATCTCCTCGCGCTTGCTGGGCCGAGACGTTCAGGACGTGGGGATGACTCGCCTCCTGTCCACTCAGCCGTCATAGGCTCTTTGAAGCGCGGCAATGTCGATCTTCTGCATCTGAAGCATCGCCTGCATGGCACGGCCGGCCTTCTCTTGTTCAGGGCTGCTCAACAGCTTGGGCAGTACTGACGGGATGACCTGCCAGGAGACGCCGAACCTGTCCTTCAGCCAACCGCATTGCTGGATCTGTCCACCATCGCCGAGCCTGTCCCAGTAGTAGTCGACCTCGTCCTGGGTTTCGCAGTTCACATAGAGCGAGATCGCTTCCGTGAACTTGAAGCGCGCCCCGCCATTGAGCGCCGTGAATTGCAGGCCTTCTAGCTCGAAGGAGGCGGCCATGGGCGATACGCCGCCGAGCTTCGAATTCTTGAAGACGGAGGTGTAGAACTTTGCCGCCTCCTCAGCCTGGCCATCGAACCACAGGAACGGGGTGATCTTCTGCATGGTCGTCTCCTCCTCTTGCTTGTGGGGGGTAAAGCGGGCGGGCGCCCGAATGCGGCGAGCGCGGGGCTTCCAGAGATGATCGGCGGAATGGCTCAGGCGGCCGGCTGCCTTTCAGCAAACAGGGCGTCGAGCTTCCCGTAGCTCGCCGCGACACCTTCCTTCATGCCGCTCCTGAGCGCGCCGTCGCGGGCCTCGCGCGAGGAATAGAGCACGGTCAGGGCCAGTTCGGTCTTGCCCGCCTGCTCCGTCAGGACCAGCGTCGCAACGGCCTCGCCTCCGGTCCAATCCTGGTCGAACAGCTCGGTCCGGACGATACGTTCCGGGGGCGTGATCGCGCGATACGTGCCGCCCATACCCATCACGGCGCCGTCCGGCCCGTGCCAGACATGGCGGAAGCTGCCGCCAACCCTCAGATCGACCTCGCAATGCTCCAGGGACCAACCCGGCGGGCCGCTCAGCCACCGTTTCAGCAGCTCTGGCTTGCACATTGTCTCGAAGACCAGCTCGCGCGGTGCGTTGAAGAGGCGGGTCATCAGGATTTCGCGGTCGCTGGGCGTCGAGACGGACAGGTCGGCGGTCGTCATCATCGTCACTCTCCTTTGGGGCTCATGCCTTTGGGATTCTTGGCTTTGGGGTTCATGGCGGGTTGTCCGGTCTCGGCCTTCATCTCGTCGAGAAGGAGGTCGAGGCGCTGGAAGGTCGTCTCCCAGAACTGGCGGTAGCCTTCGAGCCAGCCATTTGCGTCGGCAAGCGCTTGGGGCTCGAGCCGGCAGGGGCGGCGTTGCGCGTCCCGTCCGCGCGAAATCAGTCCAGCGCGTTCCAGCATCTTGAGATGCTTGGAGATGGCCGGCTGGCTCATCGCGAAAGGCTGGGCCAGCTCGGTCACCGAAGCCTCGCCCAGGGTGAGGCGTGCCAGGATCGCCCGCCGGGTTGGATCGGCGAGGGCAGCGAAGGTGGTGTCGAGTCGGCCGGATGGTGTCATTTAATTACCAATAGGTTATATAACGATGTTGTTATTTACCGGAGCGCCGCCCTTGTCAAGGTTGAGGGGCGGGGCCTTCCGACAGGTCCGTCATGCGGATCAGGCATCGCGGACCCGGCGCGTGAAATCCTTGTGTGCGGCAGGGCAACGGGCGTATGTGCAGCGCTTATGAGCAACACAGATCCCGCCGCCTCAGCCCTGTCCGTCTGGATCGCGCTGGAAAGCCCCACCCATCACGCTCCTGGCGTGAATGGCATGATGGACCTCGTCGCCAAGGAGGTCGAAGGCCTGCCGATCGCGGTCGAGCGCCTGCCGGGGCGCGACGGGCTCGGCGACAGCGTGATCCTGAGGGCCGGGCTCGATAACGGCGAGAAGGCTGTTTCGGTCATGTCGCATCTCGACACCGTCCACCCGGTTGGGACGAGTGCTCGGGATTTGCCGGTCCGGATCGAGGGCGACAGGCTCTATGGTCCAGGTGTCTACGATATGAAGGGCGGTGCCTGGCTCGCCCTGCAGGCCTTCAAGGATGTGGCGAAGGCGGGCTCGGCGAAGCGGCCGATGATTTTCCTGTTCACTCCGGACGAGGAGATCGGCTCGCCGACCACCCGTTCGGTGATCGAGGGCATCGGGCGCCAGTCGGCAGCGGTGCTGGTGACCGAGCCGGCGCGTGAAGGCGGCCGCATCGTCACGGCCCGCAAGGGTGTCGGCCGCTTCGATGTCAGGCTCGAGGGCCGCCCGGCTCATTCAGGCTCGCGCCATGCCGACGGGCGCAGCGCCATCCGCGAGGCGGCGCATCAGATCCTCGCCATCGAGGGCATGACGGACTACGCGCGCGGCATCACGACGTCGGTCGCCTTGATCGGCGGCGGCACGGCGGCGAACGTGATTCCGCAGCATGCCTGGTTCAGCGTCGATGTGCGCGTCACCACGCTTGCCGACGGCTCGATGATGGAGAACCGCATCCTTGGGCTCACTCCCCGCGATCCCGATGTGAAGATCACGGTGACGGGCGGCATGAATCGGCCTCCCTATGAGAAGTCGAGCACGGTTGCGCAGTTGTTCGAGACGGCACGTGGCGTTGCGGCGACGGTCGGCTTCGACTTGCAGGACTGCCCGATGACCGGTGGTGGCTCGGACGGCAACTTCACGGCAGCGCTCGGCGTGCCGACGCTGGACGGTCTCGGCATCGACGGCAATGGCGCCCATACGCTCGAGGAATACGCGCTGATCTCCTCGATCACACCGCGTCGAGCCCTGATCAAGGGGCTGCTCGAGACGGTCTGAACGCCGAGCTTCCCGCTTCCGCTTCTGCCCGAAATCCGCTCTGATGCTTCCCAAGGCCGCAAGACGGCTGACCTTGGGAAGGGAAGCGGGCATGAGGAACTGGATCGCGGGCGCCCTCGGCGCGGCTTGCATGATGGTGGCGGGAATGGCGGCGGCACAAGACCTGATGGTCGAGAAGAAGGTGTTCGAGCTGCCGAGCTTCACGACGCAAGGCGGGCGCACACTCAAGAACGTCAAGGTCGGCTGGGAGAGCTACGGCACGCTCAATGCCGACAAGTCGAATGCGATCCTGATCTGCCATTTCTTCTCCGGCAATTCACATGCCGCCGGCAAGTATGACGCCAAGGATGCCGCCCCAGGCTACTGGGATGCCATCGTCGGCCCGGGCAAGGCGATCGACACGAACAAGTACTTCGTCCTCTCTTCCGACACGCTGGTGAACCTCAACACCGGCGACCCGAAGACAACGACCACCGGCCCGGCTTCGGTCAATCCCGATACCGGAAAGCCCTATGCGCTCGATTTCCCGATCGTCACCGTCGGCGACTTCGTCAATGTCCAGAAGGCGCTGGTTGAGAGCCTGGGCATCAGGAAGCTGGCGCTGGTCGCCGGCCCATCCATGGGCGCGCTTCAGACCTGGGAATGGGCAGCAAGCCATCCCGAGATGGTGGCCAAGGCGATGCCGGTGATCGGTGCTGCCGAAGCCGATGCGCAGCTCATCGCCTGGCTCGATGTCTGGGCGGCGCCGATCCTGGTCGATCCCAACTGGAACAAGGGCGATTATTACGGCGGGACGCCGCCCAATGCCGGCCTCGCCAAGGCGCTGGCGGTGGTGACGCTGCAGGCGAACCACGGCGACTGGACCAATGGCACCTTCGGACGCCGGCCGGCCAAGGAAGGCGAGGACCCCGCCAAGGCCCTCGGAAACAGGTTCCAGGTCCAGAGCATTCTCGACAATGCCGGCGAGGCGCGCGCCAAGGTGTCCGACGCGAACCATTTCCTCTATCTCGTGAAAGCCAACCAGCTTTTTGCCGCCGGCGGTACCTCGCTCGCCAATGGTGCGTCGAAGATCAAGGCGCCGGTGTTGCTGATCACGCAGCCGAAGGATCTGGTCTTCACCGCGGATACGATCGGCAGGACGGTCGATGGCATGAAACAGGGGGGCGTCGAGATCTCCCACGTCACCATTCAAGGCTCGCGCGGGCACCTCGACGGCGTCATCTCGATGAAGCAGGCCGAGGGGGCGATCCGGGCCTTCCTGGAGAAGTGAAGCGCAGCAAAGCCTCATGCTCGGCCTTGTGCCGAGCATGAGGCTTTGAAACGATGACGGGCAGCACATGCGCCAATGGCCGGAGCAAGCCCGGCCAGGTCGGTGATGCCCTCTTCGAGGCGGCAGCGTTCTAAAGCATCGGCCCCGAAAAGTGGATTGCGGTTTTCGAGAAAGCCGATGCAAAAACAGGAGGTTAGATCATCTGGCCGGATACAATATCCGGTCCGATGATCTAGCCGCCCCCGATCACGGCGCGCACACCGTCAATAACGAATTGCACGGCGAGGGCGGCGAGGATCACGCCGAGCAGGCGGGTCAGCACGACATTGCCGGTGACCCCGAGGAGGCGCGCAATCGGCGTCGCCATGAAGAAGGTCACGAGGCAGGAGAGGATCACCAGCCCGCAGATCACCGCCAGCGAGCCGAGCATGGCCAGATCGCCGTTGGCGCGGCCGGCGAGCAGCATCATCGCGGTCAGCGAGCCGGGGCCTGCCATCAGCGGGATGGCGAGCGGGAAGGCGGCAACGTTGCGGATGTGATCCTGTGTGATCGCGGTCTCGGCGGTCGCCTGCTTGCGTTCGTTGCGGCGCTCGAACACCATCTCGAACGAGATCCAGAACAGCAGCAACCCGCCCGCGATGCGGAAGGCCGGCAGCGAGACGCCGAGCGCCTTCAGCACGACATCCCCGGCAAGTCCGAAGAAGGCCATGATGCCGAAAGCGATGATGCAGGCGCGCACCGCGACCTGCCTGCGCTCGTCGGCCGACATGCCGCGCGTTAGGGACAGGAAGATCGGTGCGAGGCCCGGCGGATCGAGTGTCACCAGCAGTGTGACGAGGGCGGAAGTGAGGTAGTCGATATTCATACAATCAAGCTATGATGGATTGATGGAGTAAACCAAATAGTATGGGCTCCTTCGACTTGCCGACCAACACTGAAGCGCCAGTCAGCATTGAGTTCCGCGGGAACGAGAGCCGCTGGGAAGCGCTCTTTTATGTCGGCTTCGGCGGATGGATTGTCTACGAATTGGCATCCAAAGGTGGGTGGACGGCCGTGATTGGTGTCGCTCTCTTTGGCTCCCTTTTTCTGCTTCTCGCCGTCGGGAAAGCGCTGGGTGAACCTGACCGCTCGGTCCATCTGGCATTTGATGAAGAGGGGCTTTGGGTGCCGAATGTGTTCGCGCGAAAGGTGCCGTGGCCCGCAGTCCAGACCTACTTCATCGATCCTGACAGGGAGAATGGGATTGTTCTCCTCGTCGGCCTGACGGAGCCCGCACTCTATGAGCCGAAGGTCACCGAACCCTTGAAGACGTGGCCGGTCACCTGGAGCGGCCTTCGCCTCCCGCTCCATGACGTGGCGTGCCGTGAAGAGGAGATTGAAGCGGCCTTTCGGCGCTTTGCTCCGAAGGTTCGCAGGATCTAGCTCGATGCCTGCCAGGCGACGGTCCTGATGATCTCGGCGCGCGATTTCCCATGAAACGTGGCGGCAATGTGGGAGGCCTCGGAAAGTGAGTCAAAAACGGCTCGCAATTATTTGAAAACAAACAGTTTTAATTTCTCTGGAGAGATTCGTCTTTTACTGGCTTCGCGGGGCGGAATCGGATAGCCAGAAGCTTGAAAAATCGTAGAAAACGGGACCTCATCCCTTGAGCGAAGACGACAACGACACGCGCGGCGGCCCGCCGGAAGACGCGCATTTCGGCGGCGACATCAAGCCGATCGCCATCACTGACGAGATGAAGAAGAGCTATCTCGATTACGCGATGAGCGTGATCGTCAGCCGCGCTCTTCCCGATGTCCGCGACGGCTTGAAGCCGGTGCACCGGCGCATCCTGTTCTCGATGCACGAGAACAAGAACCTGCCGGACCGGCCCTATACCAAATGCGCCCGCATTGTCGGCGATACGATGGGTAAGTACCATCCGCACGGCAATATGGCGGTCTATGACGCGCTGGTCCGCATGGCGCAGGATTTCTCGCTGCGCCTGCCCTTGATCGACGGCCAGGGCAATTTCGGCTCGATGGATGGCGATTCCGCGGCGGCCGATCGTTATACAGAGGCCAGGCTCGACAAGGCGGCGATGCCGTTGCTCGAGGATCTCGACCTCGACACGGTCGATTTCCAGCCGAACTATGACGGCAAGGAACATGAGCCGCGGGTTCTGCCGGCGCGTTATCCGAACCTGCTCGTCAACGGTGCCGGCGGCATCGCGGTCGGCATGGCGACCAATATTCCGCCGCACAATCTCGGCGAGGTGATCGATGCCTGCATCGCGCTGATCGACGATCCCGAACTCTCGATCGACGACCTGATCGAGATCGTGCCCGGTCCGGACTTCCCGACCGGCGCCTCGATCATGGGCAAGAGCGGCATCCACTCCGCCTATCACACCGGGCGCGGTTCGATCGTGATGCGGTCCAAGACGCATATCGAGGAGCTGCGCAAGGAGCGCGAGGCGATCATCGTCACCGAGGTTCCCTATCAGGTGAACAAGGCTTCGATGGTCGAGAAGATCGCCGATCTGGTCCGCGAAAAGCGGATCGAAGGCATTGCCGACCTGCGTGACGAATCCAGCCGCGAGGGCGTGCGTGTCGTCATCGAGGTCAAGCGCGACGCCATGGCGGATGTCGTGCTGAACCAGCTCTACCGCTATACGCCGCTGCAGACCTCCTTCGGTGCCAACATGGTCGCGCTGACCGGCGGCCGGCCGGAGGTGTTGAACCTCAAGGACTTCCTCTCGGCCTTCGTCGAGTTCCGCGAGGAAGTCGTCTCTCGGCGCACGCGCTATCTGCTCAACAAGGCGCGCGAGCGCGCCCATGTGCTCTGCGGCCTTGCCACCGCCGTCGCCAATATCGACGAGGTCATCCGCCTGATCCGCACCGCGCCGACCCCGGCCGCCGCGCACGCCTCGCTGATGGAGCGCAACTGGCCGGCCGAGGACATCGCGCCGCTGATCGCGCTGGTCGACGATCCGCGGCATCCGATGAACGCCGACGGCACCTATCGCCTGTCCGATGCCCAGGCCAAGGCGATCCTCGAATTGCGCCTCGCCCGTCTGACCGCCCTCGGCCGCGACGAGATCGGCGATGAACTCGCCAAGCTCGCAACCGAGATCGCGGATTATCTCGACATCCTGCGTTCGCGCGCCCGCATCCAGTCGATCATCAAGACGGAACTCGCCGAGGTGAAGGCTGCCTTCGCCACGCCGCGCCGCACGGTGATCCAGGACTGGGGTTCCGATCTTGACGACGAGGACCTGATCGCGCGCGAGGACATGGTGGTGACCGTGTCCCATGCCGGTTACATCAAACGCGTGCCGCTCTCGACCTATCGGGCGCAAAAGCGTGGCGGCAAGGGCCGTTCGGGCATGTCGACCAGGGACGAGGATTTCGTCACCCGGCTCTTCGTTGCCGACACGCATACGCCGATCATCTTCTTCTCCTCGCGCGGCCAGGCCTACAAGGAGAAGGTCTGGCGGTTGCCGCTGGCGGCGCCGAATGCACGTGGCAAGTTCCTCAACAACATGCTGCCGCTGGAGAAGGACGAGCGCATCACCACGGTGATGCCGCTGCCGGAGGACGAGGAGAGCTGGGCGCGGCTCGACGTGATGTTCGCGACCCGGACGGGCAATGTCCGCCGCAACAAACTCTCCGACTTCGTGCAGGTCAATCGCAACGGCAAGATCGCGATGAAGCTCGACGAAGGTGACTCCATCGTCGACGTGCAGATCTGCTCGGAGCATGACGACGTGCTGCTGACCACGGCGGCCGGCCAGTGCATCCGCTTCGCCGTGCCCGAGGTGCGCGTCTTCAAGGGCCGCGACTCGACCGGCGTGCGCGGTATCAACCTCGCCGATGGCGACGAGGTGATCTCGCTCGCCATCCTGCACCATCTCGATGCGACGCCGGATGAGCGCGCGGCCTATCTCAGGCGCGCCGCCGCTGCCCGCAAGGCACTGAACGGCGAAGGCGACGACACCGCCGAGCCGGTTCAGGCAAGCGAGGGCGAGGAGGCCGCCAGCGACATCGAACTCGGTCAGGAGAAATATGCCGAGATGGGCGCTGCGGAGCAGTTCATCCTGACTGTGTCCGAGAAGGGCTATGGCAAGCGCACCTCGTCCTTCGAGTACCGGGTCACCGGACGCGGCGGCAAGGGCATCGTCGCCATGGTGGTGAACGAGCGCAACGGCAAGCTGATCGCCTCCTTCCCGGCTGTCGATACGGACCAGATCATGCTCGTGACCGATGGCGGGCAAGTGATCCGGGTGCCGGTCGACAAGGGGCCTGATAACCGCATCCGCATTGCCGGCCGCTCGACCCAGGGTGTCACGGTGTTCAACACCGCTGCCGGGGAGAAGGTTGTCTCGGTCGAGTGCATCGGTGATGCAGGTGATGACGAGGCAGAGGACGAAGGTCCTGCGCCGGCCGACGAGCCCGCGCAGGAAGCCTGAGAGCGGCTCATTGCAGGTTTGAAATGACCTGGAGCCTGGGCTGTCCGCTCAGAGGAACAACCAGAGCATGATGCCGAACACTCTCGGCATCATGCCTCAGGCCAGGACCGCGACAAGAACCGACAGCCCGATCGCAAGCACGCCCAGGGCGAATGCCCGCCGGGCGGGGCACGACCTTCTTGTCACCGTCTGATGCAGCGGGCGTGGCTGCAATCCAGGTGACGGAGTCCAGTGCGGCAAAGCCGGCAAAGGCCAGGGTGACGACGACGATATCGAGCCGCCGCCATGGGACCGGCTCCATGGGTGCACGCGTGGCCTGGGTTCCGCACTGGTTGCGATGAGGAAACACTGGCCCACAGGCAGGTCAATCGCGAGGCTGCAAGCGCAGGCTCAAGCTCAATCTGCTCGGATGCTGATTGAGCCAGCCTCAATCACGTTTTCTGCGTTTGGACGAAATCGTCAAAATGCAGAAAACGTGATCGAATCTCATAGTTTAGAGCATGCTCTATGCGAAAAAACGTTGCCACTTTTTCGCAGCATGCTCCAGCGTCAGCGTGTCAGGAGATTTGGCAGGCTGCTGCCGGCAGGGCGCAAAGTGGCTTCCGAGTCGAGCGCGAGCGATGGACCCTCGAGCGGGCCCTGCAGGACGAGCGGCACCGTCAGGGAGCCGCTCTGCTGCGCCAACTGGCCGGCCATCTCGATCCAGCTTTGCTGCAGGAACGCTTGGCCCGCGAGCGTGAGACGATAGGTCGGGCCGGTCATCTGGGCGTCGGCGATTGTTGCGATGCCATCCGCGACATTCGCCGTTGCGCTCGCATTGTCGAATGCTGTCTTGCCTTGCCGCCATTCCCGCAGGGCTGCAACGGGATTGCGCTCGGCCCGGCGCAGCAGGTCGCTGAAGGCAAAGCCGCCAAGCTCGCCCTGACGCAGACTGAGGCTCGCCCTTCCGTTCAAGGAAGCGAGAACAGCCTCGGCCGTGGTGCCGGTGCCATCCAGCGCGAACTGCAGATTGCCTTGCCCGCTCAGCTTGGGCAGGTCGGGCAGGTCGGCCGCGCTCTGTCCGAGATTGATACGGTCGAGATTGCCTTGCAGCTTCACGTCGATGGCATTCGGGACAGCACTCGCAAGCAGGCGGCCCTTGACGCTGCCGTCATAGGCCGTCGCGCGAAGCAAGCCGGCTTCGAAGCGCCCCTTCTTGACGAGTAACTGGGTCGCAACGTCACTGAGACGCGCACCGCCAAGGCGGGCAGCATCCACCGAGACACGCAGGTCGATATCATGGGCCGTCCAGGCCTCGAATTCGAGCGGCGTTGGGTTGGCGAGCCCGGCGCCGGGTTTTGGCAGACCGAGCCGGCTCGTCATCCGGCCAAGATCGAGCGTCGCGCCGGCGAGCGTTCCGGAGAGGAACCAGCGTTGGCCGGCTTCGCCGAGCATGATTGCGCCGTCGAGGCGGTCCCCGTCGAAGATGGCGCTTGCGCTGCTGAGCGAGATCTCGTTGGCCTTGATCTGGGCTTCAGCGGCAAGGCTGAGCTGTCCGATGGCCGCCGCGAGACGGGGCGTCTCACCGAACCAGCCGAACAGGTCCGGCAGCGACCGTGTCGCGAGGCTCAGTTGCCCGTTGAAGACCGGCTCGCGCAGCCCGGAGCGAATTCCGTCCAGGCGCAGATTCATCCGTTCCGAGGTCGCGGACAAGGAAAGCCTGGCCCGCTCGCCGGCGACCGGCCAGACAACGCTGAGATTGGTCGCGACACCGCGCCAGGTCACGGACCCCGAGGCGATGATCGGCTCTTCGGGGTCGCGGTCCTCGATGACCAGATTGACATCGCGCAGAATGGTGCGGATCGCGCCTTCGGCTCGTGCAAAGACCGAGCCCGAAATGATCACGATCCGGCTCTGGTTCGTGAGGCCGCTGAGATAGGCGAGGGGTGTTGCGAGCCACTCCGAAAGCTCGTCGTTCCGGCCAGCGACAGTGGCATCGATTTCGGGGGAGACCAGATCGATCCGGTCGAAGGAGAGGCGTCCTATCAGGAGCGGCAGCAGGCGCGCGCGCGCCTTGAGCTGTGACGCCTTGCCGGAGAGCAGTCCGTCATGCTGCCTGAAGCTGACCTGCGAGAGTTCGATCCGTGGCAAAGGCAGCAGGACGATATTCGCGCGCTCGAGGCCGGTCACCTTCAGCCCGGTGCGATCCTCGATGCGGGAAACGACATGGCGCTCGACCAGGCCGATGGCAACGCCCCAGGATTGCAGGCCAAGCAGCACCAGGCCGATGGCGAGCGAATAGACGAGGATGGAAACGCGTCGTGTCATGGGCCTTCGGCCGGGCTGCAACCGGAATCGAACCGGAGGTCAAGCTAAAATTGTTTATGACGATGCCGGGGGGCTTGTCGAGTTGAGGGGCCTATTTCCGGCATACAAGCTGTGGATCGGCTACGAGAGCCGCAACGCCTTACGGTGTCACCGCTTCGTGCCACCCGCTCGTGCCAGAATGATGGCAGGATAAAGGCCGGCGATCACGATCAGCAACGCCGCCAGCGCCCCGTCCTCGAACATGCCACGCGAAGCATGTCCGTAGACGATCGTTGCGAGCGTATCGACGTTCAACGGTCGCAGGAGCAGCGTCGCGGGCAGCTCCTTCAGGCAGTCGACGAATACGAGCAAGGCGGCCGCCGCGATCGCAGGACGAGCGAGCGGCCAGTGCACCTGCCGCAACACCTCGCCCGAGCTCGAGCCGAGGGCGCGTGCGGCATCGTCGATCCTCGGCGAGATCCGGGCGAGACCGCTCTGGATGCCGGAAATCGCGATCGACAGGAAGCGTACGACATAGGCAATCACGAGAGCCGCACCCGAGCCGATCAGGATGAGGCCCGGATTGACGCCGAACAATGCGGAGACGGTGTCGGCGACAAGATTGTCAAAGGCGGCAAGCGGGACGAGCAGTCCAAGCGCGAGGACCGTGCCGGGCAGCGCATAGCCAAGCGAGGCGATGCGTGCGAGCGCCGGCAGCCAGGTTTCGCGGCCGAGCCGGCCTGCGGCCACGATGCCAAGGCCGAGCGCCACCACGATCAGCGCGGCGCCTGCCGAAAGCAGCAGGGCGTTCCAGAGATTGCGCAGCAGGGCCATGTCGAACTGTTGCAGCAGGCCGCGCGTCAGGACCTCTTGCAGAAGGAAGCCCATCGGCAGCAGGGCGCCGAACAGCAGGGGCAAGGCGCAAATAGCGCTGGTGGCGAGCGCTGCGCGTCCGGACAGGCGCCGGCGGCCGACGGCGCGCGGCTGGCGCACCGAGAGGGTGAAGCGGCGTTCGCCGCGCAGCCGCGCTTCGGTCGCGATCAGGACGACGACCAGCACAAGCATCACGCAGGAGATCTGGGCCGCGCCCGCCAGAGAGCCGCGATTGAGCCAGGTCGTATAGATCGACAGCGTCAGGGAGCGGACGCCGAGATATTCGGTCGCGCCGATGTCGTTGAGCGTTTCCAGCAGCGCCAGGGTCAATCCTGCGACGAGCGCCGGGCGCGCCATGGGCAGGCCAATCCGCCAGAACAAGGCGCCGCGCGCAGCCCCGAGCGTGCGTGCCGACTCGACGATCGTCGCGCTCTGCAGGCCGAACAGGGCCCGGACACTGAGATAGACGTAAGGGTAGAGCACGATCCCCATGACGAAGATCGCGCCGGCCAGATTGCGCGGGTCGGGGAACCAGTAGTCACGCAGGCTGCGATAACCCGTCAGCGCACGGAGGGCCGTTTGCAGCGGGCCCTGGAAGCCTAGGAACTCGACGTAGATATAGGCGGTCAGATAAGTCGGGATCGCCAATGGCAGCACGAGCAGCCATTCGAAGGCGCGGCGGCCGGGAAACTCGTACTGCGTGACGAGCCAGGCCGTGCCGACGCCGATCAGGCTGCAGAGCAGGCCGACGCCGACGAGAAGCATGGCGGTGTTCGCCAGCGCATCAGGAATGACATTCGCGACGAGATGCGGCCAGATCGACGTTGCCGCCGGCGAGAGCGCGGTCAGGCCGAGCGCGAGAACCGGCAGCGCGACAAGTCCGGAGCCTGCGATCGAGGCCCAGACAAAACGGCTCGACGGCCGCCACAGGCGTGGCGGCCGTCGCATGGTTTCGGCGCTGGCAGGGTGGCTCAATTGTCGAAGCCGGCCTTGTCGACGAGGTCGGCGGCGGCCTTGCGGTTCTTGGCAATGTCGGTCAGGGCGACCTTGTCCGGCGTCACGGTGCCGATCAGCTTGACGATGGCGCTCTCCTTGACATCGGCATTGACTGGGAACTCGAAATTGCCGTCGCCGTAAAGGACCTGCGCCTTCTCGCTGAGCATGTACTCGATCAGCTTGACGGCATTGTCCTTGTTGGGCGCGTGCTTGGCGATCGCGGCAGCCGAGACATTCACATGCGTGCCGCCATTGGCGAACGTGGTCTTCAGCGGCTTGATGGCCTCGAACCAGCCCTTCTGCTCGTTGGTCGCCGTGCTCATCAGGCCGATATAATAGGTGTTGATCAGGGCGATGTCGCACTGGCCGGAGAGGATGTCGCGCGCAACGTCACGGTCGCCGCCGCCGGGCTTGCGAGCGGTGTTGGCCTTCAATGCCTTGAGATAGGCCTCGGTCTTCTCGGCGCCGTGATGGGTCAGATAGGCTGCGAAGAAGGCGTTGTTATAGGGGTGCTGACCGGCGCGGATGCAGAACTTGCCCTTCCATTTCGGGTCGGCGAGGTCCTCATAGGTGATCGCATCCTGCTTCACCCGCTCCTTCGAAACGACGACGACGCGACCGCGCTTGGTCAACGTGACCCAATTGTCCTGCGCGCCGCGCAGCTGCGCCGGCACGGTCTTGTCGACGAGGGCGGACTTCACCGGCTGGGTGATGCCGGCATCCACCGCCGCGTTGATCTCACCGACATCGACCACCAACATCACGTCGGCCGGGCTGTTGGCGCCCTCGGCCTTGATGCGCTCCTGCAGGCCGTCCTTGAGGAAGACCGCATTGACCTTGATGCCGGTGTCCTTGGTGAAGGCCTCGAGTGCCGGGTTGAGCAGAGCGGGCTCGCGCGTCGTGTAGAGATTGACGCTCTGGGCCAGGACCGGGGTGGCGAGCAGGCAGGAGGCCAGGGCGATGAGGGACAGGCGGGTTTTGTCGATCATGGTTCGCTCCTTCGGGCGCGCACGCGCTCTGCAAATTCGGTTCTGGAGCGGTAGTGCCTGACACTATGCCGGTCAACGAGAAAGCGTTATAGATCAATTGCTTGTATGAATTCTAAATTGCCGTCTCTTTAGATTAATTCAAAGATTAGGCAGCTCTGCACCCAAGCCTGAGACTGGCCGCGGCTCGGCGCAGCCAGTTCGTGGAGCTAAGGCAAAAGCCGGAACGCCGGTCCGGCGATCACGCGGACGGGTCCACGCGATGGCGGGTCGATCGAGCCGCGCAGCTCGATTGCGTCGCTCATCACGCTCTCGTCGCGAAGCGACGCCTCGCGCGTGCGCAGCTTGCGGCGCAGCGCCTGCATCTGCGCTTCGACGCGTGAAATGCCCACCCGCTCGTCGATGCCGCGCCGATCGCCGGCGCTGAGCTCCCGCGCCGACCTGAAATCGACGAAATCGCGCCGGCCATAGGGCCACTGTGACGAACCGATGAAGGTCGTGACCTTGCCATCCAGCACGACGCTGTCGCCGGGGCGAAGCGTGATGTCGCGCAGCAGCGAGACGCGGCGCTCGCCGCTGGCGACGATCGGCGGCCGGCAGGCCGGATCGGAGGATTTCTCGTGGCCATAGGCAACGGGGAGCGATCCATAGGTCCTGCCATCTGCGGAAACGGCGCCGTCGATCGTGCTGGCACCGGCCGGAACGCGGAAGACCTTGACCGGGATGCCGGGGTTCATGGCGCGGCAAAGCGCGTCGTGCGCCGTCAGGTCGGACTGGGCATTCAAGTTGCCGATCGGCGCATGGAAGCCGTCGCAGAGACGCACGCAGATGGTGCGCGCGCCATTTCCACTGCCGGAGACGGTATCACGGCGTGCAACGCTGTGCTGCGTCGCCGGACGCCGGGCCTGACGCGGAGGCTCGACCGATCTGAAGGGGTTCAAGACCACGGGCGGATGCGCGATGCGCCCGTTCGGTACGCTGCGCGCCAGGGGCAGGGTCCAGATGCTACGCGCAGGCGCATAGGCGATGGGGGCACTATGGGTGCCGACTTGCGGGGCGCGCATGGCGCGACGGTTCGCCGCCTCCTGAAGCTGAAAGTCGCGGACGCCAGCATCGTCGCCGGCCTGGACGAGCGAGATCGTACCGATCGCGCCGCCCGCTCCGAGCACGATGCCGAGCGCAGTCATTGCTGCCAAACGACTTGCAGGCCTCGACCCGAGAATACTGCGCCTTGGCGAAACGGCGTGGACAGGGCAGCTCAAGGACGGGTCTTCCCCGCCCGGTATCTCACGGACACGAAACATCGCGTCAACTCCACTCACGCTTGTTCTTCGTCCGCCGCATTTCGGGTGTAGTTTACTTTTCGTTAATCATCAACGGCGCGCGGGGATTTACCCATGCAAAGCGGGCACGATGCTTAACGCAGCGCGCCCGGCCAAAAATGCTTGGCGGGGGGTGCTCAGGTTTCGGGCGAGATGACGATGCGCTGCATGTTCGAGACGGTTGCCGTATCACCCGAACCGCTCTCGAAGCGGCCGCGCAACTCGATAGCGGTTACGTCATCGGTCTTCGCTTCCCGCCCCGTCATGTCGCGGCGCAGAGCCAGCATCTGACCTTCGCGGCTGGAAATGCTCGGGTTGTAGGGCCAGGCTGAAGAGCCTTCGAAGGTTGTCACCTTGCCATCGAGCACCACCGAGTCCCCCGGGCGCAGGGTGAAATCCCGCAGGAGAGAGACGCGGCGCTCCCCGTCTGCCGCGACGGCGGTACCAACGCCGGCGTCATCGCCAGCCTGAACGAGCGAGACGGTCAGGGCTGTACCGCCCGCCCCGATAACCAATCCGAGCAGCAGCATCGCGCCATACCGTGCCAGAGCGGTCCGACGGGAACGGGACGGATGGATTCCGGGCGGGGCATGGCCCGGCAGCGGCATGGCAATTCTTGGGCGGAACATCGACGACTTTGCCTATGGGTAGGATCACTCACCCCAGCGTTATGCAAGCCGCCGTTCTCTCCGCTTTAAGGCACAAGCTTGCCTTTGATGCATTCTGCAGAAATGCACCACGAACCACGGGAGATCCGAGGTTCGTGGCGCAGGGATGAATAAGAGGGAGCCTCTGAGCCGCCCTCAGAGGTCCGGGCCGCGCACCGCCTGCGGGACGGCCACGGGCACCGCGGAGGTGGGCACGGTCTCGCGTTCGCCGCGACTGCGCCCCGAGAGCCAGGTGTCGACCTTGTCGAGGTAGAAGTAGATCACCGGCGTGATGTAGAGCGTCAGCAACTGCGAGACGATCAATCCGCCGACCACGGCAATGCCGAGCGGCTGGCGCAGCTCGGCACCGGCGCCTGCACCGAGCGCGATGGGAAGCACGCCAAAGATCGCGGCAAAGCTCGTCATCATGATCGGACGGAAGCGGACAAGCGCTGCCTCGCGGATGGCGGTCAGCGCATCGTCGCCCTGTTTGCGGCGCTCGATCGCGAAATCGACCATCATGATCGCATTCTTCTTGACGATGCCGACCAACATGAGGATGCCGATGATCGCGATCACCGACAGGTCCATGTTGAAATACTGCAGGGCGAGCAGCGCCCCGAGGCCGGCGGAGGGCAGGCCCGAGAGGATCGTGATCGGGTGGATGAAGCTTTCGTAGAGAATGCCGAGGATGATGTAGATCACCAGGATCGCGGCGAAGATCAGCAGGCCCTGGCCCTTCAGCGCATCCTGGAAGAGCTGGGCGGAGCCGGCGAAGCTCGTCACGATCGAGGCCGGCAGATTGACGTCGCGCTCGGCTGCGCGAATGGCGTTGACCGCGTCGCCAAGCGAGATGCCCGGCGCCGTGTTGAACGAGATCGTCACCGCCGGCTGCTGGGAGATGCGGTTCACCGCGAGCGGGCCGACGCTGGGCTTGATCGTCGCCACCGTTTCCAGCGGCACGTTCAGGCCGTTCGCAGCCTTGAGCAGCAGCCGCGAGAGCACGGCGGGGTCCTGCTGATAGGCGCGATTGGCCTCCATGATGACCTGATAATCGGTCGAGGGGGTGAAGATCGTCGCGATCTGGCGCGAACCGAAGGCGTTGCCGAGCGCCTGCCGGATCTGGTCGCTGGAAATGCCGAGGCTTGCGGCGCGTTCGCGGTCGATGTCGATCGAGAGCTGCGGGTTGCGCAGTTGCAGATCGATATTGGCATCGCGCAGCTGGGGAAGCCGGGCGAGCCGCTGCTGCATCAGCGGAGCATAGGTGAAGAGCGCATTCAGGTCCGGTCCCTGCAGTGAATAAAGGTACTGCGCGCGCGACGAGCGGCCGGCGTTGAGGTTGATGTTCTGGACCTGCTGGAACACCGCGGTGATACCCGGCACGTCGCCGGTCGCGCGCCTCAGCCGCGAGATCACCACCTCGGCCTTCTCGCGCTGGTCCTTGGGCTTGAGCGCGATGAACATGAAGCCGTTATTGGTGGCGTTGAAGCCGCCGATATTCGACGTCAGATAGTCGACCGCCGGATCGGCCTTGACGATTTCGGCGATGCGGATCTGGCGCGCCGCCATGGCTTCGAACGACGTGTCGGGCGGGCCCTCGGTCGATCCGCGCAGGAGGCCGGTGTCTTCGGTCGGGAAGAAGCCCTTCGGGATGTCGATATACATCTGCGCCGAGATGTAGACCGTCGCCAGCGTGAAGATCAGCATCAGGATGCGTGCCTTCAGCACGTAATCCAGCGTCCAGCGATAGGCGCCGAGCATCCCCTGGAAGCCGGCCTCGAAGACGCGCTCGATCAGGTTCGGCTTCTTGTGGTGGTCATGTGCCTTGAGGAAGCGGGCGCAGAGCATCGGGGTCAGGGTCAGGGAGACGAAGCCCGAGACGATGATCGCGGCGGAGATCGTGCCGGCAAACTCGACGAAAACCTTGCCGACGACGCCGCCCATGAAGAAGACGGGGATGAAGACGGCGACGAGCGAGATGGTGATCGAGAGAATGGTGAAGCCGATTTCCCGCGAGCCGTCGAGCGCCGCCTGGAACGGTTTCTTGCCCATCTCGATATGCCGGATGATGTTTTCCAGCATGACGATGGCGTCATCGACGACGAAGCCGACCGCGAGCGTCAGCGCAAGCAGCGAGATGTTGTCGAGCGAATAGCCGAGCGTGTGCATGATCGCGAAGGTGCCGACCAGTGAAATCGGCAGGGCGAGCGTCGGGATCAGCGTCGCGGCAAGGCTCTTCAGGAACAGGAAGATCACCATGATCACGAGCGCGATCGCGATCATCAGCGAGACCTCGACATCCTCCACCGCCTCGCGGATCGGGATCGAGCGGTCATTCAGCACAGTGAGTTCCATCGCCGCCGGAAGCTGCTCGCGATAGGCCTCGAGCCTGGACTTGATGCTGTCGACGACCTCGACGGTGTTGGCGTCGGACTGACGATAGACCGCCAGCATGATCGAGCGTTGCCCGTTGAACCAGCTGCCGGTCTGGTTGTTCTCGACGGAGTCGTAAACCTGCGCCACGTCTTCGAGGCGGATCGGCACGCCGTTCTTCTGCGAGATGATGAGGTTGCCGTACTCGGCGGCGCGCTCCATCTGGCCTGTGGCGCCGAGCGTCAGGCGCTGGTTCTCGCCATTGAGCGTGCCGACCGGGGAATTGGAGTTGGCGGCGGCGATCGCATTGCGGACATCGCTGAGTGCCAGCCCGCGCGCCGAGACGGCATCGGGATTGACCAGTACACGCACGGCATATTTCTGCGCACCGAAGATGTTGACCTGCGCGACGCCAGGCAATTGCGAGATCTGCTGCTGCAGGATGTTCTCGCCGAATTCATGGACTTCGTAGAGCGGCTTCGTCGCCGAAGTCAGCACCATGAACAGCACCGGCTGGTCGGCCGGATTGACCTTCCTGAAGCTCGGCGGCGAAGGCAGCTCCGGCGGCAGGCGCCGGGCCGTGGCGCTCAGCGCTGCCTGCACGTCGAGCGCTGCGCCGTCGATATTGCGGTTGAGGTCGAATTGCAGCGTGATCGAGGTCGCGCCGAGCTGCGAGACCGAGGACATCGAGGTGATGCCCGAGATCGAGGCGAATTCGCGCTCCAGCGGTGCGGCGACCGAGGAGGCCATCGATTCGGGGCTCGCGCCCGGCAGGCGGGCACTGACATTGATGGTCGGGAAGTCGACCCGCGGCAGTGCCGCGACCGGAAGCTGTTTGAAGGCGAACAACCCGAAGATCAGGAAGGTTGCCATCAGGAGTGTCGTCATCACCGGACGACGAATGCAGGCCTCCGGGAGGTTCATCAGCCAGCACTCCCCCGCTGCGAGGTCAGGTGGGGCGGCGGCTTCTGGCCGCCGCGGTTGCGCTCGACCGCGCGGGCGCCATCGGTCAGCAGCAGCTGGCCATCGATGACGACCGTCTCGTCGCCCTTCAGGCCGGAGGCGAGCACGACGCGCTCATCGATGGTGCGGTCGACGGTGACAGGCCGGGCGCGGGCGACGCCGTCCTCGATCACGAAGACGAAGGTGCCGTTCTGGCCGTTCTGGACGGCCTCGCGTGGCACGGTCAGCGCATCGGGCTCGACCCGCAGGATCAGGCGGACCTGGCAGAGCGCGCCGGGCCACAGCGCCTCGTCGGGATTGTCGAAGATGGCGCGCATCTGGATGGTGCCCGTCGTGGCGTCGACGAGGTTGTCGATGACCGCGATCTTGCCTTCGACGCCGCGGCTCGCGCCGTGCTGCGTGGCAACCGCCACGGCCGTGCCGGCATTCATCGCTTCGCGGATGCTGGACAGGTGGCGCTGCGGCAGGGCGAAGCTGACATAGATCGGATCGACCTGGTTGATTGTCACCAGGGTGGTCGAGTTGTCGCCGGTCTTGGCGATATTGCCCTCCTTGAGGCCGGCCACGCCAATCCGGCCCGAAACCGGGGCGGTGATGGTGTAATAGGTCAGCTGGACCTTGAGGGCATCGACGGCTGCCTCACCGCCACGGACGCTGGCCCTGAGTGTCGCGACCTGGGTGCGGGCGGTGTCGAGGCGCTGGTCGGTGGCGAAATCCCGCTTGGCGAGTTCCTCTGCCCGGCGCAGATCCGCTTCGGCGGAGGCGAGCGAGGCCTTGTCGCGGGCGACGCCGGCTTCGGCCTGCTTCAGCAGCGCTTCCATCAAGCGGGAGTCGAGGCGGAAGAGCACGTCGCCCTTCTTCACATAGCCGCCATCGGGGAAGCCGACCTCGATGATCTGCGTATCGACGCGCGAGCGCACCGCGACGCTCGAGAGTGTCTGCACTGTGCCGATCGCATCGAGCCTGACCGGCATCGGGCGGCGTTCCGCCTTGGCCGTGACGATGGTGACGGGCGGGCGCTGCTGCCCTGACGCGCGTGATGACGGGGCTGCGGCCTGTTGCGCCGGCTGGGCGTAGGGCGGGATGATCTTTCCATAGGGAATGCGATCGAGCGGCGGAGGGACCGGCCTGCCGGAATAATGCAGACCTGCGCCAACCGCGACCGCGCCAATGGCGGCCACGACAACAACGCGCCCGAAAGACAAGACTGCCATGCGAAACCTTGCGCCAGAGGGGGGACAGCCTCTGTACCATTTGGAACGGTCGTCCCTAAACCGTCCTAGCCGCAAGCATTTAGCATGCCGACAGGTGGTTTCAGGCGCAAGCGCGAAACGCCGTTTGCCTAACGATGTAGCGAGGATGTGACAGAGTATATCTTACGGACGTGCGGCCGCGAACATTGCACGCCGCACGAGCATGTCAAAGTAGCGTGACGACAATTCCGACAGCCATGCAGAACAGGCAGGCGACACCGAGAGCAAAGACCGCCGCGCGCAGCGGGACCCGGTTGGAGCCAGTGTGGATCACGGTGTGCACGATGCGCGTCAGCACGAAGCCCCAGGCAAGCGCGACGATCACCGTACCGGTCGCGCCGACCTCCATCGCGAGCATGATCAGTGCGAAGAAAATGAGCGGCGTCTCGAACTGGTTGGCATAGTTCGCGGCAGCGAGGCGGGCATTCTCCGGATAGCGCTCGGTCGAGACCGCTACATCTGCGATCGCGACCTCCTTGTTCCGGAAGGCGACGCGACGGCGCTGGAACAGAATGCCGAGCACGACGAAGGTCCAGAGGATCTGAGCCAGGGCAGGGTAGACCAGTTTGATCGTCATGGGCGGCTTGCCTGTCGCTGTTCATTCAAAAAAGCCCTCACTCCGGAATGCTGCCGCCTGGGGCACATTCGCGGGATGAGGGCTGACAGGCGTCACGATTGCATCGACGAGGCCTTGGCCTCAAGACCTCGTCGGGTAGTTCGGGCTCTCGCGCACGATGGTGACATCGTGGACATGGCTTTCGCGCAGGCCGGCACTGGTGATGCGGATGAACCGGGCCTTCGACTGGTAGTCGGCAAGATCGCGCCCGCCGACATAGCCCATGGCGGCCCGCAGGCCGCCTGCGAGCTGATGCAGCACGCCGGAGACCGGCCCCTTGTAGGCGACCTGGCCCTCGATGCCTTCCGGCACCAATTTCAGAGCATCCTTGATGTCCTGCTGGAAGTAGCGGTCGGCCGAGCCGCGCGCCATCGCGCCGACCGAACCCATGCCGCGATAGGATTTGTAGGAACGCCCCTGATAGAGAAAGGTCTCGCCCGGGGTTTCGTCGGTGCCAGCGAGCAGCGAGCCGACCATGGCGCAGGAGGCTCCGGCAGCGAGCGCCTTGGCGAGATCGCCGGAATACTTGATGCCGCCATCGGCGATGACCGGAATGCCCGCCTTGCTTGCCGCCGAAGCTGCATCCATCACCGCTGTGAGCTGCGGCACGCCGACGCCGGCGACGATGCGGGTCGTGCAGATCGAACCCGGCCCGATGCCGACCTTGATCGCGTCGGCGCCGGCATCGATGAGGGCCTGCGCACCGGACGCAGTGGCGACGTTTCCGGCAATGATCTGAACGGTGTTGGAGAGTTTCTTCACCCGGGTGACCGCTTCCAGCACCTTGGCGGAATGGCCATGGGCGGTGTCGACCACGATGATGTCGACACCGGCGTCGATCAGGAGCTCGGAGCGCTCGAAGCCGAGGTCTCCTGTCGTGGTCGCGGCAGCAACCAGGAGACGACCCTGCGCGTCCTTGGCGGCATGCGGATGGGTGACCTGCTTCTCCATGTCCTTGACGGTGATCAGGCCGATGCAGCGAAAATGATCGTCGACGACCAGCAGCTTCTCGATGCGGAACTGGTGGAGCAGGCGGCGCGCCTCCTCCTGGGTGACGCCTTCGCGCACCGTGATCAGGCGATCCTTGGTCATGATCTCGGCAACGGGTTGCTCGGGGCGGTCGGCGAAGCGGACATCGCGATTGGTCAGGATGCCGACGAGCTTGCCCTTGTGCCCCTGCGGGCCGCGCTCGACCACGGGGATGCCCGAGATCGAATGGTGCCGCATCAGGGCGAGTGCGTCGCCGAGCGTCTCGTCCGGGAAGATCGTGATCGGGTTGGCGACCATGCCCGATTCGAACTTCTTGACGAGCCGCACCTGCGCGGCTTGCTGGTCGGCCTCCAGGTTGCGGTGGACGACGCCGAGGCCGCCGGCCTGCGCCATCGCAATCGCCATCTTGGCCTCGGTCACCGTGTCCATCGCCGAGGCGATGATCGGCAGGTTGAGCGAGATCGTCTTGGTGAGCTTGGTCGAGATATTGACATCGGCCGGCAGCACGTCGGACGGCCCCGGCTCGAGCAGGACGTCGTCGAAGGTCAGGCCGTCGCGGATGAGGGTGTCACTGATGCTTGCCATCGCCAACTCCAAGCCCATGCGGGGCATTTCAGGGTGGGCGACAACATGCGCCCGCTACCGAGTTGACGAGGCCCGATATCATGCGTGTGGCATTGCCGCTAGTGGCCTCCGTCGAAATTGAGGCGGTTTATGCTGCGCTGCGATAAAGCGACTCATGCGACAGGCGCAGGGCGTCTCTTCCCAAGCGGGGCGAAACGGCCGTGTTCACGCCACATCGGGCGTGGCAAAGAACGAAACTTTCCGATTCCGGCTCCGGGCCGCAAGGTTCTTTCCCGTGCAACGCGCCAAGCTCCTGCCCCTGATCGTCGCCTGCGCGTTGTTCATGGAGAACACCGATTCCACGGTGATTGCGACTTCGCTGCCGGTGATCGCGCAATCGCTGGGCGAGGACCCGATCGCGCTCAAGCTGGCGCTGACCTCCTATCTCGTCAGCCTCGCGGTTTTCATCCCGATCTCGGGCTGGATGGCCGATCGCTACGGGGCCCGCACGATCTTCCGGACCGCGCTCGGTGTCTTCATGCTGGGCTCGATCCTGTGTGCGATCTCGAATTCGCTCGGTGCTTTCGTCGGCGCACGCTTCGTTCAGGGCCTGGGCGGGGCCATGATGGTGCCCGTCGGTCGGCTGGTCATCCTGCGCAGCGTCGAGAAATCGCAGCTCGTCAGCGCGCTCGCCTATCTCACGGTACCGGCCCTGGTCGGGCCGGTGGTCGGGCCGCCGCTCGGCGGCTTCATCACCACCTATTTCGACTGGCGCTGGATCTTCTTCATCAACATCCCGATCGGGCTGATCGGCATCGTCCTGGCGAGCCGTTTCTTCGAGGATGTGCGCGAGGAGGATGTGGCCCCCCTCGATGTCCGTGGCTTCCTGCTGTCGTCCTTCGGCTTCGCGGCGCTGATGCTCGGGCTTGCGACCGGCGGGCGCCATCTCGTGCCGTTCGAGGCTTCGATCGGCTTGGTCGTGGCGGGTATAGCCTCGCTGATGGCCTATCTCTGGCACGCACGGCGCACGGCCCATCCGGTCCTGAACCTCTCGCTCTTCAAGATCCCGACATACCGGATCGGCGTGCTCGGCGGCTCGATCTTCCGGGTCGGCATCGGGGCGATCCCCTTTCTGCTGCCGCTGATGCTTCAGCTCGGCTTTGGCTATGACGCGCTGCATTCGGGCCTGATCACCTTCGCTTCGGCCGCCGGTGCCATGATCATGAAGACGCTGGCCAAGACGATCCTGGCGCGGTTCGGCTTCCGCCACGTCCTGATCTTCAATGCGCTGATCGGATCGGCCTTCCTGGCAGCATCCGGGCTGTTCACGCCGACGACGCCGCAGTGGCTGATGCTCTGCGTACTGCTGATCGGCGGCTGCTTCCGCTCGCTGCAGTTCACCGGCATCAATGCGTTGAGCTATGCCGATGTCTCGAACCGGGACATGTCGAGCGCGACCAGCCTCTCCAGCGTGGCGCAGCAATTGTCACTGAGCCTCGGGATCACGATCGGCGCCTTCGCCCTGGAGGCGGCGAACATGCTGAACGGCGGCAAGGCCCTGGGCGCGCATGATTTCTGGCCGGCCTTCGTGCTGGTCGGGCTGATTTCGGCCTCGTCGGCGCTCTGGATGACGCGGCTTGCCCCCGATGCCGGCGCCGAGGTTTCCGGTCACGCGCCGCTCAGCGCGCGCAAGGCGACGGCCCAGGCGATCGAGGATCAGAAGCCGCTGGACTGAGCGTCCGGCTGGCAACTCCGGGCGAGCAGGGGGGCGTCATCTGGACTTGCCCCCTGGCGCATGCGGAGACAGATCAGCCCTCGGCGTCCGCTGCCGGCTGTTCCTTGCGACGGTAGCCCGTGGCCAGCACGTAGAGCTCCGAGGAATCCGCCCGGCTCGCCGCCGGCTTGACGTTGCGCACGGTGGTGAAGTCGCGCTTGAGCATGGCGAGCAGCTCGGCGCTCTCGCCGCCCTGGAACAATTTTGCCAGGAAGAAGCCGCCGGGAGCCAGGATCGAGTTGGCGAATTCCAGCGCCGCCTCGGCCAGCGCGATGATCTTGAGGTGGTCGGTCTTCTTGTGGCCGGTGGTGTTGGCCGCCATGTCGGACATCACGCCATCGGCCCGGCCGCCGAGCCGCTCGGTCAGCAGGGCAGGGGCCTCGTCGGCCATGAAATCCATCTCGATGAGATCGACGCCGGGGATCGGATCGACATGCAGCAGGTCGATGCCGACGATCGCGCCCTTGCCGCGCTCGAGCCCGATGCGCTGCGCCGCGACCTGGCACCAGCCGCCCGGCGCGCAGCCGAGATCGATCAGCTTCTGGCCGGTCTTCAGGAACTTGTAGCGGTCGTCCATCTCCTCGAGCTTGAACGCCGCGCGCGACCGAAAGCCGCGCTCCTTCGCCCGCTTGACATAGGGGTCGTTGAGCTGGCGTTCGAGCCAGAGCTGCGAGGAATGCTTGAGCTTGCCGGCCTTCTTCACCTTGACCCGCATATCGCGGGCGCCGGTGCCGCCTTTGGTGGTGCTCATTGCCTGGTGGTGCTCATCTCTTGGTGGTGGTCTTGGCTACGGGGATCATTCCCGTGGACTTACGTCATGCCTGCCTGCGGCGCCACCAGGCACGATCCTCATGCATCATCCGGAGCAGGATGCCCTCGCGCAGGCCGCGATCGGCGATGCGCACCTTTCGGCTCGGGAAGGCGCGCCTGATCGCCTCGAAGATCGCACAGCCGGCAAGCACGAGATCGGCCCGTTCGTGGCCGATGCAGGCATTGGCCGAGCGCGCGGCATAGTCCATGTCGACCAGTCGGTCGATGACGGCGAGGATATCCGTCTCGTCCATCCACAGCCCGTCGACCAGGCGCCGGTCATAGCGCGGCAGGCCGAGATGGATGCCGGCGACGGTGGTGACGGTGCCCGACGTGCCGAGCAGATGGAAGCCGGCGGCATCCTTTGCCGCTGCGGCGCGGGTCGCGAATGGCTTCAAGGCAGCGCTGCAATCAGCGACCATGTGCTCGAATTTTTCGCGACCGACATCGACGCCGCCATAGCGCTCGGCGACCGAGACGACGCCCATCGGCAGCGAGGCCCATTCGCGGATGCGCCCGGCCGGGTCGCGCGCCTGCGAACGCCCACCCATCCAGACGATCTCGGTCGAGCCGCCGCCGATATCGAAGACGATGACGCCCTCCGCCGTCGGATGGGCCAGCGCCGCGCAACCCGTGACGGCCAGCGAGGCCTCGGTCCGCTGGTCGACGATCTCGAGCTCGAGATCGGCCTCAGTCGCGACCCGGCGGACGAAGTCGAGCCCATTGGCCGCGGCCCGGCAGGCCTCGGTCGTGACCAGCCGGGCGCGGCTGACGCCGCGATGGGTCATCTTGCTCTTGCAGATCTTCAGGGCTTCGACCGCCCGATCCATCGCGGCATCGGCAAGCCGCCCGCTCGCCGTCAGGCCTTCGCCCAGGCGCACGATGCGGGAAAAGGCATCGACAACGCGAAAGCCATGCTGCGCCGGACGGGCGATCAGCAGCCGGCAGTTATTGGTGCCGAGATCGAGCGCGGCATAGGTCGTGACCGGATGGCGCGAGGGCGCGTAGTAGGTTTGCGCGCCGGGTGCAGGGCCGAGGGGAGACGAGCCGATCGGGCGCAGATCGGCGCCACTCACCTCTGGGGATACCGCGAGCGCGATTTCCCGATCCTGGCGGTCCTCGACCGTCACCGTGTTTTGACCCCTCGTCGGCCGCCGTTTGCACGCTCCGGCCGCTTGCTTCGTGTGAAGCGTAACAAGAGCCTGAGGAAGATGCCAAGCGGAACCTGTGCGCTGTTCATTTGTCGGTGGAGTGCTTGCCTGCGGCGACACGCTTCGGCCAAGCTCGGGGAAAGCCCGGATCAGACGGGCTGCCACTGGGAAGGACCGTCGCTGCCATGGCCGGAGCACGCTATATCCTCGCGATCGATCAGGGGACGACCTCGTCGCGCGCGATCCTTTTTGATGCTGCGCTCCGGGCGGTCGCGGTGGCGCAGCGTGAGTTTCCCCAGCATTTTCCGGCCTCGGGTTGGGTCGAGCACGAGCCCGAGGATCTTTGGGAGAGCGTGCTGACGACTTGCCGCGAGGCCGTCAGCAAAGGCGGGCTCGCAGCCTCGGATATCGCCGCGATCGGCATCACCAACCAGCGCGAGACGACGCTGATCTGGGACCGCCGGACCGGACAGGCGATCCACCGCGCCATCGTCTGGCAGGACCGGCGGACAGCGGCGCGCTGCGCCGAGCTCAGCGAGGGCGGCCATGATTCGCTGGTTTCCAGCCGGACAGGCCTGCGAATCGATCCCTATTTCTCGGCGACCAAGATCGCCTGGCTGCTTGACAACGTACCCGGAGCGCGCCGGCGGGCCGAAGCCGGCGAACTCGCCTTCGGCACGGTCGATTGCTTCCTGCTGTGGCGGCTCACGGGGGGAGCCGTCCACGCAACCGACGCGACCAATGCGGCCCGCACCATGCTGTTCGATATCGGGCGCGGCGTCTGGGACGAGGACCTGCTCGCGCTGTTTAACATTCCCCGCTCATTGCTGCCGGAGGTTCGCGATTGCGCTTGCCTGTTCGGCGACACGCTGCCCGAGCATTTTGGCGCGGCGATCCCGGTGCGCGGCATGGCCGGCGACCAGCAGGCGGCGACGATCGGCCAGGCCTGTTTTACGCCCGGCATGGTGAAGTCGACCTATGGCACCGGCTGCTTTGCCCTGCTGAACACCGGTTCGACGCCGGTGGCATCCAGGAACCGGCTGCTCAGCACCATCGCCTATCAGCTCGGCGGCGAGCGTACCTATGCGCTGGAAGGCTCGATTTTCGTCGCGGGCGCAGCGGTGCAATGGCTCCGCGACGGGCTCGGGATCATCGAAAGCGCAAGCGAGACCGGGCCGCTCGCCGAAGCCGCCGATCCGGCCCAGGCGGTCTATCTGGTGCCGGCCTTCGTCGGGCTGGGCGCGCCGCATTGGGACGCCGAGGCGCGCGGCGCCATTTTCGGGCTGACCCGCAACAGCGGCCCGCGCGAACTGGCGCGGGCGACGCTGGAAAGCGTCTGTTACCAGACGCTCGATCTGCTCGACGCGATGCGCGCCGACTGGCCGGAGGCCGGGCAGGGCGCTGCGGTGCTGCGCGTCGATGGCGGCATGGTCGCGTCCGACTGGACGATGCAGCGGCTGGCCGACATCCTCGCCTTGCCTGTGGACCGGCCGGAGGTGCTGGAAACGACGGCCTTGGGAGCCGCCTATCTCGCCGGGCTCGATGCGGGGCTGCTGCCGGAGCCGGATCGTTTCGCCGATCTCTGGCGGCTGGAACGGCGCTTCACCCCCGGAATGGCGAAAAGCCAGCGCGAAAAGCTGGTCGCGGGCTGGCGCGACAGCGTGCAGAGAACCCTGAGCGCAGGCTGACAGGCGGCCCTGTCGCCTTCATGCACAAGATTGCTCACAATGGGCTTGCCATGCGGGCGGAGGTTGTTTAGACCGCGCCTCACCAACGAGGGCGTTAGCGCCGTTGGGGGATCGTCTAACGGTAGGACCCCAGACTCTGACTCTGGTTGTCTAGGTTCGAATCCTAGTCCCCCAGCCACTTGCCTAAGTGGTTGATTTAAAAGCGAAAATCAAAAGCGCAGTAACAGTCACCCGTAACAGTTTGGCGTGACATAGGTCGCGACTTGTTCATCGGCGAATTGATTGTCAGACTGCCGCGAGATTCGCTATTGGCTCGCAGAGGCGGATTTGGCGACCACACGGCAGCTGCTAGGCAGTTTCGGAGAAGAGCGAGTCGTTCGAGAATGCTCCTGCCCCCGGTGTAAGCGTCCACCGAAGACGCTTGTCCGGCTTCCCAACAATTTTAAGTGCGCGGACGTAATCTGCGATTTCTGCGGCTACTTAGGTCAGGTGAAGGCCGCTTCGTCAGTCAATATCGAGCGCCCTCCAAAAACCGTCATGGGCGCAGCGTGGGGCCCGCAGAGCGAACGGATGCAAGCCGGCATTTATTTTCCTCTATTCCTAGTGCTAGCGACCAAGGATCTGGCTAGCTACGCGATTTACTATCTTGCAGCAGACTTGCAGCAGCCCGGCATGTTCCTGCCGCGCAAGCCATTATCAGAGACCGCGCGGCGCGCCGGCTGGACCGGGTTCCACTATGACCTGCGGCATGTTGGCTCTAGCTTGGTGAGGTTAGTGTAAGAGAGGTTTTGTGCGTATCTAAAGTTTAGGAACCGTGATCCTTGACGATTAGATTGCACAGAGGTCAATTGCTGCCGCAGAGAAATATGGCTTGGGGGAGCTATGGCGCGGTTCAGCACGGTTTTCGGTCTATCAAACCAGCAAGCGTCGCTGGATTTTGTCGATATCGACCTAACAACCGACACTCCCCTCTATCTCGATCCTTATGCAATTGAGATTCGCGACGATGAGTGGTCGTCAAAATGTGGAGATCATATCCGATCGTTCTTCAATGAAGTCATGTCAGCGCTGCGGGCGCACAATCACCCACGAGCAATGCATTTGCTCGGAAATCTTCATGAGCCGAACGAAACATTCCTTGGGCAGTCCAGCGGGCGTCCGCAGGGTCGGGGTGTGGGAGACCACAAAGCGCGGCAGTTTGCAGACGCCTTAGTAAATAGCCGTGCTTTTGTAACAGGAATTCTATCCGACATTTCAGAAGCTGAGCTATTTATATTCGGCGTGGGGCCCGACACAATTTCAGATCTTACCACTAACGTTCTTCGCGGCCTTCTAGCCGAATACACAGCTAACCAATGTAACCTGCATTCCATTGAAACTCACCGCGTGAACAGCATCGGACCTGCTTGGAATATTCAAGCATCCCGATGGGAAGCTCGCCAGTTCATGCTTCCGCTATATCGGAACAGGCCAATACTTTTGGTTCCTAAATTCAGCGTCAGATTTGGAATGTCGATCGATAGTCAAGAATTCTATAATCACCATATGATTGAGTATCTGCGCGCCGAGAATTTGCGATCAGGAAGCGGGCTTGTTCATACATTCAAAGATGGAAGCAGGACTGTATACAAGAGTGCAGTGAAGGCGATTCACCCCTTTATTAAGGATGATCTCGCCACATTTGTTCGAGAGCACCCTGAAGTCCTAGAAAGTTACAAAGCATTAAAGGGAGCTCAAGGCTCCTTGGCCGTTACCGATATCGAGAAATTTTTTGACGAACGTGCCTTTGCTCAGGTTTTGCGCGATCGATTATCCGCTATTCAACCCGGAAATGCATCAGCGTCCGAGTATCATTCTGTGATACTCGGAATAACGACATTTCTATTTCATCCCGGACTGATATATCCAGTTAAGGAACAAGAGATCCATCAGGGTCGCAAGCGCATCGACATAAAGTTCACCAATTCAGGAGAGAGCAGCTTCTTTGATTCGATGATCAAATCGAACCAAGCTCGCGCGATTAGTGTTGCTGTCGAGTGCAAAAATTATACCAAAGAAGTCGCCAATCCCGAGTTGGATCAACTGAGTGGAAGGTTCGGCCACCAACGAGGGTTTTTGGGTTTCTTGTTGTGCCGTTCAATCGATGACAGGGCTCGAATGATCCAAAGGTGCCGCGACACCGCGAACGATGGTCGCGGCTACATTATCGTCTTGGAAGACCGCGATATCGTTGAGATGCTTGGCCTTGTGGAACAGAACCGGAGATCGGCGATCAATCGGCTTCTTCAGGCTCGCTTTGACGAACTGATTCACTAGCACAATGCCGCCACACAAAAAGGCCCGCCGATCTGCGCCAGCGGGCCTCATGTCGTAAATCGCCCTGGGCGTCAGGCGAGGCGCTGGGTTGCCGCCCGGATGCTGATGCGGGGCTTGAAACGCGGATCGCGGAAGGCGTTCCACGCCCGCTCGCGCATCGCATGGATCGGTGAACGAGATGCGAACGAGATCGGGACGCCCAAGACCACGCCCACAACGCCGCTAGGGGGAGTGCGATGTCCAGCATCACTTGCCTGCCTCGGAACCCATCGCTACCGTCCACGCCGAATAGGGGCGCTGCACCACGATCATGGACATTGAGCATTTCATTGCCCGCTGGACCGCTGGTGCGGGAGGGCAGGAAAGGGCGAACTATGCGCTCTTCCTTTCTGAGCTTTGCAGCGTCATCGGCGTCCCCTCTCCTGAACCCGCCGATCATGAAACCGAACTCAACGCCTATGTCTTTGAGCGAGCGGTGACGTTTCGCGAGCCGGATGGCTCCACGGCGCGGGGACGCATCGACCTCTACAAGCGCGGCTGCTTCGTTCTGGAGGCCAAGCAGAGCCGGCTGAAAGGCGGCCGCAAGGAACTCATCCCGGCGCAGGGCGTGCTCCTCCCGGATGCCCCTGTCGCCGCCAGCCCGCGCGGGCGCGGTGGAACCGGCCGCTCATGGGATATCATGATGCAGAACGCCCGGCGGCAGGCGGAGGACTACGCCAAGGCGCTGCCTCCATCAGAAGGTTGGCCGCCCTTCCTGATCGTCTGCGACGTTGGCAACTTTCTGGAGTTCTACGCGGACTTCTCGGGGCAGGGGAAGAACTATGCTCAATTCCCGGATCGGCAGGGCTTCCGGGTTGCCGTCGCGGACTTGCGTAGCCCGAATGTCCGCGACCGCCTGAAGCTGATCTGGACGGACCCGCACAGCCTCGATCCAACCAAACGCTCCGCCAAGGTCACACGCGACATCGCGGCCCGCCTCGCAGCCGTCTCGAAGTTTCTCGAAGAGCGCCGCGCCGTCGATGGCCGTGCCATTCACGCGCCGGAACAGATTGCGCTCTTCCTCATGCGCTGCCTGTTCACCATGTTCGCGGAGGACGTGGAACTCATCCCGAGGGACAGCTTCAAGACCATCTTGGCACGCTGCAAGGACAACCCTGATCTCTTCCCGCGCCTCGTCGGACAGCTCTGGGAAGCCATGGACACGGGCGGTTTCGCTTATGCCATCGAAGCCACCGTGAGGCGCTTCAACGGGTACCTGTTCAAGGACAGGATGGTGCTTCCTTTGCCCAAGGAGGAGATCGGCGAGCTGCTGGAAGCGGCGAAGGCGAACTGGCGTGAAGTCGAGCCCGCCATCTTCGGCACCCTGCTGGAACAGGCGCTCGATCCGGCCGAACGCCGCAAGCTCGGGGCGCATTACACGCCACGCGTCTATGTCGAGCGGCTTGTGGTCGCGACGATCATGGAACCGCTGCGCGAGGAATGGGATCACGTCCGCGCGACGGCCGAGCGCCTGAACGCGGCCGGGAACGGCAAGGGGGCGCTTGCCGAGGTGCAGAAGTTCCACGCCCGGCTTTGTGAGATGCGCGTGATGGACCCGGCCTGCGGCACCGGCAACTTCCTCTATGTCGCCATGGAGATGATGAAGCGGCTCGAAGGCGACGTGCTGGAGGCGGTCGCGGACCTCGGCGGTCAGGAAGCCCTGACGCTTGAAGGCCACACCATCGACCCGCATCAGTTTTTGGGTCTGGAGGTGAACCCGAGGGCGTCAGCCATCGCCGAACTCGTGGTCTGGATCGGCTTCCTGCAATGGCATTTCCGGACAAAGGGCGGGGCACCGGCCGAGCCCATCCTAAAGGATTTCCGTACCATCAAGGCGATGGACGCCGTGGTGGCCCATGACGGCAGGGACCTCGTGCTCGATGGGAGCGGCAAGCCGGAAACGCGCACCGACGCGGACGGTAACCGCGTGGAGGTCTACAGCTACCGGAACCCACGCCGTCCGGCTTGGCCGGAGGCGGACTACATCGTTGGCAATCCTCCATTTGTCGGCGGCAAGGACATCCGTGGCCGCATGGGTGAAGGCTACGCCCGCGCCTTGTGGGACGCTCACCCGCACATCAACGAGAGCGCCGATTTCGTCATGTATTGGTGGGACCGGGCGGCGGAGCTGCTGACCCGCAAGGGCTCACGGCTCAGGCGCTTCGGCTTCGTCACCACCAACTCGATCACACAGGAATTTTCCCGCCGCGTCATGGCGGCGCGGCTGAAGGCGAAGAAGCCCATCTCGCTCCTCATGGCCATCCCCGACCACCCATGGACCAAGGCGACAAAGGATGCGGCGGCAGTGCGCATCGCCATGACGGTCGCCGCAGCCGGAACGCATGAGGGCGCTTTGCGCGAGGTGACGCGGGAGGCTGAGCTCGGCAGCGACACGCCAGTGGTCGAGTTGGCCGAACGCGCAGGCACGATCAATCCTGACCTGACAGTGGGCGCGGATGTGACAGGCACCCCCCCCGTTACGGGCCAACGATTACCTTTGCTCGCCGGGCGTGAAGCTCCACGGCTCGGGTTTCATCGTGACGCCTGCTGAAGCGGAGGCCCTGGGGCTCGACAAGCGTCCGGGGCTGGAGCAGCACATCCGACACTATCGCAACGGCCGCGATCTGACGAACCGGCCTCGCGGCGTCATGGTCATCGACCTGTTCGGCCTTTCCGCAGAGGAGGTCCGGGCTCGCTTCCCTGAGGTCTATCAGCACCTTCTCGCGCGGGTGAAACCCGAACGAGACCGCAACAATCGCGACACCTACCGCTTGAACTGGTGGGTATTCGGGGAGCCTCGTGCGGACCTGCGCCCAGTTCTGATGGGCCTCCCTCGTTATATCGCCACCGTGGAGACTGCGAAGCATCGGGTCTTCCAGTTCCTCGATGCTTCGATCCTTCCGGACAACAAGATCGTCTGCATGGGCCTGGATGACGCGTTCCATCTTGGCGTGCTCTCGTCGCGAGCGCATTGTCCTTGGGCATTGCGGGCTGGTGGCTGGCTCGGGATGGGCAACGACCCTGTATATGTGAAGTCCAAGGTCTTTGACCCCTTCCCCTTTCCCGATGCCACCGACGCGCTCCAAGAAGAAATCCGCCACGTGGCGGAGGAACTCGACGCGCATCGCAAGGCCCGGCAGGCAGAGCATCCGCACCTGACGCTAACGCAGATGTACAACGTCCTCGAAAAGCTCCGGGCCGGGACGGCGCTCAATGCCGATGAGGAGCAGATCAAGGGCGAAGGGCTGGTGCTGATCCTGAAAGAGCTGCACGACCAACTCGATGCCCTCGTCTTCCAAGCCTATGGCTGGCCTGCGAATTTGCCGGATGAGGAGGTGATCGGCCGTCTCGTCGTGCTTAACAAGGAACGGGCGACGGAGGAGCCACGCGGCGTTGTCCGTTGGCTCCGCCCGGCTTACCAGAAGGTCCGCGCCGGCATCACCGAGGAAGCCGCGCCGAAGGCTGCGGAGGAGCAGCGCGAGATGCTGTTGGTGGCGCAGGCTGGAGCAGAGCAGAAGCCCAGCTTCCCGAGCGACGAAGTGGCCCGCACAGCGACCATCATGGCGGTTCTCGCGAACACGCAAGGCACAGTGGATGCGAGCGCCGTTGCGTCCGGGTTCCGGCAGGGCAAGCGCATCGAGCCGCATGTCCGGGCGACCCTCACTTCTCTGGTGCGCATGGGCTTTGCCTCGTCTCGCGACGGGAAGAGTTTCCAGTTGCGCCGTGCGGCTTGAAGCGAGGTGATGGGTTCATGGTTCTGCCGGAGACGGGCCAAGTCCGCCACTCCGGGAACGGTCACCCGCTTACCGGACTGGTGCAGTCACTGCGCTCTTGCGCTGGAAACCACGGCGGGAGCTTCAGGTCGTCTCGCCTTCAGGATGCGATGGACGCTTGCCTTCCCGATCCTCAGCCGCCTCGCGATCTCCGACAGGCTGGTGCCCTGCGCTGACAACTCTGCGACCCGAGTCTCCTTCGCCCGCGCGGTCAGGGCTCGACCCTTATACTTTCCCTGCGGCTTAGCCTTGGCGATGCCCTCACGCTGACGCTCGAGCATGATCTCGCGCTCGGACTGTGCCACGCTCCCGAGCACGTTGAGCATGAGCCGGCCAGTTGGCGTCCTGGGGAACTAAGGCGGTGTGTGGGAGTGAGCAACAGCCGCCGCGAACGTGAACGGGGAGTGTGTCGCAGGCAATTGCGGTTGCGATCCGCCCGCGCACGAACGCTTCGGGGCGAGGCGGAACAGCTGTTCGAGGTCTTGTCGCGAATAACGGGCTTGGCTGACTACAAACGAGTGCTCGCACCCATTTCGGAGGGGCCGCGTCAGCTCTCGAAGCTCGTGGCTTACACGCGCTGCGGGGCTTAGGCCCGGCGGCAACACTGCTCTTCGCGCGCTGCTTCCGATAGGAGGCTGGCGTCGGGGCGTCACACCGCGTTATCAACGCGTCATGGGGTTCGGCGTTTTCATCCACCGTCACGATTCGATCTACGACGACAGCCCGGCTGAGAGATATCAGTTCCCGCGGCAGTATCTCGGTCGTGTTCAATCCTGCGTTGGCGATTGGATCGTCTACTACGAGCCGCGCAAGGTGGTGAATACGCGCGGGTACTTTGCCATTGCCAAAGTTCAGCAGGTCATCCCCGATCCGACTGCACAAGCCATGTTCATCGCGGTGATCGAGCCTGGCAGCTATCTCGACTTCGCCAATCCCGTCCCCTTCGCTGACGAGAGCGGCGTGATCGAGCGTGGTGTCCTGAACGACGAGGGCCGGTTATCGGGGCGGGCACAAGCCGCGGTGCGGCCGATCTCGTCAGCCGATTTCAACCGTGTTCTCGCCCTGGGCCTCGACGATACGGAACCGCTTCTGCCGCGAAGCGATGCCCCGAACGCCGCCGCCGAATTTGCGGAAGAGCAGGCTCCGTTTGTTTTCGATCAAGCCCGCGAGAGGTTGACGATCGCGCTCACGCGGATCGTGCGCGATCGAGCATTTCGCCGAACCGTGCTGCGGGCCTATGGTGAGCGCTGCGCCATCACCGGGCTCAGGCTGATCAATGGTGGCGGTCGTGCCGAGGTCGCTGCCGCCCATATTCGCCCAGTGGAGGCGAACGGTCCCGATATCGTCAGTAATGGGCTTGCGCTGTCGGGAACGGCGCATTGGATGTTCGATCGCGGGTTGATCAGCCTGTCCGATAATCTGGACATTCTGATCTCACGACATGCGAACGATGTTGAAGGCATCCGGGCCTTCGTGAATAGAACCGGCCGCGCGTTTGCTCCCGCCCGGCTGGCTGAGCGTCCGCATCCTCACTTCCTCAATTGGCACCGCGAGACCTGCTTCAAGCAGTAGCGAGATTGCCAAGCCGCCTTCCGCTTGTTCGGTCGATCGGCGTTACGGCTGCCCGGCGACTGGGATATTCCGATTTGGCATGCAGAGGCGTTTGAGCACGACCTTGAGCCTGGATCCTGCTCTGGCGAGGCGCGGTCGATCGCGCCCAGGCCTCAAAGATAAGGCGGCGTGCAGGCGCTCACGACCTCGCAGCGCGCGGTGCCGACATTGCGGAAGCGATGGGGGATGCGGCTGTCGAAGAGATAGGCATCGCCGGCGGCGAGGATCTTGATCTGGTCGCCGACGGTGATCTCGAGCTCTCCCGACAGGACCACGCCGCCCTCATGCGAATCGTGCTTCAGCATGGTGACGCCGGTATCGGCGCCGGGCTCGTAGGATTCGTGCAGGATCTGCAGGTTATGCGCCTTGGCGTCGCCGACCTGCCGGAACGACATGCGGCCCTCGCCAGTGCCGCCACTGACCTGATGCAGGCGGGATGTCAGGTCCAGAAGGTCGCCCGAATCGAAGAACACCTTGCCGCGCGGCACGCGCTCCTCGTCAAAGAAATTCACCATCGACATCGGGATGCCGTCGAGGATCTTGCGCAAGGACGCGACCGACGGACTGTTCCGATTCTGCTCGATGAGCGAGATCAGGCTGTGCGTCACGCCCGAACGGGCTGCCAGTTCGCGCTGTGAAAGCCCGGCAGACGCCCTGATTTCCTTCAATCTTCCACCCACGTCAAAACTCATGACCGGTCTCCGCCCGTCTTCGTTTCATCACGCAATGCCCGCGACCTGATCAGCGCAGCATGCAGCGCCTGCCTGCTCAGCGCCCCTTGCGCTGTTGAATATTCTGAGCAATGCTGGCCTCAATCCAATAAGAAAATGACTCCGAGGAAATATCAAGGATGGAAGAGTTTCTGCGTCCCCCTACCGTTGCCTAGAGCATAATTCATTATCAGACCGGGCTGAACGTCGTGGATTTAGTGCGCTAAATCTGCGTTACGCTGCGCGTTTTCTTGCGTTTGGCAAGTTGCGCGCGCAGTGGCATCAATCATTACAATGCAGCTGTGAGCGTAAGGTTATGATTCAAGCGGACACCGTCTTGTTGAACGGCCGCATCTTCTGCGGTCTGGCCGAAGGTTTCGTCGAGGCTTTGGCGGTCAAGGACGGCAAGGTCCTCGCGGCCGGTTCGGCTGAGGAGATCTCGAGCCTGAGGGGGGCGGGCACGCGCGTCATCGATCTCGCCGGGCGCGTTGCGATCCCCGGCCTCAATGATGCGCATATGCATCTGCTGCCGCTCGGCGTCAGCATGAACGAGATCAATCTGCGGCCGGAAGAGGGCGTGCGCAGCATCGACGAGGTCCTGCGCCGCGTCGCGACTGTCGCCAGGACGAAGAGGCCCGGCGAGTGGGTGCTCGGGCGCGGCTATGATCACAATGAACTGGCTGAGGGCCGTCACCCCACCGCCGATGAACTCGACGCGGTAGCGCCCGACAATCCGGTCTATATCAAGCGCACCTGCGGCCATGTCGGCGTCGTCAACAGCCAGGCCATGCGCAAGGCCGGCATCGGCCACAATACGCCGAGCCCCGACGGTGGCCTGATCGAGCGGCGCGACAACAAGCTCACCGGCCTCCTGGCCGAAAGCGCCATGCGCCTGATCGTCGAGGCGATGCCAAAACCCAGCCACGCGGAATTGACGACGGCCATCGAACAGGCGGGCCATTACATGCTGTCGCAGGGCTTCACCAGCGTGATGGACGCCGGCGTCGGCATGCTCGCCGGCATGGCGGAAATCGATGCCTATGAGGAGATGGCTCGCAGCAACCGCCTGCCGGTGCGGACCTGGGTCTGCATCTATGGCAATGCCGACGGGATCGGCGATGCCGCGCACGCCGCCGGATACCGTTTCGGGCGGGAGGTCGGTCTCCTGCGCTATGGCGCCATGAAAGTGTTCGGTGACGGCAGCGCCGGCGGTCTGACGGCGGCGATGAGCCAGCCCTATCGCGTCGGCGACCCCGACAACCGTGGCATCTTCATCTATTCCGACAAGGACATGCACGGTTACCTCGCGCATTATCACAAGCTCGGCTATCAGCTCGCGATTCATGCGATCGGCGATGCCGCGATCGAGCAGGTGCTGTCGGGAATCGAGCAGGCGGACAGTGCCGAGCAGCCCATCCTCGGGCGCCGTCACCGTATCGAGCATTGTGGCTTCCTCACGGACGGCCAGCTCGCCCGGATGGCGGCAGCGGGGATCGATCCCGTGCCGCAGCCGGTGTTCATCTACGAGTTCGGCGATCTCTACGTGCATAATCTCGGGCAGGAGCGGGCGGACGCCTCCTATCCGATGCGCAAATGGTTCGATGCCGGTGTGCATCCCGCTGCGAGCTCGGATGCGCCGGTCTGCGCCACCGACCCGTTCAAGAACCTGTTCACGATGGTCACGCGCCAGACCAAGCGCCATACGGTGATCGGTGCGGCGGAACGCCTGACGATGGAGGAGGCCGTCCACGCCTATACGGCCATCGGCGCCTATACCCAGTTCGCCGAGGAGCGCATGGGACGTCTCGTGCCGGGGCAGCTTGCCGATATCGCAGTGCTGTCGCACGACATCTTCGCGGCTCCGGTCGAGACCGTGGAGATGGATGCGCGCTGCGATCTGACGCTGCTGGGCGGGGAGGTGGTCTATGACCGGCTCGGCCAGTTCGCGGCCGCAGCGCAGTAGGGAGACGCCGGAATGCTGCGGCACACGCTGCAACGGCTGCTGCTCGCGCTGCCGGTCTTGTTGGGGGTTCTTCTGCTGGGCTTCCTGCTCATGCAGGTGGTCCCGACCGATCCGGCGCAGGTGCGAGCGGGGCCAACCGCCACACAGGACATCGTCGAGGCCATCCGCCGCGATCTCGGGCTCGACCAGCCGCTCTGGAAGCAGTTCCTGATCTATGTCGGGCGGTTGCTGCAGGGCGATCTCGGCGTGTCGATCATCAACAATGTGCCGGTCGTCCAGGAGCTCGGCAACACGATCGGGCCGACGCTCGAGCTGATGGTCGCGTCCTTGATCTGGGCCATTCCGCTGGGCATCGCCATGGGCACGGTGGGGGCCTATTTCCGGGGCTCGATCCTCGATCGTGCGATCATGGCGGTGTCGGTCGCAGGCGTCTCCCTGCCCGTGTTCTTCCTTGGGTTGGCGCTGATCTGGCTGCTCGGTTTCAAGTACCCGCTGCTGCCGTTCACCGGGCGGATGGGACCCTTCTGGACCTGGGACGGGTTTCTCGCGATCATCCTGCCCGCCGTCACGCTCGGCGGCGTCTTCGTCGGCCCCGTCGCGCGCATGACCCGCAGCTCGGTGCTCGACGTGCTGGGGGCCGACCATGTCAGGACGGCCCGTGCCAAGGGGCTGACCGAACGGGCCGTGGTCATGCGGCATGCCCTGCGCAATGCGCTGGTTCCGGTGGTGACGCTGATCGGGCTGCAGATCGGGTTCCTGCTCGGCGGTGCCGTCGTCACCGAAACCGTCTTCAGCTGGCCAGGGATCGGCCGGCTGGCCGTCGGCGCGATCCTGTCGAGCGATCTGCCGATGGCTCAGGGCACCATCATCGTGCTGTCGCTCGGCTTCATCCTGATCAACCTTGCCGTGGACGTGCTCTATGCCGTGCTCGACCCGAGAGTGAGGAGCGTCTGATGAGCGCCATCACACAGACGCTCGCGAAGGGGCAGGCGGAACCGCTGCCAGGCCCGGCGAATGAGGACTTCATCGTCCGCCGACCATCGGTGCTGAGAATGCTCGTCAGCGATGTCGGAGCCTGCATCTCGCTGGTGCTCGTGGTGCTGGTGATTGCAGGGGCGATCCTCGCGCCCTGGCTTGCGCCGTCGGATCCCTATGGCGGCGACCTCGCCAATACCCTGAAGGCGCCTGGCGAGGTGGGCCTGCTCGGCACGGACGGGCAGGGGCGTGACATGATCACGCGACTGCTGTTCGGCCTGCGCACCACATTGCTGATGGGGTTCGCATCCGTCGTCTTCGGCTGTGCCGTCGGTGGTCTCGTTGGCTTCGTTGCGGCCTATTACACGCGGGTGTCGGGCCTGCTGATGCGCCTGATGGACGTGCTCCTGTCCTTTCCGGCAATCCTGTTCGGACTGGCCATCGCAGCCATTTTCGGGCCCGGGCTCACGGCAGTGATCATCGCGCTTTCAATCGCGACCGTGCCGCTGATGGCGCGTGTCGTGCGCGGCTCGGCCATCGTCGTGCTGCAGCAGGACTATATCGAGAGCGCCCGGTCGCTCGGCATGAGCGACGCACGCATCATCTTCAAATATCTGCTGCCGAACTGCCTGTCGGCGATCTTCGTCTTCGTCACCCTGCGGTTCGGCCAGGTCATCCTGCTCGGCGCCGCCCTGTCGTTCCTCGGCCTTGGTGCGCAGCCGCCGACCGCAGAGCTCGGCGCGATGGCGGCGGACGGCCGCAACTTCCTGTTCTTCGCGCCGCATGTCTCCGTCCTGCCAAGCCTGGTCATCTTCGTGGTCGTGCTGGCCTTCAACGTGCTCGGCGACGCGCTGCGCGATGCACTCGATCCCAAGCTGCGCAAATAGACGCAGAATTTCCGGAGGTTCCCTCATATGAACAGGCTTACCGCACTGCTTCTCGGCAGCGCCGCTGCAATTGCGGCCACCGCCGCGCCGGTCTCGGCGCAGCAGAAGGCACCCTTGTCGATCCTGCGCGTCATCGACGCGGACAATTACGATCCGATCCGCTCGACATCGACTGCCGCGGCCGAGGCGCTCTACATGCTGGCCGACACGCTGGTCAGCGTCGATTTCGACATGAAGACCATCAAGCCCGGTCTCGCCGAATCCTGGACCGTCTCTGCGGACGGCACGACCTACACGTTCAAGCTGCGCACGGATGTGAAATTCTGCGACGGTCGCCCGATGACGGCCGAGGATGTCGTCTACTCCCTGAAGCGCTGGACCGATCCGACCAACAAGTCGCCGGTCGCGTTCCGCGGTGGTCTGGTCAAGGACATCCGCGCGGAGGGCGATGCGACCGTCGTCTACGAGTTGAAGGAGCCCTATAGCGACCTGCTCTTCCAGATCGGCCTGTCCTTCGCTTCGGTGGTCGACAAGAATGCGGTCGAGAAGCTCGGCGCCAATTTCGGTGTTCAGGGCTTCAACGCGACGGGCCCCTATTGCTGGGTGAAATGGACCCCGCGGCAGGAACTCGTCATGAAGAAGAACCCCCACTACACCTGGGGGCCGCCGATCTACAAGGATCCGAAGCCGCAGATCGACGAGATCGTCTGGAAGATCATCCCTGAGTCGAATACGCTGATGGCGGCGATCCAGGCCAAGCAGGCCGACGTCACGTACTATATGCCCTATATCGCGCTCGACACGATGCAGCGTATGCCCGGCATGCAGGTGCAGCGGCAGAACAACTATATTTACGACATCTTCATGGGCTTCAAGGTCGACAAGCCCATCTCCAGCGAGGGCGTGATCCGCGAGGCGGTCAACATGGCCGTCAACAAGGACGCCATCGCGAAGGCGATCTTCTTCGGCAAGGGCCAGACCCTGCCGGCCCTGCTCAATGCCAGCGTCCTCGACTTCGACAAGGACGCAGCCGCCAAGATGCCGAAATATGATCCGGCGGCGGCGGCCAAGCTCCTCGACGCGGCCGGCTGGAAGGCCGGTGCCGACGGCATCCGCGAGAAGGACGGCAAGAAGGCCAGCTTCACGGTCTACGGCATCCGCAACGACGTCAATCCGCGGATCACCGAGGCCATGCAGGCCGACTTGCGCAAGGTCGGCGTCGACATGAAGATCCAGCTTTGGGATGCGACGGTGGCCTGGGGCAAGCTCGCCACGCAGGAGTTCGATGCCTTCGTGATGGCCTATCCCTATGTGACGGCCACCGAGGCCCTGAGCCTCTACTTCAACAGCCGCCAGGCGCCGACGCCGAACCGGATGAACTGGAAGGATCCGAAGACCGACGAGATGCTGAAGGCCGCTGCGACCGCCGTCGATGCCGACAAGCGCAAGCAGGCAATCGGCGCCGTGCAGACCCAGCTGACCGAAGCCAATGTCTGGGTGCCACTCGTCTCGCAGCCGCTCTGGGTTGTCTCGGGCGATCGCGTCGAAGGCGTGCGCGCCCACGGCGTCTATGGCGCGGGTCTCTACAAGGGCCTCGACATCAAGCTGAAGCGCTGAGGGCTTCGATGCGGCGCGGGGAACACCCCGCGCCGCATCTCCTGCTCCGATCGAATTGCGCGCCCCCTGCGCGGGATTCTCGCTCCGGGGCTTCTCTGTTCTCTCTACGGATGATGCCATGACGATCACTGTCATCAGGAATGCGGATGTCGTCGTGGCCTGGGATGCCCAGGCTGCCGGTCACGTCTATCTCTACGGCGCAGACGTCGCCTTCGAGGATGGCAAGATCCTTTTCGTCGGCGAGCGCTATGACGGCCCTGCGGACGAGATTGTCGACGGGCAGGGGCGGATGGTCATGCCCGGCCTCGTCAATATTCACTCGCATCCATCGAGCGAGCCCCTCAACAAGGGCTTCCTGGATGAGCTCGGTTCGCCGGCGCTCTACAATTCCTCGCTTTACGAGTTCATGCCGATCCTGCGCCCGGATGCCGAGGCGGTGCCGGATTGCGTGCGCGTCGCCTATTCCGAGCTGCTGCTCTCCGGCGTGACCACGGTCGCCGATCTGTCGGTGCCGCATCCCGACTGGCTCGACCTCGCGGCGCAGAGCGGCATGCGCGTCTGCCTCGCTCCGATGTTCCGTTCGGCCCGCTGGCATACGCGCAATGGCTATGTCGTCGAATACGAATGGGACGAGAAGGCCGGCGCCGATGCCATGGCGCAGGCCTTCGACGTCATCGCCAAGGCCGAGGCCCACTCCTCGGGCCGGCTGTTCGGCATGGTATGCCCGGCTCAGATCGACACCTGCAGCGAGGGGCTGATCAAGGAAAGCTACGCTGAGGCCGGTCGACGCGGGCTGCGCTGGCAGATCCATGCGGCGCAGTCGACGGTCGAGTTCCATGAGATCACGCGGCGGCACGGCGTCTCGCCGATCCAGTGGCTCGAGAAACTCGACGTGCTCGGCTCGACGAGCATCGTCGGTCACGCCATCTTCCTCGACGACTACCCGCGCAATGCCTGGCACAGCCGGCGCGATCTCGATCTCCTGGCCCAGACCGGCACGACGGTGGCCCATTGCCCGACCGTGTTCATGCGGCGGGGCATCGCCTTGCGTGATTTCGGGCGCTATCGGCGTGCGGGCGTGAATATCGGCCTGGGGACGGACACCTATCCGCACAACATGCTCGAGGAAATGCGCAACGCGGCCTATGTCGCGCGGCTGATGGCGGAGAGCCCGCGCACGCTCAGCACGACAGACCTGTTCGACGCTGCGACGGTCACTGGTGCTCGTGCGCTGGGGCGCAGCGATATCGGACGGCTCGAGGTGGACTGCAAGGCGGATCTCGTGCTCGTCGATCTCGCTCATCCCATGATGCAGCCGCGGCGCGACCCCGTTCGCAGCCTGATCTATGCGGCGGCCGAGCGCGCGGTCGATCGCGTCTATGTCGATGGCCGGCTCGTCGTCAGCGGCGGTGAGGGTCTCACGCTCGACTATCCGGCGGCTGCCAGGCGCCTGCACGAAGCCCAGAAGCGGACCGAAGCGGCCGCTCCGAGGAATGACTGGGCCGGCCGCCCGGTGACGGATTACTCGCCGCTGACCTTTCCCGAAGGCGGACAACGGGCTTCCGGGGCCCGCTCATGAGCCAGACCAAGGCCACGCCGATCATCGAGCTGCGCAACCTGACGACGGCCTTTCAGACGCTCAACGGGACGGTGCGGGCGGTCGACGGCATTTCGCTCTCGCTCGAGCGGGGCAAGACGCTCGGTATCGTGGGTGAGAGCGGCTGCGGCAAGAGCATGCTGTCTCTGTCGATCATGGGCCTCGTGCCGCCACCGGGGCGCAATGCCGGCGGCGAGATCCTGTTCGAAGGGCGCGACCTCCTGAAGCTGTCGCCGAGCGAGATGCGCGACATTCGTGGCAACCGCATTGCCATGATCTTCCAGGAGCCGATGACCAGCCTCAACCCCGTGCACACGGTGGGGTATCAGGTGGTCGAGTCCCTGCGCGCGCATCGCAAGGCCTCTGCTCGCGACCTGCGCGACGAGGCGATCGAGGCGCTGCGCAGGGTGCGCATTCCATCGCCCGAGCGACGCTTCGACGAGTATCCGCATCAGCTGTCGGGCGGCATGCGCCAGCGGGTCATGATCGCCATGGCCCTGACCTGCAAGCCGGCCCTGCTGATCGCGGACGAGCCGACCACGGCGCTGGACGTCACCATCCAGGCCCAGATTCTCAGGCTCCTGCGCGAGCTGCAGGAGGAGACGGGCATGTCGATGATCCTGATCACCCACGACCTCGGTGTCGTCGCCCAGGTCGCCGACGACGTGGCCGTCATGTATGCCGGCAAAGTGGTCGAGCGGGCCTCGGTCAAGGACGTGTTCCACGATCCACAGCACCCTTACACGATCGGCCTGATGGGCTCGATGCCGCGCATGGACCAGGACGTGGCGCGACTCATCGCGATTGACGGGGTCGTGCCCCCGCCCTTCCGGTTGCCGCAAGGGTGCCGTTTCAATCCACGCTGTCCGTTTGCGGATGATGGCTGCCGCGCGGAGATGCCGGTGCTCGGGGAAATCGGCCCGACCCATCTCGTCGCCTGTCGGAAGGCCCCGCTGGAGGAGTTCGTATGACAGCGCCGTTGCTCGAACTCGAGGATGTGACCAAGCACTACCCCGTCTACAAGGGCCTGATCCGGAAGAAGCAGGTGGGTGCGGTGCGCGCCGTCGACGGGGTGAGCCTGCAGATCAACCCTGGCGAAACCCTGGCCATCGTCGGTGAAAGTGGTTGCGGCAAGTCGACCACCGCGCGCCTTGCCATGCGCCTCATCGAACCCACGGCGGGAAGCGTGCGGTTTGAGGGGCGCGACATCACCCATCTCGATCGGGCGGCGCTGCGCAGCATGCGTCGCAACATGCAGATCGTCTTCCAGGATCCCTATGCCAGCCTGAATCCGCGCATGACGGTGGAGGAGCTGATCGCCGAACCCATGCTGGTCCATAACGAGGGCACCGCGGCCTCGCGGCGGGCGCGTGTGCTGGAACTGCTCCGCAGAGTCGATCTCGCCCCCTATCATGCAGCGCGCTATCCGCACGAGTTCTCGGGTGGCCAGCGCCAGCGTATCGGCATTGCCCGGGCTCTGGCCCTGTCTCCCAAGCTCATCGTCTGCGACGAACCCGTCTCGGCTCTCGACGTGTCGATCCAGGCGCAGGTCGTCAACCTGCTGAAGGATCTTCAGCAGGAACTCGGCCTGGCCTATCTGTTCATCTCCCACGGCCTTGCCGTCGTGAAGCACGTGGCTGATCGCGTGGCGGTGATGTATCTCGGGCAGGTCGTCGAACTGGCGAGCAAGCAGGATCTCTACGGCAATCCGCGCCATCCCTACACGCAGGCCCTGCTGTCAGCGGCGCCGGAGCCGGACCCGACGAGGCGCGAGGGGTGGAATGTGCTGGGGGGCGATGTCCCGAGCCCGCTCAATCCGCCCGCAGGCTGCCGGTTCCATACGCGCTGCCCCCTCGCGCAGGAGCGGTGCCGCATGGAGGTGCCGAACCTGCGTTCGGTCGGCGCGGGACACAGCGCAGCCTGCCATTTTGCAGAGTCGGTGCCGATCTTCAGCCACGCTGCCGCGGCCAGGGAGGAATCGCCCAGCCGGCGCAGGCGCCTCGCGCTCTATGAGGCGAGCCGGCGCCAGGTGAATTAGCGGAGACCCGGGCTAAAGCATCGGCCCGAAAGTGGATTGCGGTTTTCGGGAAAGCCGATGCAAACACAGAAGGTTAGATCATCGGACCGGTCCGATGATCTAACAGGCTGCTGAAAAACGCGCTGGCTTTTTGGTTGGTGTGATGATTCCGTGGGGTTGCGGCCACAGGATTGATTTGGATGCGCGGTGGGGACGAACGGACGGGATCGTTGTTTTCGTATGTC
>NZ_JPKG01000044.1 GCF_000735605.1 Allobosea sp. LC85
ACCCTGGGGCCAGCGCGGAGGTGGTGGCGGCGGCGGCCCATGGGGGCAGGGCCCCGGCGGCAGCGGCGGTGGTTCACCACCGGACCTGGAAGAGATTTTGCGCCGCAGTCAGGACCGGCTGAAGGATCTGCTGCCGGGCGGCAATCTCGGCGGACGCGGTCTGGCTCTCGGCATCCTTGCGCTGATCGTGATCTGGCTGTTCACGGGCTGGTATATCGTCCGGCCGAACGAGGTCGGCCTCAACCTTCGCTTCGGCAAATATATCGGCAAGACCGGCGAAGGCCTTAATTACAACTGGCCCTACCCGATCGGCAGCGTGATCAAGCCGCAGGTCACCAATGTGATCACGACCGAAGTCGGATTCCGCACCATCGAATCGGTGCGCACCTCGCGCCAGACCGATGTCGGCGAAGAGAGCCTGATGCTGACCGGCGACGAGAACATCGTCGATATCGACGTGATCGTGCAGTGGCAGATCGATCCGGCCGCGCCGGAGAACTACGTCTTCAACATCCAGGATCCGCCGGGCACGGTGAAGGCCGTGGCCGAGAGCGCGATGCGCGAGGTGATTGGCCAGCGCAACATCCAGCCCGTGCTGACGACGGACCGCGCTGCGATCGAGACCGAGGTGCGCCAGCTGATGCAGGAGACGCTCGACAGCTACAAGGCTGGCGTGCAGATCCGCCTCGTCCAGCTGCAGAAGGTCGATCCGCCGCAGCAGGTCATCGACGCGTTCCGCGACGTTCAGGCGGCGCGCGCCGACCAGGAGCGCCTGCGCAACGAAGCGCAGACCTATGCCAATCGCGTCGTGCCGGAATCGCGTGGTCGTGCGGCGCAACTGGTCCAGTCGGCTGAGGCCTTCAAGGAGCAAACGGTTGCGGAAGCCCGCGGCCAGGCCAGCCGCTTCAACGCTGTCTATCTGCAGTACAAGGCGGCGCCGGCCGTGACCCGCGAGCGTCTCTTCCTCGAGACGATGGAGCGTGTGCTCGGTGGCACCGACAAGATCATCCTCGACCAGAGGGGCAACGGGCAGAGTGTCGTGCCTTACCTGCCGCTGAACGAACTCCAGCAACGGCGCGCTGCGCCGGGTGCGCCGCAGGCGGGAGCGACCCGATGAACGGTTCCATCCTGCGCATTGGTGCGCTCGTCGTCCTCGCTGCCGCGGCGATCGGCTTCTACGCGTTCACTTTCGTGGTGTCGCAGACACAGTCGGCCATCGTGCTCAAGCTTGGCGCCGTCCGGGCCGTGAAAACCGAGCCGGGGCTTTACCTGAAGTGGCCGGCTCCGATCGAGACGGTGACGCTGCTCGACAACCGAATCCTCGATCTCGACCTGCCCGCACAGGAAATCATCGCGTCGGATCAGAAGCGGCTCGTCGTCGACGCCTTCACGCGCTACCGGATCTCCGATCCGCTGCGCTTCTACCAGGCGGTCAACAACATTCCGCGGGCGAATTCGCAGCTTGCCTCGATCGTCAACGGTCAGGTTCGCGCGGTCCTCGCCGATGCCAGCTTCATCTCGGTGGTCCGGACCGACCGGTCGCGGCTGATGAGCCGCATCCGCGACGATGTGAACCGCGAGGCGGCGCGCTTCGGCATGACGGTCGTCGATGTCCGCCTGCGTCGGGTCGATCTGCCGCAAGCGAACTCGCAGGCGGTGTTCCAGCGCATGCAGACCGAGCGCCAGCGTGAAGCGGCCGAGGCGCGCGCGCTGGGCGCCCAGCAGGCGCAGGAGATCAGGGCTCGTGCCGAGCGTGACGCGACCGTGATCGTCGCCGAAGCTCAGCGCCGTTCGGACGAGGTTCGAGGCGAGGGCGAGGGCGAGCGGAACAAGGTCTTCGCCGAAGCCTTCGGCAAGGATCCCGAGTTCTTCACGTTCTATCGCTCGATGCAGGCCTATGAGGCGAGCATCAAGCCGGGGGACACGCGGATGCTGCTTTCGCCGGATTCGCCATTCTTCCGCTACTTCAACGACCCTACGGGGCGCCCCCAGAGCTCGGCTGCAACGCCGGCCCCGGCGGCCAATCCCTGATCGATAGCGAGCGTCGCGTATGCTGGATTTCATCGCGGCGCTCGGCCTCGTCTTCGCCATCGAAGGCATCCTGTTCGCCGCGATTCCAAATCTGGCGAAGGATGCGTTGCGCAGCGCTGCGGAGACACCAGCAGACCGGATGCGGCTGATCGGTATCGGTTCAGCTGTATTCGGGGTTCTGCTCGTCTGGCTGGTGCGCATCGGGGTGTAGGAGCGGCGGTCGGAGTGTCTGGTGACATGATTGTGTGTCGCCCTTCCGCCGCAATTTGAGGTTCAATCTCTAGGCCAACATCCTGGCCGCATGATCGGCCTGCTTCTTCACGAGGATCCTGATTGATGGCACTGAAAATCGTTTCCGCTTCCGGGCATGTGCGGGCCGCACTCGTGGCCGGCGCCGCAGCGCTGCCGCTGCTGGCGGCGCCCGTGGTCGCCCAGCCGCCGATTGCAGCGTCGCCACTCGTCCAGGGGCAGATTTCGCTCGCCGACCTGGCCGAGCGGGTGATGCCCGCGGTGGTCAACATCTCGGCCGTCACGACGAGCGACACACGCGGCCGCAACCTGCCGCAATTGCCGCAGCTCGGCCCCGACACACCTTTCGGCGATCTGTTCGAGGAGTTCTTCAACCGCCGCGGCCAGGGCCAGCAGGGCCAGGGTCAGGGCCAGCCGCCGCAGCAGCGACGGTCGCAATCGGCGGGTTCGGGCTTCGTGATCGATTCCTCCGGCATCGTCATCACCAACAACCACGTCATCGGCGACGCCAACGAAATCACGGTGATCTTCAACAGCGGACTGCGCCTGAAGGCGGAGATCATCGGCAAGGACACCAAGGTCGATCTCGCGGTGCTGCGTGTGAAGCACGACAAGCCGCTCGACGCCGTCAAGTTCGGCGATTCCGACAAGATGCGGATCGGCGACCCCGTCATGGCGATCGGCAATCCGTTCGGCCTCGGCAGCTCCGTGTCGTCGGGTATCGTCTCGGCCCGCAATCGCGATATCCAGCAGGGCCCCTACGACACCTATATCCAGACCGATGCGGCCATCAACAAGGGCAATTCCGGCGGCCCGCTGTTCAACATGGCCGGCGAGGTCATCGGCATCAACACCGCGATCCTGTCGCCGACCGGCGGCTCCGTCGGCATCGGCTTCGCGGTTCCCTCGTCGCTGGCGGTCAACGTCGTCGATCAGCTCCGTGAATTCGGCGAGACCCGCCGCGGCTGGCTCGGCGTCCGCATCCAGAGCGTCGACGACGCCACCGCCGAGGCGCTCGGCCTCGGTACGGCGCGCGGCGCGCTCGTTGCCGGCATCGACGACAAGGGCCCGGCCAAGCCGGCGGGCCTTGAGGTTGGCGACGTCATCGTCAAATTCGACGGCAAGGAAGTGAAGGATTCGCGCGACCTGCCGCGGATCGTCGCCGGTACGCCGGTCGGCAAGGATGCGCCGATCACTGTGGTTCGCAAGGGCAAGGAAGTCGTCAAGACGGTCAAGCTCGGCCGTCTCGAGGATGGTGAGAAGGTCCAGCAGGCCGCCGCCAAGCCGAATGCCGAACCTGCGAAGCCCGCCGTGACCACGGCGCTCGGTCTGGAACTCTCGCAGCAGACAGACGAGCTCAGGAAGCGCTACTCGATCAAGGACGGCACCAAGGGCGTTGTGATCACCAAGGTCGATCCCAATTCCAATGCCGCGGACAAGCGCATCTCGATCGGTGAGCTGATCGTCGAGGTTGGCCAGGAGGCGGTCAACTCGCCTGAGGACGTGACCAAGCGCCTGGATACGCTGAAGAAGGAGGGCAAGAAGTCGGCCCTGCTTCTGGTCGCGAATGGGCAGGGTGAGGTCCGGTTCGTCGCGGTCACGATAAACTGACCCACCTGTCTTCGACAGGTTCAAGGGCGGCCCTTCGCGGCCGCCCTTTCTGTTTTTCCGGATGGGTGATCAGGCCGATGATCAATTTGCATTGGTTGCGCTCCGCCCGGTGTGCGATCAGGGGCGACGAGCAGCGGAGCGGATGTGCCATGCGGATGAGCGAGATTCCTTTCGGAACGGTCGATTGGAGTTCAGTGGAACCGGAGCGTCACCCGGGCGAGGCGGGCGAGGCGATTTGGCGCACGCGCTACTTCGGACCGGCGGAGAATGCGATCAGGGTCCGCATGGTCGAATACTCCGCGGGCTACGTCTCGGATCACTGGTGCTCGAAGGGGCATGTCCTGCTCTGCCTCGAAGGCGAGCTGGAGACCGTGCTGGAAGACGGGCGCGCCTTCACGCTCCGGCCCGGCATGAGCTATCAGGTCGCCGATCAGGCCGAGGCGCATCGCTCGCGGGCGCCCAGGGGGGCGAAGCTGTTCATCGTCGATTAGATCGCCGTGCGTCCATTCGGACGCAGGAGCGGCGATCTAACTCTTTGTTTGAGCATCGGATTTTTTCCGAAAACCGATTCCACTTTTCGGTCCGATGCTTTAGATCATCGGACCGAAAATCGTATCCGGTCCGATGATCCAACTTTCTGTGTTTGCATCGGCTTTCCCGAAAACCGCAATCCACGTTTCGGGCCGATGCTTTAGATCTGGATGATCTCGTCGCCACGATAGCCCTGTGCATAGAGCAGAGCTGTCAGATCCGCGTGGTCAAGCCGGGCATCTGCGGCAGCCGCAACTGCCGGTTTGGCTCTGAAGGCGACGCCAAGCCCGGCCTCGCCGAGCATCGCGAGATCGTTGGCGCCGTCGCCGACCGCCAATGTCGCCGCTCTTGGAAGGCTGCGCTGCTCGCGCAGTTCGACAAGCGAGTCCAGCTTGGCCTGTTTGCCGAGGATCGGGGCTTCGACTTCGCCGGTCAGGACGCCGTTGGCGACGAGGAGCGTGTTGGACCGATCCTCGTCGAAGCCGATGGTTGCACCGAGCGGACCCGTGAACACGGTGAAGCCGCCCGAGACCAGCGCCGTGTAGGCTCCGTTGGCACGCATGGTGCGCACCAGTTGCCGGCCTCCGGGCGTCAACGTGATGCGCTCGCGGATGATTTCGTCCACCACCGAGGCCGGGACGCCTTTCAGCAGCGCAACGCGCTCGCACAGCGCCGGTTCGAAGGCAATCTCGCCGCGCATGGCGCGTTCGGTGATGCTCGCGACCTTGTCCTTGAGCCCGACATAGGCGGCGAGTTCGTCGATGCATTCCTGACCGATCATGGTCGAATCCATGTCGGCGAGGAAGAGTGCCTTGCGGCGAGTCGCAGCCGGCTGGACGATGACATCGACCTCGCTTCCGTCGAGCGCTGCACGAATGTCGGCTTCGAGCTTGCGTGCGTGCGGCCGATCCGCGAAGAGGTCTGCTGCGACCTCGCCATCAAGGCGGGATTGCCGGGTTACGCCGGATACGGCATTGGCCAGACGCGTCAGCAGGGCGTCGCTCAGCAGCGCCTGGCCGTGAGCGGAAACAAGTGTCGCGACGAGCATGAGAAGGACCGGTTGAGCGTGGCGTACAGGGCGGTGCTCATCGCAGGTCCTACGGCGAGCGGCAAGTCCGCGTTGGCGATCGAGATTGCGCGCCGCTTCGGCGGGACGGTCGTCAATGCGGATTCGATGCAGGTCTATGCCGATCTGCGCATCATCACTGCGCGGCCGACGATCGAAGAGGAAGCGATGGTTCCTCACCGTCTCTATGGCCATGTCGACGGCGCCGTGAACCATTCGGCAATGCGCTATGTCGCAGATGTCAGCGCTATCCTCGGCGAACTGGAGCGCAATGGATCGCTTCCCGTGCTGGTCGGTGGGACCGGGCTCTACTTCAAGGCCTTGACCGAGGGCCTTTCGGAAATCCCGCCGGTGCCCGAGGCTGTTCGCTCGGCCTTTCGCGCCCATGCCGAGGCGCGCGAGACAGCCGCGCTCCATATCGAACTTCAGGGCTGCGATCCCGCCATGGCCGAGCGGCTGCGGCCGAGCGACCGCATGCGGATCATGAGAGCGCTGGAAGTCTTTGCCGCGACCGGACGGTCGCTGGCGAGTTTCCAGGGGGCCCGGAAGCCCGGCCCGCTGGACGGGGGAGCGCTGCTCCGGCTGTTCGTCTCTCCCGAACGCGACCTGGTGCGTGCTCGCATCGATCGACGCTTCGAGCAGATGATGGGGGAGGGCGCCCTCGACGAGGTTGCGGCGCTACGGGCGCGCGGACTCGATCCGCTGCTGCCGGTCATGCGCGCGCATGGCGTACCCGGCCTGATCGCCTATCTCGACGGGGCGCTCAGCCTTGATGAGGCCATCGCGAGGGGGCAGGCCGACACGCGCGCCTATGCGAAGCGCCAGGTCACATGGTTCCGTCACCAGATGGCAGGCTGGCACGCTGTTGCGCCTGAGGCGGCTCTCGGCCTTGCGCTGCGCGAGCTGGAAAATACGGCCTGAGGTCAGGCGGCTTCGGCGACGTCGGTCCCCGCGAAGCGGATGCAGTCACGGCCTTCGTGCTTGGCGCGGTACAGGGCGCTGTCGGCGCGCGCAAAGAACTCCGCGAAGCTCTCCGCACCCTCGAGGGTCGCAACCCCAAGGCTCGCGGTGACACGCAGGGACATCGTCTCGGAGGTCGGCAACTCGCGCATCGCCAGCGCATCCTGGATACGATGGGCGATGCGGATGGCGGCTGTGGATCCCGTGCGTGGCAGGAAGACGGCGAACTCCTCGCCGCCGAAACGCCCCACCAGATCGCGCTCGGGCCTGACCAGACCAAGCAGAAGATCGGCGAAGGCCCTGATCACCGCATCGCCTGCCACATGGCCATGCGTGTCGTTGACGCTCTTGAAGTGGTCGATGTCGACAATGATCAGGGACGTATCGTCACCGTCAGTTTCGCACGCGAGGATCTCGCGATTGGCCTTCTCGATGAAGGAGCGCCGGTTTAGAAGTGCGGTCAGCGGATCTGTCTCGGCAAGGCGGCGCAGTTCCTGCTCGCGTTCCTCGCGCTGGCCGATTTCATGAGACAGCGCACGCCGGGTCGCGCGCTCCCGGCCGATCTCGAGTGCCAGCGTCGCGGCACGGCTTTGCAGTGTCAGGTTCGCGATCATCAGCTCGGAGATGTCGGTGAGCGTGATCACCAGCCCGTCGCCGAGAGGAGCCAGCGCGAGCTGGAGCCAGATCTCACGGCCATTCACGGTGAAACTGGATTCGAAGATGTCATTGCGGCGCAGCTCGATGGCATAGAGGCAGCGGCGCCAGATCATGGCGTCAGAGAGGAAGGGCAGGCTCGTGCGTGCGTCCGTGTCGAGCAGGTTTTCGTTGGGGTGACCGGCCATCAGCGCCGCGCGGCGATTGGCGGTGATGATGATCGTGCGCTCGATGTTGCCGTCATCGTCGCGCACGGCCCGCAGTGCGACAATGCCGCTTGGCGAGGTTTCCAGAACCGTGGTCAGCAGTTCCTCGCGGAACTGCAGCGGGCGACTGAATACGACGAGGAAGCGATCACCGTTCGCGGCGCTGGTCGGCAGGACCAGGCGCTCCCAAAGGCAGACCCGGACGGTCTTGAGCGAACGATGCACGGTGTACATCGGCTTGCCGTCCGCCAGGGCCTGATCATAGCATTGGATCGTGAACCGGGCGACCTGAGGGGTCATTTGCGAGATGCGTTCGCCCTGCCTGCTGCCGCCGACATAGCGCGTGATCTCGCGGCCGAAATGCTCATAGCAATAATCGCCGTCTCCGATGGGGACGCAGACCATGAGGTCGTCGCCGAAGCGGGGCATCAGGTCCTGGAGCAGTGCCTCGTAAGGGACGCCGCCTTTGCCAGGGGCGTGCAGGGCAAAGCGTTGCAGAAGTTCGGCTACTTCCGGCGCATGGGCGCGTTCGACAATGTTCTGGGTGTGCACTTCCTGATACATGGCGGCCCCGTTTCGCGCGCAAGGACCTTAGCAAGGTCGTTCTTGAAAAAGTGTTCCCTTTCGTCATGGGATTTTCGGAACCGGCGGCCATTGAGCTTTTGCGGCTTGACCCTGCCAAACCGGTCGTCTAGCGTGCCGCAATTATCGCAAAGGGTGTCGGGCGCGATGCGCAAGCTTATTATCGTACGGGTGCGCTGGTAGGGGGCGGTTGAACAAACCGCTTGGCCCCTGACGCCAGCGCACGCCCAGGCCCCTCCGCGGGCCTTTTTTATTGCCCGATTTTCCCTGAACTGACCCGAAGACCCCCGAGGAGAACGACATGAGCGAGATGATGACCGGCGCGGAAATGGTCGTCCGCGCGCTTCAGGATCAAGGCGTCGAACATCTGTTCGGCTACCCCGGCGGCGCCGTGCTGCCGATCTATGACGCGCTCTTCCTCCAGGACAAGGTCAAGCACATTCTGGTTCGGCACGAGCAGGGTGCCGTCCATTCGGCGGAGGGCTATGCGCGCTCCTCGGGCAAGGTTGGCTGTGTTCTGGTGACCTCCGGTCCCGGCGCGACCAATGCCGTCACCGGACTGACCGACGCGCTGCTCGACTCGATCCCGGTTGTCGTCATCACCGGGCAGGTCCCGACGCATCTGATCGGCTCCGACGCCTTCCAGGAATGCGACACGGTCGGCATCACGCGCTCCTGCACCAAGCACAATTATCTCGTGAAGAGCATCGCGGACCTGCCGCGCATCCTGCATGAGGCCTTCTATGTCGCCGCCAACGGCCGTCCCGGGCCCGTCGTCGTCGATATCCCGAAGGACATCCAGTTCGCAAAGGGCGAGTATACCCGCCCGCGCGACAACCAGCACAAGACCTATCGTCCGACGGTCAAGGGTGACCTGAACAAGATCAAGGCTGCGGTCGAGTTGATGGCCAAGGCCAAGCGGCCGATCTTCTACACCGGCGGCGGCGTCATCAATTCCGGCACGCACGCCTCGGCGCTGCTGCGCGAACTGGCGCGGCTGACCGGCTATCCCGTCACCTCGACGCTGATGGGCCTGGGTGCCTTCCCGGCGGCCGACAAACAGTGGCTCGGCATGCTGGGCATGCACGGCACCTACGAAGCCAATCTTGCGATGCATGACTGCGACGTCATGATCAATATCGGTGCGCGCTTCGACGACCGCATCACCGGTCGGCTCGACGCTTTTTCGCCGCGCTCGAAGAAGATCCATGTCGATATCGACCCGTCCTCGATCAACAAGAACGTCAAGATCGACATCGGCATCGTGGGTGATTGCGCGCATGTGCTGGAAGACATGGTCCGCATCTGGCGTGAGACCAGCCCCCAGGTCGACAAGGAGGCCTTGAAGGGCTGGTGGGAGCAGATCAGCGGCTGGCGTGCGCGCAACAGCCTCGGCTACAAGCAGTCCGGCGCGGTCATCAAGCCGCAATACGCGATCGAGCGGCTCTATGAGCTGACCAAGGACCGGGACACCTACATCACCACCGAAGTCGGCCAGCACCAGATGTGGGCGGCGCAGTACTTCCGCTTCCAGGAGCCGAACCGCTGGATGACCTCGGGCGGGCTCGGCACCATGGGCTACGGCCTGCCGGCGGCAATCGGCGTGCAGATGGCCCATCCGAAGGCGCTTGTCGTCGACATCGCCGGCGAAGCCTCGATCCTGATGAACATGCAGGAGATGTCGACGGCGGTGCAGCACCGGCTGCCGGTCAAGATCTTCATCCTGAACAACGAATACATGGGCATGGTTCGACAGTGGCAGGAACTGCTGCATGGCGGGCGCTATTCGGAGAGCTATTCGGCTTCCTTGCCCGATTTCGTGAAGCTCGCCGAAGCCTATGGCGGCCACGGCATCCGCTGCTCGGATCCGGAACAGCTCGATGACGCGATCCGCGAGATGATCGATACGCCGAAGCCGGTGATCTTCGATTGCCTCGTGGCGAAGGAAGAGAACTGCTTCCCGATGATCCCGTCGGGCAAGGCCCATAACGAGATGATCCTGCCCGATTTCGAGGGAAATACAGGCGATATCATCGACGCCAAGGGCAAGCAGCTTGTCTGACGATCAGCAAGCAGGCGAGGAGATGCGGGCATGAGCACGATCGGCTTGATCGGCGGCATGAGCTGGGAATCGACGGCGGTTTACTACCGGCTGCTCAATGAGCGGGTGCGCACGCTTCGGGGCGGGCTGCACTCGGCCGATGTGCTGCTGCATTCGCTTGATTTCGCGCCGATCGCCGAGATGCAGGCAAGCGGGGATTGGGCTGCGGCCGGGCATCTTCTGGCCGACAGCGCCATCCGGCTGGAGCGGGCGGGCGTAAACTGCATCCTGCTCTGCACCAACACGATGCACAAGCTCGCGGACCGGATCACGGCCGCGACACGCGTGCCCTTCCTGCATCTTGCGGACGTGACCGCGACGGCGATCCGCAAGAGCCCGTCGCGGCGACCGCTCTTGCTGGCGACGCGCTTCACGATGGAACAGGCCTTCTATCGCGAGCGTCTTGCCGCGTTCGGCGTCGAGGCCATGGTCCCCGATGCGGAACAGCGCGACGATGTCCATCGCATCATCTACGAGGAGATCTGCCGTGGCCGGATCGAGCCTGCCTCGAAGGCACGCTATCTCGATATCGTCGCAGCAGCCGTAAGGCAGGGCGCGGACGGCGTGATCCTTGGGTGCACCGAGATCACCCTCCTGGTCTCGCAGGCGGATTTCGACATCCCGGTCTTCGACACGACGGCGCTGCATGTCGAAGCCGCGCTCGATTTCGGCCTGGAAACGGCGAGCCAGGCGGCATGAAGCTCCTGATCGGAAACAAGTGCTATTCGTCCTGGTCGCTGCGGGCCTGGCTCCTGCTCAGCGCCAAGGGCATTGCGTTCGATGAGAAGCTCGTCCTGCTCGACGAGCCCGGCTTCAAGGAGGCGATCTTCGCAGAGGCTCCGGGCAGCGGCGGCACCGTGCCGACGCTGGTGGACGGGGATATCGCGGCGTGGGAGACACTCGCGATCATGGAATACCTGCATGATCGGCATTCCGATCTCGGGATCTGGCCGAGGGAGCGCGCAGCACGAGCCCATGCCCGTGCCATATCGAGCGAGATGCATGCCGGGTTCTTTGCCTTGCGCCGGGCCTGTCCGATGAATCTCGGCAAGCGCTTTGCTGCACGCGATCGTGGGGCCGAGGTTGCCAGGGATGTCGCACGGATCACCGCGCTCTGGGGCGAGGCTCGCTCCCGCTTCGGCGAGGCGGGGGGAGGGCCGTTCCTCTATGGCGCCTTCTCCGCAGCCGACGCCATGTACGCGCCGGTCGTCACCCGGCTCGATACCTATGCGATCCCGGTCGATCCGGTCAGTGCCGCCTATATGGCCGCGGTACTCGCCCATCCCTCCTATCGCGACTGGCTGAAGGCTGCCCTCGCCGAACCCTGGATCGTAGCCCAGGACGAAGTCGACGAGCCCGCCACCGCCAATCTCCGTCACGTCTAGATCATCGGACCGGATATCGCATCCGGTCCGATGATCTAACCTCCTGTGTTTGCATCGGCTTTCCCGAAAACCGCAATCCACTTTTCGGGCCGATGCTTTAGTTCCGAATTCCGCTTCAGCTCCTGCAGGTGTCCGATGCCGACGTCAGCCACGCATTATCCGAACGCTCCCAAGATCCAGCCGATCGCCCGCCACACGCTGGCGGTGATCGTCGACAATGAACCGGGCGTTCTCGCCCGCATCGCCGGGCTGTTCTCGGGTCGCGGCTACAATATCGAGAGCCTCACCGTCTCCGAAACCGAGCACGAGAAGCACATCTCGCGCATCACCGTGGTCACCTCGGGTACCGCCAACGTCATCGAGCAGATCAAGGCGCATCTCGACCGGCTGGTGCCGGTGCACCGGGTCGTCGATCTGACGCTTCAGGGCGAGGCGCTGGAGCGCGAACTCGCCTTGGTCAAGGTCGTCGGCAAGGGCGACCATCGCGTCGAGGCAATGCGGCTTGCGGCGGCGTTCGGGGCACGGACACTCGATGCGTCCCTGACCTCCTTCGTCTTCGAACTCACGGGCTCGACCGAGGAGATCGAGCGGTTCATCAAGCTGATGACCGTGGTCGGGCTCACCGAGGTCTCGCGCACGGGCATCGCGGCGATGAGCCGTGGCCCCGAGGCGATGTGATCGAAGGCAATGGACGCGGCTTCGCTCAACATGGTGGCGCTTGCGCTCGGGGCGGCCGGATTCGGCTGCTTCGCCTGGCCGATCATCCAGCGGCTCAATGGCAAGGCGCCGGCGGAAGCACCAGGCAGCGGCAAGAGCCTGCGCTCGCCGCTGTGGTGGGCCGGCTTCGTACTGACGGTTGCGGCGATCTTCCTGCAGCGCATCGCCAGTCAGCAGGCGGGAGGAGTTTAGATCAACGGACCGGATATCGTCTCCGGTCCGTTGATCTCACTTCTGTGTTTGCATCGGATTTCTCCGAAAAGTGGATTCCACTTTTCGGTCCGATGCTCGGGTGTCCCGCGCCAGCCTCAGCCGCTGAAGCCGCCTGTATCAAGGAACGCGCGCTCTTCGGTCGTCGTGTCGCGGCCGAGAACAGCGTTGCGATGCGGGAAGCGGCCGAAGTCGCGGATGATGTCGCGGTGAATGATCGCATATTTGGTGCTGTCCTCATCGCCCGAGGCGCGGCTCAGTTCGATGCAGCGTTCCTGATGGTCCAGCTCTTCGGAATGCATGAAGGGCATGTAGAAGAAACGCCGCTCCGGGTTGGTGAAGTGCTGGTCGAAGCCGCGGGCGATGGCGCGCTCGGCGACCTCGACAGCGAGATCGTCGCTGGCGAAGGCTTCGGGCGAGCCGCGGTAGAGGTTGCGCGGAAACTGGTCCAGCAGGATGAGCAGCGCATAGGCGCCTTCGGGGGTCTCTTCCCAGGCACTGAGCCCGCCTGCCGCTGCGGCGCGCTGGGCCTCAAGAAAGCGACCGCGGATCTCGTCGTCGAAGGCGTCGTCCTTGGCGAACCATTTATCCGGCCCGGCTTGTCGCCAGAAGGCGACGGTCTCGGCAGCCGTAGGCAAGCTCATATCGTATCTCCCAGATCGCATAACGCGTTGGCTGTGAACCGCAATTGTGCCAGCGGACCGGCAGGTCGCGGCGCAGGTTGACCGATTTCGCGCCGAAGTGGAACCCGGCTCAGCCCCGTGCGAGGATCTTCGCGCGCTGGCCCTTGCGCTCGGAAAAGCCTTCCTGTAGAGACCGAACCGTAACGTACGGTACTGATCCTTGGGCGCCATTTCCGACACAGCGAGCGAAGGACTGACGGCCCGGCAACAGGCCGTGCTCGATGCTGTCCTTGGCCTGATGGTCGAGAAGGGCGATCACCTGACGATGACGGCCGTCGCCCGGCGTGCGAGCTGCTCGAAGGAAACCCTCTACAAGTGGTTCGGTGATCGTGACGGCCTGCTGACGGCGACTGTACAGTGGCAGGCCTCGAAAGTGCGCGCCGGCAACTATGATCGCCAGAAGCTCGATGCCCTGACGCTGCGCGATAGCCTGACGCGTTTCGCCGCGAACTGGCTCAATGTGATCACCAGCGACACCTCGATTGCGCTGAACCGGATTGCCATCAGCCAGGCCGGATCGAAAGCCGGCAATCTCGGTGGGATCGTGCTGGCAAACGGACGTGTCGCCATCGGCGAGCGCCTGAAACCGGTTATCGACGCAGGCCGCGAGGCTGGCCTCCTGGCTTTTGACGACACCGAGACGGCCTTTCGCACGTTCCTCGGCCTCGTCGGGCGCGATGTGCAGATCAGGCTGCTGCTGGGTGATGCGCTGGTGCTGAGCCCGGCGGAGAACGAGCGCGATGCAGCGCGCGCCACCGATCAATTCCTCACTCTGTACGGCGCGGTTGAAGCCGCGCCGGGCAAAGAAAAACCCTAACGCGAGACCAAGGAGCAACCTATGCGCGTTTATTACGACCGCGATGCGGACATCAATCTGATCAAGGGCAAGAAGGTCTGCATCGTCGGCTACGGCTCGCAGGGCCATGCGCATGCGCTCAACCTGCGCGATTCCGGCGTGAAGGACGTCATCATCGCCCTGAAGGCCGGTTCGGCCACCCGCAAGAAAGCCGAGGAAGCCGGCTTCAAGGTCATGACCCCGGCCGAGGCGGCCAAGACCGCTGACATCATGATGATGCTGACCCCTGACGAGCTGCAGGGTGACATCTATCGCGACGAGCTGCACGGCAACATGAAGGAAGGCGCGGCGCTGCTCTTCGCGCATGGCCTCAACGTGCATTTCAACCTGATCGAGCCGCGCAAGGACCTCGACGTGCTGATGGTCGCGCCGAAGGGCCCCGGCCACACCGTGCGCTCGGAGTATCAGCGCGGCGGCGGCGTGCCGACCCTGATCGCGATCCATCAGGACGCCACCGGCAACGCTCATGATCTCGGTCTGTCCTACGCCTCGGCTAATGGCGGCGGTCGCGCCGGCATCATCGAGACCACCTTCAAGGAAGAGTGCGAGACCGATCTCTTCGGCGAGCAGGTCGTGCTCTGCGGCGGTCTGGTCGAGCTGATCAAGGCCGGCTACGAGACCCTGACCGAGGCCGGCTATGCGCCTGAGATGGCCTATTTCGAGTGCCTGCATGAAGTGAAGCTGATCGTCGACCTTATCTACGAGGGCGGCATCGCCAACATGAACTACTCGATCTCGAACACGGCCGAGTTCGGCGAATATGTCACCGGCCCGCGGATCATCACCGCCGAGACCAAGGCCGAGATGAAGCGCGTGCTGACCGATATCCAGTCGGGCAAGTTCACCCGCGACTGGATGCTCGAGAACAAGGTCAACCAGACCTCGTTCAAGGCGACCCGTGCCCGCATGGCCGCGCATCCGATCGAGGAAGTCGGCGCCAAGCTGCGCGACATGATGCCCTGGATCAAGGCCAAGGCGCTGGTCGACAAGACCAAGAACTGATCGGCTTCAGGCCCTGATCCGCGGCCTTGGCGAGCCGATGCAATTTCGCTCGCCAAGCAGCTGACAGGGCTAACAAATCGTTGATTCCGAGAGGGCGGATGCAGTAATGTGTCCGCCCTCTCGCCTTTCCGGGCGTGGAACCGGTTCGAGTCCGATGCGTTCGTAAGGGCAGTCGTACGTGGAGGCGGCCCATGAGGACGGTGAATCTGACCAATGTGATCGATAGTCCTGTCTGCTCGCGAGCCTTGCTCGCAGTGTCGCTCGTGATTGTATTCGCCGCTGTGTTCGGGCTTTTCGGATACTGACAGGCCTGCGCCAGGCCGCCAGGGTCTGGCGAAGAACGCGGTGCCATCAAAAAGCAGAAAGGCCTCCGGCGCAGAACGCCGGAAGCCCTTATCTCTGCGGGGACAGCCGTGTTCAGAAGGTGATCTTGTCCTTGATGTCGGATTCGACATTCGCGGGCAGGACATTGCGCTTCACGAGATCGTTGAAGTCCTTGAATTTCGCTTTGGCCCGTTCCTCGATGATCTTCTTGGAGCGTGCTTCGCCGATACCCTTGAGGGTGTCGAGTTCAGCAGCGGTTGCCGTGTTGACGTTGATCTTCTTGACCTGTGCGGCTGCAGGCTGCGCAGGCTTGGCGGCTGTGCCAGCGGCGGGCGCGGCTGGCGTCGCAACGGGGGCCGGGGCACGTGCGGGGGCGCTCGGCTGTGTGGCTGGCTGTTGTGCGAAGGCGTAGCCGGCGGTCAGCGCGAGGGCGACGATCGGCGAGATGATGCGCGAAAGGCTCATGGTTGGACTCCATAGTCCTGTCCCGGGAGCGTAGCATCGGACGGGCGCCGGGTCGCCCGCCTCGACAACGCCGGCGGCTTGGAGCCATCCGGCGTGCCGCGCCAGGTTCGCACTGGTGAGTGGCGATACCGCGACGCGACGCCCTCAATTCGCGCCTTCCGGCCTGAACCCGTGCTGAATGTCGCGTTCAGTGTTCGGACGGCTTTCGGGATCAGCGCGTCACGAACTCGGCCAGCCGTCCGGCGCCATAGAGCAGGCCAAAGCCCCAGGCGAAGGACGCGGCCCAGTTCGCGAGCTGGAATGGCAGGAACGGCATTTTCACGATGCCGGCGACAATGGCGATGACCGCGCGTAGCGGGCCGAAGAAGTGGCCGATGAGAATGCTGAAGATGCCCCATTTTTCGAAGAAGGCATGTCCCTTCTCAAGCAGCTCCGGGTTCTTGTTGAGCGGCCAGGTTTCTCCGATGCGCGGGCCGAGCACGAGGCCGGCCCAATAGGAGATCCAGAAACCGCAACCTGCGCCGAGCGAGGCCGCGAAAGCCAGCGGAACCAGATCGAGACCGGAAGCTCCCGCCGCCGCTCCGAAGGCCGTGAAGAACACGGTGGCGGGCACGAGCCAGGACAGCACTGCGACACATTCGGCGAAGGCCACCAGAAAGACGATCGGGATCGCCCATTGCTGGTTGGTGCGCATGAACTCGACGAGTCCCTGCATCAGGCTTTCGAGTTGCAGCATGAGGGCCGAGATCTTTCAGGCGAGGGCGCTGGCTTATCGCTGTCCCCGGGAGCATATGCAACTGCCGCCCTCTGCGGCGAATATGCCAGCCAAGACCAAGGTTGGGTTGCCTTCCGGAGGCGATCCCCTAGAGTTTCGCCAAACGAACGCGATATTCGGCCAGCGCGCTAGCGTAGCAGGCCGTCGGGGAACGCTTTATGGAGCTTCAAGACCGCCTGCACGCTGATGCGGGCCCTGCTGGCGCGCCCCTTGTGGATGCTGCGCCAGCCGTCAGTCTCAGCGGCATCGACATCACTTTCCAGCTTGCAGGTGGGAATCGCTACAAGGCGGTGACCGGCATCAATCTCACCGTCTCGGCCGGCGAGTTCGTCTCGGTCGTGGGGCCGACCGGCTGTGGAAAGTCGACCTTGCTCAATGCTGCGGCCGGGCTGCTGACCCCATCCGCCGGCAAGGTCGGGATATTCGGCAAGCCGCTCTCGGGGCTGAATGTGCGCGCGGGCTATCTCTTCCAGCAGGATGCGCTGATGCCGTGGAAGACGGCGCTGCAGAATGTCGCCGTGGCTCTCGAACCGATGGGCGTGCCGGCTGCGGAGGCAAATGCCCGCGCCCGCGACTGGCTTGGCCGCGTCGGCCTGCGGGCCTTCGTCGATCGCTATCCGCACATGCTCTCGGGCGGCCAGCGCAAACGCGTCAGCCTCGCGCAGATGCTGATCCGAAACCCCGAGATTCTGCTGATGGACGAGCCCTTCGGGCCGCTCGATGCGCAGACGCGGCAGATCATGGGGAATCTGCTGCTGGATCTCTGGTCGAAGGATCGAAAGGCGCTGATCTTCGTCACACATGATCTCGAGGAGGCGATCGCGCTCTCCGACCGCGTGGTGGTTATGTCGGCGGGGCCAGCGGCCGGAATCGTTGCCGATTACAGGGTCACCCTGCCGCGCCCGCGCGACATCGCCGAGATCAGGCTGGAAAAGGCCTTCCACGAGATCCATCGCGACATCTGGTCGTCGCTGCGCGTCGAGGTGCAGAAGGCTTATGCCATGGGCGAGGGCAAGGAACTGATGCAGGGAGACGCCTCGTGAATCGCCTGACGCTCCTTGCGCTGCAGATCCTCGTCGCCGTCGTGTTCCTGCTGATCTGGCATGTCTTCACCGTCTACCCGCTGCTTGGCGAGACCAAGACGATCCAGTTCTTCTTCTCGACGCCGCTGCAGGTTCTCGGTCGAACCTGGACCCAACTCACTGGCGGCGACATCTATTTCCATCTCGGCATCACGCTGACCGAGACCGTACTCGCCTTCGTCATTGGCTCGGCGGCTGGCATCTTCTTCGGCTTCACCTTCGCTCGCCGGCAACTGATGGCGGCGGTGTTCGACCCCTATATCAAGGCGGCCAATGCACTGCCGCGCGTGGTGCTGGCGCCGATCTTCGCGCTCTGGTTCGGCCTCGGCATCTGGTCGAAGGTGGCACTCGGCTTCACGCTGGTCTTCTTCATCGTCTTCTTCAATGTTTACCAGGGCGTCCGCGAGGTCTCGCCGACGGTGCTCGCCAATGCCCGCATGCTCGGCATGAACGAACGCCAGCTCTTCCGCCATGTCTACTGGCCGTCAGCCCTGACCTGGATGTTCTCCTCGCTGCACACGTCTGTCGGCTTTGCGCTGGTCGGTGCGGTCGTCGGCGAGTATCTCGGCTCGTCGGCCGGCCTCGGCTACAAGATCCACGAAGCCGAGAGCGTCTTCGATGTCACCGGCGTGTTCTCGGGCATGCTGATCCTGGCGCTCTTCGTCATCGTGATCGATTCCCTCGTCACCCTCGTCGAGAAGCGCCTGCTGGTCTGGCGGCCGGGACAGAGCGCGACCACGACGACGTAAGCCCACGCAGCCGGCTCTCACCCCGCGCTTGCCGCCTCGGGGCGCGGCTGGCGAGCCACGTGCCCGGCCGCGGCGCTGCTTTCGATCAGCGTCAGGAAGGCTGTCGCGACCGGATGGAGCGTCCCGGCCGGCAGGGTCACGGCGTGCAAGATGCGTCGGAGGTTCGGGCGGAGGGGGATCGTGACGACGCCGCGGCTGTCGTCGAGGGCGAGCTCGGGCATGATCGTCAGGCCAAGCCCTTCACGCACCATGCTGAGCAGGGTTGCGTTGTCGCGCACGAGGCAGGCGATCTCGGGATGGCTGGCTGCTGCCGTCAGGAGTTCCTGGATGAGCGTTTCGCAGCCCCCTCCCGAGAGCAGCATGCGTTGTCCGTCCAAGGCACTGAGGGGGAGCGAGGCGCGCGATGCAAGCTCGTGATCGGTGGGAACGACCACGAGGTAGTCGTCGGAATAGACCGGGCGCGCTGCCAGTTCGGGATGGGTGCGGCTGGTGATGCCGATCTCGACCACGCCGGCCTGGACCCAGGCTGTGACCTCCGGATCCGTCCCCTCGTACAAGGTCACCGCAATTCCGGGATGCTCGGCACGCAGGCGCCGCAGCCATGAGGGCAACAATCGGATGGCGGCGCTCTGTACGACGCCGATCCGCAAGGTGCCGCTCAGCTTGCCGGCAAGTCCGCCGCATGTGCCGAGCCGCGCTACGGCCGCGAGTACCGCACGTGTCTCGACAAGTGCCGCTGCGCCGGCTGTGGTCAGCGCCAGCCCGTCGCGGCTGCGTAGCAGCAATGTCGCGCCCAGCGCCCTTTCCAGTCCCGCCACGGCCTGGCTCACAGCCGATTGGGACAGGCAGAGGCGGTCGGCTGCCACCGTGAAGCCGCCATGTTCGACGACACCGGAAAAGCAACGCAGCTGCACCAGAGTGACATTAGGTGTCATGATCGATGGCTATTCCAAGGATTAATTGGACTGATCTCGTCCGCGTCCTTAACCCGGCCTCCGCAACGCACTCAAGGCCGGGGATGAGGGTCGATGACCGCCGTATCAGACAAACTGACCGTGGGCTTGGCCCAGATCGCTCCGGTCTGGCTCGACCGCGATGCCACCCTGGGCAAGGTCGTCGACTGGATCGAACGTGCTGCGGCGGCTGGATGCGGCTTCGTCGCCTTCGGGGAGGCGCTGGTGCCGGGCTATCCCTTCTGGATCGAACACACTGACGGTGCGCGCTTTGAATCGTCGCTGCAGAAGGACATTCACGCGCATTATCTGGATCAGGCCGTGCAGATCGAGGCCGGTCACCTGGCTCCGGTCTGCGCTGCGGCGGAGCGCGGTGGCGTCGCCGTCATGCTCGGCATCATCGAACGCCCGGCAGATCGAGGCGGGCACAGCGTCTATTGCTCGCGCGTGCATATCGGAGCGGATGGCATGGTCGCGTCGGTGCATCGCAAGCTGATGCCGACCTATGAAGAGCGGTTGAGCTGGGCGCCGGGCGACGGACATGGTCTGCAGGTGCACCGTGTCGGGGCGTTCACGGTTGGCGGGCTGAACTGCTTCGAGAACTGGATGCCGCTGTCGCGAGCGGCCCTGTATGCGCAGGGCGAGAATCTGCATGTGGCACTCTGGCCGGGAAATCAACGCAATACGGTCGACACAACCCGCTTCCTGGCGCGCGAGGGACGCAGCTACGTGCTGGCCGTCTCGGGGCTGATGCGCAAGCAGGATGTGCCGGCTGGCAGTCCTGCTGCTGCCATGCTGGACAGCTGCCCCGAGATCCTGGCCGATGGCGGCTCGGGAATCGCCGGGCCGGACGGAAAATGGGTGATAGAGCCCGTGACAGGGCGAGAGGAGCTACTCGTCGCGACGCTCGACCATCGCGAGGTCAGGCGCGAACGCCAGAACTTCGATCTGGCCGGGCACTATGCCCGTCCGGATGTGACGCGCCTCGTCGTCAGCCGGCATCGGCAGGGCGTTGCCTCGTTCCTGGACGAGGTGGCGCCGTGGTGACGTGAGCCCACCAGGGTTCGCCCTGGAGGAACTCGACGAAAGTTCCGTTCCGGACGCCCCGCTGATCGGGGAGGCGAGGTTGCCCGTGCTGGGCAATCTCGCCTATCGTCGGGGCCGACTGCGCCAGTTGAGAAGCGCAAACCGATCCCATCAGGAGGAAATTCGATGAGCTTCACCCGTCGCGGCGCGCTTGCCGCGCTCGCCTTGTCCACCTCTCTCGGCTTCCTGCCGTTTGGCGCACAGGCCCAGACGGCCGAGAAGCCGAATGTCACGCTCGGTGTCGGCGGCAAGCAACTGCTCTATTATCTCCCGCTGACGGTCGCGGAGAAGAAGGGCTTCTTCAAGGAGCAGGGGCTCGACGTCACGATCAACGATTTCGGCGGCGGCGCGAAGTCGCTGCAGGCCTTGGTCGGCGGCTCGGTCGATGTCGTGACCGGCGCCTATGAGCACACCATCCGGATGCAGGCCAAGGGCCAGGACATCCGCGCCGTGGTCGAACTCGGGCGTTTCCCGGCGATCACCATCGCCGTGCGCAAGGAGCTTGCCGATAAAGTCAAGTCCGCGGCCGATTTCAAGGGCTTGAAGATCGGCGTCACGGCTCCCGGCTCCTCGACCTCGCTCACAGCGCAATATGCCATGGTCAAGGCCGGCCTGAAGGCGACCGACGCGCCGATCATCGGCGTCGGCGCCGGTGCGAGCGCCGTTGCCGCGATCAAGCAGGGCCAGGTCGACATCATCTCGCATCTCGATCCCGTGACCTCGAAGCTCGAAGCGGATGGCGATGTCGTCGCCCTGATCGACACCCGCACCGAGGCCGGCACCAAGGCGCTGTTCGGCGGCTCAAACCCTGCCGCCGTGCTCTATCTCAAGAACGATTTCGCCGAGAAGAACCCGGTCACGACGCAGAAGCTCGTCAACGCGCTGGTCAAGTCCCTGAAATGGCTCGAGACGGCCAAGCCCGAGGATGTCGCCGATCTCGTCCCCGCGGAATACCATCTCGGCGACAAGCCGCTCTATCTGCGCGCGGTCAAGAACTCGCAGGAAAGCTATTCGCGCACCGGTATTTCCACGCCAGATGCGATGAAGAGCATGTATGACTCGCTGAAGCTGCTCGATCCTGAGCTCGCGACCTCGAATGTCGACCTGAGCAAGACTTTCATCGACAGCTTTGCGAAGAAGGCTGCGGCCGGATCGTAGTCGCTCGACTCCTTGCTGCGCAGCGGTCAAACTCGGCTCTTCCGTTGGGAGAGCCGAGATGAGCGAGCGCGCTGCAATAGAGACCTTGCTTCTGAGTGCCTATGAGGCGCGGGTGCGGGGCGATCTCGATGGAGTGATGACCTACTTTCACCCCGATTGCCGGTTTCATTTCATGGGATCAGAGGATCTCGGCCCGATGTGCAGCCCTCATACGGGCTGCGCTGCGGTTCGGGAGCAGATGGCCGGGCTGATCGGCACGTTCGCCTTTTCGAAATTCAGGACGCTGGGGCTGGTCGTCGAAGGCGATCGCGCTTCGTTTCACTGGAGCGCCGATGTCACCCATATTCCAACGGGCCGTAGCCAGAGCTTCGAGGCGGTCGACCTGATCACGATTGAGGACGGCAAGGTGCGAAGCCTGACGCAGTTCACCGACACGGCCGGCGTGATACGTCTCGGCTCCGCCTGATCTCTGTTTGTCATCGGCTGCATCAACGCTTTCGATTTGCTCCCGGCGCGGCAATCGCTAGGTTCGCCGCGTCGCTTCGTTGAAGGCTTGTGCTGCACGCCATGAACATCCTCTCGATCCAGTCTCATGTCGCATTTGGCCATGTCGGCAACGCCTCCGCCGTTTTCCCGATGCAGCGACTTGGGGTCGAGGTCTGGCCGATCCAAACGGTGCAGTTCTCGAATCATACGGGCTACGGGGACTGGAAAGGCCGGGTCTTCGACGGCGGCATGATCGACGAAGTGATGGAAGGCATTGCCGAACGCGGCGTGCTGCCGGGCTGCGACGGGGTGCTCTCGGGCTATATGGGCTCGGCCGATATCGGCCACGCGATCCTTTCGGCGGTCGAGCGAGTCCGTGCGGCCAATCCGGATGCGCTCTATTGCTGCGACCCGGTGATCGGCGATGTTGGCCGCGGCATTTTCGTGCGGCCGGGAATTCCCGAATTCATGCGCGAACAGGCGGTGCCGGCGGCCGATATCGTCACGCCGAACCAGTTCGAGCTCGAACTCCTGACCGATATCGAGGTGAAGACAATCGCCGACGCGCACCGCGCCGTCGAAACCTTGCGTGACGCCGGGCCGAAAGTCGTGCTGGTGACGTCCTTGGTCACGGAGGAGACGCCGGCGGATGCGATCGACCTGATGGCGGCGGACGCCAAGGGGGCGTTCCGGGTGCGCACACCGAAGATCGACCTCAGCGTCAATGGTGCGGGCGATGCGATCGCCGCCCTCTTCTTTGTCCACTATATGCGCGAGGGATCGGCTGCCGCTGCACTTAGCAAGGCCTCGTCCTCGATCTACGGCCTGCTGAAGCGGACAAAGGAGGCTGGCTCGCGCGAAATCCTGACCGTCGCCGCGCAGGACGAGTTCGTGACGCCATCGCAGCTCTTCATGCCCCAAGCGATCTGAGCCGCAGGCTGAAGCTGATGAAACTGCGCGTCGGCACCTTCAATGTCGAAAACCTGCTGACGCGCCACCGCTTCGCGAATGGCGGACGCATCGACACCACCGCGGCGATGTCGCTTTTCCATTTTCCGCGCGCCGATCAGCGCGATGCCGTCGAGCGCTCGCTCGCGGTGGCGCTTGAAGACGACAAGCGGCAGATGACGGCGCTGGCCATCGCCGAGTCGCAGGCCGATATCTGGATGCTGCAGGAAGTCGACTCGCTCGCGAGCCTGCAGGCGTTCTTTGCCAATTACGTCCATCGCATCGCCGATTATCGCTACAGCCATTTCGCCTTGATCGATGGCAATGACAGGCGCGACATCGATATCGGTTTCGCTGCCCGGCGCGATCTGCTGGCGCCGCAGGCGGTCCGCGTCGTCTCGCACAAGGACCTCAGTTTCGCCCAGGCCGGCGCCTATGATTCATCGCTCGCGCGTTTCGGCATCAGGCCGGGCGACAGGGTCTTTGCCCGCGATTGCCTTGCCGTCGAGCTGAGCTTCGGCGACCGTTCGCTGACGCTGTTTGGCTGCCACTTCAAGTCGATGAACAATGGCCGCGACGATGGCCGGCAGGAGACCCTGCCGATCCGGCGGGCCGAGGCTCTGGCCGTCAGGCACATCGTCAAGACGTGGTTCGGGGCGCCATGGCGCGAGGCCAACTGGATCGTGCTGGGTGATCTCAACGGCTATCGCCATGGCCTTGGCCCACTGGGCGAACTGGTCGATGAAGGTGATAGCGGCATCGAGCCATTGCTCGAGGATTTCGCCGTCGACCCGATCGTGCACCTGCCCCGGCATGAGCGCTGGACGCATTTCCGGCGCTACTGGTCGGAGGCCGAGCAGCGGCTCATCGATAGCCATATGCCGCTCGATCATATCCTGTTGTCACCGGCGCTGGCGGCGGCGAACCCGCAGCCAGTCATGCAGATGATCCGGCGGGGTTTGCCCTATCGTGTGCCGCTCGATCCGCGCGAGCCCGATCGTTCGATGGCGCGGCTTGCGACCTGCAGCGACCGCTATCCGCGTGTTGGCTGGGACAGGCCGAAGGCATCGGATCATTGCCCGCTGACCATCGACCTGGTCGTGCCTGCCAGCAAGGGAGGGCTGCCGTGAAACGCCGCTTCTTCACGCTCGACGTCTTCACCCGAGCCCGTCACGCCGGCAATCCGCTGGCGGTGGTGCTGGATGCCGAAGGCCTCGACACCGAGGCGATGCAGGCAATCACGCGCGAGTTCAACCTGTCTGAGACGGTTTTCGTCGCACCGCCCATCGACCCCGCCAACCGTGCCGCCATTCGGATCTTCACACCGGGCCGGGAATTGCCATTCGCCGGCCATCCTACGGTCGGTACCGCGGTCCTGCTCGCGCTGCGTGACGCACAGGAGGGCAGGGCAAAGGACAAGCTGGTGCTGGAAGAGAGGATCGGCGCCGTCTCCTGCAACGTCTCGGTCCGGGATGATCAGGGCAGGGCCGTGTTCACCCTGCCGCGATTGCCGGAGCGGCTCGGAGAGGCGGCACCAGTGGCGGAGCTTGCAACTGCGCTTGGGCTCGATCCAGCCGAGATCGGCTTCGATGCCCATGAGCCGGGCGTTTTCTCGGGAGGTGTGGGCTTCACCCTGGTTCCGATCACGAACCTTGAGGCGATGGGCCGCATCACGCTCGACATGATGCGGTGGAACACGGTGATGAAGCCGGCCGAGCATCCCAACGCCTTCGTCTATTGTCGGCAGACCCGTGACGCGGCCCATCACTTCCATGCCCGCATGTTCGCGCCAGGGATGGGCATCGGCGAGGACCCCGCGACCGGTGGCGCAGCCGCCGCCTTCGCCGCCGCCGTGATGGCCTTCGATCGTCCCGGCGATGGCGAACATCGCCTCGTCATCGAGCAGGGTTACGAGATGGGGCGACCGTCGCAGATCGAGCTCCGCCTGCGGGTAGAGCGCGGTGGACTCGTTTCGGCCAGCATTGGCGGCGAAGCTGTGCTGGTGAGCGAGGGCGTGCTGCTGTGAGCGGAACCGAATGATGAATGGTGTTGTCGACGGAACAATCGTTCCGCTCGCACGGGTCGAGGCCGTGGTCGAGCCGCATGACTGGGGCTTCGCCCGGGAGAACCATGGCGCCATCGCGACGCATTGGGCCAAGATCAGCGCTGGCAAGCCGGCGATGTTCAATGGCAGGATCATGCTGCAGCATCGCGGCGCGATCGCGGATGGCGTGTTCAGCGCGCGCTATTTCGAGACGGACTACGCCGCCTTCATGACCTGGCGCGATCTTGGCCATCCCGGTCCGGTTGTTCGCAACGGTTATGCGATGGCGGCCCTGCGGGCGGCGGATGGCGCCTTTCTCTGCGGGAAGATGGGTGACCACACCGCCAATGCCGGCAAGGTCTATTTCGCCGCCGGCACGCCCGATCGCGAAGATCTCAGGGACGACGGCACGCTCGACCTGGCCGGCAGCGTCACCCGCGAGCTCTGCGAGGAGACTGGGCTGACCCTCGACGAGATCGAGGTGGAGGAAGGCTGGACGGCGGTGATCATGACCGGCCGCGTCGCCTTCATGCGGCCGGTGGTGCTGACCTGGGCGGCCGAGGAGGCACGCCAGATCATGCTGTCACGCATCAGGGAACAGGCGGAGCCTGAACTCGCCGACATCGTGATCGTGCGCAACTTCGCCGAGAGCGAGCATCTCGACATGCCGCCCTTCATGCGGCGCTATCTCGCCCATATCTACGCCCAAGACTGAATCTACGCCCAAGACTGACCTTCCCTTGTTTTTCCGGAACGGAACGAGATGACCGCGCCAGAAGCCTTGCCGCTACCCGCCGACAATCCCTTCGCCGCTGTCTGGGAGACGCCCTTCGGCCTGCCGCCCTTCGCGATGATCAAGCCGGAGCACATCACGCCGGCGTTCGAGGCGGCTCTGGCCAAGCACAAGGCGGAGATCGCTGCGATTTCCGGCGATCAGGCAGAGCCCGATTTCGCCAATGTGATCGAAGCGTTGGAACGGTCGGGCCGCGCGCTCAGCCGCGTCGGCGGTGTCTTCTACAATCTTGCCGGCGCTGACACGAACGAGGCGCTGCAAGCGATCGAACGCGAGATGTCACTGGTCACCTCGCGGCACTGGTCGTCAATCATGATGGACCCGGCCTTGTTCGCCCGAGTCGATGCCGTCTTTGCGAAGCGCGAGAGTCTGGGGCTCGACGCCGAGCAGAAGCGCTTGCTGGAGCGGACCTATCGCGGCTTTGTTCGCTCGGGCGCGCAGCTTGGTCCCGAGGAGAAGAAACGCCTTGCGGCGATCAACGAGCGGCTGGCGGGGCTCGGCACGCAGTTTAGCCAGAACGTGCTCAAGGACGAGTCCTCCTATGCGCTTGTCCTCGATGACGAGGCCAAGCTCGCGGGCCTGCCGCCTTTCCTGCGGGCGGCGATGGCGCATGCGGCCGGCGACCGTGGCCACGACGGCAAGCACGCGGTCACCCTTTCGCGTTCGATCATCGAGCCATTCCTGACTTTCTCCACCCGTCGCGAGCTCCGGGAGGAGGCCTTCGTGGCCTGGAGCAAGCGCGGCGAGAATGGCGGCGAGACGGATAACCGCGCGATCGTCGCGGAGATGGTCGCGTTACGGTCCGAGAAGGCGAAGCTGCTTGGCTTCGAGACCTTCGCGCATTTCAAGCTCGACGATTCCATGGCCAAGACGCCGGAGAATGTCCGGGGGCTGCTCGAACTGGTCTGGAAGCCGGCCAAGGCGCGGGCTGCGCAGGAGGCGGCGGACCTTGCCCTGCTCGCGCAGGAAGAAGGCGAGAATGGCCCGATCCGGCCTTGGGACTGGCGCCACTATGCCGAGAAGGTGCGCCAGAAGACCTATGCGCTCGACGAGGCGGTGCTGAAGCCCTATCTCCAGCTCGACCGCATCGTCGCTGCGGCCTTCGACACGGCGGGCAAGCTCTTCGGCCTGACCTTCGAGGAGAAGCGCGATCTCGCGGGCTATCATCCCGATGTCCGCGTCTGGGAGGTCCGCGAGGCGGGCGGCCGGCATATCGGGCTCTTCCTCGGTGATTATTTCGCCCGCGCATCGAAACGTTCGGGCGCCTGGATGAGCGCCTATCGCGGCCAGCGTAAGCTCGGCGGCGAGGTTCGGCCGATCATCGTCAATGTCTGCAATTTCGCGAAGCCCGCCGCCGGCAAACCGGCACTGCTTTCGATCGACGACGCGCGTACGCTGTTCCACGAGTTCGGCCACGCCCTGCATGGGCTTTTGTCCGACGTGACCTATGGCTCGCTCGCCGGCACCTCGGTCTCGCGCGATTTCGTCGAGTTGCCTTCCCAGCTTTACGAGCACTGGTTCCTGACGCGGGAGGTGATGCAGGCCTATTGCCTGCATGCCGAGACCGGCGAGCCGATCCCCGAGGTGCTGATCGACAAGATCAAGAAGGCGCAGACCTTCAACCAGGGCTTTGCGACGGTGGAATACACCTCATCGGCACTGGTCGACCTCGCCTTCCATTCACTGAAGGATCCGGCAACGGTCGATCCCCTTGCCTTCGAGGTGGCAGAGCTGAAGCGGATCGGCATGCCGGCCGAGATCATCATGCGCCACCGCACGCCGCATTTCACCCATGTCTTCTCGGGCGACGGCTATTCTGCCGGCTATTACAGCTACCTCTGGTCCGAGGTGATGGATGCCGACGCTTTCAACGCATTCACCGAGGCCGGAAACGTCTTCGCTGCCGATGTCGCCGGCAAGCTGAAGCGTTTCATCTATTCGGCAGGCGATACGCGTGATCCGGCCGAGGCCTACACGCTCTTCAGGGGCAGGCTGCCCACGCCGGATGCCCTGCTGGAGAAGCGAGGGTTGGCGGCGTAGTCCGAGCGTACACTCTCCGCATCATGCCGGCTTGTGCCGAGCAGCCCCGTCTTGAACTGCCGGGGCGAAGCGTAGGGACGTGGTGTCGGACTGGTCTTACGGATAACCGAACCGTGACTTGGTGGCGCGCACCTGGGAGATCGCGCCCGCTTCATTGCCCGCCGCGCAGGTCGAGCGGGCGTTGGCGATCTCGGCACTGACGCGGCTGTGCACGCCCTTGGTCGTGTGGCCGGTCGCGAGGTCGTTATCCATCACCGCCTGGAAGCGCTCGACTTCGCCCGAGCAGCCCGATCCGCTCGGCATGCGGAAGGTGCCTGGCGTCACGCCCGGTGCTGCCTGCTCCGGTGCCGGGGCGGGCGGGGGGCTGGCGGTCTGGCAGGCCGCGAGCAGGAACCCGGCGAAGGCGGGGATCAAGAACGAAATGGCGCGCATCGCATGCAGGCTCCGGCTAGCGAATGGCCGGGACAATGACCGATTCCCCGCGCCGTTCCAATCGCCCCGCTCGGCGTTCAGTCCGTCAGCAGGAGGCGGGAAGCAGCCAGTGCCAGGAGCGCCGAGAACGCGGCGGCCAGCCAGATTGCGTCGAGCCCGATCATGTTATGGGCGAGCGCGCCGGCAACCGCTCCGCTCAGCAGCCCGAGCCAGAGCGTGAAATGGCGCAGCCAGGCGAGGCGAGAGCCGCCAAGCAGGGCCCCGGCAATGCGTTGCCCCATCTTCACCAGCGTGCCCGTCATGTAGGTCAGTCCGATCGTGACCTCGCCGTCGCGCTGGAAGACCGAGTTTTCCATGCCCATGGCGATGGCGAGCATGGCGATACTGATATCGGCTTCTCCCAGCCTGTCGGACAGCGCAGCAATGAAGAGGCAGGCCGTCAAAGCCGCCAGCACGGCGGCATGACGCTTCGCGCGGGCGAAATGCCCGACGAGCGAACCGAGTACGACGCCGCCAACGAAGAGCATGATGATGCCACCCGCCAGCGCGATGCCGCCGAGATGGCCGTTGGCGAGTTCGATGCCGAGCCGCGTCGTGTTCCCGGTCATGAAGGACACGAAGAAACCACCCAGGCTGATGAAGCCCAGCGCATCGACATAGCCGGCAAGGCAGGTCAACCCGACCGCAAGACCGATCGTGCGGCGGTCGTAGCGCATCATCGGATATCTCTCCCCAGCCTGCCCGGCGATCGAATGCGATTCGCAGGACGCGGACAACCTATGCCGCGCCAGCGACGGCGGCTCGGGCAGGATAGTGGGACCGCGGCCGACATGACGCTGCAAACTTCGCAAGCGTCACATGCTTGCGCACGGCGGGTGCTTTCGGTTACATCGTGTCCAGTCGAACGAGGAACGCCCGTGGCCGCATCTGCCACCCATGCCTGGATCCTGAACCGCGCCGTGGCGCGGACGGGCGGCATGCGCGCTCCGCTTGGCCTTGGTCAGCTTCTTCTCCTTAGCCGCCCCTGAGGGCCGGCCGGGCATGCATGCCTGGGCGCTCAGGGGAGTGACGAGAACCGCCTTCCAGACCTAAAGCGCCCATCCGAACGACCGCGGCGCGACCCATTTCAGGATCACGACCATGACCAACGCTTCCCAGACCGCCTCGTCCAAGGACCGGGTGCTGATCTTCGATACCACTCTGCGTGACGGCGAACAGTGCCCCGGCGCCACCATGACCTTCGAGGAAAAGCTGGAGGTCGCGGATGTGCTGGACGCCATGGGCGTCGACATCATCGAGGCCGGTTTCCCGATCGCGTCCGATGGCGATTTCGAGGCTGTCTCGGAAATCGCCAAGCGGATCAAACGTGCGACCGTTGCCGGGCTGGCGCGCGCCATCAGCGCCGATATCGCACGGGCAGGCGAAGCCGTCCGCCACGCGGTGAAGCCGCGCATCCACACCTTCGTCTCGACCTCTCCGATCCATCTGCAGCATCAGATGCGCAAGACCGAGGATGAGGTTCTGGAGATCATCACCAGGACTGTCGCCCAGGCGCGCAACCTGGTCGAGGATGTCGAGTGGTCGGCAATGGATGCGACGCGCACGCCGCTCGAGTATCTCTGCCGGGCGGTCGAAACCGCGATCAAAGCCGGTGCGACAACGATCAACCTGCCCGATACCGTCGGCTACGCGACGCCGGACGAGTATCGCACCATGTTCAGCTCGATCCGCGAGCGCATACCGAATGCCGACAAGGCGATCTTCTCGGTGCACTGCCATAACGATCTCGGCCTGGCTGTCGCCAACTCGCTGGCCGGCATCGAGGGCGGCGCGCGGCAGGTCGAATGCACGATCAACGGGATCGGCGAGCGCGCGGGCAACGCGGCACTGGAAGAGGTGGTGATGGCGCTGCGGGTGCGTGGCGACGTGCTGCCCTACGATACCGGCATCGAGTCCGCCATGCTGATGCGCGCGTCGAAGGCGGTCTCCACCGCCTGCTCCTTCCCGGTTCAGTACAACAAGGCGATCGTCGGTCGGAACGCCTTCGCCCATGAGAGCGGCATTCACCAGGACGGCATGCTGAAGCACCAGCAGACCTATGAGATCATGACGCCCGCCTCGGTCGGCGTGACCAAGACCTCGCTGGTGATGGGCAAGCATTCGGGCCGCGCCGCCTTCCGCTCCAAGCTGAAGGAGATGGGCTACGATCTCGGCGATAACCAGCTCGAGGACGCCTTCACCCGGTTCAAGGCCTTGGCCGACCGCAAGAAGCACGTCTATGACGAGGATATCGAGGCGCTGGTCGACGAGAACATCGCGACCGCCCATGACCGCGTGAAGCTGGTCTCGTTGACGGTGATCGCCGGCACGCGCGGCCCGCAGCGGGCGATGATGAAGCTGGATGTCGAAGGGCGCGTGGTCGCCGAGGAAGCGGAAGGCAACGGGCCGATCGACGCGGTGTTCAAGGCGATCAAGGCGATCGTGCCGCACGAGGCTCATCTGGAACTCTATGACGTCCATGCCGTGACCGAAGGCACCGATGCGCAGGCCGAGGTTTCGGTCAGACTCTCCGACGGTGGCGCGTCGGTCACTGGCCGCGGTGCCGACCCCGACACGCTGGTTGCTTCGGCCAGAGCTTATCTGGCAGCGCTCAACAAGCTGATCGCGCGCGGTGCACGCGTGCATCCGCAGGCGGCTGCGGAGTAGACCGAGCGACCCTTCAGCTGCGGGTCCCGGGGCGACGCGACAGGTTCGCCCCGGGGGCCTGCAGTGAGAGCGCTGGTGATGTTCCGGTCGCCTGCGACGGGGCCGGGGAAGAAGCGTCAACCGGGCTTGCTACCAACGGCGACCAAGGCGGGCGACGGCACGGCATAGATGCCGTTGCGCTCGAATGCAGAAACCCGTTCGCGCAGGTACTCCTTGATCCTGACCAGATTCTCCGGGCGCTGCCGGCGCAGAACTGCCGCGGCGCGGACCGTGCCGGATGAAATGGCGTCGATGATCGCGTCGGGAGATGACACGCGCCAGACCAACGGGACTTCCGTGGTTGATACGTTCACGAAACCAGCTCGGGCGAGCAATTGTGTTGCGAAGTTCGGTTGGCCATAGCTGAAGAAGTTGGGGCCGGGAGGCAGCCCTACGTCCAGTGAGCCATGGGCGTGAATGGCATCGTAGACCATCGAGAAGCCGATGCACTTTGCCGCGTCGCACCACGAGGCATAGGCGAAACGCCCGGCGGGTTTGAGAGTGCGGTAGGCCTCGGTGAGTGCCTTGTCTGGATCGGGCAGGTGGGGCAATCCAAAGGCGTTCAGGACGGCATCGAACTCGCTGTCAGCAAAGGGGAGGGCCTCGGCATTCCCCTCCACAAAGCGGATTCCGGGATAGGTCTGCTGTGCCAGCCGAATCTGGACTGCGGAAAAGTCCAGGCCGATGGCGTCTGCGCCATGGTCACATGCGGCGGCTGCGACATATCCCACGCCACAGGCGACATCGAGAACCCTGTCTCCGGCCTTCAGATCGGCAGCGCGGATCAGTTCGGGGATGCAGCCCGAAGTCACTTCGCCAAGGTTGCGATGATAGGCGAGCGCGACGGTCGCCGTGCCCCAGCCCGTATGCTCTAAATCGCCAAAGGCACTGGATGCGGCCATGAAACGGGCCTCCCCATCACGCCCCGCTTGGCCGCGGTCGCGCGGCGGGCATAGGGGCTGAGGATAGCACGGCCGGAGCGATGCGTCCGCACGGTGTCACACCGGCCAGCCCTCATCCGGCTTGATCGTCGCCAGCACGAAGGAGGAGCGCATGTCCGCGACGCCAGGTAGCGTCAGCAGGCGCTGCATCGCGAACTCGCCATAGGCCTCGATATCATCTGCGACGATGTGCACCAGCAGGTCGCATTCGCCGGTCATGGCCTGGCAGGAGATCACCTCCTCGAAGGACTTGAGCTTCTCCACCAGCTTTGTCCTCCAGTCGGGGTCGGATTGCGAGAGCTTGACGAAGGCATAGGCTTCGACGCCGTGGCCGAGTGCGCGGCGGTTCAGCTTCGCGCGGTAGCCGGTGATGATGCCGTCCTCTTCCAGCGCCTTGAGTCTGCGCAGGCAGGGCGAGGCGGCCATGCCGATCTCTTCTGACAGCGCCGCGTTGGTAATCCGGCCATTGCGCTGGAGGGCACGCAGGATGCGGCGGTCAGTCTCGTCGAGCCGGGAGGGGTTTGCAGCATGATGGAGCATGATCGGACCTCAGTTGCTAGTTTCAGGTCATATTTTGCCAATGAACACGCTAGCGGACAAGAAATGGTCAGGACATGACCGCCCGCTCGGAACATCCTCCTGTCATGCAAGGGAGGTACGCCATGTCGACTGATCCGTTCCCCCGCTCGGGCTTGAAGCCGCATGAGATTCCGGAAGATTTCGTCGTCGATCAGCGCTTCGACACCTATTCAAAGGACGATCACGAAACCTGGTCGCGGCTGCATCGACGCCAGGCCAAGCTGCTGCGCGACCGCGTCTGCGACGAGTACTTTGCGGGGCTCGCCGCGCTGGGCATCGCTTCTGACGGCATCCCCGATTTTCGCGATCTGAACCGCGTGCTCGAAGCTGCGACCGGTTGGACGGTCGTGGCTGTGCCGGGCCTGGTGCCGGACCGGGTCTTCTTCACGCATCTGGCGGCGCGCCGCTTTCCAGCGGGCTTCTGGATCAGGCGGCCGGAGGAGTTCGACTATATCGAGGAGCCGGACATCTTTCATGACATCTTCGGCCATGTGCCGTTGCTGATGAACCGGTCCTATGCCGATTTCGTCGCGGCCTATGGCGAGGCGGGTTTGCGCCTGCGTGAGGCCGCTGATCTCGCGCGGCTGGCACGGCTCTACTGGTACAGCGTCGAATTTGGGCTGATCGAGACCAAGGCAGGCCTGCGCATCTTCGGTGCCGGCATCGCCTCCTCGCCGGGCGAGACGATCTTCGCGCTCGAGAGCAAATCACCCAACCGCATTGCCTTCGATACCGTCCGCGTGATGCGCACGCTCTACCGCATCGACGATTACCAGCAGAGCTATTTCGTGATGCCCGGATTCGACACCATGCCGGCGCTTGACGAAACGTCCCTGGCGATGGCCCTGTCCCAGGCGCGGGCTGGGGCCGACATCGATCCGGAAATGGCGCTGCCGACAGATCGTCTCTTCCAGCGTGGTGATCAGAGCCACCATCAGCAAACGCAGATCGCCTCCTGAAACACCGAAGAGAGCCGGTTTTCCCCTGAAATCACCGCGATTTCGCCGCCGCCGTCTTGGCGGCGGCATCGCGCTTGCCTTCTATGACGTTTGGTGACGCGAGCATGGTCGCGGCTTGGCTGGGGAGCGTGAGGCATGGCTGGCTATTTTCCGAACTGGACATTGAAGACCACCGGCGCGGTGATGCCGGATGAGCGGCTGCCGACCGGGCAGACCATCATCGCCGGGCTGCAGCATGTCGTTGCCATGTTCGGCGCGACGGTTCTGGCGCCGCTCTTGATGGGATTTGATCCCAATGTCGCGATCTTCTTCTCGGGCATCGCGACGCTGCTCTTCTTCGTCATCACCATGGGGCAGTTGCCGAGCTATCTCGGCTCGTCCTTCGCCTTCATCGGCGTGGTGATCGCGGCGACCGGCTATGCCGGCTCCGGCGCCAACGCGAATATCGGCGTGGCACTTGGCGGCATCATCGCTTGCGGCGCGGTCTATTTCGCGATCGGTCTGATCGTGCAGGCCGTCGGCACCAACTGGATCGAGAAACTGCTGCCGCCTGTGGTCACCGGCGCGGTTGTCGCCGCGATCGGCCTCAATCTGACCTCGGTCGCGATGAACATGATCTCGGCGAGCCCCTATACGAAATGGATCGCGTTGTTCACCGTCGTTGCAGTCGCGCTGGTCGCCGTCTACGGGCGCGGGCTGGCGCAGCGCCTGCCCGTGCTGATCGGGGGGCTCGCGGCCTATGTGGTCTATGCCGCGACGGCCTCATCCTTCGGCGCCCCGACAATCGATTTCGGCAAGATTGCCGCCGCGCCCTGGTTCGGGTTGCCCAGCTTCGTCACGCCGGTCTTCGATCTCAAGGCGATGGCGATGATTGCGCCGGTCGCGATCATCCTGGTTGCGGAAAATCTCGGGCATATCAAAGGCATCGCCGTGATGACCGGCCGCAACCTCGACCCGCTGATCGGGCGTGGTTTCATGGCCGACGGCCTCGGCACCATCATCGCCGGGTCGGGCGGCGGCACGGGCGTCACGACCTATGCCGAGAACATGGGCGTGATGGCGGTGACGCGGGTCTACTCGACGCTAGTCTTCGTGGCTGCGGGCGTGATCGCACTGGTGCTCGGCTTCTCGCCCAAATTCGGTGCGGTGATCGGCACGATCCCGGTCGCAGTGCTGGGTGGTCTCGCCGTCGTCGTCTTCGGTCTGATCGCTGCGACCGCAGGTCGGATCTGGGTCGAGAACAAGGTCGATTTTTCCGCGCCGAAGAACCTCATCACGGTTGCGACCGCGCTGATCCTCGGCGCCGGCGATCTCAAACTGCCGATTTTCGGCTTCGAACTCGGCGGAATCGGCACCGCGACCTTTGGCGCGATTGCGCTCTACCACCTGCTCAATCGCCGGACGGCGTGAGGTTTTCTCGCAGTTGCACACAGGCATTTAGCCGGAGTGCATTTTTCTGCTCAAACGGGGTGGACAGGGCAGGGGGCGTTTGTTACACGCCCCCTGCCTGACGCGGTTCCGGCCGGCAGCAAGGCAACGTCTTCGTGGCGTATGGGTGATTAGCTCAGTTGGTAGAGCAGCTGACTCTTAATCAGCGGGTCGTAGGTTCGAGCCCTACATCACCCACCACGAACCTTTCTTGAAAACCAAATAGATAGCCCGTTTGGGCGCTGGCCTGATGCCGGATTGGCTTGGCCATTTTGCGGTTCGTCCTGCAAGCTCAGTTGCCCATCCGTGCCGGGCCAGCCAAGTTTTCGCTCCAGCTGGGCAACGGCAGCTTCGGTCGATTCAGCCGGGCCGCCGCGACAGTACGGATCAACAATAGCCTTGCCGCCCGCTATGAGCGCGTAACGCGTGGTGGCTTGTCATGCTCACCAGCAGCCCACCTGGCCGTTACTGCCGACAGCGCTATTCATGGCCTGCACTTCTGATGAGCGTGGCCATGTCAGCTTATGAGGGATGGTTTCGTGAAACGGCCGACGCGTCCGAAACCGGCGCGCCGGCCCATCGTGCGCCCGTTCAGACGAGCGTCGTCTGGATGGCGATGTTGCCGTGGACGGCCCTCGAGTAGGGGCAGATCTCGTGCGCGGCCTCGATCAGCGCCTGCGCAACGTCGCGTTCGACGCCAGGGACGCTGACGGCCAGGCGGGCTGCGAGGAAGTACTGGCCGCCTTCCAGATTCAGGTCGATCTCGGCGTCGACCGAGGGCTCGACCGGCAGGGTCACCTTCTTACGTGAGGCGGCAGCCTGGATCGCGCCGATATAGCAGGCCGACCAGGCGGCGCCGAAGAGGTTCTCGGCGGCGGGATGCGGCTGCGCGAACTTGATGTCGAGGAAGCCGTCGTCGCTGCGCGCGGCGCCGTCGGCGCCGGCGGTGTTGTGGGTCTTGCCGGTGAAGAGAACCTTGGCGGTCATGGTGGTGTCCTTTCCGTGGGATTGAATCGGTAGCGATACAATCGATGGCGCTGTAAATAGGGAGACCGCTGCCGATGTCAAGATCTTCCGATTTAATCGGTTGCGATATATGTGATGTTGAACGATCACGACCCCGCGAGGCCACCGTCATGTCATCCGCCGCTTCTCACGACTCCGACACGTCCGGGCTGGACGATTTCCTCTGCTTTGCGGTCTATTCCGCGAACCTGGCCTTCGGCCGTGCCTACAAGCCGATCCTCGAGGCGCTCGGGCTCACCTCCTACACGCAGTTCATCGCCATCGTGGCGCTCTCCGAGCAGGACACCCAAAGCGTCGGCAGCCTCGGCGAGAAATTGTTCCTGGAATCGAATACGCTCACGCCGATCCTCAAGAAGCTCGAGGCCCTGGGCTATGTCCGCCGCCGCCGGGACCCGGCGGATGAGCGCCAGGTGCTCGTCAGTCTCACGGCCGAGGGACGCGGCATCCGCGAACGGGCGCGCGGGATGAGCCTCTGGGACGCCGGTGGTCTCGGCGATGAGTCGACTTCAGTGCAGCAGGCGGTGGTCAGGCTACGGGACAATTTACTGCGAACCGTGCACGGCCAACACGCGGCATAGGCTCCAGATGCGCTATCCGCTGGTCGAAGGTGTGCTCGGATGGGCGCATGCCGCTGACGGACCCGCATGCGGGGACCGGATCAGTCAGAACAGCTCTGCTCGAAAATCGCCGGCGTACCGCCGGTGTGCAGGATGCAGGCCGCTTCATCGGGAGGAATGACGCCGTTCTCCACCTGCATCAGAAGTCCGGCGAAGGTTTTGGCTACGTAGGTCTGTTCAAGTACCAGCGCCTCGTACCGGGCAAAGAGAGCCGCTGCCTGAACCGATGCTGCCGTGGGGGAGCCGTATCCATTGCCGAGCTGTCCGAGGTCGATTCGGACGTGGTCGAGACAATCCGGCGGCGGTGCCCGGCCAACAAGTCCAGTAAGGTCGCCGACAATGTCGTCGAGACGGCGCCGAAGGGTGCAGGCGTCGTACTCGACGCTGATGAGATGGAAGGTCCATGGCAGTCCGAGAATGGCCGCGCCGAAGATCATTCCCGCTTCCGTCACGCCCATCGAGCCAGGAAGCACGATGTGCCGTAGGTCGAGGTTCAGCGCTTGGGCTTGTTCGGAAAGCTCCTGCGCCGCCCGGACATAGCCCAACGCTCCCAGAACCGGATCGCCAATGAGATAGGGCCGGCGTCCCGCGGCCTCGAGTTCGGCAACTGCCTGCCGTGCCAACCGCCCGCGCTCCCCTTCGCCAACTGGTCCGAGCATCCGGATCTCCGCTCCCAGTCGTTCCGTCAGCAGGGCGTTGCCGCGCAGGGGAGCCGATGCGTCAGCCGCATAGAGCACGAGCATGTCGAGGCCGATTTTCGCCGCCGCCGCCGCGGCCAGCCGGCATTGGTTGGAGGGGAGGGCGCCAGCCACCACCAGCACGTCGCTCTTTTGCGCGAGCGCTTCGCCGATCCAGAATTCGAGACTGCGCACCTTGTTGCCGCCGAAGGCCAGCGGCATGCAATCGTCGCGCTTGACCCAAAGCTGCGGATGCCCGGTCACGCTGCCGATGCGGGGCATTGGCTCGAGCGCCGTCGGGCCGCCGACAAGATCGATCCGCGGAAGCGCGCTCAGCATGACTCAGTCCAGGTCCAGGATGCGGGGGGCGCCGACGCGACGCCGAGCATGGCGAGACAACCGAAGCGCCCTATAGCAATAAACGAGGTCGGCGGCGGTGCAATCCAGCAGTCGATGTCGGCTGACGTTCAGGATGTTCGGGCTTGCCGACGTGCAGCATTTGCCTCCGCATATTGCAGCAACCGATCCAGATCATCGCGAGCGATGTCAAAGGTCTCGCCCATTTGCGACAGGGCTTCGTCGATATCCGCAGCGCTGAAGGGCGGAGTTGCGCCCTTCGGGAGCTTGTTCAGCTCGCTTCGCGCTACGCGATGGGGATATGAGCGGCGCGAGAGAGCATGAAATGCCACGCCGAGCGCAACCAAGGCGAGAGAATTCACCCCGACCGGAATCAGCGGGAACAGATAGCCCCATTTGGCGACAGCGGAACCACCAAGTGCCGCAGTCAATGCAACCGCACCGCCCGGAGGATGAAGCGACCGTGTGACCGACATGACGGCGATCGCAAGCGCCACAGCGAGCGCCGCGGCGAGGGTGACGTCCGGAACGGCCCAAGCGACGCAGAGACCGACGCAGGCCGAGATGACATTGCCGCCGATGACGGGCCAGGGCTGGGCGAGAGGACTTGTCGGAACAGCGAAGATCAAGACCGCGGAGGCCCCAATCGGTGCGACAACCAGCGGAGAAGGGGCCGGGAAGACAAGACCGGTTGCAGCGGTCAACGCGATGGCGGCGAATGCACCCGCACAGGCGATCAGACGTTCCGAGATCGTGGCGCCGGCGAGAATGGGACTGAAGAGTTTCACGCTGCCCGCGCTGGTCCAATCGTTCGGGAGCGCTGCTTGTAATATGGGCATTGCGCACAAATCAACGGCAATTACTTTAATTCACGTGATGCCTCGTTAATTGGCATCACGGCGCTATTGTTCTCCAGCAAATGGTCGGTTTGACTCGGGGTGTCGCCAATCCGACGCCGGACAAGTCTTTCCGGCAAAACGCTGCCTGCCTTTGGGCAGTCACCTCCTTGACGCTGGTTGAGGGTACGAGCGCACTGTTGATCGGTCCTCCCGGTGGGTAGAGAAAGGAGGCTTCGCCGCGTCGTCGGAGCCGCCTCGCATGCTGACCGAACTCGACATTCTCCTGAAACTCCTCTGCGGAGCGCTTGCCGGCATTGCGGTAGGCTGGCAACGGACGCTGAGCCACAAGAGCGCGGGCATCCGCACCTTCGGGCTGGTTGGTGTCGGCGCGGCCGCGGCGGCGGCCATTTTCAGCGGCGAGCTCTATGGGGCGCCCCATCCGGATGCCGCGAGCCGCGTCGTGCAAGGCGTCCTGACCGGCATTGGATTCCTGGGAGCGGGCGTCATCATTCGGCGTGAGAACGACCGCACGCCGCATGGGCTAACCACAGCGGCTGCCGTCTGGGTCACGGCGGCGCTCGGTTCTGCGGCTGGGCTTGGGCATTGGCGGGTGGCGCTGACCGGCACGGCCATAGCGCTCGCCTTGTTGGTCATCGACCATTCGCTCGAGCGCTGGGTGCAGGGACGGTCGCCGAGGGACGATCAATCCTCGGAAGGAAACGGATCCGGCACCAAGGCAGGGACGGAGTCCGGAGATTCTTCGGGGCCCTGATCGGGAGGCAGTTCCTCCGCGCTCTGTCGTGCGGCGCCAGTGCTATCGACCGGGTCGTGAGCTGCGCTTTCGGAGCGGTTGGTCCCATGGCGGGCCGTCCGCGGCGTGCGCTCGGCTACGCAATTTTGGCTGTCGGTATTGGCCGCTGATTCGGCAATCCGCTCGTCGCCGAGGCGGGCGGGGTTTTCGCGCGGCCGGTCTGCCTTGTTCATGTCTCCTCAGTTCCCGGCAATTCCCCTCAAACTCGAGGATTCGCGGGAATAAGTCGCAGTCGCGGCCGTTGTTCCCGGCCCGCGACGATCCGCGCCGCGAACCTTCGCGGCTTCGCCGCGTTGATGATCGAACAAGGAGTTCGTGATGTCCGCGACGACTGCAGATTGGCTCAACTCGCCGGGCGTGCCGCAGCCGCCGTTTCCGCCGCCGGAGGCACCGCCACTGACGCCGGGAGAAGTGCCGCCGGCTCCACCGGTCGAATCACCGCCGGAGGAGGAGCCGGTCGGCGTTCCGCGCGATCCGCCGCCGGAGCTGCCGCCGAATGCGCCCCCGGAGAGGCCTCCGGCAACGCCATTCGATCTGCCGCCCGACAGGCCGCCGCCCAAGCCCGTCGAATAGAGCTCAGAGCGCCGGCGTGCTGCCGTCGCCGAGATCCCAGTAAAGGCCCGCCATCATGCCAAGCCCCTCGCGCGCGATGGCGACGGGCAGGTGTTCGTCGGGAGCATGCTGGGAGCAGCCGGGATAGGAATGCGGCACCCAGATGGTGCGCAGGCCCAGGATCTCCGAGAAGATGTCGTTTGGCAACGAGCCGCCGAGATTGGGCAGCAGCGCCGGCTTCTTCTCGGTGGTCCTGGCGATCGAAGCGAGCGCCCAGTGCACCCAGGCATCCTCGGGGTCGAGACGGGTGGCGTTGAAGATCTCGTCACGGGCGAGCGTGACCTCGACCATGCCGAAGCCGTGGCGCTTGAGGTGACGACGGAGCGCCGGCAGCACCTCCTGCGGATCGATGCCGACCACGAAGCGGAGTTGGCAGCGAGCCCAGGCACTCGGCGGCACGGCGTTCACGGGGGTTTCCGGCACGCCGGACTTCATCGCCAGCACGTCGAAGGAGCACCAGCCGAAAACCTGCTCGGCGGGCGAGAGGCCGGGCTCGCCCCATTCCGGATCGATTGTCGGGCCGTCCGGGCCGCCATCGACCTCGCAATCGGCGAGCGCCTTGCGCACAGGCTCGGGCAGTTCCTTCGGCACCCATTCATGGATCCGGATCTGGCCTGTCGGCGAGGCAATCGACGCGATGGCATGGGCCAGCTGGATTGCGGGATCGGAGAGGATGCCACCCCAGTTGCCGGAATGGTGGCCGCCTTCGCGGGCATTGATGGTCAGATCGAAGGTGACCCCGCCGCGCGAGCCGAGAAACACGGTCGGGCGCTCGGCATTGAGGCGCGGGCCGTCCGAGCCGATCAGCACGTCCGACTTGAACAGCTCCTTCTGCTCGGTGCAGAGCTCGCGCAGGCCGGGCGAACCGCATTCCTCGCCCATCTCGATCAGATACTTGGCGTTGAAGCCGAGCTTGCCGCGCGTTTTGAGGACGGCGCGCAGAGCGTTGATGTTGATGACGTGCTGACCCTTGTTGTCGACGACGCCACGGCCATACCAGCGGTCGCCGCGCTCCGTCAGCGTCCAGGGCGAGAGGCCCTCGCTCCATTGCTTGTCGAGGCCGCGGATCACGTCGCCATGGCCGTAGCCGAAGATCGTCGGCAGGCTCGGGTCCTCGATGCGCTCGGCGAAAAGGAACGGGCCCTTGGCGCGCGGATGGTTCAGCGTCTTGCAGGTGAAGCCGAGCGATTCCAGCAGCGGCTGCATTTCCTTCTCGAGATACTCGCTCAGAACCGGAGCACGCTCGGGGTTCTGGCTCTCTGTCGGCATTGCCACGAGGCGGGCAAGGTCGCTCTTGAACTTGCCGCTGTCGAAATAGTCATACGCATGCGCAATCGCCTTGGCGCGGGTCATGGTCGTCTCCTCGGATGTCAGGATGCTGTCGCGCCTGAGGCGGCGGGTTCGTAAAGATGGCAGGCGACCAGCCCGCTTTCGTCCTGGCGCAGCTTCGGCGTCACCGTCGCGCATTGCGCCATCTTTGCCGGGCAGCGCGGATGAAAGGGGCAGCCGGGCGGAGGATTGAGCGGATCGGGGAAGGTGAGGCCGAGGCCGGTTTCCGGAATGCCCTTGCCCGGCTCAGGCGTCAGCACGGAGGCGAGCAACGCCTTGGTGTAGGGATGGCGCGGCGCCTTGAAGAGGGACGCGGTGTCGGTCAACTCGACGACGCGGCCGAGATACATCACGGCGACGCGGGTCGCGATATGCTCCACCACCACGAGATTATGGCTGATGAAGACATAGGTCAGGCCGAGCTCGCTGCGAAGGTCGTTGAGCAGGTTGAGGATCTGCGACTGCACGGAGACATCGAGCGCCGAGGTCGGCTCGTCGCAGACCACCATCTCGGGCTTGAGGATCAGCGCACGCGCGATGGCGACGCGTTGGCGCTGGCCGCCCGAGAGTTCGCGCGGATAGCGGTCGGCGAAGCGCTTTGGCAGGCCGACCTTCTCGAGGATGTCGATGGCGCGCTTGCGCCGTTCGGCCGCTGTGCCGATGCCCTGCACGGCGAGCGGCAGCGCGACGATCGAGGCAATCGTCCGGCGCGGGTTGAGCGAGGAATAGGGGTCCTGGAAAACCGGTTGCACCCGCTTGGCCATGCCGAGCCGCCCGAGCTTGCCGACATTCTCGCCGGAGAGCGCGATCTCGCCACTCGACGGCGGCAGCAGGCCGAGCAGCATGCGCGCCAGCGTGGACTTACCGCAGCCGGACTCGCCGACGATGCCAAGCACTTCACCCTTGGCGATCGCCAGCGATACGCCGTTGACCGCGTGCAGTGTGCGCTTGCCCTTGAACAGGCCCTGGCTGACCGAGAAGGAACGGGTCAGCTCGCGGGCTTCGAGCAGGATTTCGGATTGCGGCAGGTTATTGGTCGAGAGAGCGCCGCTCATGCTGCGTCCTCCAGTATGCAGCGCCAGCTCTGGCCGTCAGGCCGGTGGCGCAAGGGTGGGGTTTCGGCACATGCGGGCTGCGCGTGCTTGCAGCGATCGCGGAAGCTGCAGCCCCTGATCTCGCCGACGAGCGAGGGAACGACACCGGGGATGACGCCGAGCTTGCCGCCGGGCTCGGTACGTCCGGGGACGGGGATGCAGTCGATCAGCCCTTGCGTATAGGGGTGGCGCGGCTGGCGGAAGATTGCCTCCGTCGGACCTTCCTCGACGATCTGCCCGGCATACATCACGCCAACCCAGTCGGCGATCCGCGCGACGATGCCGAGATCATGCGTGATCAGCACCATGGCGATCCCGAGCTCCTGCTGGAGATCGGCAAGCAATCTCAGGATCTGCGCCTGGATGGTGACGTCGAGCGCGGTGGTCGGTTCGTCGGCGATCAGCAGTTCCGGGCCGCACATCAGCGCCATGGCGATCATCACGCGCTGGCGCAGGCCGCCCGAGAGCTGGTGCGGATACTGGCCGAGACGCTGGGCGGCATTGGCGATGCCGACCTTGTCGAGCAGATGGGTCGCGCGTTCGCGTGCTTCGGCCTCGCTCGCCTTCTTGTGCAGGCGATAGGCCTCGGTCATCTGGTCGCCGATGGTGTAGGCGGGGTTCAGGGCCGTCATCGGTTCCTGGAAGATCATCGCCATGCGGTTGCCGCGCAGGCTGTTGATGCGCTTGGCGCCAGCCCTGGCGAGGTCTTCGCCGGCAAAGCCGAGCTTGCGGGCGCTGCGCTTCGCGGCCTTCGGCAGCAGGTCCATGATTGCAAGCGAAGTCATCGACTTCCCGCAGCCGGACTCGCCGACGAGGCAGAGCGTCTTGCCGCGCTCGACCTTGAAGGAAAGGTCGCGGACGGCATGGAGCGGGCCGCGCGGCGTGGCGATGTCGACGGTGAGACCATCGACTTCCAGAATCACTGTATTGTCAGAGGTTTGCATCAGTTGCGGCCCTCCGGCGAGATCACGTCGCGCAGGCCGTCGCCGGCGAGGTTGATCGCGAAGATGAGCAGGGCGAGCGCAGTGCCGGGCAGGGCGATCAGCCAGAACGAGAAGAACATGTAGGCCTTGGCTTCGGAGATCATCAGGCCCCAGGAGGGCAGGGGCGGTTGCACGCCGAGCCCGAGGAAGGAGAGCGCCGCTTCGAGCAGGATCGCGCTTGCCGCTTCCAGCGTGGCGACGACGATGAGATGCGGCGCAATGTTGGGGAGCACCTCGCCGAGGATGATGCGCGCGGTCGAGGCGCCGGCGGCCTGTGCGGCAGCGACATAATCGAGCGAGCGAACCTGCTGGGTCGCGCTGCGCATGACGACCGCGAACCGGTCCCATTTCAGCAGGCCGAGCACCAGAATGACGATCCAGAGCGAGGAGCCGACGATGGCGACGACCGCGAGTGCGACCAGGATCACCGGCATCGACAGGCGCGTCGTCACCAGGAAAGTCATCAGCATGTCGATCCGGCCGCCAAAATAGCCGGCGAGCAGGCCCATCGTCGTGCCGATCAGGCCCGAGATGATGACGACGCTGATGCCGATCAGCAGCGAGATCCGGGCGCCGTAGAGCAGGCGCGAGAGATAGTCGCGTCCGAGCGGGTCGGTTCCGAGCGGGTGAACCCAGTTGCCCTTCTCGTACCAGAACGGCGGCACATTGCGGGCCGTCAGGTTCTGCAGATAGGGATCGTGCGGCGCCAGAACCGGTGCGAGCAGCGCGATCGCGATGAAGAGCAGCAGCAGGCCGACGCCAAAGACGAAGGCCTTCTGGCCGAGCATGCGGCGCAGTAGCTTGCGGGTTTCGGAAAGCTCGGGCGCGTCGGGAGCAGAGAGTGCGGTTTCGCTCATGATCAGGCCACCCTGATGCGCGGGTCGAGCCACGCATTGGCGATATCAGCCGCGAGCGTCAGCAGGACGTAGACGACCGAGAGCAGCAGGACGACGACCTGCATGACCGGGAAATCCTTGTAGGTGATGCTCTGATAGGCGAGGTAGCCGAGCCCATCGAGCGCGAAGATCGTTTCGATCACCACCGAGCCGCCGAGCAGGAAGCCGAGCTGGACAGCTGCGAGCGCCACCACGGGGACGACCGCGTTGCGGAGCGCGTGCTTGAACACGACCTTGCCAGGGGGCAGGCCCTTGGCGCGGGCGGTGCGGATGTAATCGGCGGAGAGCACTTCGATCATGCCGGCGCGGATCAGCCGCATGAAGGCCGGCGCGGCGTAATAGCCGAGCGCCACCGTCGGCATGACGTAGTGCAGCCAACTATCGGAGCCGGAAACCGGCAGCCAGCGCAGGGTGATCGAGAACAGCATCACCAGGATCAGTGCGAAGAAGAAGTTCGGCATCGCCTGGCCGACGACGGCGATGGCCAGCGCCACACGATCGATCCAGCTATTGGCGTAGATCGCAGCGAGCACGCCGAGCGGGATCGAGATCAGCAGCGCGAAGGCGAGCGATGTCAGGCCGAGGATCAGCGTCACCGGCAGTTTGGCCATTACCAGCGAGGCGACGTCCGTCTTGAAATAGATCGACGTGCCGAGATCGCCGGAGAGCGTCCGCCAGAGCCAGTCGAGATACTGCACGACGATCGGCCGGTTCAGGCCGTAGGTTTCGCGGATCAGGTCGATATCGGCCTGCTGCGCGCCTTCGCCGGCGATCGCGACCGCGACATCGCCCGACAGGCGCAACAGGAAGAAGGCGATGGCGGAGACGGCAAGCGCGACGAGCAGCGCCAGGCCCAGCCGTTTGAGAATGAAGCCTAACACGTGGTGCTTCCAATGATGTTCATGGGGAACGGAATCCCTGGTCATCCCGGCCGGAGTGCAACGGGCAGCCGGGATCCATACCTGAATCCCTGTTCGAGACGTTTTGGCATGGATCCCGGATCGGCGCAGTCAGCGCCGATCCGGGAAGACGCGTCGCTCGATCGGAGCGGAGAGCGTGTTACTTCCAGCTCATTTCCCAGAAGCGGACGAGCTCGTCTGGATAGGCCTTGAAGGTCAGATCCTTGTTCGCGACGTAGTAGACCGGCAGCGAATAGAGCGGCGCGGCATAGGCCTTGTCGGCGATGATCTTCAGCGCCTCCTTATAGGCCCCCTTGCGGACCTCCGGCGCGACCGAGTTGTTGCCCTTGTTCAGCAGGTCGCGGACCTGCGGATCGCGGGTGATGTCCTCGCTGCGGAAGGCGAAGTAGTTCGGTGTGTTGGCCGAGACGTCATTGACCGAGAAGGAGCCCCAGGTTTGGTGCGTCAGCATCGCCTTGTTGGTGGCGATCAGCTCGCGCATCGCGGCGTATTGCAGGAAGCGCAAGTTGGTCTTGATGCCGACGGCCTGGAGATAGCCGATCAGCGCCTCGGTCTGGTTGCGCTCGCGATAGGCGACGATGTCGAGAGTGAGGTCCTTGACGCCAGCCTCGGCGAGCAGGGCCTTGGCCTTGGCGGGGTCGTAGGGATAGCGCGGGGCGCCCTCGTCCGTGCAGCCGAACTGCGAGGGGAAGCAGATCGTATTGATGACGCGCGAGCCGTCGCCGACGATGTTCTTGACCATCGCTTCGCGGTCGATGGCGTGGATGATCGCCTTGCGGACGCGCTCGTCCTTGAGCGCCGGGGAGGGCGTGTTCTCGAGGATGTTCATCTGCATGAAGACGATGCGCATCGTCTCGCCGGAGACGACCTGCAGCGTCGGCACGGTCTTGAGCTGGTCGGCCTGATCCTTGGGGACGTGCATGATCAGGTCGCCGCCGCCCGACAGCATCTCGGCCATCTGGGTCTGGCGGTCGGGGATGAAGCGGATGTCGATCTTGCCGACCTTGGCCTGTGTCTTGGGCGAATCCTTGAAGTAGTCCTTGTTGGTCTCAAGCGTGATCGACTTGCCGGGGACGTAGTTCGTGACCTTGTAGGGGCCCGAGCCGACCGGCTTCTCGTTCTGCCCCTTGGGGCCGACCTTCTCGTAATACTCGTTCGGATGGATCACGACCGGGCCGGCGAGATACTCGATCGCAGCCGGGAAGATCTCCTTGGTGGTCAGGCGGACCTTGTACTTGTCGAGCTTCTCGGCCTTCTCGATCCAGTTGACGTTGCCCTGGGTGACGACCTTGCTCTCGGGCTTGGCGACGAAATTCAGGGTGTAGACCACGTCATCGGCGTCGAATTCCTCGCCGTTGTGGAACTTCACGCCTTCGCGGAGTTCGAATTCGATGGTCTTGTCGTCGATCTGCTTCCAGCTCTTGGCGAGCTGGCCCTTGTATTCGTTGGTGACCGGGTCGCGATAGACCAGCGTGTCCCAGACATTGGCGCCGATGATGACGCCGATGCGGACGTTGTTGAAGAAGGGGTCGACGTTCTCAGGTGCCTGATCATAGGCGAAGCGGACGGTGTTGGCGGTCTTCTGGGCGAATGCCGGCGTGGCCGATCCCGCCGCGGCCAGAGCCGTCGAAGCCAGGGCCAACGCGATGGCCTTCGTGACAAATCTCATACTTCTTCCCCTCGCAGCGTTGTCGCTCGTCTTGGTGGAGCCACGGGCGGCAACGGTCCATCCGTCGCTCTGCACGCAGTTTGAAATCTGCCTAAGGAAAGTGCTTGCCGCCATAAGAATGAATAGAAGGGATCGTTGCCGAATTGGCAACGCATCGCTAAAGCCCGAGCATGCAAACTCCAGCCTTGCGATATTTCCTGGCCGTGGCGCGAACAGGTTCCGTCAGCGCTGCGGCGCAGCGTCTGCGCGTTGCCGGTTCGGCGGTCAGTCGGCAGATCGCCAATCTTGAAAAGGAACTTGGTGCCGGCCTGTTCGAGCGGCGCTCGCACGGGATGATCCTGACTCAGGCCGGCCAGACGCTTGCCGCCTATGCCCAGCGCCTGGAACTCGAGAGCGAGCAGATCGTCAATGAAATCCGCGAGTTGCGCAGCGCGAGCAAAGGCCTGATCCGCCTCGGCGTCACCGAGGGCTTTGCCGTCAGCTTCATCCCGGAAGTCATTTTCGCCTTCCGCAGGCGCCATCCCGATGTTGCCTTCGACCTCAAGGTGATATCGCCCCAGGTCGTGACCGAGCATATCCGTACCGGTTCGATCGATATCGGCCTGACCTTCGTCCTGCAGCCTGAGCGTGGCGTCACGATCAACTGGCAATGTGCGGCCCAGACCTATGCCTTCGTCGCGCCGCATCATCCGCTGGCGACCAAGACGCCGATCCATATCGAGGACATTTTCGCCCATCCGATCGCGGTGCTCGATGGCGAGGCGACGGTGCGCAGGATCGTCGATATCTACTTCTCGGCGCGGGGCCTGACTGTCGACCCGGTGCTGGTCTCGACCAATGTCGCGAGCCTCAGACATCTCTGCAAACTCGGCGGCGCCGTGATGTTCGCCAGCAGCATTTCCTTCGGCGCCTCGGTCCGCGATGGCTCGGTGGTGGCGCTGCCGCTCAGGGATGGCGAGTTGCCGCCGCGCAGCCTGCAGGTGCAGACTATGTCGGGCCGCGTGCTGCCGCGGCTGGTGACGAACTTCATGGCGGTATTGATCGAGGAACTGCAGAACGCCGATGCCGTGGCTGCTGCGGCGACGCCGCGGGCAGGGCAGGCGGCTAAGCCTGCAGAAGCAAGGGAAGCACAGGGCGCATGACGAAGCCGACCGGAAGAGGCGTGATCCCGTTGGAAGTCATGATCCCGCACCCGCACCAGCTTGTTGCGCGCGATGCGATCCTTTCGGCACGTGCGGCCGGCAAGCCGGGCTTCCTGCTCGGCGACCTGACCGGACTCGGCAAGACGCTTTCCGCCTGGCTCGCCGTTGCCGCGATGCCGGAGGACGAGGTTCTGGTGATTTGCCCCAAGGGCGCGATCCCGCAATGGCGGCGCACCATCGTGCATGCCGGCCTGCCGCCGAAGAAACTCACGCTGATGAATTTCGAGCGGACGAAGTCGCTGCTTGCGCCCCCCGCCGACAGCAAGAAGCGCTCGACGCGGGCAAAGAACAACGAGCTCGCCAAACTCGGGACGCCGAAGCGGGTCTGGCCGATCGTCGTGATCGACGAGGCGCATCGCATCCGCAATCCGAACTCGCAGCAGGGATTGGTCTGCCGCCAGATGGCCGCGGCGGCCCGCTTCGCCATTTATATGAGCGCGACGGCGGGCCAGTCCCCGCACGAACTCTCCTATCTCGGATCGCTGCTAGCCCAGGCCGCCGGTGCTCCGAGCGCCGATCTCGACGGTTTTCGCGCGCTGATGAAGCGTCTGAAGATCGGCCGGGCCAAGGGGCGCTGGAAGAACTGGAGCTGGGAGTTGAACGAGGCCGACCGGAAGGTGATGTCTGACCTGCTTTACCGCGGCGACAACGCGATCGGATTGCGCCGACGGCCGGAAGAGATCGCCGGCTGGCCAGAGGTGCAGCGCGAGCTGGCGCCGATTGCGTTGGATGCGCCGGCACGGCGACTCTACGACGCGACATGGCGCGAGTTCCGCCGCGAGCTGGGCCTGGCCGGCGGTTCGACGCGCAAGCCGGCGGGCTGGGCGGCCGATCTGCGCTTCCGCCAGAAGGCGAGTCTGCTGCGCATTCCAGGCACCGCCGATTTCGTCGAGGACCTGCTCGGCAATGACGAGCAGGTCGCGATCTCCGTCGCCTTTCTCGAGACCAGCGCGATGCTGACGGAGACGCTGCGCGGGCGCGGCTGGAAGGTCGGTGAGATCAATGGCGGGCATACCGGGCAGGTCAACGAAGAGACGCAGCTTGCCTTCCAGACCGGCGCGCTCGACGTCGTCGTCTTTACCGTGACCGAGTCGATCTCCCTGCATCGCGGCGAGATGCCCGGTGGCGAGCGCGAGCGGTCGCTTGTCGTCCACGACATGCGGCACAGCGCGATCCAGCTCCAGCAGATCGAAGGCCGCTGCCATCGCGACGGTCAGCACGCCACGATCTTCTATGCCTATGCCGAGGATACCGTGGAGGAGATGGTCGCGGCCACCGTCATCATTCGTATGGCGGCGATGGACGGAATGGCCGGCGATGACACGCAGATGCTGGATGCGATCGCGACCCTCGTCGAGGAGCGTGCTGCCGCCTGAGTGCATTGCACCCGGATGTCACTGTTTGATGCTGCCCAGCAGGGAGTTGGTCAGGCCGACAATGCCTGCCCATATCTCGCGGGTATAGGCGCCCTGATGAACGACCGCGTCAAAGCCAATGGCGATCACGGCGATAATCAATAGAATCCGGAACATGTGATCCTCCTGGCCGAACCCTTGTTCAGAACGCGGGCCAGACCGGTCTGTTCCGCAACGCAGCATGGCTCGCCGCCGTCGGGGGGCGTCCATCTGCAGGTTGACCCCTGCATGGCGGCGGTGTCCCTTCGAGTTGCGTCAGGGATCGGTGAGGAAGCGGCATGTTCGAGGATCTGCAGGGTAAGCGCGTGCTGGTGACCGGAGCGTCTTCAGGGCTCGGCGAACATTTCGCCCGGCTTCTCGCGGCGCGGGGGGCACAGGTCGTCGCCGCTGCGCGCCGCCTCGACCGGTTGTCCGAGCTGGCTCGCTCCTGCGCTGGATTACAGGGCAAGGTGACACCGCTGGCGCTCGACATCGGATCGATCGCCGCGATCGAGACCGGCATCCTGGAAGCACGCGCCGTAATGGGTGGCCTCGATCTGCTGGTCAACAATGCCGGCGTTGCCGATCCCGAGCGCGCGCTGAGCCTGAGTGAGGCGCAATGGGATGCGCATCTCGACATCAATCTCAAGGGCTGTTTCTTCGCCGCGCAGGCGGCGGCGCGATTGATGGCCGAGCAGGAGAGCGGCGGCGCCATCGTCAACATCGCCTCGATCCTCGGCGAGCGTGTGGCACTCAGCGTCGCGCCCTATGCGATCTCGAAGGCCGGACTGGTCCAGATGACCAAGGCGTTGGCGCTGGAATGGGCGCGCCACAAGATCAGGGTGAACGCGCTGGCGCCGGGCTATGTCGTCACCGATCTCAATCGCGACTTCTTCGAGACCGATGAGGGCAAGGCCCTGATCAAGCGCATCCCGATGCGCCGCGCCGCCGACCTCGCTGATCTCGACGGCCCGTTCCTGCTGCTGTGCTCCGACGCAGCCCGCTTCATGACCGGCTCGGTCGTCGCCGTCGATGGCGGCCATCTGGTTAGTGGGCTGTAGGGCCCTCAGCCGCCGGCAACAGATCCCGCAACCGCAGCAGCGCGATCTTCTCCACCTGGACCAGCGCGGTCAGGAATTCCTGCTCCGGCGTGCTCTTCAGGCGCTCCTCGAAGGCGGCGGCGATTTCGTTCTTCATGAGCCCCTTGACTGCGATGATGAAGGGTATGCCGAAGCGGGCCTTGTAGGCCTCGTTCAACGCGGTAAAGCGCGCGCGCTCGTCGCTGGTCAGGCGGTCGAGGCCGGCCGAGGCCTGTTCGAAAGTGGATTCCGGCGTCAGTTCCTTCGCGGCGGCGAGCTTCCCGGCGAGATCGGGATGGGCGAGGAGGAGTGCACGTTGCTGGTCGCGCGAACAGGAGCGCATCGCCTTCGCCATTGCTGTGTGCAGGCCTTCCGCGCTGTCCTCATGGGGTGAGAGACCGGCGTCAAAGGTTGCTTCGGCTATCCAGGGCGAGTGTTCCCAGACCCGGCCAAAGACCTCGACGAAAAGGGCTTTCGGGAGCTTTGAGGGCTGGTAGCCCCCTGACGGCGGATGCTGCCTGATCCAGTGGCGGGCGATATCGATCCGGGTCGCGACCCAGACTCGGTCATGGCTGCGGACATAATCGAGGAAACGGGCCAGCGCCGCGGCGCGCCCCGGGCGGCCGACCAGCCGGCAATGCAGCCCGATCGACAGCATCTTCGGCGCCTCATCACCCTCCGCATAGAGGGTGTCGAAGGAATCCTTGAGATAGGTGAAGAATTGCTCGCCGGTGTTGAAGCCCTGCGGCGTGGCGAAGCGCATGTCGTTGGCGTCGAGCGTATAGGGCACCGTGAGCTGCGGGCCCTTAGGTCCGGTGATCCAGTAGGGCAGTTCGTCAGCGTAGGCGTCGGCGGTGTAGAGGAAGCCGCCTTCCTCCATCATCAGCGGTGTCGTGTTCTCGGATGAACGTCCCTGGTAGAAACCGAGTGGCCTTTCGCCGGTGAGGTCGCGCTGGATGCGGATCGCCTCATGGATATCGGCGCGCTCCTGTTCGGCGGGGAGGCTGCGATAGTCGATCCATTTCAGCCCATGGGTGGCGATTTCCCAGCCGGCCTCCTTCATCGATGTGACGATCTCGGGATAGCGCGCCAGCGCACTCGCAACGGCGAACACCGTCACCGGCAGATGGCGTTCGGTGAACATGCGCCAGAGTCGCCAGTAGCCGGCACGCGAGCCGTATTCGTAGATCGACTCCATGTTCATGTGGCGCTGGCCGGGCCAGGGAGCGGCGCCGACGATCTCGGAGAGGAAGGCCTCCGAGGCCGCGTCGCCATGCAGAACGCAGTTCTCGCCACCTTCCTCGTAATTGATCACGAACTGCACGGCGATGCGGGCATTGCCCGGCCAATGCGGATGTGGGGCATTTCGGCCATAGCCGACGAGGTCGCGGGGGTAGGTGTGGTCGCTCATGGCTGATGCTCGCGAGGGTGAATTTGACTTGGCGGGAGAGCGCCGGGATCTGGTCCGGGCGGCGATGTCTAGCCTTCTGTGTTGCATCGGCTTTCCCGAAAACCGCAATCCACTTTTCGGGCCGATGCTTTAACTTCCGCGATAGGTCGAGTAGCTCCAGGGCGAGGCCAGGAGCGGAACATGATAATGGCCATCCGCGTCAGCGATGCCAAAGCGGATCGGCACGGCATCGAGGAAAGCGGGCTCCGGCATGGTGGTGCCGAGCGAACGAAAATAGGCGCCGAGCGCGAATGTCAGTTCGTAGGTGCCGGGTTGGAGGGCCTCTCCGGTGAGCAAGGGCTGGTCGGTGCGTCCGTCGGCATTGGTCGTCGTCTCGAGGATGCGCTCGCGCTTGCCATCGGATGTCAGGCGATCGAGCGCGAGCGTCAGTCCCGCGGCGGGCCTGCCATTGACCGTGTCGAGCACATGCGTCGAGAGACGTCCCATCCCTGCGGATCCTCTGAAAATGCGCCGGCCGAACCGCTGATGTTGTGTGCTGTTCGTGGCGAAGCTTGCGTTCGGAAAAAGGCCAACCCTAGTCTGGACGCATCATGAAGGTTCCATCCCGGATTCGGCCCTGTCAATCAATTGCGCGCCCGGCGGGAGAGGGGCTTTCGCATGCTTGACGCCTATCTGCTCGAATGGGGCGGCATGCTGCTGCGCTGGCTGCATGTGATCACGGCGGTTGCCTGGATCGGCGCATCCTTCTTCTTCATCCATCTCGACGCGTCCTTGCGGCCCGGCGCCGATATTCCGGCGGGTGAGGGGGGGCGTGCCTGGCAAGTGCATGGCGGCGGTTTCTACGAGATGCGCAAATATCTGGTCGCCCCGCCGCGCATGCCGGAGGAGCTGACCTGGCATAAGTGGCAGAGCTACTGGACCTGGATCTCGGGGTTCTTCCTGCTGGTCTGGGTCTATTACGCTCAGTCGGAGCTCTATCTGATCGACCCGGCGGTCATGGCGCTGTCCCCCTTCGCGGCCGGCGCAATTGGCATCGCCGCGCTGGCGCTGGGCTGGCTGTTCTATGACTGGCTCTGCAAGTCGCCGCTGGGCAAGAACGAGGCCGTGCTCGGGCTGCTCGGCTTCGGTTACGTCATTGCCGCATCCTACGCCTTCAGCCAGGTCTTCTCCGGGCGTGGCGCGCTGATCCATACCGGTGCGCTGATGGCGACGATCATGACCGCCAATGTCTTCTTCATCATCATGCCGAACCAGCGGAAGGTCATCGCCGCGCTGACGGCAGGCGAGAAACCCGATCCGCGGCTCGGCAAGCAGGCCAAGCAACGCTCGACGCACAACAATTACATCACCCTGCCGGTGCTGTTCCTGATGCTGTCGAACCACTATCCCGTCACCTACGCGAGTTCGGCGATCATCCCGGCCCTGGTGGCGCTGATCATCATCGCGGGCGCGCTGATCCGGCATTTTTACAATGTCCGCCACGCCGATCACGCCAGATCGCCGTGGTGGACCTGGGCCGTTGCGCTGGTTGCGCTCTGGCTCGCCTTCTGGCTGGCTATGGCATCGTCGCCGGGCGGGCGCGAGCGGCTCGGACTGAGGGCCATCGAGCCGGGCAGGCCGGCACTTCTGGCGGGGATGAACCTGCCGCCGGCCGAGGTGGCGAACATCGTGACGGGGCGCTGTGCCATGTGTCATGCGCCGGAACCGTCCTGGCCGGGTATCCAGATCGCGCCCAAGGGGATCTGGCTGCATGAGCCGGAGCGGATCGCCGTTCAGGCCCGCGCCATTCGGACGCAGGCGGTGATGACCCATGCCATGCCGCCCAATAACCTGACCGGCATGACGGAGGCGGAGAGGCGTACGCTCGGAGCCTGGCTCGCCGCGCAGCGCTGACGCACCGGGCTTTCCAAAGCGTTCAGCCTGTTTCCGCCAACGCACGAAAATGTGAACCCATTCAGTTTCGGTTCACGTGGGTCTTGTCAAGGTCAGCAATACTGACAGGGCTGGAAGAAGGTTCCCACACCGGGGCCGTCCGTGCCGGGGGACCTTGGGGGTCCAGGTGAAGCGGTTTGAAGGTCAGGCCGCCGGCTATTGGCTGGCGGCGCTGGGATTTGTTTGTGCGTGGAGCATCCTGTGCTGGCCCTGGCTTTCCGGGGCGGTCACGATTCCCTTCGATGCCAAGGCGCATTTCCAGGCCCAGATCCAGTTCCTCGCCCAGGCCCTGCATAGCGGCCAATCGCCATTCTGGACACATAATGTCTTCGGCGGCTCGCCGCAGGTTGCCGATCCGCAATCCCTGATCTTCTCGCCTGCCATCCTGCTTGCGTTGCTGACGCCGTCGCCGAGCTTCCGGATGGTCGATGCCTATGTGCTGGCGCATCTGCTCGCCGGCGGGCTCGCCTTCCTGATGTTCTTCCGCGACCGCGGTTGGCACCCTGCCGGCGGCCTGCTTGCCGCGCTCGTCTTCGCCTTTGGCGCCTCGGCCGCGTGGCGCGTACAGCATGTCGGCCAGATCGCGAGCCTTGCGTTCTTTGCGATCGCCTTCTGGCTGACGGCGCGGATGCTGCAACGCTCGTCGCTGCGCGCTGGCGCGCTTGCCGGCTTTGCCGCCGGCCTGATGGTGCTGGAGCCCGATCAGGTGGCGCTGCTCGGCGCCTATGTGCTGATTGGCATGGTCGTCGCGCATTGGTTCGCCGGCGGCTGGGCCGCTGTCCGGGCGAGCCTCGCGCCGATCTCGGTCGCGAGCCTCGCCGGACTTGCGACGATCCTGCTGCCGCTGATCTGGACCTGGCTTTTCGCCGAGGCGACGACACGCCCTGAGGTCGATCTGACCGAAGCAGGACGTGGCTCGCTGCATCCGGCCTCGCTGCTGACCGCCTTCGTGGCCGATCTCTTCGGCGCGCGCGATCCGGCCGTGGATTTCTGGGGGCCCTACAGCCCGGCCTGGGATGCCAAGGAGCTCTTCCTGTCGCAGAACATGGGGCAGGTCTATTTCGGCGCGCTGCCGCTGTTGCTTCTGATCGCGCCGGGCCTCAGTCGCGGCTGGCTCTGGGATAAGGCGATCCGGCCGCTGACGCTGCTCTTCGTCTTCATGGTGCTGTTCGCGCTCGGGCGCTACACACCGCTGTTCCAGGCCGCCTATGAGTATTTACCTGGAGTGAAGGTCTTCCGTCGCCCGGCCGATGCGACCTTCCTGATCGGTGCGCTTGGTGCGCTGCTCGCAGGTTACGTGCTGCATCGCATTCTGAGCGAGGAGCGTCTCGGTTCACTGCGCAGTGATCTCGGTATTGCCGGTGTGGTCGTCGCTGCGCTCGTCGCTACAGCCTTGTTCGTCTCGAGTCGCGAGGGGCATCTTGCCGATGCGTGGTGGCCGAGCCTGTCGGCGGCCTTCTGGTTTGCGGGTGCTGCGCTGATCCTGGTTGCGCTGACGCGCTGGCGCGGAGCGCTGGCGCCTCTCGCCAGCGTGCTGCTGATCACCGGCGTGGTCGGGGCCGACCTTGGCGTCAATAACGGCCCCAACGACTCGACTGCACTGTCGCCGCAGCTCTACGACGTGCTCCGCCAGGAGACGAAGAACGAGACTGTCCGCGTTCTCAAGCAACTGGTTGCCCAGCCGGCAGGTTCGCCACGCCGCGATCGCGTCGAGCTGCTCGGCATGGGCTTCGAATGGCCGAATGTCGGGATGGTTCATGGTTTTGACCATACGCTTGGCTATAATCCATTGCGGCTGGCCGATTTCTCGGATGCCGTCGGCACGCGAGATTCGATCGCTGCGCCGGACCAGCGCAAGTTCACACCGCTCTTCCCCTCCTATCGCTGCCGCCTCGCCGATCTCCTCGGCCTGCGCTACATCGCGACACGTGTTCCGATCGGTCAGGTCGATCACGCGTTGAAGGCGGATGATCTCAGGCTCGTCGCCTTCACGGGGGATGGCTACATCTACGAGAATCCACGGGCCCTGCCGCGCGCCATGTTCGTCGGCGGCTGGCAGCTCGCCGATTTCGACGGCATGAAGTCTGCCGGCCAGTGGCCCGACATCGATCCGCAGCAGGTTGTGCTGCTCGATAGCGTACCGCCGGATGCGGTGCCCGAAGGGCCGATTTCGGCGCAAGCCGAGGTCAAGCTGACACGCTACCAGAACACCGAAGTCGAGATCACCGTCACGACAGACAAGCCTGGCTTCATCCTGCTCAACGACATCTGGCATCCATGGTGGCGGGCGGAGCTCGACGGTGCGGAAGTCGATATCCTCAGGGCGAATGTACTGTTTCGTGCCGTGCAGGTGCCGGCGGGGACGCATACGGTGCGCTTCAGTTTCAATCCGGTCGAGGGGGCCATTGCCGAGCTGCGCGATCGCGTCGAACCGATCGTGCCGGAGGAGGTGCCTTCGACTGCCGAACCACGCGTCGCGACGGGATCCGGCTCGATGCCAAATCCGCGTCTCTACGAAGATGGCAGCTGGTTCGAAAGCCGCGATCTCGGCCAACCGCCACTGTCCGCGACCCTGGTGCGTTAGATCATCGGACCGGATCTCGTATCGGTCCGATGATCCAACCCTTCCGTGTTCACATCGGCTTTGCCCCGAAAACCGCAATCCACTTTTCGGGCCGATGACTTAGGCCGCAATTCCAAAAGAAAGCCCGGCGACACGATCGCGTCGCCGGGCTGGAATAATGCGAGGGAGAGGCCTTGCGGGTCTCGCCTTGCTCCACTCTCAGGCGACGCCGAGCTTCTTCTGCAGGCTCGTCGAGGAGGTGGTGTACTGGAAGGTCAGCCGCTTCTCCGGATAGACGTAGCGGTGCACCTTCTGCGCGGCGAGCGCTGCCTCATGGAAGCCCGAAAGAATAAGCTTGAGTTTGCCGGGATAGGTATTGATGTCGCCGATCGCGAAGATGCCCGGCACATTGGTCTCGAATTTCTCGGTGTCGACCGGGATCAGATTCTCGTGCAGGTTCAGGCCCCAGCTCGCGATCGGGCCGAGCTTCATCGTCAGCCCGAAGAAGGGCAGCAGGGTATTGCACGAGACCTCGAAGGCCTCGTTGGCGCTGCCGCGGCAGATCGCGGCTTCCAGCGCCGTGCCGTCGCCTTTCAGGCCGGTGACCTGGCCGATCTTCAGATCCATCCTGCCGTCTGCGACCAGTGCCCGCATCTGTTCGACTGAATGCGGCGCAGCGCGGAAATCGTCGCGACGGTGCATCAGCGTCACTCGCTTGGCGAGGGGCTGCAGGTTCAAGGTCCAGTCGAGCGCGGAATCGCCGCCGCCAACGATCAGGATCTCGCGGCCGCGAAAGGCTTCCATCTTGCGGACGGCGTAGAAGACGCTGTTGCCTTCATAGGCCTCGATCCCCGGGATCGGCGGCTTCTTCGGCAGGAACGATCCGCCCCCGGCGGCAACCAGCACCGTCTTGGTGTTGAAGACCGTGCCGGCATCGGTGCGCACCCGGAAGCGCGGCGCCTCCGCCGTGCCGGTCGGCTCGAGCGACTCGATCATCTGGTTGAGATGGAAGGTCGGGCCGAAGGGTTTGACCTGCTCGATCAGGTTGTCGACCAGGCCTTGGCCGGTGACCATCGGAAAGCCGGGAATGTCATAGATCGGCTTTTCCGGATAGAGCTCGGCACATTGCCCGCCGACCTTCGGCAGGATGTCGACGAGATGGGCGCGGATATCGAGAAGACCGAGTTCGAACACCGCGAACAGGCCGCACGGGCCCGCGCCGACGATCACGACGTCGGTTTCGATGACCTCGCTCTCGGCGACGTTCTCGTTGGCAATTTCGGCACTCATCGTGAAATCCCTCGGGGTGTTCCCTGCGGCCATGCGCGGGAGCCGATGCAGCAAATCCTGCTGCGATGCAATGAAAACCGCCGCCCGAGCGTGGGCAGTAGCTGGAAAAGAGAAGAATTTCCTGTTTCAGGCGCCCGTGTCAGCAACAAGGCCTATGCTTGAGATGCCGGCGATGGCGGCGGCCTCGTCATTGTCCGAGGTGTCGCCGGAAATTCCGATCGCGCCGAGCAGCACGCCAGCGCCATCGCGAATGAGTACGCCGCCCGGGACCGGCACGAGCGAACCGCCGACGGCATGGGTCGCTGCCTCGATGAAATAGGGGCGTTCGAGCGCCATTTTGTGCAGGGCGCGCGATCCGATGCCGAGCGCCACGGAGCCATGCGCCTTGCCGAGCGCGATCTCGCCGCGTTTCAGGCTCGTGCCGTCCTGTGCAGCGAAGGCCTTCTGTGCCCCCCGAGCATCAATGATGGCGATCGCGAGCGGTTTGAAGCCGGACTTCTCGGCATGGGTCAGCGCGCTCGCGAGGACAGTCTGGGCCTGGGCCAAGGTGAGCATGAGACGGGCCTTCCGTTGAGGACGCGAGCTTCTTGCCAGCCCGCAGGCGCGGAGGGAAGCTGCCGCAGCGCGCAAGCTGCCATGTCATGGTGAAACGTACCGGCATATCGCTCCCTTTGCCGGCATCACGCAATTCAACTTGAACTTGCAGGGGCAAGCGGGCTTCATACCAGCCCCGACACTGGAGGATAAGCTATGGGTCTGTTCAGTTTCATCAAGGAAGCCGGTGCGAAGATCTTCGGTGGCTCGGCGCAGGCGGCGACGCCCGACGCTCTGCAGAAGGAATTGGCCGGGCACGGGCTGCCCTCTGACGTCAATATCCAGATCGATGGCGACAAGGTGAAGGTCTCCGGCAAGGCGGTCTCTACCGAAGAGGCCGAGAAGATCATTCTTGCGCTGGGCAACACGACCGGCGTGGCGCAAGTCGAGTCCGAACTGGCGGTCACGAAGGAAGCTCCGGCTGCCGTGTTCTACACCGTCAAGAAGGGCGATACGCTCTGGAAGATCGCCGAAGAGCATTACGGCAAGGGTCAGGGCGCGAAATACACCGAGATCGTCAAAGCCAATACGCCGCCGGTGAAGAATCCCGACCTGATCATGCCGGGCTGGGTGCTGCGTATTCCGCCCAAGGCCTGATCCACTTTCTGCTTATTGAAGCAACGGCATGCGGCATGGCCCGCATGCCGTTCCGATGCTCGTCATGACCGCGTCAATTTCGCGCGGACGGCTCTTGCGTCAGCCGCGCTTTAGCGCTCATCTGTCATACCAACAAGGCAGACAGGGTATTCCTTGTGGGAATGGCCTGTCATGCCGTGCCTGAGCAGGCCTCTGGGGAGGGGATGAATGAGTTTTGATCGCCGCAAATTCCTGACGCTGGCCGGCTCGACCGTTGCCGCGCCGGCCGTGATGCGTGTCACTCGCGCCAATGCGCAGGAGGTGACGCTGAGGATGCATCACTTCCTGCCGCCCGTCGCCAATGGTCATTCGAAGTTCCTGAAGCCCTGGTCCGACAAGGTCGCGGCCGAATCGAATGGCCGCATCAAGATCGACATCTTCCCCTCGATGCAGCTTGGCGGCACGCCGCCGCAGCTCTTCGACCAGGCCCGTGACGGCGTTGCCGATATTGTCTGGACGCTGCCCGGCAATACGCCGGGTCGCTTCACCGGCATCGAGGCCTTTGAGCTGCCCTTCGTCTCGAACAAGCGCGCCTTGGTCAATTCGCTGGCTCTGACGGACTACGCCGAGCAGAACCTCAAGGACGAGTTCAAGGACGTCAAACCGATCTGCTTCTGGGCGCATGATCACGGGCTGATCCATGCCAACAAGCAGGTGAAGACGATGGAGGACCTCAAGGGTCTGAAGCTGCGCTTCCCGACCCGCCTCGCCGGCGAAGCCCTGCGGGCGCTCGGCGCCAATGCGATCGGCATGCCGATCCCGCAGGTGCCGGAATCGCTGGCGCAGCGCGTCATTGATGGCTGCGTCGTGCCCTGGGAGGTCGTGCCGTCGATCAAGGTCCAGGAACTGGTGAAGTATCACACCGAGATCCCGGGCTCGCCGACCTTCTATGTCGCGACCTTCGTCCTGGCGATGAACCGCGCGAAATACGATTCGCTCGCGCCCGACCTGAAGGCGGTTCTCGACAAGAACTCCGGCGCTGCTGCGGCTGCAATGGCTGGCAGGGTCTGGGATGAGCAGGCCGTCGTGGTGTCCGAAATGGTGCGCAAGCGCGGCAATACCATCACCATGCTCGACGAGGCCGAAGCAGCGCGTTGGCGCAAGACGACCGAACCGGTGATCGATGGCTGGATCAAGGCCGCCAAGGACAAGGGGCTCGACGGGGCGAAGCTGCTGGAGAGCGCAAAGGCGGCGCTCGCCAAGCACGAGAAGGCGGCCTGACGGCGTATCATGGCGGTCAAAGGTGGGGAAGCAACGACGCCGGGCTTTGATGCTCTGGTGCGTGGAATTGCCATCGCGGGTGGCGTTCTGCTGATTGCGCTGGCGACCATGGTTGTCGTCAGCGTGACCTTGCGCAGCGACCTGATCGGCGCGGCTGGCGTACCGGGTGATTTCGAGCTGGTGCAGATGGCGACCGCGGTCGCCGCCTTCTGCTTTCTGCCCTATTGCCAGCTTCGGCGCGGCAACATCTTCGTCGACACCTTCACTCTGAAGCTGCCCTTGCGCTGGCAAAGGGCAATCGATGCGGTCTGGGATGTCGTCTATGCCCTGGTCATGGCGCTGATCGCCTGGCGACTCGCTGCCGGTGCACTGGCGGCCCTCGCGAGCGGCGAGAACACCATGGTGCTGCGGTTGCCGAGCTATCTTCCGATCGCGATCTGCGCAGTGCTGGCCGCACTGGTTTCGCTGACCTCGTTCGTCAGCGCCAGCCGGCTGGCGAGGGGGCGCGCGTGAGCGGCTTTACCCTCGCCATCACGGGCTTCGTCGTGCTTCTCGCCCTGATGGCCGTCAGGTTGCCGATCGGGCTGGCGATGATGCTGGTCGGTGGCCTCGGTTACATCCAGCTCAATGGGCTGGAACCATTTCTCAACTATATCAAGACGACGCCCTATCAGATCTTCGCCAACTACACGCTGTCGGTGATTCCGCTCTTCGTGCTGATGGGGGCCTTCGCTGAACGGTCGGGCCTGGCGTCCGACCTGTTCAAGGCGGCGTCGGCCTTTGTCGGTCACCGCCGTGGCGGGCTCGGGATGGCGATGATCGGGGCCTGCACGGGCTTCGGCGCGATCTGCGGATCCTCGGTCGCGACGACCGCAACCTTCGCACGCGCGGCGCTGCCGCAACTGCGGCACTATCGCTACGATCCCGGCTTCGCCTGTGGCGTCACCGCCGTCGGCGGCACGCTCGGCATCCTGATCCCGCCTTCGGTGATCCTGGTCGTCTATGCGATTTCGACCGAGCAGAACATTGCCAAGCTGTTCAAGGCGGCCTTGATTCCCGGGCTGATGGCGGCCGCGATGTACTGCATCACCATCGTAATCATGACCCGCCTCGACGCGACGCTCGGCCCGGCGCATGAGCGGACCGCCTGGCGCGACCGGCTTGGTCCGCTGCTCGGCATCATTCCGGCGATGCTGGTCGCGCTGGTCGTCGTGGGCGGCATCTATGGCGGGATCTTCACCCCGACCGAGGGGGCCTCGGTCGGCGCCTTTGTCATGCTGATGATCGGCGTCTTCCGGCGGGCGCTGGGCCTGAAAGAGATCGGCGAGGCGATCCTGCAGACCGCCGAGACTTCGGCGATGATCTTTGCGATCCTGCTCGGCGCCGAGATCTTCAACGCCTTCCTGGCGCTGACCCAGGTGCCGACCGCTGCGGCCGAGATGATCGCGACGTCGGGCTGGCAACCCTATTCGGTCCTGGTCGGCCTGCTCGTCTTCTACATCGTGTTAGGCGGGGTCATGGACGAACTCGCCATGATCCTGCTGACGCTGCCGGTGTTCTTTCCGATCGTGACCGCACTCGATTTCGGCATGCCGGTCGACGATATCGCGATCTGGTTCGGCATCCTCGTCCTGATCGTGGTCGGAATCGGGATGACCTGCCCGCCGATCGGCCTCAATGTCTTCGTCGTCGCCTCGCTGGCGCGCGACGTTCCGGTGACGCGGATCTATCGCGGGGTGCTGCCCTTTGTGCTGTCTGACGTGATCCGGCTCGGCATCGTGGTGGCATTTCCGGCCCTCACGCTCTATCTGGTGAAGCTACTGGATTAGCCTGGACTGGATGGCAGCAGTGACCGTGAACGATCTCGATATCGACGACATCAAGGCCGGGCTCGCGGCCGATTCCATCCTGATCGTGGATGTGCGCGAGCCGCATGAATTCGCGGCGGGACATATTCCTGGCTCGGTCTCGCGGCCGCTGTCGCAGTTCAACCCTGCCGACCTGCCCAATCCGCCTGGCAAGCGCATCGTGCTCTCCTGCGCTGCCGGCGTGCGCTCGCTGCGGGCTCTGGAGTTCGCCCAGTCCGCCGGTCTCGATATCGACAGCCATTATCGCGGTGGCTTCAAGGACTGGGCGATGCGCGGCGAGCCCATCGAGCAATAGGACGGGCTTGCGCGTCATGCATCGCAGCATTCTGCCTGCCTGGGGCTGACGCGACGCCGATCCTGTTCCAGTTTCTCATGTGACGGTTTCGAGATTCTCGTACTTTCAAGGATGTAAGCCCATGCGCCCCATGAAGTTCGGAGTCGGCCAGCCCATTCGCCGGGTCGAGGATCACCGCCTGACCACCGGGACGGGGCGCTATACCGACGATATCGCCGTCGAGGGGGCGCTGCATGGCTTCGTGCTGCGCTCGCAATACGCTCATGCGAAGTTCACGATCCGGGACAAGGATACCGCCCGCGCGATGAAGGGCGTGAAGCTGATCCTAACTGGCGAGGATGTCGCGCATCTCGGCGACATTCCCTGCAAGGGCTTGATCAAGACGGTTTCGGGCAAGTCGGTGGAGCCGAACCCGGTGCCGGTGCTGCCGACCGATACGGTGCGTCATGTCGGCGAGGCCGTGGCCTTCATCGTTGCCGAGACGCTGGGCCAGGCCCGCGACGCTGCCGAGGCGATCGATATCGCGTGGGAGGTTCTGCCTTCGATCACCGGTATCGCCGAGGCGCTCGATCCGAAGGCACCGCAGGTCTGGCCGGGGCGTGAGGGCAATGTCGCCTTCGAGGCCGAGCAGGGCAATGCCGAAAAGACCGCGAAGGCCTTTGCCAAGGCCGATCGCATCGTTTCCGTCACGATCGTCAACAACCGTCTCGCGTCCAACTACATGGAGACGCGCGCCTGCATCGCCGAATACGACAAGGATTCGAAGCGCTGGACGCTGACGCTCGGCAGCCAGGGCAGCCATGGCACGCGCGACATCCTCGCCGACTATATCCTCAAGGTCGATCCCGCGCGCATCCGCGTCATCACGCCCGATGTCGGCGGCGGCTTCGGCACCAAGATCTTCATGTATCGCGAATACCCGCTGACCATGGTGGCGGCCGAGAAGCTGAAACGCCCGGTGCGCTGGGTCGCGGACCGGACCGAGCATTTCCTTGCCGATACGCATGGCCGCGCCAATCTGACTACGGCCACGATGGCGCTCGACAAGAAGGGCAGGTTCATTGGCCTCAAGGTCGATCTTGCGGCGGAAATGGGCGCCTATCTCTCGCAATACGGGCCTTTCATCCCCTGGGTCGGCACGACGATGACGCCGGGCTGCTACAATATCCCGGCCGTGCATGTGCGTTTCCGCGGCGTCTTCACCAACACCACGCCGGTCGATGCCTATCGTGGTGCAGGGCGTCCCGAGGCTGCCTACCTGATCGAGCGGCTGGTCGATGCCATTGCGCGCGAGACCGGCAAGGCGCCGGATGCAGTCAGGGCGCAGAATTTTGTCAAGCCGACCGAGATGCCGCATTCGACGCAGACCGGGCCAGTCTATGATTCCGGCGAGTTCGAGGGACATATGCGCCGCGCCATGGATGTCGCCGACTGGAAGGGTTTCAAGGCGCGCCTCAAGGCCTCGACCAAGACCGGCAGGATCCGCGGCATCGGCATGGCCTGCTATATCGAGGCCTGCGGCGGCGGCGGACCGGAGAGTTCGACCGTCATCCTGGAGAAGGACGGCACGGTGACCGTGCTGATCGGCACGCAGTCGAACGGGCAGGGGCACGAGACGGCCTATTCGCAGCTCGTCGCGCAGCATCTCGACATCCCGATGGACCGCATCCGCGTCATTCAGGGCGATACCGACCGCATCGAGACCGGTTCCGGCACCGGTGGCTCGCGCTCCATTCCGGTGGGCGGCGCCGCGCTCGACAAGGCGTCCTCGATCCTGACCGAGAATCTGAAGCAGCTTGCTTCCGAGAAGCTCGAGGCCGGTATCGGCGATCTGGAAATCGTCGATGGCGCGGTGCGGATCGTCGGCACCGACAAGGCGCTCGATCTCAAGGCCATTGCCGCGCTGCCGGGAGCGACCGCGGACAAGCTCAAGGTCCATCAGAGCTGGACGCCACCGGAAGCGACCTATCCGAATGGCACGCATATCTGCGAGCTGGAGGTTGACCCCGGTACCGGCGCGACCGAGATCACCAACTACGTCGTGGTCGACGATTTTGGCGTGACACTGAATCCCTTGATGCTCGAAGGCCAGGTCCATGGCGGCGCCGCACAGGGCATCGGCCAGGCTCTGATGGAGGAAATCCGCTTCGACAGCTCAGGCCAGATGCTGACGGCGACGTTCATGGATTACGCCTTGCCGCGCGCGATCGACGTTCCCAACTTCCATTTCGAGACCCGCAATGTCCGCTGCGTCACCAATGCGCTCGGCGTGAAGGGGGCTGGCGAGGCCGGGGCGATCGGGGCTTGCCCAGCGGTGATGAACGCGATGGTGGATGCGCTCGACCGCGCAGCCGGCATCCGCGCGATCGACATGCCTGCGACGCCAAAGAAGGTGTTCGGTGCCTTGAGAGCGGCAGGGTATTCGCTGTGATGCAGGCGTAAGCCACTCCGATTCCGATCTGATCACGGAAATGCGACTTGGCGTTGTGATGCGGATCGGATGATCTGGAAAGCTTCTAAGCGGCGCACTCGACGCCGCGCTTTCCGGGAGGAGGCTTACGCATGATACGCACCGTATTCGTTGCCGCCGGCCTTGTTTTGACGCTCTCGACCGTAATTGCGCAATCGGACCCGATTGCCGAGCGTCGCGAGACGATGAAGGGAGTGGGCGCCGCCACGCGCGACGGCGCGGCCATTGCCAAGGGCGAGGCCGCCTTTGACGCGACCAAGACCGAGAATATCTTCAAGGTCTACGTCGCTGCCGCCAGGAAGATGCCGGGTCTCTTCCCTGACACTGCCAAGACGGGTGGTGAGAGCATCGCGGGACCGAAGATCTGGGAGGACCCAGCCGGCTTCAAGGCTGGGTTTGCCAAGCTGGAGATGGAGGCCACAGCAGCGGCAGCCTCCACCAAGGACCTCGACAGCTTCCGCACCGCCTTTGGAACGGTGACCAAGAACTGTGCCGCCTGCCACGAAGTTTATCGCATCAAGAAATAGGTTTCGCTGCACCGCTGCGGTTGCGCCGCGCGGTCGTGCATGAGGTCAAGGGCGGGCTCCATAATGGAGCCCGCCCTCCTTTTTCTGGCCCGCGCTACGGTCCTTTCAACCTCCCGCAACGTTTCTGGCAGGCAGCCGCTCGTATGACGCAGGATCGATTTGCTCAAATTCCGGTGCGTTCACGAAAATGCGACTTGGCGCTGTCATGCGAATGCGCTGATCTGGAAGAATTCTAAGCGGAGCCTGTCCGGTGCCGCACCTCCCCGAAAGGATAGTCGCGCATGATCCGTACCGTAGTCGTTGCTGCTGGCCTCATTCTCGGCCTTTCGGCCGTCGTCGCGCAGTCTGACCCTATCGCCCAGCGCCGCGACGCGATGAAGGCCGTTGGCGCGGCGACGCGCGAAGGCGCGGCCATCGCCAAGGGCGAGGCAGCGTTCGAGTCCACCAAGGTCCAGACGATCTTCAAGGTCTATGCCGACGCGGCGAAGAAGCTGCCGGCTCTGTTCCCGGAAACGGCCAAGACGGGCGGCGAGACCACGGCGGCGCCAAAGATCTGGGAGGATCAGGCTGGCTTCAAGACAGCTCTTGCCAAGTTCGAAACCGAGGCTGTGGCGGGTGGTGCCGCTGCCAAGGACCTCGACAGTTTCCGCTCTGCCTTTGGCGCCGCGACCAAGAATTGTGGCTCCTGCCACGAGGTCTATCGGATCAAGAAGTAAGCTCAGCTGCGCCGCGCGGTTGCGCCACGCGCTCGAACATGGGTTGATGGGCGGGCTCCACCGTGGGCCCGCCCATTCTTGTCAGCCCTGCGCTTCGAACCTTTGAAATCCTCGGAGCGTTGAGGCACCAGCAAAACCGGGAAACGCTTGATGCGCCGCCTATTCCTCACGCTCGGCATTTTCATCCTGTTGGGACTCGCCGGCTTCTATGTTCTCACCGACCCACGCGTCGTGTCGCCCGCGCCCGAGATCGGGACTCTGCCGCCGCCGGATGTCGAGAATGGCAAGCTGCTCTTCGCGGCTGGCGGCTGCTCTTCATGCCACGCAACGCCCGGGCAGGACGACAAGCTCCGGCTTGGCGGTGGGCTTGCCTTGCCCTCGCCCTTCGGCACGTTTCGCGCACCCAACATCTCGCCGCATACGCGGGACGGGATCGGCAACTGGGGAGTGAAGGACTTCGTCGATGCGATGGCGACCGGCGTCTCGCCGTCCGGACAGCATTACTATCCGGCCTTTCCCTATACCTCCTACCGGCTGATGCCGCCCAAGGCGCTGGCCGATCTCTTCGCCTATATTCGTACCCTGCCTTCAGTCGAAGGGAGTGCGCCCGGGCATGATCTGCCCCTTCCCTTCAACATCCGCCGTGCCGTCGGGGGCTGGAAGCTGCTGTTCTTCGATGGATCGCCGTTCCGGCCGGACCCGACGAAGAGCGAGGAGTGGAACCGGGGCGCCTATCTGGTACAGGGGCCGGGCCATTGCGCCGAATGTCATTCGAACCGTAACGCGCTGGGCGCGATCATTCCGTCGACGCGTTTTGCCGGCGGCCCCGACCCGGAGGGCAAGGGCTTCGTGCCGAACATCACGCAGCATGCCGATGGGCTGGCGAATTGGTCGAAATCGGAGATCGCCGAACTGCTCAAGACAGGCTTCACTCCGAGCTTCGACAGCGTCGGCGGCAACATGACCGCGGTGGTGCGCAACACCGCGCAACTGTCGGATGTAGACCGGATGGCGATGGCGGAATTCATCAAGTCGCTGCCGGCGGTCGCGGGTCCGCCGCGGCCCAAGAAGGCCGAGTGAGCCACACAGCCGAATTGCCGATTGCGTTCGCGATGCCATCCCGGCTGGCTTACGCCGCCGGGATGGCGGGTGCCCGCTTCGGGCTCGGCGCTTACTCCATCACCGCCGCTTTGAGGATGCAGACCATCAGGGCCGAACCTGGCTGGTCGCCGACACAGCGGACGATATGGCGGCGGTCGCAGCGGTAACGCAGTGTCTCGCCAGCCTTGGCGCGCTGGATCACGTCACCGACCTCGACCTCGAATTCGCCCGAGGTCACGGAGAGCGATTCGATCGAGCCGCGCTGATGACCTTCGGAGTCGAGTTCGCCGCCGGGTTCAGCCTGCACATCGTACCATTGCAGCCATTCGACAGTCTTGATCCAGCCGATGATGGCGAGCCTCAGCTTGCCGTCCTCGGAGACCAGGATCGGCGTGTCGGCGCGGGTGGTCTTGTCGATGAAGGCTTCCTCTTCGCCGCTCGACAGCACGCGTTCGATCGAGATGTCGAGGGCCTGCGAGAGCCGCCAGATCGTCGCCAGTGTTGGGTTGGTCTCGTTGCGTTCGATCTGACTGATGATCGACTTGGCGACGCCCGACTGCTCCGCGAGTTCGGAAAGCGAGAGATTATAGGCCTTGCGCAGTCGCTGGATCGTCTTGCCGAGCTGGCCCGAGATGACCTGGGCCCCCGATTCGAGTTCGCGCCCGCCACGTTCCTTGGTCTCGATACCCATCCTGATACCCGTCACACGAATGTCGTTCGTTTGCGGAAGCGAACAAACGTTTGTCTAACCGGACAATGCCCGTTCCAGTTGGAAGGAGCAAGCCGGAGAAGGACGGGCGACGGCCGAGAGCGGCTTCGTCCAGGGCCTCTTCACACGATTTTACGCGTGCTCTCAGGTCGCTCGTGTCGAACCGACCTCGCGCGTCTCCCGCTTGAGCAGACCGAGCTGCTTCTCGCGCAGGATCACATAGATGCCGGACGCGATGACGATGGCAGCGCCGATGAGTACGGCCGAAGCCGGCCAGTCGCCAAAGACGAACCAGCCGATCGCAACCGCCCAGAGCATGGTTGAATATTCGAACGGCGCGATCAGCGAGGCGTCGCCATAGCGATAGGCCTGGACCAGGAAGATCTGACCGAGCCCGCCGAGGATGCCGATCGCGACCATGAGCGCGGCATCCTGAAGATCCGGCATGCGCCAGCCGAGCAGGATGGTGAAGAGGCCGAGCGTCGTCGTCATCAGCGTGAAATAGAAGACGATGGCGCCGGTGCGCTCGGTCATGGTCAGCTGCCGCACCTCGATCGAGGCGAAAGCCGAGCAGCAGGCGCCGGCGAGGCCGAAAGCAGCGCCGATCGCCGGTGCATTGCCGCCAGCGATCTGGAAGCTGCCCAGATGCGGGGACAGCATGATCAGCACGCCAATGAAGCCGATGGTCACCGCGCTCCAGCGATAGATGCGGACACGCTCCTTCAGCACCAGCGCGGCGAGCACGACGACTGCGAGCGGTGCGGCATAGCCGAGCGCGACCGCGTCCGGCAGAGGCAGAAAGCTCAAGGCTACGAAGCCGCAGAACATGCCGGTCGATCCGATCACTCCACGTTTGAAGTGGCCGCGCAGGTTCTTGGTCTTCAGGGCAGACGGAATCTCGCCGCGCCAGCCCAGCCAGAGCAGCAGCGGGATCAGCGCGAAGAAGGACCGGACGAAGACGAGCTCTCCTGTCGGATAGCGCGCCGCGATCGCCTTGATGCCGGCCGACATCAGGGTGAAGGACAAAGCCGAGATCAGCTTGAGCGTAATGCCGAGGAGAGGAGACAACGGGGATGCGCGTAGGGGTCAGGGGAAAGAGTCTTGTAAAGGACTTGGCCTCTCTAGATCACGTTCACGCGTCCCGTCCAAGCGCAATGCTTGCAACCCTGGTGCCCGTGGCGGCGCATGCGTGGCCTCGAAGCGCGGTGGAAACGGGTTTTGCGCGGCAGGTGCCGAGGTGAGGATTCTAGAGCATGCTGCGAAAAAGTGGCGACGGTTTTTCGCGTAAAGCATGCTCTAAACTATTAGATTCGATCACGTTTTCTGCGTTTGGACGATTTCGTCCAAACGCAGCGTGATCGAAGCCCGGAGAGCCAGGCTCCCCGGGGCAGATCATGGCCTGGCCGCGTCTCAGAATGTTCCCTTGAACACGCCGCCGTCGATCAGCAGGTTCTGGCCGGTGATATAGCCGGCATGGGCGCTTGCCAGGAAGGCGCAGGCCTTGCCGAATTCCTCGGCACTGCCGAAGCGCTTCGCCGGAATCTCGGCCATGCGCCCCTTCGTCATTTCCTCGGGCGTAATTCCCTTGATCGCGGCCATCTTGGTGGTCGAACCCTTCAGCCGATCAGTATCGAACATGCCGGGCAGGATATTGTTGATGGTGACGTTGGCATATGCGACCTCGCGGGCGACGCCAGAGAAGAAGGCGGTGAGACCGGCCCGTGCGCCCGACGAGACATCGAGCCCGGTCAAGGGCGTCAGCACGCTCATCGATGTGATGTTGACGATGCGGCCGAAGCCGCGCGCGATCATGCCGTCGATGACACGCTGCATCAGTTCGACCGGCGTCGCCATGTTCTGGATGACGCCCTCGACAAGCGCTTCCCGCGAGACTTCGCGGAACGGCTTCGGCGGCGGGCCGCCATTGTTGTTGACCAGGATGTCCGGCTCCGGGGCAGCCGCGAGCAGCGCGTCCTGACCAGCGCGGGTCGAGACATCGGCAACAACGGCGATCACGGTTGCACCATATTTCGCCCGGATCTGGCTAGCCGTGGCCTCCAGCGTGGTCGCGTCGCGGCCGTTGATGACCACGGTGCATCCAGCCTCGGCGAGAGCCTCGGCGCAGCCCCGGCCGAGCCCCTTGCTCGAGGCGCAAATGATGGCCGTGCGGCCGGCAATACCCAAATCCATCGTGTTTCTCCGGAGCTTTCGCTGATACTCAGCCGAGCAGAACCACGGATTGAGCTCTGCGTCATCAAAGCGCAATGCAAATCAGACACACGCCGCAAGCAATGCAACAAGATGGGCTGGCGGCATGAGCGACGAGGACGAGGCGAAGCAGGTTCGCAGCATCTTCATCTCCGACCTGCATCTGGGAACGCGTGGAGCACAGGCCGATCTCGTGCTCGAATTCCTGCGGGCCTATGATGCGCCGCAGATTTATCTCGTCGGGGACATCATCGATGGCTGGCGGCTGAAGAACGGCTGGTACTTCCCGCAGGCGCATAACGACGTCGTGCAGAAGCTGCTGCGCAAGGTGCGCAAGGGTTCGCGGCTGATCTACATCACCGGCAACCACGACGATTTCCTCCGCGATTTCACCGGGAGCGAGTTCGGTGGCATCCGCATCGCCGACCATGCGTTGCATGACACCGCCGACGGCAAGCGCCTGCTGGTGATCCATGGCGACCTGTTCGATCTGGTCGTGCGCAATGCAAAATGGCTCGCGCTGTTGGGGGACTGGGCCTACACGGTCGCGCTCGCGTCCAACACGGTCGTCAACAAGGTCCGCCGCTTGCTCCACCTGCCGCACTGGTCGCTCTCGGCCTGGGCCAAGCAGAAGGTCAAGAATGCGGTCAACTATATCGGCGAGTTCGAGACCTGCCTTGCCGCCGAGGCGCGTCGCCATGGCGCGGATGGCGTGGTCTGCGGCCATATCCACCACGCCGCACATCGCAAGATCGACGGGCTCACCTACATCAATACGGGTGACTGGGTCGAAAGCTGCACGGCTGTGGTCGAGCACCATGACGGCCGCTTCGAGGTCATTCGCTGGCCGCAATACCGGCTGAAGAGTGAGCCGGTCCGGCCGATCCCGCAGCCGGTCCTGGTCAGCGAGGCGGCCTGATGCGCGTCCTCATCGCGACGGACGCCTGGCGTCCCCAGATCAATGGGGTCGTCCGGTCGCTGGAGCGGATGGTCGAGGCGGGGCCGTCATTTGGTGTGACGCCGCATATGCTGACGCCCGAGGGGTTTCGGCAGATTGGCCTGCCATCCTATCCCGATATCCGTATCGCGCTGGCAACGCAGGGCGCCATCGCGCGGCGCATCAGCGACTTCGAGCCGGACCACATCCATATCGCCACGGAAGGGCCGATCGGCTGGCTGACCCGCGCGGTCTGCCTGGCGCAGAAGCGTACGTTCACGACGAGCTACCACACCCGGTTTCCGCAATATGTCGCGGCCCGCTGGCCGATTCCGGAACGCTGGAGCTACCAGTTCCTGCGTCGGTTCCACGGGGCGGCTGCGGGTGTCATGGTCTCGACCGCGACGGTCGAGGCCGAACTGCAGCAGAACGGGTTCGAGCGCATCCTGCGCTGGGGGCGGGGCGTTGATCTCCAGCAGTTCCACCCGCGCCAGGTAAGCGTGCTGGATCTGCCGCGTCCCATTTTCCTCAGTGTCGGGCGCGTCGCTGTCGAAAAGAACCTCGATGCCTTCCTGTCGCTGCGCCTGCCCGGCAGCAAGGTCGTCGTCGGTGATGGCCCGGCGCGCGCCGACCTGCAGCGCGCCTTCCCGGACGTGACGTTCCTGGGTACGCGCGAGGGCGAGGAACTGGCAGCGATCTACGCGTCGTCGGATGTCTTCGTGTTTCCGAGCCTGACCGACACTTTTGGCATCGTGCTGCTCGAGGCGGCCGCAAGCGGGCTGCCCGTTGCGGCCTTCCCCGTGCAGGGGCCGAGCGATGTCTTTGCCGGAAGCGGCGCTGCCGTGCTGGACGAGGATCTGCGGGGCGCAGCGTTGGCGGCCTTGCGCATCCCACGCGAAGCCTGCCTGGGACTTGCCGCAGGCCATAGCTGGCAGAGCAGCGCCGAGCAGTTCTATGGGCATATCCGGCGGATTTCCCAGCGTGCTCCGGCCCTGAGCGTCACAACCTTCGCGAACGTCCGTGCCGGGGAAGCGCAGGCGCGGGAGCAGCAGCGGGCTTGAGTTCGCGCCGAAACACGTCCCGCCGTTCGTGCACGGAGGCGATGACGAGGCCCATCGGCACGCCAAGCCCGACAAGCGCTGCTTCCGACAATTGCAGGCTGGCCTCGATGGTTTCCGGCACTGCGTCGTTGACGCCGAGCTCATAGAGGTGCCGGGCATGGGCGGCGTCGCGGGCGCGCGCCACGATGATGAGCTCGGGGCGCAGCGCCCGTGCCGCCTTGACGATCTCATCGACTGCGCGGTGATTGTGGATCGTGACGATCAGGGCGCTTGCGTCGACCACGCCGCAGAGCTTCAGGAAATCCGGCTTGGTCGCGTCGCCGAAGAAGGCGGGCCGGCCAGCGCGCCGTTGGCCGGCGATCAGGACCGGGTCGGAGTCGAGCGCGATATAGGGCTTGTTGTGCTCTTCGAGCATCGAACCGACGAGTCTGCCGACCCGGCCGCAGCCAATGACGATCGCGCGCCCCGTATGGTCGTCGGGCGGCAGGATTGTTGCCTCCTCGGGCAGGGCCACTGGCGGCGCGAAGCGTGCCGCCATATGGCGCGCCACACGGGCAAATAATGGCAGCGTCACCATGGTGAGAGACACCGCGGCAAGCACGAGGCTTGCCGCGCCATGGTCAACCAGTTTCGCGCCGACGGCCGCGTTGAGCAGCACGAAGGCAAACTCACCGCCCGGAGCGACCATGATCGCGGCTTCGATCGCTGTCGGGACGGAAAGAGCCAGGAGCCGGGCCAGGCCCAGCACGACCAGCGCCTTTGTCAGGAGAAGACCAGCGGCGATGCCGAGGATGATTGCAGGTTGAGCCGCAAGCTGCGCGGGGTCGACACTCATGCCAACGATCAGGAAGAAGACACCGATCAGCAAGGATTTGAACGGCTCGATCGTGACTTCGATGGCGCGCCGATACTCGGTTTCCGCCAGGAGCAGGCCGGCGATGAAGGCGCCAAGGCCCATGGAAAGGCCGGCCGCTGCCGCCACCAGCCCGGTGCCGAGCGCGACCAGCAGGGTCGCGGCAAGGAAGCTCTCGGAGCTGTCGGTCGAGGCAACGAGACGAAAGAGCGGACGAAGCGCCAGGCGCCCGACCACGACAATGCCGGCAATCGCTGCGAAGGCATGCACGAGCGCCTGCGCCAGGCCGGCGACCAGCGAGCCGCCATTCTGCGCGCCGAGAACGGCGACGAGGAAGAGCAATGGCACCACCGCGATATCCTGGCAGAGCAGGATCGCGAAGCTGGTACGGCCGGCCGAGGTCATCATGCGTCGCTTGGCCGAAAGCAGTTCGACGACCATGGCGGTCGAGGACAAGGCGAGGCCGAAGCCGATGATCAGGGCTGCTGCAGCGGGCTGTTTCAAGAGGAAGGCGAAGCCGCCGATGATCGCGGCGGAGAGCGCGACCTGCCCGAGCCCGAGACCGAAGACCAACCTGCGCATGGTCATCAGGCGCTCAAAGGAGAGCTCAAGCCCGATCACGAAGAGCAGGAAGGCGACACCGATTTCGGCGGGGCCGGCCAATGTGCTCGCGTCGGATACGGTGATGGTGCGCAGCAACGGCACCGAGGAGACGAGGCCGCCCAGTCCGAAGGGGCCGAGCAACGCGCCGCAGGCCATGAAGGCGACGATCGAATTGACGCGGAAGCGCTTGGCAAATGGCACGATTACGCCGGCCGTGGCGAGGACGACGATGGCGTCTTTATAGGCCGAGGGGTCGATCGTGGCTGCCAAGCTATCCTCGCATTGCCGATTCAGAGGGGCGATTCATGTTTGCGGTCCAAGCCGTTGCGATACAAGCGCTTGTGCGGGTCCCAGCAAAAAACTTGCCGTTCCCGGAGACGGCCCGTAGCTTCCGCCCGCATTGTTCGAAGGGGTTTCCATGCGTTTTGCCGGTACCGATTCCTATGTCGCAACCGAGGATCTCACCGTCGCCGTCAATGCGGCGATCCGGCTGGAGCGGCCCCTGCTGGTCAAGGGAGAACCAGGCACCGGCAAGACCGTGCTGGCTGAGGAGATCGCATCGGCCCTGAAGGCGCCGCTGATCACCTGGCATATCAAATCGACGACCAAGGCCCAGCAGGGGCTGTACGAATATGACGCGGTCAGCCGCCTGCGCGACAGCCAGCTCGGCGATCCGCGGGTGTCGGACATCGCGAACTACATCAAGCGCGGCAAGCTCTGGGACGCCTTCGCCTCGAGCGAGCGGCCCGTGCTGCTGATCGACGAGATCGACAAGGCCGATATCGAGTTCCCGAACGACCTGCTGCTCGAACTCGACCGCATGGAGTTCCATGTCTACGAGACCGGCCAGACGGTTCGGGCCGCGCAGCGCCCGGTGATGATCATCACCTCCAACAACGAGAAGGAACTGCCGGACGCCTTCCTGCGCCGCTGCTTCTTCCACTACATCCGCTTCCCCGATGCCGAGACGATGCAGGCGATCGTCGAGGTGCATTTCCCCGGTATCAAGAAGCGCCTGATGGAGGAGGCGCTGCGCCTGTTCTTCGAGGTGCGCGAGGTTCCGGGCATCAAGAAGAAGCCCTCGACCTCGGAGCTGCTCGACTGGCTGAAGCTGCTGGTGGCCGAGGATATCGGCCCCGAGGTCCTGCGCGAGCGCGACCCGCGCAAGCTGATCCCGCCGCTGCACGGAGCGCTGCTCAAGAACGAGCAGGATGTCAGCCTGTTCGAGAAACTCGCTTTCATGGTGAGGCGGGAGAGCCGCTGAGCGGCTGGCCGCTCAAGGATCGCAGGGCGGGATCGCCACCGCGAGATCGATCTTGGGATCGGCCGCGCGCACCGCTTCGCGCAGATTGAGATCGCGCGCGACGACGATGTAGTCCTGCGTTTCCGACGTCTTCAAATAGGTCGTCATCAGGATCGGCTCGTCGCCGAGTTCGCCGGTGTGGCAGGCCTTGTCGGCACGGAGCGCGAGTGAACCACGATTGCCGCTGTTGCCGGCTCCGACAAGCAGTTCCTCCCGGAAGACCGAGAGCTTGGTTGCATCGGCGGCGCTGAGCCGGAACACGGTCAGACGCCGTCCCGGCGAAGCCATGACAGGCAATGCGGCGAGTTCGGTGGCGTCGCGTACTTCTTCCAGGACGACCTTGCGCTCATGGCGACCACCGTCCCTGGGTTTGATCACGATCGTCATGGTGACGCCACCGGGCAAGGGGCGGATATCTGACGGCAGGCTGATGGCGGCACGCAGATCGGTCAGGGTCGTGCTGCGCATGTCGATGCGCGACAATTTCGGTAGGGAACTCAGCGGGACATGGCCGCACGCGCCGGCAAGGGCGGCCACGATCATGGAAGCGAACAGGGAAAGACGCATCGTGAGGCTCGTCAATTTCAGATTGGAATATGATCTTTACATTAAAAAATTCATCTAATAATTTAATTTTGTCAGTTGAGGGCAGAGTGAAATGAACGCGGAAAGCACTTTGAGGCCGCGCGAGACGCCGCTGGCCAGGCTGAAGCCCGTGAGCATGACAGCACGGCTCTCCAGCTATGCCGCAGCATTGCTCATGGGATTTGGCATGGCCTGGTTGTGGAGCGACCCTGAAAGCCTTGCCGATCATGCGCGCGGTACCATTGGCGTGACGGTCGCGCCGCCCACGGCAGCAATGCGCAGCTACTGGCTGGCACTGATTGTCGGCACTGTTCCGGCGGGCTTGTTCATCTACGCGATGCTGCGTCTGGCCAGCCTGTTTGGGCGCTTTGGAAAAGGGCGGGTTCTCGAAGTCGTCAATGCGATAGAGCTCAGCCGGATTGGCTGGCTGCTCATTCTGTTTGGTGCAACGACCCCGGTTGCGCGGGCCCTGCAGAGCGTAGCGCTGACCTATGACAACCCGGCCGGCCGCAGGCAGCTTGCGATCACGCTCGATCCCGGCATGTTCGGCGCACTGGCCGCGGGCGCTGTCCTTGTCGCCTTCGGGCTGGTGCTGCGCGAGGCGATGCGGCTCTCTGACGAGAATCAGAGTTTCGTGTAGGACAGGGCGATGCCGATCATCGTCGAACTCGATGTCATGCTCGCGCGTCGAAAGATGCGTTCGAAGGAACTCGCCCAGCGCATCGGCCTGACCGAGCAGCAGGTCTCTCAGCTCAAGTCCGGGAAGGTCCGCGGCATGCGTTTCGATACGCTTTCACGCATCTGCATGGTGCTCGGCTGCCAGCCCGGCGACCTGCTGCGCTACGAGCCCGGCGAGAGCGACGAGGCGGCTTGCGCTCCGGTCGCTGAACTATGATTGGCGCCCCTCAGCCCAGGCCGAGCAGAGGTCGCGCATTCAGCGCGGCCGCAAGCGCCAGAGCGGTGACGGCAGCATAGCCCGTCGAGAAGACGCCGACCGCCGCCAGACTGGCCGTCTCCCGGCGGGTGACGAGCCAGACCAGCAGGCCGAAGGCGGGGATGAGCTGCAGCGCATGCAGGCCCAGGAAATGGCTGACGCGCAGGTCGCCGATCGACAGCGACCAGCCGAGGAAGGGGAGCGTCGCGTGCGCGCTCGGTGCGGTGCCGACATAATGACCGCTGCCGCTGGCGCCGAGGACCGCTCCGCTCGCCAGGCCAAAAAGGCAGGTCAAGGCGAGGCCTGCGACCAATGACCAGCGCAGCACGGGCGCGATCGGTGCGGCGTCGCGGCGGGCGAGACCATAGGCGAGGGCCCCCGGTGCCAGTGTGAACATCACCGCCCCGACCCCCATTGCGCTGTAGAGCGCGGCGCCGATCCAGCTGTTGCCGTTGTAATGCGAAGCTTCAGCCCGCGAGGCGCGCCAGGCGATGTAGAGCACTTCGAGGATGATCGGCACGATCACCGGCCAAATCATGTAGCGCCCGGCGAGGCTAGCGCGGAAGCGGTCACTGGCGAGGGGCAGGAACAGCGCCAGCGTCAGCAGGTAGAGCGCGACCGAAATCTCGAACTTGAGCGGCTTGATCCAGACGTTCACTCCCTGAAACAGCCGGTCGTCGATGAGCAAGGCCAGGATGGTCGGAACTGTCAGGGCGAGCATCGCGAAGGCGGCGGCCGTCAGGCGCGGCTCGAATTCAAGATCGCGCAGCCAGCCCGGCAGGCGCGCCTGGAAACGGGCGATGCGGTCCTCGCGGGTGAGCCGAAAACTGCCTTTCAGCAGCAGATAGCCGAGAAAGCCGATCGGGCCGAACAGAAAAGTTGCGAGCAGTACCGGCACCGTCAGCCAATGCGGAATTCCCTCCTCCTGCGCGCGCCGCAGGAGCCAGTTGCCGAGGAACAGATCGAAGGCGAGGTAGTGGACCCAGCCGGCGAGGAGCAGGGGCTTCGACGTAAACAGCGCCGCCACGGCGTCGAGCGAGCCGAAACCGCCTTCCGCGCCATGCCAGTAGGCGCCGATCAGCACGGCATAGCCAAGCGATAATAGCCCCGGGATGACCCAGCCTGCGAGCGTGTCCGAAATACCGCGCCAGCGCGGCAGCAGAATCAGCGCCAGCCAACCGAGGATGGCGAGACGGCCGGCCCAGGCGAAGGCGTCGTCGAGCAAAGTCGGCATGGCACCCTCATATCTTGACGCTGTTAAGTTTGTGGCCCGGTGATATTGCTTTATCTTAACGGCGTCAAGTTTGGTGGGGGCTGCGGCGGGTCGAGTATGGCGAAGGACAAGACGCTCGGGCGCGGCAGCTATCATCATGGCGACTTGCGCCAGGCGATGATCGAAGCGGCCGAGGCGGTGCTGGCGGAGAAGGGCGTCGGCGGCTTCACCCTGCGCGAATGCGCGCGTCGAGCCGGGGTTTCACCGGCCGCGCCGGCCCATCATTTCGGCAATCTTGTCGGACTGCTCACGGTGATCGCGACGCTCGGCTTCGACGATCTCTCCGAAGCGATGGAAGCAGCCGTTGCCGAGGCGATCCGCAGCGGCGGTGACCGGCTCGCGGCGATCTGTGAAGCCTATCTCGCGGTCGCGCTGGCGCGGCCAGGCCGGTTCCGCGTCGTCTTCGGACGGCTCGGCCTCAAGAATGAAGATGAAAACCTGCGCCGTGCCGGCATTCGCGCCTTCGGCATCCTGGTGCGGGAGACGAAGCTCGCTCTGGGACGACAGACCGAGGGCGAGGACTTGCTGACCCGTCCGCTGCCGCTCTTCGCCGACGATCCCGATCTCGCCGCGATTCTGTTCGTCTGGTCGGTCACTCACGGCTTCTCGACGATGCTGATCGACGGCCAGCTTGGGCCGTTTGAGATGCAGCCGTCAGGGCGCGAGCGGTTGTGCGAGCTTTATTCCAAGCAACTTGTCGGATTGCTGCTTGCCGCGGTGCGCCAGATGACAGCTCGCCCGGGACCACTCGCAAATCCCTGCAGGCATGGTTAGATTGTGGCCATGCTGCGCCTTCTGCTTCTTCGCCACGCCAAGTCGAGCTGGTCCACCGGTCTCACCGATCGGGAGCGACCGCTAGCGGTCAGGGGCCGCGAAGCAGCCCCCGCCATGGGGCGCTATCTGGCAGAGGAGATGCTGCTGCCGGATCTTGTGCTGGTCTCGCCGGCTCGCCGAACGGTCGAGACCTGGGAACTGGTCGGGCCGATGTTGCCGGAGCGACCCGGCAGCCATCTCGAACCGCGCATCTACGAGTCCAAGCCTGAGCGGTTGCTGCAGGTCGTCCAGGACACCGAGGCGAATGTCCGCACGCTGCTGATGATCGGGCACAATCCCGGCCTCGAGGAACTGGCTGCAAAGTTGATCGGCCATGGTGACCGCTATGCGGCGGCGCGGATGGCACAGAAATACCCGACCTGCGGACTGGTCGTGCTCGATTTCGCGGTCGAAGACTGGCGCGATGTCGCGCCGCGCGGCGGCCGGCTCGACCGCTTCGTGACGCCCGCCTCGCTGGGCGAGGGGCCGGACGAATGAGCGGACACGCTCCGTTCCGCATCGTATGAGCTCCCCCTCCTATCTCGACGAGGCGCGCAATGCCGCGCTGGCCTTTGGTGACAGCCTGCTTGGACTTGCCCGGCCGCGCTTGCGCCTGGGTGTCACCGGACTGTCGCGCTCGGGCAAGACGGTCTTCACCACGGCCCTGATCCAGAACCTCATCGAGGGTGCCAGGCTGCCGGTGCTCAAGGCGGCAGCTGACGGGCGTATCACGCGCGTGCGGCTGGTGCCCCAGCCTGATCCGGACGTGCCGCGTTTTCCCTACGAGGCTCATCGCGCGGCCCTGTCAGGGCCCGACCGGCGCTGGCCTGAATCGACCCGGCGCATTGCGGAGCTGCGGGTCGAGATCGATTACGAGCGGGCGTCCGGCTGGTTCAAGGGACCGGCGACGCTGACGCTGGATATCGTCGACTATCCCGGCGAATGGCTGCTCGACCTCGCGCTGATCGGCATCGACTACAAGACCTGGTCGCGGCAGGCGATCGCGGATGCGCGGAAGGCCCACCGGATCGAGCCGGCCAAGCCCTGGCTCGATGATCTCGCTGTTCGTGATCCGTCAGGGGCCCCCGACGAACTGGCCGCGGAAGCCGCGAGCGATCTGTTCAAGGCCTATCTCGCAAGGCTGCGCGCCGATCCGGAAGCGGTCGCGGTGACCCCGCCCGGGCGGTTCCTGATGCCGGGCGACCTTGAGGGTTCACCGGCGCTGACCTTCGCGCCGCTCGAGATCGCTCCCGATACCGAGGTCGCGCCAGGCACGCTGGCAGGGCTGATGGCAGATCGCTACGAGGCCTATAAGCGGATCGTGGTGACGCCGTTCTTCCGTGATCATTTCGCCCGCCTGGACAGGCAGATCGTGCTGGTCGATGCACTGGCTGCGCTCGATGCCGGCCCGCCGGCGCTCGCCGATCTCGAAACGGCACTGGGCCAGGCTCTTGCGGCCTTTTCCGTCGGCCGCAATTCCTGGCTGACGAGCCTGTTCGCGCCCCGCATCGACCGCGTCCTCTTCGCCGCGACGAAGGCCGACCATATCCACCATACCAGCCACGACCGGCTGGCGGCGGTGATGTCACATCTCGTGGCGCGGGCTGCTGCGCGGGCGCAGGGCGCCGGCGCCAAGGTCGAGGCGATGGCGTTGGCCGCGGTGCGGGCGACGAGAGAAGTCAGGATCAAGCAGGGACGCGAGGACCTGCCGGCGATCGCGGGCGTGCCGGAGGCGGGCGAGACGGTCGGCGACGAGGTGTTCGACGGCATCGCCGAAGCGGCGATCTTCCCGGGCGAACTGCCTGAGCGGCCCGAGGCGATCTTCGATCCGAAGGCGCAGTCCTGGCAGGTGCGGGCGCCACGCTTCCGACCGCCGCTGGTTCTGCCGGATGCGGGAGGGCGGAGCCAGCCTCCGCCGCAGATTCGCCTCGACCGTGCGCTCGAATTCCTGATCGGTGACAGGCTGGCGTGATGGAGGGAGGCGGACCCATGAACAAGGCTCCCCGCGCCGTGCGTCTCGATGCCACCGTGTCGGGCGAGGACGCTCCACGCATGACGACGGGTGTCGCGGTCCTGCCCGAGAGCGAACCGCTCGACCCGGTCGAGCCGGCCGTCGTCCCGGTTGCGAGTCGAAAGGGCTTTAGCTGGGGCAGCGTGTTCGTTGCGGGATTGTCCGCCTTCTTGACGCTCTCGATCGGCGTCTGGGCCGAGCGGACGATTACCTCGCTGATGAACGAGAGCCCGGTCCTGGGTTATGCGGCATTGGCCTCCGCGGCGGCTGCCGTACTCGCCCTCCTGGTGATGCTCGCCAAGGTTCTGCGCGACATCCTGCGCGAGCGGCGCGTCGAGGCCTTGCGTCTGCGTGCCACCACGGTACTTGCCGGTGGCACTCTGGATGAAGCCAAGGCCATCACGGACGAACTCCAGCGCCTTTATGCTGCGCGGCCGGAGACCGCAAAGAACAGGGCGGAGCTGGCGGACAGCCTGCCCCAGCTCTTTGCGCCGCATGACGTTCTGACGGTCGCGGAGCGGAGCCTGATGACGCCGCTCGATGCGCAGGCACAGGCGCAGATCGCGCTGGCTGCGCGCCGGGTCTCGCTGGTCACGGCCGTCAGCCCCCGGGCCCTAATCGATATCGTCTTCGTGCTCGTGGCCTGCGCCAGATTGCTGCGGGCGATCGCGGGCATCTACGCCGGCCGACCCGGGACGTTGGGCCTGCTGCGGCTGGCGCGGCAGGTTCTGGGCCATCTGGTCGTGACCGGCGGCATTGCGGCCGGTGACGCACTGGTGCAGCAGGTGGTCGGGCAGGGGCTCGCCGCTCGGCTTTCGGCCAAGCTCGGGGAAGGCGTGCTCAACGGCCTGCTGACGGCGCGTGTCGGGCTCGCTGCGCTTGCCGTCTGTCGCCCCCTGCCATTCATCGAAGCCAGACCGCCCACCCTGTCGGATGTCGCAAGCGACCTCGCGTCCTGGCGCGGCACTGCTTCCAGCTGAGCCGCGGCTCGGCAAGATTTGCCGGCCGGCACGGAAACTGCCGGGCGGAATTCGCCAGGATACGTTCCCGAAACCATCCAAGTCGTTGAAGAATATAATCTCGCTGCATGGCACAGGCCGTGCAGCAGCTGCCTCGATGTATTGGGCACCCATCCGGGTGCCAGGGTTGAGGCGAGGGTATCATGGGTGTCTTCAGCGCGCTGACGACGGCGGTTTCCGGCATGCAGGCGCAGTCCTACGCGCTCGAAAATATCTCAGGCAACATCGCGAATTCGAGAACGGCCGGCTTCAAGCGTGTCGATACGACGTTTTCGGACCTGGTCCCGGATGCTGCTCTCAATCGTCAGATTTCGGGTTCGGTCGCCTCCTACAGCCGCGCGACCAACACGATCCAGGGGGATCTCCAGGCCACCCGCATCGACACCAACGTGGCGATCAACGGCGATGGCTTCTTCGTCGTCGACCAGCGCCAAAGCGGCCTTGGCGCCAATACCCAGTTCAGCAACAGCAACCTCTATACCCGCCGCGGCGATTTCGACTTCGACGCCAATGGCTACCTGGTCAATGGCGCGGGCTACTATCTGAAGGGTCTTAAGATCGACGCCGTCACGGGCCAGTTGGTCGGCACCCAGCCAGAAGTGCTGCGGATCACCAAGGAACAGTTCCCGGCCAAGGCGACGACCTCGATCGAGTATCGCGCCAATATCCCGGCCTATCCTGGCACGACCAATGCGTCGACCACCGTGCCGGGATCCGAGCTGCTGAAGGCTGCGGGCTACACCTCCAACCCGCTGTCCACCACCGTCGGCGGGACCGGCCTCGTGACCGGCGCCGACGTCACCCGATTCCTGAGCGATTCCATCGCGGGTGGGTCTGTCACCGTCTACGACGCGCTCGGCAAGGCGACGAGCGTCGAACTGCGCTGGGCCAAGACCACGAATGCGGCGCCGGCCCAGGTGGGGCCGCCACCCGTTCCAGCGACAGTCGACACCTGGAACCTCTTCGTTGCCGAGAACACCGCAGCGACGGGCGGTGCGGTGGCTTATCGCAATGCCAATGTCGACATCACCTTCGGCTCCACCGGCCAGATGACGAACCCGGCTGGCGGCAACATCGCGCTGCCGAACATGACGATCGCGGGCACGGCGATCTCCGGCATCAACCTCACGACTGGCGGCAATGGCCTGACCCAGAACGGCGACGTCAGCGGCCAGATCGACGCGCGCAGCATTCGCCAGGACGGCTACACGGCCGGCACGCTCGATCGCGTCTCGGTCTCGGCCGAAGGCCAGGTGATCGGCACCTTCAGCAACGGCCAGGTGGTCGCGCTGGCCCAGCTTTCGGTGGCCCGTTTCAATGCCGGCAACGCCCTGAAGCGCCTCGACGGTGGCGCTTTCGAGGAGACGATCGAGTCCGGTCCGCCGATCATCGGTCTCGGCACCTCCCAGCTCATCGGCGGCAATGTCGAGCAATCCAACACCGATATCGCCGACGAATTCTCGAAGATGATCGTCACCCAGCAGGCCTACTCGGCCAATACCAAGGTGATCAGCACGGCGCAGGAAATGCTGCGCGACGTGTTCAGCATCATCCGCTGAGCGGCCTTGACCGCCGGCGGAGGCGGTTCCGGGCGATCCAGAAGGATCGCCGGTGACGGCAGGAGTTGACGATGGGTCTGAGTACTTCCCTGGGCACCGCGATTTCCGGCCTGCATGTCACGCAGACCGGTATCGGCGTCGTTTCGCAAAATGTCGCCAATGCTGGCGTCGCCGGCTATGTCCGGCGCGTCGTCAGCACCTCCGATACGCTCAGCGGCGCTACGATCGGCACGTCGAGCACCGCCGTTCAGCGCCTGCTCGACAAGATTGTCCAGCATCAGCTCTGGCAGGAAAGTGCCGGCGCCGCCTACACCTCGACACGCGCGGATGCGCTCTCGAACCTCGACAAGCTGTTCGGCGCACCGGGAAGCGCGACCGCGCTGGATTCGGTCTACAGCTCCTTCACCACCTCTCTCCAGGCGCTGAAGAACGATCCGTCTTCCTATACCAACCGCACGGCGGTGCTCGATGCAGCGAGCCAGCTTGCGAACCGCCTGAACGGGCTGTCCGCCGGTGTTCAGGCCGAGCGAACCCAGGCCGAGACGAAGATCGGCGGGGCCGTCAACCAGATCAACCAGCTGCTGGACTCGCTGACGAGCGTCAATGCCCGGATCGTTCAGGGGCAGAGCGACCAGGCGACCGCGGGCCTGAAGGACCAGCGCGACCGGATCGTCTCCGAGCTCTCGCAATACATGGACATCAAGACCAGCGAGGATGCGCGCGGTTCGCTCAGCATCGTCACCGGATCAGGTGCCCAGATCTTCGACGGCCGCCCGGCGGTGAAGTTCGGCTTCGACGGGCGCTCGGCGCTTGGCCCGGAATCGCTATGGAGCCCGAACGCGGCGACGCGTGGTGTCGGCACCATCACGATGACCGACAATTCCGGCAACCAGATCGACGCGATCGCCAACAAGGTGTTCCGGTCGGGCGAGATCGCGGCCAATCTCGAGCTCCGCGACAAGACGCTGGTGCAGATGCAGGCCCAGCTCGACGAGATGGCCGCGCAGCTCTCGAGCGCGCTGTCTGACCGCGAGATCGCGGGAACGGCCGTCACCGCAGGCGCGGCCACTGGCTTCGATGTCGACCTTGCCGGTCTGCAATCCGGCAACAGCGTCACGCTCGACTATCAGGTCAGCCCCGGCGGCGCGACGCGCCGCTTCACCTTCGTCCGCGTGGAATCGGGCGCATCGCTGCCGCTGCCGGCTTCGGCCAGCGGCGATGCCAACAACACCGTGGTCGGCATCGATTTCTCGGGCGGACCGGCTTCGGTCGCGGCCCAGATCCAGGCCGCGATCGGCGGCGGTTTCACGGTCTCGAATACCGGTTCGATGCTGCGCATCGTCGATGACGGCGCGGGCAATACCCGCGACGTGCTCGGCTTGACTGCGCGCCCGACCGCTACGAGCCTGTCCGGGGCTGGCGGATCGCCCGAGCTGCCCTTCTTCGTCGATGCCGGGAACGGCAATGGCGCCTATACGGGCTCGTTCGAAGGCCGGTCCCAGGCGCTGGGTTTCGCCGGCCGCATCACGATCAATCCCGGCCTGATCGCGGACCGCTCGAAGCTTGTCGTCTTCAACACCACGCCGGCGACGCCGCAGGGCGACGCCACCCGGCCGCAAATGCTGCTCGACCGGCTGACCAAGGGGTTGCGGAGCGTCACCAACGCTGTCTCCCTCGACGGCTCGACAGCCACCTCCAACACCACCGTCTCGAGTTTCGTGCAGCGTGTCGTCGCATCGCAAGGGCAGGCGGTCGAAAACGCCAAGCGCCTCGATGAAGGCCAGCAGGTGGCGCTTGCCTCCGTGCAGAGCCGCTTCGCCGAGACTTCGCAGGTCAATGTCGACCAGGAAATGGCGACGCTGATCGAGCTGCAGAACGCCTATGCCGCCAATGCCCGCATCATCTCCACGGTGAAGGAGATGATGGACATGCTGATGAGAGTCTGAGGCACGCCATCATGACGATTACCTCCTATGGCACCGGAGCCTATCGCGCGGCCAGGCCGAGCGAATTCGTCTCGACCCGGGCGAAGTTCGATGACCTGCAGCGCCAGCTCGACACGGGCAAGAAGGTCACCAGCTATGGCGATCTCGGAATCGAGCGGCGCACCAGCCTGGACCTCAACGCCAAGAAGGCCTCGCTCGATTCCTGGCTCTCCGGAATCCAACTTGCCGACGTCAATCTCAAGCTCTCGACCAAGGCGGTCGAGAATTTTGCCAAGCTGACGGCCGAGACCAAGAACGACGCGCGTCCGGGCAGTTATGTCGAGAGCGCCAGCGGCCGTTCGGCGCCACAGGTTCTGGCCGAGGAAAAGTTCAAGCAGGCGCTCGACCTGCTCAACACCAATGTCGGCGGGCGCTACCTGTTCTCGGGGCGAACGTCGGATACCGAGCCAGTGGCCAGCTATTCCCTGATCATGGACGGGGACGGTGCGGGCCGCGCCGGGCTGAAGCAGCTGATCGCGGAGCGAAAGCAAGCCGATCTCGGCGTGACCGGCCTTGGGCGCCTCACCGCGGGTGGCGCCGGCACGACGGCGACGATCACGGAAGAGGCCGGCAATCCCAATTACGGCTTCAAGCTGAAGTCCGCCACGACGACATCGGCGGGCCTGGTACCCACCTATACCGCGGGCCCGCCGGCCAATGTCTCCGTGAATGTCGCGGCCCAGCCGCAGCCCGGCGACACGTTGCGCTTCAAGGTCGATCTGCCCGACGGCAGCCAGAAGGAGATCGTCCTGACGGCGCGCGCGCCCGGGACCAATGGCAATGCGACGGACACGTTCGAGATCGGTGCCGACGTCAACGCCACGGCTGCCAATCTGCGCGCTTCGGTCTCTGCCGCCTTCGGCAAGGAGGCCCAGACGACGCTGTCGGCCGCCTCGGCCCAGGTCGCCGCCAAGAACTTTTTCGACGGCAGTCCCAGCAATCCGCCGGTACGCGTTCCGGGTCCGCCCTTCGCCACCGCGACGGCTGCGCCGGCGCCGGGGACGGCCGCGAACACAGTGATCTGGTATCAGGGCGACGATGCGCCTGGCTCGGCGCGCGCGACCTCGGCGGTACAGGTCGATCAGACCGAGACCGTCGCCATCGGGGCACGCGCCAATGAGGAAGCCTTCAAGGTCGGGCTGGCACAGTTTGCCGTGTTCGCCGCCGAGACCTTCCCCGCCGGCGATGCCAACTCAAGGGATCGCTACGAGGCCCTGGCCGAGCGCGTCAGCAATACGATCGGCTATGCCAGTGGCGTGCAGAAGCCGGCCGAGATCATTGTCGAGCTCGGGACGGCGCAGAAGGCGATGGCGAGCGCCAAGGAGCGCCACACCGCGACCCAGAATTACCTGACGACGACGCTCGCCGGGGTCGAGGAGGTCACGACCGAAGAGGTGGCAACGCAGATCCTGGCGCTGCAGACGCGCCTGCAGGCGAGCTACCAGACGACCTCCATCCTGTCGAAGCTCACGCTGACAAATTATATCTGAACTAGACGAGGCATAGTCAAAATGAAAACGGCGCCAGGTTCTGGCGCCGTTTTCATTTGAGGTTTCGCCTGATGTCGGAGGCCGTTGCTCCAGCGGATCAGCGTCCGCGCAAGCCGGCGGCGATGTCGCGGTTGATGCCGATCAGGACCGTCAGCGATTCCGGTGCCGGATTGGCGGCGATACGGAAGGTCTGGTTGAAGATGAAATTGGCGAGGCCGAGAATATTGCGCTTGATCTCGACCGGCAGCGGGTTGTCCTCGGCGATGACGGCCGAGACCAGCAGGGTCCAGAGCTTGCGGTTGTAGTTCAGGGCGTCGTCGAGCTCGCGCTGGCGGCCGACCCAGTCATCGGCGACGGACTGAAGCCGGACGGCGGCTTTCAGGAGCAGGGATGCTTCGAGTTCGCGAGGGGAGACGGCAGACTGGGCAGTCCTGGCGGCAGAGGCGTACGCGTTAAACCCGTGTTGCATTCTCGATGAGTTCCGCTTCGTAGGCGATCAGCTGTTTGGCTGCCTTCAGGGCTTTGTACAGATCGCCGCTTAAGATGCGGTTATTGATCTCGGTCATATGCGGCAGGGAACTCGGCGCGGCCTTCATGAAATCGCGGACGAGCGCGAAATAGGTCTCGTGCTCATGCGTCGGATCCTGCGCCAGATACATGAGCTGGATGGCGAGATAGATCTTCTTGGCCGGCGTGTCGGCGCTGGCGGCGGTGAGAATATCCTTCTCGCGCAGGATCGGCGCTTCGCCTTCGATGAAGAAGCGGGTGCGCTGCTCGTCGTTGCGGATCACCACCTGGCCGATGATGATGCGCTCGTTCGGCTTGAGCTCGACTTTGAGAGCCATGACGATCCTGCCTTCTGGCTTTTGGGAGGGGAAGTCGGTCTTTCCGACGTAATCAGCCGAAGAGCCGGAGCACGCCCTGGTCGGCCTGGTTGGCCAGCGAAAGGGCAGTCTGCGAGAGCTGCTGGCGGGTGTTCAGCGCGAGCAGGCTGGCGCCTTCCTCGTTCGGATCGGCCAGGACGAGATTGTCGGCACCGATCTTCAGCGTGTTGACCAGTTCCTTGGTGAAGTCCTGGCGGGTCTGGGCAACCGAGAGGTTCGAGCCGAGCGTCGAGGCCAGCGATTTCAGCGAGGTCAGGGCGCCGGTCAGGGACTGGGTCGCCTTCTCCAGGTCGAGATCGTTCTGGAAGTTGACGAAGCCGGCGAGCTGGGTGTTGACGGCCTGGTCGATGCCGAGATTGGCGGCGCTGAGCGTCGAGCCCTGGATGTCGAGCTTGGTCTGGTTCGTGCCCGTCTTCTCGTTGAAGACGATCGAGAGACGGTCGCCCGCCAGCAGGTTGATGCCGTTATAGCTCGAATCCTTGGCCAGCTTGTCGATCTGGTCGCGCAGGTCATTGAACTGCTGGATCAGGTTGGAGCGGACGGCCGAGGTGACGTTCGATGAGGTGATCGTGGACGTGCCGACAGCGCCATCGTTGGCTGCGAAGCCGAGCGCGGTGTTGGCGTTGGTTCCCACGGCCTGGGCGTCGGTCAAGGCGTTGGCTGGCGAGGTGCCGGAGCCGAAGCCGAAAGCGACGGTTTCGGAACCGGTGCCCTTGACGTTGAGCTGGCCCTTCTCATCGACAAAGGCAGTGGCGATGCCCGATTTGTTGATCTCGTTGACGACGTCGCGAACGGTCGTGTTCGCGCTGTTGAAGGTGGCGGTATAGGTGGTCGTACCGGCGGTGATCGTGATCGCCAGCGAGGTGTCGGTGTTGATGATACCCAGGTCGCCGGAGCTGGAGGCCGTGGCGGGAGTGGCAAGCGCGTCCGCGCCTACGATCGCTTTGTCGAGCGCGATGTCCTTCAGGCTCTTGCTGGTCACCGCCGCTTCAGTCGCGGTTGCTAGAGCCGTGCCGGCCTTGGTCGGCCGGTTCTGCGCCGCGTCGGCCTGGGCCTGCTTCACCGTCGACTGCAGCGACTGCACCAGCTTGGTGACGCCGTCGATGCCCTTGGAAGCCGACTGAATGGTCTGGATGCCGTTCGAGATGCCGTCGAGCAGGCCGGTGAGCTGGCTGGAGCGATCGTTCAGCGAGGCCGAGGTGAAGTAGTTCACCGGGTTGTCGATGGCCGAGTTGACCTTCTTGCCGGTGGCGAGGCGATTCTGGATGACGCTCTGCTGGGCCGTGGTCTGCTGCAGCGTCAGGAGATTGTTGCGGACGCCGCTGGATAGAATCGTATTCGCCATCTTCGGTCCCCTGAACGCGCGATTCGGCGCTGAGCCAGATTTTCTGGACCGATAATCCCTTGTTAGGGATAACAAATGGTTAAACGGGGGGAGCGGGGGCGCGCTCTGCAGGCGGCGGGACAATGCAAAAGAGGCGGGGCTTTCGCCCCGCCTCCCTTTGTCTTCGGCCCACATTCTGTGGGCAAGCCCGCTTCTGCGGACGAAGGATCAGAACAGGCGCAGGATCGCCTGGTCGCCCTGCGAGGCCATGGAGAGGGCGGTCTGCGAGAGCTGCTGACGGGTTTGCAGCGCGAGCAGGTTGGCGGCCTCTTCGTTGGAGTCGGCATTGACGAGGTTGTCGGCGCCGGCCGACAAGACGCCGGCGAGGTCCTTGGTGAAGTCCTGGCGGGTCTGCGCCACCGAGAGGTTCGCACCGAAGGTCGAGGCCAGCGACTTCAGCGAGGTCAGGGCGCCGGTCAGGGCCTTGGTCGCGCTTTCCAGATCGGAGTCGTTCTGGAAGTTGACGGAGCCGGCGAGCTGCGTGTTGCCGGCCTGGTTGATGCCGAGATTGGTGGCGCTCAGCGTTGTGCCCTGGATCTCCAGCTTGGACTGGTTCTTGCCGGTCTTTTCGTTGAACTGGATCGAGACCTTGTCGCCGGCCAGCAGGTTGACGCCGTTATAGCCGGAGTCCTTGGCGAGTTCGTCGATCTGCGTGCGCAGGTCGTTGAACTGCTGGATGAGGTTGGAACGGACGGCGGAAGTGATGCCCGACGAGGTGATCGTCGAAGTGCCGACCGCAGCGTCGAGAGCGCTGAAGCCGATTGCGGTGTTGCCACCGCCCGTGCCGGCCGCCGTCCGGGCAGCCGCAGCGTCTGCGCCGACGCCGAAGCCGAAATCGACGGCCTCCGAGCCGGTGCCCTTGACGTTGAGCTGGCCCTTTTCGTCGACGAAGGCAGTGGCGAGGCCCGACTTATTGATCTCGTTGACGAGATCGCGGACGGTCGCGTTGGCAACGGCGAAATCCGCCTCGTAGGTCGTGCTGCCGACCGTGATCGAAATCGCCGCCTGCGGGCTGGCCGAGGTGTCGATACCAATGTCACCGGGAGAGGAGGCGGTCGCGGCGGTCGCGACAGCATCGGCGCTGGCGAGCTTCTTGTCGAGGGCGATGTCCTTCAGGCTCTTGCTGGTCACAGCCGCTTCCGTGGCGGTGGCCAGAGCCGTGCCGGCCTTGGTCGGGCGGTTCTGAGCCGCGTCGGCCTGGGCCTGCTTCACCGTGGACTGCAGCGAGGTCACCAGCTTGGTGACGCCGTCGATGCCCTTGGAGGCAGCCTGAACGGTCTGGATGCCGTTCGAGATGCCGTCGAGCAGGCCCTTGAGCTGGCTCGAGCGATCATTCAGCGAAGCGGCGGTGAAGTAGTTGACCGGGCTGTCGACCGCGGTGTTGACCTTCTTGCCTGTGGCCAGCTTGAACTGGGTGGCCTGGGCGGCGGCAGCGGTCGACTGGAGGGTGGCGACCGAATTGCGGACAGCCGAAGAGAGCGAAATAGCCATAGTCTTTATACCTTCTGGTATGGTGCCATTCTGGCGTCATGGCCTTCTGGCCGCGACCCGAGGACACTCGGTCGCCAACCCGTAACGAGTGGTAAATTTCACCGGTCGAATTGCCGCCAGATTGGGCAAAGCCGCGGCATGGTTAAGCGCGCGATAAGACGGCGGCAGAGCTGAGTCGGGCCAAATGCAAAACGCCCGCGTGAGCGGGCGGTTGGAAGGCAAGCACGGGAAAGGTAGCCTATGTCAGGCGGTGCGCTCGATGTAGTGGTGCGCGCTGGTTTCGTCGGCAAGCCGCGCCTTCTCGGCGAGCTCGCGCGAATAGATGCGCAGCCGGAGCAGTGTCTCGTCAGGCAGTTGCGAAACGGTCTCGCCGGTCACCCTGTTCTTCTTCTGGATGACGACCTCGCGGGTGCGCGGCTCAATCACGATCCGACGCTCGATGAGATCGCGCAGATTTCGTTCGCGCTGGCGCGCCGCCTGCCTGTCCGACACGGCGTTCTGCTTCGCTGCGGCATCATCACGCCGGGCCTGTTCGGAGCGGGCCTGCAGGTCGAGCTGGACCGCTTCGCCCGCCGCCGCCGACTGGACGGTTTGCGCCGTCGGCAGTTCGACCGGGATGCTGCCCCTGGTCGCGGCCGCATCGCTTCTGGCGGTCACGTGATAGGCGCCGACCGCCGTCGCTCTCGTCGAAGCACCGAAATCCATCGCTCACTCCTTCTGGAGTCGGACAACAGCCGCCTCTAGCGACCATGATGCGAAGGGCGCGGACAAGCCGCACCTTTCGCATCATTGCGACAATGGCTTCGAAGATTGAATCTTCCGTAAGGAGATTAGGTAAATTTTGACGATTGCCGTGGCAGCCGCTGCTTCGGCGCGCAGCTCCTTACGGGGAAATACAGTTTCTCTGCCTTCCGGCGGATCAGAGACTGCGCGAGATCACGAGCGGTCCGGAGTTCGGACGGACAAAGGCGCCGGCTCCCACAATTGCCGTCGGTCCGTAGCCGGCAGCTCGCATCGGACGATTCGCCTCGGAGGCGAGATCGCGGACGATCGATTCCGAGACGGCCCGCGCGGTGGCGAGCACGATCTGGTTGATCTCGATCAGGTCCTGGAATGCGACATGGGCGGACTTCAGGCGCTTGACCTGATCGGGAACGAAGCGCGCCAGTGCCACCGCGTTCAACTTCACCTGCTCGACGCCGCGCATATAGATGCCGGCGAGCTCGGTCTTGCGGGGCTCGCGTTCCATCGCGTCCGACAATTTGCCGGCGCGGACCAGTTCGGTTTCCTCGCCGACGACATGGGACAGCGCCCCAAGCGTCTCCAGTACGGCTTCGATCAGCGCCTGTGCCTCGAGAGCACTCGCGATGCGCGGCCGTTCGTCCAGTACGCGCCTAGCCAGCGACACGGGCAGCTCCGGTCGTCGTCGTGGCGGTGGCCTGTTCCTGGATCTGCAGCAGGCTGCGCATGATCGGATCGGACAGGCCGATGCCGCCGGCGCGCTGCAGGTTGCGGGCATATTCCTGCGTCAGCATCGAGCGATAGACACCACCGCCGGTGCCGTTCTCTCCGAGCGGTCCCTCGGTTTCGCTGGAGGCCATCAGCTTGTCCGTGACCTGTTCGAGGAAGACGGTCTCGAACTCGTCGGCCTGCTTCTTGGCCTTTGCCTTGGCGGGATCGAGCGCGTTCGCGAGGCCGTTGACGAGGCTTCCGGCAACACCGAGCGCGAGTTTCGCAGCGGGGAGGGCGAGTGCGGCGGTCATTACATCACCTCGATTTCTGCCTGGAGGGCGCCGGCGGCCTTGATCGCCTGAAGGATGGAGATCATGTCGCGCGGGCCGATTCCGAGGGCGTTCAGTCCGTCGACGAGCTCGGCGAGCGTCACGCTCTCCTTGACGAGGGCGAGCTTGTTGCCGCCTTCGGTGTCGACCTTGACGTTGGTGCGGGGCACGACCGTGGTGCGACCACGGGCGAAGGGTTCGGGCTGGCTGACTTCCGGCTGCTCGCTGATCGTCACGGTCAGGTTGCCCTGCGCGACGGCGACGGTGGAGACGCGGACATCCTTGCCCATGACGATGATGCCGGAGCGCTCGTCGATGACGATGCGGGCGAGCTGGTCGGGCTCGACGCGCAGCTGCTCGATCTCGGTCAGCATGCGGATCATGTTGCCCTGGAAGCGCGGCGGAATCTGCAGCACGACGGTCGAGGGATCGGTGGGTTCAGCCGCATCGCCACCCAGGAAGTCATTGATGGCAGCGGCGACGCGGCGCGCTGTCGTGAAATCCGGGTTGCGCAGCGAGAGCCGCAGCGTCTTCAGCTTGTTCAGCGCGAAGTCGATCTCGCGTTCGACCAGACCGCCATTGGCGATGCGGCCGACGGTCGGCACGCCGCGCGTGATCTTGGCGGCGTCACCCTCGGCGGAGAAGCCGGAGATCGCGACCGGCCCCTGCGAGACGGCATAAACCTCGCCATCGGCGCCGAGCAACGGGGTCGCGAGCAGCGTGCCGCCCTGAAGCGACTTGGAGTCACCCAGCGCAGAGACCGTGACATCGAGGCGTGTGCCCTGGGTCGCGAAGGGCGGCAGGTTCGCGGTCACCATCACGGCGGCGACATTGGCGGTGCGCATATTGGCGCCGCGCGTATTGACGCCGAGCCGCTCCAGCATCGCCTGCAGCGACTGCTTGGTGAAGGGCGTATTGTTGAGCGTGTCGCCCGTGCCGTTGAGGCCGACGACGATGCCATAGCCGAGGATCTGGTTGCTGCGCACGCCTTCGACTGCGGCGAGGTCCTTGATGCGGGACAGCGCCTGCGCCGGCTCGGCCGCCCATGACAGGCCGATGGCCAGCAGCGCGGCCAGCGGCGTCACGAGGCGTTTCAGGGAGGGCAGGCGAACCATCGGGCACCGGCATGAATGAGGCAGTAGCGGCTCATGCCCTGCGAGGGGCATGCCAACTTCCGGTTCGCTGAAAATCCTTATTTGCCAGATAGTTGCGATATTGGTTCTGTTTGGCGATTGCCGTCGTCGCTATGTGGTTCCTGCCGGGTCGGCAGTTTTTGCCGGGCGATTTACCGCTTGTTAACCATGCCGGTCCAAGGCTTGGCGCATCGTCAACCGAGGCCGTCATGATCCGTATCGACCCGCGCACGCCCGTCATCGGGGCAGGCTCGGCCAGCCAGACCCGGCGGGCCGGCGCGTCGTCGTTCTCATTGCCCGGCCGTGAATCCGCGACGGCGACACAGGGCAGTACGGTCAACAATACGGGCTCGCTCGACCTCCTGCTCGCGGTCCAGGCCGAAGGCGATGCGCAGGAGCGCAAGAAGCGCCAGGCAAGGCGTGGGCATGATCTGCTCGACGGGCTCGACAGGCTGAAGGCTGCGCTCCTCTCCGGACGCGTCCAGATTGCCGAGCTCGAACGCCTCAAGACGACGCTCTCGTTGCGTCGCGAGACCACCGATGATCCGCGCCTCGATGATGTGCTGGCTCATATCGAGCTGCGTGCGGCGGTCGAGCTCGCCAAGCTCGGACGCTGACGTCTCGACCTGCCACCGATATCTCACCGGGACTGATCCATGCGCGGGGTGCCACCGCGAAACTCTGCCGCGCTATTGGGTGTTGGTCACGGGTAGCCCAGGGGGCGCCGCGCTATTGAACCGAGGCGTGTCTATCCGGCATGGAGTCCGGGACAGGCCCGCGTGCCGGTATGCGCGCGGGCACAGCGACGTCGTCAGCGAATGAACTGGTCCGCGTAATCCGCTCCGAGCCCGTTGCTCGCGTAATGCGCGCGGCACTTGTCGATGCGCGTGAAGACGTCGTCATAGCCCAGGCACTTGCCGTCGGGATCGACATAGATCATCGCGCCATTGACCTGGAACATGGTGATCATCTCTTCGACGTCAGGGTCGACGACGAGCGTATGGGTCTCGCCCGGCGCCTCGTAGACATAGGACCCCTCGGTCGCGACCCAGTCGTGCTCCAGGTAGCGCCACTTTCCCTTGAGGACATAGCCGTGCACGGGCAGTGGGTGGCGGTGGCGCGAGAGCACGCCGGCGCGACGCACCTTCAGGAGGTTCATCCAGTAGCCGCGCGTCACGCAGAAGAGCAGCGGGCGGAACCAGACATTGTCATCGACCGGCACCCAGACCCGCTCGTCGGTCGGAATGACATTGGGCACGATCAGTTCGGGAGGGGAATCCTTCGGTTGAGCGTGGCGATAGGGCGTCCAACGCTCCTCGACACTCGCCTCGACGGGCATGGGGTTCGGTTCGGTCATGGGGTTTCTCGCTTGAGGTGTTGATTCAAGTCGTTGCCGGAGTGATTCCGGAAGCGTTTGCATGTCATTGCCGTGTTTGGCGTTTCTGGTGCCGATGCGGGTGTGTCAGACGGCCAGGTACCCGCCATCGACGGGCAAAATGGCACCCGTCACGAACCTGGCCGCGTCCGAGAGCAGGAAGGCGATGGCGCCGCCGACATCGCTGGGTTCGCCCCAGCGGGCTTGCGGCGTGCGCGCCAGGATCGGTGCCGAACGGGCAGCATCCTCGACCAGCGGCCTGGTCAACTCGGTCGCGATCCAGCCGGGAGCAACGGCGTTGACGCGGATGCCTTCAGAGGCCCAGGCGGCGGCGAGCGACTTGGTGAGCTGGCCGATGCCGCCCTTCGATGCGGCGTAGCCCGGGGCGAGGGGCGAGCCGTGGAAGGTCAGCATGGAGGCGATGTTGACGATTGCTCCGCCATTGGCGGCGAGCTTGTCCCTGGCCGCAAGGCACATCCGCATCGAGCCGGTGAGATTGACCTCGACCGTCAGGCGAAAGGCCTCGATCTCGAATTCCTTGCCGCCGCGCTGGATCATGCCGGCGCAGTTCACCAGCGCATCGAGCCGGGGGCAGAGCGCGACGACGGCCGCGACCTGATCATCCCTGGTCACATCGAGCTTGGCGTGACGGATTGCGGGGTGAGGCGGGGACGCCGCGACCTCCTCATCGGTGAGGCCGGTGGCGATGACCTCGTAACCGGCCTGGGCGAGAGCAAGCGCAGCACCTGCGCCGATGCCGCGCGTGCCGCCGGTTACGAGAGCGAATTTGGGAGCGGGAGTCTCTGTCATGCCCCAAGGCTAGAGCGACCGGCGCGATCACGGAAGCCCGGCAAAGGCAGGGCAGGGTCCCTTCATTCGAGGCTGTATTTCAGGCGCAGCAGGGCGGTGCCGCGCGTCGCAAATTGGCTCGCGACGAGCGGCATCTGACGGGCCAGTGCCAGATCGAGCGAGGCCTCCCAGGAGAGATCCGCCAGAGCTGCGAGATCGGCGCTCAATTTGACCTCCGGCACGAGCGTCGAGTGCGGGCCGCCGTCGGGGGCGAAGACGTAGCCGCCCGCCATGGAGAGCTGCGAGCTCATGGTCAGGTGCTGAAGGAGCTGGTGGCGGAAACCGACCAGCAGATTGGCATTCTGCTCGGGCTTACCGGCCGTGCTGCTGCCGCCGCCTGTCGAGATCGTCCAGATGAAGCCCGGTCCCTTGTTGGCAATGGGCCGGGCCAAACGCCAGTCGATGCGAGCGTCACCGACTTGCTCGCGCCCAGGAGGTGCAATCAGCTTGGTCGAGATCGAAAAGGTATCGGCGCCGAGCTGGAGGCCGACACTGCGCTCGGGAGTGGAGCCTGCCGGGCCGCGCAGCGTCGAGAAGCCCTGGCGAATGACGCTGATGGGGACTTCCCTGCGCAACTGCCTGTTGGCTTTCGGGGCGGCAGGCCAGTTTGCGCGCCCGCTCAGAGCCGGATCGAACGGCAGGGCGTCCAGATCGTCCTGGGCTTCCTGAGCCTGTGGTTCGACCGTGTCCTCGGGCTCTTCGTGCGTGAGAATGGGTTTGGGGATGGGGAAGCGCAGGCTGTAGGCGCCGTCGTCATTGGCCCTTGCGGCCCATCCCGTCACGAGCAGGACCGCGACGATGCCGGTCCGCGCCCCGTAGGGCCGGCCAGCACGAATTCCGCGGAGACGGTGAGACAAAGTCGGCATTCTTGTTCGGCAGCGATCGGAAACCAAAGCTAGAACGGGAAGGTGCAGTTTTTGCGGCAGTGCAGCATGAGGCCTTGGGCAACTCGGCCAAAAGCCGCGCTTCCCCAGTGGCACGTAACCCGCTAGGAAGCGCGCGGGCGGGCTGCGGAGCTATGGCTGCAGCCCGGAAACGTTCCAGACTGGCCAGCAGCAGGGGTCGAAATCACATGAGCAAGATCAAGGTCGCCAATCCCGTCGTCGACATGGACGGCGACGAGATGACCCGCATCATCTGGCAGAAGATCAAGGACACGCTGATCTTCCCCTATCTGGACCTCGAGCTGGATTATTACGACCTGTCCGTCGAGAACCGCGACGCGACCAACGACCAGGTCACAATCGATGCCGCCAATGCCACCAAGAAGCATGGCGTCGCGGTGAAGTGCGCCACCATCACCCCGGACGAGGGCCGGGTGAAGGAGTTCAACCTCAAGCAGATGTGGAAGTCGCCGAACGGCACGATCCGCAACATCCTCGGCGGCGTCATCTTCCGCGAGCCGATCATCTGCAAGAACGTGCCGCGCCTCGTGCCGGGCTGGACGCAGCCGATCGTCATCGGCCGCCACGCCTATGGCGACCAGTACCGCGCCACCGACTTCAAGTTCCCCGGCAAGGGCACGCTCTCGATCAAGTTCGTGGGCGACGACGGCGCCGTCATCGAGAAGGAGGTCTTCAAGGCTCCCGAGGCCGGCGTCGCCATGGCGATGTACAATCTCGACGACTCGATCCGCGATTTCGCTCGCGCTTCGCTGAACTACGGCCTCATCCGCAAGTACCCGGTCTATCTCTCGACCAAGAACACCATCCTCAAGACCTATGACGGCCGCTTCAAGGACATCTTCGAGGAGATCTACCAGGCCGAGTTCAAGGCCGAATTCGACAAGCTCGGCATCACCTATGAGCACCGCCTGATCGACGACATGGTCGCCTCGGCGATGAAGTGGTCGGGCGGCTATGTCTGGGCCTGCAAGAACTACGATGGCGACGTGCAGTCCGACACCGTGGCGCAGGGTTTTGGCTCGCTCGGCCTGATGACCTCGGTGCTGATGACGCCGGATGGCAAGACCGTCGAGGCGGAAGCCGCTCACGGCACGGTGACGCGCCATTATCGCGAGCATCAGAAGGGCAGGGAGACCTCGACCAACTCGATCGCCTCGATCTTTGCCTGGACGCGTGGCCTCAGCCACCGCGCCAAGCTCGACAACAATGCCGAGCTCGCCAAGTTCGCAATGCTGCTTGAGAAGGTCACGGTTGACACCGTCGAGGCCGGTGACATGACCAAGGATCTGGCGCTGCTGGTCGGTCCCGACCAGAAGTTCCTCTCGACCACCGGCTTCCTCGAGAAGGTCAGCGAGAATATGCGCAAGGCGATGGCTGCCTGAGCTCATCGACCCTGATGGAATGACCTGAAGCGCCCGGATCCCGATCCGGGCGCTTTTTTTCTGTCGGGGCCAAGGTGAATGCGCAACACAGGATATTGTGCCGATGCGGGGCAAGCCAACCGCCCGCGTGACGCCAGTGGCGGGATGATTTGCGCGCGATACCCGGGCACATGCCCGGGAGTGTTGCTATTCGACCATGAAAGGGCGGCGAGCGAGGATACGCTGGCCGCTCAGCGGCGCGTCCATGACATAGCGAAGTTCATAGCTGCCCGGCTTGTCCGGCACTTCCAGCATCGCTTCAACATTCTCGGCTGGAAAGAAAGAGGGCCCCGTCGCGTCAACGGCTGCATCCGGCGCCGTGATGACGACGCGATCGCGCTCGCCATTGGGGCCGATACCGCGAACCGGGACGCTTGCCTTGGCCTTGGCGCGGTCGGGCGCCGACAAGGTGGCTGAAGGAGACGTGGTTGCCAGGGGCTGCCGGGCCAGGATTTCGGGCTTGCCGGAATCCAGGCGAACGAGGCGGAGTTCATAGCTGCCGGGCTCGCCGGGGGTCGTGATCGCGGTTGCCGAGACGGCGCCGAGAATGACCGAGACGATGGCAGATTCAGCCGGATCGCTCGGGCGCGCGATGGCGAGCTGCGATTGTGCCGGTGCCTTGCTGGCGAAGACGGTGAGCATCGAGCCGGCCATCGCGCTACGCGAGGCCGACAGGGTTGGCTGGGCCGGTTGGGCCGGCGCAGCAGGGCGAGGGCGCACCTGCTGGGCAAAGCCCGGCGTGCTCGCTGCCACCAGGGCAAGAGCAATGGTGGCGGCGAGACGATATTGCACCTCGTCTTCTCCGTCGTCCGAACCCGGTCAGCTCATTGCGGCTGCGACGGCGTCGAGCGCAGCCTGCGCCTTGGCTCCGTCGGGACCACCGGCCTGCGCCATGTCGCGGCGCCCGCCACCGCCCTTGCCGCCCAGCTGCTCGGAGGCGGCGCGCACCAGCGCCACCGCGTCGAAGCGCGAAGTCAGATCCTCGGTAACACCGACGACGACACCGGCCTTGCCGTCTTCCGCAACACCGACAATGGCGACGACGCCCGAACCGACGCGGGACTTGGCTTCGTCGGCGAGGCTCTTCAGATCCTTCATCTCGACGCCGGTGACGGCGCGGGCCAGCAGCTTGGCGCCCGATATCTCGCGGATCGGATCCTCGGCAGCGCCGCCGCCGCCCATGGCGAGCTTCTTGCGCGCCTCGGTGAGTTCGCGGTCAAGCTTGCGGCGTTCCTCGACCAGGGCGGCGAGGCGTGCCTCGGCCTCGGCCGCTGGAACCTTGAGCAGGCCCGCAAGGTCGCGCAGACGCCTGGCATCGGTGTTGAGCTGGCGTCGGGCTTCCATGCCCGTCACCGCCTCGAGACGGCGCACGCCGGCTGCGACTGCGCTTTCGCCGGCGATGCTGACGATGCCGATATCGCCGGTGCGAGAAACATGGGTGCCGCCGCAGAGTTCGACCGAGAAGGCCTTGCCGGCCTCGGTTGTGCCCATCGAGACGACACGGACCTCGTCGCCGTATTTTTCACCGAACAATGCGCGCGCACCCGAGGCGATGGCCTCGTCGACGCTCATCAGATGCGTCGCCACCGGTTCGTTCCGCAGCACCGCGGCGTTGGCGATATCCTCGACCTGAGCCAGCTCGGCCTCGGAGATCGGCTTGGGGTGTGAGAAGTCGAAGCGTAGCCGCTCGGGCGAAACCAGCGAGCCCTTCTGGGCGACATGGTCGCCAAGGACGAGCCGGAGCGCCTCATGCAGCAGGTGGGTTGCGGAGTGGTTGGCGCGAATGGTGCTCCGGCGAGTGTGATCGACCGTAAGCTCGGCCGGCACGCCGAGCTTGATTTCGCCCGAGGTGACCTTGACCGCGTGGGCGAAGATATCGCCGAGTTTCTTCTGCACATCCGAAACCTGTGCTGCAAAGCCCGCCCCGGTGATCATGCCGGTGTCGCCAACCTGGCCACCGGATTCGCCATAGAACGGGGTCTGGTTGAGCACGACAAAACCTGTCTCGCCGGCCTTCAGGCTCTCGACTTCCGCATTGTCGCGGATCAGCGCGGTGACGACGCCCTCGGCCGTCTCCGTGTCGTAGCCGAGGAATTCGGTGGCGCCGACGCGGTCACGCAGCGGGAACCAGAGCTTTTCCGTCGCTGCCTCGCCGGTGCCGGACCAGGCGGCGCGCGCCTTCGCCTTCTGCTGCTGCATCGCCGCGTCAAAACCGTCGAGATCGACGCCGATGTCACGGGCGCGGAGCGCATCCTGGGTCAGGTCGAGCGGGAAGCCATAGGTATCATAAAGCGTGAAGGCGACGTCGCCCTTTAGCTTCTGGCCGGCGCCGAGATCCTTGGCGGCATCGTCCAGGATCGAGAGGCCGCGCGCCAGCGTGGTGCGGAAACGGCTCTCCTCGAGCTTCAGCGTCTCGGTGATCAGGGCCTCTGCACGCAGCAGTTCGGGATAGGCTTGGCCCATTTCGCGGGCCAGGGCCGGCACGAGCCGGTGAAGCAACGGTTCCTTGGCGCCCAGCAACTGGGCATGACGCATGCCGCGACGCATGATGCGGCGCAGGACATAGCCGCGGCCTTCGTTCGAGGGCAGAACACCGTCGGCGATCAGGAAGGCAGAGCAGCGCAGGTGGTCGGCGATGACACGGTGGCTCGCCTTCATCGGCCCGTCCGACGAGACCGATGTCATGTCCGCGATGGCGCGGATCAGGGTCGCGAAGAGATCGATCTCGTAATTGTCATGCGTGCCCTGAAGCACGGCGGCGACACGCTCCAACCCCATGCCGGTGTCGATCGAGGGATGCGGCAGATTGGTGCGGATGCCGCCTGCGGCCTCCTCATACTGCATGAAGACGAGGTTCCAGATCTCGATGAAGCGGTCGCCGTCCTCATCGGGCGAGCCGGGAGGGCCGCCGGGGATATGGTCGCCATGATCGTAGAAGATCTCGGAGCAGGGGCCGCAGGGGCCGGTATCGCCCATGCGCCAGAAATTGTCCGAGGTCGGAATCCGAATGATCTTCGAATCCGAAAGGCCGGCGATCTTCTTCCAGAGCGCGTGCGCCTCGTCATCCTCGGAATAGACTGTGACGGTCAGCTTTTCCTTCGGCAGGCCGAACTCGCGCGTGACCAGCGTCCAGGCGTGGGTGATCGCCTGCTCCTTGAAATAGTCGCCGAAGGAGAAGTTCCCCAGCATCTCGAAGAAGGTGTGGTGGCGTGCGGTGTAGCCGACATTGTCGAGATCATTGTGCTTGCCACCGGCGCGCACGCATTTCTGTGCGGTCGTGGCGCGCTGATAGGAGCGCTTTTCCTGCCCGGTGAAGACGTTCTTGAACTGGACCATCCCTGAATTGGCGAACATCAGCGTCGGGTCGTTGCGTGGCACGAGCGGGCTCGACGGCACCACCTCATGGCCGTTCGCCTTGAAATAATCGAGGAAGGTGGACCTGATCTCGTTGACGCCGCTCATCGCAATTCGAACTCTGCTTCAGGATGGGTGGCCGGGCGGGCCTGCTCGTGGGGATCGGTTCTAGTCAGCGGCTTTGCGCCTGTCCAGAAATCCCGTGACAAGGCCTTGGCGCATAAAAGAAACGGGCGGCCCCGAAAGGCCGCCCGGCGAAAATACCCTGCCGCTGGCGCGCAGACGAGGCTCAGGCATCGCCCTCGTCGAGATCATCGTCGGTCGGCGTGGCCTCATCGAGGATGCGATCGGCAACGAGCCCGGAATTCTGCCGGATCGTGGCCTCGATGCGCGCCGCGACGTCCGGATTAGCCCTGAGGAAGGATTTGGCGTTCTCGCGGCCCTGGCCAAGGCGCTGGCTGTCGAAGGAAAACCAGGCTCCGGCCTTCTCGACCATGCCGGCCTTGACGCCGAGGTCGATCAGTTCGCCGACCTTCGAGATGCCCTCGCCGAACATGATGTCGAACTCGACCTGCTTGAAGGGCGGCGCCACCTTGTTCTTGACGACCTTGACACGGACCTGGTTGCCGGTGGCCTCGTCGCGCTCCTTCAGCGTCGAGACGCGGCGAATGTCGAGGCGCACCGAGGCGTAGAATTTCAGGGCATTGCCGCCGGTCGTGGTTTCGGGCGAGCCATACATCACGCCGATCTTCATGCGGATCTGGTTGATGAAGATGACCATGCAGTTCGAGCGCGAGATCGACGCCGTAAGCTTGCGCAAGGCCTGGCTCATTAGGCGTGCCTGGAGGCCGGGCTGGACATCGCCCATTTCGCCTTCGATCTCGGCGCGGGGCGTGAGGGCCGCAACGGAGTCGACCACCAGCACATCGATGGCGCCGGAGCGAACCAGGGTGTCGGTGATCTCGAGCGCCTGCTCGCCGGTATCGGGCTGCGAGATCAGGAGGTCGTCAAGATTGACGCCCAGCTTGCGGGCATAGACCGGGTCGAGTGCGTGTTCGGCATCGACGAATGCGCAAACGCCGCCCTTCTTCTGAGCCTCGGCAATGGTGTGGAGCGCGAGCGTGGTCTTGCCGGAGGACTCAGGTCCGTAAATCTCGATGACGCGGCCCCTGGGGAGCCCGCCGACGCCGAGCGCGATATCGAGCCCGAGCGAGCCGGTCGAGATGGTCTCGATCTCGATCGCCTGCTGGTTCTTGCCCAGGCGCATGATCGAGCCCTTGCCGAAAGCCCGTTCGATCTGCGAGAGCGCCGCATCGAGCGCCTTGGCCTTGTCCATCGAAGAGCCTTCCACGAGCCGGAGATTTGCCTGATTCACAACGTGCGCTCCTTATGGCAGGGGCGCGATCACTTCTCAATGTGCGCCGTGAGCAAATATGGTCACGGTTTGTTCTTGCCTTCAAGTTCTTTTTTTGTTCTCGTTCGTGGCCTTCCCCTATCTGTTCAAATCCGATGGTCGTCTTTCGGCTGCATGGCCCGGATCTGCATGGCGTTGCCGAGCCGCTCCAGTTCCAGCGTGTAGCAGTAGAGCGCGAAGAGGATGGCAAGCAGGAGCGCGCTACGCCAGCTCAGATCGAGATAGCCGAGATCAAGTTCCGGGACGTGCCGCAGATAGTAGAGCGAGAACAGCGCTCCGCCGAAGACGAAGCCGATCCTTGCGGCGAAGGAGAAGAAATGGCCGATCACCAGACTGCTGTAGGTGCCGGGGATGGTCACATGGCGCTGGCGCCACCAGTAGCACGCCTGGCCGATCAGGGTCGCCAGCACGATCTGCACGGCGCTGCCGGTAGAGGTGGCGATGACCGTTCCCAGATTGTCGAGCAGCAGGCGAAAGGCGGCCCGTACATTGTAAAGCACAACGATCGCACACAGGGTCTGGGCGAAAAACAGGACCAGATACCTGCGTGAATTCCCGTCTGACATTGCGCTGCCCGCTTCGTTCGTGGACGCTGCTCCTCCGTTGCCGGCGCAGTCCCGCGTCTCAGCTCATCGCGGCCTTCACCGTCTCGACCAGCTGCTTCATCGTGAAGGGCTTGGGCAGGAAGTGGAACTGCTCGCCTTCCGGCAGGTTCTTGCGGAACGCTTCCTCCGCGTAGCCGGAGACGAAGACGACCTTGGTGGCCGGGTTGCGCTGACGCAACTCACCAAGGAGGGTCGGCCCGTCCATCTCGGGCATGACCACGTCGGAGACGACGAGATCGATCTTGCCGTCGTGCTTGAGGAAGATATCGAGAGCCTCCACGCCCGAGGCCGCCTCGTGCACGGTATAGCCGCGCGAGATCAGCATGCGGGCATTGAGCGCACGCACCGCGTCCTCGTCCTCGACCAGAAGGATGACGCCGGCGCCGGTATGATCGGCTGCGACCTTCTTGGGCGCCTCCTTGGCGGCGTTATCGGCGGCGATCTCCTCTTCGGTCGGCACATGACGCGGCAGGAAAATGCGGAAGGTCGTGCCCTTGCCGAGGGTCGAATCGACGAAGACGAAGCCGCCGGTCTGCTTGACGATGCCATAGACCATGGAGAGGCCGAGGCCCGTGCCCTTGCCGACCTCCTTGGTGGTGAAGAAGGGCTCGAAGATCTTGTCGAGATGCTCGGCCGGGATGCCGGTGCCGCTGTCCTCGACCTCGAGCATCACATAGTCGGCGGCAGGCAGGGCCTGGTGGCCGAAGCCGGCGCATTCCTCCGCTGCGACATTGCGCGTGCGGACCTGCAACTTGCCGCCGTCCTGCATGGCATCGCGCGCATTGACCGCGAGATTGACGATGACCTGTTCGAGCTGACCGAGATCGGCCTTGACCGACCAGAGGTCGCGGCCCTGGCGAATGTCGAGCGAGACCTTGTCGGCGACGACACGCTTCAGCATAAGCGAGAGATCGGAGAGCACATCGCCGAGCTCGAGGACCTGCGGGCGCAGCGTCTGGCGGCGCGAGAAGGCGAGCAACTGCCGGACCAGCGAGGCTGCCCGGTAGGCGTTCTGCTTGATCTGCATGATGTCCGGAAAGGACGGATCGGTCGGCTTGTGGCTGGCGAGCAGGAACTCGGACGCGTTGATGATGACCTGGAGGACGTTGTTGAAATCGTGCGCGATGCCGCCGGCGAGTTGGCCGACGGCCTGCATCTTCTGGGCCTGGTCGATATTGTCCTTGAGCTTGCGCTCGGACGTGGTCTCCAGCGCATAGACGATGGCGCGCTCGCCATCGCCGTCCTCGGCCGCTGCGACCGGCGAGAGATAGAGTCTGGCGGAGCGCCCGTCCTCGCCCGAGAGATTGGCGTCGAGCGGGGCGATATCGCTGCTGCCGGCCATTGTTGCCGCGAGCGCCTCGTCAAGGCTGCTCGGGGCGACGAGGTCCTGGATCGTCGCCGGCTGGCGGCCATGCTGCGTCAGCCGGGCGAACGCGGCGTTCGAGCGCAGGATCGCGCCGTTGCGGTCAACGGTGGCGATGGCCATCGGCGTCGAGTGGAAGAAGCGCGCAAAGCGCACTTCGGCATCGCTGTTGCCGTCGGAGCCGGCTTCACCCGCCGTCCTGTTGAGCACGAGGGTGCGTGAGGGGCCCGCGCGGCTGTCGCTGCCGAAGGCGACCTGATGGTGCAGCCTGACCGGCAGGGTCGTGCCATTGCGCCGGCGCAGATCGACATCGAGAACCTCGACGCGGACATCGCCGGGCTGACCGCGAATGGCCTGGATCAGGGCGGCTGCGTTCGAGGTTGCGATGTCGTCGAGATGCAGTCCGCCCGAGCCGAAACGGGCGAGGTCGTAGTCGAGCCAGCCTGAGAGCGTGGCGTTGAGATAGGGCACTTCGCCGTCAGCGTCGATCGAGAGGAAGCCGGCCGGAGCGTGGTCGAGATAGTCGATCGCGTGCTGGAGTTCCTGGAAGGCGTTCTCCTGGCGCTCCCGCTCGGGTGTCACGTCGGAGACGCTCCAGAGCATGGCGGGCTTGCCCTCGCGACGCACGGGGGAAACGCGGATCCGATACCAGCCGACCGTGTCGCGACCATTCAACGCGGGCTCGAGCCGGACTTCCTCCGCCAGCCGGCGGCCTTCGCGTGCAGCGGTCGCCAAACGGTAAATCGCTTCCGACACCTCCGGGCGGCCGGTAAACAGGCGCTCGACGGGCTTGATGTCGCTGGCCCCGCGGGCTCCGGCGAGCGCCAGATAGGTTTCGTTGGCGTAGACGATGCGGTTCTCGCCCTCGGTGACGACGACGCCATCATCGGCGCTGTCGACGATGGCCTTGGTCAGGTCGTTACGCGCCGCGCGGCCCGAAAACTGAACGAGGCCGATGGAGAAGGCGAAGAGACCGAAGACGCCGATCACCGAAAGCAGGGCCAGCAGGCCCAGGATCAGCGGCTGCGACCATTCATTGGCGATGAAGCCAAGCGCGATCGCGGCTCCGACGAGCAAGCCGGCGACAAGCAGGATCAGGCCAATACGGCCCGGCTTGTCGGAGCGATCGATCGCGGTTGTCGCCGTGGTTCCGCTCATGCGGCTGGTCCGTCCCGTTTCACGCCTCCTCGCCGCCGGCGAGGGGCTCAGCGCGCAGGTCGCGCAGATTGCGAGTTAGGCGCGCCGACCCTTCAGGCGCAAGACGTAACCGATGACTTCGGCCACGGCCTGATAGTGTTCGACAGGAATTTCTTCGTCGATATCGACCGTTGCATAGAGCGCGCGGGCCAGAGGCGGGTTCTCGACGATCGGCACGCGATGCTCCCCCGCGACCTCGCGGATCTTCAGGGCGAGCGCATCGACACCCTTGGCGAGACAGAGCGGAGCGCCCATGCCCTGCTCGTATTGCAGCGCGACGGCGAAGTGAGTCGGGTTGGTGATGATCACGGTCGCCTTCGGCACCGCGGCCATCATGCGTTTCCTGACCCGCTGCGCGCGAATCTGGCGCAGCTTCGCCTTGACCTCGGGGTTGCCTTCGGAGTTCTTGAACTCCTCCTTCAGCTCCTGCTTGGTCATGCGCTGACGCTGGTACCAGCTGAAGCGCTGATAGACGAAGTCGCCGATCGCGATCACCGCAAAGAGGGCGAGCACGCTCGCCATCAGCTTGATCGTCAGCGACAGCGTCGCCGGCAGCATCGCGGCGACGCTCATCTGTGCGAAGCTCTCGAGCCGATCGTGTTCCTTCCAGAGCGTCAGGCCGACGACGGTACCGATCAGAACGATCTTGGCGAGGCCCTTGGCAAAATTGACCCAGGCCTCCTTGCCGAAGAGCCGCTTGGCCCCACCCATCAACGAGATGCGGCTGAACTTCGGCATCAGCGGCTCGAAGGTCCAGAGTGGCTTGTGCTGGATCAGCGCACCCGCAAGCCCGGCACAGAGGATGAAGGCGAAGGGCAGGCCGAGCGCCATGAAGCCCGTCATCACGCCCTGTTTGGTGACGTTGAAGAAGGCCTCGCCGCCGGAAGGCACCTGATGCGCGTTCATCAGGAAGGAGCGCAGGGAGAGTGCCGCGCTGCTCGCCGACCAGCCGGCTCCGACCAGGAGCGCCAGCGTGAAGCCGCACAGGACGAAGAAGGTTCCGATCTCCTGCGAGCGGGCGATGTCGCCCTTCTCGATCGCCTGGTCCAGCTTTCGCTGGGTCGGGTCTTCCGTCCTGTCCTCGTTGTCGGCGTCCTCTGACATCGCCGCTCCTCAGTTGCCGGTGAACTGGCGCAGGAAGCCGCCGAGATCCTCGAGGAAGACGCCCATCATCACGCCTACGACGGCGAGCAGCACCAGCATGCCACCGAGGATCGAGGCCGGCACGGCGAGGAAGAAGACCTGAAGCTGCGGCATCATCCGCGCCAGCACGCCGAGCCCGAGATTGAAGAGCAGCCCGAAGACGATGAAGGGCGCGGAAATCTGAACGGCGAGGGCGAAGCCCTGCGTCGCCGCACGGATCGCCAGGGTCATCATGTCTCCCACATCCGGAAAGCCGCCGGGTGGCAAGAGCCGGTAGCTTTCATGAATCGCCGCGATGGCGACGTGATGGAGGTCGGTAACCAGGATCAGCGTGATGCCGAGCATCGTCAGAAAGTTTCCGATCGACGGGTTCTGCATGCCTCCGGTCGGATCGACCGTCATCGCGAAACCCAGGCCCATGGTCTGGGCCACGATCGCACCGGCGCTCTGCAGGCAGGCCATCACAAGGCGCACGCTGAGCCCGATGGTCAATCCGATCAGGAGTTCGCTGATGAGAAGGCCGACGAGCGCCGGCATGTCGCCGGGCGGAGTGATGATCGTGCGCGCCATCGGTACGATCATCAGCGCAATGAAGAAGGCCAGCGACAGCCGGGCGCGTGAGAAGATAAAGCGTTCGCCGATGCCGGGCATCAGCATCACGAGGGTGCCGACACGCGCGAAGACGAGCACGAAGAGTGCGCCGATCTCGGGCAGGATCGCGATCTGCATCGTGCCGGCAGGGCCCCTGCGCCACTCGGGACGCCGCAGCGGCAGCCCCAGAGCCGGTCGCGGCAGCGAAAGGTTCATTCGCCCGTGGCGATTCGGACGGCGACCCGCCCCATATAACCCGCAAGCGCATCGCCCATGAACGGCAGAAACAGCATCATGGCCGCAAAGACCGCAATGATCTTGGGGACGAAGATCAGCGTCTGCTCCTGAATCTGCGTCAGCGCCTGGACGAGCGAGACGGCGAGGCCGACCCCGAGCGCGACCATCATCAGCGGGCCGCCGGCTTTGAGGAAGACGACGATGCCGTCGCGTGCGACGTCGAGGATGGCGCCAGAGGTCATGGTTGCGTCCTGATCGAGCCGGGAATCAGACCGGCATCCGCATGATTTCCTCATACGCTGCAATCACGCGGTCGCGAACCGCGACCAGCGTTTCGATTGCGGCTTCGCTTTCTGCGACGGCCGTGACGACATCGACGATGTCGGAGCGGCCGGCGGCCACGCTCGCGGCCTGGATATCGCTCTTGCGGCCGGCATCGGCGGTTGCTTCCAGCGCCTTGCCGATGAGCGAGGAGAAATCGGGCATGCCCGCACTGGCGCCGGCGGCGGCACCGAGCGGCTTGCGCATCAGGTTGCCGGCGCCGAGACCCTGCGTCGAGGCATAAGCGCCGGCGGCGAAGCTGGATGTGGCCATTGTACGAGATTCCGTTCCGCTGGCGCCGGTCAGACGCGCAGGATGTCGATGGTGCGCTGGATCATCCGGCGCGTGGAGGAGATCAGGTTGAGATTGGCCTCGTAGCTGCGCTGCGCTTCGCGCATGTCCATGGTCTCGACCAGCGAGTTGACGTTCGGCATGCTGACATTGCCGGTGGCGTCCGCAGCGGGGTTGCCGGGCTCGAATTTTGTCCGAAAGGCGCTCTGGTCGCGCTGGACGCGGCCGAGATCGACGACCTGGGCTTCGAGTTCGCGGTCGACCCGCCGCTGGAACGTCGGAATCTTGCGGCGGTAGGGATCCACGCCGGCGCGATCCGGCCCCGAATCGGCGTTGGCCAGGTTCTCGGCGATGATCCGCATGCGGCCTGACTGGCTGCGCAGGCCCGACGTCGCCACTGCGATGCTCTTGAGAAGATCCATGAGGCTTCTGCTCCTGCGTCCGATGCCTTAGCGGCCCTTGCCGATCGCGATCTTCATCAGGCCGAGCCCCTTGCTGTAGAGCGAAGCGGCAAGCTGATAGTCGGATTGGTTCTGGGCCACCTTCATCATCTCGTCCTCGAGATTGACGCCGTTGCCGTTGGGGGTGACCTCGAAGCGGGGCGCCTTGGCGGTATCGAATCCGTTGCGCTGGCCGGAGGGGCCCATATGGCCGGCAGAGGTCTGGGCCAGCGAGACGCCGGACGAAACCCTGCCGATGGCCGGTGCCTTGAGATCCATCGGACGAAATCCGGGGCTGTCGGCGTTGGCGACATTCTCAGACAGCACCTTTTGGCGGGACTGGTGCCAATGCATACGCGTCTTCAACGCCTGCATCAGGTTGCCGCCAGTGCCTAAAGCATTGCCAGACATGGAGTTTGTCCCGTTTCCTCAGAGGAGGCCTGTGGTCGGAGCCGGCTTGCGATTCCGTCCTGGCAGTCGATCCACTGGGAAAATATTGCCGGGTGCTTGGTTAATTCCGCGTTAAAATCCACGAATCCGGTGAACCAAATTAACCAAGTGCTAACCCTGTTTCCCGAAATTGCGGGCGTTATGCTATAGCCAACGTGTTGAACCTTGGGTGGAATTGCGGTCCGCCAAGGGCTGTCGCCGTCGCACATGAGGCAAACCTTGCAGACGTTGTTTGGCTTCGAACTCTCGACCGGCCTTCGCTGGATCATTGCATTCGCCATCGTCCTGATTCTGGTGGCGCTCTTCGCCTTCCTGTTGCGGCGCATCAGCGGCGGGCGACTCAGGATAGGAGGGCAGGGCGGTGGCCGCGCCCGGCAACCTCGCCTCGGGGTGGTCGATATTCATGACCTCGACCGGCAGCGACAGCTCGTGCTGATCCGACGCGACAATGTCGAGCATCTGGTGATGATCGGCGGCGCGTCCGACGTGGTGGTCGAGACCAACATCGTGCGCGGCAGCAGCAGCGGCCGGATCGCGGTACCGGCCCAGGCCGAGGCCCCGGTCTTCGAACGCCCTCTGGCGATCGACCCAGCGCTCGGTTTCGAGGCTCTTCGCGCCGACCTGCAGGAGGAAACGCGTCGCGCCTCTCCGCCGGCGGCCGCCCCGCAGCCGGATACCCTGCCGCCACTTCCGCATCGTACACCTGCGCCTGTTCCGCGCGCTGAACCGGTTGTGGCTCCGTCAGGCACTGCAGCGGCCGGCATGGCTGGTCTTGCCGCAGGAGCCGCGATCGTGGCCTCGCAGGCTCCGAATTTCGGGCGCAACCAGGCCCCCGCGCCAAGCGTGAGTTCCGATGAGCTTGACGATATGGCCCGTCAGCTCGAGGAGGCGCTGAAGCGGCCGCATTCCGCTGTGCGATCGTCCCAGGCGCCGGCAACCCCGGTTCCGGAGGTTCCGCCGGTAGCACCGCCTGCGCCAGTCAAGCTTGAAGAGCCGAAGCCCGCAGCAGCCGCGCCGGTTCTCGCTCCGGTTCCGACTGCCCCACCCCCGGTCTTCGGGCGCCCCGTCGGCGTGCCGGCCGATGTTGCTGCCGAACTCGAAATGGCCCTGGGCCTGAAGCCCAAGCCCTCGGACGTGGTGACGCCGCCGGCGCCTGTCGTTGAACCGAAGCCCGCTCCCCTTCGCGAGTCTCTGGAAACTGCCAAGCCGCCGGAGCCCGCACCGGTCGTGCATCCCGACCTGACACCAGCCGAGCACGGGGACAGGCTGTCGGCAAAGGACGAAGAAGACGCGCTGGAGGTCAGCGAGGACGAGGCCGATGCCGAGGCTGAGGCGGAGATTGCCGAGGCCGAGGCCGGGATCGAACCAGAGGCCGAGTCGCCCACTGTTCCCACTGCCGAGGAGCCGAAGGCCGAATCGAAGCCGGAAGAGAAGCCCATTCAGATCGATCCGTTCTCGGTCGATGCGATCGAAGCCGAGTTCGCGCGATTGCTGGGCCGTGATCCGAAGTCGAAGTCCTGACCGGACGGGCGTGATCAACAGGCGTGATCAACAGGATTGTCGGGCTGCGACGATCCTGATGCCGCTGGCCTGGTTGCCCCGGCGGACATGGGCGCCCTAGCGTCGTCACGCCCGATCGATTGAGTCGGGCTCTGATGGCGGCTTTGCGTGATCCTGACCTTGACGGATGCGAGATGGCATCGCGGCTGCCGCGTCGCCTGTGCCGGTGCGATGGTCGCGCTTGCGCTCTGCGAGCCGGCTCGGGCGCAAACGCTTTCGCTTGATCTCGGACAGGGTGGGGGCGTCGCCGAGCGGGCGCTGCAACTCATCGCCGTCATCACGGTGCTCTCCCTGGCGCCGTCGATCCTGATCATGGTGACGTCGTTCACGCGGATCGCGGTCGTGCTGTCCCTGCTGCGCTCGGCCATCGGCACGCAGACTGCGCCACCCAACGCCGTGATCGTCGGGTTGGCGCTGTTCCTCACCGGATTCGTGATGGCGCCGACCTTGCGCGAGGCCTACCGCGTCTCGGTCGAGCCGCTGGTTGCCGGGCAGATCCAGCCCCAGGAGGCCTATAACCGGGGCGTCGTGCCCTTCAAGGCGTTCATGCTCAAGCATGTCCGCGAGAAGGACCTGATGCTGTTCATCGAGATGTCGCGCGAACCCCGCCCAACGCAGCCGGAGGATGTCCAGATCCAGATCCTCGTGCCGGCGTTCATGATCTCGGAGCTGCGCCGGGCCTTCGAGATCGGTTTCCTGCTGTTCGTACCATTCCTGATCATCGATCTCGTCGTCGCCTCGATCCTGATGTCCGTCGGCATGATGATGTTGCCGCCGGTGACCGTCGCCCTGCCGTTCAAGCTGATCTTCTTCGTTCTGGTGGACGGTTGGGGCCTCGTCACGGGATCGCTGATCAAGAGTTACGGGACGTAGATCATCGGACCGGATATGGTATCCGGTCCGATGATCTAACCTTTCCGTGTTTGCATCGGCTTTCCCAAAAACCGCAATCCACTTTTCGGGCCGATGCTTTAGCGGTCAACCGCGGCCCGGTGCGGCGCCCGGACTCGCCTCGGCGCCGGTAGAGCTGGGTGGTGTCGCCTGTTCGGGCTCGGGTCTGGGCCGGCTGCGGACAGAGGTGGAATAGGCCGGATAGCGCTCGCGATAGGCCCTCATGAACTCGGACAGATTGTCGGCACCGGAAACGGCGCGCGCCATCTCGCGGATATCGGCGGCATTGGCGCGGTTGGCTCCGGTCACGAAGGCAAAGGTGCGGGCATCTGTGCTCTCGGCCATCTTGGCGGCGAATTTCGTGCGCAGCCGGTCGAGAGACAGTGCTTCGTTCGACATCACATAGGAGACCGCGGCGCGCATCACGTCGGTGCGCTCGCGCTCCTTCAGTAGCGTGTTGCCACGCCAGCTTTCGCCCAGGATGCGTTCATGCGCTTCGCCAGCCTCGCGCCAGCGGCGTCCCGTCCAGTAAATGTCCGAACGCAGGCGGTCGACCTCTGGACCACGTTCGATTTCGAGCATTTCGAGCGCCTGATCGGTGCGCGAGAGGTCGGAGAGGGCCTTCGCCTCGAGCAGGAGCCGCGCCCGCTTGACGTCACCCGGCAGTTCGATCAACCGCGTCGAGGAGATCGCATGCAGCGCTTCGGCTGGCTTGCCGTTCATCAGCGCGATCATGGCAAGGCGTGCGGCAACCGTCGATCGCGCGGCGCCGGTCAGCCGGGCCTGCATCTGGTAGCGCAGGATCTCGCTCGCCTGGTCCAGCAGGTCGAGCTCCACCAGCCGGTCGGCGAGAAGGCGGGCGATCTCGTCGCCGCGCCGGCCGATCGGCAGGAATTCCTTGAAGTCGTAGAATAGCGCCAGCGCTTCGATGCGCGGCAATTGCTCCTGCGCTGCGTCGCGGTTGCTGAAGAGTTCGGCGAAGCGCTGGGCGGTTTCATCGTGCAGGCGGCGCGTCAGCGGATTGTCGGGGTAATTGTTGTTGGCGCGGCGCGCGATCTGGAAGGCGTCACGCCAGCGATGCTGCGCGGTATAGAGCCTGCCGAGCTCGGACAAAGCCTCGATCTCGATTTCGCCGCCACGCCAGATGATCGACACCGTCTCGAGCCTGCGGGTCGCCTCGTCCGGCGAAATGTCCTGGCGCTTCTCAGTCTGGACCAGCCTGATGGCGCGCAGTTGCGCCTCCGCCGCGACCGGCCTGCTGGCGGCCTCGAATAGCGGCTTGTAACCGTTCAGTGCAGCCTCCGGGCGGCCGCTGACGTCATCGAGCATGGCGCGCAGGAGTGCGAGCTCCTCCTTGTCCACGAGATCGCGCGGCAATTCGGAGAGCCGCTCGATCTGGCGCTCGGCCGTCGTCATATCCTGCATCGCCATGGCTGCGCGGGCCATCGCCGGGCGGAACTGCACCTGCAGATCATCCGGGTAGCCATCGAGCGTCGCCTCGGCGCGGCGGAAACCGGCAAGCGCCTGTGCCTGGCGCCCCAGCCTCTGTTCGATAAGCGCGCGCCAGAGCCCAGCCTCGGCATCTTCCTTGAGCGGGCCGGCCTCGAAGGAAGCGAGAGCCTCGGGATTGCGATGCATCTTCGCCGCGATCACGCCCTTGAGGAACAGCGCCTCGCGATTGCCGCGCATCGCGGCGTCGTCGGCCAGCATCGCCTGGAGAGGCCCCGCGGCCTCCGGCATCAGCCCATTGGCGGCATAGAAGCGGGCGAGAGCCAGCCGTGCTTCGGATTTGCGGCTGCGCGAGGCGTCGGCGACATCGCGCAGCAGGTCGCGCGCACGTTCGCGGACGGCGGCAACGCGCAGTTTCGCCCAGAGCTCCGGGCTGAGCAGGGGCGGGGGCGCTGCGACTGGGGCCTTCGCCTTGTCCTCTTCGCTCTGCGGAAGATCGAGGGTTACGGTCAGTCCGCCGGCGCGCCCGATCAGGGCTTGCTCGGTGCCGGCGCGGACGACGATGTCGTCGGAGCGCGGCATGATGGCGAGGCCATGGGCGGTCTGCATCAACCCGAATTCGACGAAGCGATAGGGCTTGGTTACGGCCCGCGTTGGCCCCAGCGCTGTTGCGACAGCCATGGGCATGCCCGCGGTCCCGCCCTCGATCCAGTGCACGCCGGTCATGCCGGGCAGCGGAACGGCAAGGATCGTCTGACCGCGCTCGTCGACCGTGCGCGTCGGGGCGACAGGGTTGGTCGGTTTGCCTGCCTGTTCACCGAAGCCGAGCGCCCAGCCGGTGCCGTCATCGGTGAAGCGCACCAGTTGCTGGTTGAAGAGGCGCAGCCGCACGAGCGTGGCTTTGCCCTCGCGAGTGACCACGGTCTCCTCGATCAGCTCCGGAAGCATCTGCCGAAAGCTCGCGGGGTCGATCGTGTCGCGGGTGTCGAAGACGAGGGTCACCAGACCGGCATCGACGAAGGCCGCAGCCCCGGTCGGGCGCGGGAAGCGGAAATCGATGCGGCTGCCATCCGGGCCGGTCGACGGCTGGATTTTCACAAGCTGAGGCGTCGGGTCGATGGCCGGCGCGGCGGGTTCCGCGGCTGGCTTGGCGATCGGCGCGGCCTGCTGCGATGCCGCTGCCTCGCTTGCGGCTGCTGGCCTAACGGCAGGGGCGGGCGGTTTGTCCGGCTGATCGGCGGCATTCGCCTGGACGCCGGTCAGGCTGAGCACGCCGGCTTTGGCCGGCGGCACCAGATCGACGACGAGGCGGTCGTCGTCGCGGAAGCTGCGGGCCTGCCAATCCCTGGGGAGGGAAAAGTCGAGCTGGGTATTCTCCCCACCGGTCTCGGTCGAGACGAGCCCGACCCGATCCGGCAAGGCTGACCTGATCGCAGACGGCTCAACCGTGAGCGACTGGTCGAAGGTCAGCCTGAGCGTGCCGTCGACAAGCTCATGCGCCAGTTTGGTGTCGGCGGGCGCCTGGAAGATCAGCCGCTCCAAAGTCGGCAGCTTGGCGCTGGTCAGCAGGAGAGGTTTGGGTGCAGGCGGCGGACGGCGATCGATCTCGCGGGCGCGGGCCTCCGCCAGCCGGACGCGCTCGGCCAGGGCGGCGATGACCTCGGGCGGAGGCCCGGGCATCAGGCCCTTCCAGGTCTCCGGCAGCAGGTCGATGAAGGCCTTGTCGCCAGCCTCGATCAGGTTCGCCTTGTAGGGGCGGGCGAGGGCAAAGCGCATGCCGCGGCCGTCGGGGTCGATCCGCGCGATCGAGACATAGTCCGGGAGTTGCTTGGCGATCTTGTTGACGTCGATCTTCACGGGGCCGCCGAAGGCGACGACCAGGACGCCATTGGCGACCCGCACGCGCACCGGCATCGGCTCGTCGAAAGTCAGCGACAGGCGCCCGAAGCCGGGCGGCATGGCGGCGCCCTGCAAGGTCGCCGTGGCGCCGAGCGCGGGCGCGGACAGGCTGGCGGCAACGCCGAGCGCGGCCAGTCCGACACCAAAGGCAAGAGAACGCGGGAAACGCAAACCGGTACACTCACGCAACGCGACACCAGTGCCCGGCACGACCGCAAGGCGGCAGCCCGAGCGCCACCGACGGTAAGGCGTCAAGGATAATGGGGGGTTAAGACCCCCCGGAGGTCAGCGTCGCTGCGGCAGGGCGACGGCCGGCAGTTCGTTGCCTGGCAGAGGGGCCGCTTCGGCGGCCAGACGCGGGAGGCTGGGCGGTCGCGCTGGCGTCGCCAAGGCGACAGTGAGCTTCTCGGCGGCATCCGGGGACATCGCCGCGAGGACATCCGACATCTTGCGCGGGTTCATCTGCTGGACGACGGGAACCAGGACGCTGAGGCTCAGCCGGTCGAAGACCTTTGCGGCGTCCTTTGGCTTCATGGTCTCATACATGATGACGAGGTTCTTGATCGCCTTGCTCTCTTCCTCGGCCTGCTTGGCCTTGGGGCCGTCGACCTTGTCCTCAAGCTGCTTCAGGTCGCCGACGCGGCTGTCGAGCTTTTTCTCCGCGGTATCGAGCAGGCGCTCGCGCATCTCCAATTCGCGCAGGCGCGCCTCGATCTCCTCGCGCCGCTCGCCGAGGCGCTCCAGTATCGCGCGCTCGGCAGGCGAGGTGGTTCGGGCGGTGCCATTGAGGACATCGGCCTTGTTGTTGGGGGTGGCTGAACGCGCGGCCTCGGCCTTCGCCTCTTCCTCCGTCTTGGCCTTCGGCTTCTCGATCGTGCCAGTGGTTTCGGGGTCGAGGAACGTGTCGGGGGCGTGTGCGCGCGCGATGACCTTGGCGAGACCCCAGACCTCAGGTTCCGTCTTGGCAGGCTGCGCGGCAGGCAGGGGCTTCGAAAGGGCCTGCGCGCCGGCGGTCCCCTTGGCGGGATACGGCTCCGACGTCCAGGCGATCAGCTTCAGCGCCAGGAGGCCCATGGCGCCAAGGATCACTGCCGGGATGAGGCGGGGCCTCTCGATCACGCTGCCTGGCCCTCGAGCCTCTTGGCGGCACGGGCGCGGATCGCGGCGGCGGCCTGCGCCGCATTCGTCAGGCGCGAGATGGTCGGTTCTTCGGCGACCTCGGGTGCAGCATCTGCAGCCTTGGGCGCGACCAGCGTCGCGGCGCTGACGATCTGGGCGATGCGTTCCATGACGCCCTGGCCGGCTTCGACCTGGGCGGCGAGATCGGCGGCATAGCGCTCGGCCGTGCGCAGCCGTTCGGCCAGCGTCCGGTCACAGTCGCCAAGCGTCAGTTTCAGGCCGGCGATGGCGCGCTCGGCCGTGTCGGTGGCGGAGATCAGGGCGCCGATGGTCTGTCGCATCGCGCTTTCATCCGCCTTGAGCCGTTCGATTCGCTTGGACAGGACATAGCAGGTGATGATGGTGGCGACGAGGAGGCTGGCGACCAGCACATCGGCGATGAGGGTGATCGTCATGGCGTTGTCCCCGGGCGTCAGATCGGCGAGCCGAGATGGCTGGTGGCGCTGTCGAAGGCGGCGATCGTCGTCTTGGAGCGGCGCAGGGGGCTGACGACCTGGACGGCGATCTTGTCGTCGACGCGCCCGATCCGACCCTCGCTGACCATGAAGTCGCCGCAGCGCAGCGAGACCACCGAATCCGGCCGCGCGTCGAACATCAGCGTGTCGCCGATCTCGAGCCTCATCACGCGCTTCAGCGGCATCTGAGTCTCGTGCAGCACGCATTTCACCGCGACGTCGGTCTGCCAGACCTCGGTTGCAAGGTGGTTTTCCCAGATCGGGTCGCGGCCGAGCTTCTCACCCATGAAGCTCTCGAGGAGCAGTTCACGGATCGGCTCGATCGTCGCATAGGGCAGCAGGATGTGCAGCGAGCCGCCGCGCCCTTCCATGTCGAAGCGCAGTTCGACCCGGATCGCTGCGTTGGCCGGGCGCGAGATCGAGACGAAGCGCGGATTCGACTCGATCCGGTCGACCTTGAAATTCACCGGCGAGAGCGGTTGGAACGCGGCTTCGGCATCGCTCAGCACCAGCGCGATGACCCGCTTCAGCAGATTGAACTCGATCGACGTGAAGGGGCGTCCGTCGACTCGCGGGGCAGGCTGCCCGCGCTTGCCGCCGAGCATCGTGTCGAGCACCGAGTAGATCAGCGAGGACTCGATCGTGATCAGGCCAAAATTATCCCATTCCTCTGCCTTGAAGACGGAGAGCATGGCGGGCAGCGAGATCGAGTTGATATAGTCGCCGAAGCGGACAGAGCGGATGCTCTCGAGCGACACCTCGACGTTGTCGGTGAAGAAGTTGCGCAAGCTGGTCGAGAGCAGCCGAACCAGACGCTCGAAGATGATCTCGAGCATCGGCAGGCGTTCATAGGATACCGAGCCGGATTCGACGATCGCCTGGATGCCGTTGCGGCTGTCCTTGTCGTCGCCAGCCGAGAAACCGAGCATCGTGTCGATTTCGTCTTGGCTCATCAGGCGGTCTGTACCGCCTTCGGCCTCGCCTTCCTCCTCGACGGTGTCGGGCATGGTGGCCCATTCCGCCGCCATGTTCTCCGGCGTCAGCGGCTGGTCCCTGGGAAGCCTGCCGGTCTGTTCGAGTTCGCTATCGGCCATGGGACGCTCGGCTGATGGTCAGGGATCGCGTGTGCCGGTTCACTGGACGAGCAGTTCCTTGAACAGCACCGCTTCGACCTTGGCTGGATAGACGGTGACGTTCACGCGGCGCAGGAGCTCTTCCTTCAATCGGTAGATTCCGGCGGAGCCGTCGAGATCGGCCGGACGCAGCTCGCGCATGAAAACCTGAAAGGCATCCTCGACACGCGGCAATAGCGGCTTGATCTCCTCGGAGGCCTTGGCATCCGCGATTTCGAGCACGACCTTGATCTTCATGATCGGCTGGCGGTCCTGCTGGCCGCCGCTCGATATGCCGATCATCATGTCCTTCATTTCGACGAAAGTTGCCGGCTTCTTGACATTCTTCGCTGCTTCCGCCGCTGCAAGCTGTTCCGGCGACGGCTTCTTCAGGAAATACCAGCCACCACTGCCGAGAGCGGCCAGCAGCACCACGCCACCGACAAGCATCACGAGCTTCTTCCTGCCCGCCTTCGGCGTGTCGGCGCCTTCTGCGGCCCCGTCGTCGCTGCTCTTGCTCTTCTTGGCCATACCTGTCTGCCCGGGTCCGGAGCGCGGCTCCATTCTGGGCGGCTCGCTTCCGCAAATCTGCCGAAACAGGGTTAATGTCTCGTTAAGGACGGCAGTTTTTGCCGGGTCGTTTCTGCCCGGCATCGCGCCTTTGCCGAGCTGATCGCGCCTTCGTGGATTGCCGATATCTCTTCTATTTCAACGTGATGATAGCAGTTAACCACGTTGGCACGGTGGTTGCGATGACTGATCTGCGAAGGCTGCGCTGGGGAGCGTCGAGGCTTTCGCGGGACATGATCGGGAGTTACCGCCGTGGAGAACGCGCTTCTCGTCGGCCTGTCGCGCCAGATGGCTCTGGCGCGTGAGCTGGATGTTATCGCCAACAACGTCGCGAATGTCGGCACGAACGGCTTCAAGGCGCGTTCGGCGCGCTTCAATGAGTTTCTCATGCCCAAGGCGAGCGCCGAGGGTTTCAAAGCGCCGGACCGCAAGCTGTCCTACGTCATCGACAGGGGCACCCCTATCGATCTGTCCCAGGGCGTGATCGAGCGCACCGGCAATCCGCTCGATGTGGCGCTGCGCGGCGACAATTTCCTGGTGGTGCAGACGCCCCAGGGCGAGCGCTATACGCGCGCCGGTTCGCTCTCCATCAACGGCCGTGGCCAGCTCGTTACTCAGGGTGGTCAGCCGGTCCTGGGCGAGGGCGGCCCGATCCAATTCGGCGATACCGAAACCGGCGCCAGCATCGCTGCCGACGGCACGGTGTCGACCAATCTTGGTACGCGCGGCAAGCTTCGCCAGGTGCGTTTCGCCAATCCGGCTGCCCTGAGCAGCGACGGCACCAATCTCTTCGCCTCCACCGCGCCTGCTCAGCCTGCCGGACCGTTGGCCCGCCTCGAGCCCGGCGCGGTCGAGACATCCAATGTCAAGGCGGTGATCGAGATGACGCGGTTGATGGAGGTTCAGCGCTCCTACCAGAGCATGGCGAACCTGATGTCCAAATCCGACGAATTGCGCAGCCGGGCGATCACGCGCCTCGCTGACCAGCAGGCCTGACAGGAAAAGGAGCCAGCACCATGCGCGCCCTTCAGACCGCCGCGACCGGCATGATGGCCCAGGAACTCAACGTCCAGGTCATCTCCAACAACATCGCCAACGTGCGCACCACTGGCTACAAGCGCCAGCGCGTCCACTTCCAGGATCTTCTCTACGAGAACTTCCGTCGGGCCGGTTCCGCCACCTCCGACCAGAACACGCAGGTGCCGGCCGGGACCTTCATCGGCTCGGGCGTCAAGACGGTTTCGACCGGTCGCGTGATGACGCAGGGCAACATGACGTCGACCGAGAAGGAATACGATCTCGCCGTCAAGGGAGAGGGCTTCTTTCGTATCCGCATGCCGGATGGACGGACCGCCTATTCCCGCGACGGTTCGTTCGATCTCGATTCGCAGGGGCAGCTCGTGACCCGCGACGGCTATCAGGTCGAGCCAGGCATCACGATCCCGAACAATGCGACCAGCGTCAGCATCAATGCGCAGGGCACGGTCGAGGTCAGGCTCCCCGGCCAGACCGCGCCGCAGCAGATCGGACAGATCCAGCTCGCCCGCTTCATCAACAAGGTCGGCCTTGAATCGCTGGGCGACAATCTCTTCATCGAGACGGCAGCCTCGGGCCAGGCGATCGACGGCGTCGGTGGCGGTGAAGGGTTTGGCACGCTCCAGCAGTATTCGCTCGAGGAAGGCAATGTGCAGGCCGTCATCGAGCTGTCCTCGCTGATCTCGGCTCAGCGTGCCTACGAGATGAATTCCAAGGTCATAACGGCCGCCGACCAGATGCTGTCGGCGACGAGCCAGATGTTCCGCGGGTGAGGACCCTGCTCATGATCCGCTCCTCCAGCCTCCTTGTTTCCCTGCTCTTTGCCGGAACCGCGCTTGCGGTTCAGCCGCACGCGGCCGCGCCGGTCTCGACGGCTGCCCTTCCGGCCGAAAAGGCGCGTCCAGCCCCGGTCCTGCGCCGGATGCAGCTGCGCAACGAACTCACTCTCTCGCGGGATCTCGTCACCTTCGGCGATCTGATCGCAGGTCTTTCTCCGCAGGACGCTGCCATGCCGGCCTTCCGGGCGCCTGCGCTGGGCGAGACCGGTACGATCCAGGCCGCTCGCATCATCGAAGCCGCGAAAAATGGCGGCCTCATCCGCGAGGCGAGCGATATCGACGGCCAGGGCATTGCGCAGGTTGTCGTTACCCGCGCGGCTCGCCGCGTCATGGCCTCCGATGTCGAGGTCGCGGTGAAGACCGGGCTGCTGGAGCGCTTCGGCGTCGATAGTCGCATCTTCGCGCTCGCCGTGGATGGGGGCACACCTTCGATTGTGGTCGAGCCCGAACTGACCGCCGCCATGACGGTGGTCGATCTGAGCTACGACGCCCGCTCGCGTCGACTCCAGGCCCTGCTGACGGTGCCGGGTAGTGCCGCGCTGCGCCTGAAACCAGTGCGGATCTCAGGTCATCTGGTCGAAACGACGGAAGTCGTGGTTCCGCTCCGCGCGATTGCCCGGGGCGAGACGTTGACCGCCGCAGACGTGATCGTCGAGCGGCGCCCGCGTGAGGGCCAGGGCGTCGAGCTGATTGCCGAGATCAAGGGAGCGGTCGACAAGGTGGCGCGACGTGCGCTGATGGCCGGAATGCCACTGCGCAACGGCGATGTGCAGCGCGAGGAGATCGTCGGCCGCGGCGACCTCGTCACCATCGTCTACGAGGCGCCGGGCCTGCTTCTCACCATGCGTGGCCGCGCCGGAGAGGCTGGCGCGAAAGGCGATGTCGTCAGTGTCACCAATCCCCAATCCAAGCGTGTGCTGCAGGGGACGGTCAGCGGGCCCGGCCGGATCACAGTCAAGTCGGCCGGCATCGGCCGCGTCGCCAACGCGCAGTAGTGACGAAAATGCGGAACATCATCATGTCCCATGCCAAGCTTCTCAGGTTTTCGAGTGTCCTTGCGCTCGGTCTCACGCTCGGCGCCTGCGGCGCCGCCGATCGGCTCGCCAATGTTGGCCAGGCGCCGGCGCTCTCGCCGATCGAGGATCCGACTGCGATGAAGGGCTACAAGCCTGTGCAGATGCCGATGCCGGCGGTCGAGCATGCCTCCTTCGCGCCGAACTCGTTGTGGCGCACAGGCTCGCGCGCCTTCTTCAAGGACCAGCGCGCCCGCATGGTCGGGGACCTCGTTACGGTCAAGGTCAAGGTCACCGACCGGGCCCAGCTCGACAACACCACCAAGCGCAGCCGCAAGAACGGCGAGGATTTCGGCGCAGCGAGGATCATGGGGTTCGAGAACAAACTCGACAAATTCCTGCCGGACGGTTCCAGCGCGGGCGAATTGCTCAAGCTCGACTCCGAGGGGTCGAGCGAAGGCTCGGGTTCGGTCCGCCGCGCCGAGCAGCTTGCCACCAATGTCGCGGCCGTGGTGACCCAGACCCTGCCGAACGGCAATCTCGTGATCGAGGGCAAGCAGGAGATCCGGGTCAATTTCGAGGTGCGCGAACTGATCGTCGCCGGTGTGATCCGGCCTGAGGACATCGAATCCGACAACACCATCGATTCAAGCAAGATTGCTCAGGCGCGCATCGCTTACGGAGGGCGCGGTCAGATCACCGATGTCCAGCAGCCGCGCTACGGCCAGCAGGTGATGGACATCCTGCTGCCCTTCTGACGGTTCTCCGAGAAATCCGGCCAGGCGAGGTACGCTCCCCGCCTTTCCCTCCCTGGCCGGCGGGCTGCTTCCTCCCGAAGCACGCCCCTGTCCCGGATGCCAGCCACGCTCCCCAAGCTTTACGGCGGCATCCAGTGAAACCCCGCGCCTCCAGTGCGGGGTTTCATCCATTCCAGCAAAAAGGCCTTTCGCCATCGGCGAAAGGCCTTTTTGCTGGCTTTGAATGCCGAGGGCGTTCAGTCGTCGCGGAAAACGCGTTCGTTGCGCTCGTGACGCTCCTGCGCCTCCAGCGAAAGCGTTGCGATCGGCCGGGCCTCGAGGCGCTTGAGCGAGATCGGCTCGCCGGTCTCCTCGCAATAGCCGTAGTTGCCCTCATCGATCCGCGCGATCGCGGCTTCGATCTTGGCGATCAGCTTGCGTTGACGGTCACGTGCGCGCAACTCGATCGCGCGATCGGTCTCCGATGAGGCGCGGTCGGCGATATCGGGGTGATTCTCGCTCTCGCTCTGCAAGGTGACCAGCGTCTCCTTGGCCTCCTTGAGGATCTCCTCCTTCCAGGCGAGCAGCTTGCTGCGAAAATATTCGCGCTGCCGCTCGTTCATGAAGGGCTCGGCGTCGGAAGGTCGGTAGTCGGCGTCCAGGATGATCTGTTTCGACATAGGCGCGCTCTCTGAGTGTCTGTTTCCGGCGTGCCTACCGACTCTGCCTTAGTCGGGCCGCCGATTTGGCGCCCTTATAGCGAGGGAGAGAGACAGTAACAATCGCGATCGATGCAGTTTCAACCAATCTTGCGAAGTGGTTGTCATAAAAATGAAATCCGCCGTTCTCGGGGCATCTTTGCCAAGCCTATCGCAGAGACGTGAGCGCCGCCGCGATGCTCGTTTCGACCTCGCGGGCGACAATCTGGCGGTAATGGCTATGGTCGAAGAAATTGGAGGGCTCGCGTATCAGAGGCGTGTCGCGACGCAGATCGACAAGCTTCGTTGCGGGGCGTTTGTCGGCGAGGGCCCGGAATGCGGCCCGGCAGGCAGTGTCGGCGCGCTCCGCAGAACTGCCCGGCTCCGGCAGGGCGCTCACATAGACGGGCGGGCGCACGAGGATGACAGGGATGTCATTCGCTTCCGCTTCCAGGAGCGCGGCGAGCGCGGTCGCAGCTGGAAAGGGGCCGGTCCCGTTTCCGCCGCTGACGTTCCTCGGCGCAAGCAGCTTGCTCCGGTGCTGCGGGGAATCGAGAAAGCCCTGGATCTTATAGCCCTCCTCATAGTCCCAATAGCCGTCTGGCCGGGCACGCTCCGGGCTATGCGTCGTGAGGTACCGGATCCGTCGATGGACTTCCTCCAGCACGTCGTAACGCATCAGTCCGATAAGATATTCTGCGGTGCTCCTGCTGAAGAGCCAGAACGGGAATGGCTTTCCGATCGGCAGTGCCGGGTCCGGGGTGCACCAGGCTTCGTCGATACCGACGACCAGAGCCCGCGCGGGCTCCCGCCTATGGCGCAGGAACCAGTCGATCAGCACCAGGGTTTCCCGCGGCCCTGTTGCGGGCGCGATCAACGAGACGAACGGAACTCCGGTCAGCGCCTTGAGCTGCTCCGGTTTGACCAATTGGACATGGGAGTTGCCGAAGATGGCCCCCGAGAAGGCAGGATCGCGGCCGCGGCTGGCGGCGGCCGTGCGTGGTCCTTGCGGGCGAACGCCCTCCTTCAATGAAAGCGGTGAGCGGCCGGTGTCATAGGGATCGATCACCATGGCGGCCAGGAAGAAGGCGGACACCAGAAGACAGCCTGCAGCCAGCAGGACACGCAGAAATCCTGGCCAACGCATCCCATTAGCGGGCTTGGATGCGGTCCCCGGCCACTCAGAACTGGAAGTAGATGAATTCATAATTGGCGTCGTCGCCGATCTTGAACAACACGAGCACGAAAAGCACGGCCGTCAGCACGGCGATCCACCGCGCCGGCGGCAGTCGGTGCACCATTGCCCAGGCGGTCGGACCGATCAGCGCAAAGGCGGCAGCGGGCAGCAACGCGCGCCATTTGAAGCCGGAGCCGATGGGCGCGAAGCCGAAGAGGCCCTTGTAGATCGTCAGCGCCGCCGGGAAGGAGGAGGCGCGGAACAGGACCCAGGACAGCGTGACGAAAAGCAGTGTCAGGGCCCAGCCGAGCAACTCCGGCATCGGCAGCTTGGCGCGGCGCCAGAGCAGGCAGACGATCAAGGCCAGTCCATGGGCGATGCCCCAGGCGATGAAGGTGAGGCCGGCGCCATGCCAGAGGCCGCCGAGCGCCATGGTGGCGAAGAGCGCCCAGATCTGGGTCGGCAGGCCCCGGCGCGAGCCACCCATCCAGATGTAGAGATAGTCACGCAGGAAGCGCGACAGCGTCATATGCCAGCGCCGCCAGAAATCCTGGATGCTGACGCTGCGATAGGGCACGTCGAAATTCTGCGGCAGCACGATGCCGAAGAGCAGGGCCAGGCCGAGTGCCATGTCGGTATAGCCGGAGAAGTCGAAATAGATCTGGAGGGTGAAGGCGAGCGCGCCTTGCCAGGCCTCGGCCATCGAGACAGCCTGCCCGGCGGCAGCTGCTGCGAAGACCGGGTTGGCATATTCGGCCAGCGGGTCGCCGAGCAGCACCTTCTTGGCGAGGCCGGCGGTCAAGAGCATCAGCCCCCGCGCGATGCGTTCGACTGCGTCCGACCGCAAATAGGGCCGCTCGTCGAACTGATGCATGATCTCGCGCCAGCGCACCAGCGGCCCGGCAAGCACCTGCGGGAAGAACGCGATGTAGAGCGTATAGCGCACCAGATCGTAGCGCGGCGCCTCGCCGCGCCTGAGATCCGTCAGGTACATCACATGGTGGAAGGTGAAGAATGAAATGCCGAGCGGGAGTGCCAGATCGAGCTTGGGAGCGGGTAGTCCCGGAACCATGCCTGCGAGGTCAGCGAAGAAATTGAAGTATTTGAACAGCGCCAGCACGGCGAGGTTGAGCGCGATAGCCAGAGAAATCAGGCCGGCTCGCTTCGTCTTCAGGAAGGCTTCGGCGATCCACCAGTTGAGCAGGATCGAGAAAGCGAGCAGCGGGACGAAGCGCCAGTCCCAATAGCCGTAGAAGACAAAGGACAGGAGCGCCAGAACAGGGAGCCGCAGGCTTGGCTGAAAACGCTCGACCAGCCAGTGCAAGGCCAGTGCCGGCGGCAGAAAGCCGAGCAGGAAGACGAAGGAATTGAACAGCATCGAGTGCGGGAGATCTCTTGGGGGCGAGCGCCGCCTTAGACGATTATTTTGCTGGAGTCATGCCCGTGGGGCGCAGGCCGGGAGGTTCGGCGAAGCTGGTTGCAGAACAGAAATGCTCGCTGGGCGCGTAATTTTTCCGATATGCAAAGTATGCGCGCAATTCTGCATACGGATGAAGCGTTCCGAACGTCGGGCTAGCGGCCCAGCACGAAAGGCGCCTGCATTCGGCTAGATCGGTTACTTGCAAAAAGATAGTTGCTGGTCTAGCCGGTACGGGCATGCAACCCAGGCTCACCTCACTCTCGGAATGCCCCTGCGCGCGGACGGTCGATACCGTGGGCGAGTGGTGGAGCATCCTGATCCTGCGTGATGCGCTCGGGGGCCTCACGCGCTTCGACGAATTTCAGACGAGCCTCGGCATTGCGCCCAATATGCTGGCCCGGCGCCTCAAACATCTGACGGCGAGCGGCCTGTTCGAGCGGCGGCTCTATCGTGACCGGCCAAAACGGTATGAATACCTGCTCACCGTTAAGGGGCGGGACTTCTTCCCGGTGATTGCGGCGATGCTCGCCTGGGGCAACCGGTATCTCGCCCCCGAGGGCGTGTCCCTGCTGCTGGCGGGGCGCGATTCGGGCCGGCCGCTCGCCCCGATCCTGGTCGATGCGGCCAGCGCGATGCCGATCACGTCCGATAATGTCGTTCTCATCCCCGGTCCGCGAGCCAGCGAACAGATGCGCCAGCGCATTGCCGCGCAGAGGGACTTGCGGCTGCTCTCTCCCTCTCACATCGAATAGGATCTGCCGATGCGCCGCGTCGTCGTAACCGGTATGGGCGTTGTCTCGCCCCTGGGCTGTGGAACCGAACTGGCATGGTCGCGCCTGCTCGCCGGCCGCTCCGGGCTGCGCCGCCTGCCCGACAGCATTGTCGAGACTTTGCCGGCCAAGGTTGCCGGCGTCGTGCCGACAAAGGCGGAGGATGCCGAGGGCGGCTTCGATCCCGACGGCGCGATCGCGCCCAAGGACCAGCGCAAGATGGATCGCTTCATTCAGTTCGCACTGGTGGCGGCGAAGGAGGCACTGGAGCAGGCCGGCTGGGCGCCGATCGAGGACGTGCAACGGGAGCGCACCGCGACGGTCATCGCCTCCGGCATCGGCGGCTTCCCGGCGATTGCCGAAGCGGTGCGCATAACCGATACGCGGGGTGTGCGGCGGCTCTCGCCCTTCACGATCCCGTCCTTTCTGGTCAATCTCGCGGCCGGCCATGTCTCGATCGACCACGGCTTCAAGGGACCGATCGGCGCCCCGGTCACGGCCTGCGCTGCCGGCGTGCAGGCGATCGGCGATGCGGCGCGCCTGATCCGGGCCGGAGAGGCGGATATCGCTCTCTGCGGCGGCACTGAGGCCTGCGTCGATCTTGTCGCGCTTGGCGGCTTTGCCGCGGCGCGGGCGCTCTCGACGGGTTTCAATGACGAGCCCGAGCGCGCGTCCCGCCCCTTCGACCGGGACCGCGACGGCTTCGTCATGGGCGAGGGCGCCGGCATGTTGGTGATCGAGGCGCTGGAGCATGCGCAAGCGCGGGGCGCTACACCTCTGGCCGAGATCACCGGCTACGGCACCAGCGCCGATGCCTATCACATCACGTCAGGACCGGAAGACGGTTCGGGCGCGCGCCGCGCCATGGAGATCGCCCTGAAACAGGCGGGCCTGCAGCCGGCCGATATCCGTCATCTCAATGCGCATTCGACCTCGACCCCGGTTGGCGACCGTGGCGAGTTGGCGGCAATCAAGGCCCTCTTCGGTTCGGAGCGCAGCATCGCGATCAGCGCCACCAAATCGGCGACGGGCCACTTGCTCGGCGCTGCCGGAGGGCTGGAAGCGATCTTCACGATCCTGGCGCTGCGCGACCAGATCGCTCCGCCGACACTCAACCTCGACAATCCGGACGAGGATGCGGCAGGCCTCGATCTCGTGGCGAGGGAAGCGCGTCCGCTTCCGATGGAGCATGCCATCTCGAACGGTTTTGGCTTTGGCGGCGTCAATGCGAGTGCGGTGTTCCGCCGCTGGCGGTAGATCGCACTGTCACAGCGGAATATTGTCGTGCTTGCGCCAGGGCCGCTCGACGCTCTTGGTCCTGAGCATGGCCAGTGCCCGGGCGATCCGACGGCGGGTCGAGTGCGGCATGATCACCTCGTCGACATAGCCGCGTTCGGCGGCGACGAAGGGGCTCATGAAACGGTCCTCATATTCCTTGGTCTGGCGGGCGATGGTCTCGGCATCGCCGCCGCGGAAGATGATCTCGACCGCGCCCTTGGCGCCCATCACTGCGATTTGCGCCGTCGGCCAGGCATAGTTGACGTCGGCGCCGATATGTTTTGAGGCCATCACGTCATAGGCGCCGCCGAAGGCCTTGCGGGTGATGACCGTGACCAGCGGCACGGTGCATTCGCTATAGGCGAAGAGCAGCTTGGCGCCGTGCTTAATCAGCCCGCCATATTCCTGCGACGTGCCTGGCAGGAAACCCGGCACGTCGACGAAGGTGACGATCGGGATCTCGAAGGCGTCGCAATAGCGCACGAAACGGGCCGCCTTGCGGCTGGCATCCGAATCGAGCACGCCGGCGAGCACCATTGGCTGGTTGGCGACGACGCCGATGGTGCGGCCCTCGATGCGGCCGAAGCCGGTGACGATATTGCCGGCATAGGCCGCCTGGATCTCGAAGAAGTCGCCCTCGTCGAGCGTCTTCAGGATCAACTCCTTGATGTCATAGGGCTTGTTCGGATTGTCCGGCACCAGCGTGTCGAGGCTCATGTCGACGCGGTCAGGCACGTCGAAGCTCGGCCATTCCGGGACGCCGACCGTGTTGTTGGCCGGCAGGAAATCGATCAGCCGGCGCACCTGCAGCAACGCCTCGACATCGTTCTCGAAGGAGCCGTCGGCCACCGAGGATTTCGAGGTATGGACCTTGGCGCCGCCCAATTCCTCGGACGTGACGGTCTCGTTGGTGACGGTCTTCACCACTTCCGGACCGGTGACGAACATGTAGCTCGTGTCGCGGACCATGAAGATGAAGTCGGTCATGGCCGGGGAATAGACGTCGCCGCCTGCGCATGGGCCCATGATCACCGAGATCTGGGGAATGACGCCCGAGGCCGCGACATTGCGCTTGAAGACCTCGCCATAGCCGCCGAGCGCCGCGACGCCTTCCTGGATGCGGGCGCCACCGGCATCGAACAGGCCGACGATCGGGGCCCGCATCTTCAGCGCCATCTCCTGGATCTTGGTGATCTTCTGGGCATGTGTCTCGGAGAGAGAGCCGCCGAAGACGGTAAAGTCCTTTGAGAAGACGAAGATGGTGCGTCCATTGACCGTGCCCCAGCCGGTGACGACGCCGTCACCCGGGATCTTCTCACCCTTCTCCATGCCGAAATCGACGCAGCGGTGCTGCACGAACATGTCGAATTCTTCGAAGGAGCCGTGATCGAGCAGGAGCTCGATACGCTCGCGCGCCGTCAGCTTGCCGCGCTTGTGCTGCGCCTCGATGCGCCTGTCGCCGCCGCCCTTGCGCGCGCCTTCACGGCGGGATTCAAGCTGCTCGAGAATGTCCTTCATGGAAATGCCCCGTCGCCGGTCAGAACGCCTGCGTTTTCGGCTTAAGGGGCGAAGGCCATGCTGTCCATCAGCCGTTCGTTCGGGCTTTCGCTATCCGTGTTGGAGCAGAAGCACGGCCGCCGCGAATTCCTGGCGGCGGATCGTCCGCCTTTCGGCGGCTTCCTCGTCCTGTCCCCAGATCTCGATCTGGTAGTCCTCATCGAGATGGGCTGCGGTCCATGCCTGTTCTTCGTCCAGCCGCGCGTCGGCGAGAGCCAGCATGAGAATGGTCGAGCCTGAAAGTGTCATCACATTATGCGCTCCGGCGAGCGCCAGCGGCGCGGCAAGATGGGCAACGCGGCGGGCGACGGCGGCGAGCAATTCGGCCGGCTGTTTCGCAAACATCACGCCCTCGGCGAGGGTGAAGCGGGCACCGAGCGCGGCCTCGGCGTCGGCGATGATCGGGCCCCAGACACTATGCTGGCGCTCGACCAGATTGTCCGGTTCGCTGGCGCGATAACAAAGCGCATCGCTGCCGGCATAGCGTACGATCTCGGCGCGCACGGCCTCATGCTGATCGGAGACGCCGTCGAGCGCCGAGTTGACCAGTCGTGTCAGCGGCATGACGGCGGGGTCGATCCGCTCGCCCTGGGCCTGCCATTCCGCAGCGAGCGCCTCGGCGACCGGGCGCGAGGTAATGGCCAAGGGATTGCGTGCCGGGGTCAGGGCCGTCCTGCCATCGAGCGCGACATGGAACAGCCCGTCGCGCTCGAGCACGCTCGCGGTCTCATAAAAGCGCTTGGGCAAGGCGTTGCGCATCGCGCTCTGCGCTGCCGCAACAGGATCGGGCTGGGGCGTGCCGGGCGCGCCGAACCGCTGGAGAAATGCATCTGTCGACATGCCGTCCCCATAGCGCATTCGATGCAGGTGCGAAACGCCCCAGGCGGCTGTTGACGTTAGGAGGGGGGTGCTTTAAGCGCCCGTTCTCCCGCGCCAATGCGCCGGGAAATGACCTTGTTGGGGGATTTCATGTTTGAGAGTGCGGGAACCCGGTGACGTTTCGCTTCGGCGGAACGTGATGCAGCGCCGGGTCTGAAATGCGGCATTCGATGCCTGCATGCGGCTCAGGCGCTTGTCATGGTTTCATGCACAGGCACTACAAACATGAATATCTCCAGGGGCGAGCAGCGCGTGCTGCACGTGCTGGCCCAGAGCGGGCATATCCGTCACCATCGCGGCGATGATGGCCGCATCCACCATGTCGACTGCTTCACGCATGAGGGCTACGTGCTGACCAACTGCACGCTCGAGCTTTTCGGTCGTCTCAGGCGCAAGCGGATGATCGAATCGAAGCAGGGCCGGCCCTATCGCATCTCGCGGCAGGGCCGGCTCGCCGTGAGGTCGCAGGCCGATAACCGGTGAGGCCAAGGGGGGAGGGCCCGTCATGGGCCCTCCTGCTGCTGTGCTATCCGAGGACGAGACATGATCATCCGAGACGAGCAACCAGCTGATATTCCCGCGATCCGGGCTCTTGTTGCTGGCGCCTTCAGGGACGCATCTCACAGCAGCCAGACGGAGGCCGCGATCGTCGATGGCCTGCGCGGGGCCGGTGTGCTGGCGTTGTCCCTTGTCGCCGCCGATGGCGGCGACCTGCTCGGCCATGTCGCCTTCTCGCCGGTCGCGATTGGTGGGCAGGAGCTTGGCTGGTATGGTCTCGGACCTCTGGCTGTTCATCCGGAGATGCAGGGGCGAGGCATCGGGCAGGCTTTGGTGCGCGCCGGCCTCGACAGGTTGAAGGCGATCGGTGCAAAGGGCTGCGTGCTGCTGGGGGCGCCGGCCTATTATGGCCGCTTCGGTTTCACGACTGACCCGCGGCTCTGGCTTGCCGATGTGCCGCAGGAATATTTCCAGGTGCTTGCCTTTGGCGGGGAACTGCCGACGGGCGAAGTCCGCTACCATGCGGCGTTCGAGGCGGCCGGATCGTAAGGCAAACGAGCCCCGGTCTCGCAGCTGCGCACGCATGAGAATCAGGTTGCCCGGATCCGCCCCAGGAACTGCGCGACCTCGGTGTCGAGATGCGCGGATTGGGCGGCCAGCCTGTCGGCGGATTCGGCCACGAAGGCCGCGGCCTGACCGGTTTCCGCTGCCACCCGGCTGACGAACTCGATATTGCCGGAGGCCGCGATAGTCTCGTGTGCTGCAATCTCGATGTTGCGGGCAATCCCCGATGTGGCGGCGTTCTGCTGTTCGACGACGGTCGCGACTGCTGCCGAGACCTTATTGAGCGAGCCGATGGTCGTGTTCATGGTGTCGATGGCACGGACGGCCTCTTCGCTGGAGTTGCGGATCGCTTCGATCTGGCGCTGGATATCTTCTGTCGCCAGCGAGGTCTGGTTGGCCAGTGCCTTGACCTCCTGGGCCACGACCGCAAAGCCACTGCTGGAATGACCGAAGCGAGCCGCTTCGATCGCGGCATTGAGGGCCAGCAGATTTGTCTGCGTGGCAATCGTCGAGATCATGCCGACGATATTCCCGACATTGTCGGCCTTCTTCGAAAGCTGGTTGACCGTCGTCAGCACGGTCTGTGCATTGGTGGTGGTCGAACCGACGATCCGAGAGGTTTCGGCAACCTGCTTGTCGATTTCCCTGATCGAGGCTGCAAGCTCGCTGGTCGCCTGCGTTACGGCGATCACATTCGAAGAGGCCTGATGCGAGGAGGTCGAGGCAGCCTTCGAGCGTTCCGCGACCTGTGTGGCGCCGCTCATCATTTGCTGGGCGGCGGCACTGACCGTTTGCACGGACGAGATCACATCCCGCGCGATGCCGGCGATCTTGCTTTCAAAGTCACTCGCGATCGCGAACAGGATCGTTCGCCGCTCGGTGGCTGCTCGCTCCGTCGTCGTTGCGACCTCGTGCCGGGCTTCCTCCGCGGCGAGCTGCGCCGTAGTTGCTGCTTGCCGTTCGCGCTCGGAGGCAATGAAGGCGGCGCGAAGCGAATTCACGATCCAGCCGAGGGCCACGGCCTGAACGACGACGATCACCGCATGGAGGAGCACGCGGCCGAGGCCGCCGCCATTCGGGAAGACCGCCACTGGATTGATCGCGCTGAGAAGTCCGTGATGGGATGCAACCGCGATCGTCGTCGGCACGAAGACGCGCCAGTCGAGCCAGCCGGACAATACGGCGAGCATGGCGAAGAAATACATATGCGTGTCGGCCTGATAGGGATGGCCGCTGAACGCGTAGACCAGAAGCATCACCTGTCCCATGGTGGCGACAGAGGTTATCTGGCGCGCGAGCCAGTTCGTCCCATCGATCCACCATGCCAGCGTTCCCAGGCTGGCAAGCCCGACGCCGGCTGCAAGGAGAAGTTCAAAATTGTCGTGCTCCGTCAGACCATTGGTTAGTGCCAGAAGCGCGGCATTTGCCCAGAGCACGCCATTCAGTACATAGGCGAACTGCGCTCTGAGTTGTTCGACATTGTTCATGTACGGCGCCTCCCAGAGCGGCTCATGCAAAGTCTGGCCAATGTCGCGCTGGCCACGAGCCAGGCGCCCGAGCGATAAAGGCCCACGGCATAATCGGGGCGGTCGCTGATGCTGATGACGAGGGAGGGCGTGTCTCCAAATTCGAGCAGGCGTCCGCCCGCTTGCCCGATCGCTGCAGCTGCTTCGGCCGCCGTCGTGCCCGGAGGAAAATATGAAGCGACCGGGCGGCCGGATATTGGCCAAGCCGCAGTGAGGAGCGCAGCCAGCGCCGTGGCGAGACCGAACGTGGCGCCAAAGGCGATCTCACGCATGCTGCAGCCTGTATCGATGATCGCGCGACCGGCGCGAAGCGGTCAACGAAGATAGGTCCGTGCAACTACACGTGAATGATGTGGAGTCTTGCCTTTCCAGTTGGTAAACGCTGCGGGAGCGGAGCGGAGCGAGCGTCAGGTTCCGAACCTGTCGCGCCAGGCGGGCTTGGCTCCGGCAAAGGGAAGGGCCGTTGCGGCATGGATGCCGCGTGCGACGGCTCGAGCGAGGACGTCGGCTGCGGTCGCGCACAGTTCGGCCAGGGCGAAGGCATCGGACGGCGCGCCGCTATGACCAGTCGCCGCGGCAAAGACGATGTCGCCGTCGAGGGGGGCATGGGCCGGCCTGAGTGCCCGGGCCAAACCATCATGCGCCGCAAGAGCCAGCCGCTTCGCCTGCGACTTGGTCAGTGAGGCGTCGGTCGCGACGAGTGCGATCGTGGTGTTCTGCCCGGTGCCGCCCTTGAAGCGCAGCCTGAGATCATCAGGTGAAATCGCGGAGGGCCAGCCGAGGCCGCCGAACTCACTCTCGCACTCATAGGGAGCGGCCCAGAAGCAAGGTCCGTCGCCGATCGTGGCACTGCCGACGGCATTGACGGCGACGAGGGCGCCGACGATCTGCCCGGTGGCGGCGCGCGCGCTGGCTGAGCCCAGGCCCCCCTTGAGCGTGGCTGTGGTCGCACCGTAGCCTGCGCCGGCACTTCCGAGGGCAAAGTCCGCGCCGACATTCTCTGCCGCCGCGCGCGCCAGTGCGCGATAGGGGGCTTCCGCGCCATTGCCTTTGGCCCAGCCCTTGTCACCGCCGTTCAGGAGATCGAAGAGGATCGCCTGCGGCACGATCGGCACGCGCATGCCACCGACCGGGAAACCGCGCCCGTTTGCGGCAAGCGCCGCCATGACCCCGTCAGCGGCCGCCAGTCCCCAGGCGGAGCCACCGGAGAGCACGATGGCGTCGACATGCTCGACCGTCATTTCCGGCTCCAGCAATGCGGTATCGCGGGAGCCGGGAGCGCCGCCGAGAACGGCGACTGAGGCCATGGTCGGGCGGTCAAACAGGGCCACAGTGACGCCGGTCGCGGCGGCAAGGTCCTGGGCTTGCCCGACGAGGAGGCCGCGCACATCGGTGATCAGGTTGCGCATCACGAGGAATGACACCGGGAGAGCTGGGGGAACTTCGCGCTCGCTGGCGCGTCATCGCTACATTACGATCTTTTCATGCTTGCGCCATTGCAGGGTCAGGAGCGCGAGGTCAGCCTTGCCGTGATCGCGAACCGGCTTCGAGACCCGCCAGCGACCTGACCTTGTCGATACGACAAACGGAGACCCAGGATGAAACGCATCGCCCTTATCGCAGCTTCGTCGGCAGCCGCTCTGGCCGCGACGTTCGCGATCGCGCAGCCGCAGCCGCAGCCAGTTCCGCCCGCCGGCGGATCCGAATCCTCGCGCGACATGACCCGACAGGAGCGGATGGAGCAACGCGACCAGCGCCGCGCCGAGCAGATGGAAGCCCGCATGAAGGAGCGGTTCGAGCGGGCGCAGGCCCGCATGAACGAACGCTTTGCCAAATTGCGCACCGACATGAAGCTCAAGCCCGAGCAGGTCCCGTTGTTCGATGCGGTCGAGAACACGGTGAAGAAGGGCATGGAACAGCGTCGCGAGGGCTTCGCGGCGATGCGCGAGCAGCGTGACAACTTCCGCCATGCCGATATCATGGAGCGGCTGGACGCAATGGCCAGCCGCCAGGCCGCGCGTGCTACGCGCAGCAAGGAACTCGCGGATGCCGTTCGTCCGCTGTGGTCAACTTTGAGCGATGAGCAGAAGACGGTGGCGCGCCGGGCTGTGCGCGAGGCGTTCTCCGAGGGGCACGACCGCATGGAGCGGATGCGGGAGAACATGCGCGAGCGCTGGCAGGATCGACGCGGCGGTTGGGATCGCGACGATGATGATCGTGGTTCGCGTCGCGGCCGCTATGACAGCGACGACGACCACAACTGATCGCGTCCCGATCGGCTTCACGAGGCGGCTCCTTCGGGCCGCCTTTTTCTATGCTGCTGTCGGACGTGCATGTTCGCATGACGATGCCCAAGAGCAAGGCAGTAAACGTTGAGGCGACCGCAGTCATGAAAAACGAGAGTTTACCATGATCCTTCAAATTGAGTTCATTTTTGAGCGCCTAGGCTCCACGCAGTAACTCTCGTGAGAGGGGCGTCTCATGAAGGCTCAATCGTCCACCTGGCTGATGAGGATTTTCATCGCCTTCGTTTTCATCCTCTGTCTGTTCGGCCCGTATGGCCTTTCGATCCTGATCGGCTGCGTCGGGCTCGGCTGCTATTTCTTTCGTGACGAGGTGGGTTCGCATCTCTGACGAACGATAACCCGACAGTGCCGCAGCGAGGGGGCGTGCGTCAAAGAGGGGGTGGCTCCTGCTGGCCGCCCCTTTTGCTGTTTTGCTCAGGGCCTTGTGGCCCTGCCCTGCCTATCGCGGTGTGCTCGGATATCCGCGCCATGGCATGACGAAGGCGGGCAAGCCGGGCATCGACGCACAGCCGCGCTTCGGCATCTATCGCGATGCGCTGCCTGATGTCTCGCAGACCATCCAGTTCAACGGCATCGCCTTCTGGACCCGGAGCCCCGCCGGACATCCGGCGTGGAACGGTATCGAGATCGGGCCGGATCGAGGGCGAGGAGTGCTGGGGGGCGGAGCGGGACACCGAACGGTCGGCTCCCGCTTCGTGTTCCGCCCCAGGACAGGACGCTGGGTGCCCTTATTAAGGGCTCAAACAGAAAGGGGCGGCTCCGTAGAGCCGCCCCTTTCTGATTCTGATCGGAGCCACGCGGCCCGAACCTGAAAGGCAGGATCAGCGCGAGTAGAACTCGATGACCAGGTTCGGTTCCATCTGCACCGCGTAGGGCACGTCCGAGAGGGTCGGGGTGCGGGTGTAGGTGGCCGAGAACTTGGTGTGGTCGGCATCGATGTAGTCCGGCACGTCGCGCTCGGCGAGCGCGGCCGATTCGATCACGATGGCGAGCTGGCGGGAGGATTCCTTCACCGCAATCACGTCGCCCGGCTTGACCTGGTAGGACGCGATGTTGACGCGCTTGCCATTGACCGTGACGTGGCCGTGGTTGACGAACTGACGAGCGGCAAAGACCGTCGGGACGAACTTGGCGCGGTAGATCACCGCGTCGAGACGGCGCTCGAGCAGGCCGACGAGGTTCTCGCCCGAGTCGCCCTTCAGGCGGATCGCCTCGGCGTAGTAGCGGCGGAACTGCTTCTCGGAGATCGAGCCGTAATAGCCCTTCAGCTTCTGCTTGGCGCGCAGCTGCGTACCGAAATCGGAGGGCTTGCCCTTGCGGCGCTGGCCGTGCTGGCCGGGGCCGTATTCGCGGCGGTTGACCGGGGACTTCGGGCGGCCCCAGATGTTCTGACCGAGACGGCGGTCAATCTTGTACTTCGCCTCGTGGCGCTTCGACATATCGCGTGTCCTCTTGGTTCGCGAGTTGAGGACCGCGCCCTCCTGTCCCCGTTTCCAGGGCGACAGATCCGGCTCTCGACGAGCGGATCACGGGTGCGGAAAAAGCCTCGCGGGCCCTGATGGACCCGCGCGACGAGAGCCCTATAGGCGCAGGAGCCCCAGCAAGTCAAATGCCTTGGGGCGACGCCTGGGAATTGGCGTTCAATTCATCAGCGGAAATGGCTCGATCAGGACCTGGGACAGTCCGTAGCCTGCGAGAGCGATGCGCAGCGGTCCGCTGATGCCGGCCCCGCCCGTGAAAATCGCCGGCGCGTCGCCTGCAGCGCTGAAGGGCGGGGGCGCTGCCGGTCCAAGCAATTGGGAAACCCGCCGGGCGATGGCCGGGGCAGGGTCGACCCAAGTGACGGACCACGGTGCCAGTCGGCGCATGCGTTCCAGCAGCAGCGGATAATGCGTGCAGGAGAGTGTGATCACGTCGGTCCGCCCGCCGTCATTCTCTACGAAGCAGGGCTCGAGTTCAGCAAGGATTGCCGCGTCGTCGATCATCTCGCCCTTGAGCGCCGCTTCGGCGAGGCCGGCAAGGCGAGTCGAGCCGACCAGCGTAACCTCGCAGCGAGCCGCATAGGCCTCGATCAGGCCGCGCGTATAGTCGCGGGCGACAGTGCCGGGCGTCGCCAGGACCGAGATCAGGCCGCTGCGGGTGGTCTCGGCTGCTGGCTTGATCGCCGGAACGGTGCCGATGAAGGGGATGGTGAAGCGGGCGCGCAACGCCGGCAGCACCAGCGTCGAGGCGGTGTTGCAGGCGATCACCACAAGGTCAGGATGATAGCGCGCAATCAGCCGCTCCATGACCTGCAGGACGCGGTCGACGAGTTCCGCTTCGCTGAGCCGGCCATAGGGGAAGCCGGCGTCATCGGCGGCGTAGACGATGCGTGCGTCCGGACGGGCGCGCGTGGTCTCCGCCAGCACAGTCAGGCCGCCGAGGCCGGAATCGAAGACGAGGATGATGGGTTGGCGGCGTGGCATCACGGCTGCGCCATAGGCTGTTCCGGCCAGAAGATCGACCCGCATGCGTCGGCGCCTGCACAGGAGATGGATGAGCGCTTCATTGGGCCAGAGCCCGGTTAAGGAGTGGTCAAGGAACTCCTGCCTGCAGTCGTTCAATTTAATTGACTTTGTCCATCAACTGGAGATCCTGAACCACGGAGATCACCATGGACGCCACAGATACCCCCGCAATCGCTGCGATCCGACGCTTCAACCGCTTCCACACGCGCTGGATTGGAGCGCTCGGTGGCAGCCTGCACGGCTCCGGCTTTGCGCTGACCGAGGCGCGCGTGATCTATGAGTTGGCTCAACGTGACGATTGGCTCGCAAGCGAGCTGGCGCGCGAGCTTGCTCTCGATCCCGCCTATCTCTCCCGCATCCTCAAGCGCTTTGCTGCTGCCGGCTGGCTGAGACGCGAGCGTTCGCCTGACGACGGGCGGGCTTCGCACCTGTTGCTGACGCGAGAGGGGCAAGAGGCCTTTCGGCCGCTGGATGAAGCGTCACGCGACCAGGCCGGCTCGATCCTGGCGCGCCTCGGACAGTCGGCTCAGGCGGATCTGGTCGAGGCGCTGGGAACCGCTGAACGGCTATTGTCCGGAGCTGGGGAGCAAAAGCGGCGACCGCTCATCCGTGAACACAGGCCCGGCGATATCGGCTGGGTGATATCGGCGCATGGTCGGCTCTATGCGGAAGACTATGGCTGGGACATCAGCTTCGAGGCGCTGGTCGCGGAGATCGCGGCGAAGTTCCTGCGAGACTTCCAGCCCGGCACGGAGCGCTGCTTCATCGCGGAGCTGGACGGGGTGCCGGTCGGCTCGGCCTTCGTGGTTCGAGAGTCGGACGAGGTCGCCAAACTCCGGCTCGTGCTGGTTGAGAAGCGCGGTCAGGGGCTGGGTCTCGGCAAGGCGCTGGTGCAGGAGGCGATCGGCTTTGCGCGATCGGCCGGTTATCGGCGCATGGTCCTGTGGACCAACGACATCCTGCACGCGGCGCGCGGCATCTATGTTGCCGCCGGTTTCAAGCTCATTGCCGAGGAGAAGCACCATTCCTTCGGGCAGGATCTGGTGGGGCAGAATTGGGAGCTGGAGCTGGAGAGCTAAGCCTTCAGCCGCGCCACGGCCGCTGCGGCCGCCCGCCCCGCCAGGGTCGCGCCGCCCACCGTCATCGCGCCGCCGCCGGCCGTCGCCTCGCCTGCCAGCCAGATGCGGCCGCCGATCGGCTCGGCAAGCCTGTCCCGTGCGGTCTCGAAGCCGGGTTGGCAGACGGAATAGGAGCCATGCGAGAACGGATCGGTCCACCAGACGGGGAATGACACGCCGGTGACGGCCTTGCGAAAGCTCTCGCCAACCATCCTGGCCAATAGCTCGGTCACATGATCGCGTGCGGCGGCGATTCCCGCACGGGAGAGGTCGCGCGCGTAGTCTCCGCCGCAATAGGCGATGGCGATGTCCCTGTCGTCGGGGAAGAGGTCGATATTCATCATGGCCTTGGGCGAGCCGGCTTCGAGATAGCTCATGCCCGGCTTGATGCCGAAGCGATCCCCCTCGACCTTGAGCGCGATCTTGGTGAGAGCGCCCATGCCGATCCCGTTCAGGGCGTCGCGGGTTCGGGCTGGCAACGCAGGCGTGAAGCGGATGCTGCCGGCCTTCAGAACGCCGACCGGCACGGTGACGATGCAGGCGCGCGCCTTTAGCGTCCCCGAGCGCGTCGTGATCTCGACTCCGGGCCCGTCCCAGCGAATGGCTTCGACCGGTTCGCCAAGGCGGATATCGAGCCCTTCGCCATGGCGTGCGACCAGATTGCCGTAGCCCGAGGGAACGACGAAGTCGTCGCCGCTCCACAGGCGCTGGTAGTCGCGCGCCGAAATGCGATCAGATTCCTCACCGATCGAGAGCAATAGCCCGGAGGTGGCGACAGGCGCTACATCCGGCCCGAGATCTCCGAGCAGCTCCGCCACGGAGAGATCGCGCTTCGAAATGTCGACCGTCTCGAGCCTGCGATCGACTTGCCCGAAGGCACCGCGCCGCTTGATCCGCTCGGCATCCGACATCGGTTGGCCGTTGGCGAAAACCTGGAAGCCGCTGCCCCAGGATTCGTTCGGTGTCGGGATACCGAGATCGGCGGCGATCTTTACCCAGGGGTTTCGCTCCGCCCAGTGGATGAACATCGCGCCGGCATCATAGGCAGCGCCAAGCGAGGTGTCGGTGAAGGCGCGGCCACCGACACGGTTGCGGGCCTCGAGGATCACGACCTGGCGCCCGGCCGTTTTCAGTTCGCGTGCGGCTGCAATGCCGGCTGCGCCCGCGCCGATGACGACGATATCGAGATCGCCTGCGAGCGAAGGACCGGGCGCGCCGGCAGCGACTGCGGCAAGCGCAGTTGAGCCCATGAGGAAAGTCCGGCGGTCGAGCATCTTCAACATTGTCCGCAGCGGTCCGGCGCCATGATGCGCGACTGCTTGTGCGTTGCAATACGCAACCCGCTTTGCGGCCGGATCACGGCAATCACGAGATCGGGAGGAGGGCTTGAGCGAGGCCGAGGTCCGAGAGTGGTGTTCGTAGTATAGAATATCTATAAATTAGAATGACTCGGCATTGGATTGATTCTATTGTTTTGCAATTGAATGAGAATCGATTGACAGAATTCGACTCTATTTCTATCGAGGGGCGGCTTTACTGAATTGATAAAGCTTAGTTTTCAGCAGTTTTAAACTGCGGGCTGCGCATCCAATCCATTGGCGGCGCCGGCGGGGGCGGGGGGTCAGACGCGCCGCCCCGGCCCGGGGGGGGGGGCGGTGCGGCGGGGGGCGGCGCGCTCCGCCCAGCGCGCCGCCCTCGCGGATGGGGCGGGTGGGGGCACGAATCGCCGGCGGCGGGGGG
>NZ_JPKG01000045.1 GCF_000735605.1 Allobosea sp. LC85
CATCCCGCAACGACGAAGCCCAAAGCTCCAGCGTCGTCTCGATCGAGGCACCCGTCATCCATGATCTCCGAATCATGGTGACCGATGGATTCAGAGACCCACAATAAGCGCAACTGTAATGCTAGCTAAAGCATCGGCCCGAAAAGTGGATTGCGGTTTTCGGGAAAGCCGATGCAAACACAAAGGGCTGGATCGTCGGACCGGATACGATTTCCGGTCCGACGATCCAGGACGCGGAGTGTGACGACGGCCTTCGCAATTCAGAGACGCGTAAAACGGCTCTTTGACGAAGACGCGGAGGCTTCGCCTTACAACCAGCCGAAACGCTTGAAGCGCATGTAGAGCGCGGTGCAGAACGCTGCGATCAGTCCGAGCACGATGAAATAGCCGTACTGGGTCTTCAGTTCCGGCATATGCTCGAAATTCATGCCGTAGATCCCGGCAACCGCGGTCGGGACCGCGAGCATGGCTGCCCAGGCCGCGAGCTGCCTGGTGATTACGCCCTGGCGCTGCTGTTCCAGTAGATGACTCGCCTCGAAGACGGAGGTCAGGATATCGCGCAGGCTCCCCACCATGGCTTCGGCACGACGGGCATGGTCCCAGACGTCATTGAAATAAGGCTTCGCTTCCGCATCGATGCAGGGCAGTTCCAGATGCACCAGCTTGCGGCAGAGCTCGGACATCGGACCGAGCACGCGCTGGAAACGGATGAGCTGGCGGCGCAGTCCGAAGATGCGCGGGACGTCGACCCGGCCGAACTTGCTGGCGAGCATCTCCTGCTCCATCTCCAGGACGTCCTCCTCGATCGTCTCCACAATCGGGAAATAGCCATCGACGATGAAATCCAGCACGCCGTGCAGGACATAATCGACGCCGTAGCGCATTTGCGCGGTTGCGGCCTCGAGTTGGCTGCGCAGCGCGGTATGGGCTCGCGCGGAGCCGTGACGAACCGTGATGATGTGGTGCTTGCCGACGAAGATCGCGGTCTCGCCATAGGCGATCTCGTCATCCTCCAGATGTGCCGTGCGGGCCACGATGAAGAGCTGGTCGCCATAGATGTCGACCTTGGGCATCTGATGCGCCTTGAGCGCATCCTCGACCGCAAGTGGATGCAGGCCGTAGCTGGCCTGGAGCGTGCGCAACTCCTCTTCGGAGGGTTCCAGCAGGCCGATCCAGACGAAATCGGATTGCTCATGAGCACAGGTCGACGGCTGGTCGAGCGAAACGGTCCCGACACGCTTCCCATCGACATAGTGACAGGCGGCAACGACACTCACGGCAGGCTCGCCTCCTGGCATCTCGGGGCCGGTCAGCCCACAGCAATGCCTGCAAGACTAGCACGTCAATGCCGGAAAAACCGAGGCTCCGACGCGGCAATCGCCAGCTGCCCGGATCGCAGTCCTCGACCTGTCTTCCGATCAGCCGAACACCCACAAACCCACCAGGCCCGCCGCGCCGATGATGATGCGCCACCAGGCGAAGAGCGCAAAGCCACGGCGCGAGACGTAGTCGAGGAAGGTCTTGACCACGAGCAGCGCCGCGAAGAAGGCCGCAACGAAGCCGACCACGATCAGCATCGTGTCGTCGAAGGTCAGGATCTTGTAGTTCTTCAAGAGGTCATAGGCGAAGGCGCCCGCCATGGTCGGCATGGCGAGGAAGAACGAGAATTCCGCGGCAGCCCGCTTGCTCGCGCCGAGCAGCATCGCGCCGACAATGGTCGAGCCTGAGCGCGAGACGCCTGGAATCATCGCCAGGCACTGGATGACGCCGATCTTGAGATACATCGGCAGCGGGAAGGCGGTGGCGTCGGTGTGCTTCACCTCAAGCTCGAGTTCATCGACGACGAGCAGCACGAGCCCGCCAGCAATCAGGGCGCAGCAGACCAGGAACGGGTTGAACAGAACGCCCTTGATGAAGCCATGCAGCAAAGCGCCGATCAGCGCCGCCGGCAGGAAGGCGACGAGCACGCCGATGACGAAACGCCGGGCCGCCGGATCTTTCTGCAGGCGCAACGCAATGTCGAGCAATCGCCGGAAATAGACCAGCAGGATGGCGAGGATCGCGCCGAGCTGGATCAGGACCTCGAAAGTCTTGCCGTTTGATTCGAAGCCGAGAAAGTGGCCGAGCAGCAGGAGGTGGCCGGTGGAGGAGACTGGCAGGAACTCGGTCAGGCCCTCGACGATGCCGAGCACCATCGCTTCGATCAGGTTTTGCATGACTGTTTCCCAGGAAGCCTCAGATCGCCGCCGCGGCAGAGGTAAACCGGACCCCTCTATGGAACCAAGCTCTTTGCCAATTGGTTACCACTTCGCCAAGCCAATGCCGTGGATTCGTGGCTTCCCATGGGCAGCGGGTTGTGAGGGGGCGTAGCCGAGACTATAGCAAATGCGCGGCGCATAGCCCGATGCCTCCCCCTTCGACAGCCCTGCTTCGGCCGCATCCATCTGTTTCAAGAGTGCAATGGCGTCCCTTCATCACTATCCGTTATGTCCGCATTCGCGCTTTATCCGGCTCGCTCTCGGCGAGTTCGGGCAGGACGCGGAGTTGATCGAGGAGCGCGTCTGGGAGCGCCGGCGCGAGTTTCTGGAACTCAACACGGCTGGCACGACACCCGTCTTTCGCGAGGAGAACGGCTTTGCCGTCCCGGGCGCCGGGCCGATCTCGGAATATCTCGACGAGACCCGCGGGCTGGCGCTGGGCCCCCGGCGACTGTTGCCGGAAGGGACGGCCGAGCGTGTCGAGGTTCGTCGCCTGCTCGACTGGTTCAATCTCAAATTCGATACCGAGATCACCAGCCCGCTGGTGCTGGAGAAGGTCATGAAGCGCTTCATGAGCCGGGATGAGGGCGGTGGCCCGCCGGAAATGAGCGCCATCCGCGCCGCACGCGCCAATGTGCGCTATCATTTGCGCTATATCGCCTGGCTGACAGCCAAACGGAACTGGCTCGCAGGCAGTGCGCTGAGCTATGCCGATCTCGCCGCGGCGGCGCATCTCTCTTGCGTCGACTATCTCGGCGATGTGCCCTGGGAAGAGGACGAGGCCGCGCGCGCATGGTACGCGAGGATCAAATCCCGGCCGAGCTTCCGGCCACTGTTGAGCGATCGGGTGCCGGGCATGGCGCCGAGCGCCCATTACGACAATCTGGACTTCTGAACGGCGAGAAGCTCAAGCGCGCGGTGCTGGAGCGCGCCAGCGCCGAGGGCTTCGTGGTCGCGCGCATCGCCTCCGCTAACGCGATCCCCGAGGCGCCTGAACGGCTCAGGGCGTGGCTGGCGGCCGGACATCACGGCGATATGGGCTGGCTGACCGAGCGCATGGACGAACGCGCTGATCCGCGCCAGCTCTGGAGTCAGGTGCGCAGCATCGTGATGCTCGGCGTGAGCTATGCAGGCGAAGGCGATCCGCTCGCCATCCTCGGCCAGCCCGACAAGGCATCGATTTCGCTTTATGCCCGCAGGCGCGACTACCACGATGTCATCAAGGGCCGACTGAAGAGCGTCGCCGGGTTGCTGGCGGCCCGCGGCGGGGCTGATGTCAAGGTCTTCGTCGATACCGCGCCGGTGATGGAAAAGCCGCTGGCGCAAGCCGCGGGTCTTGGCTGGCAGGGCAAGCATACCGTGCTGGTCTCGCGCGAGCATGGCTCCTGGCTCTTTCTCGGCGCGATCTACACCACGGCCGAACTGCCGGTCGATGCGCCGGAGCGCGACCATTGCGGTTCCTGCCGACGTTGCCTCGATATCTGCCCGACTGACGCCTTCCCCGCGCCCTATCAACTCGATGCGCGCCGCTGCATCGCCTATCTCACCATCGAGCATCAGGGCCATATCGACGCCGCCCTGCGGCCCGGCATCGGCAACCGCGTCTTCGGCTGCGACGATTGCCTGGCCGTTTGTCCCTGGAACAAATTCGCCGAGGCCGTGCACGAGACCCGCCTGGCCCTGAAGGACAAGCTTGAGGCACTGCCCTTGGCCGATCTCGCGGCGCTTGACGACCCCTCCTTCCGCCAGCTCTTTGCTGGCACGCCGGTCAAGCGTACTGGCCGCGACCGCTTCATCCGCAATGTGCTGATCGCCATCGGCAATAGCGGCCGGTCGGACCTGGCGGCCAGCGCAGAGCGGTTGATTGCAGATGCTTCGCCGCTGGTGCGCGCGATGGCCGCCTGGGCCCTGATCAGGCTCGCGCCCGGGCGCGCGCGCGACCTTGCCGAGGCAGTGCTTTCCGGCGAAGCCGATCCCGATGTCCGCCAGGAATGGCTTGCCCTCCACACTGCTCCGGAACCTGTCGCATGAAGCTTGTCATTCTCGGTCTCGGCTATTCCGCCGGGTTTTTCGCGCGTGCGGCGCAAGCGGAGGGCTGGGAGGTCACCGGTACCGTCCGCTCGGCCGAAAAGGCGGGGCGGCTCAGCCGCGAGGGGTTGCACACACTGGTCTATGACGGTTTTGCGGTATCGCGCCCTCTGGCCCAGGCCGTCGCCGAGGCTGACGCGGTCCTCGTCTCGGTCCAGCCCGATGACGAGGGCGACCCCGTGCTGAACGGTCTCGGTGAGGCGCTGGCCGCTGCGCCGAACCTGCGCTGGATCGGCTATCTCTCGACCATCGGAGTCTATGGCGACCATGGCGGCGCCTGGATCGATGAAGGGGTCGAATGCCGGCCGGCGAGCCGGCGCTCGAAGCAGCGTCTCGAAATCGATGAAGCCTGGCTTGCGCTGGGCGAGCGCAGTGGCAAGCCAGTGCATATATTCCGGTTATCCGGCATCTACGGTCCCGGGCGCAATGCCATCACCAAGCTGCGCGCCGGCACCGCCAACCGCTTGATCAAGCCCGGCCAGGTCTTTAACCGCATCCATGTCGACGATATCGCCGGCATCCTGTTGGCTTCGCTTGCCAGGCCACGAGCGGGCGCGGTCTACAACGTCACCGACAACGAGCCGGCGCCGCCGCAGGACGTGATCACGCTTGCCGCCGAACTGACCGGCCTGGCCCCGCCGCCGGAAGTGCCGTTCGACCCGGCAAAGCTCTCGCCGATGGCGGCAAGCTTCTACGGGGAGAACAAGCGCGTATCGAACGCCCTTGTGACGCGCGAACTGGGTTATGAACTGCGCTACCCCACGTACAGGGAAGCGCTGCGGGCGCTGGCTGCCGCGGGAGAGTGAGTGCGCTCAAGCCGCGTAGCGCTGCCCTTCGTCGCCGAGATAGTCGAGATAGCGCCGGTCGATCGCCGAGACCGGCACGATGACCAGGACATCGGTGGTGCCGAACTGCTTGTCGACGACCGCGCCCGAGCCGAAGCGGGCGCCGAGCCGCAGGTAGCCCTTGATCAGTGGCGGCAGCAGCTTCAGCGCGGCCTTGGCATCGACCTGCTCGATCGGTAGCCGGTCCATCGCAACATGACGTTCCGGGCGCGCCGTGGCGGACCACTCGCCCTCGGCGCGGGCGTGGTGATGCAGGAAGCTCAATGGCAGCGCCAGCGCATTCGGATCGGTGCCGTCAAAACTGGCGCAGCCGAACATCGCATCGATGCGGTGGTGCCGGACATAGGCCCAGATGCCGTGCCAGAGCAGTTCCACCGTCTTCTTGGTGCGGTACGGCTTGAGCACGCAGGAGCGGCCGAGCTCGAGGAAGCGCATGCCGCGATGGCGCTCGATCATTCCCGAGAGATCGAATTCCGATTGGGTGTAGAAGCCGCCAAGCCGCAGGGCCGAACCTTCGCGCATCAAGCGATAGGTGCCAACGACCTTTGGCTTCAGACCGCCGAAACGGCCGCGCGCCGCATGGTCGATGACGAGGAGATGGTCGCACGCCGCGTCATAGCGATCTGCATCGCGCCGGAACATGCGGGCGATGACATCCGGCTTCGCCGACATCTCCTGGTAGAAGACCCGGTAGCGCAGTCGCTGCGCCCGCCAGATCTCGCGCGGTCCGCGCGCCAGCCGCACTTCCAGCGAACCGGAACGGCCAAGCGACTCTGCCAGGTGGTCCTGCTTCCAGCCGAAGCGGCGCACGGTGTCGCCAGTGATCAGCATGAGCGGAGAGAGGCGCGACAAGAGAGGGTGGTCCACCGGCAGCTGATTTGCCGGCTGTCGCAGGCCGCGCAACATGTCGAAGGCCATTGTCCGTCTCGTCCCTGTGCCGTCGAATCTGCAGTTCGTCAGGCTAGTGCCGATGTTCCTACGGGATCGCGACAGAACTGCGTCAGAGTTGTGACGGTTCGTCAAGCGCTGAGAGTGAGGCGCGGCGAGTCGGCGACACGCGCGATCCAGGCGCTAAGCGCCTCACGGGCCAGCGGTTTAGCCAGGCAATCATTCATCCCGGCGGCCAGGGCGGCTTGCCGATCCTCCTCGGCGACATTGGCGGTGACCGCGACAATGGGTAGCAAGTTCGGCCGCCCGAGGGAGGACTCCAGGGCACGAATCCGGCGAGCGGCTTCCAATCCGTCAAGCTCCGGCATCCGGATGTCGAGCAGAATGAGATCGAAGGGCGCACGCTTGCCCGTGAGCCCGGCCTCGATGAGGGCGACTGCTTCGCGCCCGTCTCGAGCCCAGACGGCGGTGCAGCCGAGGCGCTCGAGTGTCCGTGTCACGAGCAGCCCGTTGATATCGTTATCCTCGGCGATCAAGACCGTCAGTTGAGGTGGACCGGGATCTCTGGCCTGAATAGGCGTCACACCCCGGGGCGGCAGGGTTTCCCGCCGCGGTCGAGCGGGCGGCGCAAGCCGCTCATAGAGAGAGCGGGCGCGTACCGGCTTGACGAGAAACCCGGTGAAACCGCCTGCGAGCGGTGAGCCGAACTGGCGGCGCTCAAAGGGAGACATCAGGATCAGGCACTCGCCGACACCGGCCTGCCGGGCGGCGGCAGCGACGGAGCGCGCTTCATCGACCCCGATGGCCTGGTCGATCAGGGCGGCATCGAAGCGCTGTGCGCCGGCGAGCAGCGCGAGCGCTTCTGTCACATTTCGGGCCCGCACGATTGATGCGCCGGCAATCTCGATGGTTTCCGCGAGATAGTCCGGCCCGAACGGCGCGGCGGACGCGATCATGATCAGCTTGCCGCGCCACTCCGGCAGGGCTGTGACCCGTATTCCTGCGCTGCCCTCCGGAAGCGGCAACATGACGCGAAAGATCGCGCCGGAACCTGGTGCGTTTTCTGCCGTGACCGAGCCACCCATCAAGGTCACGAGCCGGCGCACGATCGCGAGCCCGAGACCGGTGCCGTCATGACGACGGGCCGCAGAGCTGTCGGCCTGCTCGAACTCCTCGAAGATCGCCTGCAATCGTCCTGGCGGAATGCCGGGGCCGGTATCGGAGACGCTGATGGCGACGGCCTTGCCCGCCCGCGCGACGCGAATGCCGACACCTCCGGTCTCGGTGAACTTGATGGCGTTGCCGACGAGATTGAGCAGGATCTGGCGCAGCCGGTCGCGGTCTCCGATCCAGTGCGAGGCGAGATCAGGTGTGAGGAAGCTTGCGATCTCGAGCCCCTTGGCCTGAGCCCGTGGCGCCATCAATTCGCTGACCGTCTCGACCAACTGGCCGAGATCGAAGCGCTCCTCGGCCAGTTCGAGCCTCCCGGCCTCCACCTTGGCGAAGTCGAGAATGTCGTCGACCAGGCCGAGCAGGGCTTCGCCCGAGGTCCTGAGGGCCCGGACATAGGTGGTCTGCTCAGGGTCCAGCCTGGTGTCGTTCAGGAGGTCGGCCATGCCGAGAATGCCGTTGAGAGGCGTTCGGAACTCGTGGCTGACGGTCGCAAGAAAGCGCGACTTTGCCTCGTTGGCGCTCTCGGCCCGGCTGCGCGCCTCCTCCAGGGCCTGCTCGCCTGCGATCCGGGCGGAGATGTCGCGGCCAACGCGCTGCAGCACGGTCTTGCCGAGAGCGACCGGCACGACGGTCTCGACCCAGGAGATCCAGCGCTCGCCTCCCTCGGGCGAGGCGATGCATTCGTCGAAGATCCGCGTGCCATCGGTCAGCGCCTGCGCAGGGCGGCTCTCAATCACGCGCGGTGCGGTGTGGCTGCCGATGACCTCGGATTCGGTCGCTCCGAGAAGGGCTGCATAGGCGGCATTCGCATAGACGATGCTGCTTTCATTCCGGCGAACGATCAGATCGCCCTGGGCCTCGATCAGGCTGCGATAGCGCTCTTCGCTGTCCGCCAGCGCCCAGAGTCGGTCGGTCAGCTTCTCCAGATCCTGGGTCATGTCCAGCGCCTGCTCCACGACCCGATTGCGTGCACGCAGCAGCATCACGGCGGCAAGGCCCGACAGAACGGTCAGCAGGCTGGCGAGAGCAGCCCAAACCACTGGGAACGATGGAATTTCCATGATGCCAGTCTAGTATTCGTCCCCTTGAGAAAGCGTTCGCGCGCGAAGGCTGCTTTCGCGATCGTTTGAATGAGTTCGTTAACCTGGTGGCACCGATGCGGCACGTGCCAGTGTCGACATCACGCGGCCTGTGCCACCTGGTCGATGCGTGAGCGGTAGGATAGCGCCTCGGCGAGATGGATGCGGCCGATCTTCGCCTCACCGTCGAGATCGGCAAGTGTGCGCGCGACTTTCAAAACACGATGGTAGCCGCGCGCTGTCAGCCTCAGGGCTTCGGCCGCGTCGCGCAGGAGCGAGATGCCGGCATTGTCCGGCCGGGCGATCTGGTCGAGCACTGGCGCCGGGCAGGCGGCGTTGTTTGCGATCTCGGAAAGGCCGAGCGACTCGAAGCGCGCCGTCTGCGCCTGGCGCGCCACAGCGACCCGGGCCGCGACCTCTGCCGAACTCTCGCTCGCGGCCGGCAGAAGCAGGTCGGTTGCGGTTACGGCCGGCACATCGATGACAATGTCGATACGGTCGAGCATGGGGCCAGAGATCCGGGTCTGATATTGCGCCATGCAGCGCTCGTTCGGCTGCCGTCGGCAGGCATAGCCGGGTTCGGTTGCCTTGCCGCACCGGCACGGGTTCATGGCGGCGACGAGCTGGAAGCGCGCGGGATAGATGGCGCGATGGTTGGCCCGCGAGATCAGCACCTCGCCGGTCTCCATCGGCTGGCGCAGTGCGTCGAGGGCTTGAGCCTGGAATTCCGGCAATTCGTCGAGGAAGAGCACACCGTGATGGGCGAGCGAAATCTCGCCGGGCTTGGCCTGCAGGCCGCCGCCCACGAGCGCCGCCATCGAGGCCGAATGGTGCGGGGCGCGAAAGGGGCGGCGATCCGTCAGCGCCCCCTCGGCGAGGTGCCCGGCGACGGAGTGCACCATCGAGACCTCGAGCAGTTCGCGTGGCGAGAGCGGCGGCAGGATCGAGGGCAGTCGGCTCGCCAGCATCGATTTGCCGGCACCGGGAGGCCCGTTCATCAGAAGATTATGGCCTCCGGCGGCGGCGATCTCCAGCACGCGGCGCGCACTTTCCTGGCCGCGAATATCGGCGAGATCGGGCAGGGGGCCGGATTGCCGGGCCACGGATGGCACCGGCCGCGCCATCACCTGCGTGCCCTTGAAGTGGTTGGCGAGCTGGATCAGCGAGCGCGGATTGAGGATATCGACATCGGCGGCGGCCCAGGCGGCTTCCGGCCCGCAGGCCGCCGGGCAGATCAGCCCCTGTCCGCGGGCATAGGCGGCTATCGCGGCCGGCAGCACGCCTGCGACAGTGGTGATGGAGCCGTCGAGTGCAAGTTCGCCGAGCACAGTATAGCCGGCCAGCGCATCGGCAGGGATCGCGCCGATGGCGGCCATGACCGCAAGTGCGATCGGCAGGTCGTAATGGCTGCCCTCTTTGGGCAGGTCGGCCGGCGCAAGATTGACGGTGATGCGCTTGGCCGGCAGCGCCAGTCCCGATGCGATCAGCGCGGCGCGGACCCGCTCGCGGCTTTCCGCCACCGCCTTGTCGGGCAGACCGACCAGAAGGAAGGCGACACCGCCCGGCGTGACCTGCACCTGCACGTCGACGGCGCGCGCCTCGATGCCTTCGAACGCAACCGTCGCGACACGCGTGACCATCGACGCCTCCCCATTCCCTAGGGGGAAGGCTAGCGAATGCTCAGCCTACTGGCAAGAACATATAGGGAACTCACGCGGGCGCCACGCTGGCCCGCCGCGCCGCCACCTGGCGCAGCAGGACGGGCGCGGCAATGACGAGCCCCGCCAGGACACTGGCCGGAGTCGCCAGGATCATCGGCAGGGCGGCGATGCCGACGACAACGCGTTCCCACATCGCCAGCGGAGCCAGGAACCAGCCGGCAAAAGCCGCCGAGAGGAAGGTGATGCTGGCGATGCAGGACGCGGTCGAGCCGATCAGCTCGGTCCAGGTGAAGCCCGGCGCCATGATCAGCATCGAGGGAGAAAACACGAAGACGAAGGGCACCAGAACCTTGCCGAGGGCCAGCCGGAAGGCGGTGTTGCCGGTCTTGAACGGATCGGCGCCGGCCATGCTCGCTCCGGCATAGGCCGCGATCGCGACCGGCGGAGTCACATCGGCGAGAACCCCGTAATAGAACACGAAGAAATGCGCCACCAGCGGGTTCACGCCGAGCAGGCCGAGCGCCGGCGCCGCCACCGTCACCATGATGATGTAGTTCGCGGTGGTCGGTACGCCGCAGCCGAGAAGGATGCAGACGATGCCGGTGAGCAGCAGCGTGAAGAACAGCGTCGCCGACTTCATGTCGAAGGGCAGGAACGGCACGAGATCGAGCACGCCCTTGGCCCATTGGTCGGCGAGCGAGGTCACGATCCAGGAGATCTTGAAGCCGACGCCGGTCAGCGTAACCACGCCGACGATGATGCCCACGGTCGCTGCAGCCGCGCCGACGCCAATGGCGTATTTGGCGCCGAGGATGAAGGCATCGACCATGTCGTTCATGCGCCGGCGCCCCTCGTCCGAGCGCATCAGCACGCCATGTGCCATCACCGCGAAACAGGCGAGCGTGAAGGTGGCGTTGACGCCGGGGACGCGCAGGAATTCGGTCGGTGCGGCAAGGCCGATGGCGAGCGCGAAGACGAGAGCGGAGGCGGCGCGATGCTGGGCGAGGCCAACCAGCATGCAGCCGGTGATGCCCCAGAACGCGGCGAGATAGGGCGTATAGCCGGTGAACAGCACCAGGATCAGCGCAAAGAGGGGCGCGATCGTCGGCCAGTCGCGGGCAAAGACCTCGCGCAGATTGGGGATCTCGGCATCGGTCAGGCCGCGCATGCCGGAGCGCTTCGCCTCGAAATGAACCTGCATCAGCACACCGAAGAAATGCATGAAGGCGGGGATGATCGCGGCGATGACGATCGTCGCATAGGGCAGGTTCAGGAATTCGACCATCAGGAAGGCGGCGGCCCCCATGATCGGAGGGGTGATCTGCCCCCCGGTTGCAGCCGTCGATTCGACGGCTGCCGCAAAATGGCGCTGGTAGCCGAGCCGGATCATCATCGGGATCGTCAGCGATCCGACCGTCACTGTATTGGCGACGGAGGAGCCCGAGATCATCCCGAACAGGGCCGAGCCGAAGATCGAGATCTTCGCCGGACCGCCGGCGAAGCGTCCGGCAAGCGCAGCCGCCACGCCGAGGAAGAGCCGGCCGAGCCCGATCCGCGTGGCGAGCACGCCGAACAGCACGAAATGGAAGACATAGGTCGCGACCACGCCGAGCGCGACGCCATAGACGCCCTGGCTGGTCAGATAGAGATGGTTGACGAGAGTCGACCAGGTCGCGCCCGGGTGCAGGAAGATGCCGGGAAACCAGTTGCCGAAGATCGCGTAGACGATGGCGAAGAGCGCGATCATCGGCAGCCCCCAGCCGATCGCGCGCCGCGTCGCCTCGATCATCAGCACGATGGTGATCGTGCCCATGACGACGTCGAGGGTGGAGGGGTTGCCGACGCGGAAGACCAGGTCCTCGAAGATCCAGGGTACGTAAAGGCTCGAGATCGCGACCGCGACGGCACAGATCCAGTCGTAGAGCGGCACGCCACCCGGCCGCAGCAGCGTCGAGGCATGCACGGTCTGGGCGTCGCTCTTGCGAGCCGAGAACACCAGGAAGATCAGGCTGAGCACGAAGGCGAGATGAATGCCGCGATGCGTCGTTTCGCGCAGCAGCCCGAAGCCGGCCGTGTAGTAGTGGAACGCCGAGAGTGCGAGCAGCAATCCGCCGATGAGCAGCGAGGTGCCATGCGGCACCTTGCGGAACTGCATCTCCGGATCGAGTTCTTCCTCGAGCTTGGCGAGTTCGGCGGCGGAGGGCTGGGTTGTCATGTCAAAAACTCAACGGCAAACCCCTCTCCCGGACGGGAGAGGGGTGAGGGAAAGAGAGATCAGAACAGGGAGGGAGGCAGTGAAGGAGACCTCTCGCGTAAGGTCTCGCGCCTTCTCCCCCGGTCCCTTTCCATTCGGGAAAGGGAGAGGTCGCGTCGGCTTACTTCAGCAGCCCGGCTTCCTTGTAGAACTTCTCGGCGCCGGGATGCAGCGGCACGCCCTGCAGGCCCGACAGCGCGGTCTCCTTGCGGATCGCTTTGCCCTTGGCATGGCCTGCATCGAGCGCGGCGCGGGCCTTGTCGCTCCACAGGGCCTTGGTCACGGCATAGACGGTGTCGGCCGAAACCTTGGCGGAAGTCACCCAATGCGCGCCGACGGCGACAGTCTTGATCGCTCCGACATCCTTGTAGGTGCCGGCCGGGATTTCGTCGGCGGCGAAGAAGGGGAACTCCTTGGAGAGCTTCTCGGCCTGCGGCCCGGAGATCGGCAGGATGTCGATGCCCGAGCCGGTCGAGGCCAGCTCCGAGATCGCCGCCGCGGGGAAGCCGCCGGTGAAGAAGAAGGCGTCGACCGAGCCGTCCTTCATCTTCTCGGCTGCCTGGTTCGGCTTGAGGAACTCGGCCGAGATGTCCTTCTCGGTAATGCCATAGGCGTTGAGGATCGCCTTGGCGTTGAGCAGCGTGCCGGAACCGGGCTCGTCGAGCGAGACCTTCTTGCCCTTGAGATCGGCGACGCTCTTCACATTCGAGGCCTTGCGGACGACGAGATGGACCGATTCGGGGTAGAGGTTGGCGATCGAGCGCAGGTCCGCGACCTTCGGCTTGCCCTCATAGACGCCGGTGCCGGAATAGGCCCAGTAGGCGACATCAGCCTGGACGAAGCCGGATTCGGCCGCGCCGCCGACGATCGCGTTGACATTGGCGACCGAGCCGTTGCTGGCGACGGCGGTTGCGACCAGTTGCGGCGGCGCCGAGATCGCATTCGCGATCAGGCCGCCGATCGGGTAGTAGGTGCCGGCCGTGCCGCCCGTGCCGATGCGGAAGAAGGCTGGCGCCTGGGCAAAGGCGAGGCCCGCTGCGAGCGCAACGCCGCCGAGCGCGAGACCTGCGGCCGCAAGTTTCGATCTGAAAGTCATGGTCATGTCACGGAAGCTCCCTATGAGCGCGGGAGTGTTCGCAGCTTTTGCCGGCTGATCAAGGGCGCTGATGGCAACGCTGGCGCGTTTTACACGCCGGGCGCGCAATATTGTGGCGAATTCGGGGCAGCGGCCAGCCTGGCCTCGGTACAGCGCGGAGCGCGGCCGGGTCAGTGCCCGCCTGCATCGCCGGACTGTGCCGCCGTTCCCTGCCTTGCATGGCCCTTCACCGTCGCGTGACGACACCGATCTGCGGCTCGGGCCTCGCGCCGAGCCAGAGCAGGAGGAAGCCCAGCGCCAGCGCGACCAGCGCAACCGGCGACCGCATCAGCGAGAGCAGCATCGGATCCCAGAGCAGCGGATGGAGATTGCGCTCGACGGCCGGCTGCAGCAGCGGATATCGCGTCGGCAGCAGGATGAGGAGGATCTCGCCGAGCGGCGTGAACTGAAGCGAGGTATTGGCGATCGAACGCGCGCCGTCGATGACCAGCGCGACAAAACCGCTGGCGACAGCGAGATAACCCAGCAAACGGACGAAAAAACGCAGCATCCCGCCCCATTCCCCGCAAGAGCCCCTCACATCCGATGTGCCCATTCGGGCACGGCTTTGCAACCTTGCCCGGCACTCTCCACGCAAGAATGCGAAAAGCGCGTTTCAGGCCTTGTAAGAAGCCGGCTCGGCGGTCATAAGCAGCCCGCCGGACAGGTGGCCGAGTGGTTGAAGGCGCACGCCTGGAAAGTGTGTATACGGGAAACCGTATCGCGGGTTCGAATCCCGCCCTGTCCGCCATTTCAGAACAGAATTGGCCACGCCGAGCGTGGCCAATCTTTGCGCCGGATGCGGCGGCAAGGGTTCTGAGCAAATCCGCCTTCGATGCCATGATGCGTATGTCGCTTTCCGCGACCTCGACTCGTTGGGCCGATGCCCACGCGTGATCGCGGCGATAACCGCTGCTGCGAGCGCTCGGTGCAAGGGCGTTGGTTCGGCAGGCGCGGCCATCGTCGAGGAAGCGGGCAAAGCCGTCCCTGTTCGTGCATGGTGCTCGCTGGGCCGTTTCAGCGGCTGGTGCTGCCTGAACGTCTCGAACAGCACCATGGCAAGAGGGTTCGGCCTGGCATGGCCGCGCGGCATGTCGTGGAACGGCACCGGCGGTTGCGTATTCGCCCCGCAGGAACGGCAGGAGAACCGCTCCCGCACCGTTTGGATCACCCCATCCGCGTTTGCTAACGAGGAAGTAGCGGTCGGTGGCGACGTCTTATCCGGTCTTGGCCCCACGCCGGTCGGGTTTCGGATGTGTCAGATTGCGCCCGGCAAGAGGTGTGGCACACTTGTGCAATGGAGCAGACCCTTCCCATGCTGAGCCTCGTTCTGGCCGCTGCGGGCGTCGTCGTTTGGATGACCGCCCAAGAGGAACGCAAAGCGCGCCCGGTCGGCATCGGAAGCGGGTGCTCCCCCTTTGGTGGTTACTCCGACGCAGGCTCAACCAGTTCAACCAGCGATGCCGGTTGCTCGGACAGCGGCTCGTCCGCCTGCGGTTGAAGGCTCGGAAGGGAGCTTGGTGAAGCCATGGCAGATACTCGCATCGACCTGGCGATCGAAGCGGGGGCGAAGGCCCTCCACGAGAGCGCGCGCGAAAGGCGGCAATTCACATGGGAGCAGTCATCGGAAGAATGGCGCCGCGATCTGCGGGCATTCGTTCGGCCGATCGTCGAAGCCGCGCTGGAGGCGTCGGACGGCTTCTTGGCATCGACAACGGCTAAGAAGCCTATCTTGAAGGATCGATAGCGCCAGAAGAGCAGCCCCTGCCACCATATGGTCACTAAATGACCAGATCAGCTTCAGCCTCTGACCGCATTCGCGTTGTCGAATTCGACGCCTATCCACTGCTCATGGAAGGAAACCCGATGCGAAAGTTCATAATAGCTCTGGTCGGCGCTACGTTCATTCTGGCAGGCAGCGCGAATGCGCAGGGTCCATCACAATCCACGCCTCCGGCTGCATCACCGCAACGGGACGGTGCAACTATCAAAACGGTGAGCGTCGTCGATCTCGATGCGCTCCCGGCTGCGGCCCAAGAGCAGGTCAACCAGGTCCTGACAAACCGTTCGGCCGTCGAGATCCAGCAAATGCGAGCGGCCATAGAGAATGAACCGGAGCTGAAGTCGGCGCTCGCGGCGAAGGGCTTTACTTCACGGGACGTGGTCGTTGCCCAGCTCGATGAAGATGGCGAGCTGACCATCGTTGCAAAACGGGCGAGCTGACCATTGCGCCGTGTGGCGCGCACCCTGATGCTGGCTGTGCGGCGTCGCGAGCCGCAAGCCATGCGAGGAAGGCGCCGTGGTGACAATCTGAAGCGCCCGTCCTCTTGCTAGCGCATCGGACCGAAAAGTGGAATCCGGTTTTCGGAACAATCCGATGCTCAAACAAAGCGATCGATCGCCCATCCTGCGTCCGGACGGACGCACGGCGATCTAGTCCAGCATTCATGATTGCCACGGCGGTGGCGTGCCATACCTCACAGTTTCGCGGCATTTCGCCATAATCGTGCGCTAGCTCGCAGAGCTGTGCCAATTCTTCGCGCTCGTAACACGGCGGAGAGTCCAACAGCTCCTACACGGGCTATGCCCCGCCGCAACTCAGGCGTGACGGCTGGCGGGCTTTGAGGGTGTTCGGGCATGGGTAATCGAAACCAGTGAACGTCGCTCATAGGAATATTGAGAGCCTGCGGCGCGCGCGAGGTCGAACGCCTTCAGCAGCAACGTGTCTGCCACATGCGGGGCGGCAATATGGCACCGGACTCGCGAAATCACCCCAGAAATTTCGAACAATGGTCATGCTGCGCCGCTTGCATGGGTCTGCGTCGCTCGCAACGACGCTTGCGCGGCGGTCCAATCGTTCCAGGCGAGCGGCGCTTAAGATTGGACGCGATACCGTCGCGCATTCAGACTAGGAGAAGCCGATGAATGGCATGAAACTGTCCGCGATTGTGCTTGCGATGTCTGCTGCACTTGCAGGGCCTGCTCTGGCGCAGGGCCTCTCGGTCGATACCCAGACTCGCGGCAAGACACAGGGCACAACCGGCGCTCCCTCAACCTCAGCCAGCGGAAATGCCGACGTCGATGCTGAGGTCGTGGCCCCACGCACCAAGGCAGGCGTCAGCGGACAGGGCAGCGCTGGAGCTGGAAAGAAAGCCGGATCGGCCAAGGGGGCTGCTGGCGCATCTGGAAAGATGAAAGCCGACGAACTCGACTAGTCCGTTTCTCATCGAGCCCAAATCGGGTTAGGCAGGGTGGGTCTGCCAACCGAACGAAGAGTGAGGCGCGCGGTCGATGGTCCGGCCTCACTCGGCAATTTGGCCAGTCACTCCTGGCTTGGGAACGGGGTCACCTGCTCGATGAGCCGGTCCGGCAATGTCTGGGACAATGCCGCCATCGAGAGCTCTTCTCCTCCCTGAAAACCGAGCGCATCAGGGGCAAGCTGTATCGGACGCGCGACCCCGCCAGAGCCGACGTATTCGATTACATCGAGCGCTTCTACAACACGATCCGCAGGCACGCGACCATCGCTATCTCAGCCCGGCCGAGTTCGAAGATAACGTGGGACTAGCTTAACTCAGCGTCCACAGAACCGGCAGCAGGCCAGATTGTGGTCACGCCGCGGGAAGGCGCGGTGGCGTGAATCCGGAGCCTCACGCGGATCTTGCGCAGTGCTCTGGAACGGGCGCACCCCGCGTCCTTGGGGGGGGCGGGGTTTGAGATCGTGTTGTGGGATTTGGTTGCGGGGGCCAGATTTGAACTGACGACCTTCAGGTTATGAGCCTGACGAGCTACCGGGCTGCTCCACCCCGCGGTAAGTGGGAACGCGGCGCCGAGGGGTGAGCCTCGGGCGCCG
>NZ_JPKG01000046.1 GCF_000735605.1 Allobosea sp. LC85
TCGCCATCGCGCTGCGCTTTGCAGATGCTTGTCGGCAATCAGCCAACGCGATCAGCCGCGGGCTCTATCATCCCGCGAGGAGAGCCTTTGCTTGACTCCTACCGCCCCAAAAGAGAAGGCCCGGCTTGCGCCGGGCCCTTTCCCATTCTCAGTGGTGGTCAGTGCGCGGTTGAGCCATCCGGCATGCGCGACCAGACCTTCTTCTTGGTGTAGTAGAGCAGACCGCCGAAGACGATGAGGAACAGCATCGCCTGCATGCCGATGCGCTTGCGCGCCTCGAGATGCGGCTCAGCCATCCAGACCATGAAGGCCGCGACGTCTTTGCCATACTGCGCCACGGTCTCCGGAACCGGCGACTTGCCGTCCGGTCCCTTCGGATACTCGACCTGCCCGTCCTGCAGCGGCTGCGGCATCGCGATGAGGTGGCCCGGCATATAGGTGTTGTAGCTCTGGCCCGGCAGCAGCGGCGGGAAGCCCTGCGGCGGTTCCTTGTACCCGGCCAGCAGCGCCGCGATATAGTCCGGCCCCTGCTCCTGATACTGGGTGAAGATGTCGAAGATGAAGCGCGGGAAACCGCGCTCATAGGTGCGCGCCTTGGCCAGGACCGACAGATCCGGCGGGAAGGCCCCGCCATTGGCGGCCCGCGCCGCCTGCTCATTCGGGAACGGCGACGGGAAACGGTCGGCCGGACGGCCGGGACGATCGAACATCTCGCCCTGGTCGTTCGGGCCATCCTTGATCTGGTAGGTCGCGGCCAGCGCAGTGACCTGCCCGGGCGTGAACTCCGGGCCACCGGGCTGCGACAGAGTCCGCATCGGGATCAGGCTCATCGCGTGGCAGCTGGCGCAGACCTCCTTGACGACCTTGAAGCCACGCTGAAGCTGGGCACGGTCGAACTTGCCGACCGGGCCGGAGAAGGACCAGCTCTGCTGCGGCGGGATCACACGGTCGCCGGCGGCCTGGACCGTCAGCGCACTGGCAGTGAGGGCAAGGCCGAAGCTGAGCCCCGCCAGGGCAAGGCGAAACGGGGTGGTGCTCATCTTTCGTCAGCCCTTGGCGTTCGGTTCGGAGGCGGTGGCGGCCGCAAGGCTCGCGCCCGAGCCACCCTTGATATTGGCCAGCACGGAGTCGGCGATCGAGTTCGGCAGCTTCGCCGGCTTCTCGAAGATGCCGACCAGCACAAGCGAGATGAAGTAGCCGAAATACAGCGCCGTGAAGATCCGCGAGTAGGTCACGAAGGGCTCTTCGGCAGGCATGGCGCCGAGATAGCCGAGCACGATGCAGACCACGAGGAACGCCCAGAACAGGACCCTGGCGACCGGCCGATAGCTCATCGACTTCACCTTGGAGGTGTCGAGCCAGGGCAGGAAAGCCAGCACCGCGATCGCCGCGAACATCGCCAGGACGCCGCCGAGCTTGTCGGGAATGGCGCGCAGGATCGCGTAGAACGGCAGGAAGTACCACTCAGGCACGATATGCGTCGGCGTCACCGCCGGGTTGGCCGGAATGTAGTTGTCGGCATGGCCCATGAAGTTCGGCTGATAGAACACGAAATAGGCGAACACGAAGATGAAGCAGACCATCCCGAAGATGTCTTTGATGGTCGCGTAGGGCGTGAACGGCACGGTGTCCTTCTGGACGTTCTTCACCTCGACGCCGGTCGGGTTGTTCTGTCCGACGACGTGCAGCGCCCAGATGTGCAGGATCACGACGCCGAAGATCATGAACGGCAGCAGGTAGTGCAGCGAGAAGAAGCGGTTCAGCGTCGGGTTGTCGACGGAGTAGCCGCCCCACAGGAAGGTCACGATCGTCTCGCCAACCACCGGCAGCGCCGAGAACAGGTTGGTGATGACGGTGGCGCCCCAGAAGGACATCTGCCCCCAGGGCAGCACGTAGCCCATGAAGGCCGTGGCCATCATCAGCAGGAAGATGACGACACCGAGAATCCAGAGCACCTCTCGCGGAGCCTTGTACGAACCGTAGTAGAGGCCGCGGAAGATGTGGACATAGACGGCGACGAAGAACATCGAGGCGCCGTTGGAGTGCAGGTAACGCAGCAGCCAGCCGAAATTCACGTCGCGCATGATGTGCTCGACGGAGTTGAAGGCCATGGTCGCGTGCGGCGTGTAGTGCATCGCCAGGATGACGCCCGTCACGATCTGCGCGACGAGCATGAACACCAGGATGCCACCGAAGGTCCAAAGGTAGTTCAGGTTCCGCGGGACCGGGTAGGAAACGGCCGAATCGTGCATGAGGCGAACGATCGGCAGACGGGCATCGAGCCAGCGTTCAAAGCCGGTCTTCGGAACGTAGGTGCTATGACCACTCATGACGAATGCCTCAAGGCTTTCTCGGTATCATTGGAAATCATGGAGAAGCGCATAGCTCAGCCGATTCGGATCTTCGTATCTGCGTTGAACGCATAGGGCGGGACCGGCAGGTTGAGCGGCGCGGGCCCCTTGCGGATGCGGCCGGACGAATCGTAGTGCGAACCGTGGCAGGGGCAGAACCAGCCATCGAAGTCGCCCTTCGGATCGCCGGGAGAATTGCCGAGCGGCACGCAGCCGAGATGGGTGCAATTGCCGTAAACGATGAGGAACTGCTCGTGGCCTTCCTTGACGCGGGCTTGGTCGGTCTGCGGATCGGGCAGCGTCGCGACATTGACTGCACGCGCCTCCTCGATCTCCTTCTTGGTGCGGTGACGCACGAAAATCAGCTTGCCGCGCCAGAACAGCTTGATGGCCTGGCCTTCCGCTATCGGACCGAGATCGACATCCATCGGCGCACCAGCAGCAACGGTCTGCGCGTCCGGAGCCAATTGGCTCACGAGCGGAACAACAACAGCACCGAGGCCGACGGCACCGGCAGCGCCGGTCGCCAGCATCAGAAAGTCGCGGCGGGTGGTTTGGGTCGTCTCGGTCGCGTGAGCCACGATCGAATCCTCTGCTCTTCGCCCAGCCTGGAACGGCTGTAAATTATCGTCTGACGCCCCTCATTAGGTGCGCCCCTTCGCAGCCGCAATGCGGCGGCACGTCGCCGCCGCGCTCTTTGGCATGCACTTTGGACGAAGTCTACTGTTCCGGGCGGCGACAATGTGCATCGCAGCCTGCCCTCAGCGGGACTCAGGCCGTGACCGTCTCCGGGTCGGCAACGGCAAGGAAACCGCCCGACTGGCGAGCCCAGAGCCGGGCATAGAGGCCGCCCCGCGCGACGAGTTCAGCATGGCTGCCCTGATCGACGATGCGACCCTTGTCGAGCACGATCAGCCGATCGAGCGCCGCAATCGTCGAGAGCCGGTGCGCGATCGCGATGACCGTCTTGCCCTGCATGAGGGCAGTGAGCTGCTCCTGGATCGTCGCCTCGACCTCTGAATCAAGTGCCGAGGTGGCTTCGTCCAGGATCAGAATCGGCGCATCCTTGAGCAGCACGCGAGCAATGGCGATGCGCTGACGCTGCCCGCCCGAGAGCTTGACGCCGCGCTCGCCGACCCGCGATTCGAACCCCTCGCGCCCGTCCTGGTCACTGAGGGCCGTGACGAAGTCATGCGCGGATGCCCGCCTGGCCGCCTCGATGATCTCGTCCGCGGTCGCGTCGATCCGGCCGTATCCGATATTGTCGCCGATCGAGCGATGCAGCAGCGAGTTATCCTGCGTCACCATGCCGATCTGCGCCCGCAATGAGTCCTGCGTGACGCGCGCAATATCCTGCCCATCGATCAGGATGCGGCCGGCCTCCAGCGGATAGAGCCGCAGGAGCAGATTGACGAGCGTCGACTTGCCAGCGCCCGACGGCCCGACGAGGCCGATCTTCTCGCCCGGGCGGATATCGAGGTTGAGCCCCTCGAACAGACCGCCCTGGCGACCATAGTTGAAGCGGACCTGCTCGAAGCGGATCGCCCCTTCGCCGACCGACAGGGGCCTGGCATCCGGCACATCGGTCAGGTCATGCGGCTTGGCGATCGTCTCCATGCTCTCCTGCACGGAGCCGATATTCTCGAACACGCCGCGCACGAGATGAATCAGCCAGCTCGACATCTGCACCAGCCGCAGCACGAGGCCGATTGCGGCCGCGACCGCTCCGGGCGACATGATGCCCTGGCTCCAGAGATGCAGCGAAATCCACGCCGTCGTCACGACCAGCAGGCTGTTCATGGTCTGCAGGATGACGCTGACACCGGTGATCAGCCGCGACAGGTGCAGGAAGGACGCGTTCCAGCGCGACAGCGAGTCGCGGACCGACGAGCGCTCGGCATCGGCGCGGGCGAAGAGCTTGACCGTCAGGATATTGGTATAGGCATCGACGATGCGTCCGGTCGTCGAGGAACGCCCCAGCGAGTTCGCCTCGGAACGCTTCTTCGCCCGCGGCACGAAATAGATCAGCAGCGCGACATAGGCCGAAAACCAGACGATGACCGGCAGCGCCAGCCAGAGGCTGGTCGAACCGAAGAAGCCGATCGCCACCGATGCGAAGATCAGCGCGTACCAGAGATCGTCGATGACCTCGATCGTGGCGCCGCGGATCGATTGCCCCGCCTGGATCACGCGCGCCGAAAGCCGCCCGGCGAAATCATTCTGGAAATAGGAAAGCGCATGTCCGAGCGTGTAGACGTGGTTGCGCCAGCGGATCTGATTGGTGATCTGCGGCACCACGACCTGGTCCACGATCGCATGATTGGCGAAATAGATCAGTGGGCGGACCACGACGAGCAGGAACGCCGCGCCGAGCAGCACCGTGCCGTGATCGCGCCAGATCGTTTCTGGCGACTGCGTCGCCAGCAGGTCCACGAACCAGCCGACCATCAGATACATCGCCGCCTCGATGCCGCTGAAGCCGAGGCCGGTGAGCATGATCAGGGCCATCCAGCCCTTCACGCCCTTGATGTGGTGCCACATGAATGGCCACACGCCCTTCGGCGGCGTCTGGCCCTCGTCAAAGGGCGCGAAGACGTCGATACGGCTTTCGAGGAAACGGAACAGGGAGGCGAACATGGCGTGCCGCCCTCCATGGACCGGCATGACGACGAAATCTTGGCGTCATATGGGGCAGCCTTCCGGTCGCGGCCAGAGGCTTGACGCATGTCATGCCGTGACCGCATGACAGCAGCGCATGTTGCGCCTCGCCCTCTACCAGCCGGACATCCCGCAGAATTCGGGCACGATGATTCGCATGGCTGCCTGCCTCGGCATCGCGGTCGACATCATCGAACCTGCGGCCTTCGACGTCTCCGACCGCCATTTCCGGCGTTCGGGCATGGATTACCTCGAACGGGCCGCGATCACCCGGCATGATTCGTTCAAGGCTTTCGACGCATGGCGGCTTGCCGGCGGCCACCGACTGATCCTGGCCGAGACGGATGGGGCCACGGCCCATACGGATTTTACCTTCGCTCCCGGCGATATCGTGCTCCTCGGCCGCGAATCGGCGGGCGTCCCCGCCGAGCTCTATTCGGCTGCCGACAACAGTGTCCACGTGCCGATGCGCGCGGGCTTGCGTTCGCTCAATGTCGCAATTGCCGCAGCGGTGATTATGGGAGAGGCCTTGCGGCAGCTGGTTGCTTATCCGAGATAGGCGCGAAATCCCTGGTCACCGCGGATGAAGGCAGTTCGCGGCGAGAGGGAACGGAAATGGACCGATGACCACCCGACCGACTGCCCCGGCCCCCACGACGTCCCACCTCGCCCTTGCGGAGGCCATGAAGCCGCGCGCGGCAACCTGGTTCGAAGCCCTGCGCGACCGGATTTGCTCTGCCTTCGAGGCGCTGGAGGATGATGCCACCGGCCCCTTCCCTCCCGAGACAAACACTCCCGGCCGCTTCGAGCGGACGCCCTGGCAGCGTCGCAACCATGATGGCACCGAAGGCGGAGGCGGCGTCATGTCGATGATGCAAGGCCGTGTCTTCGAGAAGGTCGGCGTCCATGTCTCCAGCGTCTACGGCACCTTTCAGCCCGAGTTTGCAGGGCAGATCCCGGGCGCAGCCGAAGATCCGCGCTTCCATGCCACGGGCATCTCGCTGATCGCCCATCCCTGGAACCCGCATGCACCGACAGTGCACATGAACACCCGCTTCGTGGTGACGACGAAGCCGTGGTTCGGTGGCGGAGCCGACCTGACCCCTGTGCTGGACAACCGGCGCACGCAAGATGACCCCGACGCCGTCGCCTTCCACGCCGCGATGCGCACGCCCTGCGAGAGCTTCGCCCCTGTCGCCGACTATCCCCGCTTCAAGCAATGGTGCGACGAGTACTTCTTCCTGAAGCACCGTGGCGAGCCGCGTGGCATCGGCGGCATCTTCTTCGATTATGTCTGGTCCGGCGATCCTGAGATCGATCTCGCCTTCACCCAGGCTGTCGGCAACGCCTTCCTCGACATCTATCCGCAGATCATGCGCGCCAATATGGGCAAGCCCTGGACCGAGGCTGAGCGTTACGAACAGCAGGTCCGGCGTGGTCGCTATGTCGAGTTCAACCTGCTCCATGACCGCGGCACGATCTTCGGCCTCAAGACCGGCGGCAATGTCGCCTCGATCCTCTCCTCGCTGCCGCCGACCGTGCGCTGGCCCTGACGGATCTCAGCGAGCGCGTTGAGCGACCGCGCTCTCGACAAAGGCAAGCTGCTGCGCCCGCTCGCCAGGGCACCCCGCTTCGATCCAGTCGCGCCGTGCCTGGTCGAGCACGCGCCCGACATCCGGCCCGGCGGCAACTCCCCGTTTGAGCACATCACGGCCACTCGGCTGAAAGGGCGGCGTTCGCCCCAGTTCCGCAATCGCAGCCTGCACGTCGGTGTGCCCACCATGACTGTCGTTGGCCGTGAGCAGAACGAGCCCGCCGGCGACCGCATCAGGCCCGACGCGATGCGCCAGGTGCCGCAGCATGGCGATCGAAGAATCCGTCGAGCGCCCCGAGAGCCCCTCAAGCGCCAGCGCCATGCGCTCGATCCGGTCGAATTGCTCGTTCGATAGCCGCAACCCTTCCCTCAGGCGCAGCGCATCCTCGCGCACGACAACCGCCAGTGCCGCGAGCCGAAAGGCCGGATAGACTGTCCCCGCGGACTCGCCCGCCGCAATCGCCGCGAAGCGCGAAAGCCGGGGCACGCCGCCGATTACCGGCACAAGAAGCCCCGCCCCCATCATCGCCGACAGCGCATCGACCGCGCGCGGCGCGACGAGCAGTTTCAGCAGCTCCGCTCGCACCCGCTCACGCGAAAGCCCGCCGAGCCCGGCTCGGCCAGCCGTACAGGCGGCCAGCCCGGTCTCGTCCAGAGCCCCCTCGCCATAGCGGGCGTGAAAACGGAAGAAGCGAAGGATGCGCAGGTAGTCTTCGCGGATGCGCAGGCCTGCATCGCCGATGAAACGGATGCGCCGCACAGCGAGATCGGCAAGCCCGCCGCAATAATCATGAACGGTTCCGTCCCGCCCGAGCCCGAGGGCGTTGACCGTGAAATCGCGCCTGATCGCGTCCTCGGCGAAATCGCGCCCGAAAACCACCTTCGCGCGGCGACCATCGGTCTCGACATCGCGGCGCAGCGTCGTGATTTCGAAGGGAATGCCATGGGCGACGACTGTCACCGTGCCGTGCTCGATTCCCGTCGGGACCGATTTGAAGCCCGCCGCCGTTGCGCGCCGGATCGTCTCATCCGGGAACGCGGTCGTCGCCAGATCGACATCGCCGACCGGCTCCCCCAGCAGCAGGTCACGTACGGCACCGCCGATGACGCGCGTCTCCTCGCCGCCGCCATTGAACGCAGCGAGCACGTCCCCCACTGCAGGCCGCTGAAGAAAGCTCTCGATCCGAGCCCGCTCCGCTTCGTTCATCTGAATTGGCCAGGTACGAGCTGCCCGTTCTCCATGTGAGGCGGCACGTAAACCCCCAGACTGCGCGGAGCGATCCAGCCGGTATAGGCTACGAAGCCGATCGAGATCACGAGACCCACGACCGACAGCCAGAACACGTGCCCGTCCCAGTGCTCGACGTCGAACGGGTTGCGCCGCCTGACGATCAGATAGCTCGCAAAGATACAAAAGGGCAGGACGAAGAGCAGAATCTCTTCGATCACCGTACGCAGCATGGGCGCGCCATCCAATCAGACTAGCCGGAGAGACGCTCGTAAAGGTTACGGATCATGCCGGCGGTTGCACCCCAGATATAATGATCTCCGAAGGGCATCGCATAGTAGGTACGATACCGCCCTTTCCATTCCCGCCCTTCGCGGCGATGATTGGCTGGATCCATCAGGAAGGCGAGCGGCGTTTCGAAGGCCTCGTCGACCTCGTGCGGATTGATCGTCAGCGCGAATGGCGGCTCGACCAGCCCCACGACAGGCACGACCCTGTAGCCGGTGCCGGTGAGATAGGCGTCGAGGAAGCCGACGACACGGACACGTTCGCGGGCGAGACCGATCTCCTCCTCCGTCTCGCGCAGCGCCGTGACCACGGGCGAGCCGTCGACGGCATCGACGCGTCCGCCGGGAAAGGCAACCTGTGCGGAATGACTGCGCAATGCCGCTGCGCGCTGCGTCAGCAATACGGTCGGCCCGTCCTCGCGCAGCACGATCGGGATCAACACGGCCGCCTCGATCGCCGCCGCCTCGTCCGGTGGCTCGATCGCTTCCGGCTGGAGATCATGATCGCCGCGCGGCCGGCTGATCAGGTCGCCGAGATCCGGCGGTTCGTGGCGCAGCCGCGCCTCGGCAAGGGCGACGAGCTCTGCCGCCGTCAGCTTCAGAGCCTGCATCAGAGTCCTTCGATCTCGCTGGCCGGCACGGCCGGATAGAATGCCCCGGCAACCGCCAGCCCGAACATGCTGACGCCATCGACCGGGCGGATCTCGCCAAGGGCCAGAAGGTCATAGGTCAGCGCCCGCGTCACCCTGGCCCAGAGATCCCGGCGGATATGGACATAGGGTTTGAGCCCGTCATTCGCATCCCGCACGAAGCGGATCGCATGCTCCGGGCTCACGCTCACGATATCGTCAACCAGCGTCCGGAACGCGATGGCGCGCTCGTCGCCTGTCCCCTCGACTGTCATCTCGACGGCCTGGAACGGCGCGTCATCGACCTTGATCCCGACCTTTTCGACCGGTGTCACCAGAAAATAATCGCCGCCGTCGCGGCGCAGGACCGAGGAGAAAAGCTTGACCAGCGCCGGCCTGCCGATGGGGGTTCCGAGGTAAAACCACGTGCCGTCCTCAGTAATCCGCATGTCAATATCACCGCAATAGGGCGGGTTCCAACGCTCGACGGGCGGCAAGGCTCGCGCGCGGCCGTCCTTCAGTGCGACCAGCAGCCGCTCCATCGCCTGCGTTGAATGGTTCATCGAAATACCCGAAATCGCCGCCCGCGGCATATTGGTTGCATGACCCGTTTCGCCTTGAACTCTACATAATCGTGAAGCCGAGTTCTGTGCACCAGAGCCTGCAGCCCCTTGAGCCGGTTGGATAGCCCGTCCACAGTCATCGGTTCGGGAAGCTTGCGGGGCGTGAGGCGGCGCAAGGTGCGACGACGAGGGTGAAGGAGACCGACATGGTGGCGCAAGTCCGTGCGACGGATGGCAAGAGCGAGGCCGGCCAACCCGTCAATCTCGATACCGGGATCGTCGAGGCAGCTGAGGCTGCGCTCGGCGCCATCGGTGCCGCCCGCCGCGAGATCGGCCAGGTCATCTTCGGGCAGCAGGAGGTGGTGGACCTCTCGCTGATCACCTTGCTCGCCGGTGGCCACGGTCTGCTCGTCGGCGTGCCCGGCCTCGCCAAGACCAAGCTGGTCGAGGCGATGGGAACGGTCCTCGGCCTGAGCGCGAGACGCGTGCAATTCACCCCGGACCTGATGCCTTCGGACATTCTCGGTTCCGAAGTGCTCGACGAGAGCGCCGACGGCAAGCGCCATTTCCGGTTCATCAAGGGGCCGGTCTTCGCCCAGCTGCTGATGGCCGACGAGATCAACCGCGCCAGCCCGCGCACGCAGTCGGCGCTGCTGCAGGCGATGCAGGAACACCACGTCACCGTCGCCGGTGAACGCTACGACCTGCCCGCGCCCTTTCATGTGCTGGCAACCCAGAACCCGATCGAGCAGGAAGGCACTTATCCGCTGCCGGAAGCCCAGCTCGACCGCTTCCTGCTCGAGATCGACGTCGGCTATCCCGACCGCGAGGCCGAGCGGCGGATCTTGCTCGAGACCACCGGTGCCACCGAGCACAAACCGATTCAGGCAATGACGGCAGAAACGCTGATGTCGACACAGCGCCTCGTCCGCCGCCTGCCGGTCGGCGAGAACGTGGTCGACGCCATTCTCGATCTCGTGCGCTCGGCTCGCCCCGGCGACGGCGACCCGGCGCTGACCAGCAAGCTGGCCTGGGGCCCCGGTCCGCGTGCCAGCCAGGCCCTGACGCTTGCCGCCCGTGCCCGCGCGCTCGTCGAAGGCCGGCTCGCACCGTCCGTGGATGACGTCATTGCGCTCGCCGCCCCCGTGCTCAAGCACCGTATCGCGCTCACCTTCGCCGCACGCGCCGATGGCGAGACGGTCGAGAGCGTCATCGCAAGGCTCGTGGAGCGATTGGGATAGGGACTTCAGTGATGCTGCGCACGCGCGTCCTCGGCCCATCCGAACGCCGGCCGGCCCCGCCGGTTCTGAAGGCTTCGCTCGATCTCGCGGCACGCCTGCCGCGCCTGATCCTCGAGGCCCGGCGCGTCTCGGCGAGCGTGCACGGCATTCATGGCCGCAGGCGCGCCGGGCCCGGCGAGACCTTCTGGCAGTACCGCCCTCTGGTGACCGGCGAGGCCGCCTCACGCATCGACTGGCGCCGCTCGGCCCGCGACGGCCATCTCTTCGTCCGGGAGCGCGAGTGGGAGGCCTCGCATGCAATCTGGCTCTGGATCGACCGCTCGGCCTCGATGGGCTTTTCCTCGTCGCTCGCCATGGCCTCCAAGGTCGACCGCGCGCTTGTTGCGGGCTTCGCCCTGGCCGAGACCCTGGTCGAGGGCGGCGAGCGTGTCGGGCATCTTGGCCTGACGCGGGCGCTCGCCTCGCGACGCATCGTCGAGACCTTGGCGCAGGCCATCATGATCGACCGCAAGGGCGAGGCTGCCGATCTGCCGCCGGATGCGCCTCTGCCACGCCTGGCTGACGCCATCATCATCACCGACGGGCTTTCGCCGGCGCAGTCGCTCGGCAAACGTATCGCCACCATGGCGAGCAGCGGCGCGCGCGGCCATATTCTTCTAATCGCCGATCCGATCGAAGAGACATTTCCCTTCAGCGGCCAGGCCGAGCTTTTCGATCTCGAAGACGGTCTCACTCTGCGCGTCGGCGATGCCGGAGCCTGGGGAGAGGAATATCACCGGCGCCTCGAAGCCCATCGAGAGACCATTCGGGAGGCCTGCCGCAAGGCCGGCTGGACGCTGACCCTGCACCGCACGGACCGGCCCGCCAGCGAAGGCGTACTCCGGATTGCGAGCCTGATCGCCGCTTCGCGCGGCGGCCGGGGCCGCTAGGAGGGCGCCAACGATGCTGACGCAACTGCCCATCGCCTTCTCTGCCCCCCTCGCGCTGACCGCGCTTGCACTGCTGCCGGCGCTTTGGCTGATCCTGCGAGTGACGCCGCCGCGTCCGCGCCGCATCGATTTTCCGCCCCTCAAGATCATGGCCGACTTGATCGCCAAGCGCGAAATGCCGGCGCATACGCCCTGGTGGCTGCTTGCCTTGCGGATGGCCGTCGCGGCGCTCGCCATCATCGCCGTTGCCGGCCCGGTCTGGAACCCACCGGTGGCGACAGCGCCAACGCGCGGGCCAGTGCTGCTCCTGATCGACAACGGCTTCGGCGCCGCGACCGACTGGTCCGAGCGTGTGGCGCTGGCGGAGTCGCGGGTCAATGCTGCGGCCCGCGAGGGACGCCCGGTCGCCATCATCGGCCTCGCGGAAACGCCGGGTGAGGTCACACTGTCGGAGCCGCGCGCGGCGCTCGACAAGCTGCGCGCATTGGCACTGCAGCCGCATGCGCCCGACCGCACCACCCAATTGCCACGGATCGAGGCCTTTCTGCGTGCCACGCCTGACGCCGAAATCGTCTGGGTCTCCGACGGGCTCAGCCTGAGCGACGAGGGCGCCTTCCTGGCGCGCCTGAAACAGGAAGCCGATGCACGCCGACTTTCCATCCACGCCACCCCCGCCGATCAGCTCGCACTGACAGCCGCGGAGAACCTCTCCGGCGCCCTGACGGTCAAGGTGCTCCGGCCGTCGACCAGCGCTCCGGCAAGCGGCCAGGTTCGCGCCCTCGATCTGAAGGGCCTGCCGCTGGGGGATGCTCCGTTCGCCTTTGGCCCGACGGAAACGCAGACCGTGGCCCGCCTGACCTTGCCGATCGAAGTGCGCAACGCCGTTTCGCGGCTCGAGGTCGTGGGCGAACAGAGCGCGGGCGCAGTGGCTCTGCTCGACGACCGCGCCAAGCGTCGCCGTGTCGGGATCGTTTCCGGCGCGACCACCGATACCGCGCAGCCCTTGCTGTCTCCCACCTATTATGTCTCGCGCGCCCTCTCACCCTTCGCCGAGATCCGCGAGCCGCGCCCTGGTTCGAACGACCCCGTCGGCGAGTTGCTGGCACAGAATCTCTCGGTCCTCGTTCTCGCGGATATCGGCGCGCTCGACCCTGAGACGGCGACGAAGATCACCAGTTTCGTCGAGCGGGGCGGTGTTCTGCTGCGCTTTGCCGGCGCGCGCCTCGCCACGGCCTCCGACGAGCTGACACCCGTTCGCCTGCGTCGCGGCGGGCGTACACTCGGCGGCGGCCTCTCCTGGGACACCCCGCGCAAGCTCGCCCCCTTCACCCGGGAAAGTCCGTTCTTCGGCACGCAGATCAGCGACGACGTCCGCGTCAATCGCCAGATCCTGGCGGAGCCCGATGCCGATCTTGCGCGCAAGACCTGGGCTGCGCTCGAAGACGGCACGCCTGTGGTCACTGGCGCGCGACGCGGCGATGGCGTGATCGCCATGATGCATGTCACCGCCGACACCACGTGGTCGAACCTGCCGCTTTCCGGCCTCTTCGTCGAGATGCTGCGCAAGGTGGTTGCGCTCGCCGGAACCGGCCCGGCCGAGGCCCAGGCCGAGGATGCCAAGGTCGAGACGCTCTCGCCAACCCGCGTGCTGGACGGGAAAGGCTCCTTCCGTGCACCACCTGCGACAGCTCAGCCGGTACCGCGGACCTTCACCGGGCGCGCCACCCTTGCCCACCCCCCCGGAATCTATGGCCCGGCCGACGGCGCGCTCGCGGTCAATGCACTCGCTTCGACCGACATGCTGCACGCGCTGGATCTCGCCTCGCTCGGCGCGCCGATCCTGCCGATCGACAAGCCGGTCGCACAAGACATCCGGCCGCAGCTCCTGGTCATCGCGCTGCTGCTGCTGATCCTCGACACGCTGGCGACACTCTGGCTCGGCGGTCGCCTGCGCATGGCACGTGCCAGCAAGGCTGCTGCCGCGGCGCTCCTGCTGGGGCTGGGGCTGGGGCTGGCTCTCACCCTTTCGGCCGTTCCGACCCTGGCCCAACCCGTCCCGGCGGCGCCGGAGGACACCCGACCGCCGATCCCGCGCGAGCTTTTCGCGGCCGGCGCCGTCACGCGCCTCGCTTATGTCCTGACCGGTGACAAGGCGGTCGATGACATGTCGAAGGCAGGGCTTGCCGGCCTCAACACCGTGCTCGGCGCGCGCACGGCGCTCGAACCCGGCGAAGCGGTAGGCCTGAACCCAGCCCGCGACGAGCTCGCCTTTTTCCCGATCCTCTACTGGCCGGTTGTGGCCGGGCGCCCGATTCCGGCGCCCGAAACCCTGCGCAAGCTCGAAGCCTACATGAAGGGCGGCGGGCTCGTGATCTTCGATACGCGCGACGCCATGAGCGCTCGACCCGACGGCGGCAGCACGCCCGAGGGCGATCAGCTCAAGCGGATGCTCCAGACGCTCGACATCCCGGAACTCGAGCCGATCCCGCGCGACCACGTGCTGACCAAGACCTTCTACATCCTCGACGGTTTCGTCGGCCGTTACGACACCGGCACGACCTGGGTCGAAATCCTGCCGCCCGCCGGCGAGGACGGGCGTCGGCCGGCACGGGCCGGCGACAGTGTCTCGCCGATCGTCATCACCTCCAACGACCTTGCCTCGGCCTGGGCCATAAATCGCCGCGGCGAAGGCCTGGTGCCGATGTCCAGTTCCGATCCCCGCCAGCGCGAAATGGCGCTCCGCGCCGGCGTCAATCTCGTGATGTACGCGCTCACCGGCAACTACAAGGCCGACCAGGTCCACGTGCCGGCCCTGCTCGAGCGTCTGGGGCAATAGACCATGTGGAGTCTCTCTTTCGCCCCGCTCGTGCCTCTGCCACTGCTGATCGGCCTCGCGTTGCTGGCTGCTGTCGCGGCCGGCGCCGCGCTCGTTCTCGCCGGCCGCAGCGCCATCCTCCGCGCGCTCGCACTGATCGTGCTGACGCTCGCTCTGGCCGACCCCTCGCTCGTTTTCGAGGACCGCGAGCCGGTCAAGGATGTCGTCTCGGTGGTGGTCGATCGCTCCGGCTCGAACCGCCTCGCCGACCGAACCGTGCAGACTGAAGCCGCCCTGGCGGACGTCGAGCGGCAATTGCGCGGCGTGCCTGGCGTCGAGCCGCGCATCGTCGACGTCACCGATATGCAGGGCTCAGGCGACGGGACCCGTCTCTTCGAGGCGATGGCCGCGAGCATCGCGGATGTGCCCTCGGAGCGCGTCGCCGGCGCCATCGTCATCACCGACGGCCTCGCCCATGATGCCCCTCCCAATGCCGAAACCTTGGGTCTCAAGGCGCCGCTGCACGTTCTCACGACCGGCCGCAACGCCGAGATCGACCGCCGTATCGTACTTGTCGATTCGCCGCGCTTCGGCATCGTCGGCAAGGACCAGGTCATTCGCCTGCGCGTCCTGGACAAGGGTGGTCCCGGCCGCGCTGGGCTGACGATCCGCCGCGACGGCGAGATCGTCGCTCGCCGCGAGGTCACCGCGGGTCAGATCGTGCAGGTGCCGGTTCGGATCGACCGCGGCGGGCCCAATGTCGTCGAGATCGAGGCGGCGCCGCTCGAAAACGAGCTCACGCTTGCCAATAATCGCGCCGTCATCACCATCGAGGGCGTGCGCGACAAGCTGCGCGTCCTGCTGGTCTCCGGCGAGCCGCATCCCGGAGAACGGACCTGGCGCAACCTGCTCAAGGCCGACGCCAATGTCGACCTTGTCCATTTCACCATCCTGCGTCCGCCGGAAAAGCAGGACGGCACGCCGATCAACGAGCTTTCGCTGATCGCCTTCCCGACACGCGAGCTTTTCCAGGTCAAGATCAAGGAATTCGACCTGATCATCTTCGACCGCTACGCCAACCAGTCGATTCTGCCGCTGCTCTACTTCGACAACATCGTCCGCTATGTGCGTGAGGGTGGCGCCCTGCTGGTCGCGGCTGGTCCGGAATATTCCGGCTCGCAGTCGCTTGCACGCACACCGCTCGGCCAGATCCTGCCGGCCCTGCCCGATGGCAGCGTCATCGACGAGGCCTATCGCGCCCGTGTCAGCGACCCCGGCCGCCGCCACCCGGTCACCCGCGATCTGCCCGGTTCTGAGGTCGAGCCGCCGCGCTGGGGCGAATGGTTGCGCATGGTCGGTGCGCGCGCCCGCACGGGCTCGACCATCATGACCGGCCCGGGCGACAGACCGTTGCTCATGCTCAGCCGCGAGCAGAAGGGCCGCGTTGCACTTTTCCTCTCCGATCATGCCTGGCTCTGGGCGCGCGGCTTCCGCGATGGCGGACCGCATCTCGACCTGCTGCGCCGCCTCGGCCACTGGCTGATGAAGGAACCCGAACTCGAGGAAGAGGCGCTTCGCGCAACCGCACGCGGCCGCACCATCGAGATCGAGCGCCAGACGCTGGGCGAGGCCCCCTCCCCAATCGTCGTCACCGACCCCAACGGCACGTCGCGCACGGTTCAGCTGGAAGCCGGACGGCCCGGCATCTTCAGCGCCCGCATCCCGACCACCGAATTCGGCCTGCATCGCATCTCGGCGGATAATCTGACAGCCTTTGCCAGCGTCGGCCCGGAGAACCCGCGCGAACTCATGGAGGTCGTCAGCGACCCGGCGAAGCTTCAGCAGCTTGCCGAAGCGACGGGCGGCTCCTCCCGCCGGATCGGCCAGGACAGCGGCTCGGGCGTGACCGTGCCGCGCATCGTTCCGGTCCGTTCCGGCAGCCAGTTCGCTGGTGCGGACTGGATCGGCCTGCGCATCAGCGATTCCGGCATCGTGCGGGGCGTCTCGATCTCGCCGGTCTTCATCGGACTGATCGGCCTCGCCCTGCTATTTGGTGCGCTGGTGGCCGGCTGGCTCGGCGAGACCGGCCGGCGCTTCAGGCGGAGCCCGGACGCAACACCATGACCGCCCCGCTGCGCTTGGCCAGAACGCCCTCGACCAGTTCGAGAGCGAGGAAGCGCGCGGGATTCGCCGGCCCAGGCAAGGTCAGCTGCCCGGGCGGGATCGGCTTGAAACCGAAGCGGGCGTAATAGGGCGCATCCCCGACCAGCATGATGAGGTCGTGCCCGGCCGCCCGCGAGGCTTCGATCGAAGCGTTCATCAGTGCAGCGCCGATACCACGCCCCTCGAAGGCGGGATCAACGGTGAGCGGCCCAAGCATCAGCGCCGGCTGCCCACCTGCCGAGACGCGGGTCACGCGCACCGAACCGACCAGGAAGGTCCCGACATGCGAAGCGAAGGATAGCGCCGGGTCCTGCGGCACGCCCTCGCGCAGGCGAAAAGCCGTGCGGGCAAAACGGCCGGGACCGAAGGCGCGCTCATGCAGACGCTCGATGGCGGCATGATCGGCGGGGAGCTCGTGGCGAATGGTCAGGGGAAGCGAAGTCATGGCGTCGGCAAACCTGCGAACGGACAGGGGGGCAAGAAGCTCAGGCGCCGTGAGGCAGCCGAGCGGAAGGGCGCGCTCAGCGCGCCGGTCGTCGCAGGATGGAGTGATCTTGCCGGTCAGCCATGAATCGCCTGTAGCAGAGGCACGGGCGGGCGTCCATGTCAGAAATGGCTGCGTGTTTTCCGTCTCACGTCGCGAGTGAAGATGGCAGCGCGAAGCGCTGACGGATGAGAGGACTAGCGACGCTGTTTGCGTTGAGATCATGATCGGCGCGGCACGTGCCCTTGCATGACCCCTTCCCCGCAGAAATCGATCTCACCAATCGGCCGTGGGTTGACGTCGGCCGAGTATCTCGTCGAGCCGGCGGCGGGTGCCGGCTGTGGTGCTGTCAGGTAGCGCATCGAGCGGAAAGAAACGGGCCTCGGCAATTTCGCAGTCCGGTTGCCTGACACCGTCCACAGCGAATTCCCGCACCACGAAGATCGCGACATGATCGCGGCGCGACACGGTTCGGTTGAGGAAGACGCCATGCAGTTGTGGCGGGCCGGTGAGCCTGACAAGCGTCTCTTCACGCAGTTCCTTGTCGAGCGCGTCTCGCAATGTCTCGCCCGTCTCCACACCACCGCCCGGCAGATGCCACCCCGGCGTATAGGTATGGCGCACCAGCAGAACCTCGCGGTCTCCCCTGAGCACTGCAGCGCGCACGCCCAGCGTCATGCCGCGCGTGAGCCAGAAATACAGGTGCAGCAGCCTGCGCAGGGGCCTCGCGATCGGGCGCGGCTCGCGAACATACCTTGTTTCGCGGCCGGTTTTGGGGTCGGGCCCATGCGACACGCCTCGCGCTCCTCTCATCGGCCGCGTATTTGCCTATGCAAATAACGCATAACAGACCATTGTTTGCGCTGCCGTTACGTCACAAACGCGCCGCAAAGCAGGTAGAAACCAGCGCCATCACCGCTGGGGTTACCACAATGCTTCTCGCTTTCATCACCGCTCGCCTCCGGGCCAAGCGTGCTTTCGTGTGGAAGCCCGCCCTCACCCTCACCGATCCGCGCATCGTCTCGGAACTCACCGACTCGTTCAACTGAGTCCTTGGCCCCGAACCTCACCGGGGTTTGGGAACGGATTGAGGCGAGCCGCCGCGCGGATGCGCTTGACGGCTGCCATGCTCTGAGGGCAAGCGCAGGGCGTGTTCAAGATCGCGCACCTGTCCGACCCGCATCTCGGCCCGCTCGCCGAGTTCTCTCTGCATCAGCTACTGGGCAAGCGCGCGACCGGCTACGTCAACTGGCGTCGCAAGCGCCGGCACGCCCATGACATGGAAATCCTGGCGCTGATCGTCGCGGATATCCGCGCGCAGGCGCCGGACCATGTCGCCTGCACAGGCGATGTCGCCCATATCGGCCTGCCGAACGAATTCAAGACCGCAGTCACCTTCCTCGACACGCTGGGTCCGCGCGCGGATGTCAGCTTCGTGCCGGGCAATCACGATGCCTATGCCCGCTCTTCGCTAAAACCCCTCGCAAGCCTGCTTGGCCCATGGTGCAGCAGCGATGACGGCACAGTCGGATATCCCTGGTATCGCAAGCGCGGCCCCGTCGCGCTCATCGGACTGAACACCGGCATCCCGACATTGCCACTGATGGCGACAGGCCGCGTCGGGCGCGAGCAGATCGCCAAGGCGGAGATGCTCCTCGATCGGGCCAAGGCTGCAGGACTGATCCGCGTCGTTCTGATCCATCACCCGCCCTATCTTGGCGGCGCGCGGCGCACCCGCGAATTGCTCGACGCGGATGCTTTCGAATCGATGCTGCGACGCAAGGGCGCCGACCTCGTCCTGCACGGCCACAACCACCGCTTTTCGCTCGCCTGGCGGCCGGGTCCGGATCACGATATCCCGATTGTCGGCGTGCCCTCCGCCTCCATCGGGCCGCTCGGCCATGGTGAGATGGCGAGTTGGCACCTCATCAAGATCGAGGGCGATGCCAAGGCTCCGTCGATCGGCGTCGAGCAACGTGGCTTCGAGCCCGACGGCACCGTGAGGATGCGCCAGGAGATTGTGCTTCACGCCAAGCCGGTTTGACGCTCCCTCCATCCGTTGCGAGCGCCCCTAAGCAACAATAAAGGGCGCCGCATGACGGCGCCCCCGACAGGTCTGGAGCATCGGCCCGAAAACTGGATCGCGGTTTTCGGGAAAGCCGATGCAAACACAAAAAGGTTAGATCGTCGGACCGGATACGATATCCGGCCCGATGATCTTGCAGGGAAGACCGCTTAAACGCAGCGGCCGCCGTCCACCGCAAGCACGCTGCCCGTCACCATTTCCGACTCATCGGAGCACAGGAAGAGCGCGGCGTTGGCAATGTCCTGCGGAGTCGAGAAACGGCCCCAGGGAATCGTGCTGGTGAAAGCCTTTCGCTTCTCCGGCGTGTCCTCCCCCATGAAGGTCGCAAGCAGCGGGGTCTCGCCGGCAACCGGTGCGATCGCATTCACACGGATGCGGTCAGGCGCGAGCTCGACGGCCATCGACTTCGAGAGCAGGTTCGCGGCCCCCTTCGAGCCATTGTACCAGGTCAGTCCCGGGCGCGGACGCAGGCCAGCCGTCGAGCCGATATTGAGGATCACCCCACCGCCATATTCGCGGAAATGCGGCACCACCGCCTTGGCCATCAGGTAGAGCGACTTCACGTTCACGTCGAAGACGCGGTCGAATTCGGTTTCCGAGACCTCCAGCATCGGCTGGTTGCGGTGGCTTATGCCGGCATTGTTGACAACGATGTCCAGCCTGCCGAGGCGCGTGATCACCTTCGCCACGGCAGCATCGACGCTCTTTCCCTTGCCGACATCGCAGGCCACGGCAAAGGCCTTGCGGCCGATCGCTTTCGCCGCCTCCTGCGCTTTCTCGCGATTGATGTCGAGAACAGCCACCCGCGCGCCCTCGCGCACGAAGGTTTCGGCGATGCCGAAGCCGAACCCTTGCGCAGCGCCGGTGACCAGCGCGGTCTTGCCCTTCAGTCTCATGCTGTTTCCTCGTGATCTTCTCTGAGGTGGTGACATTGGGACGATTTGAGGCCGGCCAAAAATGCGTTTTTGCGATTGCCCGGATACCTAAATCCTATGGCCGGCCCGATCACGCCTCGGCCAGCCCGGTGAAGGCCGGCCTAGATCACGCTGCGTTTGGACGACATCGTCCAAACGCAGAAAACGTGATCGGCTCTCATAGTTTAGAGCATGCTTTATGCGAAAAACCGTTGCCACTTTTTCGCAGCATGCTCTAGCCGATCTCCTCGCGCAGCATCTCGAGCTCCAGCCAGCGCTCCTCGGCCTCATGGATCTCGCGTGTGACCTCGTCGAGCCGGGCCGTTGCCTTGGCAAAGAGTTTGGGATCGCGCGTGTAAAGATCGCCGGAGACAGCCGTGTTGAGCTTGGCAGCTTCCCCCTGAAGCGCCTCGATGCGCTTCGGCAGTGTCTCCAGTGCATGCTTCTCGTTGAAGGAGAGCTTCCGCTTGCTGGCTGCCGCCGGCACGGCAGCAACCGACTTGGAGGGCGCAGGCGCTACCTTCTCCGCCACGGCGCGCGCCTTCGCGCCGACGCCACGCCCGCGCTGCGCAAGCATGTCGGAATAGCCGCCGGCAAACTCTGTCCAGACCCCGTCGCCATCCGAGATCAGCGTCGCGGAAACGACCCGGTCGATGAAGTCGCGGTCATGGCTGACCAGCAGCACCGTACCCTGATAGTCCGCCAGCAGTTCCTGGAGCAGGTCCAGCGTTTCGAGATCGAGATCGTTGGTCGGCTCGTCCAGCACCAACAGGTTTGAAGGTTTTGCCAGCGCCCGTGCCAGCATGAGCCGCCCGCGCTCACCGCCGGAGAGCGCTCCGACCGGCGTGCCCCGCTGGATGGGCTGGAACAGGAAGTCTTTCATGTAGCTGATGACATGGCGCGGCTGCCCACCGACCATGACCTGGTCGGAACCACCGCCGGTCAGCGCATCGCCGAGCGGCGTCGCCGGGTCGAGGCTTTCCCGGCGCTGATCCAGCGTCACCATCTCGAGCGAAACCCCGAGCTTGATCTTGCCGGAATCCGGCTGCAACGCGCCGGTCAGCAGGTTGATCAACGTGGTCTTGCCGGCGCCGTTCGGCCCAACGATGCCGATCCGGTCGCCGCGCGCCACGCGCAGCGAGAGGTTCTTGACAACGACATTGTCGTCATAGGCCTTGGCGACGTCGATCGCCTCGATCACCAGCTTGCCCGACATCTGGGCCTCGCTGGCCTCGAGCCGGACTGAGCCAACGGCTCCGCGCGCCGTGCGGCGCTGGTCACGCAGCGCATGGAGCTCGCCGAGGCGGCGCTGATTGCGTGTGCGACGCGCGCTGACGCCATAGCGCAGCCAGTCCTCTTCGCGCGCGATTTTGCGGTCGAGCTTGTGGCGGTCGAGCTCTTCCTGTGCCAGCACCTCGTCGCGCCAGGCCTCGAACTCGCCAAAACCACGATCCATGCGCCGCGTCTGGCCGCGATCAAGCCAGATCGTCGCGCGGGAAAGCGAAGTCAGGAAACGCCGGTCGTGGCTGATCAGCACCATGGCCGAGCGCAGCGACTTCAGCTCCTGTTCAAGCCACTCGATCACCGGGAGGTCGAGATGGTTGGTCGGTTCGTCGAGCAACAGGATGTCGGGCTCCGGCGCCAGCACGCGCGCCAGCGCCGCGCGGCGGGATTCGCCGCCCGACATGGTCGCCGGATCCTCGTCGCCGGTCAGACCCAGCTCCTCGACGAGATAGCGGGCGCGATAGGCATCGTCGCCGGGGCCGAGGCCGGCTTCGACATAAGCAAGCGACGTCCTGAAGCCGGAGAAATCCGGCTCCTGCGGCAGGTAACGGACGGTCGCTCCCGGCTGCAGGAAGCGCTCGGCGCTGTCGGGCTCAACCAGCCCGGCCGCGATCTTGAGCAGTGTCGACTTGCCCGAGCCGTTGCGGCCGACAAGGCAGACCCGCTCGCCCGGCGATACCGCGATCTCCGCGCTTTCGAGCAAGGGCTGGCCGCCAAAGGTCAGGGCGACGTCGCGCAGGTGGAGCAGAGGAGCCATTCGATACCCGTTGATTGTCGAGCGGTCGGGATAGACTGGCACGCCCGGCCTGTCACGCCGCCACGGCGTCACGGCCCCTTGCGCTGCGGATTATCCATCATAGGATACAAATAGTATCCCTTAATGGACGAGACCCATGACGCGCCTACCTTCCCGCAGAGCCCGCGATGCCAGGATCGGCGACAATGGCGGCCCCCCGCTCGAAGACCCAGCCCAGCGCCAGCCAGAATGGGGCAAAGGCGAGATCGGCCGCTATTTCGACTGGCGCTTCGCTTCGCGCAAGGCCTGGACGAAGCCGCCCTCGATCGCCGTGCGGCGGCAGGAACGGGCCGAGGAACTCGGTCTGACCTATGAGGAATACACACTCGAAATCATGGAACGTGGCTATTTTCCGCAGCCGGAGCATGTCGCGGCGATCGTCGTCAAGCGGGCTGAGAGGCGTAAGGCCGGCGGCATCGTCGGCCAGTCGTTGAAGGGAATGCGCCTGAAGCGGCCGCGCGACTAGAGCATCCGCCCGAAGAGTGGAATCCACTTTTCGGAAAAATCCGACGCTGCTCAAAGCGATAGATCGCCACTTTGCGTCCGGTAGGACGCATGGCGATCTAGGCTTCAAGCCGCTTCCTGAGCCAGCGCGTCGCCGGTCGCTCGAACCAGCGATAGACCAGCACCGAAGCGACGACCGAGGCGATCAGTGCCGCGAAGACGTACAGGCCAGGCCAGCCGGGAGCCACACGCATAAAGATCTCGCGTAGCGCCCTGATCGCAAAGGGGTGGACGAGGTAGAGCGCGTAGGATGCATCGCCAAGACCAGCCAGGCCACGAACCAGAGCCGACGGGGCCGAATTGCCGCTGCCGGATGACGCCGCCGCGACCAAGAGCACTGCAGCCGAGCCTCGCAGTGTGAAGGACATCCAGGGCGTGTCCGCTCCGGGGAGCCAGGCCGCCAGCAGCAGGATTGCAACGCCCAGGGCAGCAACGAGCCAGCGCGGTCCGCCGGTAAGCCGAAAGCCCTGCCGCCTCAGCAAGGCCAGTCCCATCCCGGCAGCGAATTCCAGCACGATCGGCTGCCCCCAGAAGCCGAATGGCAATGGCAGGGGGCCAGACAGAGCCTCCGCCACAACCAGCACCGCAAGCGCCAACGTGACCGTCAGGACGACTGCAGCCCGCGGCAGGATGAGCGCCGCGCCGAATAACGCGTAGAACAGCATCTCGTAATTCAGCGTCCAGCCGAGCGAGTAGACGGGCTGGACGAGACCGGCAGGAGAGACGACCGGCCAGAACAGATAGGAGCCCAGGATCTGCCCGAGATCGGGCGCAGCCGAATTAAGCGCGCCGGGAAGCAGCAGCCCGACAAGCAGGAACAGCGTCGTCGCCGCCCAGTAGAGCGGCACGATGCGGGCAAGCCGGCGCGCCAGGAACAGGCGAGGCGCATCCTTGCGGCCGAAGAGCTTGCTGGACGCATGCACCATGATGAAGCCGGAGACGACGAAGAAGATATCGACGCCGGCCATCCACGGCAGGAGATAGGAGGGTGTGAGACTCTCGCCTGAGCGCTGAGCCAGAGCAAGCGCGTCCGGCTGCACGTGATGCACGGCGACCATGAAAGCCGCGAAGGCGCGCAGTACCTGGATGCCATAGAGCTGGGACAAGAAGCGGAAAAGCCCTGAAGAGAGGATGCGGCGCTCTGCACTGATCGCGAAGCGCAGCTGCTACCTGCCGCTCACGGAAACCACAATCGGGCTTCGTCGTCGAGGCCGAAGCGGGACGGGGACGCCGCAATGGCGGCAAGCCCCTGTTCGGCAGCGTCCGCAGTCGTGATGACATGCAGGGCGAAGCGCGCCGCGAGTTCCTCCATCGGCGGCTTGCCATTGAACATAGCATGGAGTGCGGCATTGCCGGCGAGCGGCAGGAGCCGCGGCACGATGCCACCGGCGATATAGACGCCACCGGTCGCCTTGAAGATGAGTGCGAGATCACCGGCAACACGCGCCAGCAATCGCCAAAAGCGAATGACCGCCATCAGTGCAGCGGGGTTGCCGTCGAGCGCCAGCGTGGTCACATCAGCGGCACTAACTCTCGCCTCCTCCATGCCGGTTTCGCTGGCGATGGCGCGATGCAGGCGCACCAGACCGTCACCGCTCAAGAGCGCCTCGACCGTGACGCGCGGCAGACCGGCCGCCAGCGCCGGCCAGATCTTCTCCTCCGCCTGATCCTCGGGCCCGACGCCGATATGGCCCGCCTCGGTCGGGATCAATGCACCCCTGCCGTTCCGGCTGACCAAGGCTGCCGCACCAAAACCGGTCCCGGGTCCCAGCACGAGACGCACCCCCTCCGCCTCGGGCTGCCCCGGCACCAGGGTGACCATGTCCTGCGGCTTCAGGACAGCAAGCGAGGCGGCGAGCGCCTCGAAATCATTCACCAGCAGCCCCTGCACCAGCCCAAGCTCGGCAGCCATGCCAGGCCCGTCGAAATGCCAATTGGCATTGGTCAGCCGGGCAGTACGGCCATCGAGTGGCCCTGCGACCGCAAGAACCGCCGAGCGAGGGCGCGGATCGAGGGACGCCAGAACCGCAGCCAGCGCTGCATCAGGCGTCGGATGGCTGCCGGTATGGATACGGGCCAGCGGCTCAGGCCGTGCACCGGCGTGCTGCACGAGCGAAAGGCGGGAGTTGGTCCCGCCAATATCTGCAACGAGGACCGGGTAGGCAAAGGGCTCGGCGCGCATCGCTCAGGCCTGCTTTTTCCAGTCGGAGAACCAGCCGAGCCCCTCGAGCGTCCCGGCCCTTGGCCGGTACTCGCAGCCGACAAAACCAGTATAGCCGAGACCGTCGAGTTCGGCGAACAGACGCGGATAATCCGGGCCGAGCGCGTCCGGTTCATGGCGGCCATCGGCGCTGGCGATCTGGACATGGCCGACCAGCGGAAAGAGCGCCTTCAGCTTGCCCGAGACGTCGCCATGGATCAGCTCGCAGTGATACATGTCGAACTGCAGCCTGACATTTTGCCGCCCGGACTCGCGGACATAAGCGGCGGCGGCATCGAAATCATTGAGGAAATAACCCGGCATGTCCTTGCCGTTGATCGGCTCGAGGAGGAGGTCAATGCCGTGCTCGGCGAGCTTGTCGGCGGCATAGGCGAGCGAGGCACGATAGGCCACCTGAGCGGCGGGATCCCGGGGATCGGCATGCCCGGCCATCATGTGCAGACGCTTGACCCCGGTGGCCTGCGCATAGGTCAACGCCGTCTCGACAGAGGCGCGGAATTCCGCCTCGCGGCCGGGAATCGCAGCCATGCCGCGTTCGCCCTTGGCCCAGTCGCCAGGCGGCAGATTGAACAGCGCCTGCTCGAGTTCAGCCCCCGCTAGCGCAAGACTCACCTGTTCGACCGGGTGTTCGTAGGGGAACAGAAACTCCACGGCCGCGAATCCGGCCTCCCGGGCCGCCTTGAAGCGGTCGAGGAATTCCCATTCGTTGAACATCATCGACAGATTGGCGGCAAAACGCGGCATGGCATCCTCAGGCAAACGAAACACGCGCCAACCTATCGGGCCGCACGTCCTGCGTCATGTGAGAACGCAACAGAGGCGCGTTGCGTTCCGATGGGAGAGCAGCCTCCTCGCGAAACCATCCCGGACGACCAGCGGGCTCCGGCGACATATCTGAGAGCCGCGGGAGCGCTCCTATTTCTTGGCAGGCGCCGCCGGCGGGTTCGGGTCCTTGGAGAAATTGCGGAAGACCATGTCCGGCGAAGAGGTATTGTGACGCGAATGGGTGGTGCGGCCCATCCAGATATCGCTCGCCTTGCCGCCGCCGAAGGGCATCAGCAGTTCTTCGCGCCAACCCTTGGCTCCGGGCTCGCGTATGGCGATGCGGGCGACGTCGTTGTTGAATTCGGTGACATACATCGAGCGCAGCGCCACAAAGGCCTTGCCACCGGTGACGGGCTTGTCGAGCACGGCATCCAGCACCATGCGGTTCTCGTCGACACTGTCGAGCTTGAGCGTGGCAGCCGAACCATCCTTGAAGCTCATCTTGAAGGAGGTCGTCTTCGGGTCGAACTCGATCTCCTTGATGTTCACCACCGGCCGCGCGCCATCCTGCTCGATCGGTCCGAACAGGAAGGATGAGCCATAGGAGGAGAAGCCGAGATGCTGCGGCGGCATCGGCCGGGCGCGCCAGTAGCCATCCTGCGGATAGACCACGAGGACCTCATAGGACTTGTCCTTGCCGAGCTTCCAGAGCTGCACGAGATGCAGGCCTTTCTCGACCCGGTCGCCAACCTTGAACGTCGTGTCCGACGGCCGCCAGAAGGTCGGGAAGGTGTAGCCGACGAGCCAGTAATCGATGCTCTCGTAGAAGGTGACGCGCCGCGGCGGTGTCGGCGCAGCGAAGACCGGATCGCCGGTCATGTCGCAGGCAGTCCAGTCAGCCTCCCAGTTATCCCGGACCAGCCCGGCGATATAGGCCGGATGCGCCGCCTCGATCTGGAAACGCCGCACTTCAGGCGAGATCGCCTTGATTGTGACGTTGTCCTTCTCAGCGCAGAGCACCGGCTCCGACTCGTTCTTCACCTCGACAGCGACATCGCCCGCAGCGCGCACCGGCAAGGCGAAAAGCAGAAGGGCGAACGAGACAGCGATTGGGCGGGCGAGGCTGAACATGACCATCCTTCGAAAAACGGCTTCGTCGCCAGCATGGCGAAGGCCTGATGAATGCAAGCTGGCTGGTTTCCTCATAGGGGGTGCGGGGAGCCGATGAAAGCATGCGCCCGCAGAGGCGGATGTTGCGGCAAGCGGTTAACTTATCCGATGGTGCGACCTGGCGCGCGGATCGCTCGCGCCATGGGGGACGCGTACTGCTGGCCGGTGCACTGATGCTCGTCATCGGGCTGATCCATTCCGTTCTGGGCGAAATGCTGATCTTCCGGCACATGCGCCGTGGCAGCCTGGTCCCGACCATGGGCCAGCCGCTGCTGCGGGAGCGACATGTCCGCATCCTCTGGGCGAGCTGGCATCTCCCGAGCATTCTCGGTTGGGGGCATTCGGCGTTCTGCTGATCTCGATCGCGGCCGCTCCGGACGAACCCGTGGCAGGCCCAACCGTCGTGCGCATCGCAGCGTTAGCACTGGTCGGCAGTGCCCTTGTCGTCCTGGTGGCAACGAAGGGCAGGGATCCGGGTTGGCTAGGCCTTCTGGTAGCGGCGGCACTGTCCTGGCTCGGGCAGCCGGTGGCTTGAGCGCTGCGACGATGCCCTGCCGCTCACCGCTGCAGGACGGCGTAGACATCGCCTGAGTTGGCCGAATGCGGCAAATCACGCAGGAAGCCGCCCATTGCTTCGGCGCTGGCCTCCTCAGCGAGTTCGAGGAATTGGCTTTCACCGAGAGCGACGTTGAAGCGGTACGGCCCCAGGGTCTCGAGCAGTGCGAGGCAGCCCTCCGCGACATCGCGCTGGATCGTGGTGAATTCGAACGAGATCACCGGCACCCGCCGCGAGAGCCCGGCAAGGACATTGGCCTCGAAACCCTCGACATCGATCTTGATGAAGGCGGGCTCGCCATAGCGCGAGATCAGCGCGTCCAGAGTCGTGCAGGGCACCGTGATCTCGCGATCCCAGACCTGGCCGGTCCAACCCTCGGCGCCATGGGCCGCACCGACGAACTGCTCGGAGACGGTCGAGACCGTCGGGTTCGCGCTGTTGATCCGGAGCGTCACGGTGCCGACCCGGTCGCCGCAGGCGGCCTGCACCAGAGTGACATCCCGATCCCGACCGTGAATCAGGCGAATGGCACGTGCCGGGCCGGGTTGCGGCTCCAGCGCAACAACGCGCGCACCGAGCCGTCGGAAAGAGGAAATCCGGTCGCCGACATGGGCTCCGACATCGAAAGCGAGATCGCCAGGTTTCAGGAAGCCGGAATAGAGCGCATCCATCGCGGCATGGTGTTCACGATCGCGGTGATAGACCCTGAGGGAGCGCGCAATCGCCTTGGCCGTACCCTTCGGATAGGCCACGCCCGTCACGCGCGCGTCTCCGCCTGGATGGCGACGAGTTCGGCCGGAGGATCGAAATCTTCGGGAATACCGCAGAGGCCGCGGGCGACGAACCATTCTCCTAGCGCCGGTGCGGCCGTCAGCATGGCGAAGGGAACCGCCAGCACATAGCCGGCGGTCAGCGGCAGCGACCAGAGCAGCACCGTTGGCGACAAAATGGCTAGCGCAATGAAGATATAGAGCCCGAAAAGCAGATGCGGCCACAAACCTGCGAATGCCGTCGCCAGGGACAGCGCGTGTGCATCGCGCGATTGGCCGTTCCAGCCGATCTTCGCTCGCCCGAAGGCAAGGCCGATCATGAACAGCGTCGTGCGGAAGGTCGAGACCGCTCCCTGCAGAAAGGCGAAGACGATCTCGATCAGCGACGAGGTGATGAAGCAGCCCGTGCCGCCGTAACGCTTCGTGCCTGCCCTGGTCAGCAGGATATCGGCGAAGCCCGCCAGCTTGGGCGAGAGATACATCATGAAGAACAGCACGTAGAGGAAAGCCGCGAGCCCCGCCGGGTAATCGGCGATACCGCCATCCTCGATCACCTTCCACGGCAGCAGAGCGATCATCAGCGTCCAGGCCGGCAGGCCGAGGAACATCAGGATCGCCCAGACGAGCTGGAAGCGACTCATCGGCTTCAGGCCGGGTAGATCGATCAGCTTGAGATATTGCAGGTTGCCGAGGCACCAGCGCAGGTCGCGCTTGGCGAATTCGAGCATGGTCGGCGGGTTCTCCTCCCAGCTCCCCATCTCCTCCGGCAGCACGCGCACCTCGTAGCCGGCGCGGCGCATCAGGGTCGCCTCGACCTGGTCATGGCTCATCACCGGCCCGCCCAGCGGCGGTCCGCCCGGAAGCACGGGCAAATGGCACTCATCGCGGAAGGGTGCGATCCGGACCATGGCGTTGTGCCCCCAGAAGGGTCCGCATTCGCCGATCCACCAGGCCGATCCCATCGTGTAAGGGCGCATGCCGTGACGCATGCCGAACTGGAAGATGCGCGCGAAGGCCGACTTGCTCGGCATGCCGACGACAAGGCTCTGCAGGATGCCGAGTCGCGGATGGGCCTGCATCATGCGGGTCAGCCTGACGATCGCCTCGCCCGACATCACGCTGTCGGCGTCGAGCGGCAACATGAGCTCGTAACGATCGCCCCAGCGTTCGCAGAACTCACGGACATTGCCGGCCTTGAAGCCGGCATTGTCGGTCCGGCGGCGATAGGTCACTCGCCCGCTTTCGCCAATCTCGTTCGCCCACCCCTCAGCGAGATGCTCCTCCGCAGCGGCGACACGCGGATCATTGCTGTCGGAGAGCACGAAGTAGTCGTACCAGGCGCCCTGCCCTGTCGCGTCGAGGCTTTGCTTGACCACGCGCAGGCGGCGAAAGGCCCGTGCGGGATCCTCGTTGCGAAGGGTCATCAATACCGCAGTGCGAACCGCCAGTGGTGTCGCGGCATCGCCGTCAACAGCAAAGGGCGCGACCTGCTCGCGTCCATCCTCGACGCCATGCAGCAGCCAGAGCCCGATTGCAGCATTCCAGAAGCCGAGCACGGTCCAGGGCGCACCGAACAGGAAGGCGACGAAGATCACGATGTCGGCAAGGGTCCATCCGCCCGCGCCCAGCACACGCGACAGCCCGAAGAGAAGGCCGGCGAGCGTGACGAGATTGAGCACGAGAACCAGCAGCCGGCGGGCCCGCAACACGCCGATCGTCTGCAGCCCGGCAGGGGTCAACCCCGGCAGCACGCCTGCCTCTTGCGCAGCCGGCTGGAACGTGGTCGGAGCGGGGCGCTGATTCATGGCGGTTTCCGTCACGCGATGGTGCAAGGCGAGGGTCTGCTTAACATGGCGCAGGAGCTAAAGCCGGCATTCGCAGCCGGCGCAAGTTCGACGGCAACGGCCCTCTGGTATGTGGCGCCTCGTGAATGCGCCCTGAACACCGTGACAGTGCCCCCGGCGGGACCGGGCGATTGCCTTGTTCGCACGCTCTGGAGCGGTATTAGCCGCGGCACCGAGCGCCTGGTTTTCGAAGGGCGCGTGCCGCCTTCGGAGCACGAGCGCATGCGCGCCCCCTTCCAGGAAGGGGCGTTCCCGTTCCCGGTCAAATACGGCTATTGCGCCGTCGGGCAGGTCGAAGCCGGACCGGCGGACATCGTCGGCAAGACGGTGTTCGGCCTCCATCCGCATCAGAACCGCTTCGTTGCGCCGCGCGAACGGCTGACCATCGTGCCTGATGCCGTTCCTGCTCGCCGGGCTGTGCTCGCCGCCAATATGGAAACCGCGCTGAACGCGCATTGGGATGCCGCATCAGGTCCCGGCGACCGCATTGTCATCGTCGGGGGTGGCGTGCTCGGCCTGCTGGTCGCCTGGATCGCGGCAGGGATTCCCGGTGCGGACGTGACGCTTGTCGATATCGACCCCGGCCGCGCAACGCTGGCAGGACAGCTCGGCTTCGGTTTCGCACAGCCCGACGCCGCCCCCGAGAATGCCGATCTCGTCTTCCATGCCAGTGCCTCGGCGCCAGGGCTTGCCACTGCGATAACAGCTGCCGGTCTCGAGGCCCGCATCGTCGAGCTGAGCTGGTATGGCGAGGGCGCCGTGCCCGCTCCGCTCGGCGGCGCCTTCCATTCCAAGCGATTGCAGATCGTCTCCTCGCAGGTTGGCCAGGTCTCGCCTTCGCGCCGCTCGCGATGGGATTACGCAAGGCGTGCCCAGGCCGCGATGGCACTGCTCGCCGACGAACGGCTGGACGGGCTGATCACGCAGGAAATCCCCTTCGCCGGCGCTCCGGCGCAGCTTCCCGGCGTGCTTTCCGCCGATTGGCGCGGGCTTGCCGCAGTGCTGCGCTATTGACCTGACGCAGGGGCTTTGGCCAAGACAGGGGCCTGCCGACGCGCCGGCCTAAGGGAGTTGCACATGTTTTCCGTCGAAGTCCGCGACCGCATCATGATCGGCCATTCGCTGCCCGATCCGTTCTTCGGCCCGGCGCAGAACATGCACGGCGCGACCTTCGTGGTTGATGTCGCGTTCTTCCGCGAGCGGCTCACACGCCAGAATGTCGTGGTCGATATCGGCGCCGCACTCGACGTGCTGAACAAGACGCTGAAGCCGCTGAACTATCAGAACCTCGACACGCTGCCGCAGTTCGCGGGCGTGCTCACCACCACGGAATTCCTCTGCAAATACATCTTCGACGCGGTCGCCGAAGCCGCGAAGTCGGGGGCCCTCGGTGAAGATGGCGCCGGGCTCTCCCGCATCCGCGTCACCCTGCATGAGACCGACCTCGCCCGCGCCAGCTATGAGGGCGCCCTCGCGTGAGCGAGATCGTCTTCGCGATCCCCGGCGACATCGACCTGCCCACGGGCGGCTATGGCTATGATCGCCGCCTGTTGCGGGAGTGGCACGCCAACGGCGTCGCAGCGCAGCATCTCGCTCTGCCCGGTTCCTTTCCAAATCCGACGCCGACGGATCTCGACGAGACCGGGCGACTGCTCCTGTCGCAGCCCTTCGACCGCGTCCTGCTGATCGATGGATTGGCCTATGGTGCCTTTCCGGAGAGCATCGCGGCCGACCTGGCTGGTCGGGTGGTCGCGCTGGTGCACCACCCCCTCGGCTTCGAAACCGGACTTGGGACGGAGCAGGCCCGCGCGCTGATTGCGCGCGAAACCGCTGCCCTGCGTTATGCCAGCGCCATCATTGTCACGAGTCCGGCGACCAAGCGCCTCCTGGTCTCCGAGTTCGGCGTCCCCGCCGAGCGCATCGCGGTTGCCGAGCCGGGCGTAGACCGGGCACCGCGTGCCGCCGGCGGGCGCCCGGGCGAGCCCCTGCAACTGCTCGCGGTCGGGTCCCTCGTCCCGCGCAAGGGCTACGACATCCTGGTCGAGGCATTGCGCCCGCTGAGGGATGTGTCCTGGCAACTCACGATCATCGGTGCGGCCGACCGGGCGCCCGCGACAACTCTCGCGCTCAAGGCGCAGATCGCGTCTTCCGGGCTTCAGGACCGGATCATGCTGGCGGGTGCGGTTGGCGAAGTCGAGCTGGCACACGCCTATGACAAGGCCGAACTTTTCGTCATGCCCTCCCTTTTCGAGGGCTATGGCATGGTGCTGACTGAAGCGATGGCGCGAGGCCTGCCGATCCTGTGCACCACCGGCGGCGCAGCAGCTGAAACGGTGCCGGATGCGGCCGCCATCAAGGTTGCTCCCGGCGATGCGGGCGCGTTGACCCGGGCGCTGAGTGAGCTTCTGGCTGTACCGCCTGGCAGAAAGCGCCTGGCCGATGCCTCCTGGGCCGCGGCAGAGACATTGCCTCGCTGGCACGACACCGCGACGATCGTCGCCGAGACCTGCCGAAAGGTATTTGCATGAGCGGCTTTTCTCCAGACTGGTTGGCCTTGCGCGAGCCGGCCGATCACGCGGCGCGCAACCCGCAATTGCTTGCAGCCGTTGGCGCCTATTTCTCCAACCGCCCGTCACTCACCATCGTCGATCTCGGCTGTGGCGCGGGCTCCAATCTACGCGGCACCTATTCGGCGCTCCCGCCCCGGCAGCACTGGACGCTCGTCGATTTCGATGAGCGACTGCTTGACGTCGCCCGTGAACGCCTCGCTGCCTGGGCCGATGACGTGCGCGAGCAGGGCGAGGAACTCGTCCTGGGCAAAGGTGACAGGACAATTACCGTCGATACCCGCAAGGCCGACCTGAACAAGGATCTCGAATGGGTCTTGGGCTGGCAGCCGGATCTGGTGACCGCCGCGGCCTTGTTCGACCTCACCTCGAAGCGATGGCTCGAACGCTTCGTCGCCGCACTCGTGAGCCAGAACGTCCCGCTCTACACCGTGCTGACCTATGACGGCCGCGAGCAGTGGCAGCCGAAACATGGCGCCGACTCCAGGGTCCTGGCCGCGTTTCACCATCATCAACACAGCGACAAGGGCTTTGGTCCTGCCGCCGGACCGGAGGCCACGGAGGCGATGGCCGAGGCTTTCCGCAAATCCGGCTTCGCGGTTTCCACCGGCGAAAGTCCATGGTTGATCGACGAGGGCCAGCGCGAATTGGCCGAGGCCCTGACGAAAGGCATCGCCGAGGCAGTCACCGAAACCGGCCATGTCGACCCCGCCACGGTCGCGGACTGGCTGGAGACCAAGCGCCGGGCCGTCTCCGGGCTCGTCGGTCACCAGGACCTTTGGGCTCGGCCGGTCTGAAGCGAATCGGCTAGATCACGCTGCGTTTGGACGAAGTCGTCCAAACGTAGAAAACGTGATCGACTCTCATAGTTTAGAGCATGCTCAATGCGAAAAACCGTTGCCACTTTTTCGCAGCATGCTCTCGCGCGCTCCGGGCCACATCCGCCGCAGCACGCCGTCCCTGCGGATGAAGCGGTGATAGATCACCGCTGCGATATGCGTTGCGATCAGCAGAGCCATGCCGAGCGCGAGCCAGCCGTGGATATTGAGCACTCTCTTCGCCATTTCCTCATCCGGCGCAGTGAGTGCCGGTAGATTGAACAGATCGAAGATCGTCCGTGCTGGAAAGAGCGACACACCGATCCAGCCCAGGATCGGCACGATCAGCAGCAAGCCATAGAGCAGCCAATGCACCAGATGCGAGCCCGCCCTGTGCCACCACAACAGGGTTGGCTCGTCGGATGGAGCACCATGCAGCAAGCGATAGGCCAGTCGCCCGGCCATCAGCCAGAGCAGCGTGAAGCCGATCAGCTTATGCGCGCTGTAGAGAGAGTTGGTCAGGGTATCCCAGATATCGAGCGTCTTGCCGCGATAGGTCATCGCCAGGCCAAGCGGGATCATCACAAGGACGAGCGCGACAGTCAGCCAGTGGAAGCGCCGTGCGACCGGGCTGTAGACGGCTGCCATGCTCGGTTTGGCCGCCGTGGCGTCGTGACTGATCACCGTGCTCTCCCGTGGCTTGCTGTTGTTGGGTATACCGCTACCTTCGCCCATTCATCTCGCGTTCAATCTCGCCTTCCTATACAGCTGGCGGCAACAGATTGGATGGCTGCTAAGTTCAGCCGACATGAGGGTTTTGGCAACGGGAACCGTCCGCCCCCAGGAACGTTTCGAAGCCGGGGTCAGTCGCGCATCCCAAGCGATTTCCTGATCGTAGAATAAACATTCCTCCACCGCTCGCCGGTGCAATCTGACGGACAGTTCGATGCCCAAGTCGCCGATGTCTAGGTCGCGTACGCTCTTCGGCCGCTCGCAAGAAACCAACCTCGTAACGGTCGATCGTGCGATCGCCGAATTCCGCGCTGCCCGACCGGTGCTCTTGCACGATGGTGCCAGCCTGGCTCTGGCTCTCTCCGCGGAGCTCGCGGAGGTTGATCTGGTTCAGCGGCTCGACGAACTTGCCCGCGGCCGCGCGCATCTCATTCTCAGCGCGGCGCGTTTGCGGAGGCTCGGTGCGAAGGGTCGCAGCGAGACCGGCATTCTGGCGATGCCGACACTCGATCTTGCCCGCATCGAAACACTTGCCCTGAAGATCGACGCCAGGGTCGATGCGCCGGTTGCGCCGGCCGGTTCGCTCGACGAAGCCGCGCTCGAACTCGCCAGACTTTCGCTGGTTCTGCCGGCGACGATCCTTGTTCCGGTCACCGCCGAGGAGATCGCCGGAGAACCGCTGGTCGAGGTCGCCATTGCAGCGATCAACGCCTACCGGGCCGAGCAGGTCGCGTCGCTGGCGATCGTCGGGCGCGCGCCGGTGCCATTGGAGGGTGCACCGGAAACCGAGTTCGTCGTCTTCCGCGGCGGCGAAGGCCTGCGCGATCAGGTTGCGATCATCGTCGGCAAGCCGGATCTCGACACCGCCGTGCCCGTGCGCCTGCATTCGGCCTGCCTGACCGGTGATCTTTTCGGTTCGCTGAAATGCGACTGCGGCGACCAGCTGCGCGAGACCGTGCAGTGGATGGCCGAGAACGAGGGTGGCATCCTGCTCTATCTGGACCAGGAAGGCCGCGGCAACGGCATCTCCAACAAGATGCGCGCCTACCGGCTGCAGAGTCAGGGGTGGGATACCTATGATGCAGACGAAGTGCTCGGCTTCGACCTCGACCAGCGCCATTTCGATTTTGCCGCCACGATGCTGAAGCAGCTAGGCGTGACAAGCGTCACCGCCTTGACCAACAACCCGCTCAAGATCGGCGCGATCAAGGCTGCCGGCCTCGAAGTCGCAGCAACCCAGCGCGTGCTCGGCCGGCCGAATGTGCATAATGTCCGCTATCTCGCCTCCAAGCGGGACCGTGCCGGCCACTTCATCGACATGGACGCGCTGATGGCCCGTGCCGCGCCGACGGATTGATCGAGGCAGCGGCTTCGGGCAGAGCTCACTGATGTCCGAGCCCGGCACCACCTCCCCTCCGGTTCCCTCGGCACGCTGGCCGCTCGCCAGCGTGTTTTGCATCACCCTCTGCGCCTGGCTGGCCCTGTCCTGGCCCTGGCTCTCAGGAATCGTCACGATTCCCTGGGATGCAAAGGCCCATTTTCACCCGCAGCTGCAATTCCTGGCGACGGCGCTGAATCGCGGCCTCTCTCCGTTCTGGACGCCCTATGTCTTTGCCGGATCGCCGCAGGTCGCCGACCCGCAATCCCTGATCTTTTCACCCCCCTTCGCCCTGATCGCGATCTTCAATGCTTCGCCGAGCTTTCGTTGGAGCGACGGCGCGGTGCTCGGCACCTTGCTGGCAGGCGCCCTCGCCCTTGTGCTGCTGTTTCGCGATCGCAGCTGGCATCCGGCCGGCGCCGTCATTGCAGCTCTGGCCTTCGCCTTCGGCGCCTCGGCAGCCTGGCGCATCCAGCATATCGGGCAGGTGCTCAGTCTCGGCTACTTCGCCATAACGCTATTGCTGCTGTCGCGCTCGCTTGAGCGCAGCTCGCTGATTTACGGTTTCGCTGCGGGAATCGTGGCCGGCTTCATGGTGCTTGGCCGCGATCAGGTCGCATTGATCGGTGTCTATGTCCTGGCCGGACTGGTGGGCGCCGCCATTGCCATGGCCGACAGGCCGCTGCGGGCCTTGCGTGCAAGCATCCTCCCGCTGCTCGTGGGAGCGCTCGGTGCCATCTTCGTCGCCACCGTTCCGATCCTGCTCACCGCCTTCCTGGCACAGGAATCAAACCGTCCCGCGATCGATCTCATCGGCGCTGGAAAGGGTTCGTTGCACCCTGCATCGCTGCTCACCGGGCTGATCGCGAACCTCTATGGCGCGGCAGGTCCACTCGAAAACTTCTGGGGGCCGCCGAGTCCCGCCTGGGAACAGCGATTCGGGCCGCTCGATCTCTATCTCGCCCGCAACATGGGCCAGCTCTATCTCGGCTTCCTGCCGATGCTGCTGATCCTGACAGTCGGGCTGGTGCGTGGCGCACTGCTGCGGCGCGAGATCATCGCCCTCACCACTGCCGCGCTGCTGGTGCTGGTCTATGCACTCGGCCGCTACACACCCGGATTCCGGCTGATCTTCGAGGTGCTGCCGGGAGTGAATTTCTACCGGCGGCCGGCCGATGCGCTCTTCATCCTCGGGGCGCTGCTCGCGATCCTCGGCGGCTACCTGACCCATCTCGTCATGACCGACACCGCGCCACCTGCGCGGCTTTGGCAAAGGTTCGTCGAGGCAGCTCTTCTGGTCGGCGCCCCTGGCCTCGCCCTCTGGCTCGCCTGGACCATCGGGCGTGTCGGTGTTGCGACGATCCCGCTGGTCACTGCCCTACTTTGCGCCCTCTTGAGCGCGGGCGCACTGGTTGCAGCGCGCGAGTTTGCGCTGAGGGGTTCAACGCTTGCGGCCGCTGCCTTGCTGGCAGCAACGCTGACGGTGGATCTCTCCGTCAATAACGGCCCGAGCGAATCCACCGCGCTGCCCTCGCAGAATTATGACGTCTTGCGCGCCGACAGCACGAACGAGACGATTGCGCTCCTCAAGCGCGAGACGGCCCGCACCGCCGCACCGGACCGCCGCGACCGCATCGAGCTCGCGGGCATCGATTTCCACTGGCCCAATGCCAGTCTCGTCCATCAGCTCGACAATACGCTCGGCTACAATCCCCTCAGGCTCGGTCTCTACAGCAAGGCGACTGGCGCGGGCGATCATGTCGCGCTGCCGGACCAGCGTACGTTCTCGCCGCTGATGCCGGGTTACCGCTCGCTGCTCGCCGATATGCTCGGCCTGCGCTTCATCGCGACCGGCGTCCCCGCCGAGCAGATCGACAAGACTCTGAAGCCCGGCGACCTCGTTCAGATCGCCAGGACGCGCGATGCCTATGTCTACGAGAACGCGCGCGCCTTGCCGCGCGTCCTGTTTGTCGCGCAGGCCGAGCGGGCCGATTTCGGCGCGATCCTGGCAAGCGGCCAATGGCCGGCGGGCTTCGACCCGAGAACCGCGGTGTTGTTGGAGCGAGCCCCACCACCCCTGCCCGCCGGGCCGGTGGGGCCGGGCTCGGTCCGCATCGTCGATTACGGCACCACGGAAGTCGCTGTCGAGGCGGATGCACCGCGCGGCGGCTATGTTGTGCTCAATGATGTCTGGCATCACTGGTGGCAGGTCGAGGTCGACGGCAAGCCAGCTCAGTTGCTGCGCGCCAATGTCCTGTTCAGGGCGGTCGCTGTACCACCGGGCCGATCGAAGATCCGCTTCGTCTTCCGCCCTTTCGAGGGGCTCTACGCCGATATCGGAGCCTGGCTGAAGGCTCAGCGAGCGCCCCCGGTCTGAAGCGCGTTCAGGCGAGTGCGGCCATGGCCGCGACAGGCACGGCCGGCTGCCCGGCAAGGACGCGGGTGACGCCGGCCGGGTCCACCTCGCCATCCAGGATCGTCTCTTCGCGATGGATGCCACCGGCGACGAAAAGGCTGTCGAAACCCATCATGCGTGCACCAGCGAGATCGGTCCGCACCGCGTCGCCGATCACCAGAACCTTGTCGGCTTCGATCTCGCGGCCGCCACGAGCCTCCCGGGCGGCAGCAAGCGCCAAGTCATAGGCCGGACGATGCGGCTTGCCAGCCCAGGCCACTGAGCCACCGAGCTCCTCGTAAATCGTCGCAAGCGCGCCGGCGCAGGGCAGCAGATCCTCGCCGACATGCACGACAAGATCGGGATTGCCGCAAATGAAGGGAAGATTGCGCGCCGCAAGGCGCGTTAGCAGCGGACGGTAATCCTCGGGCGTCTCGCGCCGATAGTCGTTCAGCTCGGTCGCGACGACGAGTTCGGCGTCCGCTTCGTTGACGAGATTGACATTGAGGCCCGCGAACACCGCTCGGTCCGCATGCCAGCCGATATGATAGATCTGCCGCATCGGGCTCGCTGCGATGAGCGCCTTGGTCACATCGCCGGAGGTCACCAGCCGATCCCAGGCCATGCGAGGAACGCGCTTGTCGTCGAGAACGCCGGCAATCTGCTCCGAGGGACCGGGCGCGTTCGAGAGCAGCACGACCGTGCCACCACGCTGCCGGAACTTGATCAACGCATCGCAGGCAGGTTCGAGGGCCCAGACACCGTCATGCACGACGCCCCAGACATCGCTGATCAGCACGTCATAGCCGGCGAGCAAATCGCCGGCCTGGCTCAGGATCGGAACGTTCATCTCAATCAAGCCCTTGCCTCGACGGCCATCCGCGCCTCGACATCGGCGCGCCTTGGCAGCGGCGCGACTGCGCCATAACCCAGCGTGGAAAGTGCCGCTGCGACATTGGCGTAGGCGGCGGCGACAAAAGGATCGCCGGTGCGCACATATTCGGCGAGGAAGGCGCCGTCATAGCAGTCGCCGGCTCCGGTCGCATCGATCGCGTCGACTTTGATCGGCACGAAGCGCTGGCGCCGCTCCGGCGTCGCAACCAGCGAGCCCGCGTGACCTAGGGTGAGCGCGACAATCCTCGCGCCAAGCCCGAGATAGAAATCGGCGATCGCATCCGGCTCGCTCAGGCCCGTCAACTGGGTCGCGTCGTCAAAACCCGGCAACACGATGTCGGCCATGGCGCAGGCGGCATGGATGATCGCCCGCGCCCGGGTCAGCGGCCAGAGCTTCAGCCTCAGGTTGGTATCATAGGCCGTGGTGACGCCGCTGGCGCGGGCCACGGCAAAAGCCTCGAACACCGCATCGCAGGCACTTGCCGAAATCGCCTGACTGATACCCGAAGCCTGCACCACCTTGGCCGAGCGAACAGAATCGAGCGGCAGGTCGCGCGGCCCGCAGAGGCTCGCAGCCGAGCCCGCACGCAAATAGGAGAACACGTGCCCATTCGGTCCGTGATCGACGAAATAGAGCCCGGTCGGCGCGGTCGGATGGGTCGTGACATGGCTGTCATCGACATTTTCCCTGGCCCAGAGTTCGCGGAAGGAGCGGCCTGCGCTGTCATCCCCCAAAGCGCCGACATAGGCGACGCTGGCGCCCTGCCGCGCCGCGGCGATCGCACAGTTCGAAGTATCTCCGCCATGACCGAAGCGGAAGGCACCTGCCTCGCCGCGGGTCGCGTTGAACTCGCCCAGCGGTTCGCCGATGCAGAGAATGTCGAGTGTCTTATCCGTCACGGCACCGTCTCAGGCCAGAGCTGTTGGACGCGGCGAAAAGCCTGCGCGCCTTCCTAGAGCATCGGACCGAAAAGTGGAATCCGGTTTTCGGAAAAATCCGATGCTCGAACAAAGAGATAGATCGCCCATCCTGCGTCCGAATGGACGCACGGCGATCTAAAGCATCAAGCGCCCAAGGTGGAAACGGTTTTCCGCTGAGTTGCGAGCTATTCCGCCGCTTCCCGGCTCGACGGCGGCGCCATCAGCTGATCGGCGATGCGCACGATCTCCTGCCGCAGAGCGGCATTGTCGCTCCGTGCAGCCGGATTACTGCCGGGCTTCGCGTCCCGTCGCAATTGCGCCAGTTCCTGCTTGGTGCGCGCAAGCTCGGCTCGCACCTGAGCCAGCGCTCCTTGCAGGGTCTGCGCTTCTGCATGCTCGGTTTCGAGTCGGGCATCCCGAGCACGCAACTCGTTCTGGACCTGCGCAACCTCTTCGGCGGCCCGCTGCTTTCTGGACGCGTTCATGGATTTCTCCTGCGCCAATTCCACTTCGAGTTCCTGCTTCATCCGCACCTGCTGGTCGCGCTCCGCCTCGACCTTGCGGGCGAGTGCGGCGAGACGCGCGGCCTCTGCGGCGACCTCGACCGCACCGGAATCCACAGCAGCAAGGCCTGCCTCGGCTTGTGTCGCGCGTGTGGCCAGGGCGTCGGCGCGCTGTCTTTCGCTGTCTCGATCGGTCGTCATCGCCTTGAGCGCAGCTTCCGCCTGATCAACGGCGCGCCGGCTGGCCGCGAGTTCTCCCTCGATCACCATGACGCGCGTGCGACCCTCGACCTGCGCAACGCGATGGGCGTCGCTCTCCTGGCGGGACTGCGCGAGCTCCGTTTCGCGCTCCGCAAGCAGCGCCTCGGTCCGTTCGAGCGCCGCGCGCAGCTCTGCCAACTCTCCGGTCCGCGCATCGAGATCGGAGCCGGTGCCACGCAGCGCATGTCTCGCTTCGTTCAGGCTGCGGTCCAATGCGCCAAGATCAGTGATCCGCTGTTCAATGGTGGCGCCGGCCAGTGTCAGGGCGGCGGTTTCCCTGGCCAGCGCGTCGCGGGTTTCGGCGAGATCGGAGCGTGTGGCCGCCAGATCGCCCTCGAGCCCGTTGATGCGATGTTCGCGCGCGCCGAGTTCCCGTTCGAGCCGCCCGATCGCCATGTCGCGGCGGCCGAGCTCTTCCATCGCGCCGGCCCTTGCAGCGAATCCGCTCTCGGCCCGCTGCTCGAGAGCCCGCGCCTGCATCGCCAGTTCCGCACGCAAATGATCTCGATCGGCTGCGATCTCCGCCAGCGACAGCGGGAATGCCGCCTCTGCCCGCTTGCGAGCCAGGCGATCGGCCCGCCGGGCGAGCGCCGGCAATGCCGCCAGCGCCAGCAGAAGGGCTGTCAGGAAGCCGAGCGTGACGAGCATAACGGCTTCGATCAAATCACGGGGCTCCGGTCAGGAACGATTCCAAGCACGAAACCCTGCCATGACAACGGCGCCATGGCCAGCAAAACGAGCCCTTCCGGTCAGAACGGGTTCCAGGTCGCCTGCGGCGTGAACTTGAGATAGCCGAGATTGACGCCGAGGCGCCAGCCGACGCCCGTCCGGATCGGCACCAGCGTCACGCCCTCGGCTGCCATTGCGGTGAAGCCGAAGCCACCGACGAAGTATACCGAGCCATCAATGCCGACGAATCGCTGATAGAGCGCATCAACGACCGGCAGATTGTAGACCAGCATCATGGTGCGAGCGCCCTCTCCGCCGAAGTCGAAGCCGACGGACGGGCCCTGCCAGAACACTTTGCGGTCGCCGGCATTGCGTGTGAACAGCGTGCCCTCGCCAAAGCGGAGGCCACCGACGAAAGCGCCGGACGCTTCCTGGCCAAGCACATAGCCATTGGGTTCGCCCCAGCGGCGGACGGCCTCCTCGATCGTCAGCGCAAGCCCGCGTGAGACGTTGCCGAAGAATTGATGACCGGAGCTGACAAGCTCGGTCTGGGAAAAGGACTGCGGATTCTGGCGCTGCGCCAGGACCGGCAGGCTGCTCAGGCCAAGGGTGGCTGAGACAACCGCACCGGCCAGAAGAGAACGGCGAGTGAGATCCATCGAGGAAACTCCGGGCTAGGCGTCGCATCCCGGCCGGGTGGCCGGATGCGCGGCGGGGCACGGCATCACGCAAATGCGCGACAATTCAGTAACCAGTTTGATACGCCCCAAGAGTATCCAACCCGTGAAGATCGCGCGGAGCTGCTCCCCGCCGTCCCCCCAGCAAAGGAATCTGTGATGAAGGCCGTAAAATGGCAGCGCTGGATTTCGATCGCGGTCGGCGTCCTTGCCCTTGCCATCGCGGTCCAGCCGGTGCTGGCTCAGCCGGCGGCGCTACCCGATGGTCTTCCGGATTTGCCTGCCATTGGCGAGGAAATGCAGCGCGACATCCGTTCCGGGCTGGCATTGCGCGGCTATGACCCCGTTGCCTATCAGGCAGAAGCGCGCGCGGTTTCCGGCCGCCCGGACTATGAGCTGGTCTACGAGGGCGCAGTCTGGCGCTTCAGCACTGCCAGCAACCGCGAAGCCTTTCGTGATTCGCCCGATATCTACGAGCCAGCCTTTGCAGGCTTCGACCCGCTCGCGGTTGCCGATGGACGTGCGGTTGAGTCCGACCCGCGTCGCTTCGCGATCATTGATTCGCGGCTGTTCCTCTTCCGAAGTGAAGAGAACAAGCGCCGCTTCACCCAGGAAGCCTCCCTGCGCCAGCTCGCGCAATCCAACTGGCAGCTCGTCAGCCGGCAGATCGCTCGCTAAAGCATCGGCCCGAAAGGTGGATTGCGGTTTTCGGAAAAGCCGATGCAATCTTACAAGGTTAGCTCATCGGCCCCGTCTGGCCGACAGGCGTCAGTTCCTTCGCAAGCGCGATCGCACGCCCGGCCAATCCCTCATTGCTGGCCGCCACGAAGGATGGGTTACGATATTGCCGCTCGGCACAGCCATAGTGCAGCACGTTGCCATCGAGCTGCCGGACGACACCGCCCGCCGCGGTCAGAATCGCGTCGCCAGCAGCAATATCCCATTCCATCGTGGTTCCTCCGCGAACATGAAGATCGGCCTCGCCACTGGCGATCAGGCCGAATTTCACCGCCGAGGACATCGGCATCTGTTCACTCTTGCACATCGCGCTGAGAACGCTGCTGCTGAGTGCGTCTCCGTGAAAGCGGCTGACCAGAACGACCGGGCCGCTCGCCGGCGTTGGACGGGCGACGATGCGCTGCGCCACCCCGAGCGTTGAACCGTCCGGCGCGATGGCCTGTGCAAAGGCATCTTCCCCCGCAAACCAGAGCCGACCGATCTCCGGCGCGGCAATCGCCCCCGCGATCGGCCGCGAGCCGCTGATAATGGCGATCGCGACACAATAGCTTCCGCCAGCCGCCAGGAACTCGCGTGTGCCATCCAGCGGGTCGAGTAAAATGAAGACGGGTGCGGGCTGCGCGGATTCGACGCTCTCCTCACTGATCACGGGGAAATCGGGCAGCAACCTCGTGAGGGCCGCCTTCGCGGCGTGATCGGCAGCAAGGTCAGCGGAACAGACCGGCGAACCGTCCGCCTTGCTCCGCACATCCCTTGCGGCGCGCATGGCCAGCAGCACGGCGCCGCTGAGGCGCGCCGCCTCGGCCAGCTTCTCAGCCAGGGCATTGCGGTCGGAAAGGCGCGGATCATCGGGCGCTATCATGCGGATTGGGCGCCCATTCGCTGTTCTGCTGGCCAAAACACAGTTAACCACATGCAAACCAAGATCACCTCATACCTTATCCTATCGGCGCTTCGTTTGCCATGAGCGCCCCGAAACGCTGTTCCCAGGACATCTGCCATGACCGACATCTCGCTCGAGCCGCTCGATCTGGCTGCGCTTCTTTGCAGCCGGGTCTGCCATGACGTGATTAGCCCGGTCGGCGCCATCGTCAACGCGCTCGAGGTTCTGGAGGAAGACGATCCCTCGATGCGAGATTTCGCGCTCGAACTGATCAAGAAGAGCGCGCGCAGCGCGTCCGCCCGGCTGCAGTTCGCCCGGCTTGCCTTCGGCGCGGCGGGGTCGGCGGGCGCGATGATCGACCTCGGCGATGCCGGCACGGTCGCGAATGGCTTTCTGAATGACGACAAGCTCTCGCTCGACTGGGAGGCTCCGCGCGCGTTGCTGCCGAAGAATCAGGTCAAGCTCGTGCTCAACCTGCTGATCCTGGCGACACAGGCCGTGCCGCGCGGCGGACGCCTCGTCGCCCGCACCACCCTGGAGGGCGAGCAGGGCAGCTTCCATATCACCGCCACCGGTTCGCATGCCCGAATTCCGGCCCATGTCGAGGAACTGCTCGCCAGCCGCTCCGAGACCGGCACGATCGACGCTCACGCCGTCCAGCCGCTTTACGCCGGCATGGTCGCCCGCGCGGCGAACATGAAGATCTCCTTCTCCATCGACGGCGACACCGTGACGATCACGGCCGACAAGGCGGACTGAACCATTTCGGCCGAAAGCGCAGGAACATCGCGCTTTCAGTCCTGTCTCAACCGATCATAAACCCTTCCGCTGCATAGATGGGTGCAGCGTTGTTGCGTGGGTAATGGTCTTCGGCATGGACGAATTGCTCCAAGAGTTCCTTGGCGAGACTGGCGAGCATCTCGACACCGTCGACAGGGAGCTCGTGCGCTTCGAACAGGAGCCCAATAATCGCGACATCCTGCGCAACATCTTCCGGTTGGTTCACACCGTGAAGGGCACCTGCGGATTCATTGGCCTGCCGCGTCTTGAAGCCCTGACGCATGCGGCAGAATCCGTGATGGGCCAGTTCCGCGACGGCGCAACCGTGAATGCGATTGCGGTGACCGCGATTCTGGAGACCATCGACCGCATCAAGGAAATCATGGCGGAACTGGCCGACAAGGGTCAGGAACCGAGCGGCAGCGACGAGGTCCTGATCCGCGAATTGCAAGCGCTGGCAGACCAGGCCAAGAAGGAGCTGGCGCAGTCCCCCTCGGTCAGCCCGTCGGATCCGGTGGCCGCCTACCTGGCCCGGCACGCTGCATCCGCGACCGATGACGGCCTCGACCTCGTCTTCCAGAGCGCGCCCGGACCGCAGCGCGGACCGGACGGGCGCATCGAAAGCGCCGCCCGCCACGATGCAGCCGCCGACGACGCCTCCCCCCGCGAGAGCCGCTCGGCGGGGCCGGCAAGCCTTCGCGTCAATGTCGACACCATCGAGCATCTGATGACAATGGTCTCGGAGCTCGTGCTGACCCGCAACCAGTTGCTCGAAATCTCGCGCCGCCAGGATGACGCCGCTCTGAAGGCTCCGCTTCAGCGTCTGTCTCTGATCACCGCCGAATTGCAGGACGGGGTGATGAAGACCCGCATGCAGCCGATCGGCAATGCCTGGTCGAAGCTGCCGCGCATCGTGCGCGACCTCAGCGGCGAACTCGGCAAGCGCATCGAACTCGTCACCGAAGGTGCCGATACCGAGCTCGACCGGCAGATCCTCGACCTGATCAAGGATCCCCTGATCCATATGGTGCGCAACTGCGCCGATCACGCCATCGAGCCACCGGCCGATCGTATTGCGGCCGGCAAGCCGGCCCATGGCACCATTCGCCTCGCCGCCTATCACGAGGGCGGGTCGGTCACCATCTCGATCTCGGATGACGGGCGCGGTCTCGACTTCGAGCGCATTCGCCGCAAGGCCCTGCAGCAGGGTCTCGCCCATGATGGCGAGATCGAGCGCATGAGCGAAGCGCAGCTCAGCCGCCTGATATTTCACCCCGGATTCTCGACCGCGGAGAATGTCACCGCGATCTCCGGCCGCGGCGTTGGCATGGACGTGGTCAAGTCGAACATCGACGCCATTGGTGGGTTGATCGATATCGCCAGCGCAGCGGGCGTCGGTACCACCCTCACCATCAAGATCCCACTCACGCTCGCCATCGTCGCGGCCCTCATCGTGGCCTGCGGCGAACAGCGCTTCGCTATCCCTCAGATCGTCGTACGTGAGCTCGTGCGCGTGAAGGCAGGTGCGGATCACCGGGTCGAGCAGATCAACGGCACTCCTGTCCTCCGGCTGCGTGGTCGATTGCTGCCGATCATCGCACTTGCCGGATTGTTGCACGCCGGTCCCGCGGCGGCAGATGACGGGTTCATCGTGGTGACACAGATCGGCGAACGTCAGTTCGGCATTTTGGTCGACACTGTCTTCCACACCGAGGAAATCGTCGTCAAACCGATGTCGACGAAGCTGCGTCACATCCCGATTTTCTCCGGTAACACCATCCTTGGCGATGGCGCGGTCGTATTGATCGTCGATCCCAATGGCGTCGCAAGCCTCGTCGGAGCGACAACCTCTGCCGATGCCCCCGAGCAGAACGCGACCAGCGGCCCCTCCCCAGTCGGTGAACGCACGACCATGCTGGTGTTTCGCGCCGGGGCCGACAGCCTGAAAGCCGTACCGCTCTCGCTCGTCACACGGCTGGAAGAGGTCGAGGCAGAGCGGTTCGAGATCAGCGGCGGTCGCGTGCTGCTGAACTATCGCGGCCGTTTGATGCCGGTCATCCCCGTCGGCGAGACTCACGTGAAGAGCAAGGGCCTGCAGGCACTCGTGATCATCGCGGAAGGCGAGTTGACCATGGGTCTCGCAGTCGACGCGATCGTCGACATCGTTGACGAGATTCTCGATGTCGAGTTGCAGGCCATGCTCGACCAGGGTGCCGTAGGGTCGGCCATCATCAGGGGGCGCGCCACCGAGATCCTCGATCTGGCTCACTACCTGCCCAAGGGCGATCCGAACTGGTTGCGCGCGAGCCGCCGCGAAGGCCTTGCCGGCAGCGCGCATGTCCTCATGGTCGAGCCATCCGAATTCCTGCGCGAAATGCTGGCCCCCGTCCTGAAGGCCGCGGGACTTCGCGTAACACTGGCCGCCGATATCGCCAGCGCCCGGCAGCATGTCGCGGCTGGCGGGCTCAACGGCGTGTTGATCGATCTCGACCGCTACACCGATGCAGCGCTCGGCTTCGCAGCCGAACTGCGTCACGGCGAAGGCGGCGATGCGTTCCGCATCCTCGGCATGACGACCTTCGCCACCCCGGAGCTCCATGCGCTCGCAGCGCAGGCGCACATGGACGCCATCGTCGCAAAGTTCGATCGCCGCGCCTTGCTCGCCGAGCTGGCGGAGAGCCACTCCAGGTTGAGGCAGGCGGCATGAGCCCAAAGCCGAGCAGCGCACGTCCGGCGCCCGACGCGATGGGCTTCACCGAATCCCTCGACTACGTCACCGTGACCATTGGCGAGCAGTTGCTCGGCCTGCCGATCGGCCGCGTGCAGGATGTCTTCAATACCAGCCGCATCACACCGGTGCCGCTGGCGCCACCCGAGATTATCGGCCTGCTCAACCTGCGCGGGCGGGTCGTGACCGCAATCTGCCTGCGCAAGCGCCTCGGCCGGGAGCCCCTGCAGAACGGAGCCCCGGAGTTGGTTGCGGTCGGGATCGATCACGGTGGAGAAGCCTACGCACTGATCGTTGACACGGTCGGCGAGGTGATCCGTCTCGATCATTCCACACTGGAGCCGGTGCCAGTCCATCTCGACCGCGCCTGGGCCTCTTTGGCGGCCGGTGTCCACCGCCTCGAAGACCGCCTTCTCGTCGTGCTCGACGTGGACGCCGTGCTGAAAATCGACCTGCCTTTGGCTGCCTGAGCCGCGGCCCGCCCATTCTGGAGAGTGATCATGAAATATTGCCTCGTCGTCGATGACTCAGCGGTGATCCGCAAGGTCGCACGCCGCATTCTCGAGGGGCTCCAGTTCCGGATCGCGGAAGCCGAGGACGGCGCCCGGGCGATCGATGCCTGCAAGGGCGAGATGCCGGATGCGGTGCTGCTCGACTGGAACATGCCGATCATGGACGGCTATGATTTCCTGCGCACCTTGCGGCAGATGCCAGGTGGCAAGCGCCCCAAGGTCGTCTTCTGCACGACCGAAAACGACATTGCCCATATCGCACGCGCCATGCACGCCGGCGCCGACGAGTACATCATGAAGCCGTTCGACAAGGAGATCGTCGCTTCCAAATTCCATCAGGTCGGCCTGCTGTGACAAGCCGCGCCGCGGCCGGCGTTGTCGCGGCATGTTCTTCGGCGGGCCGTTCGCGGCCCGCTCAGCCAGCCCTGCACTCGACGCACAGGGGTCGTGCCGAATGGTGAGCCCTCGCTCATCCAGCCATGGCAGAACAGCCATACGTCCGAAGACCGTCGTCATCGCCGACGACTCCGTCGTCGTGCGCGGGCTGTTCGCACGCTGGCTCGGCGAGAGCGGCCAGTTTCATGTCGTCGCGGTGGCTGGCGATGGTGAGATGGCCGTGGAGCATGCCACGCGCTACCGCCCCGACATCATGGTTCTCGACCTCGACATGCCCGGCCTCGACGGGCTGGCAGCGCTGCCCCAGATCGTCAGGGAGAGCCCGAAGACCGCGATCCTGCTGGCCACGACGCTGACCGAACGCAACGCCCGGCTCGCCCTGCAGGGCATGACCATGGGTGCCATGGACGTGCTGCCCAAGCCTGAAAGTCGCGCCGGCATGACGCTGTCGCTGGATTTCCGGAGCGAATTCCTGACCAAGCTCGGCAGCATCGCACAATCCTCGCACGAGGCGTTGCTGCCGTTCAGCGAAGTCCCGCCCGAACCGGGTCTGCCGAGCGGCATCACGGATCTCAGACCGCTGATCTCGATGATGCCGCGCTACCTCGTCATCGGCGCCTCGACAGGCGGCCCCCGCGCCGTGGCCAAGGTCCTCACCGATATTGGCGAAGGCCTCCAGGACCTGACGACCCTCGTCGTCCAGCATATGCCTCCGCTTTTTACGGCATCCTTCGCGGAACAGCTCTCCGGGCAGATCGGAGTCAGGGCACGCGAGCCTTTCGATGGCGAAAGGCTGAGTCGCGGCACGGTCTATATCGCGCCGGGAGGGCGCCATCTCGGTATCGATCGCAGGCTCGGCCACATCGTCGCGAGCATCGGCGACGGGCCGCCCGTGCGCTTCTGCAGGCCCGCCGTCGATGTGCTCTTCAGCGAAGCTGCCAATCACCTCGGTCCGGCCGCCCTCGGCCTGGTGATGACCGGGATGGGCAGTGACGGCACGGACGGCGCAGGCGCCTTGCGGCGCGCCGGAGCCGCCGTGATCGCACAGGATGAAATGTCGAGCACGATCTGGGGCATGCCCGGCTCTGTCGTGCGCGCCCGCCATGCCAGCACCGTCGTTGCGCTCGACGGCATCGGCCCGGCCATTCGTGCGCTTGTGCGTGGAGGATACCCCGCATGACGGAGGCCGATTTCGACTTCCTGCGCACGCTACTGCACCTGCGTTCAGGTCTCTCTCTCAGCACCGAGAAGCGCTACCTCGTCGAGAGCCGGCTCGGTATCCTCTGCCGAAAGCGAAATATCGCGGGGCTCGGTCCGCTTGTGCAGCGCCTCCGGCTCGAAGGCGATCGCGGCCTTGAGAATGCCGTCGTCGAGGCCATGACGACGAACGAGACCCTGTTCTTCCGCGACCGGACCCCATTCGACCTGTTTCGCAATGTGATCCTCCCTGAGAAACTCGCCGCGAATGCTGCCCACCGGTCCCTGCGGATCTGGTGCGCCGCGGTTTCGACCGGACAAGAAGCCTATTCCCTCGCCATGATACTGGACGAGATGGCGGCGCAGCTGGTGGGCTGGAAGATCGAGATCGTCGGAACCGATATCTCCGCCGAAGTTCTGGAGCGTGCCCGCGGGGGGCTCTACACCCAATTCGAGATCCAACGCGGCCTGCCGATCCAACTCCTGCTGAAGCACTTCCGGCAGGAAGGCGACAAATGGCGCATCTCGGAGCAGATTCGCGCGATGATTGAGCTGCGGCAGCATAACCTGCTCGAACCAAGCGGTCATTTCGGCCTCTTCGACGTGATCCTCTGCCGCAACGTCCTGATCTATTTCGACGTTCCGACCAAGGCGCGGGTCATGGCCGCATTGGCCCAGCGGCTTGCCCCGGACGGAGCCTTCCTGCTTGGCGCCGCCGAAACAGTGATCGGCATCACCACCAGCATCGTTCCGGACAAGCAGCATCGCGGCCTCTACCGCGACGGCCGCTCCGGCAAGGCTCAGTCGCCTGCCCTAGGCTACCCCTTCGATCGGTCGCGCCCACCAGCCGTGATTGGCACCCGCCTATAGATCATCGGAGCGGATATCGTATCCCGTCCGATGATCTAACGTGTTTGCATCGGCTTCCTCGAAAACCGCAATCCACTTTTCGGGCCCAATCCACTTCTCGGACCGATGCTTCAACCACTGTTGTCACAAACAAAAACCCCGCCTCTCGGCGGGGTCCCGTCAACCTGTCGTGTACATCCGACGATCAGGCTGTGTCTCTTGTCGCATCCGTTCGTGACGACCGGATGACACCGATCAGGCTGGGATGCGTTCCTCGACTTCGTTCGGCTCGCGCAGCACATAGCCGCGCCCCCAAACGGTTTCGATGTAGTTCTTTCCATCGGACGCATTGGCGAGCTTCTTGCGAAGCTTGCAGATGAAGACGTCGATGATCTTGAGTTCCGGCTCGTCCATGCCGCCATAGAGATGGTTCAGGAACATCTCCTTGGTCAGCGTCGTGCCCTTGCGGAGCGAAAGCAGCTCCAGCATCTGGTATTCCTTGCCGGTCAGATGCACGCGGGCGGCATCGACCTCGACTGTCTTGGTGTCGAGATTGACGACGAGATCACCGGTGGTGATGACCGATTGTGCATGCCCCTTCGAGCGGCGCACGATGGCGTGGATGCGCGCAACCAGCTCGTCCTTGTGGAAGGGCTTGGTGAGATAGTCGTCGGCGCCGAAGCCGAGGCCCTTCACCTTGTCCTCGATGCCGGCAAGGCCGGAGAGGATCAGGATCGGCGTCTTCACCTTCGCGACGCGAAGGGAGCGCAGCACCTCGTAGCCCGACATATCCGGCAGGTTCAGGTCGAGGAGGATGATGTCGTAATCGTAGAGCTTGCCGAGATCGACACCCTCTTCGCCCAGATCGGTCGTATAGACGTTGAAGCTCTCTGATTTGAGCATCAGCTCAATGCTCTGGGCGGTCGCGCTATCGTCCTCGATCAGCAGAACCCGCATGTCACGTCCCCAATTTCGCCCCGAGGCAAGCTCGACCACATTCTCATCCGAACCCTCATGGCTCTGGACGACCAGGCGCTTGCCCGATGAAACGCCACACGACACGCTACTGGGAAAATGGTTAACAAACCGTGATTCCCGAGCGCAAGCGCTTCCAGGGAGAAAGTGAACGATCCTTGTCGAGGTGAGTCGAAATTGACACGGATCGGGAGACCTTCGCCCGCGAAATCGCCTTTCGCGGAGGACTATTTCGAGGAACAGGGACGAAAAGCCCCTGCGACACGACACAGCCTCGATGCACAGTGTTAATCACAGAGGTAAATGAAAGATTGACGGGACGGGGAATGAGCGTCGCAAAGCACGGCACAGACAGGTTATCCGACCTCGCCGCCACAATCGGCAACCTCGACGCTGTAACGATTTTCGGCCGGGTGACGGGCGTGCGCGGCCTGATGGTCGAGGTCTCCGGGCCGATCGGCGCGATGAGCCTTGGCGGGCGCATCGAGATCGAGATCGCACCGGGAACGCGTGTCCCCTGCGAAGTGATCGGCTTTTCCGGCGAAAAAGCGCTGGTGATGCCCTATGGCGGCCTCGACGGTGTCCGCCGCGGCTGCCCTGCCTATGTGGATCAGGCGGCCCCGGGCATCCGGCCGACCAATGCTTGGCTCGGCCGGGTTGTCGATGCGCTCGGAAGACCTGTGGATGGCGGCCCGCCCCTGCCCCAGGGAGAACATCTTTGCGCCTACCGCGCCGACCCGCCGCCCGCGCATGCGCGGCGCCGCGTCGGCTCCCCGCTCGATCTCGGCGTTCGCGCGCTCAACGCCTTCCTGACCTGCTGCCTTGGCCAGCGCATGGGCATCTTTGCCGGCTCGGGCGTCGGCAAATCGGTTCTTCTCTCCATGCTGGCCCGATACGCGCGTGCCGATGTCAACATCATCGGGCTCGTTGGCGAGCGCGGTCGCGAGGTTCAGGAATTCCTGCAGGACGACCTCGGCCCCGAGGGTCTGGCGCGCTCCGTGGTCGTGGTCGCCACCTCCGACGAGCCGGCGCTGATGCGTAAGCAGGCCGCGCTCACCACTCTCACCCTGGCCGAATACTTCCGCGACCAGGGCGCACAGGTGATGTGCCTGATGGACTCGGTCACGCGCTTCGCCATGGCGATGCGCGAGATCGGCCTTGCCGCCGGCGAGCCGCCAACGACCAAGGGATATACACCGACCGTTTTCGCCGAATTGCCACGCCTGCTCGAACGCGCCGGCCCCGGCATCGGAGAAGGTGCCATCACCGGACTGTTCACGGTGCTGGTCGACGGCGGTGACCATGACGAACCTGTCGCCGACGCGGTCCGCGGCATTCTCGACGGCCATATCGTCATGGAACGCTCGATTGCGGAGCGCGGACGCTACCCCGCCATCAACGTGCTGAAATCCGTGTCGCGCACCATGCCGCGCTCCTGCGACCCCTCCTACTATCCCGTCGTCCAGAAGGCCCGCGCGACGCTCGCGACCTATTCCGACATGGAGGAGCTGATCCGGCTTGGCGCCTATCGCCAGGGCGCATCGGCGGAGGTCGACGAGGCCATCCGGCTCAACCCGCAGCTCGAAGCCTTCCTGAAACAGGCCAAGGACGAGGCGACGACGCTGGGGGACGGCTACGCCAGGCTCGCAGCCATCATGGCGAGCTGACGCGACGCACCAGGACCAGCATCGCTACCAGCGCGAAGGTCTGGACGGCCGCCGAGATCATCAGCGTCGCACTGCTGCCAAAACGTTCGATCATCACCGCAAAAAGCAGAGGCGCCGCTGCGAAGGTCAGGTTCTGCGGCACCGTCAACCGCCCGAGCATGGTCGCAAAGCCGCGCCGGCCAAACAGCGAAAGTGGCAAGGTGGCGCGTGCCACGGCGATGACGCCCATGGCGGCGTTGAAGGCGGCGACAAAGCCGATGGCTGAAAGAGCGGTCCCTGATGCCAGCGCCATGAACAGGCAGGAGAGCGGCCCGAGCACGAGGCCGACCAAGGCCACGCGCTCGACCGCGAAGCGCTCCCCGGCCAGGACATCGACCAGTCTTGCCACAAGCGTTGCAAGACCGCCAAGCGAAGCGATCGTGACAGCCGTGGCGCTGGTCAGCCCGGTATTCTCCAGCAGGCCGATGAGATGGAGGGGCAGGCCCCAGGAGACCAACCCGCTTGCCGAAAAGGCGAAGGCCAGCAGCCAGAAGATCGGGCGACGCTCTTGCGCAGACACCCTGCCCTCATCGGCAGGCACAGCCGCCGCTGTCGGGCCGGCAGCGGGCGCCTGGGGCGGTGTGCCCGGGATGGCGAGATGGATCGGCAGCACGATCGCGATCTGGATCGCGGCAAAGATGAGCAGGGCCACACGCCAGCCATAGGCAGCGCAAAGGGCTGCGGACAACGGCCAGAACACGCTGGAGGCAAGCCCCGTGACCAGCATCATCACACCGATGACGCGACGCGTTCGCGCACCCATCAGCTGTGCCACTGTGACATTGCCGACATTGGCGAGCGTCAGCGAGTGACCGATACCGATGACGAACCAGGTCGCGAGATAGCTGATCGGCCCCTGTGCAGCGGCAAGCAAGGCAAGGCCCAGCGCGCAGATGACGGCCCCGACACACATGGCGCGTCGCGTTCCGCGACGATCGAGATGTCTCCCGACCATCGGCGCGACCACAGCACCGGTCACGAGCAGGATGGTGATGCCCCCGAAGACGATCTCCCCGCTCATCCCCAGTTCGCGATCGAGATAGGCGGCCAGAACCGACGGTGCGTAATAGGTCGATCCCCAGCCGATGATGCGGGTGAGAGCGAGGCCGCTGAGCAGCGGCCAGTGCTCCGGAAGGCGTGATAGGGCAAGCAAAGGAAAGCGATCCGGCAGGGAAAGACGGGCGAACGCCCTGGTAACAGACGCAGAGTCTATAGGGGACGCTCAGGCCACGGCAGCAGCGGCGACGCGGACTCAATATGCGTCGAAAGCGGGCTGCCTCGGTAAGAAACGGTCAACCTCCTTGCGCCATTGTACTTTTCGTCTCGCGGATCAAGTTCCGGCGGCGAACCGAGGGGTCGGGGAGCCGCCATGCGTAACCAGGAGTTGGACACGACATGAAGTCGCGAGAGACCCTCTTGCGTCTCAAACGCTTCCAGGTGGACGAAAAGCGTCGCCGGGTAAGCCAGATTGAGATGATGATTGCGGATTTCCATCGCATGGCGACCGATCTGGATCGCGAGATCCAGAGCGAGGAGACACGGGCCGGTATTTCCGACCCAGCTCATTTCGCCTATCCGACCTATGCCAAGGCAGCGCTTGGGCGCCGCGACAACCTGCGGCAGTCGGCGGATAATCTGAAGGGCCAGCTCGATGAAGCCAAGGCCGAGCTTCAGGAAGCCTTCGAGGACATGAAGAAGGTCGAGATTCTCGACGATCGCGAGCGTGCCTCCGAACGAGCCGCCGAAGCGGCGCGCGACCAGTCGATGATGGATTCGATCGGGCTGCGCTCGCGCGCCTGACCGTTGGCTTCAGGGGCCTTGCATGCAAAAAGGGGCGGGAGGCCGTTGGCCTCCCGCCCCTTTTCTCATTCGATCACCGGATGGTGCCGCACGCAGTCGCGCGGCATATGCCCCTTCAGCCGCGGATCATCGTCGACCTCGACACTGCGCTTGAAGACCGTGAAGCCCGAGCGCTGATAGAATTCCGGCGCGCTCTGATGATCGAGCGTGCAAGTATGCACCCAGAAGCGCGAAATCGGCTGCGCCCAGGCCCGTTCCAGCGCCCGATTCATCAGCCAACGGCCGGCGCCGCGGCCGAGCACGGATTCGTCCAGCCCGAAAAAGCTGAGCTCTCCTTCTCCCGGGACGCGGAAATCAAGCTCCAGCAATCCCACGTCCCGGCCATCGGCCCGAACGGCGAAGAACTCGACGGCGGGATCGGCGAGGATCGCCTCGATCTCCGCTACGGGCTTGACCAGCCGACTGAACCACATCCAGCGTTCGCCGAGCACACGATAGATCGCGAGGTAGCGCGCGACATCGTCCCTCCCGATCGGCTCGAGCGAGAAGCCCGACAGGCCGGGCGGATCGGCCCGCCTGGCCGGCGGCGCAAACATCTCGAGAGACGTGACGATTGCCGCGATCTTGCCGGGCGGAAGGTCGGTGATGCCGGTCAGGCTGATGGATAGGCTGTCGCTCATGGTCCTGTCTGCAGTAGGTTCGCCGTGCGGCCGAAACGCGAATCCGGCGCCATCGAGGCTGCCGGATATCGCCGCGATCATGACATGATCCCGGCGGAAAGATCAGATCGTGCGGTGCATGCCCCATTCCCGCCAGGTGAAGCCGTGGCGCACCGCTTCAAACGGACAAGGATTCTCTCGATGGCCAGACATGTAAAGCTGAAGCTCGCCGCCGCTCTTTTCGGCATCGCGGCACTGGGCGGTGTCGCCATTGCGCAGCAGCATCAGGGGCACGGCGCCATGCAGGGCTCGGCGGCCAGCGCTGCGGACACACCGGCGACGACGGCCTACAAGGCGGCCAATGACAAGATGCACAAGGACATGGCGACCTCCTTCACCGGCGACGCCGATGCCGATTTCGTTCGTGGCATGATTCCGCATCATCAGGGCGCCATCGACATGGCCAAGATCGTGCTTGCCCATGGCAAGGACCCGGAGATCAAGAAGCTCGCCACGGAGGTTGTCTCCGCCCAGGAGAAGGAGATCGCCTTCATGCGGGACTGGCTGAAGAAAAACGGAAAATAGGCCCTCCGAACCGGCCGGGCGTGGGCAACGCCGCTTGCCCTCGCCCTCCCTCGCTGGCACACAGGCGAAGGTTCGCTCCGGCCGGCTTCCCCAGGCCTTCCCCTGCGCGCCGCGACACCGCCTTCGACGCCTCCTCGCAGCCTGCCGGTTTCATGAAACGCTATCTCGACTATCTCTGGCCGCTCATCGGTCTCGTCGCGGTCGTCTGGTCGGTCGAGTTGCTCTGGGACAAGCTCAAGGCCGAGGCCGGCACGGACGGCGCCGTCCAGGCGTTGCTGGAGCAGGGAACCCTCTGGCAGAACGTCAAGATCATTGCGGCAGGCATCGGCCAGAAGATCGCCTTGATCTCGCCGGACGCCTTCCTGCACGCAGCTCTCGCAACGCTCGTCGCCTACGCTGCGCTTGCCTGGTATGATCGCATTGCCCTGATCCATCTTGGCAAGGAAAAGGGCATCTCCTGGCCCTATATCTCCCTCTGTTCCTTCGTGACCTATGCGCTCTCGCACAATATCGGCGCCTCGGTCTTTTCTGGCGGCATGGTACGGTTCCGCGCCTATACCGCGAAGGGCCTGACAACGGCCGATGTCGCAGTTCTGGTGGCGCTCTGCTCCTTCACCTTCGCCTTCGGAACCATTCTGCTGCTCGGGCTCGTCCTGATTGGGGAGCCTCAGATCCTGCGTCCGCTCGGTCGGCTCTCGCATTGGTTCACCCTCGGCGACACGACAGCCCGACTGATCGGTTTCGGGCTGCTTGCCTTCGTCGGGCTCTACACAATCGGCTCCTGGCTGAAGTTCAAGCCGCTCAAGATCGGCAAGTTCGAGCTGATCTATCCCCGTCTGCCGGTCGTTGCACGGCAGTATCTCGCCGCGCCGCTGGAACTGATGGGCGCCGCCGGCATCATCTATTTCGCACTGCCCGATCAGGGAAACCCCGGCTTCTTCATCGTGCTTGGCGCCTTCCTCCTCTCCTTCTCGGCTGGGCTGCTCAGCCAGGTACCGGGCGGGGTCGGCGTGATGGAAGCGGTTTTCCTCGCGGTCATGCCAGGCGTGCCGGCGCCAGCCGTCTTCGCGGCGCTGCTGATCTGGCGGCTGTTCTACCTGATCCTGCCGCTGGTGATTTCGCTGCCGATCGTGCTGGCCTTCGAGCGCAGCCAGCTCAGGAAGAACACCCGCATCGCGCCGCCGCCCTGACAAGCATAATGCCGACAAGGCGGGCAGCATCACGCGCTAGAACATGGCCTCAGCGCCTGAGCGCGATTGCGGCTGCGCCAAACATCAGCACCGCGCCGATTGCCTCCGACAGGCCGAATGGCTCGTTCAGCACGACGACTCCGGCCGTGACCGCAATGGCGGGGCTGACGAAGGCGTAGAGCCCGGCATGAAAGGCGCCCCAGTCGCGCAGCAGCCGCATGTAGATGGTGAAGCCGATCAGGGAGCCGCCGAACACCAGTGCGGCAAGCGCCGGCCAGACCGGCCACTCTCCGAGCAAGCGCATGTCAGCGAGCGTGACCGGCTCGACAGCGAACGAGACCGCCGCGAGGCCGAGCGCGCCAATCACCGTCTGCCAGCCGGCCAATGTCAGCGTCGGCATGGTCCCGGCGATCCGCCGCGTCAGTACGGCCCCGAAGCAGTAGAGCAGCGTGCCGAAGGCCACGGCCGCCAGCCCCCAGATCTCCATCGGATCGCCATGCGCCGCGCTCCAGCCGCTGGAAGCCCGCGTGGCAAACAGAAAGCACAGCCCGGTGAGCCCGAGCACGATGGCCGCAATGCGTGGGCCGGTGACCCGCTGCCCCTCGATCAGGCGGCTCGCGATCAGCGTGTAGATCGGGATCGTCGCAAGGTTGACGACGGCGGCGAGCCCAGACGGCGCATGGGCGGTCCCCCAGAACAGGAAAGTGTAATTGCCCGTATTCACCAGAAGCGCGGTGACCAGCAGGCGGCGCCGAGCCGCCGGCGGAACGGCGAGAACGTCGCGCCCGGCCCAGAGCAACATCAGGACCCCGGCGATCGAAAATCGTGCCGCCGCGAGGAAGATCGGCGGGACATGGGCCGATCCGATCTTGACCGGCAGGAAGGTCAGCCCCCAAACCAGGCACATCAGGGCGAAATAGAAGGCGTTGCGCGACATGACCCGGTCCTTAGCGATGCCGAAACGACAGGACCAATGCCGGATTGGCGACGGCTGCATGGGCGTGACGCAGGCGTGCATCCTGCGCATCCGCGCCGCCTGTCATGGGTTGCACTCCGGCTCATCCACTATAGAAGATTTGACGCTATGATAATGGACGACCTGACGTCAATGCTCGCCGACCGCATGCGGATCGAGCGGGAAAGTCGCGGCTGGAGCCTGAGCGATCTCGCCGACAAATCCGGGGTCTCCCGCGCGATGATCAGCAAGATCGAGCGGGGAGAAGCGAGCCCGACCGCTGTTCTGCTCGGTCGACTTTCCGGTGCCTTCGGGCTGACCTTGTCGAACCTTCTCGCGCGAGCCGAGACGCCGAGCGAGTTTCTCAGACGCTGCGCAGATCAACCATTCTGGCGCGATCCGGAGACCGGCTTCACGCGGCGCGCCATTTCGCCGACTGGCGAAGCGGGCATCGAACTGGTCGATGCCGAGTTGCCGCCCGGAGCGCGCATCTCGTATCCCGCAGACTCCTACGCTTTCATCAGGCAGCAGATCTGGGTGCAGTCCGGCACGCTCGACTTCCGCGAAGGCGAGGCGATGAGGCGGCTGCAGGCCGGGGATTGCCTTGAGCTCGGCCCGCCCAGCGATTGCAGCTTCAGCAACCCCGGACCGGAGCCGGTACGCTATCTCGTTGTCGTCGTGCGCCGCTGAGGCCGGCTCAGACGCTTCCAACCGTCTTCAGCCGGACGCGCGGATGGATTTCACCCTGAGACAGCACGGGCGTCTCGCGCCGGAAGCGCTCGATGATCTGGCGCACAAAAGGTCGTGCCATGCCCGAGGTGACCAGCGCCGGCATCTCGCCGATACGCGCTGCGTCTTCGAACTTGTCGCGCACCTGATGCACGAACTCCTGCAGGCGGGAGGGTTGCATGGCCAGATGCCGATCCTCGCCCTGGCCGACGATCGATTCGGCAAAGATGCTCTCCCAGGCCGGCGAGAGCGTAATGATCGGCAAATGTCCCTGCTGGTTCGAGAACTGGGCACAGATCTGCCGCGCGAGCCGCACCCGAACATGTTCGGCAATGTCGCGCGGATTCTTGATGCCGCCGGCGACTTCGGCGATGCCTTCGACGACGGTGGCGAGATCGCGGATCGAGATGCGCTCTGCGAGCAGCAATTGCAGCACGCGCTGGATGCCGGTGGTCGAGATCTGGCTCGGCACGATTTCCTTGACGAGGTCGGCATGGTCCTTGGGGAGCTCGCGCAGCAGCTTCTGCACCTCGCCATGCGAGAGCAGCTCCGGCATATGCGACTTCAGCACCTCGGTCAGATGCGTCGAGATCACCGTGGCGGCATCGACCACGGTAAAGCCGCGCAGCTGCGCCTCGTCTTGCAGTGACGCATCGATCCAGGTCGCAGGCAGGCCGAAGGTCGGCTCCAGCACATTATGGCCGGGCAGGTTCACGCTGCCGCCCATCGGGTCCATGGCCATGAACTGGCCGGCATAGACGATGCCGTGCCCGGCATCGATCTCCTTGATCTTGATGTAGTAGTGGTTTGCTTCGAGCTGGACGTTGTCGACGATGCGCACCGCCGGCATCACGAAGCCGAGCTCGGCAGCAAGCTGGCGGCGCAGCGCCCTGACCTGATCGGTCAGCCGATCCTGGCCGCCCGCCGCGTTGACCAGCGGTAGCAGCCCGTAGCCGATCTCGATCTTGAGTTCGTCGAGCTTGAGCAGATCGTTGAGTGTCTCCTCCTTCGGCGTGCCGTCGGCAGCAAGCGGCGATGCAGCCTGCGCAGCCTCCGCCACCTCGACTTCCCTAGCCTTGGCGATCCGGCCGAAATGGCGCGCGAGCCAGGCCGAACCGCCTGCGAGCAGCAGGAAGGGCAGCATCGGGATACCGGGCAGGACCGCGATCAGCAGCATCACCGCCGCCGACATGCCGAGCGCCTTCGGGTAGCCTGAGAGCTGCCTGCCGAGCGCCTTGTCGGCCGCGCCGCGCACGCCTGACTTGGAGACCAGCAGGCCGGCCGCCGTTGAGACGATCAGGGCCGGAATCTGGCTGACGAGGCCGTCGCCGACGGTCAGCTGCGTGTAGGCGCGCGCCGCATCGCCGAAGCCCATGCCCTGCTGCGCGACGCCGATGATGATGCCGCCGAGGACGTTGATGAAGGTGATGAGCAGGCCGGCGATGGCGTCGCCGCGCACGAATTTCGAGGCACCGTCCATCGAACCGAAGAAATTGGCCTCGTCCTCCAGCGCCTTGCGGCGCTCCTTGGCGACGTCCTGATCGATCAGGCCGGCCGAGAGATCGGCGTCGATCGCCATCTGCTTGCCGGGCATCGCGTCCAGGGCGAATCGCGCCGCAACCTCGGCGATGCGGCCCGAACCTTTGGTGATGACCACGAAATTGACGATGATCAGGATGGTGAAGACGATCACCCCGATCACGAAATTGCCGCTCATCACGAAGTTGCCGAAGGCCTCGATGACGTGGCCAGCGGCCGCGCTGCCTTCATGGCCATGAGCAAGGATCAGGCGCGTCGAGGCGAGGTTGAGCGCCAGCCGCAGCATCGTGACGATCAGCAGCACGGTCGGGAAGGCCGAGAACTCCAGCGGCTCCTCGATGAAGAGCGCCGTCATCAGCACCAGCACGGACAGGATGATCGACAAGGCCAGGAGCAGGTCGAGCAGCAGCGCCGGCAGCGGGAAGATGAGCACCACGAGGATGCCCATGACGCCAATGGCTAGGAACAGGTCGGGCCGGTTGAGGAAATTCCCCATGGCGCCGCCGCTGGGGATCTTGAAACCGCCACCGGCACCCGCCGTCACGTCCGTCATCGACCAGTCCACTCCCCGTCGCGACGCGGCCGTCAGGCAACCATGCCCCTCCAGCTTCCGCGACGATACCCGGCAATTCTTGCCGGGTTCATGGTGAACGAATGGTTAAGCCGGGCAGAAAATCCGGCCGTGGAACCCCTTCCTGAATGGTTGGTTATTGAATTGCCGCCTTCTGGCCCCATTCGGCCGGACAACTCGCGGGTGGGGTCGACATACTGGCTTCTCTGGCCGACTTGATTGGAGATATTCGTGGATAGACGTTCCTTTGTTTTGAGCATTTTCGGTGGCCTCGCCGCGGCCGGGCTTGGCGGAACCGCCATGGCCCAGGCAGCGATGGACAAGACCACCCCGACGCCGGAGATGCTGCCTGCGAACGAATTGAATGCTGCAACCAAGGCCGCGCTTGATCGTGCCGATGCCGATTTCAATCAGGTGGTGGTCCGCGAACGCACCGTCGTTCGACGGCCGCGTCCGGCCTACCGGCGCCCGGTCGTCGTGCGCGAGCGCGGCGTCGTGCGCCGCCCCGCCCCGCGCTATCGCCGTCCCGTGGTGCTACGCCGGGATGTGATCGTGCGCTAGGCCGCAGAGTTTCGAGAAGGCGGTGCCGAGGGGCACCGCCTTCTTCGCATGAGGCGAAGCCATGACGGCACGCCAGACCCAGAGGGAGATCGTCATGCCGCCACATAACGCGGCTCCGCCCGCGGTCATCGCGACGGATATCCCGGCCCGGCTCGATCGCCTGCCATGGTCGCGCTTCCACACGCTGGTCGTGGTGGCGCTCGGGATCACCTGGATCCTGGATGGGCTGGAAGTGACGCTTGCCGGCTCGGTCTCGGGCGCACTGAAGGAAAGCCCGGTGCTGCGCTTCACCAATACGGAGATCGGTCTTGCCGGTGCCGCCTATATCGCCGGCGCCGTCCTCGGCGCCCTGTTCTTCGGCTGGTTGACCGACAGGCTCGGCCGCAAGCGCCTCTTCAGCATCACCGTTCTCGTCTATCTCGCAGCCACAGCCGCGACGGCGTTCTCATGGAACGTCACAAGTTTCCTGATTTTCCGCTTCTTCACCGGTATGGGGATCGGTGGTGAATACACCGCGATCAACTCGACCATTCAGGAGTTGGTGCCGGCGCGCGTCCGTGGCTGGACCGATCTCGTCATCAACGGCTCGTTCTGGGTCGGAGCTGCCATGGGCGCGATCGGAGCGATCATCCTGCTCGACCCCGCAACCATCAACCCTGAACTGGGCTGGCGGCTTGCCTTCTTCATCGGTGCGGCGCTCGGTCTGGTCATTCTCATCCTGCGGCGCTGGATTCCTGAAAGCCCGCGCTGGCTGCTCAGTCATGGCCGCGCCGAGGAGGCGGCCGCGATCGTGACACGCATCGAGACGCTGGCCGGCGTCAGCTACAGCACCAGTGAAGGCCTGGCGCAAATCCGCCTGCGGCCACGCCCCGCGACGCCGCTCGGCGAGGTGTTCCATTCCCTCTTCGTCACACACCGCCAGCGCGCGCTGGTCGGGCTGGCGCTGATGGTCTCGCAGGCCTTCTTCTACAATGCGATCTTCTTCACCTACGCATTGATCCTAACCGATTTCTACCAGGTGCCGTCGCATTTGATCGGCTGGTTCATCCTGCCCTTCGCCGCCGGCAATTTCCTGGGTCCGCTGCTGATCGGCCGGCTCTTCGATACGCTCGGCCGGCGCACCATGATCGCAGCGACCTATGCCCTGTCGGCGCTCCTGCTGGCCGGCACCGGCTATCTGTTCGCTCAGGATCTGGTGACGGCCCCCCAACTCACCCTGTGCTGGAGCGTCGTGTTCTTCTTCGCATCAGCCGCTGCAAGCTCGGCCTATCTGACGGTCAGCGAAACCTTCCCCGTCGAGATGCGCGCGCTTGCCATCGCAGTCTTCTACGCCATCGGCACCGGAGCGGGTGGCGTTGCCGGCCCCTGGCTGTTCGGCGCGCTGATCGACACCGGATCGCGAGCAAGCGTCTTCGGCGGCTACTTGTTTGGCGCGGCCCTCATGCTGGCCGCGGCCGTCATTGCGGCGCTCTACGCCGTCAGGGCCGAGCGTCGGCCGCTGGAGAGCGTCGCGCGGCCTTTGAATGCGGCGGATTGAGCCCGCTGGGAGTGCCGATACGAGAGGGAGCGCGATCGGCCGGAACAATGCGCTGGGACCTGCGTTATCATACCGCACCATTTCGTGGATACCGAAAGGGTGGCCGAAACCCTGTCTGGGAGGACGCCGTGGATAGACGTTCGTTCATGATGACCCTGTTCGGCGGCATGGCCGCGGCCAGCCTTGGCGGCCTGGCCGTCGCCGAAGCGGCCGAGCCCAAGCTCATCCCCACCCGCGAACCGGCCAAGGATGATGGCAAGCTCGCCGCCGAAACCAGCGAGGCGCTGGACAAGGCCGACGCCGAGTACAGCACCTACTACAGACGACGTTATTATGGGTATCGGCCTTATTATCGGCCGAGATACTATTATCGCCCCCGATATTATCGCCCTTACTATCGCCCTTACTATCGTCCGTATTACCGCCCGTATTATCGCCGTCGGTACTATTACTGACGCTCGAAACGGAGGCCCGCCCGGATCAGGCGACGCTGACGCGCGCCTGGCCCGGCTCGGCAACCGCAATGCCCGCCGAAGTATATTCACCCAGCTTGTTGCGTAGCGTGCGAATCGAGATGCCGAGGATCTTGGCCGCATGCGTACGGTTGCCGAGGCAGTGGTCCAGCGTATCGAGGATCAGGTCGCGCTCGACATCGGCAACGGTCCGCCCCACCAGCCCGCGCGTGACGGCCTCTGCCGTCTGAACGACACGGCTTGCGACGTCATGACCTGACGACAGCCCGAGCGTCTCGCCTTCCGGCGTCACCATCGCATCAGGCCCGATCTCCGCGCCCTGGGCCAGCAGGACCGCCCGGTGAACCGTGTTCTCCAGTTCCCGCACATTGCCTCGCCAGCCATTGGCGAGGAGTGCCTTGCGGGCATCGGCCGCGATCGGGCGCAGAGGCATGCCGTTGATCTCGGCATATTTCTTGGCGAAGTGATCCGCCAGCACGAGGATATCGCCCGGCCGCTCGCGCAAGGCGGGCAGCCGCAGATGCACGACGTTCAGGCGATAGAACAGGTCTTCGCGGAAGGAGCCTTCGCGAACGGCTTCACCGAGATTTCGATTCGAGGTCGCAATGATCCGGAGATCGACCTTCACGGGCTGCGAACCGCCCACACGGTCGATCATCCGCTCTTGGAGCGCCCGCAGCAGCTTCGCCTGCAGGCGCACGTCCATCTCGGAAATCTCGTCGAGCAGCAGCGTGCCGCCATGAGCCTCCTCGAATTTGCCGATGCGCCGCGCGATGGCGCCGGTAAACGCGCCCTTCTCATGGCCGAACAATTCCGATTCCAGCAGGTTGTCCGGAATCGCCGCGCAATTCACGGCAACGAAGGGCTTGTCCTTGCGCAGCGACTTCTGATGCAGATGGCGGGCAATGACCTCCTTGCCGGTACCGCTCTCGCCGGTCACCAGGACAGGAGCCTCCGAGCGCGCGATCTGGCCGGCGAGCTGCACCACCCGCTCCATGGCAGGATCGCGCCAGATCAGGCTGGACTGGTCGGCTGCAACCGCCTCCAGCACTGCCGCGATCAGCTCCGGATCAGGCGGCAGCGGGACATACTCGCGCGCACCGGCCTGGATCGCGGCAACCGCCGCGCGGGCGTCGGTCGAGGTACCGCAGGCGACGATCGGCGTGCGGATGCGCTCGCTCGCCAGCGCCGCGACGAACTGCGCGATCGGCTGGGCGACATCGATCATCAGCAGGTCCGCGCCCTTGGCGCGCAACACCGCCAGGGTCTGCTCGAGGCCGTCGGTATGGGTCACCGCAGCGCCATGCGAGATGGCGATCTTGGCCGCAGCGATGATCTGTCCCTTAAGACCGCCGACTATGATGAGGCGCATGGCTCAGGCCTTTCCGAATGAATGCGTGGCGGGCCGGGCAGACATCAGCGGTCAGCCTTGATGATTTCGGTCATCGTGACGCCGAGACGATCCTCGACGACCACGACCTCGCCGCGCGCAACCAGGCGCTCGTTGACGAAAATGTCGATCGCTTCGCCGACGCGCCGGTCGAGTTCAAGCACCGCCCCGGGGCCGATCTGAAGCAGATCGCCGACCGCGATCCGAGACGAGCCGAGCACGGCCGAGACCGTGACGGGGACGTCGAAGACCTGTTCCAGATCCTCGGCGGTCTTGATCGGAACCGGGCCGGAGCGAGCAACCGAAGCCGCGTTATGGTCGAAAGAGAGATCGGCAGGGTTCAGCGGCGGCAGGTTCAGATCGTTCTCCTGGCTCATAGCGATCCTCCCTGCGTGGCGTTGAACTGGGGCATATGGCCAAAGATGCTGCGCACGGCCTCTTCGACCTTCTGCCCGATCAAGGCGCTGTCGATGGCCATGCCGCCATCAGCCCATTCGATACGCCCATCGCCTGCCCCGATGTCGGACTGACCAAGGACAACGAGGCGGCCGGCAAAGCCGGTTTCCCGGGCGAGCCCGGCCAGCATGCTCTCCATCGTCTCGACCGCGCTTTCATGGACACGCACCACGAGATGCGGAGCGAGGCGGGCGTGACTCAGACATTCGCGGACCGCAGCTTCGATCCTTGCGAGCGGTCGCTCGGCCAAGGCCGCACCGGCGAGCGTCTGCGCCGTCACGATGGCGACCTGGGCCGCCTGTTCCTCGATGGCGAAGGCGCGCTTGTCCTCCTCCACGAGCAGCCGCTCGACCGACCGCACGAGATGGGCGAGCAGCCCGTTCAACTGCGCGTCGGCCTCGCGTCGCCCCTGCTCCTGCCCGGCGGCAAACCCTTCCGAGCGCGCCGCCGCCAGATCCGCTTCGCTGACAGCACGCCAGCTGCCCTCGCGAAAATCGGTTCCGAACATGAATTTCTTGGCAGTGCTCATCGTCAGTAGACCAACTCGTCTTCGGAATTACCCTTGGACAGAACGATCTCGCCCTTGTCGGCAAGGTCCTTCGTCAGGGTGACCATCTTGGTTTGTGCCTCGTCGACCTCCTTCAGCCGGAGCGGCCCGAGGCTTTGCATGTCGTCCTGCATGTTCTTGGCTGCGCGCTGCGACATGGCACCGAAGAAGAAGGCGCGCATGTCCTCGCTTGCACCCTTCAAGGCCCGGGCCAGCACATCCTTGTCGACCTGCCGCATCAGGGTCTGAAGCCCCGCTTGGTCAAGCTTGGCGAGATCCTCGAAGGTGAACATCAGGGCGCGGATGCGCGTGGCCGATTCCTGGTTGGATTCGTCAAGCGCCGACATGAAGCGGATTTCTGTCTGGCGGTCGAAGCCGTTGAAGATCTCGGCCATCATCTCGTGCGGGTCGCGCCTGCGTGTCTGCGTCAGCGTTGCGACGAATTCCGAGCGCAGTGTGTTCTCGATGTGGTCGAGCGCTTCCTTCTGCACCGACTCCATCCGCAGCATGCGAGCGACCACCTCGATCGAGAGTTCGTTCGGCAGGTTGCGCAGGACATTGGCGGAGTGCTCGGGCCGGATGCGCGACAGGATCACGGCGATGGTCTGCGGGTACTCGTTCTTCAGGAAGTTCGCGAGCACGACGGCATCGATATTGCCGAGCTTCTGCCACATGTTTCGCCCCGCCGGGCCGCGGATCTCCTCCATGATCAGCGCGACCTGATCGGAAGGCAGGATCTTCTCGAGCAGCGAAATGGTGCGATCGAAGGAGCCGGTGATCGCACCCGCGCTGGAGAGCTTGCTAACGAAATCCAACATCAGCCGCTCGACCATGTCGGAATCGACCGTTCCGAGCTCGGCCATCGCGCGGGTGATGATGCGGATCTCTTCGTCGTCGAACTCCTGCCAGATGGTTCGTCCGTGCTCCTCGCCGAGCACAAGCAGGATGACAGCGGCCCGCTGCGGCCCGGTCATGCCCGCATAGTTCATCGGCACCAGTCCGGGGTCGAAGTCGGAGGCATCGCCTCCGTCACTTCCGGAATTGCGTGTCGCGATGGATCGGGTTGCTGCCATGCCTCAGGAGCCCATCACGCCGGCGCTTTTTCGTGAATCCAGCCGCGCAGCACCGCAACCGTGTCAGCGGGATTCTGCGTGACCATCGCGCCGATCTTCTCGACCGACTGCGCCTTGAGCTGGCCCTTGATCTGCGCGATCGCCAGCATCCGCTCGGACGGAGCCTCGACCTCAACTGCCGTCACCTCGCCATTCGGGCCAATGATCCGTGGGCTCGCAGGGTCACCGGTCCCATCGTTGATCACTGCGACGCCGTTGCGCATGAAGGTGGGAATCGCGCGCACCGACTTGTCGCTTGCCAGCACCTGCTTCAGCAGCGGACGCACCACCACCATCAGCACGATCAAGGTCAGCAGCGAAATGACGCCCATCTCGACGAGGCGGATGACGTCCTCCCGGGTGAACGACATCAGCTGCTGCATCAGCGTCTGTTCGGTGAGGTCGGCAACGGCCGGAGGCGCCTCGGCGAAGCGCAGATTGACGACCTCGACCTTGTCGCCGCGGGCCTGATCGAAACCGACCGCGGTGCGAACCAGCTGATTGATCCGCTCGAGTTCTTCCGGGCTGCGTGGCTGATAGCCGAGCTCGCTGCCCTGGCTGCGGGTATAGCTGCCATCGACCAGCACCGCGACCGAGAGCTTCTTGACCCGCCCGCCTTCGAGGACCTCGGTTCGAGTCGTGCGCGAGATCTCGTAGTTCACCACCTCTTCGTTCTTGGCGGAGACGTCACGCTGGTTTTGCGCGTTCTGCCCTTGCTGCTGTGCACCGGGCAACTCGTTGCCGACGGTGACGGCGCCGTTCTGCGCCTCGTTGCTGGCGGAGTTCTCGGTACGGTTCTGACTCGACCGGATGACCTTGCTCTCGGGATCGAAGGTCTCGGAGCGGCTCTCGATGCGGTTGCTGTCAAGCGTGGCCGAGACCTGCACCCGCGCCCGCCCCTGGCCGACGATACTGGCGACGATGTCCTCGATCTGCGTCTTGATTCGCTTCTCGATCGCGGTCTGGCGCTCGTCGAGCCCGAGCCCGGCTAGTCCCTGCTCGCCCTGAGCGCCGTCGGCGAGCAGGCGGCCGCGCTCGTCGACGATCGAGACGCGCTCGGGCTTCAGGCCATCGACGGCAGAAGCCACGAGGTGACGAACCGCACGAACCTGGGCCGGATCGAGTTCGCCTGCGAGCTTCAACGCGATCGAGGCACGTGGCGGTTCGCGATCGCGCTCGAACAGGCGCTTCTCCGGGATGACGAGGTGGACGCGCGCCGCCTGCACCCGGCCGATCGAACGAATGGTCCGTGACAGCTCGCCCTCGAGCGCCCGCAGGTGGTTGATGTTCTGAACGAAGCTGGTCGACGAGAAGGCATCGCCCTTGTCGAAGATCTCGTAGCCGACGCCGCCGCCGGAGGGGATGCCCTTGCCGGCAAGGTCCAGTCGCAGGCGCGGCACATCCGTCTTGGCGACCAGCACGGTCTGGCCGTCGCTGCGCAGTTCGTACTTGATGCCGCGGGTGTCGAGATCCTTCAGGATCGCGTTCACATCCTGGGTCGAGAGATCCGAAAACAGCACACTCATGGCGGGTTGCGACATCTTCAGCATGACGAAGCCGAAGAAGCCGATGAGCGCGAGCGTGACTGCCAGCATCGCTGCCAGCCGGGCCGCCCCGAATTTCGTAAACTGCTCGACGATCCCGTTCACGCCGTCATCCGTTTCACAACCCCGTCAGAGCAACGCGCGCAACGCCGCTCACTAGGCAAGTTTTTCCCAGTGCATGGTTAGCAACCCGTTAATTTCTGACACCGCGCCGTAAAGAATGCTGTTGATGGGCCTGTGTTTCGGCAGCCTCCGCCCGCCTCTGGGGCCAGCGGACAAGGGCAGAGATTGGGGAATCCCGTTTCCTCCGACCCCGGTTATCGTCTAGACAGCACGCAACGTCGGAGGAGAGCCGGGTGGCAGGTCAAGGCGAGCATCACGAATTCCGCTCCGGACACGGGGCAGTCGAGGGATCGAGCGATCGCTCCTTCGGGCTTGTCTTCGCCGGCGTGTTTGCGCTGCTGACCCTCTATAATGGCTGGCACCACGGCCGAGCCTGGCCCTGGCTCGCCGGAATCGCGGCGGCCTTTCTCGGGGTCGCACTGGTGCGCGCTTCGCTGCTCGCGCCTTTGAACACGCTGTGGACCCGCTTCGGACTGTTGCTCGGCAGCATCGTCAACCCGATCGTGCTCGGGCTGCTGTTCTTCGCCGTCTTCACGCCGATCGGTCTGCTGGCCCGGCTTCTCGGCAAGGACTTCCTGAGACTTCGACGCAAGCCCGAAGCTGCAAGCTACTGGATCCCCCGCGATCCGCCGGGACCGGAGCCGCTCTCGATGAAAGATCAATTCTAATGGGACAGCCCTGATGTCGTTTCTGAGAGAGTTCTTCCGCTTCATGAAGGCCCGGAAGAAGTTCTGGCTGATCCCGATCCTGCTGATCAGCCTGTTGTTCGGCGGCCTGCTCGTGCTGACGCATGGCAGTGCAGTGGCGCCCTTCGTCTACACCCTGTTCTGATCGGGCCTGCATGCGCGTTCTGGGTATCTCGGGCCTGTATCACGACAGCGCCGCGGCGCTCGTCGTCGACGGCACCATCGCGGCCGCCGCTCAGGAGGAGCGCTTCACCCGCAAGAAGCACGATGCCGATTTTCCGCATCGCGCGGTCGGGTACTGTCTCTCGGTCGCCGGCTGCGGGTTGGACGAACTCGACGCGGTCGTCTTCTACGACAAGCCCTTCATCAAGTTCGAGCGGCTGCTCGAGACCTACCTCGCCTTCGCCCCGCGCGGCTTCAGCTCGTTCCGCATGGCGATGCCGCTCTGGCTGCGCGAGAAGCTGTTCCAGAAGCACATCATCGGCAAGGAACTGCGCAAGATCGCGCCCGGCTTCGATCCCGAGAAACTGCTCTTCACCGAGCATCATCTCTCGCACGCCGCTTCGGCCTTCTACCCCTCACCCTTCGAGGAAGCGGCCGTCCTGACCATGGATGGTGTCGGCGAATGGGCGACGATGACGCTCGCCATCGGCAAGGGCAGCGATCTCAAGATCCATAAGGAGCTGCACTTCCCGCATTCGCTCGGGCTGCTCTATTCAGCCGTGACCTATTACATCGGTTTCAAGGTCAATTCCGGCGAGTACAAGGTCATGGGCCTCGCGCCCTATGGCGAGCCGCGCTATGCCGCCCTGATGCTCGAAAAATTGGTCGATCTGAAGCCGGACGGCAGCTTCCAGCTCGACCAGAGCTACTTCAACTACGCCACCGGCCTGACCATGACGAACGAGCGCTTCGCCGCGTTGTTTGGCCAGCCGGTGCGTGCGCCCGAACAGTTGCTCACCCAGTTCCACATGGACATGGCTGCCTCGATCCAGGCGGTGACCGAGGAGATCGTGCTGCGCCTCGCCCGTTCGGTGCGGGCTGAAACCGGGCAGAGGAACCTGTGCCTCGCTGGTGGCGTCGCATTGAACTGCGTCGCCAATGGCAAGCTCCTGCGCGAGGGCATTTTCGACGGCCTCTGGATCCAGCCGGCGGCCGGCGATGCTGGCGGGGCGCTTGGGGCAGCGCTTGCCGGCTATCATCTCTTCGCCGGCCACCCGCGCCAACCCAATCTGGGCGGCAGTGATTCAATGCAGGGCAGCTATCTCGGCCCCAGCTTCCCGCAGCCCGAAATCGAGGCCGAGCTGACGGCAGCCGGCGCACGCTTCGAGGTTCTCGGCGACGACGCTCTGATCGAAGCGACCGCAGAGGCGTTGGCCGAGGGCAAGGCGGTTGGCTGGATGCAGGGTCGGATGGAGTTCGGTCCGCGCGCACTCGGCGGCCGCTCGATCCTCGGTGATCCACGTTCGCCTCAGATGCAGAAGATGCTGAACCTCAAGGTCAAGTACCGCGAGAGCTTCCGGCCCTTCGCGCCATCGGTGTTGCGCGAGGATGTCGCGAACTGGTTCGAGCTCGATACGGACTCGCCCTATATGCTGCTCGTCGCTGATGTGCGCAAAGAGCGTCGCCGCGACATGACCGAGGCCGAGATGGCCCTCTTCGGCATCGACAAGCTCAACGTGCCGCGCTCCGACATTCCGGCCGTGACCCATGTCGATTATTCCGCACGCGTCCAGACTGTGCATGAGGACACCAACCCGCGCTATCATGCGCTGCTCAGCCGCTTCAAGGAACTGACCGGCTGTCCCGTACTGGTCAACACGAGCTTCAACGTGCGTGGCGAACCCATCGTCTGCAACGCCACCGACGCCTTCCGCTGCTTCATGGGGTCGGAGATCGAGGTCCTCGTCGCCGGCAACTGCATCCTCCGAAAGGAGGCGCAGGATCCCGGCCTCAAGCTCGATTACAAGGAAGCCTTCGAGCTCGACTGAAACACACAGGGCGCGCCTCGCAGCGCGCCCTGTGTGCCCGGACAGGACCGATTTTGCAAAGCGCGAACGCTCCGCTCCTCCGGCCTATTGACGGTAATGCTGGATGCGCGTGGTGCGCAGCCCGGCGAGGCCATGCTGGTCGATCGACATCTGCCAGCTCAGGAACTCGTCAACAGTCAGGGTGTAGCGCTGGCAGGCTTCTTCAAGGCTGAGCAGGCCACCGCGCACGGCAGCAACCACCTCGGCCTTACGCCGGATGACCCAGCGGCGCGTATTCATTGGCGGAAGATCGGCAATCGTCAGCGGACTTCCGTCCGGGCCGATCACATACTTCACCCGCGGTCGCAACGGCTCGGTCATGATACACTCACACAACTCAACAGACCTAGTTGTGTTGACCTTAAGACCGCGGCTTTAAGAATTGCCTAAAGCGATAGCGCCGGATTTCGGTATCGGCACGAATGCTCACTGCGCCCGCACCACGGTCTTCACCTTGTCGATGGCGACGCTGATGGTGCCGATCTTGAGCATCGGGATCGAGCTGGTGAAGTCGACGCCGTCGACGACGCCGCTGATCTGGGTCTTGGCGGTCATCGCCTGTCCGGTGGTGTCCTTGGCATCGATGCTGATGGTGTAATCGCCCGCAGGCGCATTCACGCCGGTCGAGGTCTTGCCATCCCAGGTATAGGTCTGGTCACCCGCATCGAGGTTCCTGGTCAGGGTCTGGACGACGCTTCCCGTGGAGTTCTTGATGGTGATGGTCGCGGAGCCGCCTCTCGGAGCGTTGACCTTCCACGAGGCGGCGCCGTCCTTCAGCCGTGCGGTCGCGCCCTCGGCCGTAATCGTCGCGCCGATGAAGCCGACGGCATTGGTCGCCGTGCTGGCGGCGCTGAGGCCGAGCAGCGAGCCCAGCGTCTCGTTGGTCTTGAGTTGCTGCTCGACGCCGGCGAACTGCACGAGCTGCGCCGTGAACTGGTTGGTGTCGAGCGGATCGAGCGGACTCTGGTTCTTGAGCTGGGTCGTCAGCAGCGTCAGGAACTGATCGAAGTTATTGGCGATCGAGCTTGAGCCACCACTGAGAGTGGTGGCGGAATTGGTGGAGGAGCTCGACGAGGTGTTGGAAACGGTCATGATCAGCGCCCCTTCAGATGCTGAGATCGACGCCGCCGAGCCTGACGAGGCGGCGGATGGGCGCGGGCTGCGCCGGAATGGCTGAGGCATCGCCCAGATCAGCCGCATCAGGCTCGATGCGGGCACGGCGCGGCGCCTGGTCGTCCTGTCGCTGCTGGCGGAAACCGGACTGATCGTTGGGATCGCGCAATGTGATGTCGACGCCGCTATCCGAGGGCTTGAGACCGGCCTGCTCGAAGGCGCGCTCAAGCGTCCGCGCATCGCGCTGAAGCAGATGCAGGGTCTCGACACGATCGACGACCAGTTTTGCGCTGACCTCGCCCTTCTCGGAAATCTCGAGATTGACGTCGACGCGACCAAGTTCGGGCGGGTCGAGCCGAATGTCGAAGCGCTTGCTGCCGGCAAGCGCACGCAGGCCGATCTCGATTGGCACGACATGGAGAGGCGTCGGCTGTCCGTCGGGCATGCCACGATGCATACCGGCCGACGGCAGCTGTCCCGCCTTGGCCGGGTCGATGTCAGGCAGGCCGGCAACGCCCTCCGGTTTACCGGAACGCGGCGACACGACTGCGGACAGATCGATCGACGCAGGAGCCTGCTGCAAGGCCTCGACGGGCTTGAACAGCTCGCCGAGAGGCTGTCCCGCGGCGACCGAGCTGGCAGCCGGGCCGGTTGCACTGTCCTTCGATGCGGCGATCGCCGGTCCCGTATGCGGCTTCTCCGCTGGCTTGCCGACCTCATCGCCTTCGAAGGTCGGCGCGGCGGCATCGGTTTCGGCCATTCCAGCGGCCACAGCAGTCGGGACGGCTGTCACGATAGCCTGGGCCGGCGTAGCTGCCTGCTCCATGCCAGCACGAATCCTCGGACCCGATTTCGCGCCGCCCGTGGCGGCTTCATCGCCAATGCCTCCCGGGACAACATCGCTGCCGACCAGCGGCAGCGTAACGATGACCGGGATAGTCACTGGCACGGGAGTTGGCATCACGACAGCGGTCTCGACAGGTTTGTCGGCCGAGGCCGTTTCCGTCGCCTCCGGATTCCCGGATTTTTCTTCGGCGCCAGGCTTGCCGTCGACGGGCGTCTTGCCGGCTGCGGCCTGTTCGGCAACGACGATGGCGACGAGCGCGCCGATATCCGACTTGGGTTGGGTCGTGGTCGGAGCTGTTTCGGCGGTTTCAGCGGCCGGCGCCACCGTGGCGGCTCCCTTGAGCAGCGCCACGGGTGGCACCGCGGCCGGCGCGGACGCAGCGGCTTTCTGCTCCTGTGCTGCGCCGACCTTGCCCCCTGTCTCCGGCCTCGTCGCGGCAGTATCATCCTTCACCGTGGCTAGCGCGTCCTGGCCACCGCCACCCTCAGTCAGACTGAATGGCGAAGCAGTGCCATCAGAGCCGCGCTCTGGCGCGCGGCGGCGCGACGCAGCCTGCTCGGCATTGGGCGAGGCGACTGACGAGGAGACGGCAGACATCAGGTAAATCCGGACCGCGGGCAGGAACATGCCCAGGCCGCGAGCAGCAAGTCTCGCGCCAGGATGCCGTTCCTTTATTTTCAAGGCGGTAGCAGCCATGCTCGGATCGTGAGCGGCAAGATTCTCCTTGCCCCCTCTGGCGAGGCGGCAGGATTTGCCGATCGCTCACTGGCCCCCCCCTGTCAAAGCCGGTATAGAACCGCCACATAGTCGCCTTCGCCAGGATGATCCCGCTCGCCATGACCTCCCTCAACTCCCTCGACATCGCCAAGCCGCCTGCGGCGACGCGCGTCGTCGCGGCGATGTCCGGAGGCGTGGACTCGTCTGTGGTGGCAGCCCTGCTCAAGCGTGAAGGCTATGATGTCGTCGGCGTCACGCTGCAGCTCTATGACCACGGAGCCGCTGTCCATCGGGCCGGAGCCTGCTGCGCGGGACAGGACATTCATGACGCCCGCCGCGTCGCCGAGACGATCGGCATCCCGCACTATGTTCTCGACTATGAGAGCCGCTTCCGCGATGCCGTGATCGAGCGCTTCGCCGAGAGCTATCTCGCCGGCGAGACACCCATTCCCTGCGTCGAGTGCAATCGCACCGTCAAGTTCCGCGATCTGCTCGGGCTCGCACGCGAACTCGGTGCCGATGCTCTGGCGACGGGGCACTATGTCGTCAGCAGGGCGCTTGCCAATGGCCATCGCGGTCTCTTCCGCGCCGCGGACGAAGCGCGTGACCAGAGCTATTTCCTTTATGCGACGACGCAGGATCAGCTCGACCTGCTGCGCTTCCCGCTCGGCGAGATCGATAAGGCTCAGACCCGCACCCTTGCCGCCGAGCTTGGCCTCGCCATCGCCGACAAGCCGGACAGCCAGGACATCTGCTTTGTGCCGAACGGGCGCTATGCCGACGTCATCGAACGGCTGAAGCCCGGCGCCGCACGGCCCGGCGACATCGTCCATCTCGATGGACGCGTTCTGGGCCGCCACGAAGGCGTCCTCCACTACACGGTCGGACAGCGCAAGGGGCTTGGAATCAGCACGACGGAACCGCTTTATGTGCTGAGGCTCGATGCCGACCGGGCGCACGTCATCGTCGGACCGCGCGAGGCGCTCGGCGTGCGTGAAGTTCGGCTGCGCGATCTCAACTGGATCGGCGATGTCTCGCTGGACGCCCTGCCGGCCGAGGGGCTCGACGTGGCGGTGCGCGTCCGCTCGACCCGCGCCCCGCGCGAAGCCCGGCTGCTGCGTGACGATGCCGGCCTCATGATCATGCTTGCCGGCGAGGAGGAAGGCGTCTCCCCCGGCCAGGCTTGCGTGATCTACGACACTGTCGGATCTGGTGCTCGTGTCCTCGGCGGCGGCACCATCATCTCGCCTGCGGCCCAGGCTGCGGCTGCCCGGCTTGAGCTTGCCCTCGCCGCATCGTGATCGCGGCCCCTCCTTCCCCGCCCACGCCACTCCGATCCAGTCGAGCTGCCCGATGCCTGTGACCTATGACCTCGAAGGCCAGAAGCGGGTCTACGCCACCTGGGCGAAGTTCTACGACAAGGTCTATTTGCGCCTGCTCGCTCGCGCCCAGCGCGAGGCCGTTGCCGCCGCTTGTGCCTGTGGCCCCGACATTCTCGAAATCGGCGTCGGAACCGGCCTCACGCTAGCCTATTTCACGCCGGACCGCCGCGTGCTTGGCGCCGATCTCTCCCTCGACATGCTGAAAGTGGCCAACCGCAAGGTCGCCAGTCAGGGCCTGAAGCATGTCAAGGGGCTGATGGTGATGGACGCCTGTCGCCTGGGCTTCGGCGATGAGTGCTTCGACGCGGTGACGGCGCAATTCGTCATCACGCTGGTGCCGAACCCGGAACAGGCGCTCGACGAAATGGACCGCGTCCTGAAGCCAGGTGGCGAGATCATCATCTCAAGCCGGCTGGTCGACGACAGTGCGCTGACCGCGCCGCTTTGGACGGCGCTCGCCCCGATTGCCAAGGCGATTGGCTGGAGCACGGATTTCAAGGTCCGCCGCCTGACGGACTGGGCCGCGCGAACGGGCCGCTACGACACTGTCCATGTCGGTAAGGGCTACTTCAAGGTGGTCAGGCTGAAGAAGCGCCCGGCAAAGGCCTGAACCCGGCCGGGCGCCTGTCGCTCAGCGATACTTGCTGACGAACTCCTGCGAGGCCGGGGCGCTGGACGCGAAACCGAAGCAGCCCTTCTGCGCCATGTTCGGATCGTTCCGGTCGGCCATCTTCTGACAGAAAGTCAGCCGCGTGCAGTAATCGGTGGCAATCCCCATCCCGGTACCGAGCACCCCGAACTGGGTCTTGTAGGCGCAGGATTGCTGCCAGGGTTCGGCAGCCTGCACTGCGACGGGAGCGATCATCGCGAAGGGCGCCGTCAACAGCGTCAGCCCAGTTGCACCAGCGAGCAGGCCCCTTCGAGCGAACAGCTTCAAACGCATCGAAAAGCTGGATTGTTCTTGTACGATCGAACTCATTCGCGAGGACTCCTGGATCATGGCCTCGCGGACGACGATGCCCTGCGGCACCGGCGGCAACCTGCAGCCCAGCCTGCGATGACCAACATTTGTGCCCCTCGCCCCTCACCTAGGCATGCTCAAGCCGGGATCAAGCGCCTCGTCATTGCAGGAACGCATGGCGGACCCGGGTCAATTGCCGTGCCCGTCCGCGCGCGTAAGCTCCCGCATCGGCGTAAAGGATGTGAAGCATTCACCAGCAGGCTTGACGGCTCCCTGCTGCGCCCCCTATATCCGCGCCATCGCAAGCCGCCGGCGCCACTGTCGCTGGTCTTGGGGCGGGGTAGCTCAGCTGGTTAGAGCAGCGGAATCATAATCCGCGTGTCGGGGGTTCGAGTCCCTCTCCCGCTACCATCCCAAAACTCCATTCGATTGGACTGCGGCGAGATCGTTCATCGCCCGACTAGGGCGATCGGAGCGCTGGCCTTGGCGCGACATAGAAGGAGCGCAGCTCCGCTGCTCGCAGTGCAATCAGCCCGTATCAATCGAGAATCGAAGCGCCAGAGCAGGCGTTGTCGCTGTCGCTGAATCAGTCAACGACACTCAGCTTCTTGCGGTCGGCATAACTCCGGCATAGCGCGATCTAAACGCTGGAAGGCCGAAGCCAGGGCGCAATATTGCCCGTCCTTGTTCAGCTTGGCTTGACCTGAAGAAACGTGCAGCTCAACTTTTTTGCACCTTCGGCGCTCGCCATCATTCGACTGGGTTGCACTCCATGCGCACGCGTTGACCTGGTTCGTTGTGCGTACGGCAAGAGACCAGGGCTGGCAGGGACTTGGTCGGCTCCTCCCGCATCGCAACGGGCGCGCTGCGTGGCGCGGGCGGAGCGACAGGTTTCGGTACAGTTGCAACGACGGGAGTGGGCTTCAGGGCTGGCCTCATCACCTTCACCTGCTCGCGCTCGAGCAACACTGGTCTGCTCGGCTCCAGCGCGGGATCGGCAGGAGGCACTGCGGGCGCCGCCTGCTGTTTCTCGGCTTGAGCAGATTGCCAGGGTCGCCAGCCCCCCAACCGGGCAAAGGTTTCGATCGTCGGCTTAGTGATCGCTTCGACCGTCGGCACCGATTGCGGCAAGCAACCAGATACCAGCAGGCCCGCGATGCCTGCGCGACAGAGAATGTTCGCCATAATGGCCCCTTGTCATACTCGTGGCGAAGTTGGGGCATTAAGCCGACGGAATGCAGCAATTTTGTGCACGACCAGGGAAAAGCCCCGCCGGGGCCAAAGCCAGTGCCGGCGAAACGTGCGCCGCTCTGATGGCCATTGGAACTGGATCGCCCGTCGCGGGATGCCGAGCCACCACCTTCGGACACTCGTCCAGCTGCGCGGGTTTCGCCCTTCCTCCGGGACCGGTCTCTTTCACACGATCGAACTCGCATTCAGCGGCAGCAGCCCGCTTCTCGATTCGCGTACGACGGTTGAACGACGCTTCCCCAATTGACCTAAGCCCGGTGCGGCCTGGCATCGATACAGCGCATGCCAGCGCGGTCAGCGGCTTCCATCCCTTCAGGAGAATCCTCAAAGACCAGGCAATCAGCCGCGGCAATGCCCAGACGCCGCGCTGCTTCCAGGAACAAGTCGGGTTCGGGCTTGGGACGCACGACATCGTTGATCGTCACGATCGTATCGAACAGGGGCATCAGGCCCGTCGCCTCAAGCGTGGCGGTGACGATCTGCCTCGATCCGCCAGATGCGACAGCCATCGGCAGGCGGCCCTGATTATGGCGTGCAACAGCGGTAATCGCCTCAACCTCGCCGACGGACGCGACATTCTGCAGAAAATGTTTCCGCATGACTTTGATCACTGCCTCGCGGTCGAGCGTCACGTCCTGGTCGGCCTCGAAGAGGTCCATGAGCGCATGTTCGGAGTGACCGGCGCGGCCGAGATACCAGTCGCGCATCATGTCCCTGCCCGAGGTGCGAAACCCTTGCGTCCAGGCCTCGGCATAAACCGGCAGTGTATTTACGAGCGTGCCGTCGCAATCGAAGATGATCGCGCGGATATCGGCGGGAAGGTTCTGTAGATCGAACATGACGCCCCTTTAGCAGGGGGCTGCGGTTCGTCCAATCGCGGCCGAGTTCCGCGGGACCAGAGCCGAACGCGTGATCCGGTGGAATATCGCGCGGCGAACATGATGCGGCGAAGGGGCTGCTTCCCGCATTGCGTTGGTTGAAGCTCCCTCTCCTTGTGGCCGCGCGCCCGTCGTGCCAGACACCCAAAGCTGAACTTGATTGGTTCTGCTGGGGGAGCGAAATGAGTCGCTCTGCTGCTATCAACGATGACGATCTGGCGGCCCATCCTGTGACGATCAAGGCCTCACCACAGCGGATTCTGCTTACGGGCGCAGCGGGCTTCGTCGGCTTTCATGTCACCGAGGCTTTGCTGGTGCAGGGCGTTCAGGTCCTCGGCATCGACAATCTCACTCCCTATTACGATCCTGCGCTCAAGCAGGCGAGGCTCGACCGTTTGGCTCCGCGCAACGGCTTTTCATTCGAGCAGCTCGACATTGCCGACTATGACGCGCTTCAAGGCGCCTTTGCTCGCTTTCGCCCTGACGCCGTGATTCATCTCGCGGCGCAAGCCGGCGTGCGCTATTCACTTGAGAACCCGCGCGCCTATGCCAGCGCCAATCTCGACGGCTTCCTCTCAGTACTGGAGGCCTGCCGGCACCATCCGGTCCAGCACCTGATCTATGCCTCATCGAGCTCGGTCTATGGCGCCAACGCCAAGGTGCCGTTCAGTGAGCATGACGGCGCCGACCATCCAGTCTCGCTCTATGCGGCAACCAAGCGCGCCAATGAACTGATGGCGCATTCCTATGCGCATCTCTACAGCATACCGGTCACGGGCCTTCGCTTCTTCACGGTCTATGGTCCTTGGGGCCGACCGGATATGGCCTATTTCAGCTTCACCAAGGCGATTCTCGAAGGTCAGCCGATCGACGTCTATGCCGAAAGCGAGATGAGCCGGGATTTCACCTATGTCGACGATGTCAGCGAGGCGATCGTTCGGCTGGTCGGGGAACCGCCCGCCCCTTCGCCCAATTTCAACGTCGCCTCGCCGGATCCCGCAACATCCGCGGCACCTTACCGTGTCTACAATATCGGCAATCACACGCCAGTCCGGCTCGACCGCTTCATTGCCGTAATCGAAGCGGCCTGCGGTAAGGAGGCCATCAAGCGCCATCTGCCGGTGCAGCCGGGCGACGTGCCGGCGACCTATGCCGATGTGAGCGCCCTCGCAGCCCGCGTCGGTTTCAGCCCCTCCACCACGATCGAGGACGGCATTCAGCGCTTCGTCGACTGGTACCGGGCCTTTTACGGCTGACGGCGGGAAGGTCGTGCGCATTTCCCCGTCGTCTTGCCCGATCGAGGCAGCGAGACGGGCATCTACGAAGCCAGCCTCGCTCTCCGGCGAAGGATGAGGCTCAACCCCCGGTAGAGATTTCCAAACTCAAGACCAACCTGACCGCCAGGCCGCGAACTTCGCCTTGGTCTCGGCATTGGCCGGATAAAGTCCGAAGATGGACTCGCCGGCACGGACGCGCTCCTCGACGAAATCCTCATAGGCCGTCTGCTCATAAGCCTCCTCGGCGACCTCGTTGGCGAGATGAGCCGGGATCACGCAGACCCCCTCGCCGTCCCCGACCACGATGTCCCCCGGGAACACCGGCACATCACCGCAGCCGATCGGGACGTTGATATCGGCGGCGTGGTGGCGGATCAGGTTGGTCGGGGCGCTCGGCCGGTTGTGAAAGGCCGGGAATGGCATCTGGGCGATGTCGGGCGAATCCCTGAAGCCGCCATCGGTGACGACGCCGGCGACGCCCCGCTGCATCAACCGCGAGACGAGGATGCCGCCAGCGGAAGCCGCGCGCGCGTCCTTGCGGCTGTCGATCACCATGACATGGCCCGGCGGACACGCCTCGACCGCCTTGCGCTGAGGATGTTCGATATCGGCGAAGACGCCGAGATGGTCGAGATCCTCACGTGCCGGGATGTAGCGCAGCGTATAGGCCTCGCCGACCATCCGAGGCGCCACGGTCCCCAACGGCCGTACGTCCTGGATGAAGACATTGCGGAAGCCACGCTTGAACAGCGCAGTCGTCAGTGTGGCGCTGGAGACGCGCTTCAGCTTCTCGCGGTTTTCGGGTGTCAGCACGGGCGTCATTGGAAAGTGATCCTCATTCGCTCAAAGGAAGCGGCATCCCGCGCTGATAATCGCCGCCCCGGGACCGGAACGCCGCGCAGCCCCGGCGTGACGCCCTTGTTCAGGCCACGGCAATCGCGATTCATTCGATCTTTACGTTCGCCTTCTGCGCCACCTCGGCCCAGCGTTTGGTTTCGGCGGCGATATGGGCGGTGAAATCGGCCTGGTTCGAGCCGACCGGGTCGACTCCGAGCTTCCTGAGCTGCTCGACGGTGGCCGGCTCGCGCATGATCGCCTGCACCTCGGCGGAGAGCTTGTCGACGATCGGCTTCGGCGTCGCGGCGGGAGCAAAGAAGCCGTGCCAGGAGGTCGCGGCGTAGCCCGGAATGAACTCGGCCAGCGCCGGCAGGTCCTTGGCAACGGCCAGCCGTCCCGGCGTAGCCGTGGCGAGCGCCCTGATCTTGCCGGCTTCGACATGCGGCCAGGCGATGGTGATGTTGTCGAAGGAGAGCTGGATCTGGCCGGAAAGCAGATCCTGCGTCACCTGCCCGCTCGAGCGGTAAGGCACATGCGCCATGTCGGTGCCGGTCGCGACCTTGAACAGCTCGGCCGCCATATGCGTCGAGGTGCCGGCGCCAGACGAACCGAACGAGTATTTGCCCGGGTTCTTCTTCAGCAGCTCGACGAGCTCGGGCACGGACTTCGCCGGCAAGTCGAGATTGACCATCAGGATATTCGGCACGCTCGCCACCTGCGAGATCGGCGCAAAGTCCTTGATATGGTCATACGGCATCTTGCTGTAGACGGCCGGATTGATCGCATGCGTCGAGACCGTACCCATCGTCAGGGTGTAACCGTCAGCCGGCGACCGTGCGACCGCCGCGACGCCGGTATTGCCGCCCGCGCCGGCCCGATTTTCGACAATGAACTTGCCATTGAGCCGCACCGCCAGCCGCTCGGCCAGGATCCTGCCGAGGAGGTCGGTCGTGCCGCCGGCCGCGAAGGGCACCACGATGGTCACGACCTTCGAGGGGTAATCCGACTGCGCCAGAGCAGCCGGTGCGATCATCAGGCAGGCGGCGGCCATCGCCGCGCGTCGCGTCAAACTCATCAGGTCTTCCTCCCTTGTTGCAGCGCCCGCACAATTCGCGCCGGCTCGGCCCTTCTCGGGCTCCTTGCCGCAGGACATAGCACGGCATTTCAGATTTGAAATCTGAAATTTCAGACTTGTTGCGACTTGATGTTTGTGGTGTTTGATGTGGCGATGCAGGGGAACGCCGGAGCCCGGCCGGGATTCGGCAGCCCCCTCACCCGCACATAACTGGATCATGATGACCGAGACGATCACGATCGAACCCGTCGCCCCTCACCTGCTGCGCTCCTTGCGCGAGCATGTGCATGAGCGCCTGCGCCGGGCGATCGTTGCCGGCCGCTTCCAGAACGGGGAGAGGCTGAACGAGCGTCAGCTCGCCGAGATGCTCGGCGTCAGCACGACCCCGGTGAAGGATGCGATTCGCAAGCTCGAAAGCGAGGGGCTTGTCCGCACGGAGGCGCGACGCGGCGTCTTCGTGCTCTTCTCCGCGCGCCAGGCTCTGGAGATGGCGCTCGGCCGCGCCGCGATCGAGAGCGTGATGGCGCATATCGCCGCCAACCGCATCAGCGACGCCGAGATCCGCGACATGTCGCGGCTGATCGACGACATGGCGCACGCAACCGAGCACAGCGCGCTCGAGGACCTGGTCAATCTGAACGAGGCCTATCACGGCGCGATCCACCGGATCTCAGGCTGCACCTATCTGGAGCGCCGGCTCGACGGACAGCGCATGTATGATCACGCCCAGCGCATCGCGCTGCTCGGCGAGCAAGACGAACGCCGGCAGGGTTTTGTCGAGCATCAGGGGATCTTCGAGGCGTTGGCTGGGCGCAAGCCCCAGCTCGCCGAGCAGCGAATGAGGAGCCACATCGTGCGCTCGGCCAAGAGCCATGTGCGCCAGGTGTTCGGCTCGGATGCGGAGGGATTGGCCTATGACGAATGACCGCTTGTGGACCGCATTGCGCGGAATTTCCGGTGTGCATGTCACTGCCTGGGACGGCGATGGTGAGGCCGACTGGGCCCGGACCGGACAGATCGTGCGACGCATTGCCGAAGCCGGCATTCACAATATCGTCTCGGCCGGCAACACCGGCGAATTCTACCCGATGACCACCGACGAGGTTGTCCGCAGCCATGCTGCCGCCGCCGAAGCTGCGGCCGGCAAGGCGTTGGTCACGGCCGGCATCGGCCGCTCCCTTCGCGAAGCCATCGCGACCGGCAAGCTCGCAGCAGCTGCCGGTTGCGATGCGGTGATGGTGCATCACCCACTCGATCCCTTTGCCGCGCCGCAATCGCAGGCCGATTATATTCTCGCCATCGCCGAGGCCCTGTCGATCCCGGTCGTCGCCTATATCCGCTCCGACGCGATCGGCATAAAGGACCTCGCCCGCGTCGCGACCCACGCCAATGTCGCCGGCGTGAAATTCGCCTCAAGCAACATGATGCTGCTGGCTGAGTGTGTGCGCGCGACCAAGGGCACCAGCGCGAACTGGATCTGCGGGCTGGCCGAGGGTTGGGCTGCGCCCTTTCACGCGCTCGGCGCCCGTGGCTTCACCTCGGGCCTGGTGAATGTCGCGCCTGAACGCTCGCTGGCGATCTGGAAGGCGCTGGAGGGCAACGACTATGAACGCGCCCGGAGCCTCGTCGACGAGATCGCCGGCTTCGAGACGCTGCGCACCAAGTACGGCAACGGCGCCAACGTCACAGTGGTCAAGGAAGCGCTCAGCCTGCTGGGCACGCCGGTCGGCCCCGTGCGCTTGCCCGGCCTGCCCGAGCTGAACGAGAGCGAGCGGGCCGAATTGAGCCGTATCGTCGCTGGTTGGGGCAGACAGCAGGCGGCTGCGGAATAGTCGCCACCGTCATTGCGAGGAGCATCGCGACAAAACAATCCAGCTAGAACTAGAACTGCTGCCGCTGGATTTCCGTCACTGCGCTCGCAATCTTGGTCGTGACCGACAAGCAAGAAGTATCCGAGGAAACACCATGACTCATCCCCGCAAGACGCCCGAGACGCTGCGCAGCAGGCGCTGGTTCGGCGCCAGCGACCTGCGTTCCTTCGGCCATCGCTCGCGGGCGCTGCAGATGGGCCTCAATCATGAGGAGTTCATGGGCAAGCCGGTCATCGGCATCCTCAACACCTGGTCCGAAATCAACCCCTGCCATACCCATCTGCGCGACCGGGCCGAGGCGGTGAAGCGCGCGGTCTGGGCCGCAGGCGGCTTCCCGGTCGAAATCCCCGTGATGTCGGCGTCAGAACAGTACCAAAAGCCGACGACCATGCTCTACCGCAACTTCCTGGCGATGGAGGCGGAGGAATCGATCCGCTCCCATCCGCTCGACGGCGCTGTGCTGCTCGGAGGCTGCGATAAGTCCACGCCCGCCCTCGTGATGGGGGCAACCAGTGCCGGCCTGCCCTTCATCTTCGTGCCGGCCGGCCCGATGCTGCGCGGCAACTGGGCCGGCAAGGTACTGGGCTCCGGCGCCGATGTCTGGAAATACTGGGCCGAGAAGGAAGCCGGCAACATCACCGACAGCCAATGGCGCGAGATGGAAAGCGGCATCGCCCGCTCGCACGGCACCTGCATGGTGATGGGTACCGCCGCGACCATGATGAGCCATGCCGAGGTGCTCGGGCTCACATTGCCCGGCGCCTCCGCCATCCCCGCCGCCGATGCCGCCCACCCTCGCATGGCGGCGGCTGCGGGAAAGCGCATCGTCGAGATGGTCTGGGAGGATCTGACGCCCGACCGCATCCTTAACCGCAAGAGCTTTGAGAACGCGCTCACCGTCCATATGGCGGTGGCGGGCTCCACCAATGCGATCATCCACCTGATTGCGATGGCGGGCCGGGCCGGCGTGCCGCTGACGCCGGAGGATTTCGATACCTTCTCGCGCACGGTGCCGGTGATCGCGAACCTGCGGCCGTCCGGAGATTTCCTGATGGAGGATTTCTTCTATGCCGGCGGTCTGCCCGCCCTGTTGAAGCAGCTGGAGAGCAAGCTTCATACCGACGCCATGACCGTAACGGGAAAGCCGCTCGCCGAGACGATCGCGCTCGCAAAAGTCTATGACGACAACGTCATTCGCCCGCTCGACAAGGCGGTCTCGACCGCCAACGGGCTTGCGGTCCTGAAGGGCAATCTTGCGCCCGATGGCTGTGTCATCAAGCCTTCTGCCGCGGAGCCTCGGCTGCTCAAGCATCGCGGCCCGGCCCTGGTTTTCGAGGATTACGACGCAATGATGCGCGCGGTGAACGACCAGGACCTCGATGTCACCGCCGATCACGTCATGGTCTTGAAGAACTGCGGCCCGGTCGGCGGCCCCGGCATGCCGGAATGGGGCATGCTGCCGATTCCCAAAAAGCTGCTGAAACAGGGCGTGCGCGATATGCTGCGCATCTCGGACGCCCGCATGTCCGGCACCAGCTACGGCGCCTGCGTGCTCCATGTCGCGCCCGAGGCCTATATCAAGGGGCCGCTCGCTGCGGTTCAGACCGGCGACATCATCGTCGTCGATGTCGAGGCTCGCAGCATCTCCGTGGAGCTCAGCGACGACGAAATCACCGAACGCCTCGCCACTTGGTCACCGCCCGACCGCAATTATGCGCGCGGCTATGGCCGCATGTCCGCCGCCCATATCCGGCAGGCCGACAAGGGCTGCGATTTCGATTATCTGGAGGGCACGGCCAAGGTGGCGGAACCGGAGATTCACTGAGCGAGCTTCCGACCAACCGTGACCGCGAAAGCAGCAGGCCTCGCGACAGGTGGAAACCCTGTCCCTGGGCTGGTTGAAAGCTCAAGGCATTATCAAGGCGAGCACGGCAGGCGCCGACGTGACAAGACTGGGTGATGGGGCAGCGGATGACGATCGGATTTGACGACACGCGCCCCTTCGACCCACGCCTTGCTTACGAGATGCCGACCAATTCGCAGATCGAGCAGGAGCGCTGGGTCTTTGCGATGTGCAATGGCAGGCGTGACGGTCGCTTTGCCGAGATCGGCGCCTTCGACGGGGTTCTCCACAGCAACAGCTACTTTCTCGAAACCGAGCATGGCTGGAAAGGTGTGGCGGTCGAGCCCAATCCCGAACTTTTCGCAAAGCTCCGGCAGAACCGAACCGCCATTTGCCTGGAAAGGGCGGTCTATCGCGAGTCTGGCAGGATCCTCGACTTCGTTGCCTCCCAGGAGATCGGCACCCTCGAGGAATTCGCCGACAGCGACGGCTATGCCAGACATCGCCGCCAGGCCGTCGCGGAGAAGGGCCTGATTCAGGTCGAAACCATCACCTTCAACGAGATTGCTGCGATGGGCGATTTCGCGCTGAACGGCTTCGACTATGTCTCGCTCGATACGGAGGGTTCCGAACTCGACATCCTGCGCAGCATCGATCTGGCGCGCCATAGGATCCCGCTCTTCACCATCGAGCACAATTTCGTCGAGCCGCGCCGGGAGGAGATCAGGCTCCTTCTAGCCCAGGCAGGCTATGATCGGCTCAATGTCGGCTTCGACGACTGGTACTTCCACCAGACGCTTCTTGCTGAGCGCAATTGCGGCGTCGTCGTAGACCACGACAAAATCAACCGCCATTTCAAGAGTCTCTACAGGGACTAGCGGGACGATTACTCAGCGCACATGCCCGGAAAAGCCCTCAACGGATGTTGACGGTTTCCAGCAAGTCTGGAAGAAGCACGCACACAAAACGGCCAATTGAACGATGTTGGCGCAATCTTGAGGTTGAATGTGAATTCGCCAGTCGCGCAGCGGTTTATTGAACGCGTCCAGGATCGGTCGATCGTCATTGGTATCGTCGGACTTGGTTATGTCGGTATCCCGCTTGCCCTCGCGGCGCTGCGCCAAGGCATCAAGGTCATCGGCTTTGATATCGACCAGCACCGCGTAGACGATCTGAATGCCGGGAAATGCGCGATCAAGCACATCCCGATGGATCTGATCGTCGAAGGCGTGAAGAACGGCAACTTCATTGCGACCACGGACTTCGACCGCATGGCCGAACCGGACGCATTGCTGATCGCGGTGCCGACGCCGCTGACCAAGCATCGCGAGCCCGATCTCTCCTATGTGGTGAAGACCACGGAGGCGATCGGCAAGCGCCTGCGCAAGGAGCAGCTCGTTGTCCTCGAATCGACGACCTATCCCGGAACGACCGACGAGGTCATGCGCCCGATCCTCGAGAAGGCCACGGGCCTCAAGAGCGGCGAGGAGTTCTTCCTGGCATTTTCGCCGGAGCGCGAGGACCCGGGCAATCCCGACTTCGGTACTTCGACGATCCCGAAGGTTGTCGGGGGCGACGGCGCCGATTCGCTCGCCATGTCGGTCGCACTTTACAGCGCCCTGGTTGTTAAGGCCGTTCCAGTATCTTCGACCGCCACCGCGGAAGCGGTCAAGCTGACCGAGAATATCTTTCGGGCTGTCAACATCGCGCTCGTCAACGAGCTGAAGCAGGTCTACGCCGCGATGGGCATCGACGTCTGGGAGGTGATCGATGCCGCCAAGACCAAGCCCTTCGGCTTCATGCCCTTCTATCCCGGCCCCGGCCTCGGCGGCCACTGTATCCCGATCGACCCCTTCTACCTGACCTGGAAAGCGCGCGAATACGACATCACCACGCGCTTCATCGAACTCGCGGGGCAGATCAACACCCAGATGCCCTATGCCGTCGTCAACAAGCTTGCGGAGCTGGTCGACACCCAGGTCCGCAAGAACCTGAGCGACGCGAAGATCCTGATCCTCGGCATCGCTTACAAGAAGAACATCGACGACATGCGCGAGAGCCCCTCGCTCAAGCTGATCGAGCTGATCGAGAAGCGCGGCGCCCATGTCGAGTTCCACGACCCCTATATCCCTGTCATCCCGCCGACCCGCGAGCATGCCGAGCTGACCGGACGCAAGAGCGTGTCGATCTCGAAGGATTCGCTTGCGGGGTTTGACGCGGTGCTGATCGCCACCGACCATGACGATGTCGACTATGGCGCCCTCGTCGCCGGCTCGAAGCTGGTCGTCGACACGCGTAATGCCTGTGCCCGCGCCGGCATCGTCGCCACTAACGTTTTCAAGGCCTGATAAGATGACGAGTTTCGCCCTGATCGGCGCTGCCGGCTATATCGCTCCCCGTCACATGATGGCCATCAAGGCCGTCGGCGGCGACCTCAAGGTGGCGTATGATCCCAACGATTCCGTCGGCATCATCGACAGCCATTTTCCGCAGGCCCACTTCTTCACCGAGTTCGAGCGCTTCGACCGGCATGTCGACAAGCTGCACCGGCGTGGCGAGGACATCGACTATGTCAGCGTCTGCTCGCCCAACTATCTACACGACGCCCATATCCGCTTCGGGCTGCGTTCCGGCTGCGACGTGATCTGCGAGAAGCCGCTGGTCCTCAACCCCTGGAACATCGACGGCCTCGCCGAAATCGAGCAGCACAGCGGCCGCAAGGTCAACACCATCCTCCAGCTGCGGCTTCATCCGGCGATCCAGGCGCTCAAGGAGCGCATCGCGCAGTCGAATGAACGCCATGCAGTCGATCTGACCTACATCACCTCGCGCGGCCGCTGGTATCACGCTTCCTGGAAGGGCGACGAGAGCAAGTCGGGCGGCGTTGCCACCAATATCGGCGTCCATTTCTTCGACATGCTGGCCTATGTCTTCGGCCCGCTGAAGTCGCAGACCGCCAATCTCCGCGAGCCGGAGCGCGCCGGCGGCCTCCTCTCCTACGAGAAGGCCGATGTGCGCTGGTTCCTCTCGGTCGATGCCAACGATCTGCCCGAGAGCGTCAAGGGCAAGAAGACGACCTATCGTTCGATCTCGCTGGACGGCGAGGAGGTCGAATTCTCCGAAGGCTTCACCGACCTTCACACGCGCAGCTACCAGGAAATCCTGGCCGGCAAGGGCTATGGCCTTGACGACGTCCGCTTCTGTGTCGAAGTCGTCTCGCAGTTCCGGCACGCTCCGATCGTGTCCGGCGGAGAGCAGCATCCCTTTGTCCATAAATATCTGAAGGCCTGATACGATGGCCGCGGCCTCAGAGATGCGCGACGACCCGCGTTTTCCCGGCGCGAAGATTCACGAGAGCGCCTATGTCGACGACGGCGTCGCTCTCGGGCCTGGCACAAAGGTCTGGCATTTCGTCCATGTCCTGGGGCAGACGGTCATCGGCAAGGACTGCGTCCTTGGCCAGAACGTCATGGTCGGGCCGCGCGTCACCATGGGCGACGGCTGCAAGGTCCAGAATAATGTCGCCCTGTATGACGGCGTCGAGCTCGAAGACAATGTCTTCTGCGGCCCGTCCTGCGTCTTCACCAACGTCAACAATCCGCGCGCCTTCCTGAACCGGAAATCCGAGTTCCGCCGCACCCTCGTCAAGAAGGGCGCAAGCATCGGCGCCAATGCCACCATCGTCTGTGGCCACACGCTCGGCGCCTACTGCTTCATCGCCGCTGGCGCAGTGGTGGCGAAAGACGTACCGGATTTTGCGTTGATGGCTGGCGTACCGGCCCGCAGGATCGGCTGGATGAGCCATAATGGCGCCAAGCTTGGGCCGGATCTCGCCTGCCCTGAAACCGGCAGGCGCTACCGCGAAACCGGACCGGACAGCTTGGAGGAGATTCTGTGATGGGCACTCCGACGATCGAGTTCATCGATCTCAAGGCACAGCGCCAGCATATCGGCCAGGCGATGGATGACGCCATCCTCAGGGTGGTCCATGAGGGCAATTACATCCTGGGTCCGCAGGTCAGGCAGTTCGAAAGCGAACTCGCCGCCTACTGCGGCGCCAAGCACGCCATCGGCGTCGCCAACGGCACCGATGCGCTCGTGCTGGTGCTGGAGGCAATCGGCGTCGGCCCAGGTGACGCTGTGATCTGCCCGAGCTTCACCTTCGCCGCCACCGCTGAAGTCGTTGCCTGGATGGGCGCCACCCCGGTCTTCGCCGAGATCGACGACGCCACCTTCAATATCGATCCCAAGGGCCTCGCCGCGGCGCTGACCACGGCAAAGAAGAACAACCTCACCCCGCGCGCGCTGATCACTGTCGATCTCTTCGGCCAGTCCGCCGACTACGACCCGATCGAAGCCTTCTGCGCCGAGAACGGCCTGGTGCTGATTGCCGATTCCGCTCAGGGATTCGGCGCCCGCTACAAGGGCCGCGTCGTCGGTTCCATCGGCCAATTCGCTACCACCAGCTTCTTCCCGGCCAAGCCGCTCGGCTGTTATGGCGACGGCGGCGCGATCTTCACCGACAGCGATGAGCACGCCGCCCTCCTCCGCTCGCTGCATTTTCACGGCAAGGGCTCATACAAGTACGACAATGTCCGTGTCGGCGTGAATTCCCGCCTCGACACGCTCCAGGCCGCCGTGCTGATCGAGAAGCTCAAGGTCTTCGCCGAGGAGATCGAGAAGCGCCAGATTGTCGCCGGCCGCTATACCGAGGCACTCAAGGACGTCACGGTGACGCCCCATGTGATGCCCGACTGCATTTCAACCTGGGCTCAATACACGATCCGCGTCGACGCTCATCGCCGCGACGCCTTCCAGGCGGCACTGAAGGCCAAGGGTGTGCCGACGACGGTTTACTATCCGAAGCCCTTGCACCAACAAACCGCATACAAGCACTTCCCCGTTGCCGGCAACGGCCTGCCGATCTCGGAGCGCGTCGCGCAGGAGGTCGTCGCCCTGCCGATGCACCCCTATCTCGACGTTGCGACGCAGGATTACATCATCGAGGCCGTGCGCGAGGCCCTGAACCGCGAGGCCTCGGCGGCGTGACGCGGAAGCGGCGCCTTGTCTACCTGTCGCTCGAAACCCCGCGCGAAGGTCAGGCGACCTACACCCACGTCCACGAGATCATCGCGGGCCTGCGTGAGATCGGCTGGCAGGTCGATCTGGTCGCAACCGGCCGGGGTGGCGCAAGCTCCGGCACCGGCTATCTGACGCGCCTTTTCGATTACGCCCGCGCGCAGTGGGTTCTGGCGCGCCGAATGAGCGAGTGCGACGGCGTTTATATGCGCGCGCATTTCGCCGCGTTGCCAGCCGCGCTCTGGGCGCGGCTGCGGGGCGTCCCGGTCTTCCAGGAAATCAACGGTCTTCCGGCCGACATCTTCGTGACATATCGCTGGCTGGGCTGGATCAGCCCGCTGATCGGCTGGCTCTATCGCAGCCAGATGCGAATGGCGGCACATGTTTTCGTCGTCACGGAGGGCCTGCGCAGTTGGGCCGAGGCCCAGGCCGGGCACAATCGCATCAGCGTCGTCACCAATGGTGCAGACGTCAAACTGTTCACGCCCGATGGGCCACGGTCGAACGAACCGGGGCGCTACATCGCTTTCGTCGGTGGCCTGACGGCCTGGCATGGAATCGCAACCATGATCGCGGCGACGAAGGAAGCAGCGTGGCCGGCCGATCTCAGCCTCGTCATCATCGGCGACGGCGTCGAGCGCGATCGCCTCAAAGACGCAAGCCTTGGCTCGCGCGTGCGCTGGCTCGGCCGCCAGCCGCCCAAGGAAGTCGCCGCCTATCTGCGTGGTGCAGTGGCCGCACTTTCCATCACAGAAGACACGGCCGGCCATCTCGGCACCGGCGTCGCCCCGCTGAAATTGTTCGAAGCGATGGCAAGCGGCGTACCGGTGATCGTGACGGACCTGCCCTTCCAGCGCGAACTCGTGCGTGACTACGAGACCGGACTGGTGATTCCGATGGCGAACCCGCCCTCCCTCGCCGCAGCCGCTGCGGAGCTTGCTGCCGATCCAGACCGCGCGCGCCGCCTAGGATATAATGGCGCGGACTATGTTCGGGCACATGCCTCCTGGCGTAAACGCGCTGAGGAGATTGCTGAGCGCCTTGCTCCCATCGTCGATGCGCGGAATTGCCAGCAGCAAATAAAACCGGCTTGAGCCGCTCTCGCGCTTGCCACAACGTCACTTTACTGCTTGACACCGATGGCAGCGGCCGAGCTTGGAACTATACTGCTTAAAATATTTGGAACAATGAGCGCAATCGAGCGTCAGATGGAAGATTCCATAATTTCAGCTGAAGTGCTCTGCACCCTAGGCGCGGTCTTGCCCCACCGGCTGGGGGCCGTAAGTTTGTCGCCTTGGTCGTTCGCGATCCGAAGGAAAGAATGCAACTGCGAACTGCCCATATCGGGGCGTACATGATTAGGGTCGCACTCGTCTGCATCTCGCCGCTGCGGCATGATTCGCGCGTGCTGCGGCACGCCGCGCTGCTCGCGGGCGCCGGCTACGACGTCCGCATCTTCGCTCAGGCCCCGCTACCCGATTCACCTCCGACCCCGGTAACGGTCTTGCGGGGCCCCGGCAGCGACTGGCGGGTACGGTTCGGCATGGTGTTCAGGCAGGCTCCGGCGACGCTCCTGCCAGCCAGCGCGGATTCGCTTTACTGGGCATCCTCGATCAAGCTGGCGGCGCGCCGCGATCTGCTAAAATATCGCCCTGATCTAGTCATCGCCAATGACTGGCGCTCCTTGCCCGTCGCCTTCGCCGCCAGGCGCGCCAGCGGCGCCCGCATCATCTATGACAGCCATGAATTTGCACCTGAGGAGTTCTCCGACAGTTGGCGCTGGCGCGCGCTGGCTCGACGTCATGTCATGCGCGTCGAGGACCGCTACATCCGCAAGGCAGACGCGATCGTCACTGTCAGCCCCGGTATCGCTGAGGCGCTTGCAGAGCGCTACGGGCTCTCCGAGCGTCCCGTCGTCATCTCGAACACCCCGTCCTGGCAGGCCACCGCCTTCCGCCCGACGGGAAGCCCGGTCACGGTGCTCTACCACGGAGCGGTCGTGCCCCGCCGCGGGCTCGAGACGCTGATTGCGAGCCTGCCGCTCTGGCCGGCCGACTACAGGCTGATCATCCGCGGCCCGACGCAGGGCCAGTTCGATCAGCATTTGCGCGGTCTGGCCGGGCATCTCGGCGACCGCATCGCTTTCGAACCCGCCGTTGCGCCCCATCAGGTCGTGGCAACGGCTGCGCAAGCGGATATCGGTATCTTCCTACTTTCGAACAGCACGACCCATGCCCGCTTCGCGCTGCCGAACAAGGTCTTCGAATACATGCAGGCCGGGCTGATGCTCGTCAGCAGCGATCTCCCCGAGATCCGCAAGCACGTCGAGTCAACCGGCTGCGGATTGCTGCTCCCCCAGGACGCACCGAAAGCAATCGCGGCCTGCCTCGCCGGGCTGGATCGCGACCGGATCGACGCCTGCAAACGCGCCAGCCTCGAAGCCGCGCGTCGGGTGAACTTTGAGGCCGAGAGCACGAAGCTGCTGACGATAGTCGAGCACCTCTGCCAATCGACGGCCTGAGGCAGTCTATCCGGGGCTCTTACTGCGCAGCGACGCCCTGCATCGCCCGGCTGCGGACAGCGCGGTCGATAGCATCGAAGAACCGGTCGGCCTCGGCCTCCCAATTGAGGGCCTTCGCCGTCTCCAGCGAGCGCGCCTTGTATGCGTCGATCGAAGCGCGGTCGAAGCCGTTGATTGCGTTTGCAATGGCCTCCGGCGTGACCTGCGAAATCAGGCGGCCAAGCTCGTACTGCCGCAACAGCGCTGTCATCTCCGGCAAGTCCGAAACACATAGGGCAAGGCCGGCCATTGTGTATTCGAAGAACTTGTTAGGCAGGACGTGAACGTTTTGATGCGAGTGCCCGGACAGGGCGAAGAGGCCAACATCGAAGCACGCGGCCTCCTTGACCAGATCCACCATAGGTACCGACGGTGCCAGCACGACGCGTGAGCCGAGGCCCGCGGACCGGATCCGATTGGCGAGCGCCTCGAGATACTCGGCCGGGCCGGGGCCACGGATCGTTAGCCGAAACTCCGGCCGCCACAGAGCGACGCTGTCGATACAAGACTCGAGCCCCCGGCCGGCATTGACGACTCCGTGATAGAGCACCTCGATGGTCTCGCCGCATGGGCGGTGCCGGTGCGCCTCGTAGCGTGGCATGTTGCGGATCAACAGCGGCTTTTCGGGAAGACCGTAGAGCTCGTAGAGGCGGTCGGCGATACCTTGCGAGACGCAGCTCGTCACGGCCGCGCCGGCGATACCCTCGCGTTCGATAGCTGCGATGACCGGGCGCTGGGTGAGCCGCCAGAGCAGACGCTGGGCGTATTCGTCGACCGCCAGCTCATGTGTGTCGTAGGTGTAAGGCACACGCTGTTCGGCCGCGAGTCGGCGCGCGATTGGCAGCGCCGTCCAGTCATTAGCAAGCCAGAGATCAGCCTGCTCCTGGCTGGCAAGCTCGTATAGCCGCTCGAAGCGGTCGTTCAGCGTCCAATAGGCCTTACTGGCGTGCTGCGGAGTGGCGTAGACCAGCGCGATATCCATGGCGCGCCTAGCCCGACGCAGAAAGGGGAAGAGCGTGCGCCGCGCGATACGGCCTGCCATTGCTCGGCTCGCCGGTCGCCAGTTGGCCGGAAGCAGATGCAACACCCGGTCGAGCGCATCCCGTGGGCGCGAAGCTGGCGCAGCCGGTGACTCCCCGCCTGCATCAATCGGAGAAGCGGAATGCTCTGCGGCCAAACTCGCAGCATTGTCGGAATCGATCGCGAGGCTGCACCATTGCGGCGACGGCGAACGCGCGCCGGGCAACCCCACTGCGACCACGTCCCAGCCGTGCGCGTGAAACAGATCGCCCTGGCGGCGGACGCGCGGATCGTCGGGAATCGCGGAAAAGCAGATCAGCCCAATACGCGGCTTCCGTGCCGCCGAACTAGCCATGATGATAAGGGCCCTCAAGACAAGACAGGAGCCGGCGCAACCGGCATCCCCGGCTTCCGCATCTCCGCCAACATACTGGCTCGTCGCCAAGTAAGCCCCCCTTGTCAATCGCAATATGGCCGGCAAGCATGATTTATCGCAGGCCCGGACTTGGAAAGTGGTGACTTTGCTTCTATCAAGCCGCCGGCGCGGTCTGCCAGCGCACGACATTTGTCACGAAGGTTTCCATGTCGAATATGATGGATCAAGCCGCAGTCGACTCGCGCAATTCTACGTTCTGGAGCGAGTTGTGCGGGACACAGTTCGCCAAGTCGCTGGGCGTCACCGATAGCTCAGCGAGTTCACTTAAGAAGTTCGACGACTGGTATTTTGCCTTCTACCCCTATTTGTTCGTGCATATCCCCTTCGAGGACATGAAGGGGAAAGACGTCCTGGAGATCGGCCTGGGATATGGCACCGTATCGCAGCGCCTCGCCGAAGTTGGCGCGCTCTATCGCGGCCTCGATATAGCCCCCGGCCCTGTAGCGATGGTCAACCACCGGCTGAAGCAGGTCGGGCTCGATGGCCAGGCCCAGCAAGGTTCGATCCTGCAGGCCCCGTTCCCCGACGAAAGCTTCGACTATGTCGTCGCAATCGGCTGCCTGCATCATACGGGCGATCTGTTTAAGGCCTTAGAAGAGTGCCAGCGCGTCCTTCGCCCGGGCGGCAAGCTCATCTTCATGGTCTACTACGCCTACTCATACAGGCGCTTCTACCAGGCGCGCAGCGAAACGCTGAAATACATGCTGCGCGAGATCTTCGGCTTTCGCGGCGTCGTCGGCCTGAGCGCGCAAGCCGAGCGGGCGGCCTATGATGCCAACCAAGCCGGTGAAGGTGCGCCTCACACCGACTGGGTTTCGATCCGATCGCTCCGCAAGCTCTGCCGCGGCTACGCGTCATTCTCCGGCCAGACTGAGAACATCGACAATGGGGTCCCGTTCGAGCGCAGCCCACCTCGGCGCGAACTCCTTAAGTCTTGGATTCCACGCTGGTTCGGATTGGATTTGTACGCCACGGCAACCAAGTAGCGGTTGAACCAACCGGCAACTTAGAGACCGTTTGAGAATGGGTTGATGCGATTGCGGCGGCATGATTCAAGCTTGGGACATGATTCAAGCTTGGGATGTGGACCCGAGCAAGCCGTGGCCGGATGGCTGGATTTGAGAAACGCGCGAAGCGCTACCCGACTGATCTGACGGATGAGGAGTGGCTCTTCATCCGTCCGTTCCTGCCGTCGATCCCGAATCGCGGACGCAAGCCGACGACCGACCTTCGCGAGGTGCTCGACGCGCTGCGCTATCTTGCCCGAACCGGTGGCGGCTGGCGGATGCTGCCGAACGACTTTCCACCCTGGCAGACGGTCTATTGGTTCAGGCGGTTCGTTCGCCGCCTGCTGTTCAAGACGATCCATGATGTCGCGCTGATGCTCGATCGCGAGCGCGAGAGCCGGGAGCAGTCACCAACCGCAGCCGTCGTCGACAGTCAGTCGATCAAGGCGCCAGCCGCAGAAAAGCGCGGGTTCGACGTCGGTAAGAAGATCGTCGGACGCAAACGCCACATCGCCGTCGATACCGATGGCAGGCTGCTCATGGTCAACCTCACCGCCGCCGACATCTCCGACACTGCCGGCGCCCAGCACATCGTTGCCGCCATCCACAAGCGCTGGCCCTGGCTCAAGCATTTGTTCGCCGACGGCGCCTATGATCGCACCCGCCTCCTGGACGCCGCCGCCTATCGCGACTTCGTCATCGAGACGTCCGGCTTCAAGGTGCTGCCGAGGCGATGGGTCGTCGAGCGCACCTTCGGCTGGATGACCGGTGGAAACGCCTCGTCCGAGACTATGAGCAGCGCCTCGACGTCTCCGAAGCCATGACCCACGTCGCACTCGGAAGCCTCATGCTGCGGCGGGTCGTCCATCCTTGAGTATTCTCAAACAGATGGGGTGATTGGGGTCTTACCCGGCGGGTGCTGCTCCGTTCGGGATGTTGGAACTTGGTCCGTGTTGAGTGGCCACAAGCATCGGGAAGGAGCAGCCATGAACCATTATGCCGGACTGGACGTGTCGCTGGAAGAGACTGCCATTTGCGTGGTTGATGGAACCGGGCGGATCGTGAAGGAGGCGCGTGCGGCCAGCGAGCCTGCGGCTTTGATCGTCGCGCTGAATGAGATCGACCTGCCTCTGGAGCGCATCGGGTTGGAAGCGTGCTCTCTGACGGCCTGGCTTCAAGATTGCCTGCGCGCGGCCGGCTTGCCGGCGTTCTGCATCGAGACGCGCCAGGCCAACGCCGCGATGAAGACAATGCTGAATAAGACCGACCGCAACGACGCCCGGGCTCTGGCGCAGATCATGCGGACGGGCTGGTTCCGGCAGGTTCACGTCAAGAGCCGGCAGTGCCGGCTGTGGCGTTCGCTTTTGGCGGCGCGCCGCACGGTCCTGAATGAGATGCGCGCGATCGAGAACGTGGTGCGGGCGATCCTGCGGGAGGCCGGCCTCAAGCTCGGCACGCCGGGCCGCCCGACCTTCGCCGGCCGCGTGCGCGAACTGACGCAGGGCAATCCCTTGGTGGTGAAGCTCGCCGAACCGCTGCTTGCGATCCTGGCTACCATGCTGGTCGCGCTCGCTCGACTGACGAAGGAGGTCCTGGCTCTCGTCCGCAGGGAGGAGGTCTGTCGGCGGCGGATGAGCGCTCCAGGCGTCGGCCCGATCACGGCGCTCGCCTTCCGCGCGACGATTCACCGGCCGGATCGGCTCAGGCGGTCGCGGGACGTCGGCACCCATCTCGGCCTGACGCCGGCGCGCTACCAGTCCGGCGAGACCGACATCCAGGACAAGATCAGCCGCTGCGGCGACGAACTCGCCCGCACCGCGCTTTACGAGGCCGCGCACACGCTGCTCGTGCGCAGCCAGAAATGGTTGAGCCTGCGGGCGTGGGGGATGAAGATCGCCAGGCATCGCAGCATGGCGCGGGCTTGCGTCGCAGTCGCCCGCAAGCCCGCCGTGATCCTCCACCGCATGTGGGAGCGACGGCGCACAGCTCCGGTGAGGCAAAGAGCCCGCAGGGCGCCCACTGGCTGCAATATGAAGCCGTAGCGCTGATGAAGGAGGAGCGGACACCACGCATGCGGCGGCCTCGCGCCGACCGCGAAGAGAAGCGTGTGACCCACGGGGCGAGGCGATCCGAAAAACAAGGTGGAGCAGCTTGACCTCAACGACCCAAGCAGAGAGGAATCTTAGGTCCATCCGCTTGACCTCAGACGTGCTGCAATGCGCTTGGCCAGAGGCTCGATCGCGGGAAGCGCAGTAAGCACGCGCTGCGCGAGTCTGGAGCGCACAATCCCACGCAGCGTAGACATCCGCGCTCGCCGCAAGCGGATTATAGCAGAGAGAAAGCGCACGCGGAGTCGCTCTCGGGGGGTGAGCTGCGACAGGACGCCCGGGACCAACTCGATCACTCCACCATAGGCCTGCGCTATCTCCTCCCTATAGCAATCGTAGGCTTTGTTCAGCCTCTCGATCCATTCGATCATATTGAAGTAACCTGCCTTCTCGATTTCCAGCATGTTGCGCAGCGCGGCGGCAACCATCGCCCTATCATCGCCAAACGACAAAGCGCTACGGAATGAGGCGCTGGCGGCAGCACGTCGCGGTTGCTCCAGGAGCATTTCGGCATCGTAGCCGGCGAGCACTCCTGAAAAATCGCTCACCTCGACAGGTCGAGGCATCGTGAGCCGGCAGATATCGGCAATCTGGGTTAGGCCCTTGAACAGCGCCATTTCACGACCGAAGCTGGCATAGTTTCGGCGAATCTCAATCTGTAGCAACGATCGAAGATGGCTGAATTCGACGATCAGCCGATCGACTTCACTTCGATATAGGACACTTTCAGCCACGTCCTTTCGAAGCTGGAAGCTCTCTTCCTGTTCCGGAAGTGCGGTCGGATGCTCCATCAACAAGCCGGACGAATCCAGCATCGCGGGAGACACCCCGGAACGGCCCGCAGGCGTCCTATTTTTAGCCACCAGATGCCGTTCGATCGCAGCGGCAATGCCGGCGTAGAACGTGCGATAGGTAAAGTGTTTCGACGCGACGAGATGGTCGAAAGCGCGCTGCGTCATTGCTTCGAGCGCCGGCAAATCCCTAAGGCGCGCGAGGACCTCGTCCACGTTGGAGAAATCCTTCTCCAACGTGATATAGTGCTCGTTCGGTGCGATTGTGTCCGAGTAGCGCCCCTTGAACAGGACCATCGGGGTACGCATCATCGCGCATTCCAGAACCCGCGGCGAAATTTGCCCCATCTCGATCGCCCCATCACGATCTGCAACGATCGGCAGGAAATCGGCGTAGCTCGGAGGAACACCACCGTTCGCGGCCGTCATCTCCTTGAAACGGGCGTCGATGCTGCCATCGAAATCGAACACGTTGGAGCCCGATTCCGATCCAAGCATCGCCCTGCAATCTCCGACGAAATCGAACCACGCCTTGCCGTAGATCCGGCTTGCCTCGTTCATTGCGATGTCGGTTTCAATACCGCGCGCAGCACAGAGTTCCTTCATGCGGCGACCGATCTCGAACTTGTCAAAGCCAAGTCGGCCATATCGGCCACCGATGTCGCGCCCTCGATAACCGACGAAAATCGATCGTTCAGCCAACGGCTTCGGCGGCGGCAGATCAGAGGCGAAGTCATCCGGCACATAGCCGGTAAAGACTGTGATGAATTCTACATTCGGAAATTCTGATCTAGGGTATACGTACTCGAGACCATCCTGCGGCACGCAAGTCAAGACGATATCAAAGCCCAAATCCTTAATCGCGGCCCGAAGAACGTCGGTGTTGTCATATTCATCCTGAACGGACAGCACCTTTATACCAGAAAATTTCTTCAGGCGCTCCCGATAGCTGTCGGAGACGTATCCTTCAAAGCAAAGACGTGCGCAATAGCTATGAAAAACAATATCATAAGATTCGAAATCGAAACCTATCGATGCGTGGTGAGTGGCATGAACGTAGTCCACCTCAAACCCACCGAAATGCTTGAAAGCAGTGAGATAGTCAAGCGTCGTCTGAACGAACGTACTTGACATTGAATAGGCTGCGAGCGCGCGCCGAACGCTTGTCAAATGCCAATCCTCTTTCCATCAGTACAGCGAGATAGGTGGAAGCTAATTGATTGGTCAAGAGCGGAGCGGCGCGAGCACGGTCGCGGAGCCCAACCGCATTGCCACGACGAACGAGCCACGCTAGAGCTTCGCCGTCGGCGGGGAACGACGCACGTTTCACGGCGGCGTATTGCCCAACCAGTGCCCCGAAAGTTTGCATCGCCAGAGACCGTCCTCTATTCGCCATACCATCGGCGAACGTAAAAATGAGCCGGCCCTCCGCAGCGGACCAATCATGCCCCACATCTTTACAGTCCTCGGCGCCAGACCGCAGTTCATCAAGGCCGCTCCCGTCAGCCGTGCCATCGCCAAGGAGGGCATGACGGAGGTCATCGCCCACACTGGCCAGCATTTTGATGCTTTGATGTCGGACGTCTTCTTTGACGAACTCGATATCCCGAAGCCTGCCTACAATCTCGAGGTCAACAGCCTAGGGCACGCCGCCATGACTGGCCGCATGCTCGAGAAACTCGAAGAAGCAATGCTGGCGGAAGCGCCCGACATCATCCTCATTTACGGCGACACGAACTCCACCATTGCGGGCGCACTCGCCGGCGCCAAGCTCAACATTCCGGTCGCTCATGTGGAAGCCGGTCTGCGCTCCTTCAACCGCCGCATGCCGGAGGAGATCAACCGCGTCGTTGCTGACCATGTCAGCGCTCTTCTATTTTGCCCAACGCAGACGGCGGTCCGCAATCTCGCCGCCGAGGGGCTCACCAAGGGCATCCATGCCGTGGGCGACGTCATGTTCGATACCACGCTGGCTGCGGTGAAACGGGCCGAGGGTCGTTCGACCATCATCGAGACCCACGGGCTGAAGCCGGGCAGCTACGCCGTTGCAACGATCCACCGCGCAGAGAACACCGACGACCCCGAGCGGTTCCTGCATGTCATGGACTGGCTAGAGGAAGCCGCCCGCATGCGGCGGATCGTGATGCCAGTCCATCCGCGCACACGCAAGCTTCTCGTTAGCCGGGGACTCACGCTGGAGGGCCTGACCCTGATCGACCCGATCGGCTATCTCGACATGGCCCGCCTGCTCAGTCAGTCCGCCGCCGTCTACACCGATTCCGGCGGCTTGCAGAAAGAGGCCTATTTCCATCGCGTTCCGTGCGTGACACTGCGCGACGAAACGGAGTGGGTTGAGACCATCGAGGCGGGCTGGAATCGGCTCTGGACGAGTAAAACCTACGCACCTCGCCGAGACATTACTGATTACGGCACTGGTGACGCCGCCGCCAAGATTGCACGCGCTCTACAGCACGCCCTGTGATTGAATGGCACATCGCCCGATGTATCCTTTGGAACGTGGTGGAGGGAGCCAGCAACGGCGGAAGCAACCGAACAGCGCCCCCCGGGTTCGACTTGGATCTGCATGATCGTAGCGGTAGCTCGCGAGACAAACTAGCCTTGGCACAGAAGGCTTCCGCCCACGCCAGATGACAAGCGCCGCGAAGTATGGCTTTGGCCGATCCAGCGCTCGTTCGGCCGTAGCGGCACCAGCATGGGCGCCCGGGTCCCGACGGCTCGTTTGCGGCCACCGCGCTGACGCACGGCCAACTTCTCCTCGCGATAGAGCCGGAAGAGCCGCTTGTGGTTCACGACGTGCCCCTCGCGCTTGAACAGAACATGCAGGCGCCAATAGCCGAAGCGGCGGCGCTCGCGGGCGATCGCGATCATTCGCTCCCGCAGAGCGCGATCATCTGGGCGCGCGGATTGATGATCTGTTCTTCCGAGAAGCCGCTGCGCTTCATCGTAACCGCTGTTTTCAGGCCACGGCCTTGAGCGGCTGGGGTGCGTAGGGCCCAGGGCAGCAAGCCGTCGATCTGGCTTTGCGGATGACCGGCGACGATGCGGGCGATGACGTCGCCGAGATAGGCTTGCGGGTCGACGGCGTTGAGCTTGCAGGTCTCCACGAGCGAGGCGATGACGGCCCAGTGCTCGCCGTCGCCGTCGGAGCCGGCAAAGAGCGCATTCTTGCGATTGAGCGCGATCGGCCGGATTGCGCGTTCGACCACGTTGGAGTCGATTTCGACGCGGCCGTCGTCGAGGAAGCGGGAGAGGCCCTGCCAGCGCGAGAGGGCGTAGCGGATTGCCTCGGCGAGCTTGCTCTTCTGGCTGACGAGGCCGAGCTTCTCCTTGAGCCACGACTCCAGCGCCGCGACGATGGGACGGCTCCTGGCCTGCCGGGCGGCACGACGTTCGTCGGCCGGGCGGCCGCGGATTTCGGCCTCGACCTGGTAGAGCATCGCGATGCGCGCAAGGGCTTCCATGGCGATCGGCGCCGGACCTGATTGGGCCAGCTCGTAGAACTTCCGCCGGACATGGCTCCAACAGAAGGCCAGGCTCACGGCGTTGCGTTCGGCCAGGACCTTGTAGCCTGCGTAGCCATCGACCTGCAGCGTACCCACGAAGCCTTGAAGATGCCGGATCGTCTGCTCGGCCTTGCGATCGGGCGCGTAGAGATAGGCAACCCCAGGTGGATCCGATCCGCCCCAGGGTCTGTCGTCGCGGGCATAGGCGAAGAGTTGGCCGGTCTTGGTCCGGCCACGTCCCGGATCGAGCACCGGCGCCGTGGTCTCATCGGCGAAGAGCTTGCCCGACGCCTTCAGGCGCTCGAACAGCCGCGCATGGACGGGCCGCAGCAGGAAAGCGGCCTTGCCCACCCAGTCGGCCAAGGTCGATCGATCCAGGTTCACGCCCTGCCGGCTGTAGATCTGGGCCTGGCGATAGAGCGGAAGGTGATCGGCATATTTCGCGACGAGGACATGGGCAACCGTGGCCTCCGTCGGGATGCCGCCCTCGACGAGGCGAGCGGGCGCTGGTGCCTGCACCACCACCTCCTCACCCGCCCGGCAGGCGTATTTCGGCCGACGCGTCACGATCACACGGAACTCGGCGGGCACCACGTCGAGGCGTTCCGATATGTCCTCGCCGATGGCATGCAGCGCGCCGCGGCAGCAGGGGCAGGTCTTGTCCTGGATGTCGACGACCTGCTCCACGCGCGGCAGGTGTGCCGGCAACGATCCACGGTTGGTGCGCCGCTTCCTGGCCCGCTCGGCGTGCTTCTCTGGATCGGCAGCCTCCTCGTTGGCAAAACCCTCGGCCTCGATCTGCTCGGCTTCCTCGAGTCCCAGCAGCAACTGATCGACCGGCAGGCTTTCAGCCCGGCGGCCGAAGCGATGGCGCTGCAACTCCTTGATGATCTGGCGCAGCCGATCGTTCTCGGCGCGCTCCGCCGCGAGCATCGCACGAAGCGCGATCGGATCGTTGGTCACAGGTTCGGCCGCGTCGCAATCATAGATTACAGAAGCTCGCCAGCACGAACCGGATCAGCTCGCCGCGACCGGAACCAGCGTTTCGCGCCGTTCGTGCACGCGGCGCCAGTCCAGGCCTTCCAGCAAGGCCTGAAGCTGAGCAGCGCTCAACCGCACGACGCCGTCGGCGATGGCGGGCCACTGGAACTTGCCGTCTTCCAGCCTCTTGGAGAACAGGCAGACGCCGGTCCCATCGAAGTAAACCAGCTTGATCCGGTCGGCGCGCCGGGCCCGGAACACATAGACTGTGCCCGAGAACGGATCGGCGCCGATGCTCTCGCGCACCAGCGCGGCCAAGCCCTCGGCGCCCTTGCGGAAGTCGACCGGCTTCGTCGCCACCATGACGCGGACCACGCCGGTCGGGCCGATCACGAGCCGACCTTCAACGCACCGAGCACCGCGGCGATCGTCGCCGGAGAGGCCCCGTTCTCGATCGTCACCTTCACACCAGCGACGTCGATCTCGATCGCCGCCGCGCGCCGATGTTGTCGACTGCGCCGCTTTCGGCGCGGCGATACAGCCGGCGGCTCCGCTGCGAGAACCGGTTCGGGAGTGACAACCGCCGGTACGAAGGCCGGCAGCGTCTGCGCGGCCTTGCGCGCCTCGCGGCGCCAGGTGAACAACTGCTGCGGCATCAGGCCATGCCGGCGCGCGACCTCGGAGACGACCGCTCCAGGAACCAGCGTCTCTTCAAGAATCCGCGCCCGGTCGTCGGCATTCCAACGCCGCCGGCCAATCGCGCCGGTGATCACCTCGAAGCGGCGAACCTCGCCCTCAGGCTCAAGTCTATGGTCAAGCCTAGACACAAAACGACCCTCCAAATCAGGATCGTCAGAGTGGGCGCTCAACGCGCTGCGAAGAAGGTGCGGTCGGAACAGCGCTTACGCTTCATCTTCTGGTCCTCTCAGTGGGCCAGAACGAACTTCAAACCGGATCAAGCCTGAGGGGCAACGTCACCATGATCCACCTCTGCAAACGGTGAATCACAAACACAGCAAAATGGGAATCGCCCGTTTCCGATTTCAGCCCTGAGCGGATGCGAGATAGGCGTCCGAGACAGTTTTGACGTCGCCGAACTCCTTGATAAGACCGCCCTCGACCCAAATCGCCTTGCTACAAAACCGCTCGATGAGTGCTGGGGCATGCGAGGCGAAGACGAGAATGCGCGAGCGTTGGATGAGTTCTATCATGCGTTCCTCAGCCTTGCGCACGAATGCTGCGTCGCCCGCGCCGAAAACCTCATCAAGGATCAAGATCTGGGGATCAATCGACGTGGCTATCGCGAACGCGAGTTTCGTGCGCATGCCTGCGGAGTATGCGCCGACGTGCAAATGAATAAACTCACCCAATCCAGTGAACGCAACGATATCCTCGCGCTTCTGATCAATATCGTGAGGTGATGCGCCAAGCAGCAGAAGGCAAAACTCGATATTGTCAAAACCAGAGACTTCATCACGCATTCCTAGACCAACAGTCAGCAACGCGCCAACGCGACCGTCAATTACGGCTCGCCCTGAGGTCGGTGGATAGATGCCAGCGAGTACGCGCAGCAACGTCGACTTACCGGCTCCATTGGGACCCACAACGGCAACCCGGTCACCTTCGCTGAGAGTTAGGTTAACGCCCTTCAGCGCCTGGAGGATCGGCCGCTCGCGAGGATCAAGGGTAATCCGCATCGGCTTCAACGGCGCGGACAGAAGCCGCTTGAGCGACCGCTGATCTTGCTGAAGCAGCGGAAAATCAACATGGACATTCTCAAGGACGATCTTAACCATGCCCCCCTCCCTCACAACCAATAGATGATGCGAAAGCGGAAGCGACTATAGAACAGGTGGGCGGCTGCCAAGCCCAAAATGCTCATTACTCCAACGACTATGTAGGAGGCGAAAGCCGGCGTCCCGCCCAACAGCGGCATTCGGACAATATCGATTATATGATGAAACGGATTAGCCAGCGCTACCCATTCCTTACCGGCAAGCGCCTTTGCGGGCCAGATTACTGGCGTGACAAAGAAGCAGATCTGAAGTGCGCTCTGGATAATTGGCAGCAGATCTCGGAAACGCGCACCGATCAGACCGACAAGCGGTACGATCCAAAGCGTCTGCAGAAAAAGAAGCGCAATTCCGAAACCAGCAAGAAAAATATTAAAGGCACTTACGCCGCCGAAATAAACTAATACCGCAGCTGCAACTAAAAACTGGTTCAAAAATACTATGATATTGCGCGAAATTACACGAAACACATACACAAACGGTGAGCGGCGAATCTGCCTAATATAGACCTCCGATTCAACGAAGGCCATAACGCTTTCCGCACATATTGCCGAAATGAAATTCCATAAGACCACTCCCACCGCGATGAACGGGAGATACTCAGCAAGCGCTACCTTGAAGAGGGTGCTGTAAACGAAGGCTAACGCGATTACGAAGATCGCGGTCGTGGCGATTAGCCACAAGGGCCCCATCCAAGACCTGCGATACCGCGCAAGAATATCGTGCCAGCCAAAGCGCAACCAAAGGCGCCAAGCCATCAAACCTTCGACAAAATCGAGGGATGCGGATTTGCTCGTATCTAATTTCATGGCATTTCAGGCTAGGCTGCTGGAGCAGCTGGTTGGCACTATCGTTTACTCACTTCATAGAGCCTTCGCTCACGCGTATTGGCGGACGTCCGGCACAAAAAAAGCGTGGCTCATCATGCTGCGCGTGATAGCCTCTTTGTTAGCCCGCGTCCACTCGACAGTGCGGCGAATGCCTTCCTCATGATCCACCTCGGCCAAGAACCCGAGCTTTTCGCGCGCCTTGTTCGTCGCAGCAAACCGCTGGCCGGAGCGATCCCAATCTCGTGCGGGCGTTAGTGCGATCGGCGTGGCGTTTCCTGTTAGACGATTGATGCGCTCGGCAAGTTCGCGAATGCTGATCTCGACTCCGGAGCCGAGATTGTAGATTTCGCCGGGGTCGCCCTTCAGCGCACAAGCCTTCAGCCCACGCGCCATATCTTCGACGAAGATAAAGTCCCGCGTGGCTACGCCACCATTCTCGACAGGCAAAGCCTCCCGATGCAGGGACTTCCAGATGAAGGTTGGGGTAACGTTTCGCCAGACAGTGGCCGGCGTGCCGCGCCAACGACCGGCGCCCAAAATCTCACCTGGACCGTAAACGTTCTGAAAACGCGCCTTGACGAACGGCATGCCGAAGCGGGTGAAATAGTAATTCCCATACATCTCGCCTATCAGTTTGGAGATGGAATAGGGACTGTCATGGTAAAGAGAGACCGGGGCGTCTTCTGTCGTGGCAGAGGCGCCATCGAAGGTCTTCGTAGCAACAGCACAACCAGCTGCCGAATAAACAACCTTCTTCAGCGTCCTAATATCCTTTAGGCGATCGAACAGCTTGAGGCTGGTGAGCGTGTTGTTTTCGTGATCCATCAGAGGATCATGAATCGAGGACTGATTCCCGTGGAAACATGCGAGATGGTACGCGTAGTCGAGATCGTCGTCGATTTCGCTCAGGATCCGTTCGTTGGTAATCGAACCAGCGACCAGCCTAACCGCCGGATCCGCGTGGACGTTCATCGGATCGGCTGAGAGAAAACTGTCGACGATCGTGAGTTTGCGCGGCTTATCCCGCAGGATAAGGCGTACGAGATTAGACCCGACAAATCCGGCCCCCCCGACGACGAGCACATTCTGGTCGGTGAAATTAGCTAGCGGCGAGGATTTCATGACGTAATTGCTCCGGTATTGTTTCTGTCAGGCCTGATGCCGCGCACTTTCGATTGAATTGTCCCAGTAGATCGCCGGGCCAGATTCAATTATCGACACCTTGACATCCGAAACGGATTGAATGCAGTACCTTGAATGGCTTTGGAACTTATCCGCCATACGGTACAGCTAGCGTTCGATCGAGGACCATGCGACACCACAACGCTCCCCGATGATCTCTGCGCTTACTCTGATGCTCTGCATTCCAGCCTCGGAAGACACCATCATCAAGCCCGGCGATCGGGCGCCAAGGCGAGGCCTTCATCTCGCGAAGCCATTGCGAAACCGGAATGCCGAAGCCCTTTTTACGGCGTTCGAGGATGCTATCGGGGATCACCCCCTTGAGAGCTTCCTTCAGGATCCACTTGGTCGTCCCATTGCGGAATTTGACGTGGGAAGGAAGACGCTGGACATACCTCACCAAGCCCTCAGCTAGGAACGGAGCCCGGATCTCGAGGCTGTTCATCATTCCGGCCCGATCGGACTTCACCAGGATGTCGTCGGGGAGATACAGGTTGGTATAGAATTCCAGCGTTCTGTCGACGGTATCGCCTGCACCTGAGCGATCCCACAAGGCAATGGCATCTTCATAAAGCTCGTCAATTGAGATCCGCTGCCCGAATATCCGCGCAATATCATCCGGCTCCAGCGCGGCCAGCCAAACCGGGTTCCAAACCGACGGCGAATAGGACATGCCGCGCAAGGCGCGATTAAGCTTGAAATCGAAGCTCATATTCGCATCAGAAACAGGTAGACGCGCCGCAATCATACGCAGTGCGGCGTGGATTGGCCGCGCAACCGCCTTCTTATAGATGCTTGCGATCCGCAGGGCCTTGAACGGGTCGTAGCCCGCGAACAATTCGTCACCGCCGTCGCCGCTAAGGGCCACCTTCACATGTCTTGAGGCCTGAGCCGCGAGGAGATGGGTGGGAATAAGGGACGGGTCGCCCAACGGCTCGCCCAAAGCATCCAGAATCCCGGGGGCCGCGTTGCGCATGAAAGCAACATCACATGTGTGCACGTGGTGCGACGCGCCCAAATGTCGAGCGATTGCCTCTGCGTAGGCTGACTCGTCGTAGCTCGGCTCATTGAATCCGATGGTGAAAGTGGAGATCGGAGCCCGCTCCGAAGCGAATGCCGCAATCGCGCTGCTATCGATGCCGCCGGACAGAAAAACGCCCAGCGCAACATCACTTTCTAGCCGCGATGCAACCGCTTCGCGCAGAAGCATGCGGACGTGTTCAATCCAATCCGCCTCTGTTCCTTCAGGCGGCCGGCCATGTTCAATGGCGAACTGCCAATAGCGTCGTGCCCGCGTCTCGCGGCTCTCAATTGTGTAGGTCAGCGTTGATCCAGGCAGGAGCTTTTCGACATTGCGATACGGTGTCGAGCGGCCTGGCAGAAACGAATAGGCAAAGAACTTACGCAGCGAGGCCTCGTCAGCAGGCAAGGTCGCGACGCTCGGATGCTGCCTGAGGCTGGCCAACTCGGACGAGAAGACGAACCCGTCCGCCCCCGCGTGAAAGAAGAGGGGCTTTTCGCCAAAACGGTCTCTGCCCAAAAAAAGCGTGCCGCGCCGCGCGTCGTGGATCGCGAACGCGAACATGCCTTCGAGACGTTCGACCACCGCCTCGCCCCACGCGGCGTAACCGCGCAGGATGACCTCGGTGTCGGAATGGTCCGTGAAAAAGCGCTCTCCGGTCGCCTCAAGCGCGCGTCTCAGGGCGTGATGGTTGTAGATTTCTCCGTTGAAGACGATCGTACAGCCAGCCTCATCATAGACCATGGGCTGACGTCCACCGGCTACATCAATGATCGCCAGGCGCGTGTGGCCAAGGTGAACGCGCTGAGTTTCGTGCGAGAAGCTGCCCGTCCCATCTGGCCCACGGTGGGCAAGTGCCTGGGTCATGCGGGCGAGATCGCGTTCCGTCCCCGCCCCGACGAAGCCGGCTATGCCGCACATCCCGTCAAATCCGATCCAGGTTGATCGTCGTTCCGACAATGTAGTGTGTCCGGCCCTGCGATTCAAAATACGTTCGCACGAGCACTTCGCTAATAAGACCCAGCAGGATGCACATGGTGCCGCTCATAAAGCCCATCACGAAAAGCAGTGGAAGTGGGGTCTGAATAAAGGCAATGCCCTCGGAATACTTGAGGAACACGGCGTAAATTCCTGCAAGGAAGGCCACGATGAAGAAAAGCATGGCGATAAAACCAAAGACATAGATTGGCTTGGCTTGGTATTTTGTTAGGAAGCGCACTAGGATCAGGTCAAGGACGACCTTGAAGATGCGGTTCATTCCGTACTTCGAGACGCCGAACTCGCGAGCGCGGTGATTGACGGGAAGTTCGGTGACGCGGCCACCCTGCCAGCTCGCGAAAATCGGAACGAAGCGGTGAAGTTCGCCATAGAGCCTGACGCCGGACAGAACATCGCGCCGATAGGCTTTCAACGTGCAGCCATAGTCGTGCAGCTTCACGCCCGAAACCCAGGAGATGATCCGGTTGGCGATCCAACTCGGCACTTTCCTGACGAAGAGCTTGTCCTTGCGGTCCTTGCGCCAGCCGGAGACCACGCCGAACCCCTCGTCTAGCTTCTGCAGCAATCGCGGGATGTCGGCCGGATCGTTCTGCATGTCCCCGTCCATGGGAATGATGATATCGCCGCTGGAGAAGTCAAAGCCGGCCATCATCGCAGCTGTCTGCCCGGCGTTTCGCCGGAGGTCCACGACCTTGACACGCGGATCGCGCGAGGCGATCTCGCGGATGAGGGCACCCGTCCGATCATGGCTGCCGTCGTTGACAAGGATGATCTCGAACGTCCGCTCCGCCAGTTCCATCGCCTGGAGAACCTCGGCGACCATTGCAGGGACATTTTCCTCCTCGTTGAAGAGCGGAATGACGATCGACAGCTGGATGCCGCCACCGGCCTGCCGCGCGTCAACGCTCTCATCGCGAAGGCTGTTATCCGGCTGCCCGGTTCCGTCGGGCAAACGTCCGTAAAACGTCATCGTCACCACATTCTCAGGAATTGGACGGAAGGGAATATTCCGGCCTCCCTTGGCAGGCAAGCCCCTTTCCTCGATCGGGCCTCAGGTTCCCGGCTTGCGAAAGGAATAACCCGCAGCACCCAGCCTGTCGCCTCGATAGATCCACGCCAGATCGTAGCCGCGGAAAGAAACGCGATAATCTGGCTCGATCGGCGGCACCGCGAAGAAATTCTGAATCAGGTAGAGCCGGTTGACGATGTAGTAGTCGGCTTTGCTGTCGAGCACCTTGCCGGAATCGAGCGGCAGCACCTTGATGGCGTGGCGCCCAGGCCAAAGGCCGGATGACATCATGTGAAGCGTGAGATCTCTGCAGGCGACGCCTTCCAGTTCAGGCGCTCCCGAGCGGCATTTCGCTTCCAGCATCTTTCCGGCGATCATGATGTCCTCGCCCCATCCCATCCAGGACGGGTTGAGGCGCCCGGGCTCTGCTTTTCGCGCGTCGCCATAGGTCAGCCACAGCGGCCGGAACGCAGCAAAGAGCGGCCGGAACGGCGCGATCTCGACAAGCAGAGCAAGGAAGAACAGCGCCGTGACCAGATGGCCGTAGATCCTGCGCTGCATCGGCCGCAGCAGGGCGAGGCCGAGCAGGATGAGGGCGCAGGCCAGAAGCCCGAGACTCAGATTGAAATAGCGATGCGCGAAAGGAACCCCGCCGAGAGCCGCTAGGATCGGCAGCGGCAGGGAGAGGAGGCTGAGGACGAGAGCAGGCTTGAGCGCTGGATCGAGCGCGCGGCGTGTCACCAACGCCAATCCCGAAGCCACCAGACCGCCAGCGCCCGCCGCCCATAATACGGACGGAACCGCCGCGACCGTGACGGCCAACGCGTACAGGACGATTTCGAGATGATGCTGCGTTGGGGACGAAGCCCCCGTATGCAGTGTGACGAGATTGAGCTCTTGCAACAGCACGCCGTCGAAGACGGGCCGCGGATGATAAGGGGCCCAATATCCCTGAACCGTCAGCAGGCCGAAGGTGCCGAGGCCGAAAACAAAAGCCGGCACGAGTGCAGCAGCCGCATAGACGAACCAAGGCGGCGTATCGAGCCGCCGAAGCCACGCAGATGCGGGTGAAGCCGGTATCGCGATGAGGCCGGCGGCCGCGCTGACCAGAACAGCCGTCGCGAGCGCGATGACCGACCGGTGGGCAAGGATCGTCTCGATCGGGAGCAGGTATTTGAGAGGAACCCAAAGCCAGCTTGAGAACGCATCCACGGCGGTAGACCAATAGAAGTGCGGCAGGACAGGCGGGCCGCTCAGCCAAAGAAGCGCCCGCAGCACCAGGCCGATCGCCATTGCAATCACGACATAGGTCGCCGCCGAGATAGCGGCTCGGACGAAACGGCCCGTCATCCGGTCTTCCTGCGCGCCACGGGTGACGCCAATCGCGATGATCGCCGCCAGCAGGATCGGCCCCGCCGTCAGCTTCTCCTGCGCGGCGATCACTGCTGCGATGAAAGCCTGCTTGAGCCAGATCGCGTCGCCCTCAGCCACCGCCTTGAGCATCATCAGCACCGCGACGATGCCGAGGCCCGACGAGACGATGTCGTAGTTGAAGGTCTTGAGAGCGAGCTGCACGGTCGGCAAGGTCAGGATACCGGCGAAGGCAAAAGCCAGCGGCACCTGCGATCCCTGTCTCGAAAAGCCAGCAAACTGCAGCAGGAGCCGCGCAATCAGGATTGCGACGCCGCCTCCGATCAGCCACCACAGGGCCTTCAGCAACATCCGGATCGCATCTGCACTCAGGCCGGACGCTTCGAGGATGCGTGTCAGGGGCAGAGAGATCGGCAGGCTGGCGCCGAAGACGCCGAGCATCACCTGATCCATGGCGCGGTTATCGGCGGTGAATAGGCGAATGAAGATGCCGACTTCGTCCATCGTGAGGAACTGGGTCCCCTCGGCCGCCGTCAGGAACAGGACCGGGGTCACGATCAGCAGAGCGATCCAGCCCGGCGCTGTCGGCGCCCGCTCGCGTAAGAACCAGCCGAAGAGCCCGAGCAGGAGAAGGGCGCACGCGATCTCAAGCCCGTTGATCCCCAGCCATGGTATCGCCTTCAGCATGGCATCCTCTCAGACCGCCCGCGGCGAGGATCGGGTGGTCTGATCGAACAGCAGCACGATGCCGGCAATGATGCTCGCAGCCAGAATCAGGAAACGTGACAGGAGCGAGAATGCGATGGCCTTCTCGTTCGGCACCCCCATCGAGACGAGGACTGCGATGTAACTCGCCTCTTGGAGGCCCAGACCGTTGAGGCTGATCGGCAACATGACGATCAGGGTGATGAAGCCGGCGATCCCCGCCAACTCCATATAGCTGACCGGGATGCCCATTTCTCTGGCGATCAACCACTGGGCCAGGATCGAGACGCCAACATTGGCTAAGGAGAGCAGCAGCGCGCCAAGCACGAGGTAAGGCTTCTCTATGAGCACCAGGAACGGGGCCGCGCCCCGTGCGAGCGCCCCAACGAAGCGGGCCCGAAACATGAAGAGCAGCAATCCGACGGCAATGACCGCTAGGCCAAGGATTACCGCGAGCCATTCGAGCTCGGCGGTCGTCACCAGGCGGAGCGAGAGCGGCAAAGTCGAGACGGCTACGAGCACGGAAAGAGAGATCAGATTGCACAATCGGTCGATCACCAGCGCCCCTGCGGCAGTTGACAGCGGGATACCGGCCTTGTTCAGCTTGAACGCCCTGACGACATCGCCGCCGACGCTGCCCGGCAGGAAATTGCCCCAGAAATAGCCGACCCAGGTGGTCAGCAGCGCCTGGCGCCAGCCGAGGCCCGGGGTCAGCAGAAAAAGCCGAAGTCCGCCGAATATCTGAGCGGAGGCGAAGATCAGCACGCAGCCGGCGAGCAGCACGAGCGAGGTGCTGCGAAGGCTGCCCCAGACCTCGCGATCGATTGAGGTGACGATCCAGCCGACCAGGAGCAGCGTCACGGCCGCCTGGATGGCTTTCGCCCAGCGCGATGCCAGTGCGGCGCGTAGCCGTATTGCGAAGCGTTGGAAGTTCACGCCGGCCGCTCCGCCGCCGTCGCGGGCGGCATGGCGGGGCGAGCGGTGCCGGGAGCTTTCGGGGTGAGCACCGCATTGACGGTCTGGGCGAACAGGCCCGAGCGATCCAGCCGGTCGAGCATGCGGCACATCGAGAAGACCGCAGCGGCCGGCAGGGTCACCAGCCAGGGCGCCTTTCGCGTCCAGAACAGGCCCGCCCAGACGAGCGAGAAAGCCTGCCCGAACGCATGTGCCATCCCTCCGGACACGTTGATCTCGACGATATCGAGGTCGGCCGCCTCGGCCAGCCGCTCGATGCCATGACGCGTGAAGCGGAAATAGTCGTGCGGCGCGTCATGGAGATAATACAGGAACGGCACCGAGAGGATGACGCGCCCGCCAGGCGCGAGAATCCGGCGGAACTCCGGCAGCACGCGCCAGGGCTCGGGCGTGTGCTCGATGACCGAACAGCAGAAGATGGTATCGACGCTCGCATCCCTGAGCGGGATGCCGCCCTGAAGGTCGGCCGTGAAGGCAAGGTCCGGATGCGCGGGCACATAGTCGGTCGCGAGATAATGCGAGCTGCGCCGTGCGAGAAGTTCGCGCCAGGCGAGTCGGCCGGCGCCAGCATCCAGAATACGGCCCTTCGCATGACGTTCGATCAGCGGCACGAGCTCCCGTTCGATCGAAAGATGATCGACGGCAATGCGCCAGAACAGTTTGCTGCCAATCGTCTCGGCACAAGCCTTATGCCAGCGCGCCTTCAAGGACACAGTGCGAACTCCGACTCGTGATCGTCCGTTGCCCCGCTGGCCTTCACAGGCCGGAGGCCGGTGCAGCAGGCTTCTTGCGGAAGGTCAGGATGATCGGCGTTTCCCAGTGCAGCAGCTTGCCGACCTTGATCAGCAGCGGCACGACACGCAGCTTGTGGAAAATGCGGAGGATCGACTTGAGGCGGCCAAGTGCAGAGTACTCCGAGAAGCCGAGGCCGGTCACCCGCTCCTCCCAGACATCGGTTCCCCAGCCGAGGATGTCGATCCGCGGCCCCAGCGGCGCGATCCAGCGCTCGACCTTCCCGCGCGAGACGAGCTGCAGAGTGTCGATGAAGTCGGGGTCGCGGCCGAGCGCACGCACGTAGAGCTTGCCGAGCCACGCCGGCAGATGCGGCAGCCACAGAATGCCGTAATGCCCCTCCCACCAGGAGCCATAATTGGGAACGACGATCTGCGCGACGCCACCGGGCTTCAGCACGCGGACGATCTCCGCGAGAACCTTGGGCGGGACGTTCACGTGCTCGAGCACATTGGTCGAATAGACCACGTCGAAATGATCGTCAGGGAACGGGATCGCCTCGCCGACGCCATAGCGGACCGCCTCGGCATCGACGCCGGCGGCTTTCAGGATATCGTATGAGAGCTTGAGCGAGCCTTCATACTCGTCATCGCCCGGCTCGATGCCATAGGCCTCGATGCCGAACTTCTTGCGGGCGACGCTGGTCGTCAGGCCAATTCCCGAACCGACCTCGAGCATCCGCTTGCCGCGCAACGGCTCTCCAACCGCTATCTCCAGCATGGCGAGCTGCTCAGCCGAACGCTGCTCGTTCAGACTGTCATGCGTCATCTGCACGACATGCTGGGGGCCCGCCGCGACACTGCCGAAATTGCGCTCGTAGATCGGGAACAGGCGCTGATAGAAAGCGTCCCTGGCCGCCTCGTCGAACAGGGCCGGGCCTTCATGCATCGACATCGTCTCGTCCGTTCGGTTCAGGTTTCGCGTCCGGCCGGGATATGCCCGGCCGGCCGTCGACGGGCTCGTCCTTCAATCCAGGTAAGACCGTGCCCATTGTTCAATGACTGCAAGCCCATAAGCGAATTTCGCCCGCCGCCGGCGCTCGATGGGATGGTTGCGCACGGCGAGCGAGTTTCCCTGCTCCAGATAGCCCAGAACCCTGTCGGCATCCAACCACCCACGCCGCGTGATCGCGTCGCGTGAGATGAGCTCGCTCAGCGGCCCGTTGGTAACGAGCCCGTTGAGGTACGGCAAGAGCGCCTGGGTGCCCTTCTTTCCCGATTTCGGCCGATGCAGGATCGTGTCCGGCAAGCGCTTCGCCATCGCCTTCCGCAGGATCGCCTTGGTGCTGCCCTGGCGCAGCTTGTAGTCGGCCGGAAGCGAGCGGGCGAAAGCGACGAACTGATTGTCGAGGAACGGGACGCGCGCCTCGAGCCCATGAGCCATGGTGAGCTTGTCGATGCGCGCGAGCTGGTTGGCGATCAGCGAGTTCTCGATCTCGAAACGTTGGGCGCCTTCGACGAGATCGCCGCTGCGGAAATAAGGGTCGAAGCGATGGCTGACGGCGTCGAGCATCGGCTTCTGAAACACCGCCGGGTCGAGCATTGCAGCCAGCTCGCGCGGGCGCGGCATCAGGCAAGTCACCGCAAGGAAATAGTTTTGGACAACCGCCGCAGGGGCATAGCGGAACGGAGCCATGAGCAGCCGGTACTGCGGATAGCCCAGAAAGAGTTCATCCGACCCCTCCCCGATCAGGACGATCTTGACCTTCTCGCGCGCATAGGCAGACATCTCCAGTGTCGTCTGGAGCACGGGGTGGCCGATCGGCTCCTCGAGCGATCGTACCAGCCTGGCGAAATCGACGCCGACCCGTTCCTTGGGAACCGTACGGGTGTGGTGCCGGATTCCGGCATGCCCGGCCATGATCTCGGCAAAGGGCGTTTCGTCATCCGCCAGCCCGAAGCCAATCGTGAATGCATCGAGCGCCGCCGGGCCGGTCATCTTGATCATCGAGGAGAGGACGGCGCTGGAATCGAGGCCGCCCGACAGCGTGATGCCGACCGGGACGTCCGCCACCATGTGGGATTTGACCGCCTCGTCGAACCTGGCCTCGAGCTCTGCCGCGGCCTCCTCAAAGCCGAGATGTGAACGCTCGGACGACGGCTCCCAATAGGGCCGGTGCGACAGCTCCGTATCCGCAGGCCGCCAGACCGCCCACTGGCCCGGCGGCAAATGCCTGACGCCCTCGAAGATCGTTTGCGGACCCGCGATCCAGCTGTAGAGCAGGTAGTTGCAGAGCGCCTCCGGATTGGGGGCGACGGACCGCAGGAACGGCAGGAGTGGCTTGATCTCCGAGGCGAAGACCAGAGCGCCAGGGCGCGGCGTGGCGTAATAGAGCGGCTTGATGCCGGCCCTGTCGCGCGCCAGGATCCAGGCCTTCTCCAGGTCGTCCCAGATCCCGAAGGCGAACATGCCGGCCAAGGCGTCGAGAATGCCCGGACCACGCAGCCGCCAGCCCTCGACGATCACCTCCGTATCCGAATGCGTGGCGAAACGGGCGCCTTCCGCTGCGAGTTCCTGGCGCAACGCCTGATAATTGTAGATCTCGCCATTGAAAACGATGCAGTACCGGCCATCGGACGACCACATCGGCTGGCTCCCTCCGGCAAGGTCGATGATCGACAGGCGGCGATGGGCAAGCCCGGCGATGTCGGGTTCCTGGCGCCCGCTCCGCAGTTCGAAGCCTTCGCCGTCGGGACCACGATGAGCCAGGGCAACGGCCATCGCGGTCAGGTCCGGTCGCGTATAGGGGCCGTAGAAACCTGCGATACCGCACATGACTCAACCCGCTTCCATATCTCGAACGGCGCCGAACAGCGCCGCCTCGTTGCGCGCGACAAGCGGTTCGACCGTCGCGCGAACCCGGTCGAACCGCGCCGGTTCGGCCTGAACGGCATCGACCAGAGCGATAGCCTGCTCAGGCGAGCGGATAAAGTCCCCTATGTCGACAATCCAGTCGCTGAGACCGAGATCGGCATAGATATCCCGACCCTTCAGCGTATAGGCGACATGGACGGCGGGAACGCCGGCGCGCAAGGCGATCAACGCGGAGTGCAGTCTCGTCCCGATCATCAGCTCGAACTGCGTGAACAGCCGGCAGAGATCCTCGATGGCGAGGTCATCGCGCAGGACATGGACCTCGTCGTCATCCGGGAAGAAGTTCTTGAGGCGCTCGAGGAGAACGAGATCGTCCTCCCAGGGCTCGACCCCGGGCTCATACATCGAGACCAGGACGATGCGGGCGTCGTGACGCCTGCGCAGATGCTCGATCACCGCGCGGAACGACTCGAGCAGTTCGCTCATTTGTCCTTCGGCACGCTGCAGGTAGCGCGCGCGCGCGAACTGGTACGGAACCCAGCTTCCGGTGAAGTGGAACCACAGGCGGACATTGAGTCCGACGACAGGCCGGCCGTCTGTACCAGCCAGAGCCTGGATAGGCTCCAGCGGAGCCTGCGCGTCGTCCCGCGTCGGGAAGCCCGGCAGGAAGATGCCGTCGGCTACCAGCCTGAGTCGCTCGGCCGGCATCAGCCCCGACAGCAAGCGATGGGTGCCCTCGTCGCGAGCCAGCACCAGTGTCACGCAGGACAGGACCCGACGTGCCAGCCAGCGTCCGGTGCGTGTCTGGAGCGGTCCGGCACCTTGGTGCGCGAGCAGGATGCGCAAGCCCAGAAGCCGGTAAGAAGCAAAGACCAGCCAGGTATGCAACAGCTTGATCAGACTGGAATCGTCCTGGAGATCGAGTCCTCCGGTCCAGACGACGTGACGCGCGTGCCTAAGCGCCGCCAGCCCTTTGGCGCCCGGCCAGAAATTGTAGAGCGGCCCATAAGGCAAGAGCCGGTCGCGCAAGGACTGCGGTACATGGCTGGGACGGGAATTGAAGATCCCCGAGATATCGACGTTCCGCTGCAGCAGCGCGGTGAGAATGCCGAAGCGGCTGGCGATATCGCCGCGATTGCCGCGGATGACGCGGGGACTGATCCAGCTCATCGGCCTGCTTTGCTCGCCATCCGCAAGACACGTTCATAGCCAGCGACCATCGTTTGCTCGTCGAATTGCAACCGGCGACCGGCACTGTTGGCCTGGAAACGGGCCAGTAGGAGACGGTTCTCCACCAGCCGGGCAACGGCAGCGGCGAACTCCGCTGGCGAGGACGGATCGCACAACAAGCCGTTCTCGCCTTCCACTACTACGTCCATCACCCCTGGGATTCGGCTCGCGACGAATGCCAACCCGACCCGCAGAGCCTCGACCGTGACGAGCGAGAGTCCCTCGCTGAGCGACGGCAGATAAAGCACGTCGGCCGCGGCCATCTCCGTCTCAACTTCTTTAGCCGTCATCCAGTGGTGAAAACGGACGAGGTGATCGAGGCGGAGGCGGCGGCAACGCTCCTGCGCATCACCGCGCAACGGCCCGTCGCCGATGATGTCGAGCGTCCAGTCGAGGTCGCGGATCGCAGCCAGCGCCTCCAGCCCCGCGCCGAGATTCTTCTGCTCCTGGATACGTCCGCACCAGATCAGGCGCAACGGCGCGCCGTCCTGCGCGGGCGCACGAACGAGATCTGTGCTCATGTCGATGCCATTCAGAATGACGTCCGGGCGGACGGCATAGGCGGCCTCCGCCAGCTGGCCGACATGCGAGGCCACGGCGGTGGTCGCGGCTGCGCGTCGCCAGATCAGGGTCGTGAACGGCTTCACGAGCTTGAAGAGCCTGTCCGTCTGTTCCGGCACACCGCCGGGGACGTCGCCCAGATGCGCCGTCACCACATAGGGCGTCCCGGTGAGCCGGCTCGCCAGCCAGGCGATCGGCCCGCTCGGTACGGCAAAATGCACGTGGATGACGTCCGGCCGGAAGCGCCGGGCCTCGGCGATGGCCGGCCACCATTGCAGCAGCACATAAGCCGCCATTTCGGGCACGGTGCAACGATCGGGCCGTCGCCGCCCGGCTGCGGCGCGGCGGATGGTGACGCCGTCAAGTGTCTCCTCGCGCGGCAGGCCCGCCACCTGGGAGGTGAGAAAGCGTACTTCGTGGCCCTTCCGGGCCAGGCCTTGCGCCACCCGCGCGGCCACCCGCCCGCCACCGCCACCGACCGGCGGGAACTCATAGCAGATCACCAGGATCTTCAGGCGGCCAGCGGCCGCCTCGTCGCCTGCCAGCGTCGCGGCCTTCGAGGCAACACTCATTGCAACCAGCGCAGGATCTGACCGAGGGGATCGCCTGCCCCGACGAGCGAGACGTCCTTCAAGAGCCGCGACTGCATGAATGGGCGGGTCAATGCGGCAACAAAGGCCGAGCCCCAGACGATCCCGACAAAGGACAGGCGGGCGGCCTGGGTGGGTAGCGCCTGCCAGGCCCGGTGGCAGACGAACGCCAGCAAGACGGTGAACAGGCTGATGCTGATGATCGCCTTGTAAGGCAGCGCTGGCACGACATTGTAGGGCCGCATCTTGATCGACAGATGCGTCGAGAAACCTGCGACGATCATGAGCGCCAGGGCGACGAAGATCGCTGCGTTGATCGCGCTCGGGCTGCGCCAGGCCCGAAACGTTCGCTCGATGACCAGGGCAGCGAAGATGGCGGTCAGGATGCCGGCATAGAAGCGCCATTGAAACAGATGGCTCGCGACAACGAGATGGCTGAATTCAGGATGATACCCATTCTGCCCGGAGAGGATCCGGCCATCCTGCAGGTAGACCAGTGAATTGGACGACGACAGAAATGAAGGCAGGTAGTTCGACAGCGTCAGATACAGCAGCGTCATGAAATTCGTGATGAAATCATCGATCATGAGCAGCCGGTGCCTGTAGGTAACCAGGAGTTCCTCCTCGGCGCCCGGGGCCAGATATTGATGGACCCAGCGCATGCGAACGAAGAGATAAAGCGCGAGAACGACGAGCGTAGCGGCCAGCAGGAATATCGATTCAGATCGAATCGCGCTCAAGCGATGACGGGTCGCCCAGACGATGCCGAAGAACGTCGCCGTGATTATCGCCGTGGCATAGTTGATCCACATCTCGTTCGAGAGCGCGAAGATCACCAACGTCGCGGCAAACAGTGCTCGCCAACCCCAGCCGGAAACCCGCCCGCTGATCAACGCGGCCGCAATGGTGAAATTGACCGCGCCATAGGAGAGGATGAGGTAGAATGCAACAAGATTGCCATAAGTAAATTGGTAGTTGAGCTGCGTTCCGAACGCGAACAGAAATGCAATCGTCGACGAGAACACCAGAGAACGCGTCATAACCTGTGCCAAAACGAAGGTCACAAGCACGAAGAGCGAGCTCAGCGTGATATATGTGCCGACGGGACCGAGTCCCTTCTCAAGAAAATACATCGCGTAGACGACCGTCGGCGGCCAGTAGAAGCGGCCGACTTCGTACTCATGGGGCAGGAGCAGCCTGGTCCAATCTTCCGCCAGTGCTCGCGAGATGCTCTGCGAGATGCCGGGGGTCATGATCAACGAATAAGGCATATTCGTCGCCGGCGGCAGGAACAGTAACTTGAACGCGATGGAGACAACGACAAGAGCCGCGATGACGATGCCCGGCCTGACCCAATTCTCCGGTTCGACGCGATCTGCGACGACGGCCTGATGCTTCGTCATACCGATAAAGCCTTGTGCTTTCGTTGACCCCAGCGGGGATAAGTAGCGTCCCTCGCCCAGCGTCAAGTCGCAGGGCGAGAGACGCTGGGCTTAGTAAAAAAGGACGGACTTCAGGCCCGTCCACCGAGCGAAGGCGCAGGGGCACTCGACGTGCCGCTCGCCACGGGCTTGCGATACCAGGCCCAGTGCGAGAAGCCGTTCTGTGGCCAGCCGCCCTTGTCCTGCTCCAGCAGTTCGAGCCCGATCGCATCGCCAAGGCTCTTCAGCTCGCGCGCATGATAGAATCGCGCGATCGGCGTCAGGAAGAAATCGCCGAACTGCTCATAGCTTTCCTTGAAATTCGGGAACTTCCAACGGCCCTGGACCAGGCCGAGCACCAGCCAGAGAGCCAGATGGTAAGGAAGGAAGACGGTGCACTTGATGATGAGGTCGCCGATCTTCCCGCCGAAGATCTTGCGGACTGCCTTCAGCGGCGGGCTGAGGAAGAAGTACAGCGACCGGTACAGGTTCTCCCAGTTGTAGACGCCTAGAAGGAGATAGCCGCCGGGTTTGACGATGCGAGCAAGCTCAAGTGCACAGCGCAACGGATCGGGCGTGTGATGGATGACACCGCTGCAGACTACCAGATCAGCCACGTTATCAGCCAGAGGGATGTTCAGTGCAGAGCCAAGCGCTCCGTCGGCATGAAGCGGAGCATTCCGCGTATGCCGGAGCGAGCCATAGGCGAGATCGATGCAGAACGGTGTGATGCCGCGGTTCTCGCGCATGACGGTGGCCATGCCGCCTTTGCCGGCCCCGATCTCGACGACGAAATCGGTCTTGCCGAAATAGTGGTTGTGGCTCGCGTCGCGGAAATACCGACCGAGCGGAAGGTTATCCAGCGCAATGTAATTGTGGCAGGGCGCGTCATCATAATGATCCGCGACCTGGTCCTTGTCCTCGTCGGGACGCAGATCGGGAAAGGGCCCGAGGAAGTCGTAGATCTTGCCCGAGCTCTGGCCGCGGAGCCGGCCATTCTCGTCGATAGCGAGCCGCCCACCGTCCAGCGGGTCCCGCAGAAGATTGATGTATCGGCTCAGGTCAACTCTGTCGGTGGTCATGCTCGGGTCCGGTCATTGCGTTGTGCAAGCGCTTCGGTTTGGCCTCACGCCTTGGCAGGCGGCGCCTTGAGATGGCTGAAGATCGCGGTGACACCGTGCTGGTCGTACCAGGCCAGCATGCGCCGGATCGTCTGCTCGAAGGAATAGCGCGGTCGCCAGCCAAAGGTCTCTATCGTCTTCGACGGATCGAGCACCACCGCCGGCACGTCGTCCGCCCCGGGTTCGACTTCGGGCGCCGGCTCGGCCAGCGTCACGCCGAGATGGTCGACGACGATGTCGAATATCTCCTTGATCGTGTGCCCGGTGCCGGTCGAGACGTTGAAGACGCCGCTCGGGGCGCCCTCCGCCATGACCGCGTCCATCACCGAGAAGAAATCGTCCATGTCGATGAAGTCACGCACGGTCTTCGAGCAGAAGCAGCCCTTGCCCGCCTTCAGCCTGGTATAGAAGGTCGGAATCGGGCCGATTGCTAGGCGCGGACCGGTGACGTTAGCGAGCCGGAGCGAAACGAAGGGTAGCCCTGACATGGCGAGATAATTCTCGCCGGCCTGCTTCGAGATGCCGTAACTAGTGAAAGGCCTGGCCGGCGCGTCCGCCGGGATCGGCACGTATTCCGGACGACCATAGCCGAGCGCGGTGTGGAAGTTCACGAAGCGCTTGACGCCCGCCGCCTTTGCCGCTCCGACGACATGGATCGTGCCCTCGACATTGGTGCGCGTATCCTCGAGCCAGTCGTCAGGATCCTTGTAGGCGGCAGCTGAATGGATCACGTGGCTCGGCTTGAACTCCGCGAACAGTTTTTCAACCAAGGCTCGGTCCGTGACCGAGCCTTCGACGACGCCCATCCTGGGATGCTCGCCCGGCAGCGAATCGCGCTGACCGGTGGCGAAATTGTCGAGCACAAGCACGTCGTGCCCGGCCTCGAGATAACGTTCGGTCAGGTTCGAGCCCAGGCAGCCCGCCCCGCCGGTGATGAGGATCCGCATCGTTCGCCTCAGGCCTTGGACGCTGTCTTGATGTCAGCCCGGGCTTCCTTGAGATGCGTATAGCCGCCGACCACGCCTTCCTTCTCCCAGCGCTCGACTGACAAGCGCGCAATCTCCTCGAGAGGCGTGAATGTGACGTCGCCGAAATCCGCGAACGTGCGGGATGGGTCGAGAAGGATCGAGGGCGCATCATCGGGGCCGAGTGGCTTCACCTCGGGTTCGGGATAGTCGTTGAGCTTCATCGCCTTCACGACGGCGTCATAGAGCTCCTTGATCGCGACATCCTTGCCGGACGAGAAATGATAGGTCCCGTTGCCCTTGCCATCTGCGGCCTGCACTACGACCTTGGCGAGATCACCAGCAAAGCAGAAATCGCGGCGTGCTGGCGTCACGAAGCACTTTTTTCCCTCGGCGAGGCGACCGTAAAAGATTGGGAGCGGTCCGGACACGTTACGTGGGCCGATGACATTGGCGAGGCGGAAGGTCACCCAATCGACCCCCGAGAACTGAACGTAATGCTCGCCGGCCGTCTTCGAGATCGCGTAGCTCGAGTTCACGGGATTGATCGGATGGTCGAGCTGGATCGGCTGCTGAAGGGGCTTGGTTCCATAACACAACGCCGTCTGGAAATAGATCAGGCGGCCGACCTTGTGGGTCTTGCAGGACTTGGCGACATTGGCGCCACCAACCGCGTTGACGAAGGCATCGGTCTCCCAGTCTTCCGGGTCCTTGTAGGACGCCGCTGTATGAACAACGACGTCAGGCTTGAACTCGGAAAAGAGCTGGTCGAGCAGCTTTCCATCCGTGATCGAACCTTCAACCTGGGTCAATCCGTCCTTATCCAGCAGGTTGTCGCGGCGACCGGTCGCAAAATTGTCGAGCGACATTACAGTGTCGCCGCGCTCGAGAAACATGTCCGCGGCTGTCGAGCCGACTTGGCCCGAGCCACCGGTAATGAAGACCTTCATGGTAAAGTCCCTATGGTAACTGAAGTTATTGAGCGGCAACCTGCGCAGGCTCGATCTCGTCGAGCATGCGCCGATAGTCGGCCGCGCGATCATGGAAGAGTTGATGCCAGAGCTCGAGGCTCATCAGCCCCCAGGTCTTGCGTGAGAAGCGCTCGGCCTTGTCGAAATTGGCAAGGATGGCATCCGAATTGAAGAACTCGCGGTGCCGGTTCTTCTGGGTAGAGAAGATGTCCGAGACCATGTCCTTAAGCTCGCCGGAGAACCACTCATTCAACGGTACTGGAAAGCCCATCTTGTCGCGCCTCTGGGCGAGTTCCTGCGGCAAGTCACCGGCGAAGGTGGATTTGATGAAATGCTTCATCTGGCCCCCCTTGAACTTGATGTCCGCCGGGATCGTCGCAGCGAACTCGACGACCGAGTGATCCAGCAGGGGCACGCGCGACTCCAGGCCATGCGCCATCGACATCCGATCCTCGACCTGGAGCAGCGCAGGCAAGAGGCACTTGAAGTCGAAATGCGTCATCGAGTCGAAATAGGCTTCCTTCTTCACATTTCGCTCTGAATTGAAGATAGCCTGGAAACGCGAGAACACGCCCCCCCGATCCAACGCTGACCAGTCGACCTCATCAGCCATATCGGCAGATCGGTCGATCAGCCGGAAATAGCGCTCGTCGAGCGGGCCGAATAGCCCCTTGGAGAAGAGCTGCCGGATCAGCGGCTTGTATTCCTGAAGGACGGTCAGATGCGGAATGATCGACTCGGGCGTGACGACGAAATTGCCGTTCTTCTGCGTCCCGTCGATCGACGCCTTCAGTGCCTGTTCGAGATAGGCGATCAGATATCTTGCATAGCCCCCAAAGATCTCGTCACCGCCCTGCCCGCCGAGCACCACCTTGACATGCCGCGCAGCCAATTCTGACACCATGTACTGCGGGAACGAGCCTGGCCCGCCGACGGGTGTATCGAGGTGATAGAGAACCTTGGAGATGTTGTCGCGAAAGTCCTTCGCTGTGATTTCGATCTGATGGAGCTCGATCCCGACGTCCCGGCAGGCCGACTCGGCATAGGGGCTTTCATCATAGCCGGGGAACTCGGTGAACTTGCCATGAAACCCGATGCGCCCAGAAGCTTCCTCCCGTCCCGCGAGGATGCCGATCAAACTTGAATCAATACCACCTGAGATATAAGCGCCGACCGGCACATCCGAGCGCAGATGGACATTGACGGAATCAGTCAGCCGGGTCCGCATTTCCTCACCGAACCAGCGCGGCGCGTGGTCCCAGTCGATGTCGTAATGCACATCCCAATAGCGGAAGACGCGCACCTCGCCGTTCTCCACCGTCAGCGCGTGACCAGGCAGCAGCGTGTGGATATGCCTGAACAGCGTCTTCTCGCCGATCGTGTACTGGAAGGTCATGTACTCGGCCAGCGCGTCCGCCTCAGTCGCAATCTCCGGCAACAGTGGCAGCAGCGCCTTCATTTCCGAGGCGAAATACAGGGTGCCCTCGATCACCGCATAGTAAAATGGCTTGATGCCGAAGCGGTCGCGCGCCGCGAAAAAGCGTTCGCCGTCCCATAGCCCGAAGGCGAACATGCCGCGCAGATGAGTCAGGCAGTCGATGCCCCATTTCGCATAGGCCGCCAGGACGGTTTCCGTGTCCGAGGACGAGCGGAAGTTCCAACCCGTCTTCAGCTCCGCCATCAACTCGACGTAGTTATAAATTTCGCCGTTGAAGGTAATGACGGCGCCATTGCCGCCGATCATCGGCTGGCGGCCGCCGGGCGACAGGTCAATGATGGCGAGGCGACGATGGGCGAGTCCGCAGACATTGCCCGGCGCCTGCCAAACGCCCTGACCGTCCGGACCGCGATGCGCGATCAGGAGGCTCATGGTCGCGAGCGCGTTCTCAAGCTTAGCGACAGGCTGGCGAGCCAGCGACACCGCTCCTGCAATTCCGCACATGGCAAACCTTCTGAAACCTATCCGGGCCGAGGATGAACCTCGCTTCCCAAAAACCAGGGGCGCAAGCAACTGGCTGAACGCAGACGGCCTTTATCAGGAGTACCGCCAGTTGTCAGCATTGCGCGGACTGCCCCCTCAGAGGGTCGCGCCCGTGCGCTCCCCCCACAAGCCGAGATTGACGATGCGCCAGAGCGTGAAGTCGAGCGGACGGTCGCCGTCCAGCATCTCCTGCGCGAGCGCCCGCACCCCCGTCGCATTCATCAGCCCGGGATAGCGCGAGAGTGTCTTCTCAATCCCGTCTTCAACCAGACCGCGCAGTGGCCCCCGGAACCAGATCTGCTCCGGCGTGGCAAAACCGAGCTTGTCACGGCGTTCCTTCACGACCTCCGGCAGGATGCCGTTCATGCCCCGGCGCAACACGCGTTTGGTGTCGCCACCGACGATCTTATGGTCGTTGCCCAGAGCGAGGCTGAACTCGACCAGCGGATGATCGAGGAAAGGCACACGCGCCTCGATAGAATGTGCCATCGAGTTGCGGTCTTCCCAATGCAACAGCATGGCGAGATTGGAGCCATAAGTCAGCGTCATGCACAGCGAGCGGAGGTCAGTGACGGCAGGCAGGCCGAGCTCATCCGTGGCGAGCTCAAGCGCGGTCCGCGGATTGCCCTTCTGGCGCAGGGTATCGGTGCCGAGCCAATCGTGTTGCGTCAACGCCCGATGCTGCTGGCGCAGCAGGCCCGCCAGCCCCGGCGGCAGCAACGGAACGAGATGATTGCGAATCTGCTCGTAGATCGGAGTGCCGTGGTAGCGGTTGCGCTCGATAATCGTGGTCAGCAGCTGCCCGAACTGCCGCCGACGCGTGAGGTCAGCCATGTAGTACGAGAAGCCGCTGTGATAGCCTGACAGTTGCTCGTCGGCCCCTTGCCCGTCGAGCATGACCTTGACGCCGACGCGGCGCGCCTCCTCGAACACGCACCACTGCGCGAAGATCGACGTTGAACCGAAGGGTTCATCCTGATGCCAGGTGATATCCGAGGCCCGCTGGAACACGTCATCGGCCTTGGGAAAGATAAAATGCGGCTCGGTATGGGCATGCGCAACAACCGCATCCATGAACGGCTTCTCATCGACGCTCTTCTCAGCGTAGCAGGCAGAAACCGTGTTGACCCTCGACCCGCCGGAATCCGAGCCCATCATGCCCGACATCAGGCTGACGATCGCCGATGAATCTAGGCCGCCTGACAGGCACGAACCGACCGGAACGTCCGACCGCAGATGAAGCCGCACGGACTCCGTCAGGAGCTCGCGAAAACGCTCGGCGGCCTCGCCTTCCGAAATCGAAAGCTCGCCGGCCGACGCCGGGTACCAGCGCCGCAACTTAACGGCCACAGAGTCTGAAATGCTCGCATCGATCGTGGCGCACTCGCCGCCGCGTACCTGCATCACGCCTTCGAACATCGTCTCAGCCGTGTGGTCGGCGATACCGGAGGCAAGGAAATCGTGCGCCCGCGCAATGTTCATCCGACCGCTCAGCCCTGGCAGGCCGAGCAGCTGCTTGATCTCCGAGGCAAAGGCGGTACCGCGCGGCGTCGCGAACAGGTAGAGCGGCTTGATGCCGTAGCGATCACGAGCAGCGAAGAGTTTCTTGTCTCGTTCGTCCCATATCAGAAATGCAAACATGCCTCGCAATCGCGGCAATGCGTCCTCGCCCCAGAGCATATAGGCACGCAGCAACACCTCGGAATCCGATTCGGAGATGAAGACCTCGCCTTTAGCCCGCATCTCTTCGCGCAGTTCGATGTAGTTATAGATCTCGCCGTTGAACACGAGCCAATAACGGCCCGACGGATCGCACATCGGCTGCAATCCTGCATCCGTCACGTCGATGATCGCAAGTCGGCGATGCCCGAGCGCCACTGGGCCTACTTGGCTCGCAAACGTCTTCCAACCACGACCATCGGGACCGCGATGTGCGACAATATCGATCCGTTGGGGGTCCGGCTCAAAGCCAACCGACCCGAAAATCCCACACATCAGCCAACCTCGTCGGTGCAGATCCAGACTACCGGATCCCGCCAAAAACAACCATTCGCGAAGGCTTATATTGATGGTGCCCCGATTGGTCGAGAGGAGCACAGCCCACGGACGCGAGGGGGTGCTGACGCGTCGGCATTAAACTGCAGCAGGCGGAACATGCCATTGCATATGAAGACTGAGGTGACCGACCTCGGTCGCAAGCCGCTGCCTGAATAAAGCCACGCCCTCAACCATCACACGTTAAGCGTGCTCATCGGGGCACTTTATTGCGGCGCCGACGAGCAGAAGCTGTTCAGCTCATCGGCTCGCTCGAGTGCACACAGAAAAGGAGATGTGCCGGGCGCAGCAAAGCGCCGCCCCCCGCATATCGATCAATCCTACGCCACCTTTGCCACCGCTGCCGGCTTTTCCCATTCCTCGCCCCAGATCATCACGGCGTGGCCGGGTGAGACCTCGCGGAATTGGCGGATCGGCGAGACGTAGTCGGGCGCACGCACCGGGCTCTTGATCTCGTCGTTCGAGACCGGGCGCTTCTCGAGGCGCCGCGCCGGATCCGGAACGGGCACTGCCGCGAGCAGGCGCTTGGTGTAGGGGTGCTGCGGATTGCCGAAAATCGCCTCGCGCGGGCCGATCTCGACGATCTCGCCGAGATACATCACCGCCACCCGGTGGCTGACGCGCTCGACCACCGCCATGTCGTGCGAGATGAAGAGATAGCCGAGCTTCATCCGCTCCTGCAGCTCGAGCATCAGGTTGATCACCTGCGCCTTGACCGAGACGTCGAGCGCCGAGACCGATTCATCCGCCACGATCAGCCGCGGCTCGACCGCGAGTGCGCGCGCAATGCAGATCCGCTGGCGCTGGCCGCCCGAGAACTCGTGCGGGAAGCGGCTCGCCATTTCGGGCAGAAGCCCGACGCGGCGCAGCAGCTCGGCGACCTTGTCGCGGGCCTCCGAGCGCGTCGCGAGCTTGTTGATCAGCAGCGGCTCGGCAATCGCCGCGCCGACATTCATGCGCGGGTCGAGGCTGGCGAAGGGGTCCTGGAAGATCATCTGCATGCGCTTGCGCCGGTCGCGCAGCGTGCGCTGGTCGAGCTTCAGTACATCCTCGCCATCGAGCAGCACCGAGCCGGAGAGCGGCTCGATCAGCCGCATCACCGAGCGTCCCGTCGTCGACTTGCCGCAACCGGATTCGCCAACCAGCGCCAGCGTCTCGCCCGCCTGCAGGCTGAAGGAGACGTTCTCGACCGCATGCACACGGCCCTTGACCCCGCCCAGCAGCCCGGCGCGGATATCGAAGCGGGTCGTCAGCCCGCTGACCTCGAGCACCGGACGCTCGGCATGAGCCACCGTATCGGATGTCTCGGTCGGAACGTCCGACAGGCCCGTTGCGCGGTCGACGACGGGGAAGCGCATCGGCCGTTTGTGGCCGATCATCGAGCCGAGCTTCGGCACCGCCGAAAGCAGCGACCGGGTATAGGGGTGCGTGGCGCGCGCGAAAATATCCTCGGTGGCGCCGGTCTCCACCGCCTGGCCGTTATACATCACCACCGTGCGGTCGGCGATCTCGGCGACCACGCCCATGTCGTGGGTGATGAAGAGGACCGACATGCCCTCCTCGTCCTGCAGGCTCTTGATGAGCTCGAGGATCTGCGCCTGGATCGTCACGTCGAGTGCCGTCGTCGGCTCGTCCGCGATCAGGAGCTTCGGCTTGCAGGCCAAGGCCATCGCGATCATCACGCGCTGGCGCATGCCGCCGGAGAAGCGGTGCGGGTATTCGTTGAAGCGCGACTTGGCGGCCGGAATACGGACCTTCTCCAGCAGCCGAATCGTCTCGGCCTCGGCCGCACTGCGCGACAAGCCGCGGTGCAGGATCAGCGCCTCTGCGATCTGGAAGCCGATGGTCAGCACCGGGTTCAGGCTCGTCATCGGCTCCTGGAAGATCATCGCGACGTCATTGCCGCGGATATGGCGCATATCGGCATCGGGCAAGGTCAGCAGTTCCTTGCCGGAGAGCTTGATCGAGCCCTCGATCTTGCTCGAGCCGGGCGGTGTCAGCCGCATGATCGAGAGCGCGGTGACGCTCTTGCCGGAGCCGGATTCACCGACGACAGCCACCGTCTCCTTCGGCCCGATGTCGAAGGAGACGTCGCGTACCACCGAGCGCCACTGGCCCTCAACACGAAACGAAGTGGTCAGGTGCGATACAGAGAGAATGGGAGAGGTCATGCTGAAGCTTTCCAGTCTTTCCTAGATCACGCGGCGTGGATCGAGCGCGTCACGCAGGCCGTCACCAATGAAGTTGATCGAGAGAACGGTGAGGAAGATCGCGGCGCCAGGGAACATGGCCCAGTGCGGAGCGACATCGAGATGGTCCTTGGCGTCGAACAGGATCCGGCCCCAGGTCGGGATGTCCGGCGGGAAGCCGAGACCAAGGAAGGACAGGGTCGATTCGGCGATGATCGCGGAGGACACCTCGATCGTGCCGGCAACGATGACCGGTCCCATCGCGTTGGGCAGGATATGGCTGACGACCTGCCGCCATTTCGTCGCGCCCGACGCACGCGCCGCCTCGACGAACTCCTTCTCGCGCAGTGAGAAGAACTGGGCCCGGACGAGGCGAGCGACAGGCATCCAGCGCAGCCCGCCGATGACGACGACGATCAGGATGAAGACGCCGCCTTCGAGTCCAAACACCGCCTTGAGCTGTTCGCGGAACAGATAGATCACCAGCAGCAGCAGCGGCAGCTGCGGCAGCGACAGGAAGAGGTCGGTGATCCACATCAGGAACGAGTCGACATACCCGCGCGACATGCCGGCGATCGCGCCGACGACGACGCCGACGAGGGTTGCGACCACCATGGCGGCGAGACCGACAGCAAGCGAGATGCGCCCGCCATAGATCATCCGCGCCAGGATATCCTGACCGAGATCGTCGGTGCCGAACGGATGACTCCAGGACGGCGTCTGCAGCTGCGCCGCGAAGTCGATATCGTTGATCGCCACGGGCCAGATCCACGGGCCGATGACGACGCCGAGCACGAGCAGACCGAGCACGATCGTGCTGATCATTGCCAGGCGGTGCCGGCGGAAGCGGCGCCAGGTCTCGCGCGCCGGCGAGACCGACATGCTCCGCGCCGGCGAGCCGGCTGTCGGCTCAACGGAAGGAGATACGAGGGTCGAGCCAGCCATAAAGGAGATCCGCAATGAGGTTGAAGAAAACGACGAGGCAGGCGAAGACGAAGGTCACCGCCATGACGACCGGGGTGTCGTTGGCGAGAATCGCCGTGATCAGCAGCGAGCCGATACCGGGCACGCGGAAGATCTGTTCCGTGACGATGGCGCCCCCGAATACCGCAGGCATCTGCAGCGCGACCAGCGTGACGACCGGGATCAGCGCGTTGCGCGCCACATGCCGGATCGTCACCTTCTTCTCGCTGAGGCCCTTTGCCCGGGCGGTGGTGACATAGTCGAGCCTGACGACGTCGAGCACGGCGGAGCGCACATAGCGCGTATAGGAGGCAGCCTGGAAGAGGCCGAGCACCAGGATCGGCATCAGCGCCTGCCGCACCATCTCCCAGTACCAGCGCCAGCCCGTCGCCGCGATATCGGAGCGATAGACGAAGGGCAGCCAGTCCAGCTTGATCGAGAACAGCAGGATGAAGAGCAGGCCGGTGAAGAACGTCGGCAGCGAGAAGCCGACGAAGGCGAGCGTGTTGGCGATCTGGTCGAAGACCGAGTAGGGCCGCGTCGCGGCATAGATGCCGACCGGCAGCGCGATCGCAAGCGCCAGCAACTGCGAGGTGCCGACAACGAAGAGCGTCGTCGGCACCCGCTGCAGGATGAGGTCATCGACATTGATTCGGCTGGCGAAGGAAAAGCCCCAGTCGCCCTGCGCCATGGCCGTCAGCCAGCGCACATAGCGCACCATCACCGGATCATCGATGCCGAACTTCGCGCGCAACGCCATTCGGACTTCGGGAGGCACATTGGGATTGGTCGCGAGCTCCTCGAACGGGTCGCCGGGCGCCAGCGCAAGAACCGTAAACAGGATCAGGCTGATGCCCAGAAGGCTCGGAATGGCGATGAGCAATCGCCGTATGAGGTAACTCGCCATGTACAGGTCTCTGTCAGCGTGCGGATCGGGACCGTAAACCGGAACCGAAGGATGCAGGGAGCAACGAAGATGCCCCTGCGATGATCCGGCTCCGGCCGGTCAATGAACGGTCGGTACTCACCATTCGCGAGAGCGCATTGCGCTCTCGCGAATGGATTGGCCGCTTCTACTAGCTGCGATACCAGCTCGCCAGTCGCCAGACGTCACTGTCCCAGCCGCTATATTTCGGCGTCAGGTTGTTGGCCGCCGCAGCGACGCGCGTGCGCGACAGGAGCGGCAGGATGACGTTGGCCTCGCAGAAGATCTCATCGACCTTGATCAGGAGCGCGGCGCGCTTGGCCGGGTCGAGCTCCTTCTGCGCAGCCTTGTAGGCGTCGTCCGCCTCCTTGCTGGCGTAGCGCGAGACATTGCGGCCGAGCCACTTGTTCTCCTTGTTGGCGATCTCCCAGGAGGTGAACTGGTTCAGGAAGCGCTCCGGATCGGGCTGCGGCTGCGTCGTGGTGTACATCTCCATGTCGCAGTACAGTTTGGTGTAGGTGTCGGGGTTGGCGACGTCCGAAGAAAAGAACACGGACGCGGTCACCGATTTCAGCTCGAGATCGATGCCGGCACGCTGGCAGGCCTGCTTGATGATGGCCTGGGTCTTCTGGCGCGGCGCGTTGATCGAGGTCTGGAAGACGTATTTGAGCTTCTTGCCATCCTTCTCGCGGATACCGTCCGCGCCCTTCTTCCAGCCGGCATCGTCGAGAATCTTGTTCGCCTTCTCCACGCTGAACTCGTATTTCAGCTTCTTCGATTTGAACATCTTCGGCTCGTTGACGAAGCTCGCCGTCGCGGTGCCGCCGCGGCCATAGATGAATTTCTGGATCGAATCGCGGTCGATCAGCAGGTTGATCGCCTGGCGCACGGCCGGATCGCTGAGCGTCGGATGCCTGGTCTTGACGCTCGAGCGCTCGCCATCGACCTCGGTCCACGGATCGGTGGTGTTGAGGATGATGAACTCGATATTGCCGCTGGGAACCGCCAGCACGCGCCCGCGCCCACCGGTCTCCATGCGCTTGAGGATCTCGTCCTCGACCTGCATGTTCCAGGCATAGTCAAACTCGCCGGTCTGCAGCACGGCACGCGCCGCCGAAACCGCGTCGCCGCCGCCCTTGACTTCGATTGTGTCGAAATGCGGTTGATTCTTGACGTGATAGTCGGGGTTGCGCTCGCCGGTAACGATGTCACCCGGCTTGAAGTCGACGAACTTGTAGGGGCCGGTCCCGACCGGCTTCAGGTTGGCCGGCGCCTCGCGCGACTTCGCACCCTTGTATTCGCCGAAATGGTGCTTCGGGATGATCATGCCGGCAACGCCGACGAAGGGATCGGCCCAGAACGGCGTCGCCTCCTTGAAGATCACCTTGACGGAGTGGTCGTCGACCTTCTCGACCTTGATGTCCTTGTAGGAACCGGTCGTATAGGCCGCAGTCGCCGGATCGGCTGCATATTCCCAGGTGAAGACGACGTCGTCGGCAGTCAGCGGCTTGCCGTCATGCCATTTGACGCCCTGCTTCAGCTTCCACGTCACCACCTTGCCGTCGGCAGACAGTCCGCCATTCTCCTTGGAAGGGGCTTCGGCAGCGAGGCACGGAATGAGGTTGCCTTCGGCATCCCAGCCGGCCAGCGGCTCATAGAAGACGCGCGAGGCTTCCTGATCCTTGGTGCCGCTGGCGAAATGCGGATTCAGCAGCGTGGGGGCCTGCCAGAGCAGGATCTTCAGCGGGCCGCCGCCGCCGGCCTTGGTCGGCTTGTAGTCGTCGGCCGGCTGCGCCATCGCGACGCCATTCCAGGCCAGCATCTGGGTCGCAATCGGGGCGCTCAGGCCCAGCGCCACCATCTTCTGCACGAAGGAGCGCCGCGACAGGCCGCCTTCCTTCACATCCGCGATCAAACCTCGCAGGTCGTGCTCGTTCATAAATACCCTCCGCCAATCGGCAACTGATAAAACTTCGGGGGTCTTGCGCCCCCTGCTCTTCCCTCAAGCAGTCGCCAGCAAGGCATGTGCCAAAGAGCGCGTCAACCATGCAGCGCAGCGCCTTGCAGTCCCGCTTGGAACTGACTGGACGCGTCTCTCCTGGCTTGCTCAAATGCCGAAACACTGAGAAGCGAGATAAAAATGGACAATCGAAACGATCTCTGGCGCCAGGTTGACGCAAGCAAGGAGCGCTTTATTGCGCTGAGCGAACGGGTATGGGGCATGCCCGAGGTCTGCTATACCGAGCAGCGCTCCGTGGCTGAACATGTCGCCGAGTTGCGCCATCAGGGCTTTAGAATCACCGAGAACGTCGCCGAGATCCCGACCGCAGTCATCGGCGAGGCCGGCGAAGGCGGCCCGGTCATCGCCTTCCTGGGCGAATATGACGCACTCCCCGGCCTCAGCCAGGAGGCCGGCATTGCGACGCACAAGCCGATCGAGGATGCCGGCCATGGCCATGGCTGCGGGCATAACCTGCTCGGCTCCGCTGCACTGCTCGCCGCCACGGCGATGAAGAACTGGCTGGCCGAGAACAAGATCCCGGGGCGAGTGCGCTATTATGGCTGCCCGGCAGAGGAAGGCGGCGCAGCCAAGGCGTTCATGGTTCGCTCGGGGGCCTTCGACGACGCCGATGTCGCGATTTCCTGGCATCCATCGAGCTTCTGGGAGGTCACCCCTCCCCTCTCGCTCGCCAACACGCGTGCCGACTTCATCTTCACCGGTCGCGCCGCCCATGCCGCCGCCTCGCCGCATCTCGGCCGCAGCGCGCTCGACGCCGTTGAACTGATGAGCGTCGGCGTCAACTACATGCGGGAGCACATGCCGAGCGATGCGCGCGTGCATTACGCGCTGCTCGATACGGGCGGCATCGCCCCCAATGTCGTCCAGGCGCATGCCCGCGTCCGCTACTCGATTCGTGCGCGCGACCTGCCCGGCATGCTCGAACTCGTCGAACGCGTCCGCAAGATCGCGGAAGGCGCGGCATTGATGACCGAGACCAAGATGGAAATGCGCATCATCAGCGCCGTTTCGAACGTCGTCGGCAACACCCCGCTCGAGAAGGCGATGCACGGCATTCTCGAGGAGCTCGGCGCTCCGCATTTCGATGAGACCGACCGCGCTTTCGCCCGCGATATCCGCTCGACGCTCTCGCCTCAGGAGATCGCTTCGTCGTGGCGCTCGATCGGCCTGCCCGAAACCGATGCACCGCTTGCCGATTTCGTCGTCCCGCTCGACGCACCGCGCAACCCGATGATCGGCTCGACGGATGTCGGCGATGTCAGCTGGGTCGTGCCGACGGTTCAGGCTCACGCACCCACCGTCGCGATCGGCACGCCTTTCCACACCTGGCAGGTGGTGGCGCAGGGCAAGAGCCCGGCCGCGCACAAGGCCATGGTCCAGGTTGCCAAGGCGATGGCAGCGACCGGCGCTGCCGTGCTCTCGGATCCTGCGCTGATGGCTGCCGCAAAGGCCGACCTGAAGACCCGCATCGGCAAGGACGGCTATGTCTCGCCGCTGCCCGCCGAGGTGAAGCCGCCGCTGAACATGTCACGCGGCTGAGACGAAAATAATCCCCAGCCGCCACTGGCGGCTGGGGATGACATTCGGATCCAAATCGTAGCGGCAGCGCGCCGCGACGAACAAGGAATTCAGAGAACCGGGGCTGCCTGCTGACCCAGTTCCTCGGCCGAGGGAATGCGGCCGCCCTCGAACCAGTAAGCCGCTGCGGCACGCGACATCGCCGCGCCGTCATGGCCGATTCCGTTCACCGCGATCAGCTGCCAGTTGCAGGGCAACCCGAGCCGTGCCGCCTCACGTTTGGCGAAGTCGAACATGAAATGAGCCCGCCCGTAGCGATGCGGCCCCTGAGCCAGGGCCTCGGCCTGCGACGGCAGGTTCGGATCGGCCGTGGCAATGTCCTGGTCACCGGCGAAAATGATCATCGGATAGGCAAGCCAGCGTGCCAGCGCCGCCCGATCCAGCCCGAGTTCACCGAGTCCCTCCGGGAAACTCCGGTCAAGGCATGGCAGCGTGTACCAGCCCGGATTGGAGGCCATCGCCGCCTCGAAGGGCTCCGCGCCCTGGGTCGCCAGCATCCGGTGCACGAACTGACCGCCGGCCGAATGGCCGAAGATGCGGATCACCGGACGGTCGATCACGCCGCCGGCGCGCAGCGCCTCAAGCACGCGCTGCGGCACAGAGTAGAGCCAGTTGTCCCGCGCCGCGATCGCGCCGTCGGCTCCGAGTACGAGCCCGTTATTATAGCCTTCGGCCTGCGGAAAATGCTCGTTGGAGAAGGTCGGCGCAACGATCAGGATGCCGTGCTTCTCGGCGGCATCGATCCAGAAATCGCGGTACTCGTCGCCATTGCGCAACATGCCGTGCTGCACGACCACCACCGGGTCGTTCGGCTTGTGGCCGGCGGGACGATAGATATTGACCTCGAGCGGCCTGTCGGGATGGAAGCGATCGACGAAAGGCAGCGTGCTGCGGCCGATAGCGGGCGTGAGCGAAGCAGTGGTCATGCGGTCTCCGGGGCCTTGTGCAAATGGCAGGCGGCGCTACGGCCGGGCGCGATCTCGGTCAGCTTTGGCCGGACCTCGCGGCAAACGGGCATCGCAAGCTCGCAGCGCGGATGGAACGGGCAGCCCGGCGGCGGCGCGAGCGGCGACGGCAACTCGCCCTTCAACGGCTGGAAGTCACGCTTGCGCCCGGCAGCGGAGGGGATCGCCTTGATCAGGGCCGCGCTGTAGGGATGGGCCGGTTCGGCGAAGATGGCGGAAGCAGACCCGATCTCGACGATCCGGCCGAGATACATGATCGCGACCCGGTCGCTGATATGACGCACCAGCCCGAGATCATGGCTGACGAAGAGATACGTCAGCCCGTGGCGCTCGCGCACATCCATGAACAGGTTCACAACCTGCGCCTGGATGGAAACGTCGAGCGCCGAGACCGGTTCGTCGCAGACGAGGAAGTCGGGCTTCACCGCGAGCGCGCGGGCAATGCCGATGCGCTGGCGCTGGCCGCCCGAGAATTGGTGCGGATAGCGCTCTCGATAGGCGAGATCGAGCCCGACCTCGGTCAGCGCCTGGTCGACGGCAGCCTCGATCTCCGCCTTCGGCAGCAGCTTGTGGACACTCAGCGCCTCGCCAACGATCCGGCTGACCTTCATGCGTGGATCGAGCGAAGCGTAGGGGTCCTGGAAGATCATCTGGACCTTCAGCAGGAACGCGAGCCGGTCCTTGCCCTTGAGCCCGGCCACCGGCTTCTGCTCGTAGATGACCTCGCCCGAACTCGGCTTGAGGATGCCGGTGGCGACACGCGCCAGAGTCGACTTGCCGCAGCCGGACTCGCCAACGAGCCCGAGCACCTCGCCGCGCTTCACACTGAGATCGACGCCATCGACAGCCCGCAGCGCCGGCGGCGCCTTGCCGCGGCCGGTCGCCATCAGGATGCGTTCAGCCAGGGTGGGATTGCGGCGGAAGTGCTTGGTCACGCCCTTCAGTTCGAAGACGGACGTGCTCATGCTGCCTCTCCCTGCGGAACCGGGTTATGGCAGCGGAAGCTGCGCTCGGCAGTTCCAGTTGGTGTCGGATCCTGCTCCGCGCAGATCAACTGGACGCGGCTGCAGCGAGGACGGAACGGGCAGCCGCTCGGGCGCCCATCGATCCGCGGCGCGACGCCGTCGATCTGGTTCAGGCGCGCTCCCGGCTCGACCATCGCGGCCGAGGAGTTCAGCAGGCCAAGCGTATAGGGATGCCGCGGCTGGTCGAGCACAGCGTCGACGGGGCCGATCTCGACGACCCGACCGGCATACATGACGGCGACCCGATCCGCGAGTTCAGCGACGACCGCGAGATCATGGGTGATCCACAGCACCGCCGTACCGGTTTCGCGGCTGAGCTTCTGGACCTCGAACAGGATCTGGCTCTGGATCGTGACGTCGAGCGCGGTGGTCGGTTCGTCGGCGATGATCAGGTCGGGCGCATTCAGGAGCGCGGTCGCGATCGCGACGCGCTGGCGCATGCCGCCCGAAAACTCATGCGGGAACTGCTTGAGCCGCGCCTCTGGCGACGAGATGCCGACACGCGCCAGCGCCTTGGCCGCCTCGCTCAGCGCCTCCGCGCGGCTGCACTGGCGGTGTTCCAGGATCGCCTCGCTCATCTGCTCGCCGATGCTGAGCACCGGGTTCAGCGTCATCAGCGGATCCTGGAAGATCATGGCGATGCGGTCGCCGCGCAGCTTGCGCAGCCGCTCTTCGGAAGCCGCGCGAAGGTTCTCACCGGCGAAGGTGATCTCGCCCGCAACGATCTCGCCCGGCGGGTCGATGAGCTGGACCAGCGAGAAACCGGTCACCGACTTGCCGGAACCGGATTCTCCGACCAGCCCGAGCACCTCGCCGCGCGCGACGCTGAGATCGACGCCGTCGACGGCCGGCCAGGCGCCATCGAGCGCGTGGAAGACGGTCCTGAGTCCCCGGACCTCGAGAAGCGGAGCACTCATGAGCGCACGTTGAAGCTGCGGCGCAGGCGGTCGCCGACAAGATTGAGCGACATGATGAGCAGCACCAGCGCGATGCCGGGAAATACCGCGATCCAGTATTCGCCGGAGAGGAGGAATTCGAAGCCGTTGGCGATCAGCAGCCCGAGCGATGGCTGCGTCACGGGCACGCCGACGCCGAGGAAGGACAGGGTCGCCTCCAGCGTGATTGCGCTCGCGATGCTGATCGAAGCGACCACGAGCACCGAACCGACCGAGTTCGGCAGCAGATGCGCCAGCATGATATGTCGGGTCGGCAGGCCGAAATTCAGCGCGGCCTCGATATATTCCTTGCGACGCTCGACCAGGGCCGCGGCACGCATCAATCGTGCATATTGCGCCCATTGCACCAGCACGATCGCGAAGATCACCTTGTCGACGCCACGGCCGATCGAGGCGAGCAGCACAAGCGCGATCAGGATCGAGGGAAAGCCGAGCATGAAGTCGACGACGCGCATGATCACGGCATCGACGGCGCCGCCGAACTGGGCGGCGAGCAGGCCAGCCGTAATCCCGATGACGAGCGCGCCCGCGGTTGCCGTGAGACCGACCATCAGGCTGGTCCGCAGCCCGTAGAGGATCGCGCTCAGCATGTCGCGACCCTGGGCATCGCTGCCGAGCCAGTAGGTGATGCCGGTCATGCCGCTGTCGCCGGGTGCCAGCCGGTTGTCCATCACGCTGAGCGCGGCGAGGTCGTGCGGGTTCTGCGGCGCGATGACGGGCGCGAGCACGGCGAGCAGGACAAGGATGCCGAGCAGGATCGCGGCGCCGCGCGTCGTTGGCCGGTTCCGGATCCGGCGCAGCACCGTCTCGCGCAGGGGCGTGTCGGCATAGGCCGGCACGAGGGGGGCTTTCGCCGGCGCGCTCATGCCATGTCTCCGGTCAGCTTCACGCGCGGATCGAGCGCGGCATAGAGGATATCGACGAGGAAGTTCACCGTGACGAAGAGCAGCGTCGCCAGCAGCACATAGGCGACGACGACCGGCCGATCGAGTTGGTAGATCGAGTCGATCAGGAGCTTGCCCATACCTGGCCAGGCGAAGACGGTCTCGGTGATGGTCGAAAAGGCGACGAGGCTGCCGAACTCGATGCCGACCACCGTTACGACCGGGATCAGGATGTTGCGCAGCACGTGCCGGCCGACGATGCGCTTGCGGCGCACGCCCTTGGCACGGGCATATTTCACATAATCCTGCGTCATCGTCTCGGTCGTGCCGGCCGCGACCAGGCGGATCATCAGCGCCGTATTGGGAATGGCGAGGTTGAGTGCCGGCAGGATGAGATGCTGCAGCCCGTCAAGCGTGAGCAGGCTGGTCTGCAAACCGAGTACGGAGACGGTCTCGCCGCGTCCCGCCGTCGGCAGCCAGCCGAGCACCACGGCAAAGAGCAGGATCAGCATCATGCCCTTCCAGAAATTCGGAAGCGAGTAGCCGAGCACGGTGCTGGCCATGATGATCCGCGATGGGCGGCTGTCAGGATCGAGCCCCGCGAGCAGTCCAAGCGGCACGCCGACCGTGACTGCCAGCGTCATCGCCAGCAGCACCAATTCGAAGGTTGCGGGCAGTCGGGCGAGGATCAACTCGATCGCAGGCACGCCATGCACGAAGGAGCGCCCGAGATCGCCTTTCAGGGCATTGCCCATGAAGGTGAAATATTGCTGCCAGACCGGCAGGTCGAGGCCGAGCCGCTTGATCAGTGCCGCGCGTTCGGCGGCACTGACCTGTGGCGAGACCAGGAGCTCGATCGGGTCTCCGATGCCATAGACGGCGAAGAAAACCACGACCGAGACCGCGAGCAGAACAATGACGCTCTGGATCAGCCGCTGCAAAACATAGGCGGTCATTGCGTTTGATCGACTCTGCTACGCTTATTGGGTGACTGGACTTACTTGGCGACCGGCTTCACCGACATCGCCAACATGAACTGGTCGGCGCGGCCGGTGACATTGAGGTCGGACTTGAAGGCCCAGATGCCGCTTTCGAAATGCAGCGGGATGAACGCACCGTCTGCGAGCACCAGCTTGCCGGCCTCCTGCAGCAATTCGGCGCGCTTGGCGTCGTCGAGCGTCGTCACGGCAGTGCGGATCACCTTGTCGAACGCGTCGTTCTTGTAACCGCCATAGTTCGAGCCGCCGAGGGTCTTCTCCTCGTTCGGGGTCGGCGGCCACTGGCGCAGGAAGGACGCAGCCTCACCGGTACCGGACCCCCAGCCGCCGAGCGCAACGCTGAATTCCTTCTTGGCGCGGCGCGGGAAGTAGATCGCGCGCGTCATCGCATCGACCTCGATCTTGATACCGATCTGAGTCAGGTACTGGGCGACAGCCTGGGTGATCTGGCTGTCATTGATATAGCGATCATTGGTCGAGGACAGCGTCAGCTGGAAGCCCTTGGCATAGCCGGCTTCAGCCATCAGCTTCTTGGCGGCAGCCGGGTCATAGGCCAGCTTCGGCGGGTTCGGAAGCGTGCCGAACATGCCCGTCGGCAGGAACTGGTAGGCCGGCTCTGCCGCACCGTCCATGATCCGCTTGACGATCGCATCGCGATCGATGGCGAGCGACATCGCCTTGCGGACGCGCGGGTCCTTGAGCGGGTTCTTGCCGTCTTCCGACTTGACGAAGGGGCTCTGATCGCGCGCCACGTCGAGCTGGAAATACATCACGCGTGTCGAGGGCGTGACGACATGGTTGAAGCGCTTGTCGCCCTGGATCCGGCCAAGGTCACGCGCAGCGGGGTTCTCGATGACATCGTAGTCACCGGCGAGCAGCCCGGCGAGGCGCGGACCGGCATTGGTCACCGGAAGCAGGCGTACCGTCGCCCAAGGTTCGGCCTTGCCCCAGTAGGTCGGGCTGCGCTCGAGCTCGATCGACGAGCCGCGAACATAGGACTTCAGCTTGTAGGGGCCGGTGCCGATCGCGAGGCTGCCGTCATTGAAGCCGCTCACGGCAGGCCAGGCGCCGGTCACGCCACAGTTCTTGGCGACGTCGTAGCTGATCGGACCATGCTCGACGATCGAGGCCGAGAGGATGCTGAGGCTCGAAAGCAGGTTCGGCATCAGCGGTTCGGGATTGATCGTATTGATGATCAACGTGTGGTCATCGGGCGCCTCGACCGACGCGAAATTCCCGGTGATATCGGCGAAGGAATCGGAGACCTTGGTCTCGTTCTTCAGCGTGCGGCAGAACGTGAAGACCACGTCTTCGGCGGTGAAGGGCTTGCCGTTCGAGAAGGTGATGCCCTGGCGCAGCTTGAAGGTCCAGCGGTTCTTGCCGTCATTCTCCCAGGAATTGGCGAGGCTGGGATGGAGCTTCTGCTTGTCGTCCTGGCGCACGAGCGAGTCGAAGATGTGCTGGGCCAGCGCATTGTTCGGCGTGAGATCGTGGTAATGCGGATCGACGGCTGTCGGCTCCGAAGCCAGCGCGATGCGCAGGGTCTGGGCGCAGGCCGGCGCGGCAGCAAGGCAGGTTCCGGCCAAAGCCGCAACCATTAAGGATTTACGCATGGTGATCTCCGCTCCCAATGTGAACCGTTTTGACAGCTTCATTTTCGTTGGATAGCAAACATGAAAATATTCGAACGTCAATCGGGTGGAGACGCATGTCCCAAGGCTTGAAGCCGACGACCGATCTCTCGAACCGGATCGCCCGGGTCTACCCGTCCTTGAGCAATGGACATCGGCGTGCCGCCGACTTCGTGCTGCAGCACCCGCTCGACGTCGCCACCATGACGATCGAAGGGCTTGCCGAAGGCAGCGGCACATCCAACGCCACCGTCACGCGTTTCGTCCGCGCTCTTGGCTATGGAAACTATGGCGAATTCCGTGTGGCCCTGTCCTCGGCCCTGAAATTCGCGCTCGATCCGGTCGACAGTTTTGCAGGCGCACGCTCTGCGGCGGGCTCGACCTTCGCCACCTTTGTCGATGCCCTCTCCGACCAGTCCGCCAATCTCCAGGCGGCACGGGACGCCCTCGACGAAGCGACCACGACACGGGCGATCGAGGCCCTGCTCAAGGCGCGCCGCGTCTTCATTGCCGCCTCGGGGGCGAGCCATCATGTCGCATCCTTCCTTGAGGACGGGCTCGCGCTCTATCTCGACGCCGACGTGACCTTCGCATCCTCGCGCGCCGGCCCAGAACGAGCCATTCGCCACATGCTCTCGGCCAGGCCCGACGACCTCGTCGTCGCGATCTCGGTGCCGCGCTATTCGCGCACGACGCTCGACCTCGCCTCCTTCGCCAAGAAGCGTGGGTCGACCCTGCTGGCGCTGACCGATGGACCAACCTCGCCACTCGCCAACATCGCCGACATCACACTCTTCGCCCCGGCTCGGAACCGATTCCTGCCGAATTCTCCGACCGCGATCTTCGCCCTGGCGGACGCCCTGATTACCGCGATCGCCCGCGAGCGACCGGATGCGGTCGAAGCGCTGAAGGGCCTGAGCGAGAGCCTGCTCTGGACCTTTCACCACTGAAGAGAGCCTGTCCCGGTTCTCGGCGTCTGAAGGAGATGAGGCAGCAAGTCGGGCGCCGGCAATGGCACCTCGCGTAGCTGAATGGGCTGCGCGAGGCATCGCGACAACGATTCAACTGAAGCGAAAATCGCTCGACTCGTTACCGCGGCAGCACGAAGGCAGCACCTCCCGCACGATCGGGCACGTCAGGCTGTACCTGCAGGCTTGTCTTCAGGTAACTGAACTCAGATTGACGCTTGGAAACGCCATTCATGACACGGAATTGCTGCGCTATTCCGGATTAAACCTGATAACGGAATTTTAAATCGCGGCACGAATTCTCGCCTTGCGGCCGGCGCATTGGTATTGGCGCAAGAACGAACAAGTTGCTATTCTTCTAATCTGGAATACGCCGTCGACACCATCGAGCTCCCAGACAATCGCGCACTGGATCGATGCCACTATGGATTGTGGATGAACGACCGGGTGAATGACAAGTTCGTGTCCGGATCCCCGACACAGGGCAGAGGAACTGACAAGACGGTTGGGGATGGAAAGTACCGGCGCTGGCTAGCTGCGTTGCGCCACGCAATCCTGGCACGCTGGAACGCCCTCAACCTCGAACGGCAGTTTCTTCTCACCGCCGCCTTGGCCGTCGGCCTGTCAATGGCTGCATTGGGCTATTGGGTCGAGAGCCGAATCCGCTCCGGCTGGATCCAAGGCATGGCGGAAACGGGAGCGCTTTATCTCGAGGGCTTCCTGGCGCCCCATGTGCAGGGGCTGGATGCCTCGAACAGGTTGCCGGAGGAAAGCCGCGAGAAGATCAAGGCACTGCTGGTCAATACCAGCCTCAGCCGCCACGTCGCGATCATCAAGCTCTGGGATCTCAATGGGAACCTGATCTTCAGCACGGGCAAGGCCGGGGCCCATGGCAAGCTCCCGGAAAGCGACATCAAGCGGATCATGGCTGGCAATGTCATCGTCGATAGCGATCTCGACGGCGATGGCAACGAACTCAGCCCCTCGAAGATCAAGCCAAAGCTGATCGAGATCTATGCGCCGATCTACAGGGAGAGAACCAAGGACATCATCGCAATCGGAGAATTCTACGAGTACAGTCACTTCATGAACCGCGAGATATCCAGTGTCAGGTATGCGACATGGTTTCTCATCGCGAATGTCGCCATCGTCATCGTCATCCTGCTGCATGTCATCGTCAAACGCGCGAGCCGGATCATCAGCAGCCAGCAGGCTCTTCTCGAGCAGAACCTGGCGCGGGCCGAAGCTCTGGCGAAGCGGAACAATGCGCTCAGGCGGGCGGCGGACCGGGCCAGACTGAATGCCACCGTTCTCAACGAGACCTATCTTGCCAGCATTGGCGCGGACATCCACGACGGGCCAATCCAGCTTCTCAGCCTGATGATGCTGAAACTGCCCTCTGCGGCAGATCGGGCGAGCGGGACCATGGCACCCGCGGCCGATGCTCACGGCGAGCTCGAACCCCTCATCCAGCAGGTCCTCTCGGACCTGCGCAACCTGTCTTCAGGATTGGCGTTGCCGGAAGCGGAGAATCTGACTCTGGCAGAGACCATCCATTTGGCCATCACGCGCCATGAAGAGCAGACGGGCACTCATGTAAATCGAAACGTCGCCGAGTTGCCCGCGCAGGTCCCCGTCGCCATTCGCTTCTGCTCGTATCGGATCGTGCAGGAGGCGCTGACCAACGCCTATAAACATGCAGGAGGCCGGGGGCAGAAGGTCGAAGCCCGCGTCGCTGACGATACGCTTGAGATCGTCGTGTCGGACAGTGGCGGCACATTGCCTCTGCGCCACCGTGATGGAGCGCCCGGCGCTGGCGGCCTGGGGGTGCGGGGCATGGACAGCCGCATCAAGGCATTGCGAGGCCAACTCGCGGTGAGCCGGCTGTCCAATGGTGGAACTGAAGTGCGCGCCACGCTGCCAATGCGGTCCTGACGGCGCGATCTCACCCCCAGAGCATGCTGCGAAAAAATGGCAACGGTTTTTCGCACTAAGCATGCTCTAAACTATGAGAGTCGATCACGTTTTCTGCGTTTGGACGATTTCGCCCAAGCGCAGCGTGATCTAGCGAGGCCTTGCCGGATCCCGCGCCTCAGCGCCCGGCGGAACCAGCCTTTGCGCCGCGATCACAACCTCCAGGCGATTCCTGGCATTCAGCTTGTGCATGAGGTTGGTCATATAGCCCTTGATCGTCTTCTCGCTGAGCGAGAGGGCCCTGGCAATCTCTCGATTCTGCTTCCCGCACAGGAGAAGCCTCACGATCTGGTCCTCCCGCACGCTCAGTCGGGTGCTTTGCGCCGCCCTCTTTTCCAGGGCCTTGCTTTGCAGAGCACCGATCACCTTGGTGGCAAAGGCAGGCGTGATATAGATTTCACCGCGCCGCGCAGCCTCGATCGCGTCGAAGAGATCATCCGCGGGACTGCCCTTGAGGACATAACCGCTGGCGCCGGCGTCAAGCGCCTGAATGGCATGGTCCGTGCTCGTCGACGCGGTGAACACCACCATCTTCATGTGAGGGGCGGCCTTCGATGCGTCCGAAATCGCCTGGAAGGCATCCCCCGCCATGTTCAGATCGACGATCATCGCGTCAGGTTGGTGAGTTTCCGTGATCGCGGTGATGTGATCAGCAGCCGAGCCGGTCGCGACAAGCGAAAAGCCGCCCTTGCGTTGCAGCAGAGCAACGATTCCCTCGGTCAGAAGCGGGTGATCATCTACAACCGCAATCGATACGCCATCCATCGCCGGCCTCCCCCAATTCTATGCCGCGACGCTGAGAGCATGCTGGCTCATTTACAGTCGCCTGTAAACGACTTGGTGAACGAAGGGTTAACTTATGTTGTCTTCGCGCCAAACGCTCGCCTCAGGAACCGCCATACGCCTAGACTTCGCACAGATGCCTGGGGATTAATGTGAGCCAGGTCACAGACCACGATGGGTTCGCACTGATCGCTCGGTCAACTGGGCTGACCGCCCTGGCATCCCCAATTGGCTTGCCGTGCTCACTTCATGTATCGTATGCAGACATTGTCACATAATGCATGGAAACTGGAAGGCCAGCATGGCGCGGAGCGACGAGACATTGCAGTGGATCCGCCAGCTCGATCCATCGGCCGGACCGCGCTACCTCCAGATCGTCGAACTGATAGCCGAGGCCGTCGCAAACGGCACCCTGCGCCCTGGCGACAGACTTCCGCCGCAGCGGCAGTTCGCCAAACTTGTCGACGTCGACCTGACCACGGTCACCCGTGCCTATGCAGAGGCAAGACATCGCAATCTGCTCGACGCGGTCACCGGGCGCGGCTCCTTCATCTCAACGCGGAAGGAACAGTCGGGCCCGCTCATCGACCTCAGCATGAACATTCCACCGCCACCAAAGGGCATACGCCTCGCAGAAGTGATGCAGCGCGGCATTACCGAGGTCCTGGCGCGCTCCAGCGCCGACTTGCTGATGACCTATCATGTCGGGGCAGGTTCGCTGGCGGACCGGGCAGCCGGCTGTGCCTGGCTTGAGCCTGTTCTCGGACGGATCGGGCCCGCCAGGCTGCTGGTCACCCCTGGCGCGCAACCGGCGCTCGCGGCACTGGTCAGCCTTCACGCAAAACCGGGCGAGGCCGTCCTGGTCGAGGCCCTCGCCTATCCCGGCCTGCTGGCCGCTGTCAGGCTGGCGGGGCTGCGGCCAGTCCCGGTCGCGACGGACGAAGAGGGCCTTCTGCCGGGTGCCCTGGAGCAGGCCATTGATGAATCCGGCGCAAAGCTGCTTTGCGTGACACCGACGATCCAGAATCCGACCACAGCGACGATGCAGCCTGCGCGACGCGATGAGATCGTGCGGATCGCGCGGGCAAGACACCTCAGGATCATCGAAGACGACCCTTACAGCCTGCTCGCCGGCGATGCGCCACCGCCCCTGGCCGCCCTCGCACCGGAGCGGACCTATCATGTCGCGACCCTGTCGAAGGTGCTGACTCCGGGGCTGCGTACCGCCTTCGTCGTGCTGCCGCCGGACGAGAACCGCGACCCGCTCGTCGCGATCCTACGTAGCATCGCACTCATGCCAGCGCCCCTGATGACGGCGCTTGCAACCCATTGGATCCGGATCGGCGCCGCTGGAGACCTGCTCGACGGGGTACGCCGCGAGGCTGCGGCACGCCAGGACCTGGCACGCTCCATCCTGCCGGCTTCGGCCCGCCATCACCCGAACGGTCTGCATATCTGGCAGCCGCTGCCGGCGCATTGGGACCGTTACCGCCTGGTCGAGGCGGTCCGTCAGGAAGGCCTCGGGGTCACGCCATCGGATGCATTCAGCGTCGAAGGCGAGGCCCCGGACGCAGTCAGGATTTCGCTGGGCGGCGTGCCGGAACGCGGACGCCTCGCCCATGCGCTGAAGACGCTGGCTGCGATCATGGACAATGAACGCTCGCAGCATCAGGGGATCGTTTGACGAGATCAGAAGCGGGCAGGCAAAGCCTCCACAGCACTCGCCGTCCCTCCGGGCTCAGGCCGGTGTCTTCTCGCCCTTGGGGCGAGCCAGCCGGCCTTCCTCTGCCTTGTGGAAGAACTGCGCTGCGACAAGCCAGCCCTTCAACGGCTGAAGCGGCGGGATGCAGGTCAACAGGATCAACGGCAAGGTGGTGACGAGATGAACCCAGGCCGGCGGCTCATACGCCATTTCGAGCCAGAGCGGGAACACCACGGCCGGAATGCAGACGAACATCATGACAAAGAAGGCCGGGCCATCGGCAGGGTCCGCAAAGGAATAGTCGAGACCGCAGACCTCACATTTCGGCCGCAGCTTCAGAAAGCCTTCGAACAGGTGGCCCTGTCCGCAACGCGGACACCGTCCGCGCAGGCCGGTCTGGGCAGGCGAGAGGGGTGGCCATTCTTGGTCGGACACGGGAACAACTCCTTGAAGCCGGCACTGAGCGGCCGACGTCGCACACTAGATGGCGACAACAACGTACAATGTCAAGATTGTACGCATACACGAACGAAAAGCGACAGGCCACGCCTTACACGGCGCCACTCCTCACACCGGGGCAAATCGCGCCGACGACAGGCTTCTTCCGCACGAAGCAGCAAGTCTAGGGGGCTTGAAGTCGCGGGCTCGGCGCGAGATCAGAGCTGACACCACGGCCCCCTTGGCAACGGGACGGATTCACCGACCGCAGCGCGATCAATTGCGCGGCAATGCCGCACCCGGCTCAGCGATTGAACGGGAATGCGCGGTCACGATTTCGGCTCCGGCATATCGAGCTTCAGCTCGACATGAACCGTATCGCCATCGGCATGCGAGACGCGGAAGCCCAGATCGCTCGCCATCTGCAGCATCGGAACATTCTGCGCCAGCACTTCGCCGAAGAGCTGGTGGTAGCCCTGCTCCCGCGCGTGCGTGATGATTTCGGTCATGAGGCGATAGCCGAGGCCCCGCCCCTTCATGTCGGAGCGGACGAGGATCGCATATTCCGCCGTCTTGCGCTCCGGGTCGCCCGATATCCTGACGACGCCGAAGATCGGCCCCACCCCATAGGGCGCACCTGGCTCGCCCGCGACCAGGGCCATTTCCCGGTCATAATCGATCTGCGACAGCCGGGCTGCCGTTGCATGGGGAAAGATCTTCACCAGTCCCAGGAAACGCATCCGCAGGTCGTCCGGCGTACACAGCGCGACCATCTCGGCGAGAGCACTCTCATCCTCCGGGCGGATCGGGCGCAAGTGGAGCTGTGTACCGTCGCCAAGCGCGATCTCGCGCTCGAGCCGATGCGGATAGGGGCTGATCGCCAGTCCGAGGCGGCGCCCCTTCTTGCCGGCAATGACGATCCGGGCATCGAGCGCGATGCAGCCCTCGTAGTTGGCAAGTAGTGGATTGATGTCGAGCTCGATGATCTCGGGCAGTTGCACGACCAGCTCCGACAGGCGCACGAGGATGTCGACGACCGGTTCGAGCGGCACGGCCGGAACGTCGCGAAACCCCGCCAGCAACCGTGCAACCCGCGTACGGGAGATCATGTCGCGCGCCAGGACCGAATTCAAAGGCGGCAACCCAATGGCGCGGTCCCCGATCACCTCCGTCGCGGTGCCGCCGCGTCCGAACAAGATCACGGGCCCAAAGGTTTCGTCCTGGGCGATGCCGAGGATCAGCTCATGCGCCTTCGGTCGGGAGATCATGGGCTGGATCGCAAAGCCATCGATCCGCGCCGTGGGCCGAAACCGGCCCACGCGCTCCAGCATCTCGTGCGCCGCCGCCTCGACCTCCGCCTTGCTCTTCAGGCCCAGGACGACGCCACCGACATCGGATTTGTGGATGATGTCATGCGAAAGGATCTTCAGCGCCACCGGAGCCGCGATCGCCTCGAAACAGGCTCCGGCCTCCTCCGGGGTCGCCGCCAGCTTCGTCTCGACGGTGGGAATACCGAACAGCCCGAGCAGTTGCTTGGATTCCGGCTCCGTCAGCGTCGTGCGTTTCTCGCGCAAGGCCGCCCTGATGAGTTTGCGCGCCGCCTCGACCTGGCGGGGCGCAATGGCGACACCAGCCGCCGGTGTTTCCAGCAGGAGCTCCTGGTTTCGCCGGAAGGCGGCGAGATGACTGAAGGCGCGGACGGCCTCCTCCGGGGTCGCGAAATTCGGGAGCCCGCCTTCCCGCAGATGCGCCCTGGCGGCCTGCGCGAGCGTGCCGCCGAGCCAGCTCGTCATGACGGGAACATGCTTCTGTCGCGCGGCCACCCGGGACACGGCGCGTGCCGCCTCCGCGCCGTCGGCAACAGCGGAGGGACAATTGATGACCAGGACGGCATCGCTCTCGCGCTCTTCCAGCAGCGCTTCCAGCGCAGCCGCATAACGTTCTCCCGTGGCGTCTCCCAGGACATCGACGGGGTTCCCGCGCGACCAGCCTTCAGGCAGCACGCTGTCGAGCTTGCCGATCACCTCCGGGCTGAGGGTCGCGACGCGGTTTCCCCGTTCTCCGACTGCATCGACGGCGAGGATGCCGGCGCCGCCGCCATTGGTCAGAATTGTCAGCCGGTCGCCGGCGACGCGAACTCCCTTTGCCAGGATCTCGGCCGCGGCGAAGAGCTCGTCGAGTTCAGCGACCCGCAGCAGGCCGGCGCGCCGAAAGGCCGCGTCATAGACCGCGTCCGCGCCCGCAAGTGCTCCGGTATGCGACAGCGCCGCCCGCGCTCCGGCGGCACTGCGCCCGGCCTTCACCACGACGACGGGCTTCATGCGCGCCACCGCCCGTGCTGCCGACATGAACTTGCGGGCATGGGGAATGTTCTCGACATAGAGCAGCACCGAGCGCACCGTCGTATCGGTGCCGAGGTAATCGAGCATGTCGCCTGCGTCGACATCGCTGGTGTCGCCGAGCGCAATCGCATGCGAAAGGCCGATGTCGCGCCGGTCCGCCCAGTCGAGCAGCGCCGACATGATGCCGCCGGACTGGCTGACGATGGCGATGTTGCCTGGCCGCGGCGTCAGATGCGCGAAGCTCGCATTGATCGCGCGGGGGGAGGAAATCAGGCCGAGACAGTTCGGGCCGACGATCAGCATCAGATGCGCCTTGGCCGCATCGAGCATCCGTTGCCGCAGCCCATCCGTGGCCGCCGTATCGCCAAAGCCGTTGCTGATCACGATTGCGGCTCGGCAGCCGCGTTGTCCGAGTTCTGATATCAGCTCGGGAACCGACACTGCCGGCGTCGCCAGGACGGCAAGGTCGGGCGTGACAGGGAGTTCGGCAACGGAGCGATAGCTCAGCGCCGAGCGGACGGCCGTTTCATGCGGGTTGACCGCCATGATCGGCCCCTTGAACCCTGCGCCATAGAGATTGGCGGCAAGCGTCGCCCCGACCGAACCAGGTTGGTTGCTGGCCCCGATCAGGGCGATCGCGCGGGGATTGAAGAGCGCATCGAAATTCCGAATGCTCATGAGCGGAAACCGGGCTGCAAGCGCCCGGCATCAAGCCGGGAATGGCTCAACCGTGCGTTTGCAGAGTTGAGCCATTTTCCCCGCAACGATCAATGGCACATGAAGAGCGGCACCTTGCTGTTCTTGAGCAGGGACTGCGTCACGCCGCCGAGCAGCCATTCGCGCAGGCGGGAATGGCGATAGCCACCCGACACGACGAAACCGGCGTCGAACTCGGCCGCCTCGGCCTGGAGCGCTGTCGCGACATCGCGCCCCTTGCCGAGCGCCACCGTCTTGACCGTGACGTCGACGCCATGGCGCGCGAGATGAGGTGCCAGCTCGACGCCGGGGACCGCGTTGGAAAGGTCCTTCTCGCCGGTGACCGAGACGATCTCGACAGCCTTGGCGGCTCGCAGGAACGGCAAGGCATCGGCCACGGCACGCGCCGCGCTGGCGCCACCGTCCCAGGCGATGACAATGTTCTCTCCGGAGAAGCCGGGATGGCCCGGCGGAACCACCAGAACCGGCCGGCCGCTCTCGAACAGAGCCGTCTCGATCAGGCCACGGTCGATGGCAAGAGTCGCTGGCTCCGCATCCAGAATGGAGAGATCGTTGATGCGGGCATGGTCGAGAAAGCGCTGCAACAGACTGCTGTAGATCAGCTGAGGGCTCTCGACCGTGCTGACCACGCCGGCAAGATTGGCCGCGAACCTGGCGTCGGAGGCCAGCTTCTCCGCGAGGCCGGCGATGCGCCGGTTCTCCGACGCGACGATCGCGCCGCTGAAATCATCGATCATCGAATAGGGCACGGAGAACCGGCTTGCTGCCGCCTGTACCGTCAGATGCGCATTCGTCTGCCGCGCCAATGAAAGCCCGTAGCCGACAGCAAGGTTCTCCTCGGTCTGCCCCTCCTCCGTCACCGCGACCAATATGCTCTTGATGCCTTCGATCATGTCATCCTCCAGTACGCCGAAGAACCTCCGCCGGCCCGGCAGAAACGTCCTTGCGCCAGATCAAACCGGACGCGCCCGAAATATGCGCGACTAATCGTGGCATGGACATCCAAGCGGCAGAAGGGACGAACGACCATCATGCTTTATGTCATCACTCTTCATTTCGCCCGGACGAGCGGATATCCCGATGGAAGCCCGCGGCATGGCTACGAGATCACCGCGCCGCTCGACCTTGACGGACATATCGATGCCGCCGCGGCAGGAGCAGCGCGATTTCTGCCGCGTCAGGCGTTTCTCGGCGGGGGAGCCGGATCGTCACGGCTTGCTCCTGCGCCGGGCCGGAGGCGCCGGCGGTGCGACCTGGTTCATCGACGATGACGATTCCAGCAGCGATGATGACGAGCCTGGCTACCGGCTCGACCGGCACCGCTTCGTCGTCGGCGATCATGTCTCGATCCGCGACGGTGACGGCGACCTGCAGCCCTTCCAGATCATTGCCGTGAAGCCGAGGGCCCCCGTCAAACCAGTCATCGCCTGAAGGCATCTACGGCATCTGCGCCGTGCCGGCGTGCACGGGGCGCCTTGCTCCACATCAATGCGTCCCTGCACATTGTGTTCGATCATAGACTCCGCGGATGCTTCGAGACTTGGAGGACATGCGATGACAGCGACGGCAAAATCTCACCCGGACTATGCCAGCATCATGGTGCCGCTGAACCTCGGCAGCGGGGCCGCGGATCGGGTCAAGCTGGCTGCCTCCTTGGCGGATCGCTTCGGAAGCCGGCTGATCGGTATCGCCGCAGAAGACTTCATTCTCCCTTATATCGGCGACGGCCTGGCGAGTGTCGACTCTGTCCTGATCGAGGAGAGCAAGCGCGCAGTCTCAGAAGACCTTGCGCGCGCCGAAGCGATATTCCGCAAGGCCGCCGCGGACGGCCTGAAGGATATCGTCTGGCGCAGCGCCATCGAAACACCGCGCAGCTTCGTTCTCGATCAGGCCCGCGCAGCCGATCTCGTGGTGCTGGCTCGGCAGGCCCATCATGACCCGGCGCAGGGTGGAATGAGCCTCTCGCCGGGCGATCTGGTCATGTCTCTCGGCCGGCCGCTCCTCGTCGTCCCGCCGGGCGTTAGCTATCTCTCCGGAAAGCATATCGTCGTCGCCTGGAAGGATACGCGGGAAGCACAGCGCGCCGTCCGGGACGCCCTGCCACTGCTGACGCGGGCGGAATCCGTCACTGTCCTGTCGATCGGCCCAGACGCCGAAGATCAGGGCGCCGAGGACGTGCGCGACTACCTCACCTTGCACGGTGTGGCGGCAAAGGCGGTGCTGCGGACCGACACTGCCAGGCACGCAGTCAACGAACTGATCGACTTTGCAACCGAGAACGGTGCCGATCTCATCGTTTCAGGCGCCTATGGCCACACCCGCATGCGGGAGTGGATGTTTGGCGGCATGACGCGCGATCTGCTGCAGGCTTCACCCGTTTGCTGCTTGATGTCGCATTGAGACCACGCAGGCTTCGCGGGCGCCCGACGCCCAAGTGACACGGTCGAAGTGACTTGGCTGAAGGGACATGGCGGACCCGTGCAGGCTCGCATCGGAGGTTCCAGGGTGCCGCAGTCTCAGGCGGAAGCCCTTACGCAGCCCGGCGACCTCGGGAGAGCAGAATGCCCGGACCACAACAGGCTGTTCGACCTTAGTCTGGTGCCTTCAGACGACCACCACAATCGCCGCGACTTTCCGCCGGTTGGCAGTATCCTCCCAACCCTGATGTCATGGCCAACCGGCCGCCGGTGCAGATCGAGAATGGACGGAGGCCCATGAGCGCGCTTGATATATTCGCCTGGATTGTCCTGGTCGTGCTCGTGTGCAGCACGGTTTTCGTCATCGTCTTCATGGCCATGCTTCCGGGTCTGATCGCCAAGCGACGCAATCATCCCTGGGCTCAGGCCGTGGCGGTCGGCGGGTGGGTGACGCTGTTCCTGGGATTCGTGTTGTGGCCAGCGGTGCTGATCTGGGCCTATGTCGACGTGCCTGCGCGTGTCGACGTGCCCGCGCGCCCGCAGGAGCTCGCCCGATGATTGTTGTCCTGCTCAATGTCTATCTCGCGCTCCTCTTCGTGCTCGTGAAATTCCGGATCGTGCCGTTCAACCTGTTCTGGAAGGTCTCGCCGGTCCTTGTCCTGCTTCTGCTGCTGATCGGCCTGTTCATCCCGATGAATTGGGGCGCGCCGCAAGGCCCGGCGCTCGCTGTCCGGCAATCCGTCGCGATCGTCCCTGATGTCGCCGGCGAGGTGATCGACGTCCCCGTCGCGCCGAACACGCCCTTGAAAGCGGGCGCCGTGCTGTTCAGGATCGACCCCGTGCCCTATGAGGCCCAGGTCAAGGCGCTGGAAGCGCAGCTCCAGCTGCAGCAGCAGCGCCTGGCGCAGATGACCCAGTTGCAGAGCACGGGTTCCGGCCGCAGCTTCGACGTCGAGCAGCGCCAGGCCGAGGTGGACCAACTCAAGGCACAGCTCGAGGGCGCCAGGTGGAACCTCGACAAGACGGTGGTTCGTGCTCCGGCCGCCGGTTATGTCACCAATCTGGCGCTGCGGAAGGGCGCGCGCGTCGCTAACCTGCCGCTCGCGCCGGTCATGGCCTTCGTCGACACGGCAGAAACGGTCATCGGCGTCGAGATCCAGCAGATCGATGCCCGCTACATTGCAGCTGGCCAGCCGGTCGAACTGACGTTCAAGTTCGCGCCAGGGCAGGTCTTCACCGGCAAGGTCGAGAGTGTGCTGCAGGCGATCTCGACCGGCCAGGTGCAGACATCGGGGGCGGCCGTAACGCCCAAAACCATCCAGGCAGCCCCCTTCGCCGTGCGGGTGAAACTCGACGACCAGACCTTTGCCGACAGCCTCCCGGCGGGCGCTGCCGGCGATGCCGCCATCTTCACCGATCGCGTCACGGCCGCCCATGTCATTCGCAAGGTGCTGCTGCGGCAGATCGCGATCACCAACTACATCAACCCTTTCTGATGCGAACAATCCAGCTGGCGGAGCTCGGCGCGCGATAGCCGCCAGCTCCTCCAGCGCCCGTGCGATCGGGCATCACGGCCAACGACATGTCCCGCCCGGAACGTCCCGATCGGCAACCGGGTCGGGCGTTCGCCGTCCACATGATCTCGCGGCGGCTCGTTGACGCCGGCTGCAGCCGCCGGCTTTGATGCGGCCTCACGATGCGACCGGTATCGCCCGCTCACGAGGTGGCAGGTTGTTCATCCACACGAAGGGTTATCCAGATGCCAAGCGGCGGCACCATCACCACAATCAGCACCATCAGCGCCGCGAGGGCCCCCCTTCGCCGGGCTTCCGCGGCCCTCGTGCTGCTCGCCGCTCTTGCCGGCTGCACCCAGCGCGAGCCCGTTGCGGCCAATGACGAGCCGGGAATCCCGATCCGCACGCCGCAGGAGCGCAGCTATCTCGATCCCGGCCCTGCGCCGAGCGAAGGCAGCGGGCCGGCTTATGTGCGCGAGAACCGCCGCTCACCGAATTTCGGCGATCGTTTCGGGGGCGATGTCCTGCCCCGAGCTCCGTACTGACCCGCAGGCATTGCTGAAAGATGCGCAGAGCGGCCATGATCGCTCTGCTGCCTGGCCCCGCGATCTGGATGGCTTCTGCATGAGACGGCATGGCACGAGGCTCGCGGCTGGGGCACTGACGTTGTTGCTCGCCGGCTGCGCCGGCGATGTGCAGGGAGTGCTTGCGCCGGTTGCGCATGGCGCTCCCGATGCCAGCAAAGTCACCATGCTCGTGGCAACGACGCGCTCGCCTGATCCCGATAGCGGCATCCTGTTTTCCGGTGAGCGCGGCGCGAAATCATCCTTCGCCGAGATCACCGTCTCGATCCCGCCCGAGCGCGTCCGGAAGGTTGGTGAGGTCCAATGGCCAAGCCGCCTTCCCGGCGACCCGGAACGCGAATTCGTGACGCTGAAGGTTGACCGTCTCGAGCAGCCGGCAGCCTTGGCACGCTTGCACACGGCAGCACTGAAGGCCCCGAAGCGGCGCGTTCTCGTCTTCGTCCACGGCTTCAATAACCGGTTTGAGGATGCGGTCTATCGCTTCGCCCAAATCGTCCACGATTCCGATGCCAATGTCGTGCCGCTGCTTTTCACCTGGCCCTCGCGCGGCTCGCTCTTCGCTTATGGCTACGACCGCGAGAGCACGAATTATTCGCGCCATGCGCTCGAAGCGACGCTGCAGGCGCTGGCGCGCGATCCCGCGGTCGGCGAGGTCTCGATCCTGGCCCATTCCATGGGCAACTGGCTCACTCTCGAGTCGCTGCGCCAGATGGCGATCCGCAACGGCCAGATCGCACCGAAGATCGCCAATATCATGCTCGCCTCGCCCGATGTCGATGTCGATGTCTTTCGCACCCAGATCGCCGAGATCGGCAAGAGCCGCGCGAAATTCACCCTCTTCGTCTCGCAGGACGACCGCGCACTGGCGGTCTCCCGCCGTGTCTGGGGCGGCACGGCGCGGCTCGGAGCGATCAACCCGGAAGCCGAACCCTATCGCGACGAACTGGCGGCCGAAGGCATCACCGTGCTCGACCTGACCAAGCTCAGGTCAGACGATCGGCTCAACCATGGCAAATTTGCGGAGAGTCCCGAGGTCGTGCGGTTGATCGGGACCCGCCTCGTCGCCGGCCAGTCCATCACCGATTCCCGTGTCGGCCTCGGCGACCGCTTGATGGCCGTCACTGCCGGTGCCGCAGCAACCGTTGGAACAGCCGCTGGTCTTGCGATTGCAACGCCGATCGCCATCGTCGACCCCCATACCCGCCGTAATTTCAACGGCCGCATCGAGCAGCTCGGAAACACGATCAGCGATACCGCCAGCACGACCGGCGATGCCTTGACCACCCCGCTGGTGAACACGGGCCAAACCCAGTAGCGCGGTCGCTTGTCCCAAGATCCAAGTCGCCCGTGACAATAGAACTGGCGAGCGCGCGAGTGTCGTGCAAATCTGCCGATCCTCGCGATCATAGTGCCCCCACTGCAGACATCTATCGTGCCGGTTCACGCCCCGAGACCAGACAAACGCAGTTTCGCGAGACGGCATAGGGGCGTGCTGCGGGCTCTATTGCTTGCTGTTGCATCAGCAGCCATCGCAGCCCTTGCTCTGTCCTACAGCACGGTCCGCGACTTCGGCTCATTTCGCGCTGCGATACTGACAGGAGCGCCAGGCGGCGCCTATCATTCGCTCGCTTCGAACCTGGCGCAGCTGGCCGGGCGCGACCGGGGACATCTCGAGGTTATCCCGACGGCGGGTTCGATCGAGAACGCCAAACGGCTGATGGCGGACCAGAAGGCCTGCGTCGAAAAATTTGCCTTCGTTCAGGACGGCACTCCAGTGCCCGCCGAGGCCGAGCTTGAGCTACTGGGGCGCCTGCCTGAGCCAGAGTCGCTTCTTCTTCTGGCGCGGCGCGATCGCCCCTTCGTCACCTTCTCCGATCTGCGGGGCGCCTCCATCGGAATAGGCCCGGAGAATTCGGGCACAGCGTATCTCGTACGCCAACTGCTCGCCGATCCCGACTTGAAGACGCTCGACATTCGAACGTCCTATCGCGATTTGGAGGAGCAGGCGCAGCTCGTCGCGCTCGGCAATCTCGATATTGCCGCCTATGTCATGAGAAATGATGCCGAGTTCTTGCGCACGATCATCGGTCGGTATGATCTGGAAATCATCGAGCTCCGAGATTTGAGAGGTTTGACCGACCGCTATCCCTGGCCGACCCTCGGGCGGGTCCCGGCCGGCCGATACGACTTGATGCGCCAGGCCCCTGCGACCGACAAATTGGTGCCGCAGGTCAACACGCTCGTCCTGGCCCACGCATGCGCGAAGAGAGCCGACCGCATCGAATTGCTGGTGCTTCTGGCCGCTGCGCTTCCGACATTCGTGCGCAGCAACCCGCCGAGCTCAACGAGTTCGGCGACCGAGGCTCCGCTATCGTCCGAAGCGAGGCAGTTCTTTCTGACTGGCGAGCCGGAATTTGTAGACCGCTATTTTCCGTGGCTCGTGAACCTCATGTCGCCAGCCTATTGGATCTACCTCGTCATGGCCGTCACGGCCCTCTTCAACCTGCTGAAGGGGATCAGTCGCTTTCGCCTTTGGCGGCTCGATTCTGCGCGCGAGAAGCTTGAGGCCGAAGTAAAGCTTGTGGCGGGGGACGCTGTCAGCCATGCGCCCGCCCCGCGTCGCCCGACGAAGCCCGCCTTGCCGGATGCCGATGAGCGCGACGCGATCAAGGATATTCTGGATCGTCTCGCCAGGCTGCGCGAGCGGTGTCAGCGATACGCCAACTCGTTCGCGACGCCCATGGGCGAGGAAATGTTCTATCGCTACCAGCAATTCCTGATCGACCGCACGACCGTTGAACTGAGGGCGCTGCTTGGAGCCGGGGCTCATAACCTGTAGGGGTTGGTCGCAGCGGCTGCACACCCAGCGACAGGAGTAGCCGGTACACGCAGTTGCGGCACCTTTTGCCAATTTTCGCTGATTGTGATGGCTGGGGCGGGAGGATTCGAACCTCCGAATGGCGGTACCAAAAACCGCTGCCTTACCACTTGGCGACGCCCCAACGCGCTGCTGCGTTCTAGTGTGCGTCGCGGCTCTGTGCAACCGTCGACAACAGCTTCTCACAGGAGGCTGCATCCGACGCGACCGGGCCCCGGCGAGGCTCTCGAGAAATCCACAGAAGAGGCGCTTCGCCCTGTTGCGCTGCGGCGCGACGCTGGCTATAAGCCGGCCACCAGTTGATCGGAGTGTAGCGCAGTCTGGTAGCGCACCACGTTCGGGACGTGGGGGTCGCAGGTTCAAATCCTGCCACTCCGACCACTGGATTTCCCGATGTCCGTTGATTTTACGCGAGTTTCGGCCTTGGGCCGCCCCTTCAGGTACAAAAGGGCGGTACATAATGGCGTTCGCGCTCCGCATGGCTAAGCTGACAAGAGACCCCAAAACGGGGAACTGGAAATCCCGAAAGGCCATCCCCGAGGATTGCCGGGGAGAGTTCGGTAAGCGCGAAGACAAACCTGTCTGGCCTGCCCATCTCACTGAGACGCAGGCGCGAGAGGCTTTCGGCAAGTGGCTGTCGTCAGTCGAAGGGCGCATCTCCGCCATCCGCGAAGGTACGAAGCAGCCGGATCGCACGACGATCAGCGATTTCGAGATCGAACGACTCGCTCAGCTTTGGCTCGCTCACCTCATGCAAGAGGACGAAGACCTCCGCAGCGACGGACTGAGCGAGCGCGATTTTCGCCGTCACGGTGAGACGGTGGAATTGGATGATTTTACGTCAGCCCAACAGGTCGCTCGTGGCGACACCTCCCGTCTGCAAGACGAGATTGACGATTTCGTCCGCTCCCATGGCTTCGATATAGACCCGGTGTCGCCCGAGCACCGCAAGCTCTCGCTGCGTTTCCTGAAGGACTACAGACGGGCCGCAAAGGCGTCCGTAGAGCGGCAGGCGGGAGAAATCGTAGAGAACCCCAAGGCCCCCGAGGATGCCGCCAAGCTGACCGTGATGGGCCTGTTCAATTCCTTTGAAGCGGCGAAGCAGAGTCGCTTAGGTGCTCGGACCCTGCGCGGTTACAAGCAGAAGCTACAAGCATTCTCGGATTTCGTCGGAGATAAAGACGCCCGCTCCTTGACGGACGACAACGTGTACGAGTGGGCAGCCCATCGGGAGAGGGAGGACAAAGTCCAACCCCATATCATCCAGAAGAACGATGTGGCTGCCGTCAGCTCCGTATTCGGGTGGGCGGCGTCGAAATTGGGCGGTCGGCTTGTCCCGGCCAACATCGCGGCAGAAGTGGACATCAAAGCTCCCGAGCCGATCCGTGATCGTGAGCCCTTCTTCACCCTGGCCGAAGTCAGGAAGATACTCAAAGCGGCCCGTAAGGCTGCCGATGACTCCACTGTCCACGACGCCCGGAGAAATGCCCGCCGCTGGTGCCCGTGGCTATGCGCCTATTCGGGAGCGCGGATCACAGAGACAACGCAGCTACGCCGCGAGGACTTTTGGGAAGAAGGAGGAACTTGGTTCTACCGGATCACGCCGTCTGCGGGCAGCGTGAAAAACCGAACCTACCGCCGCGTGCCATTGCATGAACATGTGATTGCCGAGGGCTTTCTTGATTTCTTGCGATCCGTGAAGAGTGGTGCCCTTTTCTACGATCCGTCGCGTCGCGAAAAAGAGGACGCTCTAACGAGCCGGGCCGCCCTTGAGTCGATCAGGATTGCGGAGTGGCTACGGGACGAAACGAAGATCGCCAAAGACGTGCGGATCAACCACGCATGGCGTCATACGTGGAAGACTGAGGCCCTCGGGGTCGAGATTGAGGAGCGGATCAGAGATGCGATTGCCGGCCATTCCGTGGGGCGCACCGCAAGAAAGTACGAGCATCCCAACGGCTTACTCGCGGCGGCGATGAAGCGGTTCCCGAGGTATCGACTGGACGACGAGGCAGCGCCAGCGGCCGGGGAGGTTTGACGATGCAGAGCGGGGCTACCCCCGAGTGGTTCGCGCTGACTGATCGCGCGACTCGCGAAACAATGGAGCGCATCGCACGGTCGGTAGAGCGGGTGGAGCTTCCGCTGCAAACCAAGCATCTTCCGATGCAGGCGCATTGGTTCATTCTCGACTCGTTGACTCTGGCCAACCAAGCCAACCGAGAGGGTATGCATGCGAACGCATTATCCCTGACGCGGCAGTGTTTGGAGGCCGTTTCCATTGTTGAGCTGGGGCTCGCTCGTCAAGCCGGCGCGGCCGATATGCTCGCAAAATGGGAGGGTGACAGAGCGTCGCCCGGCGAGGTGCGAAAATGGCTCAGTGAGAATGTGTGGCCGTCCTACGGAGCGGGGCTGTGGACCGAGACCTGGGCCGTCTACATGGGGCACTTAGCGAGGGCGATCCAGCCGTACGCGCACTACTCGTCCCCGCTTGCTCAATGGCAGATACACCTGATCGGACAATCCAAGGTTGGCAAGGAGGGTACGGAGCTTATCGCCCGGTACGCACCGCGTGCTTATGATCCTCAAAAGGCAACGCGAATTACCCTGTTCCATGCAATCCTAACCTACACTTTAGGAAGGATATGGGTGGCAACGTCTACTGCCGACGACCCTGAGTTTTCGGAGCTAATCCGCCGGTTTGGGCAGGCGCTCGGAACGTCAAAGTATCTTGACGGCCACGAAACGGATTGGGACCAACAGTTTTGGGCGATGCTCTGGTCCACAGCGGGAACGACCATGCTTGAGTGATGGCCCCCGGAGAGCTTTCACCCTCCGGGGCTCCAAACATGAAGTCACTTCATTCTTCGTCGCCGCCGCCCGGCACCATCGCCCGGTGCGCCCTGATCCGATCCTTGATGATCGCCTCACGGACCTCCGGGTTTTCCTCGCCAAGCTGCTGTTCCGCCGCCTGCCGGTAAGCTCCGAGGATGGCCTTCAGGACCTTGATGCGGCTCCCGTCATACTCCTCGTCGCCATCCGTGAGTTCCGTCCGGTACTCCGGGGACCTGATGAACTCCTGCATGGTCTCCTGAAGCGTCTTCTCGTCCAGCTTCACGAGCCCTGTTAGCTCCTGATAGCGGTCGTAAGCCGTCTTGCCGGTGACCGTGCTCTTGAACTCCGTCAGGTCCACATTGCCCTTTGTCTTGCCCGGAGGCGCGAAGGCGTTGTCCCCGATGAGGGAGAGCCTCGCCAGCTCATCCTTCAGGTCATCCCGAGGGCTGGCTTTCCACGCTTCGGCGGTGGGCTGATCGTTACCCCGGTGGGTGTCGCTGACCACGGGTGAGAGCCAGGACGGTCCAAGCGTTGGGGGAGGAGTGACGGGTTCCCCGAGGATGTTGCGGACGGGGTCCAGCTCTTCGGAGAAGCCGGGCGTCTTCCGCTTCAGCCCGTCGAGGACGGAACGGACCTCCCGCATGTAGGGGTCTTGGTTCGCCCTGCTCAAGGCGTTCGGGACGAAGGAACCCGCCATGTTGCGGAAGGTTCTCGCGAAGTCCTTTTCCGGGTCCTTCAGGGCGTCCAGCACCTCCGTCAGCCCTTGCAGGTAGGACTTGCTGGTGAGCTGCTTCAGGATGGCGATGCTCGCCTGACCGGCGAACTCTCCGACCGTCTCATCTGTCCACTGTCCCGACAGCTCGGCGTAGTCCGCCGACATGCCGAGGAACATGGCGAAGGGGTCGAGCCGCTGATAGCTGAGATACCCGGTCGAGCCGTCAGCGTTCTTCGTCCGGATGGAATAGGGACGCCAGCCGGTGGCCTCCAGTGCCTTGCGCTGATGCGGGTTCGCCGGGCCGCTGCCGGTGAGCCGGCCTTCAATCCCGAGGCTGATAGCGGAGGTCCAGAGCAAGCCGCCCATCGCCATCTTGCCGACAGCATCGGCGTGAGCTTGAGCCCCGCGCTCGCCCATGATCGCCGCATTGAACTCCTTGCGGGCCATGTTGAGCCCCGGAGTGCGATCCCAAGCGAACCTGACGAGGTTCGTCGGAGTCCTAATGAAGGGCATGACGACGCGGATGGACGGGTGGTTGCCCGCGAACCGCTGAACGCTCTCGCCTAGCGACGGATTGCCGAACCACGTCGAGACCTTCAGGTCATTCGTGAAGGTGCTCTCGCGGGCCTTCTCCAGCGCCGTTGCATTGAGCGCCCGGCCAAGCTCGTCGGTGCTCTCGTCAACCCGCTTGCTGACGTGCTGGCCGAACTTGCTGAAGTCGCCGGTCTTCCACGAGCCTTCTTCAAATGCCTCGCGATAGGCCGAGGCCCGGACCTCCCCGAGATAGGAGACCTGCTTCACGAACTCGTCCATGGACATCATGGTCCGGCCCGGCAGGTTCACCACGGTCCCGAGGGCGTCCGCCACGCGGGCGACGACGGGGTTCTTGATGTTGAACGTGGTCGAGGGCAGCGACGGGGCGACTTCGATCCGAGCCCGGCCGGCGTCAAGGACAGGCTCCCCGAGGCGGAACGCCTTGGCTGCTGCCGAGACGCCGTCACGAACGGACGCAATCATGGTCCCGTACTGGATCGCGGCTTCCTGCATCTGAGCCCGGCCGGCGTCGGTGCGATAGAGCCGCGCTCCGGCGATGAACTTCTCCGCAGGGCGTAGCGCCGCCGCCATGGTCGAGCTGACGAGGTTGATCGTCTGCGTGCTCGGGGCCGACAGCATGGCGTTGGTGCGGAAGTTGATGAGAGCGTTGACGAGGTTCTGTCCGAACCCGCCCCGGATGGTCTGCGAGACGCCCTTCAGGTTGATCCCATCGGCCCCGTTGTCGGCCCCGGTGATGATCTGGCCTGCCATCTTGCGGAGGCGGTCTTCCCCTTGCGTCCGCAGGAAGTCCCCGTCGAGGTCCTTCAGTGCCCCGAGGTCCGACCTCGCGTTGATCCGCATAGCCCCGAGAGCACGGGCAATCTGCGTCTGCTGACCGCGATAGAACCCTTGGATGTTGGCAGCGATTTCGTAGTTCTTCACGAAGGCGGCCGTGACCTCCGCCCGGTTCGCGTAAGGCCCGACCCCGCCAAGCGGGTCGTGGTAGACCTTCGCCACGTCCACGAGCTTCTGATAGGCCGTCGCCAGAACGTCCCGGTACATGAGCATGGTGGACGGGAGGTCCTCCATGTTCTTCGCGGTGGTCGCGATGCGCTCCATGAAGGCCGTGGAGTCAGTCCCGACGATGTCCGCGAGGCTATCCGCCTGTTGCCTGATTTCGGCATGGGTGAGAACGTCGCCGCCCCGTAGCTTGGTCAGCTCTTCCTTGTAGAGGCGTTGGGTGGCCGACATGATCGCGGTGAGGTCGTCGCCGTTCTCGATGAGGTCCGTGCGGATACCCGACAGGTTCCGGCCCTGCCCATAGGCGGTTTCCGTGATGGACAGCTCAATGCTCTCGCGGAGCTTGGTCTCGTCCACTTTGAGCGGGAGGTCGCGGGGAACGGCGTTGTCGTTGACGGGAGCCGAGACGGTCGGGTCCGGTTCACCGGCCTTCGCGCTGGCCTCCGCCGACTCCTGCCGGGCGCGTACAGGCTCTTCGGGTTTCCCCGCGCCATCCCCTGCGGGATTGTCGTTGGCGGGCCTGACGCTCTCGGCTGAAGGCTTGGCGGGGTCATCCGGCAGGCGATCCTTGGACAGGTCCACCTCTTCCGGCTTGAAGCCTGCCCGCTCCATCTCGTCGGAGACCTTCAGGGCTTCCTCACGGTTCCCTGCACGGATGGCCTTGGTCAGCCGCAAGCCGAGGATGAGACCCTCCGCCGCGATGCCGAGACCAAGACCTTCGGCGGCGTTCTTCAGCCTGCCGAGGGCCTCGCTGTCTTCCGGCCGTGCAGCGAGGAACTGCGTGACCAGATCGCGAAGGGCCGTGTTCTTCTCGATGAAGTTGGACAGCCGCTCCTCATGCGGATCGAAGGAGAACATATCCGCGAGTGCGCCCTTGCCCGCGCCCTGGGCGATGGTTGCGCCTGTCGTGGTCGGGGCGGCCATGCCCGCGATCTTCAGGAAGCGCCCGGCCATGAAGTAGCCGGAGGCGAACTGAGAAACCTCCTTGACCAGCCCGCCCGTGACCGTCTCGGCCTTCGGGGTGACTGCGGTCTCCAGCGGGATAGCCAGCGGGTTCGCTGCTCCGCTGACGATGCCGGGCGCTATGCCCGGCATGTCAAAGAGGTTCTCATGCACCCACTTCACGGCGGGCTGCGTGACGAGGCCGTACATGGCCCCGGAGGTTTCGTTGATCGCCGTAGCGACGCCCCGGTTCACTTGGCCGGGGATTTCGAGGATGCCCCCGCCGATGTCCTTAGCGACCTTGCCGGCCGTGGCGAGGGCACCGCCTTCCGTCTCTACGGGAGCTGCGGGCTTGGCGGCCTCGATCTGGTCGAGCTGGTCCCAAAGCCCTTCAAGCTGGGCGTCACGCTCGGGAGCCGGAGCGGGTTCTGTCGTGGTCGAAAGTGATGCTGTCTTGTCCATGGGTTACTTACCGGGGCGCTTCGAAAGGAGCGACCGCTGGATGCTGATGAAGGCCGCAGCGTCCTCGGGACTGAAGCCCCTCTGCTTGGCCCATCGGGCGAAGTGAGAAGACGGATTGCGGCGGTTTGTGTTGTCGGCCTCGAATGCGGCGAGGCTTTCGAAGACCGGCGTGGTCCGCCAATCGACTTCCTCTGTCGGTTCCCTGCGGGTGGCCTGCGGGGCTGCGGCGGTGGACGGAGAAGCGGACTTGGCGGGAGCTGCCGGAGGCTGAGCGGCCGGAGCTGGAGTCACTCCACCTTTTGCCGGGGTCGGCATGACGGGCGTCGAGCCGTCGTAAAGCGGCGTCGTGTTGTACTTGCTGGTCGGAAGGTAGTATTTCACAACCCGCTGCTGCTCCTCCATCAGCCATGAGATGGCTTCCGAACGGGGCTTGCCGGGGTTCGCCTTCTCATAGGCGATGACGTTCTTGCGGAGGCTGTCCACCGCCCGTTGCGCTAGCTCGGGCTTCTTGAAGACGCCGAACTCGCCCCGGTCCCCGACGAGCTTTGCGGTGTCCTGAAGGATGTCCACCACGGTCCTGTCGGCAACCAAGGACTCGCTGCGGTTCTCCCGTTGCGTCTTCAGGAGCCTGCGGACGGTCTCGGGGTTCTTGAGCGTCCCCGTCGCGATGGCCCGATGAAGCTCGGCATCGGAGAGCCGGCTCTCATTGGCCTCCATCTCAAGGCGGATGACCTCGCCATTGTCCTCCTGCCCCTGATAGTCCGAGAGGGTCTTCTGGATTTTAAGGACCTTGTCGGCGGTGTCGTTTCCGAAGTCCTTGTTGATCTTGGCGAGGAGTTGCGGGGACAGGCTGATGGTCTCGCCCTTCTCCAAGGCGGTGAAGAGCGTCTCCGAGATGAACTGCGTTGCCTTGTCGGAGCGGCGCTTTTCGTCGCGCTCCTGCCGGCGATAGGCTTCATCTTCCTCCTTCACCCGCAGCCCGTGGAGATCCTTGCGGGCCTTGTCGAGCTTGTCCCGCATGCCGGGGACTTCGCCCGCTCCCGCAAGTCCGTTCGGGCGCTTCTGAAGGGGGACCTCCAGATAGGAAGCGTCCCTGTAGCGCATTGCTGCCGAAATGGCGGAGTCCACCGTGCGGCTGTCGATGTCGGACTGAGACATCCCCTGCGCGAGACCTTCGGCTTCCTGCCGGTGGACCGTGCGGGCGAGCGTGAAGACGCCTGAAGCCTCCCCGCCGCCGCCCTGCTGGTAGCGGTTGAGGGTCTGCTGATAGGTCGCGGCGTGCTTGCCTTGGTTCCCGTTGAACGCCTGCCATGTCGGGGCGAGCGCCTTCAGGATGCGCGGGCTCATGCCCTCGGCCTTCAGGTCCTCGTCAAGGTTCCTGCCGGTGACCCGCTGGTAGTCCTTGCGGCCAAGCCAGAGAGCGGCCCGGTCTTGGTTCTCGGGGGAGAACGTGCCGTCCCCCTTCGCCTCGGGAGGCAGGCTATCCCATGTGGTCTTCGTGAACTGATAGCGCCCTGCGGCGGATGACGGGCCGTGGGGGCCAGGTTCGAAGATGCCGGGGTGGGCGCCCGTCAGTTGGAAGGTTGCGCCGCCTGCCGGGGTGTAGCGGATGTTGTACTTGCCCGCGCTCTCCCCGCCTGCCGTGGCGTTGAGGAAGGCCGCTTCATGGGGCTGAAGGTCCTTGGCGACAGGATCGGCGGTCTTGTACGCCGCTGTCCCGCCCTTCACGGCGGCCTCTGAGAAGGCCCCGTCCACCCCCTGACCATAAGCGGCGGCGTTCTTGTAGTAGAGGTTCTGGACGGCGTTCTTGGCGTGTGAACCATAGAACTGCCGGGAGACCCGGTTGACCTCGTCAAGCATCGCCTCGCGTTCTGCCGAGTGCGTGGCGCTGTCGATGATCGGCTTCAGGCCATCTGACAGGAACTTGGTGATGGCCGTGGGGTCTTCGCTGCCGGCGATGGCCGACTTCTGGTAGTCCGCGAGGAGCTTCAGGCCCGCGCCTTGGGACCTTGTTCCTCGCGACCCGCGCCTCGTACATCTGCCGGAAGTACGGGGATTTGTCGGCAAGCGTCGGGTCGTTACGGACGGCGTCGGACCATGTCGCCACGTTATCGCGGATGGCAGTGAGTTCCGCTTCGGTCTCTTCGTCCTTCCGCTGCTGAGCCTGCCGGGTTTCCATGAAGCCGGTTAGGGATTTGCTGAAGCCGGCGAGGGAGGCGATGAGCTGGTCTGCATTGCCCTTCATCGGGGGAGCCGGAAGCTCCGGAGCGTTGGGAGCCAGCGGCCGAACTGGAGCGACGGGGGTAGGGAGAGCCGATAGGCGAGTTTGGACGCCTACGGTATCGACCGGGCGTGCGCGTGGGGTGAACTGTGGTTCCGCCATGGTGGCGTATAGGGTTCCTGTGTAATGGGGCTCCGAAGCAGGCGTTGCCTGTCGCGGAGGGGGAGTGAATGTCCGAGAAGCGTGAGAGTTTTGCCGTCGCTAAAGCTGGGCTGCCGGCTGACTACCCGACGCACGCGCACAGTCCTCGATTTTGGGAGGAGCTAGGGCGCACGGTCGCCACGTTCGGGTTTCTTGAGGAGGTCTTGGGGAAGGCTATTTTCGCTTTCACAGCGACCCGAAGCTATCCCGAAGACGAGATTGAGGCCGCGTACGCCAAGTGGCTGCCGACGTTAGAGCGAGCCCTATCGGATGCTTTGGGGAGCCTCATCAGCTCCTACGGGAACGCCGTGAAAGCGCACGGAGAAGCGAAGATCGTGGACATAGACCACCTGTTGGCCGACCTTCGCGAAGCCTCCAACATGCGGAATGTGCTCTGCCACGGATCGTGGCGAATGCCTGATGCTCAGGGCAAATCGTTGCCCTTGTTCGTTAATCGAGAGAAAGAGTTCTTCAAAACCCCGGTAGACGAGGCGCACCTGCGGCAGGTTAGGCAGCAAGTCGTCGATCTGATATGCGCGGTTATCGACACGGTGACGCGCATGGGCTGGCAGTTTCCCGGCTCTAGCGGACCCGGTGTCGCCATTTTCCAATCATCGCGCGCGTAGCTTCCGAGTGTCCCGCTAGGACGGCCGATTGTGTCGGGATGGGCATGGTCAGCGGCGGGGTCGAGAATGACGCTGGAGGCCCGAGACCTGTAGCGGGAAGCGGCCATCCGGGGCGGGATCAAGCCGCGTGCTTGTGGGCCCTCAGCTCCGCCAGCCTGTCCGCGTCATACGGTGCGAAGACCGGGCCGACGCTGTCGTTCTCTCTGACGGTGAGCTTCGCGACAAGGCCAAGGGTTCCCTTCAGCGACCATGACGCATCGCCTTCGCGGGTCATGAAGATGATCGAGGCGGGGTCGTGGCCTTCCTGAAGGAGGACCCGAGCGGCGGAGCAAAGGGGAACGCGGGCGGAGCAAAGGTCCCGGCCGGTGGCGTCGGTGACCGTGAAGAGGGAGTTGTAGGGCCTGCCGGGGGCGGAGGAGGTCTTGCGGTAGGTGAGGTGGATGGCGGGGCTGGTGGTCATTCGTTCGTGTTGATCTGGACATGAGAAAGCCCGCCAAGCTGGAGAGCCGGGCGGGCCTGAGAAATGTGAAGTGACTTCAGAGTTCGGAGCGGTCAGGCCGCTTCGGAACCGACGATCTTCTTGACGAGGCACTCGCGGCCGGCTGCACGCCTCCCGACCTCCGCCATTGCATTGACCGCGCAAAGGATGCGGCCGGCATCGTCCGCGACCTCGTGCATCTCAGGGAAGCCCGACACGAGCGGCGTGACTTCGTCGCGAAGAGTCTGAAGGGTCGTGAGGATGCCGAAGAGGTCCTTGGCAGGGGTGTCGGTCACCTTGCCGACTTCGGTTTCCAGCCGTTCGTTCAAGAGGATGAGTTGGGCGCGCGCGTCGGCAATCTGGCCGTCGTCTGTGTCGATGCTCTGGAGCACCAGCGAGGCATAGGCCGACAGGTATTCCGTGGAAGCCAGGGCGATGTTCGGGACGGCATTCAGGAGATAGCCGGGTAGGCGTTTGGTGGGCATTGGGGTGTCCTTTATAGGGCGTAAAAAACCCGCCAAGCGGGATTGCCGGGCGGGTCAATGATCGGGCGATGCCTTATGCTGCCTCGTACCTCTGCCGCATCTCCGGCGACATTCGGCGGCGGCGCATGGCGAGGGTCACGTCTTTCCGCCGAGAAAGCTCGTCCAAGATGGCAGAAAGGTTCCACGCGGCCGGGTGGTCACAATACTCAGGCAATGGCTCTGCGCTGTCTGCCACCATCTGACGCTCGATGACTGTGTGGGCTTCCGCGAGGTTCTTGGCGGCAATCTCCGAGCGGGTATTCGAGTGCCACAGGATCGGATCAAGTAGAGCGGTCAGGCAAGAAGCGATGTTGAGCTTTTCGCTGTCCGTTACCTTTCGCTCGAACCTATCAAACTCTGATGAGAGCAAGAGGTATAGGCCGTCAGAAATCAAGCGATCATCGGTAAGGCGGCGGAGTTCAAGGTCGATGTTCATGATTTGAGTCATTTGTCTCTCCATTGGGATTGGGTAGCTCGGGGATTGGGTGGTCGATGAGTTTCAAATTATCCAATACCGTATAGGCGTCAAGTATTATTTCTAGTATAGAATAGTGAAGTGCGACTCCATTGTTGAAGTGACGCTCCATGTTGCTTTGGCATGAAAGTCAGTGGCGAGGTTATCTGATTGAACGTTTGAGCTTCTCAGCTTCAGCGCGCGCGAGTCCGTCAACCTTCTCATTGAGTGGACAACCCGCATGGCCGCGTTGCCAAACCCATTCGACCTGGGCGTGCTTGCTGGCAGCGGCCTCAAGGGCTTTCCACTCTTCGACATTCGCAACGAAGCCGCCGCTGGAGGTGCGCCAGCCGTTCCTCTTCCACCGTGCGAGCCGCTCGCTCATTCCTTTGATGACGTATTCGGAGTCGCCGATCATCGTGACGTGAGCGCCGGTTTTGATTTTGAGGAGGGCCTTCAGGGCGGCTGTCAGCTCCGCCTTGTTGTTCGTAGTGTTCTTGCCGCAGGGGCCGGAGATGGTCGCCTCTTTGCCGGATGCCTCATCTTGCAGGATTGCAGCGAAGCCTCCGGGGCCGGGGTTGCCGAGACAAGAGCCGTCGAAGTGGGCGATGATGTCTCTTCTATAAGGAAGGGACTCGGGGGTGGCGAACGTCTCCGTCATGGACGGGCGCTCTTCGTTTCGGCCACGGTAGTAGCCGAGAACCCTGCGACGGGCCTGTACGCGGGAGACCTGTAGCGGGAAATGGCAGTCTGAAGGCGGGGGCGTGCTCCGACCGTCATCTACGCCACCCGGCTCCGGCCTTGGCCTGCGGGCGACGATCATCGCGACCGTAGCGGGGCTTGGTTTCCTTCACCTCATTCGTGACGAGGTTCCCGCGACGGAGGTCCGTCTGGTCGCCGTTGTCGTGGGTGACTCGGATGGCCCGGTGGCCCTTGCCGGCGATCCCGAGGATGATGCGGGAGACCTTCGCGTAACCTGACGCGGCGCTGTAGGTCGTGACGTAACCGAGGTTGAGATACCAATTTGGCGAGAAGCCTGCCGAGAGGACCTTCTGGTAGTCTGAAGGTGAGATGCGGGCGAACCTGTCGGAGTTCGCTAGGGGGATGAGGAGGAGGGGCGAGCCGTCCCGCTCATCGGTGGTGGGCGCGGGAGGCCGGAGAGCCTCGTATGTCATGGGGAGGTGTTTCCTATGCTTATCAGTGAGTTTGAGAGACGACTGATCCAAACAGAGACACGCGCGAAAAAGCGCGGCCGACCTGCCTGAAGGTGTCTGAAGGGGGCTGCGGGAGGGCTTTGGGGGCTACCCTAGGACCTCCGGTCTATTGGGCTTCGCCCTTCGGGATCGACCATCCTTGAAGGGGAAGACCATCCTTGAAGAAACCAAGGACGAGGATCGGGGGGCAAGGGAATATGGAGTGACTCCACATTTCATCGACCCCGGCTCTGCCGGTCTATAGGTGAACCTGAAGGAAGACCTGCAAGATAACCCTAAAGAGAGAGGATAAGAGGAAGAAGTAAGGAACAACCTTAAGTCCCTCTTGTAGGGACCTTCAGGTATCCTTCTATCTAATGCCCCCTCCCATAACCTTGGGAGGATAAAAGACTGTCACGGCCCCCTTGTGCGTGGTGTCTTGGCGTAGTCGTCCCGGCTGTTGCGGGTCTCAGATAGCTGTAGGTGGTCCCTATTCGATTGTCGGCCTTGGTTGGCGGTTTGGTTGGTTATAGGTGCAACCTAATCCGTGCTTGCCAAAGCGCCTTGGCCGAGGACCGGAACGATGAAGTCACTCTGCATTTCGGATCGGGTAGGTGTAGGCGGTCCCCAATCGGCGGTCGGGTTCGCAGCGCGTGGCCTGCGCCCCGGATTTGGCTTGGGTAGGTGAAGGTGCAACCTAATCGACCTGAAGCGGACTTCACAGTTGGCGGTCTGGCCTTTCCAAAAGGTGGTCCCTAATTGCTCTGCCCGCCCATCAGCCCCTCAATCTCCCCCGCAACGCCCCTGCCGTACTCCGTCAGGCTCACCACAAGCACACCCTTCTCCTTTCGGGTCCGGACCAACAGCGCATCTTCCATCAACACGATGTTCCGATACCCACTGCCGGCTCCCATCGTCAGGGCCTTCTCCAGCTCGGGCTTTGTTATCTCTCCCCGGCAGGCAACCAGCAGGAACGCTGCGGCCGACCTCATTTCCCATCGGTCGTGGATTTGATTGAGCCGCTGGAGGACTAGGAGCAGGCGTGCAAGAGGCGGGAGGGCGCTGGCAGGTTTCGTCCTGGGGGAATGCGTCCTCATGGGCAGCTCTTCGGGCAGTAGCTCGGGCGGCCGTTCTCGGGATGGTCCTCGCCGCAATAGCTCAGAGCGTGGCGGACGATTTCCTTCTGGCTCGGCGAATAGACCAGCACGAGGAGCACCCCGAGGATGAAGGTAATTGCGGGCATGGGAGCCTCTCCTGAAGACAGGAAAGCCGGAGTGGATCGCTCCGCCCCGGCCGGGTAGGCATCGAAAAGTGAAGTCACTTCACGATTGGAGCGGGCTGGCCTTGGTCTCGAAAATGTCGAGGAGTTCCGCCGCAAGCTCCCTGCCTATGCCGGTCAACGCGATTGCGAACGCGTCTTCGACCTCTGCCACGTTGATGAGCTGAGCATTCTTGAGAAAGGCGAGCCCCTCCGTGCTCGCGACGGCTTCCGCCTTCGGCATCGTGAGGTCGCCCTTACGCATGACATCGAGGAAGATAGCGGTGGCTTCCACGTCTAAGCGCGGATGTCTTGAATTGAGATGCTGAAAGCCAGCGATCATCGGATAGAGTTCAAGGCCGAACAACGATGCAAGGGCGTCTGAGTTCTGTTGCTGAGCGGTGCAAGAGCTTTGGTTGTTCACGGCGGAGCCTCATAAAGACAGCCTTATGGCTACTCTTTCTTGAGTCCTTATCCGCTTCCGGTCTAATCAGTTTTTTGACTCGATCAGAGCCAACTCATCACAGAAATGAGTCGATCGGTATCGGATAGCCTAGCCCGCAGGGACGGCCGGGAAGGACTGCCGGGCAGTGGTGTAGCGGGCATGGCGGCAACTGGCCTGTACGCGGGAGACCTATAGTGGCAAATGACCAGCCCCTTCCCGTTGGAGGCCGACGGCTTGGACATCGTTGAGATAGCACGACGACACGGTCCCTTTCTGGAGCGCCTCATTGCAAAGTCCACGGGCTTCATCGGTGAGTTGCTGGTGGCCGACGCTTTGACGGAAAGAGGCTATCGGGTTGTCCCGACCAACAACAACGCTCGGCAGGCGGACTTGAGTATCACAACGCCGAGCGGGCTCACCTTCTCTGCGGAGGTGAAAGCTGACAGGGCCATGCGGCCGACGTGGTTTGTCCGGACCTGTCCCGACGCCAGCGCCAGCTCCATTTGGTTCTTGGTGTCAGCCCCTCGATTGCCTGCGGCATTGCCCGATCCTGCCGCCGCACGGGTGTTCGTCCTAACAGGCGAGGAAGCCTCGGCAATCTGGCAAGCGTCTGAATGGAACCGCCGCAATCCGACCAATGGCGACATTCGTCGCTGGCAGGTTCCCGACGATGCTTTGAACGCTTGGCACAAGCTCCCACGATAGGGCGGCAACAAGGAAAAGCCCGCCTTTCCTGACGGGCTCTTGCGGGGGACCTGATGGCACTCGTGAGGGCCTACGCCGCCTCCTGCGCTTCCTTCCGAGCCTTCAGGATGCGGTGGACGCTCGCCTTGCCAATCCCCAAGCGCCTCGCAATCTCCGATAGGCTGACCTCCTGAGCCGCCAGCTCGGCAACCTGAACCTCTTTCGCTTTCGCGGTCGGAGCCCGGCCCTTGTACTTCCCGGCCGCCTTGGCCTTGGCTATGCCCTCCCGCTGGCGCTCCAACATGATTTCCCGCTCGAATTGCGCCACGCTCCCCAGCACGTTGAGCATCAGGCGACCCGTAGGTGTCCCGGTGTCGAGGCTCATGGACAGGATGCGGAGGCTTGAGCCCTTGCCCTCAATGACCTTCAGGAGGTCCATCAGGTGCGCCATCGAGCGTGCGAGGCGGTCGAGCTTCGTAACCACGAGGGCGTCACCCGGCCGGAGGTTGTCGAGGGCACGGGCAAGCTCCTGCCGCTCCCCTACGTCCACTGACGACACTTGCTCGACATAGGTCCGCTCGCACCCGGCCGCTGTGAGGTCGCGCTGTTGAGCGTCCAAGCCGGCTGTCTGGTCGAGGGTCGAGGTGCGGGCGTATCCAATGAGCATGGCATGTCTCCAGAGCGGCTATCGTTCCGATAGACTCTTAGAGTTGTCGGTCGATGTCAATGGGCCATTCGTGCGGAACGATTTCGACTCGATCTGGAACGGCCCATATGGGCAGGGCCTATTGGACCGCTGCGCCACAGCAGGGTGTACCCCACGTGACTACCGGAAGGCGTAGTTGGAAAATGCCGCAGGCCCGGCTATCGCGGTAGGTGGGCGTCCGACAATGGCATGCTCACTGGAGGTTTAGGATGGCAGTCGTCAGGAAGCAGTTTCATCGACACGAGAAAGGCAATCACGACGAGACGTTCTACTACCTAGCTCGGGACACCGAGAGCCGGAGGGTTTTCATCATTCACGGGTGGGCGGCCGGCAAGAACGTGGATGAAGTTGAACTGAGCGTTTCGGATTTCTTGGCCCAAGTTAACGGCACTGCCCGCGACAGGTTTCTTGAGCTGATTGGCACGCTTGTTGAGGAACCTGCCTCCTAAAGGCGCTTCGGTGTTCGCCTAAGGTCGGGACGTGGCTGATGCCTCATCTGGCTAGGCCAGTGCCGGCCTCCCTCCCCAGCGCCCTGTACGCTCCCGACCCGTAGCAGCAAGAGGCCCTTCGGGAACCCGGCAGGGTGCGTGATGGCGGCATACAGGAAACGCGAGGGGGCCACGGGGGGAAATAGGGAGGCGGCCGGAGAGGGGACAGCTTTCGGATTTTGGCGGCTGATTATCCGGATGCTTGCCCCCGAGCGGCAGCGGACATTGACCCGAGGCAGCTTCCGCGTACGCTTGCTGCCGACAAGTTACGGGAGCGCGTTATGAGAAGTCTTCTTATCTCCGTCGCCCTACTTTTTGTTTCAGCAACAGGTCACGCGCAAGCGCCTGATGAACTCACTCGTCGTATGCTCGAACGTCGCGCGGTAGAAGCGGTCATATGGGGCATCCCGGCCGTCAACACCGATCTGATGCGACAGGAGATGCTGACCAAGACCAGCGGCAAGGTCGGACAGGTCATCTACTGGGGACGCCCGCTGGACTCCAGAAACCAGACGCTGACGCCCAACCCCGACGCACTCTATTTTATGTCGTTTTTTGACTTGAGGGACGGGCCCGTCGTGCTGGACTTGCCGAGAGCCGACGGAAAGGGATCGTTCAACGCCAACATCGTTACGGTTTGGCAGATGCCGTTGGAGGACGCGGGCCTTCTCGGCGTCGATAAGGGCAAGGGCGGCAAGTTCCTGCTGCTGCCGCCTGGCTACAAGGGCGAGGTACCCAAAGGCTATTACGCGCTCAAGTCCGACACGATGACCGGCTACATGCTGTTCCGCTCGAACTTCGCCAGCCACTCCGATGCCGACGTGCAGGCTTCCATCGCTTACGGCAAGCGGCTGAAGGTCTACCCGCTCGCGCAGGCAGCCAAGCCACCGGCGACGGCTTTCATCGACGTGAAAGGCGACGATTTCGACTCCACCATCCGCTATAATGCCAGCTTCTTCGAGAACCTGAACCGCGTCGTGCAGGCCGAGAATTGGATCGACCGCGACCGCGTGATGATCGACCAGCTAAGGTCTCTCGGTATCGAGAAGGGCAAGCCCTTCAATCCTTCCGACGGGACCAAGGCGCTGATGGACGCAGCGGTGAAGGAAGCCGGCACATGGCTGGAGGCCAGATACGACGCCGGCCTGCCGCCATTCTTCTCCGACCGGAGTCGATGGACCTCCCCAGCTTATCCGACCATCGTCAAGGCGTATAGCGATGGACTAGCGGATCCGAACGCATATCCGGTCGATGATCGCGGCGTGGGCTACAGCTACGCCTACATCGGCCTAAAGCGTCTCGGAGCAGGCCAATTCTACTCACTTTCGATCCGCGACAGGGACGGCGACGCCTTCGATGGCGCTAAGACATATCGCCTGCGAGTGCCCCCCAATGCGCCTGTCGCACAGTATTGGTCAGTTACCGCCTACGACCGGCAGACACATGCGCTGATTAAAGGGATGCCGCACGCCAGCCGCTCCTCGCAAGGGGACGTTTTGAAGAAAAACTCCGATGGCTCCATCGACATCTTCATTGGGCCTAAAGCACCCCTCGGCAAAGAAAACAATTGGTTGCCGACTGATCCGGGTCGGAAGTTCGAGCTACTGGCGCGGTTCTATGCGCCTAAGAAGGAGTTCTTCGAAAAGAAGTGGATACTGCCGGACGCGGAGAAGGTCTCCCAATAGCGACAGCCGGCATTTGCTTTCACGGTATTTTGGTTGTGGCGGATTGCGACACCTCCCGTGCATTCGCATGTCGATGCACTGCAACTTCTACAGCGAGCTCCAGCGGGAGGCGTGCAGCGTGGACCACGCGGCCCTTGCTCGCGGTACAAAGGCGCGGTACATAACGTCACGGCCTAACGTCGAAAAGTGCAGTAAAATCAATCGGGTCAAGGCGGCAGGGGGAAGTTCAAATCCTGCCACTCCGACCAAAATTTTCCGAGATAATTCAAGCAGTTACAAATCAAGCCCTTCGGGGCTTTTTTATTGCCCGGACAGTTCAGCGCGATTTGGTCCGCAAGCGGGTCTGTTTGGGCAGGATTAACGCATCCACGACTTCTCCCGGTGCAGCGATGGTGTCGCGCGCGGCGCTCCTGTAGTCTCGCCCCAGGACAATGGGGCTCACTATATGACGCGCTTTACCCGAATCATCGGAATTATGAGCCTCGCCGTGCTGCTCGCCGGCTGCGACAAATGCGGTGAGCTGATGAAGCTCGATATCTTCGGCCAACCCGTGAAGACCTGCTCCGGCAATAATCCGCAGGGATGAACGCAGCCCGCCCGCCTCACGCGAATCGTTAGATCATCGGACCGGATCTCGTATCCGGACCGATGATCTAACCTTCTGTGTTTGCATCGTCTTTCCCGAAAACCGCAGTCCACTTCGGGCCGATGCTTTTACGGCCAGCGCCAAAGAAAAAGCCGGGGCAAAGCCCCGGCCCGTTCGTCTCTGTCGCTGCAGCGTGCCTTAGCCGCGGCGGCGCAGGAAGGACCAGCTCGCCCCGACGAGGCTCGCGGCCAGCGCCATCTTGAGTGCGTCGCCCAGCAGGAAGGGCTGCACGCCGAAGGCGAAGGCCTTGGCGAAGCCGATACCGGTGGCACCGCTCGCCATCTGCGCCCCAAGAGCGAGCCACAGGCCGCCGAGGCCAAGAATCAGCGCTTCCGCGACAACGAATCCCGCAATCAGGCGGAACACCGAGGCTCCGCGCTCGGCCGCCCAGCCGGCGACGGCCGCCGCAAGCACGAAGCCGACGAGGAAGCCGCCAGTCGGACCAGCGAGATAGAACAGCCCGGCGGCAACCGGCGGCGTGTTGGTGAAGACCGGCAGGCCGGCGAGGCCATAGGCAATGTAGAGTGCAACGGTCGCGGCGCCGAGGCGCGAGCCATAGGCGGCACCGAGGCCGAGCACGGCCAGCGTCTGCAAGGTCATCGGCACCGGCCAGAACGGCACCTTGATCTTGGCGGCCAAAACCAGCAGCAGGCTGCCGGCCACGGCAAGCCCGATAGTGCGCGCCAGCGCGGCGCGACGTCCGGAGACCTGGGGAAGGATCGCGTTGACCAGGGTCGGAGCGGAAAGGGGAAGCAGATCGGCCATGCGCTCTCATCCATTTTTTGAGGGCCGCGCTGCGCAGCCGGTTTTCCGTCTATAGAAAATGCTGCAATGCCCTACAAGGCGCACGGCGGTGCGCTAAGCGGCAAGGCCGGAGCGCAACCTGCCCCGTGACGCGACTGGACCAGACAGCGGGCCCCGCATGAGCGAAGACGTCGAATTCGATCGCAGCGCCACCGCTCCTTCCGGCGAGGTGGTGGAACTGTCGCCGCTCGTCCGGCGCGTCATCGCCGGGAATGGCGGGCCGATGACCTTTACCGGCACCTGCACCTATATCATCGGCCGAGGCACGGTTGCGGTGCTGGATCCTGGCCCGGACGATCCGGCCCATATCGCCCGCGTCCTTGCGGCGCTCGCTGGCGAGACCGTCAGCCATATCCTTGTCACGCACACCCATCGCGACCATTCGCCTGCCGTGCCGGCACTGAAGGCGGCAACAGGCGCCACCGTCGCCGGCTGCCTGCCGCATCGTGCGGCGCGCGAACTGGCGCTTGGCGAGATCAATCCGCTCGATGCCGCCGCCGATCGCGACTATGCGCCCGATCTGCCGATGCATGACGGCGACACCGTCACGGGCCCAGGCTGGACGCTTTCGGCCATCGCAACACCGGGACACACCGCCAATCACCTCGCCTTCGCGCTCGCGGAAGAGACAAGCCTGTTTTCCGGCGATCATGTCATGGCCTGGTCGACGAGCATCGTTGCCCCGCCCGACGGTTCGATGGCGTCCTACATGTCTTCGATCGAAAAACTGCGCGCGATGGAGCACGCCATTTACTGGCCAGGCCATGGCGGGCCCGTGAACGAACCGCAGCGCTTCCTGCGCGGGCTCGTGCAGCATCGACGGCAGCGCGAGGCCGCGATCCTCAACCGCCTCAGGGCCGGCGACGAGCGCATCTCGGAGATGGTGCCGCCAATCTATCAGGGGTTGCCGGTCGCACTGCACGGCGCGGCCTCGCTCTCGATCCTCGCCCAACTCGAGGATCTGGTCCTGAACGGCACGGTCATCTGTGACGAGGCGCTGCCGATGCTGGCGAGCCGATACAAACTGGTCCGGGCCTGATGCAGCGGCGTCGATCCGTTCTCGGATCGCATCATGCCGCCGCGAATGATTTGCCGCCGCGAATGATTTATCGTGCCTCGACCAGCAGATCGACCTCTTCGGCAAAGGCCGCGATGCGAGCGGCATTTGCACCGAGATCGTGACTGCCGATCCGCGAAGCCGAGCGGATATCGATGCGGCTGCCGTCGGCGCGCGGGCGCACGCGGATCGTGATGTCGTCGGCAAGCCGCAGGATCCGGGTCCGCGCCACGGCCTCGATCCGCCCTGCCCCGCTGCGCCCGCCCGGGCGCGACGCTTCGAGCACCTGCCAGCCCAGCGCGGTGGCGGCCCGGCGCGCGATGGTGAAGGCCGTTTCGGCCGGGACCTCCAATACGATCGGCAGCGTCTTCGGATAGGCTTGGCGCTGGATGCGCCGCTCTCCAGCCGGGACGTCGGGCGGCACCAGCCCGTGGCGTGCGGTCAAGGCGGCCTGCGAGCGGCTGAAGCTCGGGGGGTCATCGATATCGGTCGAGATATCGCTCAAGCGCGGCAGCGTCAGCCATTTGAAGCCACCATAAAGCACCGGCGCAAGCATGATGAGCGCAAGCACGAAGGCCTGCGCCGCCATGCCGACCCCGCGATGCCCCGCCTGCCAGATCCGCATGAAGGCGAGCACCGCCAGCAGCAGCGCCAGCAGCACGAAACCATAGGCACCGGCGATCGGCGCGAGCCCCTGTACCGAAGGTTCGCCGAGCCGGGCGACGAGAATAGCCAGCAGCAGCACCGCAACCGAGAACCAGGCCAGCCGCCGGCTCCAGCGCGCGGCGCGCGAGACAGGTTCCTCGAAGACGATGCGGCGGTGCATGATGCTTAGGTGGCGGGGTCCGGCGCCGAAGGCAAGCCTCGCGGCTCAGCCTGTCGGCAGACGATAGTCCTTGAACTGCTCGCGCAGCGCGGTCTTCTGGATCTTGCCCGTAGCGGTATGCGGGATTGCCTCGACCAGGACGACATCGTCCGGCAGCCACCACTTTGCGATCTTGCCGGTCATATAGGCCAGCATCTCTTCGCGGCTCGGCGAACGGCCGGGTTTCGGGACAATGACCAGCAGTGGCCGCTCGTCCCATTTGGGATGGGCGACGCCGATCACCGCGGCCTCTGCCACATCGGGATGGCCGACCGCGAGATTTTCCAGGTCGATCGAAGAAATCCATTCGCCGCCCGACTTGATCACGTCCTTCGAGCGGTCGGTGATCTGGAGATATCCGGCGGCATCCAGGGTGCCGACGTCGCCTGTATCGAAGAAACCGTGCTCATCGAGGATCGCTTCATCCTCCCGCCTGAAATAGGCGCCGGCGACAGCCGGTCCGCGCACCTTCAGGCGCCCGAAGGTCCTGCCGTCCCAGGGCAGATCCTGGCCGGCATCGTTGGTGATGCGGAACTCGACGGTAAAGGGCGGATGCCCCTGCTTGACCTTGAGGTCGTAGAGCGCATCGCCGTGCAGATGCCCATAGACCGGCTTGATCGAGCAGAACGACCCGATCGGACTCATCTCGGTCATGCCCCAGGCATGTGCAACCGTGACGCCGTATTTGCGTTCGAATGCTTCCGTCATCGCGCGCGGACAGGCCGAGCCACCGATCACCACGCGTTTCAGCGTCGAGAGACGGGCGCCGGTCGCTTCCAGATGCTGCAGCAGGCCGAGCCAGACAGTCGGCACCGCCGCGGTGCAGGTCACGCCCTCGCCTTCCAGCAATTCGAGCAGCGATGCACCGTCCAGCTTCGCACCGGGCATCACCAGCTTGGCTCCGGTCATCGGCGCCGAATAGGCCAGCGACCAGCTATTGGCGTGGAAGAGCGGCACGACCGGCAGCACGCTGTCGCGCGAGGATAGCCCGATATAGTCCGGCGCCGAGCAGGCCATGGCATGCAGCACGTTCGAACGGTGCGAATAGAGCACCCCCTTCGGGCCGCCGGTGGTGCCGGAGGTGTAGCAAAGCCCGGCGGCGGTATTCTCGTCGAACTGCTTCCAGGCGAAATCGTCGTCTGCTTCGGTGAGCCACTCCTCGAAGGCGGCCGCTCCCTTCAGGCGGGTTTGCGGCATATGTGCCGCATCGGTCAGCACGATAAAGCGCTCGATGCTCGGCAGCCTGTCCTGGATCTGCTCCATCAGCGGTACGAAGGTCAGGTCGAGGAACAGCATCCTGTCCTCGGCATGGTTGATGATCCAGGCGATCTGCTCCGCGAACAGTCGTGGATTGACCGTGTGCGTGATCGCGCCGATCCCGCTGATGCCGTACCAGAGCTCGAGATGCCGGTCAGTATTCCAGGCCAGCGTCGCGACCCGGTCGCCGAGCCGCATCCCCTCCCGTTCGAGGCGCCTGGCCACTCGCAGGGCGCGGCGGCGGATATCGACATAGGTCGTGCGCCGCAGCGAGCCGTCCTCCACCGCGCGGCTCACGACCTCACGGGTGCCGTGCTGGACGGCGGCATGGTCGATGATCCGGTGCAGCAGCAGGGGCCAGTCCTGCATCAGGCCAAGCATGGCGTCTCTCCCCACGATCATTCTTGCTGTTGTTGGGAGCAGCATAGACAGGCTGCTCCCCGGCAGGGAAGCAGGAGTTGAGCCCTAGGTCGGCTCGACATTCGGGATTCCCGCGGCGCGGTTTGCGTGGTTCATGGGTGGTCGGCTTTATGGAGGGCCAGCCATGGAAGTGGGAGTGGAACGAACCTGGGGGTGTGATCAGCGCAAGCCCGACAGTGGCGCGCTCTGGAGGAAGCGGATCAGCCGCGGATCGTCGGCATAGGCGATGTTGACCCGCATGCCCGGCCGGGTCTGCTGGCGATCGGGAAAGAAGACGGAGCCCGGAGCGATGAAGATGCCTTGCTCCGAGGCCTGCTTCGCCAAGGCGAGGTCGTCGACGTCATGGGCGAAATCGGCCCAGAGATAATAGCCGCCGGTGGGAGCGGCAAAGACCGGCAGTCCGAGCCGCTCCAGATTCTCCAGCGCCCGCGTCGTCGCCTTGCCGATGCGTTCGCGCAGCCGCCTGAGATGGTGCCTGTACTGACCGCTGGCGATCAGGTCGCTGACCGTGCGTTCGAGATAGCCCGAACTGTTCACGACGGTCAGCATCTTCATGTCGGTCAGCGCGCGGCTGACGCCGGGGCTCGCCGCGACATAGCCAATACGCAGGCTGGCCGAGAGCGTCTTCGAGAAGGTGCCGAGATAGATCACGCGCTCGAGTTGGTCGAGCGCGGCGAGGCGCGGCAGTGAAGCCGGGACGGCGTCTGCAAAGGGATCGTCCTCGATCACGAAGAGCTCGTGCCGCGTCGCGATCTGCAGCAGCCGGTGCGCCACAGAGAGCGCGATCGCACCGCCCGTCGGGTTATGCGCGACGGACTGGGTGAAGAATGCCTTTGGCGCGTGGCGCGCGATCTGCTGCGAGAGATCGTCGAGATCGGGCCCGTCGGGTAGCCGCTTCACCCCGATGATCTCGACCCGGGCGAGCTTCAGCTTGCCGAACAGCGGATAGTAGCCCGGGCTGTCGACCAGCACGGTATCGCCGGGCCGCAGTAGGTGCCGGACGATCAGGTCGAGCCCGTGATTGGCCCCGAAGGTCAGAAGGATCTGCTCGGGCGAGACCTGAATCGCGCGCTCCGCCAGCATCAGGGCGACCTGTGCGCGCAAGGGCCCGTAGCCCAGCGGATCGCCATAGCCGTGCTCGATCGGCAGCAGGCCCTTGCCGCTGCGCGGGCGCAGATGCCGGCCGAGTTCGGAATCTTCCGTCCATGAGGCGGGTGGGCGACCGTCGCCGACACGCACCGGATGGGTCTGACAAAGCTGCTCGCGCAGCAGTGAGACGATGTCGATCGCCTCGGTCATATGCTGTGGCGGAGCCTCGATCGTGTTGCGCCCGCCGGCACGGACATAGAAGCCCGAGCCGCGCCGCGCTTCGAGTCGCCCGAGCGCGACCAACCGGTCATACGCCTCGACCATCGTATTCTTGGACACACCGTATTCCTCGGCGGCCGCCCGCAGCGAAGGCATGCGCCGTCCCGGCTGGAGCAGGCCGTCATCGATCGAGCGGCCAATCCGCCCGACAATGCGCTCTCTGTGGGTGCTGTCGGCTTTCTCGTCCATGACGCCTCGGATTGTACCAGTGATTTGACTGGTACAGAGAATCGGATCGTACGAGGAATTGTCCCTTGCTCCTGTCCTGCGCTTGGCCGAGCCTGTCAACCAACAAACAGGCGAAAAGCCGCGGAAGCGGGCGGAGGAAACATCCATGAAGACGGCCGAAGCGCGCGGACATTCCGCGCGGTCCGTGAACTCGCGCATCGAGAACTACCGCAACCTTTCCTGCGCCGAGCGGCTGGACGCGGCTGTCGCTGCGGCGTCCCTGTCTGTGCAGGACAAGGTGCTGCTCGCTACGCCGGGCGGACTGCCGCTCACGCTGGCCAACGGGATGATCGAAAACGTCGTCGGCACCTTCGAACTGCCCTTCGGCGTCGCCACCAATTTCACGATCAATGGCAAGGACTACCTGATCCCGATGGCGGTGGAGGAGCCGTCCGTGGTGGCTGCTGCCTCCTATATGGCGCGGATCGCACGCGGTTCGGGCGGGTTCCGCACATCGAGCGACCGGCCGATCATGCGGGCGCAGGTCCAGTTGATCGGGGTCTCCGATCCGCAAGGCGCCCGCCACAAGCTGCTTGCGGCGCGTGACGAGATCGTCACGGCCGCCAATGGAAAGGACAAGGTACTGGTCTCGTTGGGCGGCGGTTGCCGCGACATCGAGGTTCACGTCTTCCCGCAGACGCCGCGCGGCCCGATCGTGGTCATGCATCTGCTCGTCGACGTGCGGGATGCGATGGGCGCCAACACCGTCAACACCATGGCCGAGACAGTCGCGCCCATCGTCGAGAAAATCACCGGCGGCACGGTGCGCCTGCGCATCCTGTCTAATCTCGCGGATCTTCGGCTGGCGCGCGCCACGGTCAGTGTGCCGGAGGCCGCGCTCGCCACGGCCGAGTTCTCCGGCAAACGCATGATCGAGGGAATGCTCGATGCCTATACCTTCGCGGTGATCGACCCCTATCGGGCCACCACCCACAACAAGGGCATCATGAACGGCATCGACCCGGTCGTGGTCGCCACCGGCAATGACTGGCGCGCGATCGAGGCAGGCGCGCACGCCTATGCGGCGCGTAGTGGGCGCTATACCTCGCTCACGACCTGGGAAGTCGACAAGGATGGCAGCCTCGTGGGCTCGATCGAGATGCCGATGGCGCTCGGTCTCGTCGGCGGCGCGACCAAGACACACCCGCTGGCGCAATGGTCGCTGCGCCTGCTCGGCGTCGAGACGGCGCAGGAACTTGCCGAGGTCACGGTCGCGGTCGGTCTCGCACAGAACATGGCGGCTTTGCGGGCTCTCGCAACGGAGGGCATCCAGCGTGGCCACATGGCGCTGCATGCCCGCAACATCGCGATCGTCGCTGGAGCGGAAGGAGCCGAGATCGAGGCGGTCGCGGCGGAACTGGCGCGCAGCCACGATGTCCGCGTCGACCGCGCACGCGAACTGCTCGCGGCGCGAAGGGCAGGAGCCTGACCCGCTGAGCATCCCGGCAGAAGTCGCCATTCATCAACACAGAACCCGCATAAAGCGGACAATACCGGAGGAACGCATGATCAATCGTATTTCACGCCGTGCTGTCGGCGCGCTGCTCGTCTCGACCAGCCTTGCCTTCGCTCTGCCCGCGGCGGCCCAGAACGAGATCAAGATCGGCTACAATGCCGACCAGTCCGCCTCGGGGGCGGCCGAACTCGGCCTGTCGGGGCTCTACGGTTTCCAAGCCGCGATTGAGGACATCAATGCGAAGGGCGGCGTGCTCGGGCGCAAGTTGGTCGGCGTGATCCGCGATGACGCCGCCTCGCCGCCGAAGTCGATCCAGAACATGAATGAGCTGATCGACAACGAGAAGGTCGCGGCGGTGGTCGGCCCGACCAATTCCGGCAACGCGCTCGCCTGGCTGCATATCCCGCAGCAGAAAAAGGTGCCGGTAGTCTCCCATGTGGCAACCGCGACCGACATCACGGCGCGCTACGCCAAGGAGCCGCAGAACTACATCTTCCGTGTCTCGATGGTCGATCGCGAGCAGCTCGCCCTGCTCGCGGCCTATGCGGTCAAGGCCTCGAAATCCAAGAACATCGCGATCATCGCGGACACGACGGGCTATGGTCAGGCGGCCACCAAGGACCTGCAGGAGATCCTTGCGCTGCACGGCATCAAGCCAGTGGCCGTCGAGAAGTTCGGCCCCAAGGACACCGATATGACCTCGCAGCTCGCCAAGCTGAAGGCGGCCGGTGCTGACATGGTCGTCACCGGCTCGCTGGCGGACGCGACCGCCCAGGTGCTGAAGAGCATGGAGAAGATGGACTACTACCCCGGCCTGCTTTCGACCTGGGGCAGCATCAACACCCCGCTGATCAACATCGCCGGGGCCAAGCTCGCCGAGAAGACGATCTTCGCCGCCTCGACGACCGAGGATGCGAGCGACCACGCCACCGCTCTCCACAAGCGGCTGATCGCCAAGCACCCCAACATGCCGGCCTTCGTCTCGGCCGCCCAGGGCTATGACGCGGTGATGCTGATTGCGGCGGCGATCAAGCAGGCGGGCGGCACCGACGGAGACAAGGTGCAGAAGGCCATGGAAAGTCTCGGCGAGATCCAGGGCATCATCAAGACCTACAAAAAGCCCTTTGCGAAGGAGCAGCACGAGGCGCTCGGCGTCGCCGATTTCCATCTCGCGCAATGGAAGGACGGCCGCGTCGTCAAGCTCGACAACGAGATCGTCAAGTCGCTGGCCGCGGCCGACCTGAAACGCTGATGATCCACCGAACGAGCCGGCTCATCGATTGCGCATTGATGAGCCGGCTTACTTCCTGCGAGGCGCTCGGTACGGGGACGTGATGACGGCAATACTTCAAGCGCTGGCGAGCGGGCTGGCCCTGGGCGCGATCTACGGGCTGATCGCGCTTGGCTTCAACATCACCTACGCCACCACCAAGACCTTCAATTTCGGCCAGGGGGCCTTTCTCGTGCCCGGCAGCCTGGTCGGCGTCTCGCTGCTTCTGCTTGCGGCGGGCAAGCCGCATTGGGGCAATCTCGCACCGTCCGAGATGACGCTGTTCACTTATGGCCTGGCGACGCTTGCGAGTGTCGCGATCGTCGGGGCGATCGGCATCCTGCTTTACTACTGCGCGATCAAACCTTTCGTCGGCGTCGGCGGCCTGAACTGGGTGCTCAGCACCATCGGCTTCGGCATCATCCTGCAGAATACCGCGCTCGCGATCTGGGGCCCGGCCTCGATCGCGGTCCCGTCGCCGCTCGGCAACGAGGTCTATCGCATCGCGGGCGCCGGCATCCGGCCGCAGGAGGTGCTCGTCGCGGTCGTCGCGATCGCTGTGATGGTCGGCCTCGATTTCGTCATCCGCAGGACGCGCTTCGGCAAGGCGCTGCGTGCCGTCGCCTTCAACCCGCAGGCCGCCGCCATCGTCGGCATCAATGTCGAGAAGATCGTCATCATCGCCTTCGTCATCTCCTCGGCTCTCGCGGGGCTTGCCGGCATCCTCATCGCGCCGATCACCACCGCCTCGGTCTTCATCGGCCTCGGCGTGGCACTGAAGGCATTCTCGGCGGCGATCGTCGGCGGGCTGACCAATGCGCGCGGCTGCGTGCTGGGTGGCTTCCTGCTTGGCCTGATCGAGGCGCTGGTCGGGCTCTGGCGCGCCGAGATGCGCGAGATCACCATCTTCCTGCTGATCATCATCGTGCTGGTCGTGCGGCCCAGCGGTCTTCTCGGTGCGCGCAGCGTGGAGAAGATCTGATGCCGGGGCTTCATCATGCGCTCGGCGTGACGGGCGTGGTTGCCGCGCTCGCGCTCGTGCCGCTTCTGCCGCTCAATGATTTTCATCTGCAGATACTGTTCACGATCGGCGTGAACTATCTCGCGGCGGCGGGTTTGAACGTGCTGGTCGGTTATGCCGGGCAGAAATCGCTCGGCCATGCCGGCCTCTTCGCGGTCGGCGCCTATACGGCCGCGATCGCCAATGTCGACTGGGGCATCAACCCCTGGCTGTCGCTGGTGCTGGCCTGCGGCTTCGGCGCCGTGTTCGGTCTCGTCATCGCCATGCCGTCGGTCCGGGTCTCCGGTCCCAGCCTTGCCATGGTGACGATCGGCTTCGGGATCGTCGTCGAGAAGATCGTCACCGAATGGACCGACATCTTCAAGGGCCAGGCCGGGCTCTACGGCATCAGTGCGCCGTCCATCTTTGGGCGCAGCTTTACCAATCTGCACTGGGTCTGGTTCGTCGGCCTGCTCTGCATCGTGACGCATCTGCTGCTGCGTTCGTTGCTTCGCGGGCGCTATGGCCGTGCCTTTCTGGCGGTGCAGCTGGCGGAGCCTGCCGCGCAATCGGTCGGCATTTCGGTCGTCAGGGCCAAGACGCTGGCCTTCGTCATCTCGGCGGTGACCTGCGCGCTCGCCGGCGCGGTGGTGGCCCAGCAGAACCAGTATTTCAACTCGGATTTCATCACCTTCAACCTGTCGATCCTCTTCCTCGTCGTGGTGATCTTCGGCGGTTCGGGCTCGCTTTATGGCCCGCTGTTCGGCGCGGTGATCCTGACGCTTCTCGATGCCTGGTTGGCGCGCTGGCCGGCGCTGCAGCATTTCACCTATGGCGCCTTGCTGCTGTTCTCGCTCTACCTGATGCCGAACGGCATCGCCGGTGCGCTGGCGAACCTGGTGAAGCGGAGCCGGTCAGCACAGCCTCCCGCGCTCTCCCCGGAGCGCTCGCTGCTTCTGGAGCAAAAGCGCGATCGCGGAACCGGACCGCTTCTCGTCGTCAAGGATCTTTACAAGGCCTATGGCGGCATCGTTCCGGTCCGGAATGTCGGCTTCAGCATCAGCGCCGGCAAGGTTCACGCCCTGATCGGCCCGAACGGCGCCGGCAAGACGACATTGCTCAACCTGCTTTCCGGCCATGTGGCGCCCAATGGCGGCTCGATCCGCTTCCGGGATCAGGAGATCGCCGGCGAGCCTCCGCATCGCATCGCCGCGCTCGGCATCGCCCGGACCTTCCAGAACCTGAAGCTGTTCGGCGATCTGTCGGCGCTCGACAATGTCCTGCTCGGCGCGCATCTGCATGTGGAGACCTCGTTCCTCCCCTCACTGCTGGGTCTGACCGCGAGCCGCCGCGCCGAGCGTGCGGCGCGTGGTCAGGCGCTCGCCCTGCTGACGGAACTCGGGCTTGGCGAACGCGCCTTCGAACAGGCGAAGAGCCTGCCTTACGGCCTGCAGCGCCGCCTCGAGATCGCCCGCGCGCTGGCGTCGCGCCCAAGATTGCTGCTGCTGGACGAGCCGGCGGCCGGGCTCAATCCGCAGGAGACGCATGAGCTTGGCGAGGTGATCCAGCGCATCCAGGCCGCCGGCATTACCGTGCTGCTGATCGAGCACCACATGGATCTGGTCATGGGCATTTCCGACCACGTGCTCGTCCTCGACTATGGCGAGAAGATCGCCGAGGGCGCGCCGGACACTATCCGCCAGGATCCGCGCGTGATCGCCGCCTATCTCGGCGCCGAGGACGAGACCGAGGCGCAGATCGAGGTTGTCGCATGAGCATGCTGAGGATCGATGATCTCAAGGTGCGTTACGGCGCGGTTCACGCGCTGAAGGGCATCTCGCTCAGCGTCGCGGCGGGGGAGATCGTGACCCTGATCGGCGGCAACGGCGCCGGCAAATCGACCCTGATGCGCACCATCGCGGGGCTAGTGAATCCGGCCTCCGGCACCATCTCCTTCCAGGGGCGCAGCCTGAACGCCATCCGGCCGCATGATTGCGTGCGGCTCGGCATCGGCCATTCGCCGGAAGGGCGCCTCGTGTTCGGCGACCAGAGCGTGCGCGACAACCTGATGCTGGGTGCCTATGCACGCAATGATACCGACGGCGTCGAGGCCGACATCGCACGCTACTTCGCCATCTTCCCGCGCCTTGCCGAACGGCAGGACCAGCTGGCCGGCACCTTGTCCGGCGGCGAGCAGCAGATGCTGGCCATCGCGCGAGCCCTGATGAGCCGGCCAAAACTCCTGCTGCTTGACGAACCGTCGCTCGGTCTAGCACCGCTGATCGTGCGAGAGGTCTTTGCCGTGATCAGGCGGCTGCGCGAAGAGGGCATGACCATTCTGCTGGTCGAGCAGATGGCCAATCTGGCGCTCGGCGTCGCGGATCGCGCCTATGTCATCGAGACCGGCACGATCACACTCGAGGGAACGGGAGCCGAACTGCTGCGGGACGAGCGCGTGCGCTCGGCCTATCTCGGGGCCTGAGATGACGAAGCGGCGTGTCACCATTGTCGAGGTCGGTCCGCGCGACGGCCTGCAGAACGAGACGGCCCAGGTCACAACCGCGGACAAACTCGCGCTGATCGATTTGCTGGCGCGGGCGGGCCTCGGCCGGATTGAGGCGACAGCCTTCGTCTCGCCGCGCTGGGTGCCGCAGATGGCCGATCACGACGCGGTTATGCGCGGGGCGTCGCGCCGGTCGGGCGTGGTTTATTCGGCCCTGGTGCCGAACGAGAAAGGCGCTGAAGCCGCGCTAGCAGCCGGAGCTCAGGCACTGGCCGTCTTCACCGCCGCCTCCGAGACCTTTTCCCGGCGCAACACTAATTGCAGCGTTGCCGAGGGTATCAGTCGCTTCATTCCGGTCGTCGCATTGGCGCGACGGGCTGGCGTTCCGGTGCGCGGCTACGTCTCCTGCGCGCTTGATTGTCCCTATGAAGGCGCGATCGGCCCAGCAGCGGTGGCGGAGGTCTCAACGCGGCTATTCGAGATCGGTTGCGACGAGATCGCGCTGTCGGACACCATCGGGCGTGGCACGCCGGAACGGACCTCACGCATGGTCGAGGCCGCCTTGGAAAAGGTGCCGGCGACGCAGCTGGCCGGCCATTTCCATGACACCAGCGGGCGAGCCATCGCGAATGTCGCGGCGGCATGGACTCTCGGCGTCAGTGTCTTCGATGGTTCGGTCGGTGGACTCGGCGGTTGCCCCTACGCTCCGGGCGCTACCGGCAATCTCGCGACCGAGACGCTCGTGACCCATTTCGAGCAGAGCGGGCTTGAGACCCGCGTCGATCTGGAGCGGTTGCGCGAGGTTGCGCGCTGGATCAGGGCGCGAACGACAGAGGCGAGCGGCTGCGGTTCCTGAGGCGGGCCGACATTCTTCACCGTATCGGGACGAACGGCACCGAGTTCGAATGGAGCGCGGAACCCGCCATGGTCGCCTTTGCGTGATCGCTACCCTGATCGACGTGGGAGTGGAACGAACCTGGGGGTAACCATTGCATCGGATCATCAGCGCTTGGACGGCAAAACCGGGAAGAGCGCAACGGCAAGCCGAAACGAAGGGCTCGCCTCGAACCACGCGATAGTTTAGGGCAGAACTGATAGAGCTTCAGAGTTGGAACCGTGTCAGCGCCCGACGCCCTACGCACCGATCCAGACCGCGTCTGGTTCCGCTTCATGCGGCTGCATCAGCGCATGCTCGGCCAGATGACGACGCGCATCCGCACGCTCGGCCTCTCGATCCCGCAATTCGATTTGCTCTCCACGCTGACCGAACGCGAAGGCATCAGCCAAAGCGAGTTGGCCGAGCGGCTTTACGTCACCAAGGGCAATGTCTCCGGGCTCGTCGATCGTCTGGTACAGGCGGGCCTCGTCGAGCGCCGCGCCATCGCGGGCGACAGGCGTTCCTATGCGATGCACTTGACGCCGGAGGGGCGCAGGCTGGCGGAAGCCGGCATCGCAGCGCAGCGTAACTATGTCGCGACCACTCTCGGCAAGCTGCAGGCCGGTGATCTCGCCGATCTCGACCGGCTCGTCCTCGCCTGGCGCGACCTGGCTCGCGCCGTGGACACCGAATAGCGCCTTCATGTTCGCCGGACTCGCTTTCGCCGGCGGCGGCAATCGCTGCTACTGGCAGGGTGGCTTCTATGAAACCGTGGCGCCACGCCTCGCCCTGTCGCCACGCCGGGTCGTCGGTGTCAGCGCCGGCGCCTTCGCGATGCTCTATACGGCACTTGGCCGGGGCCCGACCATACGCGAGCAGGTCAGGCAAGCCTGTCTCGGCAGAACGTCCGAGATGGATTGGGCCGCCTTTCGCAGGGGTGGGCGGCTCTTCCCAGTCGGCGAGCTCTATCAGAGTCTCCTGACTCAGCTTTTCACGCCCGAGGCCCTGGCAACCTTGCGGATCACGAGCGATTTCCGCATCGCGATCTCGCGCCCGCCACGCTTCTGGCCCCTGCCAATTGCCGCAATGCTGGGGATCGGCGCCTATCAGCTCGAAAAGCGCCTTCGCCGGCCCGTCCATCCCACCGCCGGGCGCCGCCTCGGTTTCGTGCCCGATCTTGTCCGGCTCGCCGATTGCGCGACAGCCGAACAACTGGTCGCGGCCCTCATGGCGAGCGCCGCAGTACCCCCCTTCATGCCGGCCGGTCTCGTCGGGCAGCGCGCTGCGCTTGACGGCGGGCTGGTCGACAGTGCCCCGGCCTGGGCGCTCGCCGATCTGGAAGAGGCCGGCGAACAGACGCTCGTGCTGCTGACCCGCCCCTTCTCCGCGGTGCCGCAGGTGGCAGGCCGAACCTATGCACGTCCGTCCCGGACCATTCCGGTCTCGCAATTCACGATCCGCGACTGGGAAGGGATCCGCTTCGCCTACGAACTCGGCATCAGTGACGGCGAGAGCTTCCTTCGGCGGATGGAAGTCGAGGCGCGAACCGGCTAGATCACGCTGCGTTTGGACGAAATCGTCCAAACGCAGAAAACGTGATCGACTCTAATAGGTTAGAGCATGCTTCATGCGAAAAACCGTTGCCACTTTTTCGCAGCATGCTCTAGGCAGGAGGCTGGTTCCTGCCAACCGACCGGACGTGCCGATGCCTGCGATCGACCTGACCGCCTCAGCGACCGACCTCCGCGAAGCCCTGCTCGCCCGCCGCTTCAGCGCGAGCGACCTGCTCGAGGCCAGTTTCGCCCGCATCGACTCGCTGAACCCATTGCTCAACGCCGTCATTGCCCAGGACCGCGACGCGGCGCGCGCCATGGCGGCAGAATCGGACAGGCGCCTCGCCAATGGCAGCGCCCGCCCGCTCGAAGGACTGCCGATCACGATCAAGGACGCGTTCGACGTCGCCGGTCTGCCCTCCTCGGGTGGGCTGCCCGCCTACAAGGACCGCATTCCTGCGGACGATGCCGCGCCGGTCTCCCGTCTGCGCGCCGCCGGCGCCGTCATTCTGGGCAAGAGCAACGTCCCGGTCTTCTCCGGCGATTTCCAGAGCTATAACCCCATTCACGGCGTCACCAACAATCCCTGGAATACGGCCTTCTCTCCCGGCGGCTCGTCCGGCGGGGCCGCAACCGCAGTCGCGACCGGCATGGCCGCCTTCGAGCTCGGCTCAGATCTCGGCGGCTCAGTGCGTTGGCCGGCCCATGCCTGCGGCGTCTACGGCCTGAAGACGAGCTGGGGCCTGATCTCGACCTGGGGCCATCTGCCGCCGCCGCCCGAGCGCCGTACACCGCGCAATGCCGACCTCCTGGTCGCCGGGCCGATCACGCGCTCCGCCAAGGACCTTGCGCTCATCCTCCCCGTTCTGGCCGGCCCGCGCGACCCGCATGTCGCAGGCGCCGCCCTCACCGCTCCACGGCTGCAGGAGCCCCGCGGCCTGCGCGTCGCACTCTGGGTCGACGATGCTTTCGCACCAGTCGACCGGGAGGTCAGCGCAGCGGTGCGTCGAGCGGCAGATCTGCTCGCCGCGCAAGGCGCAATCATCGACGAGACCGCGCGCCCGGCGATCCGCTTCTCCGAAGCCTTCGAGGTCTATGCGCTGCTCAACCACGCCGTTGTCGCCTATGGACTGCCGCCCAAGGTCAGGGCGCGCATCCAGGCGATGGCATCGCGCTTCAGCACCAACGATCTCTCGCATCAGTCGCTGCAAGCGCGGGGCGCGCGCATGACGCCGGGACTCTATCAGCAGATCTCGCAGCGGCGCATGGCTCTGAAGCGGCAATGGGCCCGCTTCTTCCAGTCCTATGACGTCGTGCTCTGCCCGCCCGCGCCGGTCTCCGCAATCCCGCATGATCACACGCCGGACATTCACGCGAGGCGCCTTGCCGTGAACGGCGAGCTTCGCCCCTATCTCGATTTCCTGCTCTGGGCCTCGCTCGCGACCGGGGCCGATCTGCCTGCACTGGTCGCGCCGATCTCGCAGTCAGACGGCGGTCTGCCGCTCGGCGTGCAGATCATTGCGGCGGCCGGCGAAGATCTGACGGCGGTCGCGGTCGGCGGCATGCTGGCAAGGGCGGGCGCAGGATATCGCGCTCCACCCGGCACAGCCGGACATTCCTGAGCCGGCACAGCCCGATGCGCGCCAGAGTCTGCGTCGATCTGCGTGAAAATCGCTCAGCGCTTGCGCTGGTCCCGGTCTATGCTCGCATAAAGGCCGCATAAAAACCTGGAGCTTGCGCCATGCTATCCAACCTCGCCGTCCGCGACATCGAGACCCTGGTCCACCCGTATACGAACCTGGCGACGCATCGCGAGACCGGCCCGTTGGTGCTGGAAAGCGGCAAGGGCGTCTTCGTCTATGACAGCGCCGGCAAGGAATATATCGAGGGCATGGCCGGGCTCTGGTGCACCGCGCTCGGCTACTCCAACCAGGAGCTGATTGAGACGGCGACGGAGCAGATGAAGAAGCTGCCCTTCACGCATATCTTCGGCGGGCGCAGCCATGATCCGGCGATCGAGCTGGCGGAAAAGCTGAAGGAGATCGCCCCGGTTCCGATCTCGAAGGTGTTCTACGGTGCCTCCGGTTCCGATGCCAACGACACCCAGGTGAAGATCGTCTGGTACATGAACAATGCCCTTGGCCGGCCGCAGAAGAAGAAGATCATCTCGCGGTTGAAGGGTTATCACGGCGTCACGGTAGCCTCGGCCTCGCTCACCGGCCTGCCCAACAATCATATCGATTTCGACCTGCCGCTGCCGGGCATCCTGCACACCTCCTGCCCGCATCATTATCGCTTCGCCGAGCCTGGCGAGAGCGAGCAGGACTTCTCGTCGCGCCTCGCCGCCGAGTTGGAGGAGATGATCCTGCGCGAAGGGCCGGACACGGTCGCTGCCTTCATCGCCGAGCCGGTGATGGGCGCCGGCGGCGCGATCACCCCGCCGGACGGCTATTTCGAAAAGATCAACGCCGTTCTGGCCAAATACGACATCCTGTTCATCTCGGATGAGGTCATCACCGGCTTCGGCCGCACCGGCAACATGTTCGGCACCACGACCTATGGCATGAACGTCGACACGATCTCGCTCGCCAAGCAGATCACCTCGGCCTATTTCCCGCTCAGCGCCGTGATGATGAACGACAAGGTCTACGAGGTGCTCGTCGACCAGAGCCGCAAGATCGGCACATTCGGCCACGGCAACACCTATGCCGGCCATCCGGTCGGTTGCGCGATCGCGGTCAAGACTCTGGAAATCTACCAGCGCGACAAGATCGTCGAGCATACCCGGAAGGTCTCCCCGACCTTCCTGCGGCGGCTCGAGAAGCTTGCCGAGCATCCGCTGGTCGGCGAAGCACGCGGCGTCGGCCTGATCGGTGGCGTCGAGATCGTCAAGGACAAGGCGACCAAGGCCCCGTTCGAGACCAAGAAGGGCGTCGGCCCGAAATCGGTCGCCTTCGCGCAGGAAGAGGGCCTGATCACACGCGCCATGGGCGACCGCGTCGCCTTCTGCCCGCCGCTCGTGATCACCGAGGCCGAGATCGAGGAGATGTTCGACCGCTACGAGCGGGCCCTGAACAAGACGCTCGCCTGGGCCAAGGCCGAAGGTTTGCTCGCGGCCTGAGCCGGGTTGCTTAAGGGGAGCTTAACCGAAGCGGCGACATGGTTGCGATCGAGGCCGAAAAGCCACGAAGAAATCACGATCACGCCGCTTCGTCGTCCCGATCGGACGTCACCTTCCCTGTGTCGGCGGCCAGGAACCGCCGGCACCGTGCAACAAGCAAAGTCAGGACCGATGCCTTCCGCCAATCAGCGTCAGATGACGCAACGCAGTGCGAGCTTCCATGATGCCTCGGCCAAGGAGGCCTACGCATCGCACTTCCGCCCGATCGCAATTCCCGCGGTCGCCGCGGGTACAAGACGCTCCTCGCCTGCGTCGGACAGGACGGCAGAGAGAAAACCGGCCCATCTTGTGCCGGCCGTTCTCCGGAACGGTTTTGACGATTGACTTGACGACTGGCAGACTGACTTTCGAGACCCTCCATGATTGACCGGCGCAGAGCTCTCCAAACTCTCGCCGGTCTTTTTTTGGCTGGCTTTGGCACCGGCGGTTACGCCTATGCCTGGGAGCCAACCCATCAGCGCGTAACGCATTACCGCTTCACCCCGAAGGGCTGGCCCCGGTCAGGTCGCCTCAAGCTCGCAATCATCTCGGATCTGCATATTGGCGGACCGCATATGCCCGTGTCGCGCGTTCGCGATATCGTCGCGACGGCCAATGAGCTGAATCCGGATCTCGTCCTGCTGCTTGGAGATTTCGTTGCGAGCCGGGCCCGCCGCGTCTCCGACCCGCCCTACGCCGACTGGGCCACGGAACTCGCCGCGCTCAAGGCGCCAAGCGGGGTCTACGCCGTGCTCGGCAATCATGACTGGTGGCAGGACGAACCGACACAGAGGAACCGCAGCGGGCCGACACAGTCGGGCCTTGCGCTCGAAGCCGTCGGGATCAAGGTCCTCGAAAATCGGGCGCTGCGCCTCGATACCGCCGCAGGACCGCTCTGGCTTGCCGGCCTCGGCGACCAGATCGCCTTCCTGAGACGGTTGCGCGGACAGAAGAACGGCGTCGACGACCTGCCCGGCACCCTCGCCCAGATCGCTGATGACGGCGCCCCTATCATCATGCTGGCGCATGAGCCGGATGTCTTCGCCCGGATGCCGGCGCGGGTTGCGTTGACATTGTCGGGCCACACCCATGGCGGGCAGGTGCGGCTCTTCGGCTGGTCGCCGATCGTGCCCTCGCGTTATGGCAATCGCTACGCCTATGGACATGTCCGCGAGGACGGGCGCGATCTGGTGGTTTCTGCCGGCCTCGGCACCAGCAAGTTGCCATTCAGGCTCGGCATCCCTCCCGAGATCGTGCTGGTGGAGTTGGGTTAGGCCAGGACGCTGCGGCGGAACGATCAGCTTCGCAGTATGCCCTGATTGATGCCGAAGCAAACGGACCTTGGCAGCTGCGAAATCCCCTAAGGAAGCCGAACCTCGTCGGCTGATACCTGCAAACCTGAAGCAGTCACCTTTATCATTCAGGCTGAATCTGATCTGTTGAGACGTTCAGCGGTCGTGACCTGAGGAGGGCGCGATGCGGATTGCCGTCATGGGGTCGGGGGGCGTTGGCGGGTATTTTGGCGCGCGGCTGGTCAAAGGCGGCGCCGACGTCGTTTTCATCGCGCGCGGTGCGCATCTTGCAGCAATGCGTCAGCATGGGTTGCGCATTGAAAACGACAGCGAACCAATTGAACTGCCCAAAATCGACGTCACCGACGATGCGTCCCGCATTGGCCGGGTCGATCTGATCCTCTTCGCGGTCAAGCTTTGGGACACGGAAGCTGCCGCAAGGTCCCTGCTTCCCGCGATAGGACCGGATACCGGCCTGATCTCGTTTCAGAACGGCGTGCAGAAGAACGACATACTCCGGCCGATCATCGGCGACGCCGCCTTGATCGGTGGCGTCGGCTACGTTGCAACGGCCGTCAGCAAACCGGGTGTCATCGCACAGATCGGCACGATGCAGAGATTGCTGTTTGGCGAGTTCGACGGCCGGGTCTCGAAGCGCATTGAGGATTTTCATCAGGTCTGTACGGCAGGCGACATCAACGCGGAGATCAGCCCCGATATCCGCCGCGAGATCTGGCAGAAATTCGTCTTCCTGGTCGGCTTGTCAGGTGCGACAACCTCTATGCGCATGCCGCTCGGCCAGATCCGTGACAATCCGCTAACCCGGCAGTTCCTTCTCGATTTGATGAAGGAGGCGCTCGCCGTCGGACGCGCGCACGGCATCGCCCTTCCGGAGGATTATGCCGAACAGCGGCTGGCCTTCGCCGATGGCCTGCCTCACGACATGATCGCATCCATGTATCATGACTTGCAGGCGGGGAAGCGGCTAGAACTCCCCTGGCTCAGCGGCGGCGTGGTCGATCTCGGTGCGGCAGTGGGCATACCGACCCCCATGAACCGTGCCGTTCGCGATATTCTGCTCCTGCATGCGCAAGGCCGGGACAGCAGGTGAGCCCCATACAGCAGCCCTGCTCAGACCACGATCACCTTGGTGCCGACCTGGACGCGATTGAAGAGGTCGATCACGTCGATATTGCGCATCCGGATACAGCCGGAAGACGCCGAGCGGCCGATGGTCTCGGGCTCGTTCGTGCCATGGATGCGGTAGAGCGTGTCCTTGCCGTTCTGGTAGAGGTACAGCGCGCGCGCGCCGAGCGGGTTCTCCGGGCCGCCTTCCATGCCGCCGGCGCGCGGCGCCAGATGCGGCCAGCGCTTGATCATCTCGGCTGGCGGAGTCCAGCGCGGCCACTCGGCCTTGCGCTGCATCATGGCTTCACCGGTCCAGCCAAAAGCCTCGTCGCCGGTCGCGACGGCGTAGCGAATCGCCTTCTTGTTCGGCAGCACGAAGTAGAGATACTTCTCGACCGTATCGACCTTAATGCTGCCGGGCGGCAGACCGGTCGGGTCCGTGATCTCGTAGGGCAGTTGCGTGATATGGTGCTCGAATTTCGGCACGAGCGCGATGTACTCTGCATCCCGCTCAGAGAGTGCGGGAGCGTTCACGCTCTTGTATTGGCAGGCACCGAGCAGGGTCGACAGCGCCAGGGCAACGATTACAGTCTGTTTCATGCCTACCACCAGCGACGCCGCGAACGCGCTCTTTATGATGAATGAAAAGTTAATATTGTATTCCCGCCCCGGGGGTTGGGGTGACGTCGAGCCGCGCCGCTGCTCTATGCGTCAAACTGACATGGCGCAATGAAGTTCCTGCTGCGAAGCGTGTTTCGTCGACTTCGGCCGCGACCGTGGCAATAGCGCAACGGCAGTGCAACATGATGCGCGGCGGCAAGACCGGCGATGAGGATGAGAACCAGTGACGACGCTTCTGATTACGCACCCGGCCAGCCTGCAGCATTTGACTCCGCCGGGCCATCCCGAGCGCCCCGACCGGATTCGCGTCGTCGAGCAGGCGCTCGAGGATGAACGATTCGCCCACCTCGCCCGGGTCGAGGCTCCGCGCGCCGATCTCGGCCTCGTCACGCTCTGCCACCCGCGCCATTTCGCGGAGGCGCTGATCGCCGCCTCACCGGAGACGGGTCTCGTCGACATCGAAGCCGACACCACGATGTCGCCCGGCTCGCTGGAGGCTGCGCTGCGCGGCGTCGGCGCTGCTGCCCATGCCGTGGATGAGGTGATGAATGGCAAGGCGAAGAATGCCTTCTGCGCCACGCGTCCGCCCGGCCATCACGCCGAGAGCGTCAAGGCGATGGGCTTTTGCTTCTTCAACCAGGCTGCCATCGCCGCCCGCCACGCCCGGGAGGCGCACGGCGCGGAGCGCGTCGCGATCATCGACTGGGACGTCCATCACGGTAATGGCACACAAGAGATCTTCTGGAACGACCCGAGCGTGCTTTACGCCTCGACCCACGAGATGCCGCTCTATCCCGGCACCGGCGCTCCTTCGGAACGCGGCGAGCACGGCACGATCGTCAATGCCGCCCTGCGCGCGGGCGATGGCTCCGACGCCTTCCGGGACGCGTTCGAAACCACGGTGCTGCCACGTGTCGACGCCTTCCAGCCCGACCTCGTGATCATCTCGGCCGGCTTCGATGCTCATTGGCGCGACCCGCTCGCCAATATCAATCTGGTCGAAGGCGATTTCGTCTGGGCGACCCAGAAGCTGATGGCGATCGCGGACCGTCGCGCCGAGGGCCGCCTCGTCTCGATCCTCGAAGGCGGCTACGATCTCGAAGCCCTGTCGAAATCGACGGCAGCCCATGTCCTGGCACTGATGCGAGGCTAAAGCATCGGCCCGAAAAGTGGATTGCGGTTTTCGGGAAAGACAATGCCCAAACAAAGAGAGATAGATCGCCCTGCGTCCAAACGGACGCAGGGCGATCTAACCGTCATTGCGAGGAGCGCAGCAGGCGGACCTGGATTGCAGCGCTCGGCTCGGAACGACGGCGCAGCCGTTCATTCCAGAGGCTGCGTCTCCGCGATCTCGATGCCAAAGCCGCTCAAGCCCACGAAGGAGCGCGGCGAGGAAGCGAGGTTGACGATCGAGGCGACCCCGAGATCGCGCAGGATCTGGGCGCCGAGGCCGACCTCACGCCACTGCTGCGAGCGCTGGGCGTCCGAGCCCTCCTCGACGCTCTTGATCGGCACGCCGGCCGAGCCGTCGCGCAGATAGATCAGTACGCCGCGGCCATCCTGCTGGAAGCGCCGGAGCGCGCACTGGATCGACTTCGCGCCGCCGAGGACATCCGCCACGACATTCGCCCGGTGCAGCCGCGCCGGTACCTTCTCGCCGTCACCGACCTTGCCCATGACGAAGGCAAAATGCTGGGTGTCCTCGAAGGGTGTGACATAGACATGGCCGGTCATCTCGCCGAACTCGGTCTTGACCGGGAAGGAATGCACACGCTCGACCAGCTTCTCACGCGCCTGGCGATAGGCGATCAGTTCGGCGACCGTGATCTGCTGCAGCCCATGCGTCTTGGCGAAGGCGGTGATCTGCGCACCCTTCATCACGGTGCCGTCATCATTGGCGAGCTCGCAGATCACGCCGACCGGCGGCAGATTGGCGAGCTTGCACAGATCCACCGCCGCTTCGGTATGGCCGGAGCGCATCAGAACGCCGCCATCCTTGGCGATCAACGGAAACACATGGCCGGGGCGCACGAAATCCGTCGCGCCCATATTGCCGTTGGCGAGCGCCCGCACCGTATTGTTGCGCTGCTCGGCCGAAATGCCGGTGGTCAGCCCGTGCTTGACGTCGACCGTCACCGTGAAGGCAGTACCGAGCGGCGCGTCATTCGACGAGACCATCGGATCGAGTCGGAGCCGCCGCGCCTCGTCGGCCGTCAGCGGCGCGCAGACGATGCCGCAGGTGTTGCGGATAATGAAGGCCATCTTCTCCGGCGTGCAGAGCGAGGCGGCGATGATCAGATCGCCCTCATTCTCGCGGTCATCGTCATCGGTGACGATGACGATCTCGCCGCGGGTGAAGGCTTCGATGGCCTGAGTGACGTTCTGCTGCATGACAGCCTCCCGCGGCCCTTGCAGGCCCAGAAAATCGTTGGGGGTGACGGCACCGTTGGTGGCGGCGGCGATGCGCTCGGCACTTTCGCGCGAGATCCAGGCACTCTGGTCGTTGCAGAGCGCCGTCACGCTGGCCGGCGACAGGCCGACCGACCGCGCAAAGGCGCTGCGGGCCATGCCATTCTGCCGGAGCCACGTTTCGAGCTTCATGGCCGCAAGCTAATATGCCCCTGCTTCACTTGCAATGAAACAACGAAATAATTTCAGTAATACTGAAAATCACCGAGCAAAAGGCCAGCGCGGCTCGACCACGCCGACCTGCGCGCGATGGCGCAGGAACTGGTCTGCCAGCACGCAGGCAACCATCGCCTCCCCGACCGGCACGGCCCGGATGCCGACGCACGGGTCATGGCGCCCCTTGGTGAACATATCCGCTTCCCCGCCCGTCCGCGTCACGGTCGCACGGGTGGCGAGGATTGAGGATGTCGGCTTCACCGCGAAACGGGCGACAATCGACTGCCCGGTCGAAATACCGCCCAGGATGCCGCCGGCATGGTTGGAGAGGAAGAGCGGCTTGCCGTCGTTTCCGGCCCGCATCTCGTCGGCATTCTCTTCGCCGGAGAGCTCGGCGGCAGCAAAACCTTCGCCGATCTCGACGCCCTTGACCGCATTGATGCTCATCAGCGCCGCGGCGAGTTCGGCATCGAGCTTGCCGTAGATCGGCGCACCGAGACCGGCGGGAACGCCCTCGGCCACAATCTCCAGCACCGCGCCGATCGATGATCCGGATTTGCGGATGCCGTCGAGATATTCGGCGAAGAACGCCGCCGCCTTGGCGTCCGGGCAGAAGAACGGATTATTGGCGATCTCGTTCCAGTCCCAGTTGTCCCGGTCGATCTTGTGCGGTCCCATCTGCACCAGCGCGCCACGTACGATCATGCCTGGCACGACCTTGCGCGCGATCGCGCCGGCTGCGACCCGCATGGCTGTCTCGCGTGCCGAGGAGCGCCCACCGCCACGATAGTCGCGAATGCCGTACTTCACGTCATAGGTGAAGTCGGCGTGGCCGGGCCGGTACTTGTCCTTGATATCCGAATAATCCTTGGAGCGCTGGTCGACATTGTCGATCATCAGCCCGATCGAGGTTCCGGTCGTCACCTGTTGGCCGCTCGCCTCGTCTGGAAAGACGCCGGAGACGATGCGGACTTGGTCCGGTTCCTGGCGCTGCGTGGTGAAGCGCGACTGACCGGGCCGGCGGCGATCGAGCTCGCGCTGGATTTCGGCCTCGCTCAGCGGGATCAGCGGCGGGCAGCCATCGACGACGCAGCCGATCGCCGGCCCGTGGCTTTCCCCAAAGGTGGTGACGCGGAAGAGATGGCCGAAGGTGTTGTGGGACATGGCAGCCTGACGGGTTTCGCACCGGGCTCATAAGCCGTATCGCGCCCGCGCGAAACCCCGCAGCGCGGAAACCGCACCCGAAGGTCGCCACACCTCATCCTGCGCTGCGCATCTCCGGCAATGCTGCGCTGCAGCGCGGGTAGAACCGCTGGCCTTAATGCGCCGCCGCCCTGGCCGGCACCGCCGGTGCACCTTCCCAGCGCGTATTCGCCGGCAGGTTCTCGCCCTTCATGATCACGGTCAGCAGGCCGATCTGCGCGTAGTCGCCGACATGGGTGTCGTAGAGCACCGTCGCCGCCGCGCCAACGCAGACGCCCTTGCCGAGATGCACGCGGCCGACCTTCATGACCCTGTCCTCATAGAGATGCGTCTGCAGGGCCGAATGCGCGTTGACCGTGCAGTAGTCGCCGACCTTGATGCAGTCGAACTCGGTGATATCGGTCGAGTCGAGCCAGACGCCCTTGCCGTATTTCGCACCGAACAGCATCAGGAACCAGGGCAGGAAAGGCGTGCCGCGCAGATAGTCGAACAGCACCTTGCCGCCCAGCCCCCAGTAGAGCACGGCGACCGCCTCGGTGCGCATCGCCCAGAACGACCACATCGGCTTCATGATGGGCTTGTAGACGCCCATCAGCAGCCATTTCATCGCGGCGCAGATCAGCGCCTGCGTGACCGCGATCAGGATGGACACGCCCATAAAGCTAAGCGCGAGCCCGACCCAGTCGCGATCGAAGATCTTCTGCTGCAGCACGAGATCGACCGCGATGGTGCCGAAGGTGATGAACAGCATCGCCGGGAAGGAGGTATGCAGCGCCTCGAAACCAGCCCGCGCCAGCCTTTTCCCGAGCGACGGCTTATAAGTCCAGTCCGCACCGAGATCGACTTTCTGGCGCGTCGGCAGGCGGATCGCGGGCGAGCCGAACCAGGTATCGCCCGGCTGCATCTTTTCATTGGCAGGCGGCTTCGACTTGATGCCGATCAGCACCCGATCAGGGATCACGGCGCCAGGCGGTACGACCGCATCATTGCCGATGAAGACCTGGTCGCCGGTCTTCGTCATGTCGAGACGCATATAGCCGCGGCGCATATCCTCGTCGCCGAAGACAACCTCGTCGGCGATGAAGTTGCCGGCTCCGATCGCCGTCAGGTCGTAGCGACCGGACAAGTTGGTCGAGATCTCCGCTCCCTTGCCGATACTGGCGCCCATCAGCCGGTACCAGAAACGCATGTAGATCGTCGCGAACAGCGAGGAGAGCGTCTCCAGAGTCACCTCGGTCGCCAGCGCCACTGTCCATTTGCGGGCATAGAAGCCGGAATGGATCGACCACGAGCCCGAAGTCACGCGCGGCAGGATCGCCCAGCGCAGGCCGGCCATCAACAGCACGGTGAAGGCGATGAGACCCATGGCCGTCGGCCAGGTCAGGATCGGCAGATACCAGAGATAGCTGATCTCCGACCATGTCGCGATCTGGTCGTCGATCCGGTCGAACAGCCAGAAGGCCGGGAAGATCGGCAGCAGGCTGATCGGCGGCAGCACGATCAGCATGAAGATGTAGAAGACCGTCATCGCGAAGCGGCGGCGCGCGCTCGCCTCGGCCTGCGGAGGCAGCGAGTCGAGATCGACCATGCCGATCTTCCGGCCGGGCGTACCGTCCCAGATCTCGGCCTCGCCGACTTTCCCGCCGGCCGGAATCGCGGTGAGATCGCCGATCTCGGCATGGTCGCCGGTGACGCTGCCATGGCCGAAGACCACGGAAGCGCCGGCGTTCACGTCCCGGCCGATCTTGATCCGGCCGAGGATCAACTTGTCGCCGATGGCTTCGCCATTGGCGAAGGTGGTCTTCGAACCGAAGGTCGTGCAGTCGCCGATCTCGATGAGATCAAGCGCTCCGGCCTCGTAATCCGAGATAATGACGTCGCGGCCGACCTTGGCGCCGAGCAGGCGCCAGTAGAAGCGCATCACCGGCGTGCCCTGCAGCCATTTGATATGGACGAGGCCCGCGACGCGCGCGGCAAACCACCAGCGGAAATAATAGACGCCCCAGAGCGGATAGACGCCGGGCTTGGTCCGGCCGAGCACGATCCATTTCAAGGCGATCGAGATCAGGCCGGTGACGATGGTGATCGCGACATAGACGCCGAGCAAGGTGAAGACCTGCGCCGGCAGCGACAGGTCCTCGCCGGAGATCAGCAGATAGGTGACGAAGATGCCGAGCCACTGCGCCGTCGCCAGGCTGATGATGATCGGCAGCACGGCGGCCTGCGCCAGGCCGCACAGGAAACGGCGCCGGAAGGAGGGCGGAGTGAAGGAGAGATCCTGCGCCTCCGCGATCCCGCGCCCGTCGAGCACTGCCGCCATGCCGCGCAGCGTACGGGCGCCATAGACGTCCTGCAGGGTGATCCCGGCATAGGCAGGGGTTTCGCGCACGATCGAGATGAAGCGCGCGGCCAGCAGCGAATGACCACCGAGATCGACGAAGAAATCGGCCTCGAGCGGTAGGCTCGACGCACCCAGCACGCGCTTGGCCGCCTCGAGCAGGGCTGCTTCCGTCTCGTTGCGCGGCGGCTCCTGCTCGCCGGCTGCGGCCGGCGCCGTCAGCGGCGCGGCCCTGAGCATCTTGCGGTCGACCTTGCCCGAGACCATGCGCGGCAGGGAGCCGACGGCCTCGAAATGGGCGGGGACCATATAGGGGGGGAGCTGCTCCCTCAGCGCGGCGCGCAGCACGCCCGCATCAACCGCGACGCCCGGCTCGCTGACCACGAAGGCGACGAGCCGTTCGATGCCGTCATCCTCGCGCAGCACCACCGCCGCCTGGTTCACCCCCGGTTCGTCTGCGAGCTTCGACTCGATCTCGCCGAGTTCGACCCGGAAGCCGCGGATCTTGATCTGATCGTCGATACGGCCATGGAAGACGATGTTGCCGGCCGCATCGAGGCTGACCGCATCGCCGGATCGGTAAAGAACGGGGTCGTCGATCCCGCCGAATGGATTGGCGATGAATTTTTCCGCCGTCAGTTCGGGGCGACCGTGATAGCCCCGGGCAACGCCCGGACCGCCGATCAGGAGTTCGCCCTGCTGGCCAGGCGGCAGCAATTGCAGCTCTTCGCTGACGACATAGGCAGTATAGTTCGGGATCGGCCGACCTATGGTCACCACCTCGCCCGGCTTCACCTCGGTCGCGGTCGCCACCACGGTCGCCTCGGTCGGCCCGTAGGTGTTGAGTATGCGCCGGTCGGGCTTCGCCCATTTCTGCACGATGGAGGGCGGCAGCGCCTCGCCACCGAGCAGGATGAGCCTCAGCGAAGGCACGTCGGAGGGCAGGATACCGAGCAGCGTCGGCACGGTGTCGATCACGGTGACGCCGGCACCGTTCAGGATTGCCGGCAGCTTCTCGGCATCGCCCATCATCTCGGGCGAGGCGACGAACAGCGTCGCGCCGACGAGATAGGGAGTCCAGATTTCTTCCATCGACAGGTCGAAGGCGACCGACGCGCCCTGGAAGACGATGTCGTCGGGCCCCATCCCGTAGAAGGCGTTTCCGGAGCGCAGGAAGTGGCAGATATTGTGATGGCTGATGACGATCGCCTTCGGCGTGCCCGTCGAGCCCGAGGTATAGATCAGATAAGCGGGATGGTCCTTGGTCAGCCCGACGGCGCGGGCCGGCAGGATCGCGCCATCGTCACGCGCCACGAGATCCGCGGGCGACCAGACCGGACGCCCGATCGCCGTCGCCTTGCCCTGCCAGGCAGCGCAGGTTACGAGGCCCTTGGCCTCCGCATCGCTCAGGCAGGTGGCGATGCGATCGACAGGCGCCTCGGCATCGAACGGTACCCAGGCCGCGCCGCTGAGCGTGATCGCGATCTGCGCGACCAGGAGGTCGATGCCGCGCGGCATCCACAGGCCAACCATGCTGCCGGGGCCAATGCCTGACAGGGCAAGGCCGCGCGCCTGACTACGCGCCGCTGTCCAGACCTCGTCATAGCTCAGCCGGCGCTCGGCATCCGACAGGGCCGGGTGCGCGCCGCGTGCTGCGACCGTCGCAGCGAAAATCTCGCCCAAAACCTCATCGCGGATCAGGTCGGGCCGCTTCTCGCCCGCAATCATTGCGAGCGGGGTGGCGCTCTGGGCGGTCTCGTCCGCCGACAGAATGCTGATGTCGTTCATGGTGCCCCGCTGCGGATCCGCCAGAGCAGCCCTGGCGGCACTCACCCAAGGCGACCCTGCGGCAATCCGCACCTATATAACCGCCCCCGGAAACCGCATCGTTCGATCCGGTTTCCGACTGCCTCCCCCTGCCGAGCATGTCGCTGTTGCGCGCATCCCTGCTAGCACAACACTCCTTAAAGAGCACCCCTGAACCCGCGATGAATGTCTGCGGCGGAACCTCGCGCTAGACCCAGGAGACGCGCCCGTCCGAGACCTTCAGGATCTTGCCCTGCCAGATATCGACCATCGCGGCATCCCCCGGCGCGACTGCGCCGACGAGCGCGAGTACGGCGCGCGCCACACCGCCATGGCTCACCATCACCGTCTCGCCCGTCAGTGTTTCCAGCACCGGCCTGATCCGCTCGGCGAGCATCCGGTAACTCTCGCCCTCGGGGGGGACGAAGCTCCATTTGTCGCGCTCGCGCGCCAGTGCCTGCTCGCGCTCGGACTTGCGGACCTCGCGCCAGGTGAACCCTTCCCAGGTGCCGAAGGTCAGCTCGCGCAGGCGCTCATCGATACGGTAGGCCTTGGGGGGCAACCCCAGCCGATAGCGCAGGATTTCCATGGTCTCGCGCGCCCGCTCCATGGGAGAAGCCACGAAATCGAGCCCGTCATAGCCCTGCACCAGGCTGCGCAGACGACCGGCGGCTTCAGCCGCCTGCTCGCGCCCGAGCTCGTTCAGCGGGATGTCCTTCGAACCCTGGAGACGGCCCTCCCGGTTCCAGTCGGTTTCGCCGTGACGTACGAGGAAGAGGCGGTGAGAGATCGTGAGCGGCAGCATGCTGCGGCTCATGCACGCTCGGCGCCCGCAGGTCAAAGCGTCAGACGGGCACAGGGGCATGCGTATTCGCCATGGCGACCCCTCATCGCTTTCTGATGGCAGAGCGCGAGTGCGCTGTGTATAGGCGGCTCTCCGCTTCGGATGGATCCATGTCCCCGGCTCTCACTTTGCCAGACGGTCGCAGGCTTGCCCTCGGCACGACGCCTCTGCTCATGGGCGTCGTCAACGTCACTCCCGATTCCTTCTCCGATGGCGGCATGCTGAAGAGCGCCGACGAGGCGATCGCTCACGCCGAAACGCTGATCGCGGAGGGCGCCGACATCGTCGATATCGGCGGCGAGTCGACCCGGCCAGGCCACGCCGAAGTCGATGCAGAGACCGAGCGTGCCCGTGTCATCCCGGTGATTTCGCGGCTCGCCACCCGAACGCGCATCCCGATCTCGATCGACAGCTACAAGGCCGAGGTCGCCGAAGCCGCGCTCGGCGCCGGCGCAGCGATCGTCAATGACGTCTGGGGCTGCCAGCGCGACCCGGCCATCGCCGATGTCGCCGCCCGCTTCGGCGCCCCGATGATCCTGATGCACAACTGCGACAGCATCGATCCGGCGCGGGACATCCTCGATGACGTTCTGCGCTTCCTCGAACGCTCCATCGCCATCGCCATCGCAGCCGGCGTACCGCGCGAGCAGATCGTGGTCGACCCGGGAATTGGCTTCGGCAAGACGCCTGCGCAGAACCTCGCGATGATCCGCGATCTCCGCCAGCTCGAACAGCTTGGCTGCGCGGTGCTGCTCGGCGCCTCGCGCAAGTCGACCATCGGCCTGATCACCGGCCAGAAGATCCCGGCCGAGCGGCTGGCCGGCACGCTTGCAGCTCATCTCTACGGCGTCTCGCAGGGCGCCGCGATCATCCGCGCGCATGACATTCGTCCACATGCCGATGCCTTCAAGGTCTGGACCGCCATCGGAGACGCGCCATGAGCGAGACAGGCAGCATCCTGATCGAGAAGCTCGACATCTATGCCTATCACGGCTGCTTCTCCGAGGAGGAACGGCTCGGCCAGCGCTTCACGCTCGACATTGCGCTCGCGACCAACATCCATGCCTCGGCGATCAGCGATGACCTCGCGGACACGGTCGATTACGGCAAGGTCGTCGCCGTGGTGAAACATGCCTTCACCACCCGCCGCTACAATCTGCTGGAAGCGGCGGCGCGCGCCGTGGCTCAGGCCATCCTGGCCGAGTTCCCCCCGGTCAGCCGTGTCTGGATCACGCTGCGCAAGCCCGCGCCGCCGATCCCGGCAACGCTGGCGGCCGTCGGCATCCGCCTGGACTTCCGGCGTGAAGACTGAGGCCGCTCTCTGCTTCGGCGGCAATCTCGGCGATCCGGTCACGGCCTTCGCCGCGGCGATCGAAGCCCTGGCGCGCCATCCTGCCGTGACCGTGCTGCGGATCTCGTCGGTCTATCGCACTGCGCCCTGGGGCAAGCTCGACCAGCCCGAATTCCGAAACATGGCCGTGATGATCGCGACCGATCTGGCCGCTGCCGACCTGCTCGCCTTCTGCCTCAGGATCGAGCGCGAGCAAGGCCGCGAGCGCAAGGAGCGCTGGGGGCCGCGCACGCTCGATATCGATCTTCTGACCTATGGCGAAGCCGTCATCGACGAGCCGGGTCTTCAGGTGCCGCACCCGCGCATCGCCGAGCGCGCCTTCGTCCTGGCGCCGCTCGCGGAAATCGCGCCGGCGCTCGTCATCGGCGACAGGAGTGCATCCGAGCTGCGCGACGCTCTCGCGAACGATGAAGTCAGGCGCGACGATACCGAAACGGCGCGCCTGCGGAACTCTGTCGCCGGCTAAAGGCCGGTGCCCGGGGTCACTCGCCCTTGTCGAGCGTGATGTCGGGCGCCGATGGCACCTTCATGCCAACCACGTGGTAACCGGCATCGACATGCATGATCTCGCCCGTGATGCCGCGCGACATGTCGGAAACCAGGAAGACCGCGGTCTCGCCGACTTCCTCGATGGTCACAGTGCGACGGAGCGGCGAGTTGTACTCGTTCCAGCGCAGGATATAGCGGAAATCGCCGATGCCCGAGGCGGCGAGCGTCTTGATCGGGCCGGCCGAGATCGCGTTGACGCGAATTTTCGAGGGGCCGAGATCGGCCGCCAGATACTGCACGCTCGATTCCAGCGCCGCCTTCGCCACGCCCATGACGTTGTAATGCGGCATCCATTTCTCGGCGCCGTAATACGTCAGCGTCAGCATCGAACCGCCATCGGCCATCAGCTTTTCGGCGCGCTGCGTCACCGCGGTGAAGGAATAGCAGGAGATCAGAAGCGACTTGGTGAAATTTGCTTCCGTGGTCTCGACATAGCGCCCGGTCAGTTCGTCCTTGTCTGAGAAGGCAATGCAGTGAACGACGAAATCGAGCTTGCCCCAAAGCTTCTCGACCTCGGCGAAGACGGCGTCGATCGTCGCCGAGTCGGTGACGTCGCAATGGCCGACAACGTGCCCGCCGAGTTCCTTCGCCAGCGGTTCGACACGCCTCTTCAGCGCGTCACCTTGATAGGTGAACGCCAGTTCCGCACCAGCATCAGCCGCTGCCTTGGCAATACCCCAGGCAATCGAACGATTGTTCGCGACGCCCATGATGAGGCCCCGCTTGCCCTTCAGGACATTGGCGGTGGAGGAGGCAGCGCTGGATTCGGGCATCGGGGACCTGCGAACTGGACGAAGCGGAAGGTCTCTTAGCCGAGCCAGCGCGTCAACGAAAGGCTCAGTTGCTCGCTTACTCGCTCCGCGCCTTCATCAGCGCCGTCAGTTCGGGATCCTTCCCCGGCATCTCGATGTCGATTGCGACGAAGAGATCGCCGTGATGGCCCTTCTCGCCTTTCAGCCCCTTGCCGCGCAGGCGAAACTGCTTCGTCGTGCCGGTCAACGGCGGAATATTCATCTCTACCGCGCCCGTGAGGGTGGGCACATGCAGCGGTCCGCCAAGCACGGCCGTCGCCAGCGGGACCGCCACGCGGGTGCGCAAATCATGGCCCTCGATCGTGAAGCGCGGATCGGGCTTGACCTTGATCGTCATCAGCAGGTCGCCGGCCTCGCCCGAGAAGGGGTCGGTCTGGCCGAGGCCGCGCAGCCGCATGACCTTGCCGTCCGCGACACCTTCGGGAATCGTGACGTCGACCTCGCGCCCATGCGGCAGCTTCACCCGGCGGGTTGCCCCCGTGGCAGCCTCGGCTAGCGAGACGCTCAATGTAAAGCTCTGCTCCGGCGGCTTCTGCGGCTCATGCCGAGCCCGGCTGCCGCCGCGGCGGGCGGCATCACCGAACAGCGAACCGAAAATGTCGGCCGGGTCGAAGCCCTGATCGGCACCGCCACGCCCGAACGGCGCGCCGCCGCCCTGGCCGAAATTGAACTCGAACCCGCCGGCACGTCCGCCGCGGCCAGCACCCATGCCCTCGAAACCCTGGAATTTCGGCTTGCCCTCGGCGTCGATCTCGCCGCGGTCGAACTGCTTGCGCTTGGTTTCGTCGCCTACGATCTCATAGGCGCTGTTGAGCTCCGAGAAGCGGTCCTGGGCCTTGGGATCATCCTGATTACGGTCGGGATGCAGGTCCTTGGCGCGACGGCGATAAGCTTTCTTGATTTCAGCTTCGCTGGCGCCAGGGGCGACGCCCAGGACCTGATACGGATCGCGCATGCATTGAACCCCAATCTTCGACGAGACGCGGTTTCCCGCGCCCGAGACGGCACGCCGGAACAGCTCCGCCCGCTATGTGGGGAGACTGTGGCGGGAATGCAACGTTTTCCTTCCCAGGCCGGCAGCAGGCCGGATCGGACCGCCTTTGCTAGCTCAACCCCTTCCAGGGTTGCGTTTCCTTGACCGCCCATTCTCCACCCGACGGACGGCAGGCCGTGCCCTGAAGCCGAACCGGGCTGGTCTGGGTCTGGACATTCGCGATGAACGCACGACAGACCTCGTCCGAGCGCAGGAACGGCCCGCCAACCGGCGTGAACGATCCCTTCATGCCGCTCTGCGGATTATCCCAGTTGACCGCTGCGCCATTGCCCTGCGGATCAAGGGCAAGCGCCATCGCGCCGTCGGCACGGCGCAGATCCTCGGGCCCGAGTTCAGCGGAGAGCGCGCCAAGCACGCTCGGCTTCGTCGTGCCGCGTGCTGGCAGGGTCGAGGTGGTCGTCATCGCCACCTCGTCTTCGGACTTGCTCGACAGGCCGATGATCGGAAAGGAGACCGAGCAGCCGGCGCTTGCGACAGCGAGCAGCAGCACGGTGGCGACAGCAGCCGGACGCATGGGCGCAGCGCGCCGATCAAGGCTTTGGTTCGCCGCCCGGGCTGCCCTATATAAACTCGCAGTCCAACACCAAATCACAGATTGCGCTCGCCCGACGCTTAACAGAACTTGCCGAGGATTAGACACGTGGAACGGTTAACGCCGGGTGACTTCACCGAAGTCGATGAGCCCTTCGCCCTGTTCGCGAGCTGGCTGGAGGAGGCTGCGCGCTCCGAGCCGAACGACCCGAACGGCATGGCACTCTCGACGGTCGATGCCGAGGGCCTGCCCAATGTCCGCATGGTCCTGCTGAAGGGACACGACCGCGACGGCTTCGTCTTCTACACCAACACCCAAAGCCAGAAGGGCGAGGAACTGCTCGGCCAGGGCAAGGCGGCCGCCTTATTCCACTGGAAGAGTCTGCGCCGGCAGGTCCGTATTCGCGGCCCCGTGTCAATCGTCAGTGATGCCGAGGCCGACGCGTATTTCCAGTCGCGCCCGCGCGACAGCCGCATCGGAGCCTGGGCCTCGCAGCAGTCGCGCCCGCTGGAAAGTCGCTTCGCACTGGAGAAGGCCGTGGCGAGCTATGCCGCGAAATTCGGTCTCGGCACGATCCCGCGCCCGCCGTATTGGACTGGATTCCGCATCGACCCGGTCTATATCGAGTTCTGGCGCGACGGCGCCTTCCGCCTGCACGACCGTGTGGTCTTCCGCCGTGCCTCGGCCGCCGAGCCGTGGACGCGCACCCGCCTTTACCCCTGAGGATCTGACCGCATGGCCATGCCGAAATTCGACTTCCCCAAGACCGAGGCAGGCAAGCGCCCGGTCATGCTTCTGACCGGAGCGAGCCGCGGGATCGGCCACGCCACGGTCATGCAGTTCGCCATGGCAGGCTGGCGCATCCTGTCCTGCTCGCGCCAGGCCTTCTCGGACAAATGTCCCTGGCCGTCAGGCGCCGATGATCATGTCCAGATCGATCTCGGCGACCCCGAGGACACGATGCGCGGCATCGCCGAGATCAAGAAGCGGCTGGCGGCCGAGGGCGGCAAGCTCAACGCGCTGGTCAATAATGCCGGCATTTCCCCGAAGGGACCGAAGGGCATGCGCCTCGGCGCCGCCACGACCTCCTTCAATGACTGGCACCAGGTCTTCCAGGTCAATTTCTTCGCGCCGATCATGCTGGCGCGCGGCCTGCTCGACGAGCTGACCGCCGCGAGGGGCACGATCGTCAACGTCACCTCGATCGCCGGCTCCCGAGTCCACCCCTTCGCCGGTGCGGCCTATGCCACTTCGAAGGCTGCGCTCGCCAGCCTGACGCGCGAGATGGCCGCCGATTTCGGCCCACTCGGCATCCGGGTCAACTCGATTTCGCCCGGCGAGATCGACACTGCCATCCTTTCGCCCGGCACCGAAAAGATCGTTGCGACGCTGCCGCTCGGCCGGCTCGGCAAGACGGAGGAAGTCGCGAAGGCGATCCATTTCCTTTGCACCGACGCCTCGTCCTATGTCACAGGCGCCGAGTTGCACATCAATGGCGGGCAGCACGTGTGAAGAGCCAAGGCGGCCAGGTCATCCGTTTTCCGACGCAGGCCAAGGCGGCCCGCCCAACCCTCGCCGCTTCCGTCGCGGTCTTCCGCGACGGCAAGGTGCTGCTCGCAACCCGCACCAAACCGCCGGCCGACCAGCTCTGGTCACTCCCCGGCGGCAAGGTCGAAGCAGGCGAGACGCTTGAAGCGGCCGCACTGCGCGAGCTCGAGGAGGAGGTCGGGGTCAAGGCCGCCATTCTCGGCTTCAACCGGCATGTCGAGATTTTCGGGCGTGATGCAGCGGGCTCGGTGACACATCATTTCGTCATCGCCTCATTCGTCGGCAAGTGGATTTCGGGCGAGCCACAGCCCGGGCCTGAGGCAGGCGCCGTGATGTGGGCCGATCCGCTGAAGCTCGGGGGCCTGGCGACGACGCGCGAACTCGGTGACGTGCTGCGGCACGCGCATGCCATCCTGCAGAACGGCGGGCATCGGCCGTGACCTGCGCTCGCCTCGCGGTCCTTGTCGCCTGGACATTGGCGGTTGTGCCGCTCGGTCATGCCGCGGCACAGGGGCAACGCCAGCCTCCGGTGCCGCAGGCGCCGGCCCAGGCCACTCCGGCACCGGAGACCCCTCCCCCGCCCTACGAGCCGCAACTGCTCGAGCTCGCCGAGATCATGGGCTCGCTCGCCTATTTGCGGACCTTGTGCGGCGGCAAGGAAGCCGGTGTCTGGCGCGAGCGCATGACCGCGCTGATCGAGGCCGAGGGCCGCACGCCACAGCGGCGCGAACGGCTGATGAGTGCCTATAATGGCGGTTTCCGGGCCTATTCGGCGACACACCGGAGCTGTTCCGGCGGCAGTCAGGAGGCGGCACGGCGCCTCGCCGCCGAGGGCGACCGCTTGGCGCGGTCGCTCGCCGGCCGCTATGGCGGATAGGTCACATCGGGACGAAACTGTGTCTTTCTCAAAACTCTCGCGGTCAAATTAACCTTTCTTAAACACCGCGGTAGCGCCCGCCTTCACTGATGCGTATGAATCTGAGGCAGTCGATCGCCCCGGCGCAGGCCCGATTCTCGGGCACGCGCCGGTCCTTTGTGACCAGCCGCAGAGTCCGTGCCTTCATGTCCATCCGTCCTGACGATCTGCAGCTCGATCCCATGCTCACCGACGAGCCTGGAGATGCACGCCGCGTCGCCTATGGCTATGTCGAGGACGCCTTCAACGAGGCGCAGCAGGACGGGCTCGACAGCGATGCGCTGGCTCACGCAGCCCTCTTCGCGGCCTTTCGCGCGCTGGTCGAGACCTATGGCGAAGAAGCCACAGCTGTTTTCGCCGAAACCCTGGCGGAGAAGGTGCGCTGCGGAGCCTTTACCATGGGCACGCGACACTAGAACCGCCGTGCGTCCTACCGGACGCAATGTGGCGATCTATTTCTTTGCGCAACATCGGATTTCTCCGAAAAGTGGATTCCACTGTTCGGTGCGATGCTCTGGCCTTGCCTCGATCACGCTGCGTTTGGACGAAATCGTCCAAACGCAGCGTGATCGACTCTCATAGTTTAGAGCATGCTTCATGCGAAAAACCGTTGCCACTTTTTCGCAGCATGCTCTAGGCGCCGGTAGCGGCCCGGCGCGCAGTCTCCGCGCGAGCGAGCAACAGTGTTCGCTCCTGCACATTCCTCGTCATCGCCGCTGCGCGCTCGAACTCGGCCTGCGCCTCGCCATGACGATCGAGCTTGCCGAGCAGATCCGCGCGCACGCTTGGCAGCAGATGGTAGTTCTTCAGGGAAGGTTCCGAGACCAGTCTGTCGACCGCAGCGAGCCCGGCTGCCGGCCCCTCGGCCATGCTGATTGCGACCGCCCGGTTGAGTTCGACAATCGGTGACGGGTTGATCACGGCCAGCGCACCGTAGAGCGCAGCGATGCGGGCCCAGTTCGTCTCTTCCGCTGTGCGCGCCCGCGCATGGCAGGCGGCAAGCTCCGCCTGGAGCAGATAGGGACCGATTGCGCCGCCAATCGCCCGCGCCCGCTCGATCGCCGCAAGGCCCCGACGGATCAGAAGCTGGTCCCAGCGGGCGCGGTTCTGGTCGAGCAGCAGGATCGGTTCGCCGCTTGGGCCGACCCTGGCCCTGAGCCGCGACGCCTGGATTTCCATCAGCGCCGCGAGTCCATGGACCTCGGGCTCCTGCGGCGCGAGTTCGGCCAGGATGCGCCCCAGCCGGAGTGCCTCCTCGCAGAGCGCCGGCCGGATCCAGTCTTCGCCGGCGGTTGCCGCATAGCCCTCGTTGAAGATCAGGTAGACGACCTCGAGCACCGATTCGAGCCTCTCGGCCAGTTCCGCGCCATGCGGCACCTCGAAGGGCACCTTGGCATCGGCAAGCGTCTTCTTCGCCCGCACGATCCGCTGCGCCATGGTCGGTTCAGGCACCAGGAAAGCCCGCGCAATCTCCTCCGTGGTGAGGCCACCGAGCAGCCGCAGGGTCAGTGCAAGCCGCGCCTCGGTCGAGAGAACCGGATGACAGGCCGTGAAGACGAGCCGCAGCAGGTCGTCGCCGACATCGTCATCGAGCGCTGCATCGTGATCCGGCGTCGTCTCGGCTTCGAGCTCATGGCCAAGCTCCTGATGCTTGCGGGCGAGAAGCTTGTCGCGGCGCAGGCCGTCAAAGGCGCGGTGCTTGCCGGCCTGCATCAGCCAGGCACCCGGATTCCGCGGCACGCCCTCGTCCGGCCACTGCTTCAGGGCCGCGACCAGCGCGTCCTGCGCCAGCTCCTCGGCGCGCCCGACATCGCGCGTGATGCGGGTCAGCCCGGCGATCAGCTTGGGAGCCTCGATTCGCCAGACTGTTTCAATGGTGCGGTGTGCATCGCTCGCCGACATCGGCTGCGATACACACCATCAGTGGCCTTTGTTGGCAAGCGGCTCAGGCGCCGCCCACAGCGGAACGTATCAGCCCTTGTCTCCGATCTCACTCTTGAGACGCCGCCACGTCGCCTCGGTCTCGGGCGTCACCACCTCGCCGAAATCGGCCAGATCGCCGATCGGGCGGATCTCGATCTCGGACGGACCCGGCATCGGATTGGGGCAACGCTTGACCCATGCGATCGCCTCGTCGAGCGACTTGCATTCCCAGAGCCAATAGCCGGCGACGAGCTCCTTGGTCTCGGCGAAGGGCCCATCGACGACAGACCGCTTGGTTCCGTCGAATTGCACGCGCACGCCCTTCGAGCTCGGCTGGAGGCCATCGCCTCCCTTCATGATGCCGGCTTTCACCAGCTCTTCGTTATAGGCCATCATCGCTTCCATCAGCTCCCGGGTCGGCATCGCGCCGGCTTCGCTGTCAGCGGTCGCCTTGACCATGATCATATAGCGCATGACAGGTTTCCTTCAGTTCGATGTGGAGGCGGATGGCCGGCCCCCCGTCCGCACGTGCAACGCCCGCGGCCATCCTGCCAGTCTGCTGCGATTTCAGACGCCACCGACGCCCATGTCACGAAAGCGCTGTATGGCCTCGCCCTGCTCGAAATCGTCGAGCTCGAACATCTGGCGGATCTCGATTTCGCTATCGGTCATCAAGGGATTGGGGAAGCGGCTCGCCCAATCCTGTGCCTCTTCCCTCGATGCAACGTTGATGATGGTGTAGCCGGCGATCAGCTCCTTAGCCTCGGCGAAGGGGCCGTCGACGACCGACTTCCGTCCGCCCTTCCATGTGATGCGCCAGCCCTTGTCGCTCGGCTGGAGACCGCTGGCATCGACCAGCACGCCGGCCTTGACGAGTTGCTCATGATAGTCGGCCATCTGGGTGAAGACCTCCGCGTCCGGCATGACGCCGGCTTCGGAATCGGGCGTGGCCTTGACGATGATCATGAAACGCATGGATTTGCTCCTGGAGTTCGCTGTTCGGAGCCGGTCGGGACCTCGCGCCCCGCCGCCCCTGCAGACACGTCGATCGACGCGTCGTGAAATCGACAGGTCAGCCGGATTTTTTCGCGGCCTCGGCGCGGATGCGCTCTTCCTGCTCGCGCAGCTCTGGCGTGAAGGCCTCGCCAAAATCCTCGGCTTCGAATATCCGGCGGATCTCGATCTCGGAATCGCCTGGCATCGGGTTCGGACAGCGCTTGACCCATTCGACCGCCTCTTCCATCGACTTGCACTGCCAGATCCAGAAACCGGCTATCAACTCCTTGGTCTCGGCGAAGGGGCCGTCGATGACGGCACGCTTGGCGCCTGAAAAGCGGACGCGTGCGCCCTTGGAGCTGGGATGCAGGCCGTCACCGGCCAGCATGATGCCGGCCTTCACCAGTTGCTCGTTGTAAGCGCCCATGGCGGTGAGCAGTTCCTCGCTCGGCATGATGCCGGCTTCGGAATCCTGGGTCGCCTTGACGATGATCATGAAACGCATCGGTCTTCTCCTGAAGGGGTAGGTGGGTTCTGAATCTGGTTCGGAGAGGGAGAATTCCCGCTCTCTGTCCTCACGTCGAACGGCGTGCTTCGGAATCGACACCGCGCCGAAACTTTTTTCAGGCCGCGCTGGAATTTTTCTCGCGGCGGGCGATCTCGTCCTCGCTCGGCTGCTCAAGCGCGAAGGAGCCGGTCGTAACCGCGCCGGCTCGACGGTAGGTCGCCATGATCACGCCCGTGCTCGAAACCCTGCTCTCGACCAGCTTGAAGGCGCCGGGCATGGTGCCCTCGCCGAAGAGCCGCTTGCCTCCGCCGAGCACAACCGGGAAGATCAGCAGGGTGAACTCGTCGATCAGATCCTTCGCCAGCAGCAACTGGATCAGCTCGCTGCTGCCCTGGAGCAGGAGCTTGGGACCGTTCTGGCGCTTCAGCGCCGCGATCTCGGCGGCGATCTCACCACGCAACGCGACCGAATTCTGCCAGTTCAGCGTCGTCGGTGAAGAGGTCGCGACATATTTGGTGCACGCGTTGAACTTCGTGGCGACCGGATCGTCGCCGGCATGCGGCCAATGCGCCGCGAAGATGTCATAGGTCTTGCGGCCGAGCAGCAGGTCGAATTCCTCGGCGAAGGCCTTGTCCATGACCTCGCCCATCGGCTCGTCCCAGTAGTGGAAGGTCCAGCCGCCATGGCTGAAGCCACCTGCGGTATCCTCCTCCGGGCCGCCCGGCGCCTGCATCACGCCGTCGAGGGACAGGAATGTGGCGGCAACGACGTTTCTCATCTTCGGATCTCCCGTTGGGCGGGAGCCCTGCCCCCGCGCGATTGTCAGGAACTCCGGGGAAGCCGCAATGACCTGCGGCCTCCTCTGCTCCCTACCAATACGTCGAACGGGGCAGCGCGCGATCGACACGATCGCGCGAAAAAAAATCAGCCGCGCGGCAGCGCCTCCAGGAAGCGTGCCGGCTCGCCCTGTGCCGGCGTCACCACCTCGCGCTCCCACATCACCTTCCGGCCGCGCACATAAGTGCCGACCGGCCAGCCGGTCACGGCGACGCCGTCATAGGGCGTCCAGCCGCAGCGCGAGGCGATCCAGTCATTGGTGATGGTCTCGCGACGCTTCAGGTCGACAATGGTCAGGTCCGCGTCGTAGCCCGCCGCGATCCGTCCCTTGCCCTCGAGCCCGAAGATGCGCTGCGGCCCATGGCTGGTCAGATCGACGAAACGTTCCAGCGACAACCGCCCGGCATTGACATGGTCGAGCATGATCGGGACCAGCGTCTGGACGCCGGGCATGCCGGAATGGCTCGCAGGATAGGCGTGATGCTTCTCCTCATGCGTATGCGGCGCATGGTCGGAGCCGAGCACGTCGACGATGCCCTGCTCCACCCCCCACCAGATCGTCCGGCGGTGGCTGTCGTCGCGGATCGGCGGATTCATCTGGGCATAGGTGCCGAGCCGCTCGTAGCAATCCGGCGCGACCAGCGTCAGATGGTTCGGCAGCACCTCGACGGTCGCGACGTCCTTGTGATCCCCGAGGAAGATCATCTCCTCGCCAGTCGAGATGTGCAGGATGTGGACACGCGCGCCGGTCTCGCGCGCGATCCGCACCAGCCGCTTGGTGCAGGTCAGCGCGACCTCGGGCGAGCGCCAGACCGGGTGGCTCGACGGATCGCCCTCGACACGCAAGCCCATGCGCTCGCGCAGCATCATTTCGTCTTCGGAATGGAAGGCCGCGCGCCGGCGCGTGCGCTTCAGGATCTCGGCAACCCCCTTGTCGTCTTCGACCAGCAGCGAGCCTGTGGAGGAGCCCATGAAAACCTTGATGCCGGCCGCGCCCGGCAGGCGCTCCAGCTCCGGCACATCGGCAATGTTCTCATGCGTGCCACCGACCCAGAAGGCGAAATCGCAATGCATCCGGTGCCGGCCGCGCCTGACCTTGTCGGCGAGCGAAGCCTCGTCGGTGGTCTGCGGGATCGTATTCGGCATCTCGAAAACGGTCGTGACGCCGCCAAGCACCGCCGCACGCGAGCCAGTCTCCAGATCCTCCTTGTGGTCGAGCCCCGGCTCGCGGAAATGCACCTGGCTGTCGATGACGCCCGGCAGGATATGCAGGCCGCGGCAATCGACCGTCTCGCCTGCGGACGCCTGCGACAGATCGCCGAGCGCCAGGATCTTGCCGCCGGTGATTCCGAGATCGCGCTGGATGCGGCCATCGTGATTCACGACGGTGCCGCCCTTCAGAATGACATCATAGCTCTGCGGCATCGGAGGCGTCCTGCTGGTTGAGGATGAGGCTGAAGCGGCCTACCTATCGAACGGACCTGCGTCCAGCCCTTGGCAGCGATCAGAAACGAGCTTCACCATGCCTGCAACCCGATTGGTCGATCGCGGCGTCATTCGTGTCAGCGGCGCGGACGCGCGCGACTTCCTGCAGAACATCGTCACCAACGAGATGGACGCGGTGACGCCGGAGCATGCCGGCTATGGCGCGCTCCTGACACCGCAGGGCAAGATCATCAGCGATTTTCTCGTGGTCGCGGTACCGGAGGAGGAGCGCGGAGGTTTTCTCCTCGACGTGCCGCTCCTACAGGTTCCCGATCTGATGAAACGCCTGAAACTCTACAAGTTGCGCGCCAAGGTCGCGCTCGACGACCTCACCGAAGTGGCTACCGTGGTCGCATCGAGCGGCGGGTTCTCGCTCCCTGACGATGCCGGCCTCATCTATGCTGACCCGCGCCTGCCAGCGCTCGGCGAGCGCGCGATCACGGACCGCAGCGACGTCGACACGCTCGTCAGCGCTGAGCCCGAGACCTACCACGCCAGGCGCATCGCGCTCGGTATTCCCGATGGCGGCAGGGATTTCGCCTATGGCGACACCTTTCCGCACGAGGCGCTGCTCGACCAGCTCGGCGGCGTCTCCTTCAAGAAGGGCTGCTATATCGGCCAGGAGGTCGTCTCGCGCATGCAGCATCGCGGCACCGCCCGGACCCGCATCGTGCCGGTGGTCTTCACAGAGGGACTGGTTCCCGAGATGGGCGTCGAGGCGACCGCCGGCAGCAAGATGCTCGGCCGGATCGGCTCCTGCGCCAAGGGGCGCGGGCTCGCCATGCTGCGGCTCGACCGTGTCGCCGATGCCATGGCCGCCGGCGAAAGGCTCGAAGGCGGCGGCGTGGCCTTTACCCTTGAGAAGCCGGACTTTATCCGCTTCCCCTTCCCCGGTGAGCCCGGCTTTGGAGCAGCAGCATGAGCGGACGCGCAGCAGTCGAAGGTCCGGACGGCAAGTTCCGCTGCATCTGGCCGGGGGCCGATCCGCTCTATCTCGCCTATCACGACACCGAATGGGGCGTGCCGGAATATGATTCGCGTGCGTTGTTCGAGAAGCTGATCCTCGACGGATTTCAGGCCGGCCTCGCCTGGATCACGATTCTGCGCAAGCGCGACAGTTTTCGCTCGGCCTTCGCCGGCTTCGAGCCCGAAGCAATCGCCCGCTTCAGCGAGACCGATATCCGGCGTCTGCTCGGCGATGCCGGCATCATCCGCCATCGCGGCAAGATCGAGGGTGCGATCAAGAGCGCTCGCGCCTATCTCGAAATCCGCGAACGGCGCGAATTCTCGGATTTCCTCTGGCGCCATCTCGACGGCCGCGTCCTCCAGAACGCCTTTCGTACCCATGAGGAGGTACCGACTGAGACGGCGGTCTCCAAGGCGATCTCCAAGGAGCTGAAGGCCGCCGGCTTCACCTTCTGCGGCCCCACCATTGTCTACGCCTTCATGGAAGCCTGCGGACTGGTCAACGACCATCTCACCGGCTGCTTCCGCTACGAAGAATGCGCCGTGCTCGCCCGCGACACCCGCGTTCCAGCCTGAGTATGGCTAAGGCCCCGCCTCCGCCGCGCGCCTGGCAGCGCATGCTGTCGGGCCGCAGGCTTGATCTGCTCGACCCCTCCCCGCTCGATATCGAGATCGAGGACATTGCGCATGGCCTCGCCCGCGTCGCCCGCTGGAATGGCCAGACGCGCGGCGAACATTCCTTCTCGGTGGCGCAGCACTGCCTGCTGGTCGAGGCGGTAGCGAGCCATCTCAATCCGGACTGGTCAAAGCCCTGGCGACTGATGGCGCTGCTTCACGACGCCCCGGAATATGTCATCGGCGACATGATCTCGCCCTTCAAAGTGGTAATGGGCGACGCCTACAAGAGCGTCGAGCTCCGGCTGCTTGCCGCGATCCATCTGCGCTTCGGCCTGCCGGCGACGACGCCCGCCATACTGGCGCGGAAGACCAAGGACGCCGACAAGATCTCGGCCTTCCTCGAGGCGACGGAGCTCGCCGACTTCGACCGCGAGGAGGCCTTGACCTTCTTCGGTCGGCCGAAGCCGCTGCCGCGCGAGGTCACGGACTGGTTGAAGCCACTGCCGACCGAAGCTGCGCAAGCGCGCTTCCTGGAGCGTTTTCAGGCTCTCGTTTAGTTCATCAGACCGGATATTGCGTCCAGCTCGATGATCTAACTTTCTAAGTCTGCATCGGCTTTTCCGAAAGCCGCACTCCACTTTTCGGGCCTATGCTTTGGTATCCTCGGCTCAATCCGCCTTGGCGACCGGACGCATCATGAAGCGCGCATCGCTGCCATAGCTCGCAAGCTTGGCCCCGAGCCGCGGGTCGGCGACGACCGAGAAACCCTGCTTGCCCCAGAATCCGACAGAGGCATTGACCGCGACGAGCGACAGGTTCGGCAGCTCGAGCCCTTGCGCGAGCCTGATCGCATCCGCGACCGCCAGGGCAGCGGCGCCGGTGCCCCGCGCCTGCGGCAGCAATGCGAGATCATGGATGTAGAAGGTCCCGGGAATGGGCGGCAGCGCGCCAAGCGGCACGTTCAGGGGTGGCGGCTCAAGCTCGCGCCAGGGATGGCTGAGCAGGTAGGCGGCGATCCCGCCTCCCATGTCCAGGACACGGCAGCCAGCGCCAAAAAGCGCCAAGCGCTCGGCAAAGATAGCGACCTCCTCCGGAAAATCCGGATGAACCTCGGCCGCAACGGCCACGACCGCATCAAGATCGGACGCGGTCATTCCTCGCCAGTGACGTCCTCCTGCCTTGGTCATCGCCAATAATGCCCGTGTCTTGGTTCGCTCAGTCTTGCACGCGAAGGCGCGCAAGCCGCAAATGCTCACTTGTTCCATTATGGAATAAGTCATCAAGCATTCCTGCGACTAGAGGAGAAAGCGCTTTCCTCCGATACTAGGCCCTACTCATCACCGCCCAATGCGAAGGAGACCGCCATGTCGGACACCAAAACCCTGCCGAAGGGCGTCGTCATCAAGGGCGCCATGGGCCCGCGCTTCGACGAGATCCTGAGCCATGACGCGCTCGCCTTCGTTGCCGACCTGCAGCGCCGCTTCAACCAGACGCGCAAACGCCTGCTCGCCGTGCGCAAGGAACGCCAGAAGCGCTTCGATGCGGGCGAGACCCCCGATTTCCTGGCTGAGACCAGGCATATCCGCGAAGGGGACTGGAAAGTGGCGCCGATCCCTGCCGATCTGCAGGACCGCCGCGTCGAGATCACCGGCCCCGTCGACCGCAAGATGATCATCAATGCGCTGAACTCCGATGCCAAGGTGTTCATGGCCGATTTCGAGGATGCCTCCTCCCCGGTCTGGGCCAATATGGTCGAAGGCCAGATCAATCTCAGGGATCGCTGGGCCGGCAAGATCGACTTCACCGAGCCGACCACCGGCAAGGCCTACAAGCTCAAGGACAAGCCTGCCGTCCTGATCATCCGGCCGCGCGGCTGGCATCTGCCGGAGCGCCATATCGAGATCGACGGCGAGGTCGCCTCAGGCTCGCTGGTGGATTTCGGCCTCTACGTCTTCCACAATGCCAAGGCGGCGCTGGCGGCGGGGTCGGGCCCCTATTTCTACCTGCCGAAGCTCGAGAGCCATCTCGAGGCCAGGCTCTGGAACGATGTCTTCGTCGCCGCGCAGAACGCGCTTGGCCTCAAGACCGGCACGATCAAGGCCACCGTCCTGATCGAGACCCTGCCCGCAGCCTTCGAGATGGATGAGATCCTCTACGAGCTGAAGGATCACATGGCCGGGCTGAACTGCGGCCGCTGGGACTACATCTTCTCCTTCATCAAGAAGCTCGCCCGCAACCCGGCCTTCGTCCTGCCCGATCGCTCTCAGGTGGTGATGACCAGGGCCTTCCTGCGGGCGTATTCGCTGCTGCTGATCAAGACCTGCCACCGCCGCGGCGCCTTCGCCATGGGCGGCATGGCGGCGCAGATTCCGGTCAAGAACGACCCGGCCGCCAACGAGGCCGCATTCGCCAAGGTCCGGGCCGACAAGGAGCGTGAGGCCAGCGACGGTCATGACGGCACCTGGGTTGCCCATCCCGATCTCGTGCCTGTGGCGATGGAGGTCTTCAACCGGCTGATGCCGCAGCAAAACCAGCTCGACAAGACGCGCGAGGACGTCTCCGTCGGCCGCGAGCAGCTGCTCGAGGTCCATGAGGGCACGCGCACCGAGGCCGGCTTCCGCGAGAACATTCGTGTCGGCGTGCAGTATCTCGAAGCCTGGCTGCGCGGCCGCGGCGCGGTGCCGATCTACAACATGATGGAGGATGCCGCGACCGCGGAGATCAGCCGCGCCCAGATCTGGCAGTTTATCCAGTACGGCGTCACCGTCGACGGCGAAACCAAGGTCACCGCCGATCTCTTCAAGCGCTGCCTCGCCGAGGAGATGCAACGCGTGACGGGCGAGATCGGGCCCGAAAACTACGCCAAGGGCCGTTTCCCGGAGGCAATCGAGCTGTTCTCGACGCTCTCCCTCGCGCCTGAATTCGAGGAATTCCTCACAGTCCCGGCTTACGGCAAGCTGGGTTGAGTCTGGCGACCGGCGTCGCCTGAGCGGCGCCGGTCGTTTCGCTGCCCCGCCAAGGCGGCTCAGCCGAAATGATCGCTCCGTCGCAAGGCGATGTTGATCTCGCGCAGGAACTGGACAAGCGAAGCGCCAAAGAGTCCGACGGCCACGATGAAGAGCATGGCCACGCCCCGTTCATGCGCCGACCCCACGAAGGCAAACATGAACGCGAGGATCATCAGCAGTATCGTCGAAACGCCACTTGAGATGGCAAGCCGCATCGCGCTGTTGATCAGACCGGCCCGCCGCTCGAGGCGTGGAAGATCAGCTTTGAGTTCGTGAACGATGAGACTCTCGCCCTGCAGGCTGCTCAGCATGCGCGACCGGTCGAGGATGCGCTCCAGGCGGCTGATCAGAACCGATATGAGCCCGACAACGGCACCGAGCAGGAATGCCGGTGCGGTTGCCTGGGTGATGACCAGAGAAAGCTGGTTCACGGACGGAAACTCAGGAATCATCGCCTCTTCCCTCGTCGCGACAGGAAGTCCGCCTCCGCCGCTGGTTCGATGGAGACGCCCTCGGCTGCCCGGCGGATTTAGCATCCCGGTGCGATAAGAAGCCCCCAATCCCATCGCGGATGTAAGCGATCATGCACGGTCAGGGCGAGGTTTCATGAAACTCGCGACCGACGCCCATGTCTACGGCTATCCGTTGGAGACGATGGAAATGCCTCCCGCCGGGTCATCAATGCCGCGGCGCCGGCCAGAATCCGAGCGCCAATCGGTTCCATCATCAGGCAGCGGGAGTATCCGCGCGGCTCGCGATGGCAAGGGCCATGACGATCAATGCTCCAGCCAGGCCGAAGGTGATGCGCAAGCCGGTCGCGACCATGTCCGGGGATGGGATTGCGTTGCCATCAGTCCGCGAGGCGAGAGCGAACACCGCGCCCATCACCGAAGCGCCGGTGATCAGGCCGAAATTGCGGGCGAGACCGAGCATCCCCGAGACAAGCCCGCGCCGTTCCGGGCCAACGTCCCGCATCACGGCCGTGTTGTTGGCGGCCTGGAACAGTGCGTAGCCTGGCGTGAGAACGATCAGGGGAATGGCATAGCCCGCGATCCCGACCTGCAGCCGCATGAGCGCGAACAGGAGCGATCCGGCGGCCATGGTTGCCAGGCCCGCCAAGATCATGCGTTGCGCGCCGAACCGATCGACCATCCGGCCGGCCGGCACGCCTGAGAGCGCCGTGGCAACCGGTCCGATCGCCATGATCAGGCCAACGCCCGCAGCATCGAGTCCGAGCGCCATGGTGAGATGGAAAGGGCCAACGACCAATGTCGTCATCATCACCGTCGCGACCAGCGTGCTTGTGGCGAGGCCCTTTCGCAACACAGGCTCGCGCAGCATCGAGAGGCGGATCAGGGGCACTGCGACCCGCGCCTGAACCCGCACGAACAGGAAGCCGGCGACTGCCGCGACCAGCAGGAGCGCGCCATTGAGCAGACCGAACGCTCCGCGGTTCCACGTCATCGCAAGCGCATAGGCGACCAGGGTCGCGGCCAGCAACAGCGTGCCGAACGTGTCGAAGCGCGGTTTGTCTCCCCTCTTCCCGAGACGTTCGACCGGAAGGCTGCGAGATGTGATCACGAAGGCGAGGACGCCGAAGGGAGCCACGACGAGGAAGATCGCCCGCCATCCGAAGCCATCGATGAAAGCACCACCGAGTGAGGGGCCGAGTGCCGTGCCGACCGCCGACATGGTGCCGAGCAACCCCATGGCGCGGCCGGTTTTGTCCCTCGGCAGCGCATCACTGACGAGGGCAAGGCTCAGCGTCATCATGATTGCGGCGCCTGCCCCCTGCACGGCCCGAGCGGCGATCAGGCCGGCGAGGCCCGAAGCGAAGCCACACGCTGCCGAGCCGGCTGTAAAGAGAGCGATGCCGGCCAGCAGGAGCAAGCGGCGTCCGACGAGATCGCCGAGCCGCCCGACCCCGACGCTCAGCGCGGTGATGGCAAGCAAATAGGCGAGGACCACCCACTGCACCTGCTGGAAGGAGGCAGCGAAAGCCTGCGCCAGCGCCGGCAGGCCGACATTCGCGATGCTGGTGCCGAGCGACGACAGCAGCGTGCAGAGAGACAGGCCGACGAGAGCCAGGCGAGGCGAGGCACCCTGCGCCGTCGAGGCTTCGGTGGGGGGCTGCGCGTCAAGCATCGCCTTCATCATGGTGGGGGGCTCCGAAGGGGGTTCGAAGCAGGTAGCCCCATGCGATGCATGGCGGAAGGCGCAGCATTTGCATTGAACCAGTGCATTTGACGCCATGTCACGGCAGGCCGTGCTACTCTCGCCTGCATGACAAAGCCCGATCTCAACTTGCTCATCACACTCGATGCCTTGCTCACCGAAGGCAGCGTTGCCCGCGCTGCCCGGCGCCTGCGGCTCAGTCCCTCCGCGATGAGCCGAGCCTTGGCGCGGCTGCGCGAGACAATCGGCGATCCGTTGTTGGTAAGGGCGGGGCGCGGCCTTGTACCGACGCCGCGTGCACTGGAATTGAGAGAGCGCGTTGGTCCGCTCGTTCAGGAATCGGAGGTGATCCTGCGACCGGCTGGGGCGCTCGATCTGCAACGGCTCGTCAGGACCTTCTCAGTTCGGGCGAGCGACGGCTTCGTCGAAGCCTTTGGGCCTGAGCTCATCGCGAGCATCAACGCGGAAGCGCCCGGCATACGGCTCCGCTTCGTCCAGAAGCTGGACAAGGATAGTACACTTCTGCGCGAAGGCGGTGTCGATCTCGAAACCGGTGTCATCGGGCCGGCGCAGAGTCCGGAAATCAGGACGCGGGCGCTGTTCTCGGACCACTTCGTCGGTGTCGTGCGTCGGGGGCACCCGCTAGCCGGGGGCGAGATCACACCTGATCGCTTCGCTGCCGGCCGGCACATCTTCGTCTCGCGGCGCGGTCTCGACAGCGGACCGATCGACGAGGCGCTGGAGGCGATCGGACTGCGGCGGGAAATAGCGACGATTGTCACCGGCTTCTCGCCCGCGCTCTCGCTCGCGCGTGGATCCGATCTCGTCGCCGTTGTGCCCGAACGGCACACTCGGACGCTGCGCGACGGCATGGTCACCTTTCCGCTGCCGGTCGCTGTGCCTGAAATCACCGTGTCCCTGCTCTGGCATCCCAGGCTCGATGCCGATCCTGCGCACCGCTGGCTGCGCGAATGCGTCCGTCGGGTCTGTGCGATGCAGAAATTCCCCGATGAAATCTGAGGCCACCCAACCGAAACGGGCAACTGCCGAGGGCGCCGTCGGCCGTGTTGACCTGATGCCCTGAGATCCGCGATGGCCGCCTCTACACATGATGAAGGCAGGGCACGCAGGCCGCTCACTTAACGTCCATGTATATGGACGTTAAGTCCATTTCTGCCAATCTACAGGCCGATCGTTCATACCCGTATATCCAGCGCATCGACACTGGAGAAACCACATGAACCCGATATCCGAACCGATCCTCACCTCCGGCTTTCCGCTCGGCAGTTCCGCGGGGCTGGTGACCGCCTTCGAATGGCTCGGCCAACCCTATCGCCTCACGCGGGTGGATATGCTGGGAGAGATGCGCACCGACGCCTATAAGCGCCTGAACGGCCGGGTCGAGACACCGGTACTCATTACCGGCGAAGGCCGCGTCCTCACCGAAACGATGGCGATCGCCCTGTGGCTTGAGGCGCGTGACCCCGACCGCCGCATCAGCTTTGAGCCCGGCACGCCGAAGGCCGACCGGCTGCATCAGTACGTCGCCTTCCTCAATACTGGCTTCACCGGTGCGTTCTTCCCGATGTGGGTGGCGCTGGAAGCCGAAGATGCCACGGAGGAGTATCGCGAAACGCTGCGCAAGCTCGGCCGCAGCCTTGTCGCCACACGCCATGAACAGCTCGAGGCGATGATCGGCGACAGCGATTATTTGCTCGGCGACAGACCGACGCTGGCCGACGCGGTATTTGCCGGCGTGGCGCGCTGGGTGGACTTCCACAAGGCCGTCGACCCACGCCACTATCCGCGCATCCTGGCGCTGCGGAAGCGCATCGAGGCCGATCCCGCGTTTTGCTTCGCGGTGGCGATCGAGGACGGCAAGCCGGCGGCAGGCAGTGGTGCGATGAAGGGCCTCGTTCCGCTCGCCGATGTTCTGCGCAAGGCAAGCAGCGCGCTGGCGGCCTGAAACGCTCGAGAGCGGATTGCGCGCCATAGGTGGTGGCGCGCAATCCCGCTCCCCGATCAGGGCTTGTGGAGGCTTTCGGTAAAGGCCCGGACGGCTGCAGCGGCCAGGTCGCCGACTGATCTGGAGGGATCTGACATTAAACGAACTACGATCCCGCCGAGTCTCGCCTTAGCAGCTTCGACCTCCTCTCCGGCAAGACCCTCATCTCCGACAAGACATGGGTCGCTTCTTACGGCTTCCCATGCACGGGCGTGGATGGCTTCTGCGACGAGCATCTCTTTTGAGTTCAAGACGCCGGGAACACGTAAATCTGGGGTCGGCATGGAAACGGTCTCAGTGAACCCGCGCTAGATAGTCCTCGCATTCCGAACGGCAAGGGACTTGAGCAAGCTTCGCGGCGCAGCGTGCCTGGGGCGCCTTCGTTGCGACAATGGTCCGCCCTCCATCGCCCAGGCGGGCGTGTCTGGATTTCGGCACTGCGAGAAGCATGTCACGCGAGGGCCCGAGCCTGAGTGGCCCGGTGATGTGCATTGCGCGGACTAATGCTTTGACAGTACCGGACGCGACGCGCTCAATCCCGCGGCAATCGGAAACCGTGCCATGCCTCGCCTTGCCTTGACGTCGACTGCTCTCGCCGCCGCGCTGCTGCTCGTGCTGCCGGCCTCGGCCAAGACGCTGAAGCCTGTCCGCAATGTCGAGGCGACCGAGGATTTTGCCGGCAAGAAGCCCGACAAGGCGGCCAAGGATGTCAGCGGCCTCGCCTGCCTGCCAGCGAATGGCGAAGAGCGGCACTGCCTCCTGGCCAATGACGAGAACCGCTCGGCCCAGTTCGCCATCCTGACCAAGGGGCGCATCAAGCCTGCCGGCATCGTCGAACTGATCGGCGAACGCCCCTCCCCCACCACGCTCGGCGCGATCCCCGCGTCTCCCTGCGCGACGGTGGGCGGTTATGGCGAGTTCGACGGCGAGGGCGTCGCTTATGCCTCGCCCTATTTCTACGTCGCCGGCTCGCATGGCTGCTCGCGCAACGGCAGCGAGTTTCGCCTCTCCTCCTTCCAGCTTGCACGGATCAAGGTCGATACGGCCGGTAACCCCATCGGCCAGGCTGAATTGACCTACCGCCTGAGCGATCTGTTGCGTCGCGCCGGCGATGTTGCGCCCTTCTTCGGCAAGCGCCTCACCGATGGCAACGGCCTGAACATCGAGGGTATCGCAACCGCGCATGAGAGGCTCTGGATCGGCTTGCGCGCGCCCTCGCTGGACGGCCGCGCCTTCCTGCTCGAAACCAACCCGGACGAACTCTTTGCGCCCGGCAACGAGCCCGCGCAGAGCACCCCGACCGTGATCGCTTTCTCGGCAGGCGCGAATCGCGGCGTGCGCGACCTTGCCGCGCTGCGTGACGGACGCCTGCTGGTCCTGATCGGTCCGGCCCAGGAACAGGACGTGCCTTATGGCCTGCTGCTGCTCGACCCTGCCGCACCCCAGTCACCGAGGGATCTCGGCACGCTCGCCCCGTCCAAGGACGCCAAGGCGGAGGTCGTGACCATTCTCGAGGAAAGGCCGGGTCGCCTGCGCTTCCTGATCGGCTATGACGGTGTCAAGAACGGCCGATTCCAGGAATACGAGTTGCAGCTTCCATGACAATCTCCTTCCAGTCACGCCTTGAGACCGCCGTGACGCGCTATCGCGCCGAGGTGGCCTCACGACGCGAGCATCTTTCGCTGCTGCGCTGGCAGATGGCCGCGGGGCACGCGCTCGACAAACGCGACACGTTTCCGGGCCATGTCACCACCAGCGCGATCGTGTTGTCGCCCGATCACGCCCAGGTGCTGCTGATCGACCATGTCGTCATCGGCCGCTGGCTTCAGCCTGGCGGGCATTACGAGGCGGCCGAAGCATTCAACCTTTCCGCTGCGCGCGAGGCCACCGAGGAGACCGGGGTCAGCGGGCTTGCGTTGCATCCCTGGCATCGCGGCGACGATCTGCCCTTCGTCATCGACAGCCATGATGTTCCCGGAAAGCCCTCGCGCGGTGAGCCGGACCATATCCATCACGATCTGCAATATCTCTTCCTCGCCGATCCTGCCGTGCCGCTCGTCGCACAGCTCGAGGAGGTTCATGCCGCAGCCTGGAAGCCTGTGGCCGAACTCGCCGGCATTGCGCCGCTCGTCGCAGCCCGACTCGCCTCGATCGCAGTGCGCTAGGGCATCGGCCCGAAAAGTGGATTGCGGTTTTCGGAAAAGCCGATGCAAACACAAAAGGTTAGATCATCGGACCGGATACGATATCCGGCCCGATGATCTAGGATTGTTGCGGCAGCGCGACGTGTAACTTTATTGCATTGAAGGCCTCGGACGATCTCGTCAGTCCCCACGGATTCCGTGCCCCGTGGATTCCGTGAAGATTCTCACAGGAACAATTCTGGCTGGCCATAAACGCTCTTGCAAATCATTTGCATTTGATCGATCTTGAGCCATCGATATCCGGGGACTGACCGATGCTGCCGAAGATTGCCGCCGCTACCCTTGCCTTGTGCGCCCTTTCCGCCAACACCTTCGCCGCCGACCTGCCCTCGCGCAAAGGCACGCCTGCTGCCCCGCCTGTGCTTTCGGCCTGCACCGAGAGCGAAGGCATCCCGACCGACGCCTTCGGCTTCACAACCGGCTCCGATGTGGCGGATGTCGGTTCCTTCGGGCCGAGCCTGACCTATGGCGGCGGCTTCGGCACGCGCAGCGGCCGGTCGAACGCCCACGGCGCACAGCTCCAGGGCTCCTACGGGCTCTTCCCCTGCTTCGAGATCGGCCCCTATCTGCTCGGCGGCTACACCAACGCCTCTGCCGGCGGGATCAGTGCGGATTCGCGCAGCTATGGCGCCGGCGTCGAGATGAAATACCGCCTGTTCGGCCGCGACCTGAATGGCATCGGTCTGACGGTGGTGCTCGATCCCAGCGTCAATCGCACCGATCCGGACGGCGCCGGCCGCTTCACCACCTTCAACACCGGCATCCGCCTCTTCGCCGACAAGACGCTGGTCCCGGGCAAGCTCTATGCCGCGCTCAATCTCTCGCAGGACATGACCTGGACCGGCCCGGATCCCTATGGCCGCTCCTCGACCTTCACGGCCTCCGGGTCACTGGCCTGGCAGGTCGTCGACGGCATCTATCTCAGCGGCGAGGTGCGCCATCTGCGGCGCTACAACGATCTCGGCTTCGGCAAAGAAGCCGGCTACGCCACATTCGCCGGCCCTGGCGTGTACTGGCAGGCGACGAAGCAACTCGCGCTCTCGGCCGCCTACAACGTCCAGGTCGCGGGCAAGGCCAAGGGCGAGCCCGGCAATCTCGATCTCACCAATTTCAGCCAGCATCTCGTCAAGGTGAAGGCCGCCTACAGCTTCTGATCAGCCGAAGTTGATCAGCGCAACAGCGAGCAGCCGGTCATCTCGTCCGGCTGCTTCAGCCCCATCAATGCCAGCAGAGTCGGCGCGACATCGGCAAGCCTGCCATCGGCCAGCGCCGTCGCCTCGCCGCCGATCAGCATGACGGGCACCGGAAATGTCGTGTGGGCGGTATGCGGCTTGCCGGTCACCGGATCGACCATCAACTCGCTGTTGCCGTGATCGGCCGTGACGAGCAGCGCGCCGCCCGCCTGCTCGATCGCCTTGGCGATCCGCCCCAGGCCCGCATCGACGGTTTCGACCGCCTCGATCGCCGCCGCGAGCACTCCGGTATGCCCGACCATGTCGGGATTGGCGAAGTTCAGCACGAGGAGATCGTATCGCCCCGAATTGATCGCCTCGACGGCGCGATCGGCCAGCTCCGGCGCCGACATTTCGGGCTGCAGATCATAGGTCGCGACCTTGGGAGACGGCACCATCACCCGGTCCTCGCCGGGATAGAGCCGCTCCTCGCCACCATTGAAGAAATAGGTCACATGCGGATACTTCTCGGTCTCCGCCATGCGGACCTGCATCCGCCCTGCCTTGGCGACCGTCTCTCCGAGACCGTTCGAGAGCATCTGCGGCGGAAACAGCGCCGGCATGATCTTGTCGAGCTCAGCACTATAGGAGGTCATGCTGACCGCCCTGGCGAGCCTCGGCACGCGCGACCGAACAAAGCCCTGGAAATCCGGGTCGAGTACCGCAGCCAGAATCTCGCGAATCCGGTCCGAGCGGAAATTGAAGCTGAGCAGCCCGTCGCCGTCCCGCATACCGGCATAGCCGCCGATCACGGTTGGAACGATGAACTCGTCGTTGACGCCCTCGGCATAGGCGCCGGCGATCGCCTCCTCGGCCGTTGCGAAGGCCTTGCCCTCGCCCAGCACCATGGCGCGCCAGGCCTGTTCGACGCGCTCCCAGCGATTGTCCCGATCCATCGCGAAATAGCGGCCCGACAGGCTGCCGATCATCGCTTCCTTCGGCAGAGCAGCCGCGAAGTCGCGTACATATTCGGCCGCCGATTGCGGCGGGGTGTCACGTCCATCCGTGAAGACGTGGACGCACACCGGAATACCCTGCCCGGTTAGAATGCGTGCCAGCGCCACCGCGTGATCCTGATGCGCATGCACGCCGCCCGGCGAGACGAGGCCAAGCAGGTGACAGGTGCCACCCGTCTCTCTGAGCTTCGCGACAAGCCCGGTCGCATCGAGCGCCTGCGCGATCGACTTGTCCTGGATCGCCCGGTTGATGCGCGGCAGGTCCTGCATGACGACGCGCCCCGCGCCGAGATTGAGATGGCCGACCTCAGAATTGCCCATCTGCCCTTCCGGCAAACCGACATCGAGCCCCGAGGTTTTCAGGAAAGCGCGCGGCGCACTGGTCCAGTAGCGATCGAAATTCGGCGTATTCGCCAGCTTCACTGCATTGTTGGCTTCATCCTCGCGCCAGCCCCAGCCATCGAGGACCATCAGCATCACGGGGCGGTTCGACATGCGGCAACCTGTGGGCATCAGTGAAAAACTGCTTGTGCGGATATCACGCACCGCGCCGGCAGCGCGAGTGCTAAGAAGAAGCATCGATTCCCGATCCTACGGCAAGGGAGCCGCCCATGGCGATCAAAGCCCTCGTTTTCGACGCCTATGGCACCTTGTTCGACATCCAATCGGTTGCCGGCGTCATTGACGAGGCATTTCCTGGCCATGGCGAGACGATCACCCAGATCTGGCGGCTGAAGCAGCTCGAATATACCTGGCTCAGGGCGCTGATGGGCCGTTACGAGGATTTCTGGACGGTCACGCGCGACTCGCTTGATTTCACGCTGGCGACACTCGGGCTGGCGGCGACGCCTGATCTGGTCGCGAGAATTGCGGCAGCCTATGACGCGCTCGCGCTCTACCCGGAGGCACTGCAGGCACTCAAGGAACTAGCGGGGTTCCGCCTTGCCATCTTCTCGAATGGCAGCCCGGCCATGCTGAAACGCCTCGTCGCTCATGCCGGCATCGACGGACTGCTGGAAACCGTGATCAGCGTCGACGAGATCGGTGTCTACAAGCCGGATCCCCGTGGCTATGAACTGGTCGAAAAGCGGCTGGGCCTCACCGGAGTGGAGGTCCTCTTCGTTTCCTCCAACGGCTTCGATATCGCCGGAGCCAAGGCCTATGGCTTCACCGTCGCACGCATCGCACGCATTCCTGCAACAGCCCTGCGCGCCGAGTTGGCGGACACCGGCATGATCGGTCCCGGCGCTCTGTTCAAGGCCCTGCGCATGCAGCCGGAACGGCTCGGGGCGGGCGCCGACCTCACTATCGCGAGGCTGACGGATCTTGCAGCCTACGCCGCGAAACAGCGGTAAGACCCGCTCGATCCCCCTGCGTCAGGAGACCCCGATCAATGATCAAGTTCTACTATCATCCGTCGCCGAACCCCGCGAAGATCGCACTGTTTCTTGAGGAAGCCGGGCTGCCCTACGAGATGGTGCCGGTCGATACCCGGCGCGGCGACCAGTTCAAGCCCGAGTTCCTGGCGATCAATCCCAATGCCAAGACGCCGGCCCTGACCGATGGCGACGTCACGATCTTCGACTCGAACGCTATCCTGCTCTATCTCGCGGAGAAGACCGGCAAGTTCCTCCCCGAGAACACGCCGGCGGCGCGAGGCCAGATGCTCTCCTGGCTGATGTTCGTTGCTACCGGCATCGGCCCCTATTGCGGGCAGGCCGTGCACTTCACCCGTTTCGCGCCTGAGAAGATCCCCTACGCAATCAACCGTTATTCGCGCGAGGCCGAGCGGCACTGGGCCATCATCAACGACCAGCTCGGCAAGCATCGTTACATGCTGGGAGACAGCTACACGCTGATCGACATGTCGGTCTGGGGCTGGTCGACGCGCGCCGCCTTCGCTCTCGGCGAAGAGGCCTTCGGCAAGCTGACCAACGTCAAGCGCCATCTCGATGAGATTTCCGCTCGCCCTGCCGCTCAGCGCGCTGTGGCCTTGAAGGACCAGTTTGCCTTCAAGACGGAATTCGACGAAGAGGCACGCAAGTTCCTGTTCCCGCAGAACGCCCATCTCGTGGCGTGAGCCCAGAGCATGCTGCGAAAAAGTGGCAACGGTTTTTCGCATAAAGCATGCTCTAAACTATGAGAGCCGATAACGTTTTCTGCGTTTGGACGATTTCGTCCAAACGCAGCGTGATCCAAGCTTGGGCGGGGCCGGTTCGTGCCGGTTCGCTCAGGCCGCGATCACGAAATCGAACCGGCCGAGACGCCCACCGTCGGCAGCGCGAATATCCATCAGCAGCGCGCGGTCGAAGATACCGTCGCGCGCATTGCCGGGCTCGCTCGGGAAATAAAGCTGGGTCGTCAGGAGCGGCCCCTGTCCCGCCCGAACCTTCACGTGGAAATGACGTGTCCGGCCGGGATAGAGGCCGGGCATGCGGGTGATGAACTGATATCGGCCCTGCGCGTCGGTGAACTGGTGGCCCCGGAAGAGAAAGCCCGCGTTGTCATAGTCGCCGTTCGCATTGGCATGCCAGAGATCGACCAGGGCTCCGCCGACCGGGCGACATTGCGGCGTCAGCACGAAACCGGACAGTACCAGCATCTCGCCTGGCCCATCTCCGCGCAGATCCTGCTTCAGCGGTGAGGACGGCGTGAAATACGGCCCCTCGGTCTGGCGTCTGGTAGCCGCCGCCCTGCCCTCGCAGGCAGGCGTCATCGGCAGTTCCGTTCCCTGGCCCAGGGCAGGTTCGGGACGAGACAGCGCCGCCAGCCCGGCGGCAGCGAGCGCAGAAGCGACGAGATCGCGGCGGTTGAACCCAGCTTGCGGCATCGCGCACCCCCAATCCGGTTCCCTGTTCAGTAGCCCCTCCCCTCGGGCGAGGGCCGGAGCCTTGCCAAAATATGGACGCAGCGTTCCGGGAAAGCAGTGGCAGATTGGCCCGTTTCACGGCACTGTGACCGCCGATTCCGCGTGCTCCGGTCTGGGTCGCGACGCGGCGAAGGAAACCGTATGCCGACCGATATCGAAATTGCCCGCGCAACCGCACTCACACCCATCGCCAGCATCGCCGAAAAGGTCGGGATTCCCGAAGAGGCCCTTCATCCCCACGGCAAGTACATCGCGAAGATCGATGGCGCCGCGATCCCGGATTTCGAGCAGCGGCCGGATGGAAAGCTGATCCTCGTCACGGCGATCAGCCCGACACCCGCCGGCGAAGGCAAGACCACCACGACCGTTGGCCTCGGCGACGGGCTGACCCGCCTCGGCAAGCGCACCATGATCGCGCTGCGCGAACCCTCGCTCGGTCCCTGCTTCGGCATGAAGGGCGGGGCCGCCGGCGGCGGATATGCGCAGGTCGTGCCGATGGAACAGATCAATCTGCATTTCACCGGCGATTTCCACGCCATCACCAGCGCCCACAACCTGCTCGCAGCGCTGGTCGACAATCACATCTATTGGGGCAACGCGCTCGACTTCGACGCCCGCAATGTCGCACTGCGCCGCGTTATGGACATGAATGATCGCGCCTTGCGGCAGGTCGTGTCGTCGCTGGGCGGCAACGGCAACGGCTATCCACGCGAGGACGGTTTCGACATCACGGTCGCCTCGGAAGTCATGGCGATCTTCTGCCTTGCCCGCGACCATGCCGATCTCGAGGAGCGGCTTGGCCGCATCGTCGTGGGACGCAGCCGCGACAAGCGCGCGATCACTGCCGCTGAACTGAAGGCCACCGGCGCGATGAGCGTCCTGCTCAAGGACGCACTCATGCCGAACCTCGTGCAGAGCCTGGAAGGCACGCCGGCCTTCGTCCATGGCGGGCCGTTCGCCAATATCGCCCATGGCTGCAACTCGGTGATCGCGACCCGCGCCGCGCTGAAGCTCGCCGATTATGTCGTGACAGAAGCCGGCTTCGGCGCCGATCTCGGCGCGGAAAAATTCTTCGACATCAAGTGCCGCAAGGCCGACCTCAAGCCGGCCGCTGCTGTCGTGGTCGCGACCGTCCGCGCGCTGAAGATGCATGGTGGCGCGGCCAAGGACGCGCTCGGCCAGGAAAACCTGAAGGCGCTCGAAGCCGGGCTCGCCAACCTGACGCGCCATGTCGTCAACATCCGGAAATTCGGCGTTCCTCCGATCGTCGCCATCAACAATTTCGACAGCGACACCCATGCCGAGCACGAGCTGATCCGCCACTATTGCCGCAACCATCTCGGCGTCGAAGCCGTGATCTGCCGGCACTGGGCCGAAGGCGGCGCGGGTGCGGAGGAACTGGCCCGCAAGGTCGCTGCACTTGCCGACGAAGACGAGGCCGATTTCGCGCCGCTCTATCCAGACGCCATGCGGTTGCGCGACAAGCTGCAGACCATTGCCGAGGAAATCTACGGCGCGGCCGGCATCTCTCATGACGCCAAGATTGGCGCGCGCTTCGCAGAACTCGAAGCCGCCGGGCATGGACATCTTCCCGTCTGCGTGGCCAAGACCCAGTACTCCTTCTCCGTCGATCCCACTCTACGCGGCGCACCATCGGGCCACATCGTCCCGGTCCGTGAACTTCGCCTCTCGGCCGGGGCCGGCTTCGTCGTCGCGATCTGCGGGGACATCATGACCATGCCCGGTCTGCCGCGTGAGCCCGCCGCAGAACGCATCCATATCGACGCGGAAGGACAGATCGAAGGCCTCTTCTGAGCCTTTTGCACCTGGATTAAGGATCGTGGGGATTCACAAAGTGTCAGAGATGTGATTCACCCTTTGGATGGAACGCTACGTTTTGACGGACGCCCAATGGGCGAAGATGGAGCCGCACTGTCTGGGGAAGCCGACCGATCCGGGGCGGAGCGGGAGCGACAATCGCCGGTTCGTGGAAGCGGTTCTGTGGATCGCTCGCACGGGGAGCCCCTGGCGCGACCTGCCTGAGCATTTCGGGAACT
>NZ_JPKG01000047.1 GCF_000735605.1 Allobosea sp. LC85
CCGAGTCCAGGCCCGACAGCGTATAGGCATCAGTGTGGCAGATGCCGGTCGCCATCACCTCGACAAGGACCTCACCCGCCTTCGGCCCGCCGATCTCGACCGTTTCGATCGTCAGCGGCTTTCCGGCCTCCCAGGCAACGGCGGCGCGTGTCTTCATGGTCATATCCTTGCAGAAAGCCAGCGCGAGCGGCGATGGCGCGTGGGCTGGAAGCCTGATCGTGGAGGCGTGTCCCGACTGCGAACCGCCTCGGCCAAGCACGAATAGGGCGAAGGGATGGAGGCTTTGTCAACGCAACCCCGGCTCGGAGCCTCAGCATTTGCGGAATTCCGAAATGCAGACGGCGCGGATCGTTGATCCGCGCCGTTCGTTGCGAAACTGGAGAACCAGCTGGTCAGTACTTGCGCACGACCGGCGCCTGATAGGCGACCGGAGCCGGAGCAGCGCAGCAATCGGGATCGCCAAAATTCCAGCGCATGCCGATCCGGAAGTCGTGGCTGTCGATATCCTTGGCCTTGAGCGGCCGGGCCGTTTCCGGAAGGAAGGCGTTCCGGATGATCCCCGACTGCGCGTCGCCGAGATTGAGGTAGCGATAGCCGAATTCGAGCGTCAGATTCTTGTTCACCTCATAGCCGAGACCGGCCATGAGTGCCCAGGCAAGGCCCGACTTGGTGCCGGTGCCGGCCGTTCCCAGCGTCGAGGAGACCGGCCCGAACGGCTCATTGGCGAAAACGATGCCCTGATCCGTCAATCCGCTGATGCGGTTCTGCGCGACACCAATACCGGCGCCGATATAAGGCGTCAGGCAGTTCCAGGTGCCGAGATCGACATAGGCGTTGAACAGGGCCACCATCGAGGACAGGTTGCCCTTATAGGTGTTGGTCTGGTTGCCATTGGCGAAGGGATTGAAAAGCTTGTCGCTGATGCCGATCTGCGAGGCACCGCGATATTCCCAGGTGCCGTCGACGCGGAACCAGTTGTTGAAGCGATAGCCGATGCCGACACCGCCGAAGAAGGCGGTTTCCTCGGTCTTCCCGAAGAACTGTCCGCCAAAGGCCTGAACGTCTTCCTGGTAGAACTTGTCGATCGACTGCACGCCGACCCCGACATCGCCACGCAGATACCAGCCGGATCCAATCGTTCCGCGCAGGGCAACAGGTTCAGGCGGTGGGGGCAGCAGAGGAGCCAGGTCGGCAGCGGAGGCCACTGCGGAGCCTCCGAAGGCCATGGCGCCCGCCAGCGCGAGAATTTTCAGGCTGCCCATGGCAGAGTCCCTCGAGTTTGCGCGACGCGATACGCAGCTCGCGCGTGTTACCGACGGGAAGGACCCTGGCACGAATTCCTTAAATGACGCTTAACCTTACCGCTTAACCACGAAATCTCGCACGAACGAGCAAACCCGGCGCATTCCAAAGATGGAATGCGCCGGGACCTGCCCTAAAGCATCGGCCCGAAAAGTGGATTGCGGTTTTCGGGAAAGCCGCTGCAATCACAGAAAGTTGGATCATCGGACCGGATACGATATCCGGTCCGATGATCCAACTTCCAGAATGATCTTTAATGAAAGACGCAGCCCGCCGGCTGCGTCAGGCCGCGGCCTTCGTCACGGCATCGACGATGTCGTCGACAGCGCGCATCACCAGGTCGCGGTCGTCGCCTTCGGCCATCACCCTGATCACCGGCTCGGTGCCCGACGGACGGATGACGAGGCGCCCGCTATCGCCGAGCATTTGCCTGGCGGCCTCGATCGCGTTGACGACCGGCTTTTCCTTCAGCGGCTGGCCCTGCTTGTAGCGCACGTTCTTGAGGATCTGCGGCAGCGGCTCGAAGCAGTGGCAGACTTCCGAGACCGGCTTGTCCATCCGCTTCACCACCGCGAGCAGTTGCAGCGCCGCCACGAGCCCGTCGCCGGTCGTCGCATAGTCGGAGAGGATGATATGGCCGGATTGCTCGCCGCCAAGATTGAAGCCGTTCGCCCGCATGTGCTCGAGCACGTAGCGGTCGCCCACGGCGGTGCGCTCAAGGCTGAGGCCAAGGCCGGCCAGGTAGCGCTCCAGCCCGAGATTGGACATCACGGTCGCGACGATGCCAGGCGCCGAGAGACGGCCGTCTTCCTGCCAGCTGCGTGCGATCACGGCCATCAATTGGTCGCCATCGACGGCGTGTCCCTGCTCGTCGATGATCAGCACGCGGTCGGCGTCGCCATCAAGCGCGATACCGATATCGGCGCGCAGCTCGCGCACCTTCTGCGCCAAGGCATCCGGCTTGGTCGAACCGACATCCCTGTTGATGTTGAAGCCGTCCGGGTCGACCCCGATGGCAATGACCTCGGCCCCGAGCTCCCAGAGCGCCTCGGGCGCGACCTTGTAGGCGGCGCCGTTGGCGCAATCGACGACGATGCGCAGCCCGTCGAGGCTCAGATTGCGCGGCAGGGTGCGTTTGGCGAACTCGATATAGCGCGCATGGGCGCTGTCGATGCGCTTGGCACGACCGAGCATCGCAGCCTCCGAAAGCTGCGCTCCGAGGTCGGAATCGATCAGGGAGGCGATCTCGCTCTCAACCTCGTCATTGAGCTTGTAGCCGTCGGGACCGAACAGCTTGATGCCGTTATCCTCATAGGGGTTGTGCGAGGCCGAGATCATCACCCCGAGATCCGCGCGCATCGAGCGCGTCAGCATCGCGACCGCCGGCGTCGGCATCGGACCGAGCTGCAGCACATCCATGCCGACCGAGGTGAAGCCGGCGATCAGCGCCGTCTCGATCATATAGCCCGAGAGCCGCGTATCCTTGCCGATCACCACGCGGTGGCGGTACTCGCCGCGCCGAAACGCGATACCCGTGGCCTGGCCGACCCTGAGCGCCAGATCGGGCGTGATCACGCCATTGGCGCGGCCGCGGATGCCGTCGGTTCCGAAATATTTGCGCGTCATATCCAATCGATCCAGATGGCGGCCATGATGGGAGCTTTACGAACAACCGGGGCGCGGTTGCAACCAGCCTGCTCCCGGCCTTGTTGAGTTCTTCTATCGCGGGACAAGCGTTCCGCCTTCTCACGTTTTATGACGAATTTTATCATGGGCGACACCGCCAGGACGAAGACTGGAACGATCGCGCCGGTCTCGTCCCCAACTGGATCACACGCGAAAGCCCCGCCTCAACGATTGATCGCAGTCAAAGAAAAAGGCGGCCTGGCATGGCCGCCTTCATGTGTGAGGCCCGACCGAGGCCGCTCAGACCAGCGGCTGCGGCTCCAGACCGGCGTCGGGCTCGCCGCGCTTGCGGCCACGGCCCGCGCTCGGCACGGCCGAACCACGCGGCGCCGACGGCGTATCGTCAGCATCGCGGGACGGGCGCTTGCCAGCGATCAGGTCACGGATCTCGTCGCCGGTCAGCGTCTCGAACTCGAGCAGAGCATCTGCCACCTGGACGAATTCCTCATGGTGTTCGTTGAGGATCTTCTTGGCATCCAGATAGCCCTGGTGGACGAGCTTGCGAACTTCGCTGTCGATCTTCTGCGCAGTCGCTTCCGACACGCTCTGGGTCCGGCCCATCGACATGCCGAGGAAAACCTCTTCCTGATTGTCGCCATAGGCGACCAGGCCGAGTTCATCGGAATAGCCCATCTGCGTGACCATGGCCTTGGCCATCTTGGTCGCCTGCTGGATGTCGCCGGTGGCCCCGGAGGTGATGTTCTCCTTGCCGAAGGTGATCTCCTCCGCAACGCGGCCACCCATGGCCACCGCGAGCTGCGAGGTGAACTCCTTGAACTTCATCGAATAGCGATCGCCTTCCGGCAGGAACTTGACCATGCCGAGCGCACGACCGCGCGGGATGATCGTCGCCTTGTGGACCGGGATGCCAGCCGGGACATACAAGCCGACGATGGCGTGGCCGGCCTCATGATAGGCGGTCAGCTTCTTCTCTTCCTCGGACATCGCCATGGATTTGCGCTCGGCGCCCATCATGACCTTGTCCTTGGCGTCTTCGAACTCGGCATGCGTGACCATGCGCTTGCCGCGACGGGCCGCGAGCAGCGCCGCCTCGTTGACGAGATTCATCAGATCGGCGCCCGAGAAGCCGGGGGTTCCGCGCGCCAGGATCTTGAGATCGACATCCGGAGCCATCGGCACCTTGCGGACATGCACGCGCAGGATCTTCTCGCGACCGGCGACGTCCGGATTCGGCACGACGATCTGGCGATCGAAGCGACCGGGACGCAGCAGCGCCGGATCGAGCACGTCCGGGCGGTTCGTGGCGGCGATGATGATGACACCCTCATTCGCCTCGAAGCCGTCCATCTCGACGAGCAACTGGTTGAGGGTCTGCTCGCGCTCGTCATTGCCGCCGCCGAGACCGGCGCCGCGGTGACGACCGACCGCATCGATTTCGTCGATGAAGATGATGCAGGGCGCGTTCTTCTTGGCCTGCTCGAACATGTCGCGCACGCGGCTCGCACCGACGCCGACGAACATCTCGACGAAGTCCGAACCCGAGATCGTGAAGAACGGCACATTGGCTTCGCCGGCGACAGCGCGCGCCGTCAGCGTCTTGCCGGTGCCGGGAGGACCAACGAGCAGCACGCCACGGGGAATGCGCCCGCCGAGCCGCTGGAACTTCTGGGGATCGCGCAGGAACTCGACGATCTCCTGCAGATCCTCCTTCGCCTCGTCGATGCCGGCGACATCCTCGAAGGTGACGCGACCATGCGCCTCGGTCAGCAGCTTGGCCTTCGATTTGCCGAAGCCCATGGCGCGACCGGCACCATTCTGCATCTGCCGGGACATGAAGATCCATAGGCCGATGAAGATGACGAAAGGCAACGAATTGACGAGAAGCGCCATGAACCAGGGCGTACCCTCAGACGGCGCCCGCGCCGCGACCTGGACACCCTTCTGCGCCAGCGTCTTCAGCAGCGCCGGGTCGCCATAGGGGGCATAGGTCACGAAGCTGCGCCCGTCCGAGAACGTGCCAGAAATCTCCTGGCCAGCGACCACAACATTGGAAATCCGCCCCGCTTCGCTCTCGTTGATGAGCTGGCTATAGGGGATTTCATTGGTGCTGGTGCGTTGGCTCGGGCTCTGGAACAGCGTCACGAGCGCCAGAACCAGCAGGAAAATCACCACCCAAAGGGCGAAATTACGGAAATTCGGATTCATTCTCTGTCCGATCGGGCCGCCCGGTCCAACCGGAGAAGGCCAAGGGTTTCAGGCGTTAATCTAGGAGCGGCGAAGCCCCTTGCCAAGGGAAACAGCAGATTCGAACCAGGCTCATCGCGACGCAGGGTGAACGCCCCGTCTGCGCGCCGGTTCCAGCGCCAGCGTCAGGATACCGTCCCGATCAAGCGCCAGTACACACCCCGATAATGTCCGCGTCATGGCCGCGCCCCGCCGCGCCGCCTCCAGAAGCGCGAACACACACCCTTCCAGCCGCTCCAGGCGCGGCAACTCGGCACTCGCTCCAGGCGCCAGAGTGAGCGCTTCGGCCACGACCCGCAGGGCAATTTCCTCGGGGAGATCGACCAGCGCGCCGAAGCGCAGCCGCGTCGCTCCCGCCTTCTCGCCTGCAAGCATGAGCGACGGCAGCAGCAGGGCGACCTGGTGTTCTAACGCCGCGTCCATCCGCGCCAGCCTTCCGGCCAGGACGGCGAGGCGCTCGGCCGTGAGTCCCTCATCGGCCAGCATCGGCAGCAGGGTCCGCCAACGCGCGCGCTCAAACCGCGGATCGGCATTGCTCGGGTCGCGAATGAAGGAAAGCCCCCTCGCCTCGGCGGTCGCGATGAGACGTGCCTTGGGCACGGCAAGCAACGGACGCACGAGCACCGTGTTGTCCTTGCGCACGCTCGCTCGCATGCCGGCGAGTCCGCTTGGCCCGGAACCGCGCGCCATCCGCATCAGCATTGTCTCGGCCTGGTCATCGAGCGTGTGGGCCGTCACCAGTACCGCGCCACCGAGAGCCTTTGCATAAGCCGCCAGCAGTGCATAGCGCGCCTCTCGCGCCCGCTGCTGGATGCCGGTCGCAGGTTTCGGGCCGGCCCAGCACAGGATCCTGTGAGGAACCCCCAGCAAGGAGCAGAGCGCGCCGACGGCTTCCGCTTCGCTCGAGGACGTCTCGCGCAGGCCGTGATCGACCGTTGCGGCATGGAGCGCGGGCCGACCGGGCTGCTGCGACCATTCCTTCAACAGCGAAAGCAGCGCAACCGAGTCCGGGCCGCCCGAGACGCCGACCAGCACGCGCGTTTCATTCGCAAGCCCGGCGAAGAGCGCAGCCGCCTCGCCGGCTGAAACCGGAAGATGCTCAGGATCGCTGGAAGCGAGCGCGTTCAAGCGCAGCGAGCGCGGCGCCGTTCGCGCTCGACACCCTGCCGGACGGCATTGGAAGCGGAAGGAAAGTCGACGCCGACCTTGGCATAGGTCGCGCAAGCCTGGTCTCGCGCGCCGAGCCCATTCAGCGACATGCCGAGCTTGAGCAGGCTGTCGGCGCCCTTGCCGGCGCGCGGGTAGTCACGCGAGATCTTCAGGAACTGCTCGGCCGCCTCGCGATAGCGCTGGCGCTGGAAATAGCTCTCGCCAAGCCAGAAGGTGGCATCAGCGGCAAGACGATCACGTGGATAGCTCTGCAGGAACTGGCGAAAGCCCATCTCGGCCTGCTCGTATTCCTTGCGCAGGACATAAGCGTAGGCTGCGTCATAGCTATCCTTGGGGCTCGGCGCTGCGCCCGTCGCGGCAACGCTCGGTCCGCCACGCGGGCCGCCCTGCGGGAGCGCGCCTTGCGGGACCTGTCGACCGACGCCCTGCAGATCGAGCGGCCCCTGGCCACCGCCCGCCCCGGCGAATTCATCCTCGATGATGCCCTCCATGCTGCCGAGCTGACGCGGCGCCCCGGAGCCTCCCGGATGCGCGGAGGGGTCGAAGGCATCATTCCGACGCGGACGACCAGGCTGCGTCACCGGCGGCTGGGCAGCCGGTCCCGGCGAAGCGCCACCGGGGCGAGCGCCGCCGCCACCGCGCTCGTTCAGGCGGAAATCGACATCCTCCTGGAACTTGCGAAGCTGTTCGGTGAGCCGGCGGTTCTCGAACTGCAGCTGCTCGATCTGGCCGGAGAGCGCTCGAACCTGGTTTTCCAGTCGCCCGGTGCGCACGGTCAGCTCGGCCGCATCCTGCGCCACGGCCGGCAGCGCAGCCATTGCAATGGCCCCGAAGGCGACCGCAGCCAGCAGTCGCGACCGGCAGGGAAGAAAGGCAAATTCTCGAACCATCATGAAGACCGGACTGTTTCTCTCAAGCGACGGGTTATCACACGCTGTCACCGCGGCCAAAATATGAAAAGACCGGCACTTCCGCAGGGAAAGCGCCGGCCTCGACGGATTTCAGAAAGCTGGATGCTCAGACGCCGCCGGCGCCGTCGAGCACGGTCACGGCACGGCGGTTCTGCGACCAGCAGGAGATGTCGTTGCAGACCGCCACCGGGCGCTCCTTGCCGTAGGAGATCGTGCGCATCCGGTTGGCCTGGATGCCGCGCGAGGTCAGGTAATCGCGCACCGTCTGGGCGCGGCGGGCGCCAAGCGAGTAGTTGTATTCGCGGGTGCCGCGCTCGTCGGCATGGCCCTCGACGGTGAAGGTATAGCGTGGGTAGCGCTGCAGCCAGGAGGACTGCTTGTCGAGGGTCGAGACGGCCGTCGGCGTCAGGTCGGTCGAATCGGTCTCGAAGAAAACGCGGTCGCCGACATTCACGACGAAGTCCTGGGCGCTGCCCGGGGTGGCTGCGCCGCCGGCACCAAAGCCGCCTTCGGCGTTCTGGTCCTTGGCGCAGGCGCCCAGTGCGAGCGTGGCAGCAATGGCAGCGGCAAAACGGGCAGTGCGCGGGCTGGCGAGCGAGGCAAGCAGCATGTTGATTCTCCAGGCGGGTCTAGGTTCCGCAATCAGAAAGTCGTGAAACTCAGACACATCAATGATGTGTCAACCTAAACGAGACCTTGCCAAATCAAGGCGAAGTGGCGGCATTGCGGCGTATGGTTAACCAATTGCAGCGAAATGCAGCATTCTCCGCGCTGTTGCAGAGCGGCAACAGACCGCCGCCTCAGCGCGCCGTCGTCAGCAGCGGCGACCAGCTCGGATCCGAAGCGAAGGCCGGTGTCGGCACCGGCACTTCGACCCGGCCCGTGATGTCGACCATGTAGAGCTTGCCGCCGGACTGGCCGCCGGGATCACGGAAGAACATGATGTACTGGCCGTTCGGGGCCCAGTTCGGTGCTTCGTTGTGGAAGCCTTCGGTCAGGATACGCTCACCCGAGCCGTCCGGCCGCATCACGCCGATAGCGAAGCCGCCGCCGCCCTGGCGCGTGAAGGCGATCAGGTCGCCGCGCGGCGACCATGACGGCTGCGAATAGGAACCCTGGCCGAAGGAGATGCGCTTGCCCTCCCCGCCGCCGATCGCCATCACATAAAGCTGCTGCGAACCGCCGCGGTCGCTCTCGAACACCATCTGAGTGCCGTCGGGCGAGAACGAGGGCGAGGTGTCGATCGCGCCAGTCGAGGTCAGCCGCGTCGTCGTGCGCGAGCCGATATCGATCATGTAGAGATTTGCATTGCCGCCCTGCTGCAGGCTGAGCGCGATCTTCGCGCCGTTCGGCGAGAAGCGTGGGCTCGAGGTCATGTCGGGGAAATTGCCGACGACCTGACGCTGGCCGGTTTCGATGTTCAGCACATGCACGCGCGGCTGCTCGCCGGTGCGTTGCGCCATATAGGTGACTTCCTGCGCAACCGGCGAATAGCGCGGGGTCACGACCGAGACCTCGCCATTGGTCAGGAAGCGCACATTGGCGCCGTCCTGGTCCATGATGGCGAGCCGCTTGCGCCGGTTCTCCTTCGGCCCGGATTCGTCGACGAAGACGACGCGGGTGTCGAAGAAGCCGCCGACGCCCGTGACCTTCGTGAAGATCGCGTCCGAGATGATATGGCCAACCCGCCGGCTGTTGTTCGGGTCGGTGAAATACTGCTGTCCGTCGATCTGCTCGCCGGTGACGACGTCCCAGAGCCGGAATTCCGCACGAAGCCGCCCACCATCACGCGAGACGCGGCCCGTCACCAGGCCCTGCACGCCGGCAGCCTTCCAAGCCTCGAACTGCGGCACCGCATCGAAGGCCGGGTTCTTGTCGGGGTGGCGCGATTTGTCGATTGGCTGGAAATAGCCGGAGCGCTTGAGATTGTTGGTGATCACGCCCGAGACCAGCACGCCGGCCTCGCCGCCGAAATCGGCGATGGCGATCGGCATGGGCTGGAAAGTGCCCTTGCGCAGATCGATCACCAGTTCCGCGCGGGCAGCCGCGGGCAACAGCAGCGGCAAGGACAAGGCCGAACCGGCAAGGGTCAGCGCATGGCGGCGCGTCAGCCCGGAACGGGTCAGACCGGCGCCCTCGATCATGGAGTTGCGAAACATGGGGGTCACAGCACGTCCCTAGCGTCGAAATTGACGACGACATCACGCCAGTCGTCATAGTAAGCGGCAAATTGAGCAGGAATGCGCAAGGGTGCGCAGCGGCGGGTCGCCGTCAGGGCGGAGTCGGCCGCAACTCGGAACAGCGGATCGGACGACGTGTTGATCACGCCCGGCTGGCCCGCGAGCGAGCCGTCGGTATTCAGCTTCATCCGCACCGAAGGCACGACTGCGCCCTTCGCATTCGCGAGCCCGATCGGCACGTTCCAGCATTTCAGGAGCTGGTCCTGAATGATCCCGACAAGCTGCGCGCGCAGCGAGGGGCTGAGCTTCTGAGAGGAGCCGCGCTCGGTGCCGAGCGAAGCGGTGCGGTTCACCTGCGGCGCGGACGAGCCCGAGGACTGCGCCGGCTCCTTCGATTGCAAAAGCTTGGCGATATCGGTCGGGTTGAAGTTCTTGGCGATCTCCGCCTCACGCTTGGCCTTGGCCTCTGCTTCAGCCTTGGCCTTGGCGGCGGCCGCGATCTTGGCCTTGGCCTCCGCTTCGGCCTTCGCCTTGGCTTCCGCCTCAGCCTTTTCCTTGGCAGCCTCGGCTGCGGCAGCCTTGGCCTGCGCTTCCGCCTTGGCCTTGGCGGCCGCTTCGGCCCTGGCCTGTGCCTCGGCTTCGGCCTTCACCTTTGCGGCAGCCTTGGCATCCTCCTCGGCCTGCTTCGCCTTGGAGGCGAGTTCGGCTTCCTCGGCGAGCTTGGCGAGTTCCTCGCGGCGCAGATCCGGCTTTGGCTCAGCCGGAGCCTCTGCCTTCTGTGGCGGCTGCCTTGCCGGCTCCGACTTGGGTTCCGGCTTCGGAGGCTGCAGCGCAGGGCGCGCCGGCGGCATCGGCGCCGAAGCATTGTCATCCGCGGCCTTCAGTTCTGCGGGCCGCGTCGGCGGCGCAGGCGTGTCCTGCTTGGCCTCGCCCGCCTCCTTGCGCTCGACCGTCTCCGACTGGCGCTCGGCGCGCTGGACCGGCTGTTCCTGCACCTTCTCGGCCTTGCGCTCGCCACGCGTGACCTGGTTCAGCGCACTCGGATCGACCATCTCGACGGCGATCGCCTCTTCGTTCTCCGGCAGGGGATTCGGCGACGAGAACGCCAGCAGCCCCGCGACGAGAAACGTCACGTGGCCGAGGGCGGAGAGCGCGATTCCCGGTTCGGAGGTGGAGACCTTCACGGCTGGAGATACCTCGCCTTCACGTCGTCAGCGCGTCGCGGGCTCGGTGACGAGCGCCACACGCTTGAACCCGGCCGACGTGATGGTCGACATCACCGAAGCGACGCGCCCGTAATCGACCTGACGGTCGCCGCGCACATAGATGCGCTCGTCGAAGCCCTGCTTGGCGAGGCCATGCAGCTTCGTCACCAGATCGGGCTCCAGCGTCGGCTGGTCCTGGAGGAAGATCTGGCCCTTGCTGTCGATGGCAATGGTGATCGGCTTCTGGTCGACATTGATCGGCTTCGCCCCGGTCTGCGGCAGATCGAGCGGAACGCCGGTCGCGATCAGGGGCGCGGCCACCATGAAGATGATCAGCAACACCAGCATGACGTCGATGAACGGCGTCATGTTGATCTCGGCGATCGCGCTGTGGCGGCGGCTGCGCCGGCCCCGCCTGCCTCCGGCCTTGGCGCCGGTCGCTGCTGACATGCCCATCGTGCCGCCCCTTACGCCGCCAGCCGCTCGTCGATCTGCCGCGACAGGATCGCGGAGAACTCGTCGGCGAAGGCTTCGAGGCGGTTCTGGGCCTTGGCGACCTCGGCCTGCAGCTTGTTATAGGCCATCAGAGCCGGAATCGCGGCGAACAGGCCGATCGCGGTGGCGAAAAGCGCCTCCGCGATACCGGGCGCCACCACGGCAAGTGAGGAATTCTTGGAGACCGCAATCGCGGTGAAGGAGTTCATGATGCCCCAGACCGTGCCGAACAGGCCGATGAACGGAGCGGCCGAGGCAATGGTCGACAGCACGAGGAGCTTCGATTCCAGCCGCTCGGTTTCGCGCTGAATGGTGACGTCGAGAACCTTGTCGATACGTGCGGAGAGGCTGGCGACGGAGCGGCCGCCATTCTCGAAGGAGCGCTTCCACTCCCGCATCGCCGCGACGAAGACCGCCGCCATGTCGTTGACCGGCTTGCTCGCGAGATCGCGATAAAGCTCTTCCAGCGACCGACCGGACCAGAACACCTCCTCGAAGGCATCCATGTCGCGGCGCGTGCGGCGATAGAGCAGCGTCTTGTCGATGATGATCGACCAGCACCACACCGACGCGCCGAGCAGGCCCATCATGACCAGCTTGACGACGATATGGGCGTGCCAGAACAACGTCCAGAACGACATGTCGATCTGTGGCGCAGCCTGCGCAACCTCGGCGGGGTTCATTCTGTCATCCTTTCAGACGGTCAGCGCGATCGAGCGCTGCTGATCCAATCTCCCGCCGACCAAATCGATGACCGAGGCCACGAATACCTCGCGCCACCATCGAATTTGCGAACTGGGGAACATGCCGTTCCTGTCAATTGCCTTCGAATCCGGCGAAAGATGGGCGCATCCGGGGTTTTCTTCATCAGCGACTCGTGCTGGTCGAGTTAAGCACCCAGCAAGGTTAATGCCGGGTTGACAGCGAAACGAATCGAACGGCGCGCCGCTGTTGCGGGCTTCGGAGCGGAGCGAGCGGATGCACTGAGCCACCCCGGCAAGTGGAGCGTCCCCAACGCAAAATGGCCCGCCTCGTTGCCGAGGCGGGCCATAGTCTGGCGTCAGGTTTCAGGCGTAGGCGTCAGGCCGCGTCCTGGTCAGGTTGGCTGCCCGGCCGCCTATCGGCCATGAACTGGTCGAACTCGGCCTTGTCCTTGGCCATGCGCAGCCGCCCCAGGAAGTCCTGGAACTCGCGCTGCTCGTCCTCGAGCCTGCGCAGGGTTTCTGCACGGTACTCGTCGAAGGCATGGTTGCCGCTGGACGGCGGGCCACCCCAACGACCCCAGCCGCCACCATGGCCGCCGCGTTCGCCCATACGTTCCCGCATGCGATCCATCTTCTCCTGAAGACGGCTCATCCGGTGTTCGAACCGGTTTCCACCGGCATATCCGCAAGACATGCGTCCACTCCCCCACATGAAGGCCAGGGTCGCAAGACCGAGCGGCCACCACACGATGAAGCCCAGCACCGCAAAGGCGAACCAGGCTCCTCTTCCATATTCATCAAGCCTCGCAACGATCGGCATCGATCCCTCGCGATATCAGTGAGTGTGTATGTTAGTCACATATACATTATGGGAACGCGGCCAACGCCTGTCAAGCGGCGGACGCCCGGGTTTCAATTCCCTGGCGCCGACAGGCCGAGCCCTTGCAGATAGATCAGCATATTGGCTTCCAGCAGTTCGGCTGCCGACATCGGCAGCGAGCGACGGCCTGCATCGGCCCGCCCGAACAGGGCCGCCACGCCATGCGACATCGCCCAGACATGCAGCGCCATCATCAGCGACGGCGGCCGGCGGCCCGCAGGAAGGGTCGCGATCAAGGCCTCGCAGGCCGCGCGCAGCATCTGGAAGGAACGATCCGCCGCGAGACGCAATTCCGGGCTGGCATCAAGCGGTACGCCGGCCTCGAACATCGCGGAATAATAGGCCGGTTGCTCATGAGCGAAGGCGATATAGGCTTGGCCCAAGCGCTGGAAGGCAGCCCATGGATTGGGTCTGCCCTCGTTCCAGGCACGCGACTGCGCCGCCTCGAAAGCCTGGAAGCCGCGCGTCGCGACATCGGCCATCAGTTCGACCTTGTCGCGATAGTGCCGGTAGGGCGCCGTCGGGCTGACCCCGGCCAGCCGTGCGGCTTCGGCGACGGTGAAGCCGTTCGCGCCCTTCTCCGTGATCAGCTCGAGCGCCGCCTTCACCAGTTCCTCCTTGAGGTTGCCGTGGTGATAGCCGCGTCGCTCCGAATCCGGCCGCCGTCCAATCATGTAAGGAGCGCTAACATAGCGGGTGAATGGCGTCGACGGTGTTCACCGCCCATCACGCCTCAAGCCCCAGCCGGAGGCGTAGCGTGTCGGGAATGCGTTTGGCCCGCCCGCCGCCGACGCAGGCGACCTTGACCTCGGCAGTGATCAGAACCTCCTCGCCGCGCAGCACGCGCTGGGCGATATTCATCGTCGCGCCGCGCGCGTCCCTTGCTACCGTCTCGACGGTCAGCATGTCGTCCATGACGGCGGGCTTGAGGAAATCGATCGTCATGCGGCGCACCGCGAAACCCAACGCCGCATCCCCGTCGAACAGCTCGCGCTGTTCAATGCCGAGCGCGCGAATCAACTCGGTACGGCCGCGCTCCATGAAGCGCAGATAGGAGGCGTGATAAACGACGCCGGAGAAATCGGTGTCCTCGTAATAGACCCGGACGGGAAGCTGGTGGACGGCGCTCATGTCGCTTCGGGATTCCGTGATGATGTTTCCCCGACCTTTAGACCGGGCGTGGCAGCCGGAACAACCGCCACAGCCATGATGACGCAGCCCTACCCGGAACCTGCCGCTGCCGCTAAGCTTGCTTCACCGACATCCTCACAAGGAGAAACGGCATGGCCCAATCGTCCAAGGCAATCGAGCGCCTTCTCGACAAGTCGGAATACGAGCTCTTTGCCCGCACCCAGCGCCGAACCATCGGCAGCGCCAGCGATGCCGAGTTGAAGGAGCTTTCGGTCCAGCTGCGCGAACGTCGCGACCGGGCTCGCTCGATCGCAAGCCAGCAGAGGCGCGAGATGCGCCGCAAATCCGAGCCGCAGGGCGCGCGCCCTGCCTCCGACAACAGCGGCACCAAGGCAAAGGCCGACATGTTGACCTCGGCCCTGAAGCGCATCGGAGCCGAGCGGACGCGCCGCACCGAGAAGCTGCACGCTCCGAGCCAGCGCAGCCTTGCCCGCAAGGCGCTGGCGCTGAAGCAGCGCCAGGCTGCCGCCAAGAAGCAGCCCGCGAGCCGGCAGGCCGGCAAAGGCATGAAGTCCGTCCCGAGCAGCAAGGCCGGGAAATCCGGCTCGCTCGACCATGCGGGCCAACGCTCGGCCATGCACCGATCGAAATTCGCGCGGTAGCAGCAGGCCTCAGCGCGTGCAGGGCTTCTTCATGAAGGAGCCGCACTCATAGGGTAGCGACAGCGCCTGGCGGATGCTGTCGCTACCATTGCCGATGTCGTCGATACGCCAGGCACCGCCTTCCCAGATCATCCGGAACGGCACCTTCACCAGCTTTCCGAAGCTCTGGAAGCTGGCCGTCACAAGGGCCCGCCCGTCCGCCGGCTTCCCGGTCACCGCAATGCGTAGGTTCTTCACCTCGCCGTCCTGGCCGTTGAGGAAGGGGTCGGCGCCGATATTGCCCATCTCGCCGCTTTCATCCTGATAAAGATCGTCGCGGGCGAAGAGCGCGGCGAGGCTCTTGCTCAAGAGCGTATCGCGGTGCGGCGGTCGCCATACCGGCGGTGCGGCCTTGGGGCCGGTGCTGGCGAGGCTGCGGATCGTCGCGGCATAGGCCTGTTTGATCGTCGCCTCTAGCGTTGCCTCTGCCGCGGCAGCCCATTGCGCGGCGAAGCCGGCAACGACTGTGACGAGGACGGCGACCGCAAGGTTCCGCAGCATTCCCAGCATCACTCGCCCTCGGCCTCGTCCCCGAACAATCCGAATTGCCCCGTCTCGCGGCTCGGCTCCGGCATGCCGAGATGCCGGAACGCATGCGGCGTCAGCAGGCGCCCGCGCGGCGTGCGCTGGATGAAGCCCTGCTGCAGCAGGAAGGGTTCGATGATCTCCTCGATCGCATCGCGCGGTTCGGAGAGCGACGCGGCGATGGTTTCGATCCCGACCGGGCCGCCGCCGAAATTGATCGCGACCGTGGTGAGGTAGCGCCGGTCCATCTGGTCGAGGCCGATGCCGTCGACATCGAGCAGGTGCAGCGCCTTGTCGGCGACTGAGCGGGTGATCACCGGATCGCCGTCGACGATGGCGAAATCGCGCACGCGCCGGAGCAGCCGGCCGGCGATGCGCGGTGTCCCGCGCGAACGCCGGGCGACCTCGTTGGCGCCGTCATCCGACATGCCGATGCCGAGCACACGGGCGCCGCGCGCGACGATGCCCTGCAATTCTTCGACCGTGTAGAATTGCAGGCGGATCGGAATGCCGAAACGGTCGCGCAGCGGCGTCGTCAGCAGGCCGGCGCGAGTGGTGGCGCCAACCAGGGTGAACTTGGGCAGGTCGATCTTGACCGAGCGCGCCGCCGGCCCCTCCCCGATGATCAGGTCGAGCTGGTAATCCTCCATTGCCGGATAGAGGATCTCTTCGACCGCCGGGTTGAGACGGTGGATCTCGTCGATGAAGAGCACGTCGCGCTCTTCGAGATTGGTCAGCTGCGCTGCGAGGTCGCCGGCCTTGGCAATGACCGGGCCCGAGGTCGAGCGGAAATTGACGCCGAGCTCACGCGCCACGATCTGCGCCAGCGTCGTCTTGCCGAGGCCCGGCGGGCCGACGAAGAGCACATGGTCGAGCGCATCGCCGCGCGCGCGCGCCGCATTGATGAAGACCTGGAGATTGGCGCGCGCCGCCGCCTGGCCGGTGAAATCGGACAGCGACAGCGGCCGTAGCGAGGTCTCGCTGTCATCGTCGCGCTTGGCAGAAGAGAGAAGGCCGGGTCGCGCCGTGTTCATGATACCTTACCGCTAGCGTCGAGCTGCCGTGTGCGCCAGCGTCTCAAAAATCCTGTTGCCCGGGTCATCAAGACTCCCGCGCAGCCGCCCACCAGCACGGCCTCGGCAATCCCCCACGATAGCACGAGCCTCGATCCTGATTGGTCAAATAGAGGCATCAGAACAACGCCGATGACAGCGGCAATGCCAAACGCCGCGACCGCGAGCAATCGTTCGTCCGGAAGGATCCTCGAAACCGCAGAAACGATCGCTCCGCTTATCGCCATTACAGGCCCTGCGGTGAGCCATGCCAAGGCCAAGAGAACCGATGTCATTATGGCAGGGAGGTTCAGCAAGACGGCCGACGCACTGGCCCAGCCCTCTTGGTACAATGACTTGATGCCCTCAAGGCAGCCCAGCAGAAACAGCACCACTGAGGGGCCAAACACGAGAAAGCAGATTGCGTGAAGCACCACGTCTTCGAGGCGATAGGTCCATCCCGATTTTAAGAGCCCAGTCTCGCTCACAACCCGATCTCCAGCTCCAATGCGTCGTGCACCGGGATATCCCTGTAGCCGGTCTTGATGATCGTCGGAATCACCGAGCGGTAATGATCGATCGCCTCGAGATAGAGGCCGGAGAGGCGAAAGCCCTGGCGCTGATAGAAGGTCAGCCCGGGCATGTTGTCATTGGTCAGCATCGCCTTGAGCTTCTTCGCGCCCGCTTCCCGGGCGGCCGTCTTGACCGCAGCGAGCATCTGGATTGCCACGCCCTCTCCCGGCCGCAGCGAATGCAGGGCGCAGAGATAGGCGGTCTCGTCGCGGCGGGTCCAGCTCGCCAGCGCCGCCGTCTCGCCCGCCGCCGTGAACAGGCCGAGCGCATCGATCTCGGCGACATCGTAGGTGTGCAGGTCGATCATCATCTTGTGCGAGCCCCAGACCGCCAGCATCAGCTGCAGCAGCTCGCTCTTATCCTCGACGACGCGGACGATCAGGACATCGGCATTGCTCACTTCGCCAGTTCCTTGAGGCCCAGCTTGATCAGCTGCGCCGTCCCTGCCCCCTCGCCTGCCGCCTTCGAGGCCGCCGCGACCGCCGCCACGGCCTGCGCCTGCGGATAGCCGAGATTGGAGAGCGCAGAGACCGCGTCCGCCACCGCTTGCGGCAGCTTCCTGTCTTCCAGGGCACCGGCGAGCTGCACCACGCCGGGATCGATATGGCCGAAGGCCGGCGCCTTGTCCTTGAGCTCGGCGCAAAGCCGTTGGGCCAGCTTCGGGCCAACCCCGGGAGAGCGCGCCACGGCCGCCTTGTCGTTGGTGGCGATCGCCGTCGCGAGTGCGCCGGGGTCCAGCGTCGAGAGAATGGCGAGCGCCACCTTGGCTCCGACGCCCTGTACCACCTGCATCAGCCGGAACCAGTCGCGTTCGACATCGGACAGGAAGCCATAAAGCCGGATGGCGTCCTCTCGGACATGGGTCTCGATCGCCAGCGCCGCCGCCTCGCCGGGTTTTGGCAGCCGCTGCAAGGTGCGCGACGAGCATTGCACGACATAGCCGACGCCCTGCACGTCGAGGATCACGAAATCCTCGCCATAGGAATCGATCAGCCCCTTGAGCTTGCCGATCATCAGAGGCTCCGTCGCATGTGCATGTCCAAGCTGTAGCGCCTCACGAGGCCGCGCGCATCTGCGCGACCAACGCCCTCATGCCGCGATGCTGCGAATGGCAGATCGCCACCGCCAGCGCGTCCGCCGCATCGGCCGATTTTGTCTCGGCCTTCGGCAGAAGCACGCGGATCATTGCCTGGATCTGCTTCTTGTCCGCATGGCCGACGCCGACCACCGTCTTCTTGACGAGATTGGCCGCATATTCGGCAACGCTGAGGCCGGCGATCGCCGGCACCACCAGCGCAATGCCGCGCGCCTGGCCGAGTTTCAGCGCCGATTGCGGATCGCGGTTCACGAACGTCTCCTCGACCGCAACCTCGTCGGGGTCGAACGAGCCGATCACCCGCGCGATGCCGTCATGCAATTGTTTCAGCCGCTCCGAGAGCGGGCTCGCGCCGTCGCTTTCGACGCAGCCGCAGGCCACGAAGGAGAGCTTGGTGCCCTCGCTGGTGATGATGCCCCAGCCGGTCTTCCTGAGACCGGGATCGAGGCCGAGAATCCGAATCGCTTGTGCCATGTCCGCACACTAGTCTGGACACGGTTTGTACTCCATTACCGTGGTTCCGCTGAGGAGCGCGGCCGGCCGCTGCAGCAGGCAAGCTGATCCGGAAGGTCGCCACGGCGGGCGGACTCGACACGGATGATCTGCAGCCTTGCCCACATGCCGGCGGGCTCCGTTGTTGTACCCGCCGGGGCGAGAACTGGCCGAGAACGGATGGCGGGAAGAACACTCGGACACGTAGCGGCTCACGGCATCTCGGGGCGCGGCCTCGTGGCATCGATGACGTGCACGCATCGATGCCATCACAAGGAAAGAGTTGATCGCGCCAGGACTTGAGTGATGGTGGGTCGCCCCGCCTGCCTGACCTCCCCGGACCGATGACCGACCTGCTTTCTGCGCTGTTCCCCAGCCTCACCCTCTCGGGGATCGCCACCCTTCTCGGCGCAACGCTGCTCGGCGGCCTGGTGTGCGGCTTCACCGGCTTCGGCTTCGCCATGGTCTTCATGCCGCTGGCGAGCCTGGTGCTGGGCCCCGTCGCGGCGCTCGGCCTGATCTGGGTGATCGACCTGCCCTTCGCATTGCCGATCGCCGCCCGCTCGGCCAAGCGCGCCGAATGGAGCGAGGTCATCCCGCTGCTGATCGCAGCGACGCTGACGCTGCCGCTCGGGCTCTGGCTGCTGACCTGGCTGGAACCGAGGACGATGCGCTGGATCGTCGCCCTGCTCGTTCTCGCCGCGGTGACGCTGATGGCCTCGGGCTGGCGCTATCACGGCAAGCCGGGCATCCCGCTCTCGCTCGGCGTCGGTTCGCTGTCGGGCCTGTTCAACGGCCTCTCCAGCATCGGCGGGATGCCGCTGGCCGTGTTCTGGCTCGGCGCCCAGCGCAACGACCGGCACAAGGCCCGCGCCAACCTGCAGACCTATTTCGGCCTGTCGACCGTGGTCAGCGGTGTCCTGCTCTGGCTGAAGAGCATCATCACGGCCGCGTCGCTCGCGATGGCGCTGCCGCTGTTTGCCATTTACGGCGCCGGGCTCTGGGTCGGCACCCACGCCTTCCGGATCGCCTCCGAGCAGACGTTCCGGCGCATCGCCTATCTCGTGATCTTCCTCAGCGCGCTGATCAGCCTGCCGCTATGGGATGGAATGCTGGGGCGCTGAACGCCGTGTTCGCCCTCGCGGGCAAGCAGCCACGTCTTGCGTCACGCGATACAGATCACGCTGCGTTTGGACGAAATCGTCAAAACGCAGCGTGATCGACGCTCATAGTTCAGAGCATGCTTTATGCGAAAAACCGTTGCCACTTTTTCGCAGCATGCTCTTGGGGCAGCCATCATGGCCGGGCAAGCCCGATCATGACCGGCAAGACGGATTGGCTCCTTACGAGCCGAGCTTCGCCATGATCTCGTCGGCGATCTCGAAATTGGCGAAGACGTTCTGTACGTCGTCGTCATTGTCGAGCGCCTCCATCAGCCGCATCATCGAGGCGGCCTTCTCCTCGTCGAGCGGAGCGGTCGTCGTCGGGCGCCAGACCGGCTTGGCCGAAGCCGGCGCGCCGAGCGAGGCCTCGAGTGCCTTGGAGACTTCGTTCAGCGCATCGAAGCTGCACAGGATGGTGTGGCCGTTCTCGTCGCTGACGACATCGTCGGCGCCGGCCTCGATCGCCGCTTCCATGACCTTGTCAGCATCGCCGGCCTCTGGCGGGTAGGTGACCTCGCCGACGCGGTTGAACATGAAGGAGACGGAATTGCTTTCGCCGAGGGCTCCACCGGCCTTGGTGAAATAGGAGCGGATGGCCGAAGCAGTGCGATTGCGGTTGTCGGTCAGCGCCTCGACGATGACGGCAGCACCGCCAGGGCCATAGCCCTCATAGCGCACCTCATCATAGTTCTCGCCCTCGTTGCCGGCCGCCTTCTTGATGGCGCGCTCGATATTGTCCTTCGGCATGTTTTCCGCGCGCGCGGCGAGCACCGCCATGCGCAAACGCGGGTTCATGTTGGGGTCAGGCATGCCCATCTTGGCCGCGACGGTGATTTCGCGCCCGAGCCGCGAGAACAGCTTGGAACGCACCGCGTCCTGCTTGCCCTTGCGGTGCATGATGTTCTTGAACTGGGAATGCCCGGCCATCGAGGTCAGCCTCTTTTGTCACTGTGGACCTGCCAAGGCGGACCAAAGCGGGCCCGGCGAGGCAATCCGCGCCTTATAAGCGGGGCTTTTGCCGGCAGGCAAGCCGCCGGCCCGCCCTGAATGACGATGCTCCTAATGCGTTTCCGCGGCAGAAGCGCGGCAAGCGAAACGTTAAGCCAATCTTTGCCGAACTGGTTCAGGGTTATTTCAAATCAGTCCCTCTCGCCAGATTGCCGGTTCTCCCGACCTCATGAAATCTGTGTCCAGCATAGCCATCGCGGAACAGGACATGCGCTTCCGCGCGTTCCAGATCGGCGCCGACGATCTCGCCCTGTTGCGCCAGCAATCCGCCTTCGCCAAGACGAGACTACCGGGGTTGCTGCAGGAACTGCACGCTGAATTCGATCCCTGGCCGGAAACCAGCCGCGCGCTGAAAACCCCCGAGGTTCATGAACTCAGGCTGGCGCACTGGATCAGGCTCGCCTCGGGCGATCTCAGGGATGGCTACCTCGAATCCGCCCGCAGCCTCGCCGCTGCCTTTTACCGCCACGGCGTCCCGGTCTATGCGGTCGCGATCTGCCACACCATTGTCTCGAACGCGATCGGCGCCGAGCTTGGTGTCGACCGCAATGGGCTCCAGAAGCTGAACGGCTTCTGGCAGCATAAGCGTTTCGTTCGGGGCATTGCCATGCGGGCCGCGCTCAACAAGGCCGTGCAACTGGATCTCGAGCTGCTGCTCGAGACCTATGCCGAGGTCCAGCGCGAAATCCGCGAGCGCACCCGCGCCGAGATCGAGGCCTTCGAAGTCACGGTTCGCGGCGTGGTCGACACCGTGAACGCCGGCGCGAACCGCGTCGAGACCATGGCGCGCGCCGTCAGCAATGTCGTGCAGGATACGGGCACGCAGGCCGTCGTCGCCGCGCAGGCCTCCGACGAAGCATCGGCAAATGTCCAGAACGTCGCCAGCGCGGCCGAAGAGCTCTCCATTTCACTGAACGATGTCTCGTCCGAAATCTCGCGCGCGGCGAACATGGCGCATGACGCCAATGCGGCCGCGATGAAGACCGACATCATCGTCAAGAGCCTGGCGCATTCGGCCGAAACCATCGGCGCCGTGGTCGAGATGATCAAGACGATCGCCGCCCAGACCAACATGCTCGCGCTCAACGCCACGATCGAGGCAGCACGCGCCGGCGAAAGCGGACGCGGCTTCGCCGTCGTCGCCAATGAGGTCAAGCAGCTTTCGGCCCGGACGGCCCAGGCGACCGACGAGATCGCGGCACAGGTGCCGGCGATGCAGGCGGCGACGCGCGAGGCAGTTGCGGCAATCGAGAGCATCGTTGCCTTCGTCACGCAGATGGAGCGGACGACGGTGACGATCGCGGGCTCGATCGACGAGCAGCGCGCCGCAACGCAGGAAATTGCACGCAGCGTCAACCTGGCAGCACTCGGAACGCAGGAGGTCGCGCAGGCCGCCAGCGGGGTCAGCGAGATGGCGCAGACGGCAGGCGCCAATGTCTCGGATGTCCTGAGTGTCGCGGAAAACCTGGCAAAGCAAGCTTCCTCGCTCACCTCCGCCTTCGAGAACCTCGCCCGTCAGGGCCGCACCGCCTGAGCAATTCAGGGCAGGGTGATCAGCCCCGCTCCCACGCCTCCGGCATGGCCTCGCTCAGATGCGGCCCCAGCCTGACGGCCCAGACCACCCGGGCCAGGCCCGTCGCGTCGTCGATATCGACCGCAACGCCGGACAGCGTTCCGGGTCCGGTTGCAGGCTCCAGCCTCGCGCCCGGAACCTTCTGCAGGAAGCGGCGAACCGGCTCCTCCCGGTGCATGCCCAGAACGGAATCATAGTCTCCGCACATGCCGGCATCGGACTGGTAGGCGGTGCCGCCGGGCAGGATGCGCGTATCGGCGGTCGGGGCGTGGGTATGGGTCCCGACCACGAGACTGGCGCGGCCATCGACGAAATAGGCCATGGCCTGCTTCTCGCTGGTCGCCTCGGCATGGATATCGATGATGACCGCATCGGCGACCTCACGCAGCGGACAGGCTGCGAGTTCGCGTTCGACCGCGGCAAAGGGATCGTCGAGCGGGTCCATGAACAGCCGGCCCATCACATTGACGACCAGCACTCGCGCGCCGTTGCGCGCCTCGATCACAGTCGCGCCGCGGCCGGGCGTTCCAGGCGGATAATTGGCGGGGCGGACCAATGCGGGCTGGCGCTCGATGAACACCAGCGCCTCGCGCTGGTCCCAGGAATGATTGCCGAGCGTCACGGCATCGGCGCCGGCGGCCAGAAACTCGTCGCAGATCGCCTCGGTGATGCCGAAGCCGCCGGCCGAGTTCTCGCCATTGATCACGACGCAGTCGAGCTTCCAGCGCTCACGCAGGCCGGGCAGGCGCTCCTGAACCGCAATGCGACCGGGGCGACCGACGACGTCGCCGAGGAAAAGAAAACGCATGACGGGAACCCTGAAGGAAGAAGGAGCGCTTCACTGACGCGAACGCGAACGCGAATCAACCGCAGCGGATGGTTTCGCGCTCGGTCACGATCCAGTCGAGCTTGCGGTCATGTGGCTCATCGGGAACCGTCGCGATCTCCTGCGCGCCATAGGCGAGGCCGATCGCGGTGACCGCCCCGAGTTCGGTGAGCGTGCGGTCGTAATAGCCTTTGCCGTAGCCGATGCGGTAGCCGCGACGGTCGAAGGCCGCCAGCGGCACGAGCAGGATGCTCGGCCTTGCCTGCGGCTGCTGCGGTTCGGGCACCAGCGTGCCGAAGCCGCCGGGCACGATCGGCTCCCACGGCGTCCAGCTCCGAAAGATCATCGTGCCATTCACGATGGCCGGCAGGCAAAGCGGAACGCCCTGCGCGTGCAGGGCTTCCAGAACCGGGCGGGGATCCGCCTCCGAGCGCATCGGCCAATAGGCCGAGACAGGCCCTCCTCCGGCCAACGCCGGCAGCGCCAGGACACCGGCGACGATGGCCTTGTCCCATTCGAGGCGGTCATCGATCTCAAGCGCGTCACGGCGCGCGAGCGCTTCGATCCGCAGCTCGCTCTTGCCGCGGGGCGGCGTCGTTTGAAGGTCAGTGCGCATGGGGAAAGTGCGGAGCCACCTTGGCCGTGGAATTTTCGATCCCGGGACACCTACTAAGTAGGTGGGCGCCATATGTCCGGGTCCAGGGACCCAGTCAGGGACAGCTCCCGAGGAGATCGTATGGGCCCGGGAATACATACTCTCACGCACCGGGCAGCCCCGCCAGAGCTATGTAGGACGCTCGCCGGCAAAGCGCCAGAGGCGATTGTGACGATACCGCGGTTTGAGGTCAGCGTCGGTCAGGCGGGGGGCTTCAGCCGACTGGGCTCGGAATCAGGCTGCGAGCCACGCTTTCGATGCGCTCTGCCGCTGTGACCAGTGCTTCCGCGGCGCGCTCCTCGACCTCGCCGAGGCGCTGATCGGCCGAGCCCGCATCGCCGCGCACAGCCGAGAGCATGCTCTCCAGCGTCGCGACGCGCTCCTTGAGCTCCGACACCTCGTCGGCGACCATCAGAGCGGCCATCACATGCAGACGCATGTCGCCGATCTCGCCGAAAGCCTGGCGCATTTCGTCGATCTTGCCGTCATAGAGATTGGCGAGCGCTTCGAGATGGGCTTCCTCGCCGTCGCCACAGGCCATGCGATAGGCCTTGCCCGCGATCGTGACATTCACCTGCGGCATCACGCCCTCCGTATTCAGTGCTCGCGCGCCTCGGCGCGGGCGATCACATCGCCCACCGCGCCCATCGCCTTCTCCAGCCTGCGTTCGACATCGCCTGCCGCGGTTTCGACCTGGCCGACGCGCGCGATCGCGCCATCGAGCTCCGCTGCGAGCCGGGCCCTGTCGTCCTGCATCAAGGTCAGCTCGGTTTCGAGATTGGCCCGTCCGCGCTCCGCCTCGATGCGTCGGCGTGCAGCCGCCTCGAGTTGCGCGAGTGCGCTATCGAGTCGCGCCAGCGCATTGTCCAGCATCAGGCTCGCCACGGTCGTCTCCTCCCTTTCAGCTCGAAGCCGGCTCCATGATTCGCGAGCCTAAAGCAGGATGTGAGCAAGTGGGAAACGCTTTTGGGCAGATATTCGCAGCTCTCAACTGCCATAACGCCCCCCTGATGAATTGACTCCGGGAGAGCGGGCATCCTATCGAGCACCCGCACGAAAACGATGCCCCGAAAGCCTACCGGACCGTCGCCCTCCTGCCTTTCCGGCATGGTTCGGACGCGGGACGCGCCCTTCCGCCCGCCGGAGCCAATGACACCATGACCACGATCGACCGCGCCCAGCACGACAAGCTCGCCAACGCCATTCGCGCCCTGGCAATGGATGGCGTCGAGCAGGCGAAGTCCGGCCACCCCGGCTTGCCGATGGGCGCTGCCGACGTCGCAACCGTGCTGTTTACCCGCGTCATGAACTACGACGCCTCCGATCCGCGCTGGCCGGACCGCGACCGCTTCGTTCTCTCGGCCGGTCACGGCTCGATGCTGATCTACGCCCTGCTCTACCTCACGGGCACGCCCGGCCTGAGCCTCGACGACCTCAAGAAGTTCCGCCAGCTCGAGTCGAAGACCCCGGGGCATCCCGAGAACTTCATGACTGTCGGCGTCGAGACCACCACCGGCCCGCTCGGCCAGGGTCTCGCCACCGCTGTCGGCATGGCAATGGCCGAGCGCATGCTCGCCGCCGAATTCGGCAAGAAGGTCGTCGACCACAAGACCTATGTCCTGGCCTCCGACGGCGACCTGATGGAAGGCATCAGCCAGGAAGCGATCGCGCTTGCCGGCCATCACAAGCTCAACAAGCTGATCGTGCTCTGGGACGACAACGGCATCTCGATCGACGGCCCGCTCTCGATCTCGGACTCGGTCGACCAGGTCGCCCGCTTCAAGGCCTGCGGCTGGCGCTCCGAGCGCGTCGACGGCCATGATCCCGACGCGATCGAGGCCGCGATCCGCCGCGCCCAGAAGTCGAACAAGCCGACCATGATCGCCTGCAAGACGGTGATCGGCTTCGGCGCGCCGAAGAAGGCCGGCACCTCCAAGGCCCATGGCGAGCCGCTCGGCGCCGAGGAACTCGCAGCCGCGAAGGCCAAGCTCGGCATCACCGGCGCAGCCTTCGAGATTGCCGCCGACGTCCTGAAGAGCTGGCGCAGCTTCGGCTCGGCCGGCCACCTCGCCCATAAGGACTGGCTCGTCCGCTTCGAGGCGTTGTCGCCGCGCAAGCGCGCCGAGTTCGAGCGCCGTCTCGCCCACACGATTCCGGGCAAGCTCGACAAGGCGATCGTCGCCCACAAGAAGGCTCTTGCCGCCAGCCCGGTCACCGTCGCGACCCGCAAGGCCTCCGAGCTCGCGCTCGACGTCATCGTGCCGGTGATGCCGGAACTGGTCTCCGGCTCGGCCGACCTGACGCCTTCGAACAACACCAAGGCCAAGGGGCTGGAAGACTTCACGCTCAAGACCCCGAAGGGCCGCTACATCCGTTACGGCATCCGCGAGCACGGCATGGCTGCCGCGATGAACGGCATCACCCTGCATGGTGGCTTCCGCACCGCCGGGGGCACCTTCCTGGTCTTCGCCGACTATGCCCGCCCCGCGATGCGTCTGGCAGCCCTGATGGGCCTTCCGGTCGTCTATGTCATGACCCATGACTCGATCGGCCTGGGCGAGGATGGCCCGACCCATCAGCCGGTCGAGCATCTCGCCTCGCTTCGCTCGATGCCGAACATGCGCGTGCTGCGCCCGGCCGACGCGATCGAGACGGCGGAAGCCTGGCAGATCGCACTTGAGCGGACCCAGGGGCCGACCGTGCTGGCGCTTTCGCGCCAGAATCTCGCTCAGCTCCGCACGGATGGCACCACGACCAACCGTTCGGCCAAGGGCGCCTATGAATTGCAGGCGGCCGAGGGCGGCAAGGCGCAGGTCTCGCTCTTTGCGTCCGGCTCAGAACTCGAGATCGCCGTTGCGGCCCGCAAGCTTCTGGCCGAGAAGGGCGTCCGCGCCCGTGTCGTCTCCGTGCCCTCGCTCGAACTGCTGCTCGCTCAGGACGAGGCGACGCAGAGCCAGATCATCGGCGAGGCCCCGGTCAAGATCGCCATCGAGGCCGCCGTCCGCTTCGGCTGGGACGCGGTGATCGGCCATGACGGCATCTTCGTCGGCATGGCCTCCTTCGGCGCCAGCGGCCCCTACAAGGACGTCTACAAGCATTTCGGCATTACGCCCGACGCAGTGGTCGAAGCCGCATTGAAGCGGCATAACGGCTGAGTTTCATGCAGACACTTGCGTTTGGCCATGCTTTGGCCGATTTGCCCGCGTGAATAACGGCCAACGCGCCGTGAATCGGCGAAGGAGAGGATTGAGATGACGGTTAAGGTGGCGATCAACGGCTTCGGCCGCATCGGGCGCAACGTTCTGCGCGCGATCATTGAGTCGAAGCGCAAGGATATCGAGGTCGTGGCGATCAACGATCTCGGCCCGGTCGAGACCAACGCTCATCTCTTCCGCTTCGACTCCGTCCATGGCCGTTTCCCCGGCACCGTGACAGTCTCCGGCGACACGATCGACGTCGGCCGGGGACCGATCAAGGTCACTGCGATCCGCGATCCCAAGGACCTGCCGCACAAGGCGCTCGGCGTCGACATCGCGCTGGAATGCACCGGCATCTTCACGACCCGCGACAAGGCGGCCGCCCATCTCGCCGCCGGCGCCAAGCGCGTGCTGGTTTCGGCGCCCTGCGACGGCGCCGACCTGACGGTGGTCTTCGGCGTCAACAACAACGCCCTGACCAAGGACCATCTCGTCGTCTCGAACGCCTCCTGCACGACGAACTGCCTCGCGCCGGTCGTGCGCGTGCTGCAGGACGCTGTCGGCATCGACAAGGGTTTCATGACCACGATCCATGCCTATACCGGCGACCAGCCGACGCTCGACACGATGCACAAGGATCTCTACCGCGGCCGTGCTGCCGCACTGTCGATGATCCCGACCTCGACCGGCGCCGCCAAGGCGATCGGCCTCGTCATTCCCGAACTGAAGGGCCGTCTCGACGGGACCTCGATCCGCGTTCCGACTCCGAACGTCTCGGTCGTCGACTTCAAGTTCATCTCGAAGCGCAAGACCACGGTCGAGAAGATCAACGAGGCCATCCTCAAGGCCGCGAAACGCGGTCCCCTCAAGGGCATCCTCGCGGTCACCGACCAGCCGAACGTCTCGATGGACTTCAACCACGACCCGGCTTCGTCGACCTTCGCGCTCGACCAGACCAAGGTGCTGGACGACAAGTTCGTCCGCGTCCTGAGCTGGTACGACAACGAGTGGGGCTTCTCGAACCGCATGAGCGACACTGCCGTCGCGATGGCGAAGCTCATCTGACGCAACGGCCGGCGGGACCCGGCCCACTGCCGGGCCCCGCCTGACCCTTCTCGAATGAACGGAAAGCGCATGACCAAGATCGAGCCGACCGTCGGCGCGCCGGCGAGCCCATCCGAGCCCTTCATCGCTGCGCCCAGCGCATCGGGAGCAACGGTGACAGCTCTTTCCGCAGCCAGCCGGGCCGAGGAGGCGGCGCCGACCGCGGAGCCGCGCAAGCTCGACCAGCTTTCTCGCATCGAGGACAAGGCGGCGCGCATCGAGGAGAAATTTGCCCGCTACGAGGCCGTCTTCACGCGGGCCGAGGCGTCGCTGGAGCGCAGTGCCGCCAAGGTTGAGAGCGCAACTGGCGCCATGGATTTCGCCGGGATCCGCCAGGAGGTCGCGGCGCTGCGCGAACGCGTCGACGCGACGCCGCGTTCGGCGACCCTGTTCACCACCGCCCTAGTCACCGCCGTTCTCACCGTGCTGCTCACCATCCTGGTGCTGAAGTTCGGCGTGCCGGGCCTGTTTTCGGGACTGCTGCCGCGATGAGCTTCCGCACGCTCGACGACGCCGATCTCGCCGGCAAGCGCGTCCTTGTCCGCGTCGATCTGAACGTGCCGATGGAGGCCGGCAAGGTCACCGACACGACACGCATCGACCGGGTCCTGCCAACCATTCGCGAGATCGCGCAGAAGGGTGGCAAGGTCGTCCTGCTCGCGCATTTCGGCCGGCCGAAGGGGCGCGACCCCAAGGATTCGCTGAAGCCGGTCGCCATGGCGCTCGCCCATCGGCTTGGCCAGCCGGTGATCTTCGTCGATGACTGCATCGGCAATGACGCCGCCAAGGCCGTCGCCGCCGCCAAGAACGGCGAAGTCCTGCTGCTGGAAAATACCCGCTTTCATGCGGGCGACGAGAAGAACGACGCCGCCTTCGTCCGGGCGCTCGCCGCCAATGGCGACATCTTCGTCAATGACGCCTTCTCCGCCGCCCACCGCGCCCATGCTTCGACCGAGGGCCTCGCCCATGTCCTGCCGGCCTATGCCGGCCGCACCATGCAGGCCGAACTGGAAGCGCTCAGCGCCGGGCTCGATAATCCCGCCCGCCCGGTGATGGCGATCGTCGGCGGCGCCAAGGTCTCGACCAAGCTCGAGCTGCTTGGCAATCTGGTGAAGAAGGTCGACGTCCTCGCCATCGGCGGCGGCATGGCCAATACCTTCCTGGCGGCTCGCGGCGTCGATGTCGGCAAGTCGCTCTGCGAGCATGATCTCCTCGGCACCGCCCGCGAGATCGAGGAGAAGGCCAGGGCCGCCGGCTGCGAGATCATGCTGCCGGTCGATGCGCTGGTCGCTCGTGAGTTCAAGGCCAACCCCGGACATCGCGTCGTGCCGATCACCGAGGTCACCGCCGACGAGATGATCCTGGATGCCGGCCCGCTCAGCGTCGCCGAGGTCGTGCTCAAGCTCGACACCGTCAGGACGCTGGTGTGGAACGGCCCCTTCGGTGCCTTCGAACTGCATCCTTTCGACACGGCGACGGTCACCGTCGCCAAAGCTGCGGCCGAGCGCGTCAAGGCCGGCCGGCTCGTGGCCGTCGCCGGCGGCGGCGACACTGTCGCTGCGATGAACCATGCCGGCGTCGCCGACGACCTGTCCTATGTCTCGACGGCGGGAGGTGCCTTCCTCGAGTGGATGGAAGGCAAGGCCCTGCCGGGCGTCGAGGCACTCCGGGCGCGGTGAGCCGCAACGCCTTCATCTTCCTGCTCCATGTCTGCACAGCAGGTCTGGCGGGGCTCGCAGTCTACGGGCTTGCCGACGTCGTCGGCTGGCCGGGGCCGCGCTGGTTGCCGATCGGCATCGTCGCGCTTCTGGCTGCGGGCCGGGTGAATCACTGCGCTTCAACCATCCATAGGCGCATGTTCGGCTGAGTACACCTGGGGAGAGTTCGTCCGCAGTCAGAAGCGCGACACCGCGGGACTGACCATGATGGCCAAGGCCAGACCGGCGATTTCGCCGAGCGGATGCGCCGTGATTGGGACGCATGACCGCGCACCTGCATTCACGCTGCGGCCGCTTTCGCTTTGCCATCGCAGGCCATCCGCACTAAATCCTGCCGGAACGCTTCTACGCCCAAAAGGAGTACCAAAGTGGCCCGCATCACGCTTCGCCAACTGCTCGACCATGCCGCCGAGAACGATTACGGCGTGCCCGCCTTCAATATCAACAACATGGAACAGGCACTGGCGATCATGGCCGCAGCGGACGCGACCGATGCGCCCGTCATCATCCAGGCCTCGCGCGGTGCCCGCTCCTACGCCAACGACATCATGCTCAAGCACATGATGGACGCCGTCACCGAGATCTATCCGCATATCCCGGTCTGCGTTCATCTCGACCACGGCAACGAGCCGGCGACCTGCATGACAGCGATCCAGGCCGGCTTCACCTCGGTGATGATGGACGGCTCGCTCAAGGCCGACGGCAAGACCCCAGGCGACTGGGACTACAATGTCGGCGTGACCAAGACGGTGACCGAGATGGCTCATCTCGGCGGCATCTCGGTCGAGGGCGAACTCGGCGTGCTCGGTTCGCTGGAAAGCGGCGAAGGCGAGAAGGAGGACGGCCATGGCTTCGAGGGCAAGCTCTCCCATGACCAGCTCCTGACCAACCCGGAGGAAGCTGTGAAATTCGTCGCCGAGACCAAGGTCGATGCGCTCGCCATCGCCATGGGCACCTCGCACGGCGCCTACAAGTTCACGCGCAAGCCCGATGGCGCGATCCTCGCCATGCATGTCATCGAGGAGATCCACAAGAAACTACCGAACATGCATCTCGTGATGCACGGCTCCTCCTCCGTGCCGCAGGATTTGCAGGACATCATCAACCAGTATGGCGGCAAGATGCCCCAGACCTGGGGCGTACCGGTCGAAGAGATCCAGCGCGGCATCAAGCACGGCGTGCGCAAGATCAACATCGACACCGACAACCGCATGGCGATGACCGGCCAGATCCGGAAGATCCTCTCGGAGCATCCCGGCGAATTCGATCCGCGCAAGTATCTGAAGCCCGCCATGGAGGCGATGACCAAGCTCTGCACGCTGCGCCTGCAGGAGTTCAACACCGCCGGCCAGGCCTCGAAGATCAAGCGCGTCGCGACCACCGCCGAGATGGCCAAGCGCTATGCGAAGGGCGAGCTCGACCCGACTTTTGCGGGCAAGAACGCGGCTTAAGGCGCCGCGTTTTGAGAAACTGATGCGGGAGACTGCCTTCCCGACCGGGATCCATCTCTGAACCGTTCCCGAATGGATCCCGCGTCTCCATCGGTTGCCCGGGATGATATGCGAGAGGCCCGCGTAGGCCTCGACCTCATCTACGCCGAAAGCACCGGCCATCGAACACAAACGCCCGGCATTTCGCCGGGCGTTTCGCTTTCAGAAGACAGCCGGTTCAAACCCGGCCGTGACAGCTTGCGTCACACGCCGATCTTGCCGCCGCCCTTCTTGGTGATCGCCACCACGGAGGGGCGGACCGGCATGTCGGGCTTGAAGTCCGGCCAGCGGGTCGAAAGATCCTCGTAATAGGAACGGCGGCCAAATTCCGGCCAGTCGGGGCCATCGTCGCCCGGATGCTGCACGGCCACGAATGCCGTCTGGTCGTCCGGCGCGAAGCAGGGGCCGCAAAGCTCGGCTCCATGTGGCACGCGATAGAACAGTTTCGAGGTCTGCCGGGCCTCGCCCTGGGTGTCGACCGCCCAGAGCCCGTCGGTACGGCCGGTCGCCTTGATGTCATTGCCGTCAGTCGAGACCCAGAGCCGCCCGGCCGAGTCGACCGCGCAATTATCCGGCATCCCGAACCAGCCGTTCTTGCTCGTCTCGGTCGAGAAGGAGGCACCGACCGCGGCCACGGACGGGTCGCCGCATTTCAGCAGCACTTCCCATTTGCCCTTGGTCGCCGTGTGGTCGCCGCCATCCTCGACGATCTCGATGATGTGCCCGAAAGCGTTCTTGGCGCGGGGATTGGCAGTATCGACCTGCTCGGCCGTGCGGCTCGTGTTGTTGGTCAGCATGACATAGACTCGATCGGTGACGCTGTTCGGCTGGATGTCCTCGGGACGATCCATCTTGGTGGCGCCGAGCAGGTCGCCGGCGCGACGGGTCTCGATCAGGATGTCGGCTTGGCTCGCGAAACCATTCGCCGCCGTCAGCGGCCCCTGGCCGAAGACCAGCGGCAGCCATTCGAGGCTGCCATCGGCCGCGAACTTCGCAACATAAAGCGTGCCGGAATCCATCAGGTCCATGTTGGCGGCACGGTTGTTCGGATCGAATTTCCCGGCCGTCACGAACTTGTAGACATAGTCAAAGCGCTCGTCGTCGCCGAGATAGAAGACGACGCGCCCATCCCTGGCGACGATGCTCTCGGCACCCTCGTGCTTGAAGCGGCCAAGCGCCGTGCGCTTCTTTGGGACTGAATTCGGATCGAACGGATCGACCTCGACGACCCACCCGAAGCGGTTTGCCTCGTTGGGTTCCTTGCTGATGTCGAAACGCTCCTCGAACCGGCCCCAGCCATACGGCGGAGAGGGCAGCCCCAGGCGCTTGTAATTTGCTGCCTCCTTGTGGCCCTCCGGCAAGGTGCCGGAGAAGTAGCCGTGAAAATTCTCCTCGCCGCTGACGAAAGTGCCCCAGGGTGTCAGGCCGCCGGCACAATTGTTGAGTGTACCGAACACCTTCTTGCCACTCAGGTCGGCATTGGTCTTGACGCGGTCGGTTCCGGCGACCGGGCCGGAGAGCTGCATCTCGGTGGCGACGGTGATGCGGCGGTTGTATTTCGAATCCCGGACCAGGGCCCATTTGCCGTTGGTCTTGCGGATCTCGGCGACCGTGGCACCATGCGCCATCATCTCGATCGCGGCGCGCTCCCGGGTGGCGTTCGCCATGACGGCCTTGCCGTCCTTCATCGTCACCACGCCCGGGAACATCAGATGCGGGTTGGTGTATTCGTGATTGACGAAGAGCAGGCCATGCACCGACGGGTCGGCAGCGCCCGGCAATGGGGTGTAGCCGACATAGTCGTTGTTATAGCCGAACTGCCGAGCCTGGGCCTCCGGCGTCTGCTTCAGCGGATCGAACTCCGGAGCGTCCGGGAAGAGCGGATCCCCCCAACGCAGCAGGATATCGGCGTCATAGCCCTCGGCGACATGGTGGTCGGCGTCGACCCCGACCTCGACCTCCTTGAAGGAAAAGGCCGAGCCACTGCCCTTGGACTGCGCGCGCACGGCATCAGCCGTGGCCAGCGCCGCGGTCCCAACCGTCGCCGAGATCGCGGAAACCGCGAGCGCGCCCTTGAGCAGGCCACGGCGCGAGAAGCGCCGGCCGATCAGTTCGCCCATGGTCGGGTTGTCGCTCACGTTCTGCGGCGGCGCATCAGCCGCTTCCAGCATGCTCGCGCCGAAGGGTGTTTCGAAAATATCGTCGGCGCTCATGCTCATCGTCCTCGATCGCTCGCCAGCGAGCTTCACATTAGATCGAATCCAGAAATAAGCCTTCGGATTGACAACTCCGTGACAGGCGCCGCGGACATGAGCCGGTTTCGCCCCTGCCCTTCCGGGCGCCGCGCTTTTCTGGTTCAAGGGAAAGCCCGTCTGGCCGCGCGCTTCCTGCGCGGCTTGCCTCCCTGCCGCGGTAGCGCCCGATGTCGATCGTCTTTTCCGCGCTGGTCGCGGCCTTTGTCGGCTTTGCCGCCTCCGTCGCCGTCGTGCTTGCCGCCGCACAGGCCATTGGCGCGACGCAAGGACAGACCGTGTCCTGGATCGTCGGGCTCGCGATCGCCAAGGGGCTCGCCAGCATCTGGCTGTCCTGGCGCCATCGGATGCCGATCATCTGCGCCTGGTCGACGCCCGGCGCAGCGTTGATCGCGGCGGCAAGCGGCTTTGATCTCGCAGCCGCGATCGGCGGCTTCCTCGCCGCTGCGGCCCTGATGATGCTGACCGCCACCTTCCGGCCTCTCGGCGCGCTGATCGAGCGGATTCCGATGACCATCGCCTCGGCCATGCTTGCCGGTGTCATCTTCCGCTTCGTCGTCGCGGTCTTCGACGAGATGAAGCTGCAGCCCGCCCTCGTCCTGACGCTGCTCGCCGTGTTCCTGGTCGCACGCCTGATCAACCCGTTTCTCGGCGTCATCGCCGCGCTCGCCGCCGGCCTGGCGCTGAGCTTTGGAGCGGGGCTCGCAACCCTGCCCAGCGGCGACGTGGCGCTGACCGAACTCATCCTGACCTGGCCACGCTTCGACCTGACCGCGATCATCGGCATCGGCATTCCGCTCTATCTCGTCACCATGGCGGCGCAGAACCTGCCGGGCTTCGCCGTGCTGCGCGCAGCCGGCTATCACCCGCCGACCGCGCCCAGCCTGTTCGTCACGGGCCTGATGTCCTTCATCACGGCGCCGACCGGCGCGCATATGGTCAATCTCGCAGCGATCAGCGCCTCGATCTGCACGGGCGCCGACACTCATCCCGACCCCAAGCAGCGCTGGAAGGCCGGCATTGCCTACGGCCTGTTCTGGCTTGCGATCGCCGCGACCGCCGGGCTGCTGCTCGCGCTCATCACCGCCATGCCCAAGGCGCTGATCGTCGCCGTCGCGGGGCTCGGCCTCGTCGGCTCGCTGACAGGCGCGCTCGGCCAGTCCATGGCCAAGGATTCCGAACGCTTCGCCGCCGTCATCACTTTCGCCGTCGCGGCGTCCAGCCTCTCGCTTTTCGGCGTCGGTTCCGCCTTCTGGAGCCTGGTCGCCGGGCTTGCGGTCTTGACATTGGACGCTCTCACAGGCCGTTTGCGCGCAAGATCATGACCATGACATCTTCACAGACCCGTCTCATGCTCGTCACTCCGCCCGTCGCGGATGCCGAGGCCATGTCATTCCGCCTGATGCAGGCCTTCGCCGGCGGCGACGTCGCCGCCGTGCTGCTACGCCTCACCGAGGGCGACGACCGCAGCCGGATCGAGCGCGTCAAGCGCATTGCCGGCCCCGTTCAAGCCAATAGTGTCGCGCTCGTCGTCGAGGGCTCGGCGCTGATCGCGACGCGCGGTGGCGCCGATGGCGTGCACCTGGTCGAGGGCCCCGAGGCGATCCGCGAGGCTCGCTCCAGCCTGCGCGATGAGCGCATCATTGGCGCCGGCGGCCTGCGCGCCCGTCACGACGCCATGGATGTCGGCGAGGCTGGCGTCGACTACGTGATGTTCGGCGAACCGCGGCCTGACGGTTCGATGCCGCCCTTGCCGGCAGTCGTCGAGCGCGCCACCTGGTGGGCGGAGATCTTCGAGACCCCATGCGTCGCCTATGCGCCCGACGCGGCATCCGTGCCGGCACTTGTCGAAACCGGCGCCGAATTCGTCGCGCTCGGCGAGTGGGCCTTTGGCGAAGATCAGGACATCCGCGCCCTTGTCGAGGCCGCCAATGCCGCGATTGCCGCCTGCGCAACCCGGAAGGCCGGCCGGTGAGACGCCTTCGGCGCAGCCTGCTGCTCGTCGGGCTGGCGCTCGCGCCAACCGACCTTGCCTCGGCCGCCGAAATCGACCTGGCCTATGGCGCCTACCAGGCTGGCCATTATCGCCGGGCTCAGGAAGAGGCGCTGAAGCGCATCGAGGCGAACAACACTGACGCTGCTGCCATGACACTGCTCGGCGAAATCTATCGCCAGGGTCTCGGCGTCCCCGAAAACACCACAGCCGCCACCGAATGGTATGAGCGCGCAGCCGAGCGTGGCGACATCAACGCCGTCTATGCGCTCGCCATCGCTTTGCTCGACCAGCGCAGCAGCAAGCGCGATCCCGCCAAGGCCGGCGTGTTGTTGGAACGTGCCGCAGCGGCCGGCCATCCGGCCGCCAACTACAACCTGGCCCTGGCGCTGCTGGCGACAGGCAAGGAGGCTGACGACAAGCGCGCCGTTGCCGCTCTGGAGATCGCTGCGAAGGCCAATATCGGCGATGCCGAACACGCGCTGGGCGTGCTCTGCAAGCAGGGTCGCGGCGTGCCGCAGGACAATGCGAAGGCCGCCGATTGGATGGCAAAGGCAGCAGAGAGCGGCAATGTCGCGGGCGAGATCGAATATGCGATCATGCTGTTCAATGGCGAAGGCGTCGCCAAGGACGAAACAGCTGCCGCCAAGCTCTTCCTGCGCGCCGCCTACAAGGGTAATGCGATTGCGCAGAACCGCATCGCTCGTCTCTATCTGGCTGGCCGCGGCATCGCTCCCGACAGTGCCGAGGCCGCTGCCTGGCATCTCGCCGCCAGGGCACAGGGCCTCGACGATCCCATGCTCGACCAGGTGCTCGATCGCATGACACCTGAGCAAATGAGCCGGATCGCACGCGTCGCCGCCGACCGGATCGAGGGCACGGCCTTGACTACGCCGAGCCAGCCGAGCAAGTGACGGCAGAATTTCCAGGCCGGAGCGATGGCGCTGCCGGCCTTCTCGCGTTCAAGGCGCGCATGAGGTTTTAGATGATCCGCTCCCCCCTGATGACCGTGATGACCGACGCCGTGATGAAGGCGTCCCGTTCGCTGAAGCGCGACTTCGGCGAAATCGAGAATCTGCAGGTGCTCGCCAAGGGCCCGGGCGATTTCGTCTCGAAGGCCGACCACAAGGCCGAGAGCATCCTGCGCGAATCGCTGGAGAAGGCCAGGCCCGGCTACGGCTTCGTCATGGAGGAGAGCGGCGTCGTCCACGGCACCGACGAGAGCAACCGCTGGCATATCGACCCGCTCGACGGCACCCATAACTTCCTGCGCGGCATCCCGCATTGGAACATCTCGGTGGCGCTGGAGCGCGATAACCAGTTCGTCGCCGGCATTGTCTATGACGCAGCGAAGGACGAACTCTTCATCGCCGAGAAGGGCAAGGGCGCCTATGTCAACAACCGCCGGATGCGCGTCTCCGGCCGCCGTGAGCCGACCGATATGCTGATCGGCATGGGCGTGCCGCATATCGGCAAGGGCGGTCACCCGCTCTTTCTGCGCGAGCTCGGCGCCGTCATGACGCGCTTTGCCAATGTCCGGCGCATGGGCTCCGCCGCGCTCGACATCGCCTATGTCGCGGCCGGCCGCATGGACGCTTACTGGGAGCGCGGCCTCAACACCTGGGATTTCGCGGCGGGCGCCGTGATGATCCGCGAGGCGGGCGGCACCTTCGGCACACTCGATGGCAAGCAGCCGACCAGCGCCAAGGATATCATCTGCGGCAATGAAGTCGGTGAACAGGCGCTCCGCGCCGCGCTCAAGACGGCTGGCTGACATACAGCTTTGATCTTTCACGCTTGATCATGGCGCAGCGGGAGGCGACAGTCTCCCTCCAGCGCTGCGGTCGTGGACAGTGGTGACCGGATTCGGGTCCACCCCGCTCACGGCGGGATGGTTGATGAGCGACGCCGGCTCGGGATCACCCGGGAGTGGCAGGCTCCAGGCGAACGGAAGACGAGGCATGGACAGAGAGGTCCCAGCGGCCGAGATGGGCACGGTCGCGACGACACGGGAAACCACCCGCTTTTCGCGGCCGCTGCGCTACGCGATCCGCGCAATCCTGTTCCTCGCCCTGATCGGCTTCCTGGGTTTCATCCTCCAGGGCGGGCTCGTCACGGCCTTCATGACCAATCCCGGTCTCAACGGGCTCATCCTCGGTACGCTCTTTGTCGGAGCGCTGATCGCACTGCGTGAACTCTGGCGCGTCAACAGCGAAGCGGCCGCTGCGAGCCGCCTCGCCGCGGCACCCGGGCTCGCCGATATCGAGCGCGGCCAGGTCATTGCCCCGCTCGGTCCCGTGCTGTCGGCCCTCGATGAGGGTTCCCTGGCGCCCACTCAAGCGGCCTCCGTGCTCGAATCGATTGCGGTCAGGCTCGATGACGGTCGCGAGGTGCTGCGCTATCTCGCGGGTCTCCTCGTCTTCCTCGGCCTGCTCGGCACCTTCTGGGGCCTCCTCGAAACCGTGAGTTCGGTCGGCAACGTCATCAAGAGCCTGCGCACCGGCGCGGAAGCCGGCGTGCTCTTCGACGAGCTCAAGGCCGGCCTTGCCGCGCCGCTCGCCGGCATGGGCCTCTCGTTTTCATCTTCACTCTTCGGCATCGCAGGCTCGCTGATCCTCGGCTTCCTGGAATTGCAGCTCGGCCAGGCGCAGCGTCGCTTCCGCAACGAAATCGAGAGCTGGCTCGGCTCGTGCACCCGGGAGGCCGCCTCCCCGGTTGCGGCTCCCGGCTACAGCCCCGATATCGGCCGCAATCTCGGCGACAAGCTCGACCGGCTCAGCGCTGCCCTGGCGGACGGCCCCAATAACCGCGCCGCCACTCAGGCGATCTCGAACCTCGCCGAGGGCGTGCAGGGGCTGGTCCAGCACATGCGCACCGAACAACAGCTGATCCGCGACTGGGTCGAGGCGCAGGCTGCCCGCGAGAAGGATCTGAAGCGCCTGATCGAGCGGCTGACCGCAAACGGCGTCTCCGAGCCATGACCCGGACATGGGACTCGTTGACGTTGGCCTGCGCCAAGACGAGGGAGGCCTGAAGCCATGGCTTTGTCCCGCACCTATCGCCGTGAGCAGCTGAATTTCTGGCCCGGCTTCGTCGATGCCCTCTCGACGATGCTGATCGGCATCGTCTTCCTGCTCTCGGTCTTCGTGCTCGGACAGTTCTTCCTGTCGCAGGAACTGACCGGCAAGGACACGGCGCTGGAACGCCTGAATCGCCAGATCTCCGAACTGTCCGATCTGCTTGCGCTGGAGCGCGTCTCGAACCGGCAGGCCCGGGAGAACCTGCTCCTGATGCAATCGACCCTGACGCGCGAACAGAGCGAGCGCGGCCGCTTGCAGGGTACGCTCGAAGCACAGGCGACAAACGGCCCGACCCAGCTCGCCGAGGCTCAGAAGGCGCTCGACGCGGAGAAGCAGCTCTCGGCCAGGGCCCAGGCGACGGTCGAGCAAGTCAACCTGCAGATCCAGGCGATGCGCCGGCAGCTCGCCGCGCTCGAGCAGGCCATCGAGGCTTCCGAGGCCAAGGACAAGGAATCGCAGGCCCGCATTGCCGATCTCGGTTCGCGCCTGAATGTCGCTCTCGCGCAGCGCGTGCAGGAGCTGGCGCGCTACCGTTCCGACTTCTTCGGCCGTCTCAGGCAGGTGCTCGGCACACGCCCCGATATCCGCGTCGTCGGCGATCGTTTCGTCTTCCAGTCGGAGGTGTTCTTCGATGCCGGCCAAGCCGTGCTGAAGCCCGAAGGAAAGGCCGAACTCGACAAGCTCGCCACCATCCTGACCGATCTCGGCCATGAGATGCCACCCGACATCCCGTGGATCCTGCGCGTCGACGGCCACACCGACGCCCGTCCGATCCGCTCCGCGCAGTTCCCGTCCAACTGGAGCCTGTCGACGGCGCGCGCGGTCGCGGTTGTCGAGTATCTGATCACGCGCGGCCTCCCCGCCGACCGCATCGCGGCAACTGGTTTCGGCGAATTCCAACCCCTCGACCTCGCCAGCAACGACGACGCCTACCGCCGCAATCGCAGGATCGAGTTCAAGATCACGGAGCGGTAGGGGAAGGCCGACCTTGCGGCCTCCCCAACCATATCGTGCCCATCCAGCCCAGCGCCTTCGCCGGAGAGGCACGCGAGAGCGCTGTCCCGCGCTCAGAATGCCAGCTTCGAGCGCTGCTGGCCGTCCCCATCGAAATTATCCGGGCTGAGCCAGGCCTCGTAGCCGGCCTTCAGGCGCGGCCAGTCGCCATCGATCACCGCGAACCAGGCCGTATCGCGATTGCGCCCCTTGGTGACCATGTGCTGGCGGAACACGCCCTCCGGCGTGAAGCCGAAGCGTTGCGCAGCGCGCTTCGAGGGCTCGTTGAGATTGTTGCATTTCCACTCGAAGCGGCGATAGCCAAGCGTGTCGAAGGCATGGTCGGCAAAGAGATAGAGCGCTTCGGTCGCGACGCGGCTGCGAGCGATCGCGGGCCCCACAGGATGTTACCGATCTCGATCACGCCATGTGCGGGTTCGATCCGCATCAGCGCCTGACGCCCTTCAGCCCGGCCGGTCCTCTTGTCGATCACGGCAAAGAACAGAGGATCGGGCGAGGTTGAGGCCTTCTCGAGCCACGGATTAAAGGCGGCCAGATCGGCTGGCGCCTCCTCGAACAGGTAGCGGAAGCGATCCTCCGCACCCGGCTGCTGGGCCGAGACGAGCAGATCCTTGCCGTGCCGCGCGGGATCGAGCGGCTCGAGCCGGGTATAGCGCCCGTCCAGCGATATGCGCTCCGGGCGCGGCACGCCCTTCCAATGTGAGAGATCCATGACGAGTTCCTGATGGCGAACCTGGTTGAAGACCGAGACAGGCGTCAGTTGCCGGGATTGGCGGTAGGACATAAACTGCCACTTCATGGATTTTCATCAGACCACTTTGGGAGTCGCGACGACAGCTGCGCCCGTGTGGTCGCAGCTGAACCGGACCGCAGGGGATCTTGAAGGACAGGTCTATCGGGCGGTACGGAACCGCATCCTGCAAGGACAATTGCTTGCGGGTCAGCGCCTGCCGTCGACGCGCGTTCTGGCCAACGCGCTTGGTGTCGCCCGTTCGACCATCGTCCTGGCCTACGACCGGCTCAAGGCGGAAGGATATCTTGAGACTGTGCCAGGATCGGCCAGCCGCGTTGCCCCCGTTGCGAAGCTACCCTCACCGGGCCCGGATCGCACGGCGCCCACCACTCCATGGCCGATTCCCGAACCGACCCAGAAGCTCTTCGAGCCCGGCATCCCGGACCTGGCCGACTTTCCGCATGCAACCTGGGCGCGATGTCTGGGCGCCCGATCCCGCGCGCTGCGGATTCACGATCTCGGCTACGGTGACGCCGGTGGCATCCGCGAGTTACAGGAAGCGATCATCGCCCATGTCGCCGACCGGCGCGGGGTCGTCGCGCGGCCTGAGCAAGTTCTCGTCGTTCCCTCGACCAGAGCAGCGATCGGCCTGCTCGCCTCGATCCGGATCCAACCCGACGCCCGCGATGCCAGCATCGCCTGGATGGAAGAGCCCGGCTACCCCGCGGCACGGGCCCTGCTGCAGGCGGCCGGAGCCCGCATCGTCCCAGTGCCCTGCGACAGCGCAGGGATCGATGTCAGCAAGGCTTCCGGCCCGCCAGCGCGGCTGATTTACGTCACGCCCTCGCATCAGTATCCGACCGGCGTAACGATGAGCCTGCAACGACGACTGGCTTTGCTGGAGGTCGCGCAGACCAGCGGAGCTCTCATCATCGAGGACGACTACGACAGCGAGTTCCAGTACGCATCCCGCCCGATCGCGGCGCTACAGGGCATCGATCGGAATAATGTCGTCGCCTATCTCGGCACGTTCTCGAAGGTTCTGGCACCCGGTGTGCGTGTCGCCTACGCGATTGTTCCCCCGTGGCTGCTGGAAGACGCAACTGCCGGTCTGCAACTCCGGGGCGCGGTTGTGCCGATCCACATTCAGGCGGCGCTCGCAGATTTCATCCGCGAGGGGCGGCTGCGCGCCCATATCCGCAGGATGAACACCGCCTATGCGGCGCGCATGGCCATGAGCATGGCGGCGCTCAGCCGTCATTGTGGTCATGCCTTGCGCCTCAGCAGCGGTGCAGGTGGCCTCCAGCTCGCGACATGGTTCAAGGATCAGCGGGTCGATGATCGTGCCACGGCTCACCACCTCAACGCACATGGCTTTGCCATGCAGCCCATGTCGCGTTTCCATCTTGGTCCGCCACGGCCCGGGCTCGTCTTCGGCATCTCACGCGTGACCTCCGACACGGTCGAGGAGGTTGTCGCCAAACTGGGTCGCTTGCTCCGGGAGTAGCCGCGAGACCGTTCAGGCGGCGGCGTGCCGTATGACATCCGGCCCCGAACCGTGGCTCTCCTGCCTGTGGTGATAGAAGGCGATGAACTCCTTGGCGGGGAGCGGCTTTGCAAAGAACCAGCCTTGGGCGAAATGCACGCCGTGATCGAGCAGGTAATCCAACTGCTCCCGGGTTTCGACGCCTTCTGCGACGATGAACAGATTCAGCGTCTTCGCCATGTCGATGATGTGAGAGGTCACCGAACTGGTCGCCGTGTTCCGGCCGATCGTATCGATGAAGGATTTGTCGATCTTGAGGGCGTCCAGCGGCAGGCCCTGCAGGTATTGCAGGCTCGAATAGCCCGTCCCGAAATCGTCGATCGCGACGGAGTGACCGAGCTTGCGGGCCTGAACGATTGTCTCCCGCGCCGGATCGATACAGATGAAACCGCGCTCGGTCGCCTCGAGCCAGATTTGCTGCGGCCTTATGCCCGTCGGTTCGAGCACCGTCTGGATGAACGACAGAATCCGCCCGGTCCTGATATCGTCCGCACAAAGATTGATTGCGATGTGCAGGGACCGGTCGGCCACCAGCAGCACTTTCAGATCGCGGATCACCGCGTCCATGATCTGATCGGTGATCGGCATGATCAGCCCGCTTTCCTCCGCAAGCGGAACGAAGAGATCCGGCTGCACCAGGGAGCCATCGGGGCGCCGCCAGCGCACGAGAGCCTCGGCACCGACACAGATGCCGGTCTTGAGCTCGATGATCGGCTGATAGTGCACGATGAATTCGCGATTGCGCACCGCGATCGTCAATTCCCCCAACGGAGACAGGCGCTTGCGGGACAGCCAGATGATGATGCCGACGACGAAGGCCGCGATGAAGGCCCCGACCGGTAGAAGCAGCATTCGCTCGCGCCGGAGGGGCTTCAGCAGGCTGTCGCGCGACTGGGCCGCCACCGCGACCCAGCCTTGTGCACGGGCGGCGGCAAAGACGTTGTGATCATCCATGCCCGTGCGCGGATTGGCGAGCAGGTTGCGCAGCACCCCGGGATCAGGATCGTTCAGGGCACCGATCAGTACGCCCCGGTCGTTGCCGACGGCGATCTTGATGCCGGGGTCGACGATGACGTCGACGAGGCGCACCGGGTCGATCAGGACGTTGTAGTCCCCGTAGTGCAGCGCCATCCTGGCATCGCCACCGCTCACCAGCGGCCTCATCCTGGCGGTAACCTCGATGCCGTCTGGGGTCACGTAATCGCCGGAAGAGTGGGCGATCCTCTCAGCCGTCTGACCCCAGGATGTGCATTTCAGGATTCCGTCGCGAAAATACCCGACCTCATCGATCGAGCGGTTGTTGACGGCGAGCCTGCGCATCGCGGCGATATGCTCCTCGGTGCAAGGCTCGTACGGAGTGCGGGCGATGGTCCGCAGAGCCTCGCTGGCTCCGGCGAAGGCCGTCTCCGCGCGCACGATCACCCGTTTGGCAAACAGCTCCAGCCGGGCCTGCTCAGCGCGCACGGCAAGGGTCCAGGAAATATGGAGCATCACGGCGATCGGGAGCGTTGCGCCGACCAGGGCCAGCGCGGACGCGACAAGGATGATGTGAAAACGCTTCACGCGTGCGCCTTCGCCAATGGCGTGCCCCCCATCAACGAGTGGAGCGTAGGGGTTCCGGAACTGCTGCGCAATTTGCGTCACAGAACGGAACCAATTCTTGTCGAACTGTAGCAATATCGACGCGACGCCCTGCGGGAATGACACAGGCGTTACGATCCCCCGAAGGTTTGGCCCCGCGCGAACAATCGGAAATCTCCGCGAGCGAGCCGTTTCACCTCGGGAGGCGGAACTTCTACTCGCACCTTGCGATGCCGCTCGGCTATCCCGCGCCGCAACTCGCGCCGATGCGCGCTGGCGTCGAGGTCGGTCCAATTCCGACGCGGTGGCTCCCGCCCCCCATGCCGGAGGACAGGGCAAAGGACAAGGGACAAGGCGGGATCACAGCGCCGCCGCGGTCATCCCGTCGCGGTCCGTGGATGCCCGGCACGAGGCCCGGATTACGCCCGGAGTGCTCGCCTAAGCCGCCTCCATTCCGAACTGCAGGGCAGCCAACCTGGCATAGAGCCCGCCTCTCGCCTTGAGTTCCCCATGGGTGCCCTCTTCCACCACCCGGCCCTCGTCCAGAACCAGGATGCGATCCGCCGAAAGGATGGTGGCAAGCCGATGGGCGACCACCAGTGTGGTGCGGCCCTGCATCAGCCGGTCGAGCGCATCCTGGACCGCGCGTTCGCTTTCGGAATCGAGCGCGGAGGTGGCCTCGTCCAGCAGCAGGATCGGCGCATCCTTCAACACCGCCCGCGCGATCGCCAGACGCTGGCGCTGGCCGCCCGAGAGCGTGACGCCGCGTTCGCCCACGACAGTGTCGTAACCCTGCGGCAGGGCGCGGATAAAGCCGTCGGCTGCAGCAAGGCGGGCGGCCTCCTCGACCTCCTCGCGGCTCGCACCGGGGCGGCCATAGGCGATATTGTCCCGCACCGAGACACCGAACACGGTCGGTTCCTGCGGCACCAGGGCGAAGCGTTGCCGCCAGGCTTCAGGTTCGGCGTCGGTCCCCGTCACGCCATCGACCAGGATGCGGCCTTCGGCCGGATCAAAGAAGCGCAGTGCGAGCTGCAGCACCGTGCTCTTGCCGGCACCGGAAGGGCCGACCAGCGCAATGCGCTCGCCAGGGCGGACGCTGAAGGACAATTCATGCAGTGCCGAGGCCGTACGTCCCGGGTAGGAGAAGGATACGCCTTCGAAGGCGAGTTCGCCGAGCGAGGGCTCGGGCATCGGCGTTGGATGCGCAGGCGCGGTGATCGCCGGCCTGGTGGCGAGGATTTCACCGAGGCGCCCGGCTGCACCGGTGGCGGCCGAGATCTCGCCATAGACCTCCGAGAGCTGTCCCAGCGAACTCGCAGCCAGTACCGCATAGAGCACGAACTGCGAGAGCCTGCCGCCGGTCATCCGGCCGGCAAAGACATCCATGGCGCCGACCCAGAGCACGCAGACCACGCTGGCGCTGACCAGGAAGATTGCGACGCCTGAGAGGATGGCGCGCGAGCGCGTCGCCGAGCGCGAGGCGGCATAGGCGTCGTTCGAGGCACTCTCGAAAGCCCGTGCCGTCTGCCGCTCGGCTCCGAAGGACTGCATGGTGCGGATCGCACCCACCGCCTCCGAGGCGAACGCCGAAGCATCGGCGAGGCGATCCTGCGCCGCCCGCGCCCGGCGCCTGACCGAGCGTCCGGAGAAGACCAGCGGCAGCACGATCAGCGGGATCGCGGCGATGACGATTGCCGAAAGCTGCGGGCTGGTCACGACCATGAGCGCCAGCGCGCCGAGAAACATGATCCCGTTGCGCAGGGCGATCGAGGCAGCTGAACCGAAGGCCGATTTGATCTGCGTCGTATCCGCCGTCAGGCGCGAGACGAGGTCGCCGGCCCGGCTCGAATCGAAGAAAGCGGGCTCGAGCCGGGTCAGATGGGTGAAGACATCGGCGCGCAGACTGGAAACGATGCGCTCGCCGATCGTCATCACCAGATAGAACCGCGCCGAGCTCGCCAGCGCCAGCACCGCGACGACCCCGATCAGCAGCATGAAATAATTGTGGGCGAGCGCCTGGTCGCCGCCGGAAAACCCGACATCGATGACACGACGGACCGCGAGTGGCAGCACCAGTGTCGCGCCCGAGGCGACGATCAGGGCGAGGATGGCAAGCGCGATCCGTCCCTTCTGGGTCAGCGCATAGGGCCAGAAGGAGGAGAGTGAATGGAAATCGGGGCGCGTCTTTTTACGGTCTTCGTTATCTTCGGCCACGCTTCACTGTCCTGTCATGCTTGCGCTGTCGCTTCGCCTGCGCTATTGCGCTGGCGACTTCACGACAGGCTCATACGAATTGTTCGACGGGCCGGCCAGCTAGCCTGGTTATCGACCGTGCCCGCTTACGATTGAGGATTTCGCCATGAAGACCGGCATCCATCCCGACTACCACACCATCAAGGTCGTCATGACCGATGGCACCGAATACTTCACGCGTTCGACGCTCGGCAAGGAGGGCGACACCCTCAATCTCGACATCGACCCGAAGACCCACCCGGCCTGGACCGGCGGCACCCAGCAGCTGATGGACCGCGGCGGCCGCGTCTCGCGCTTCAATTCGCGCTTCGGCGCCCTCAGCGCGCTCGGCAAGAAGTAATTCGGCCGCCGCTCGCCCCGATCGGCGCAGTATACCAAACACGAAAGCCCGGCCTTGCGGCCGGGCTTTTTGCTTGTCGGGCGGCGATTGGTCGCGGACGCGAGCCCGCGCATCAGGCTCAATTGAGCCGGGCAAGCCGCGATTGCAGGCTCCGGATCTGGCTCTGGACAGGGTTCGGAGTGATCTCGAACGCCTCTGAACCGGACATCAGCCCTTCGAGATGACGGATGCGATCCTGCAGACGGATGGAGTGGGCGATCAGATCGCGCAGCCTCTGCGGCAGGTGCATCGCCTCCTCCTGCACCGGCGACAGCATCGGCTCGGCGATCTTGACCTTGTTCTTCTCCGATCGAGCCTGGTCTGCGGTCATCTCGCCCTCGGCCACGGCGCGTTGCACCAGCAGCCAGGAGGCGATCTGCATCAGCCGCGTCGTCAGGCGCATGCTTTCGGTCGCATAGGTCAGTGCAACATCGCGCGGGAGCGCCGCCGACTCGGCGCGGCCGTCGCTGTCGAGATAGGTTGCCGTCTGCTCGACCAGCGCCATGCCCTCGCGAAACAGCAGCATGAAGCCGTCCGATTTGACGAAGCCTCTTGCAAAGGAAAGTGCGCCTTCATCCGGCCCGGACTTCAGCAGCGTCATATCGGTCATCGCGACGTCTCCAATCGGCACAAAGGCGTGTGCGTCTGGGACGCGCCACGGATTGATACCGTCACAGCGGCAAGAATAGCGCCGTTGCATTGTCGAGACTCTGGTAAGATGTTGTTAACCTTAACAGGCCATGAAGGCCAAAAAAGAGCCGCCCCGAAGGCGGCTCGAAGGTCAACAGGGAGGCGTCAAACAGAGTGGGCAGGAGCCACTCGACATCCAGAGAAACTGGATGATCCGATTCATACTTTGGAATCGTTAAGGAGCGGTTAAGAACAACGCCGCACCTCCATATTTGCGCAAGGATACGGCAGGATCAGGCGACAATCGCCCTCCTCCCGAACCGGTCGGCCGTGTCGATGTGCGGTCCAGCAAGGCTGACACGGCAAAGGCTGAGCAATTCGCGCCGCGAGTTCCCTGCCTCAGCCCATCTTGCGGAAAAAGGCATCCGCAGCCGAACGCGAGGCATCTTTCTTGGCCCTTATCTCCATCAGGCGCGCGATCTCGGTCTTGAGCGCCTCGATGCGTTGATCAATCTCCGCGAGCGACAGCATCGCGAGATCCTGCCCGATCTGGTGAATGGGTTGCGGCGCGGGGCGGTCATCCTCTGAAAATATCGACATGGCTGCCTCATTTTCGAAACGCGACGGCGGAGACTAGCCGGCTCGCCGCCGCAAGGCCACTATCTCTGCGAAGCAGGCGTCAGATGCGGACGCCCAACGACCAACGAAGGACGACCAGACGTGATGCCAGCTCTTCCCGAGATGATGACCGCCATCGGCTTTACGGCCCCCGGAGGCCCCGACGTGCTGCGCCCTGAAACACGTCCTGTGCCGAAACCAGCCGCAGGCGAGGTTCTCGTCGAGGTCGCGGCCGCCGGCATCAACCGGCCCGATGTCCTGCAACGGCTCGGCGGCTACGCTCCGCCGCCCGGCGCCTCGGATATTCCGGGCCTCGAGATCGCAGGCCAGGTCGTGGCTGTCGGCAATGGCGTCGGCCGCTTTGCGGTTGGAGACCGGGTCTGCGGCCTCGTCGCCGGCGGCGGCTATGCACAATATGCGAGCGTCCACGAAAGCAACGCCCTGCCGGTCCCCGTCGGGCTGTCGCTGATCGAAGCCGCCGCTATTCCCGAGACCTATTTCACCGTCTGGACCAATGTCTTCCAACGCGGCGGGCTGAAGGCCGGCGAGAGCTTCATGATCCATGGCGGCACCTCGGGTATCGGCACCACGGCGATCCAGCTCGCCAAGGCGTTTGGCGCAACTGTCGTCGCAACTGCGGGCTCCAATGAGAAATGCGCCGCCTGCCTCGAGCTTGGTGCCGATTTCGCAATCAATTACCGGGAGCGCGATTTCGTCGGCGCAGCGAAGGAAGCGTCCGGCGGGCGCGGCATCGACCTGATCCTGGACATGGTCGGCGGCGACTATATCTCACGCAATTACGAGGCCGCGGCCGAGAGCGGTCGCATCGTCCAGATCGCCTTTTTGAACGGCCCCAAGGCCGAGGTCGATTTCCGTCGGCTGATGATGAAGCGCCTGACCCATACCGGCTCGACATTGCGCCCGCGCACCATCGCCGAGAAGGCAGCGATTGCCGCCGAACTGGAAGCCAGGGTCTGGCCGCTGCTGGCCCAGGGCCGCTGCAAACCCGTGATCCATTCGACCTTCCCCTTGGCAGAGGCCGCGGCCGGGCATCGCCTGATGGAGAGCAACGCCCATATCGGCAAGATCGTGCTGACGGTGTGAGTCTCCCGCAGTCGCGATGTCAGTGGTCGCATCGCCGACGGGCGTCATGGGGCCGATCGTACGGCTGTCCGAGGCACCGGCCCCTTCCGCGCTTTTTCTTGGACAGCTTCCATGGCTTTGAATATAACGCCCGCATCCTGCTCATCGCTGATGATTTGGATGGCCGGCCGAGGAGGCCGGTCGGCGCATGAGAGCTTTTGTCCGCGACCCTGATCCGGCGTAAGCCGCCGGCCTTCGAGATCCAGGAGACGATGCCGTGTCACAACCCCCGCTGATGCCGAAAGCCACTGCGGTCTGGCTCGTGGAAAACACGTCGCTGACCTTCGAGCAGATCGCCGAGTTCTGCAAACTCCACCCGCTCGAAGTGCGCGGCATTGCCGATGGCGAAGTCGCCGCCGGCATCAAGGGCCTCGACCCGATCACCTCCGGCCAGCTCACCCGCGAGGAGCTCGAGCGCGCCGCCAAGAACCCGAACCACCACCTCAAGCTCGCCGAGCGCAAGGTGAAGGTGCCCGAAATCAAGCGCGCCAAGGGGCCGCGCTACACCCCCGTTTCCAAGCGCCAGGACCGCCCGAATGCGATCCTCTGGCTGCTGCGCAACCATCCTGAGCTCAAGGACGCGCAGATCATCCGCCTGATCGGCACGACCAAGTCGACCATCGCCCAGATCCGCGACCGCACCCACTGGAACGCGCAGACCCTGACTCCGGTCGACCCGGTCAGCCTCGGGCTCAGCTCGCAGATCGATCTCGACTTCGAGGTCGGCCGTGCCGCCAAGGACCGCCCTGCCGCGCTTGCGGAAGCAGGCTCGACCCTGCTCCCGGCCGAGGAGACCACCGCGCGGGAGCCGGCTCCTGCAAGCCAGCCCTTCGCCGACATGAGCAAGCCCAAGCGCGAGCAGGAAGCGGCCATCGACGTCGATTCCGTCTTCGCCAAGCTGAAGCAGCTCAAGCGCCCGGCCGACGAGGATGACGACATCTGAGGACGCTGAAGACCGACCGGCCTGCCTGTCGCGGAGAATGGCCTTGGCATCCGATCTTGCCTTCACCTTTCTCGGCACGGGCGCACCGCCGGTCAGCCTGCGGCGGGCCGGCCCATCCCATCTCGTTGAGGGAGCCGGCCGCAAGGTCCTGATCGATTGCGGTTCGGGCGTGAGCCAGCGCCTGGTCGCCGCCGGCCATCGAGGCGCCGATATCGACCTGCTCATCGTCACACATGAGCATTCCGACCATCTGGTCGATTTCTACCAGCTCGTAGTCTCGTCCTGGCATCAGGGCCGCGCCCGCCCCTGGCGCGTGCTGGCCCCTGCGCCTGCACTCGCCAATATGCGCGCGCAGTACGAGGGCTTTGCCCGCGAACGTGCCTTGCGCATTGCCTTCGAGAAACGGCCCGACGCCACGGGACTCGATGTGATATTCGAGGAACTGCACGAGGGCATCGTCGGGCTGGGTGAGCTCGCGATCGATGCCTTCCTGGTCGATCACCGGCCCGTCGAGCCCGCTTTCGGCCTCAAGATTTCACTTGCGGGCAGCAGGCTTGTGTTCTCGGGCGATACGCGGCTGACGCCCTCGCTCGAACGGGCCGCGCAGGACTGCGACCTCCTCGTCTGCGAAGTCTTCATCGACAGCCAGATGCCCGTCGTCGCCGGGATTCGCTCGGCCGAGACTGTCGCGGCCGTGCAGGCCTATCACATGACGCCCGCCGTGGTGGCGCGGCTCGCGGTCGAGGCTGGCGCAAAAATGCTCGCCCTGACGCATCTCGTCCCGCCCGGCGCCGACACCGCGTCCCTGGCCGGCGAGATCAGAGCCGCAGGCTATGCCGGCCCACTCATCGTCGGCGAAGACCTGATGGCGCTGGATGTCGGGGCTCGGCTGCTGCGCTGGGGCGGCGCGACGCTAGCTTTTTGAATCTCGCCGCAGCCGACCTGAAAATCGCTCTGGCGGGAGCGCTTCCTTTCACGCCGCCCGGCGGATCCGCGCCGGCCCATCCGAAAGTGTTCCGCTTCGGAGCGTGAACCGGGTGGTCAGTTGCTCCAGCGCGTCCGCCGTCTCGACCATGTTGCCGCCGGCCGCCGCGGTTCGGGCCGCCACCTGAGCATTGTCCTGCGTCAGGACATCCATTTGCTGCAAGGCGCGCTCGACATCGCCAATGCCTTGCGACTGCTCGCGTGTGGCCTCGCTGATATCCGCGAAGACCTGCGCCACAGCTCCCGCCTCCCGGGAGATCACGTTCAAGCTTTGCCCCGCTTCGCGGACCAGCTTCACGCCCTCGTCGACATGGAGCTTCGTGTCGCTGATCAGGACACGCACGTCGCGGGCAGCATCGGCCGATTGCTGGGCCAGGCGCCGGACCTCGGTCGCGACAACGGCGAAGCCGCGCCCGCCCTCCCCGGCGCGCGCCGCCTCGACCGAGGCATTGAGCGCGAGCAGATTGGTCTGGAACGCCAAACCGTCCATCACGCCGACGATATCGACGATCCGCTTGGCCTGCTCGTCGACGCGGTCGATCGCCTCGACCGCACGAGCGGCCACTGCGACGCCGCTATCGGCATTGTCGGCCGTGGCGCGCGCCTTGCGTGCTGCGTCCGAGACCATCCCGGCCGTCTGGCGCACCGTGGCGGCGATTTCCTCGACGGTCGCGGAGGTTTCCTCCAGGGACGCGGCCTGGCTCTCGCTGCGGTCCGACAGATCTCGTGTTGCCGAAAGAATCTCGTCCGCGGCCTGGTGGGTGGCAGAGGCGTTTCGCGCGACCGCTTCCAGCGCGTGCCCCAAGGTCTCGGTCGAGCGATTGAAGTTGCCGGCGACATCGGCCAGCCGGCCTTCAAAATCGCTCGCCATGCGCGCGGTCAGATCACCCGCTGCAAGCGCGGATAGAGCGCGATCCGTTTCGTCTAGAAAGCCTTCGCAGGTCAGCGTCAGTTCATTGATGCCCTGAACCAGTGAGCTCAGGCGGCCAAGCTCTGTGGTCTCCGCACTGCGCACGGAGAAATCTCCGCGCCTGGCGGCCTGCACCACCCCTTCAACCGCCGCCAGCAGCCGATCTTCGACCAGCGTGCGCTGCTCGTCTGCCTCAGCCGCCTCGCGACGAACCTCGCCCTCGCGCTCCTGGTTCGCGATAGCGGCGTCAGTCGCCGAATCCGCCACGCTCAGCGCCCATTCCAGACGCAGCGCCAACCAGGTCAGAGCCCCTGCCTCGGCAAGCAGGATCAGCGCATGCACGACCACGCGCGCAAATTCCGCGCCGTCCGGAAAGACGGCAAGCGGGTAGAGCATGTTCAGGACGAGATGATGCACGGCCACGACCGCAGTCGCGGTCAGGATCGCCCGCCAGCAGCACCAGGCCGTCGTGATCGCCAACCCGGCAAAGAAAGCCATGTGCATGTCGATCTGGTAGCGCGTGCCCTCGCATGCGAAGACGAGCAGCGCGACCTGTCCACAAAGCGCAACCGTCGATGTGACCCGGGTGGCAAGGCCGGTCCTGTCTCGTGACCAGGACAGTGCACCGGCTCCAGCGAGCAGGGCCGAGACGATGCCGATCGGGATCGCAGCGGGGTGGCCGGCAAACCACGCGATAGCTGTCGCCAGCGGGACCAGAGCCCATTGCCCGAGCATGAGAGGCGTCGTGAAGGCGTGGCGGATCGCGTCAAGGCTGCGGCTCATCGATGATGTCCTCGCGGGCGGTTCATGAACGCTTGGATTGCGGCAGGCAGCCGCCACGCCCGGCCGCGTCGATGACGAGCGAGGCACCTGCGCCGTAGAGGCGGCCGGCGAAGCCGGGCTGTTCCGACAGGGCAATGAGGCCGAATTCGCCAAAGCGCGACAGGATCGCGCCGCCGGCCAGTGCCACCGCCTCGGCAGCGCGTTCGCTGCTCGAGGCAAACACGATAACGCTGGCACGATCGCGCGGTGCCATGACCAGGAGAACAGGCATCGCGAAGGCCGCGAGTCCGAGAGCGACTGGTCTGACGACATCCCGGGCGATCGCAAATGGCTCCATCAAGCGCCTATACGCTAGCGAAATGTCGCATCCATCGGTTAATTCAATGTAAAATTGTGAATACTACCGCACCCTCTTTTGCGGATCAGGTTGCTACCCTCGCCCTCAAAACTTCCCCGATCTCGTCGAGTACTGCTGGATCGTCGATGGTCGCCGGCATGACATAGTCTTCGCCATCGGCGATCTTTTTCATCGTCGCGCGCAAGATCTTGCCGGAGCGTGTCTTCGGCAGGCGTGCCACGGTGACCGCGAGCTTGAAGGCCGCGACCGGGCCGATCTTGTCGCGCACCAGCGCGACCAGCTCCTTCTCGACCTCGGCCGGGCTCTGCGTCACACCTGATTTCAGCACGATGAACCCGCAGGGCTGCTCGCCCTTCAGTGCATCCCTGATACCGACCACGGCACATTCCGCCACGGCCGGATGCGAGGCGAGCACCTCCTCCATGCCGCCGGTCGAGAGCCGGTGACCCGCGACGTTGATGATGTCGTCGGTGCGGCCCATGATGAAGACATAGCCGTCCTCGTCGATGTAGCCGGCATCCGAGGTGTTGTAATAGCCCGGGAAGGCCGTGAGATAGGATTGCCGGAACCGCTCGTCGTCCTGCCACAGCGTCGGCAGGGCGCCAGGAGGCAGCGGCAGCTTGACCACGATCGCCCCCATGGTGCCGGCCGACACGGGTTTCCCGGCCTCGTCGAGGCAGTGCACGTCATAGCCCGGCAGCGGCACGGTCGGCGAACCGTGCTTCACCGGCAGGAGCTCCAGCCCAACCGGATTGCCGACCATGCAGGAGCCGCTCTCGGTCTGCCACCAATGGTCGATGACTGGGACCTTCAGCACCTCCTCGGCCCATTTCAACGTATCGGGATCAGCCCGCTCGCCGGCGAGGAAGAGCGTGCGGAAATGCGACAGATCGTAGCGTGCGAGATGGGTTGCCTGCGGATCCTCCTTCCGGATCGCGCGAAACGCCGTCGGCGCCGTGAACATCGCCACCGCCTTGTGCTCGGAAATGACGCGCCAGAAAGCGCCGGGATCGGGCGTGCCGACCGGCTTGCCCTCGTAGAGCACCGAAGTCGCGCCATGCAGCAGCGGGCCGTAGACGATATAGCTATGGCCGACGACCCATCCGACATCGGATGCGGTGAAAAAAACCTCGCCCGGCTTCACGCCGTAGAGGTTCTCCATCGTCCATTTCAGCGCAACCATATGGCCGCCATTGTCACGGACCACACCCTTGGGCCGCCCCGTCGTGCCTGATGTGTAGAGCACATAGAGCGGGTCCGTGGCGGCGACCTCGACGCAATCAGCCTGGCGTCCCGAGGCCGTGGCTGACGCGACCAGCGCCCGCCAGTTCCGGTCGCGGGTGACATGCATGGAGGCATCCGCCTGGGGACGCTGCAGCACGACGCAGGTTTCCGGCTTGTGGGCAGCGAGCGCGATCGCGCCGTCAAGCAGCGGCTTGTATTCGACGATGCGTGTCGGCTCGATGCCGCATGTCGCGGTCAGAATGACCTTTGGCCTGGCGTCATCGATGCGCGTCGCCAGTTCCTTGGCGGCAAAGCCGCCGAACACCACCGAATGCACGGCCCCGATCCGGGCGCAGGCCAGCATGGCAAAGGCTGCCTCCGGGATCATCGGCATGTAGATGATGACGCGGTCGCCCTTGCCGACGCCCAGATCCTCCAGCACGGCGGCAAGCGTCGCGACCTCGCCGAGCAGCTCACGATAGCTGTAGCTCGCCTTGGTTCCGGTGACGGGGCTGTCATAGATCAGCGCCGTCTGCTCGCCGCGCCCGTCACGCACATGCCGATCGAGCGCATTGAAACAGGTATTGCAGCTCGCATCCGGGAACCAGCGCCCATAGACACCGGCCTCGGCGTCGAAGATCACCTGCGGCGGCTTGACCCATTCGATCTCGCTTGCCGCCTCGCGCCAGAACTCGATCGGATCCGCCTGCCAGCGCGCATAGGTTTCGCGATAGCGGCTTGCATGCGTGGCATTCATCGGACGCGTTCCTCTTCGCCTGGTTCTGGCCTAGACCCGGAAAGCGGGTCGGGGCGATTTTGCGCGGGATCGTGCTCACTCTCCCCCGCCCGCGCAAGCACGCCACCGTCAGACTTTAGCTACGCATCTGCGCACGACCGCTGTCGCCCTCGCCCCCGGACAGCCATGAGCTTCGATCCAGCCTATCTCGCCGCGATGGTGCCTGCCGTCATCCTGGTCGGGCTCGCCAAGGGCGGCTTCTCGGGCCTGGGCCTGCTCTCGCTGCCGCTGATGGCTCTCGTGCTTCCACCGATCCAGGCGGCCGCGATCATGTTGCCCATCCTGATCGTGCAGGACATCGTCAGCGTCTGGGCCTATCGCCGCGAATTCGACAGACGCAACCTCGCGACAATGCTGCCCGGCGCCCTCCTCGGCGTGCTCGCGGGCTATGCATTGGCATCGCGGGTTTCCGATGCCGCGGTTGGTCTTTCGGTCGGCATCATCTCGGTTGCCTTCGCGGCCCGCCGGCTCTTCGCCGACCGCAAGGCTCAGCTGCCGGTCACGACGGCCGCTTTCGCGCCCGGCAGCTTCTGGGGCGCGGTCTGCGGCTTCACCAGCATGATCGCCCATGCCGGCGGCCCTCCCTTTCAGATCTACGTCATGCCGCAGCGCCTCTCGCCACCGACCTTCGTTGGCACGGGCGCGATCTTCTTCGCGCTGCTCAATCTCATGAAGGTCGGACCCTATATCGCGCTCGGCCAGTTCACCCGCGATAACCTTGCCGCGTCGGCGGCGCTGTTTCCGGTCGCGATCCTCGCAACCATCGCCGGCGTCTGGCTGGTGCGCCGCGTGCCGGCGGAACGCTTCTATACCATCATCTACTGGTTGCTGATTGCCGTCGGCAGCAAGCTGATCATCGACGGGCTCCTGACGCTGCGCCTCCATCCCTGACCCCGAGTCCAGCTGCGTCGATTGCGCCGCATCGGAAAAAGGGATGGATTACGGGAGAGCGCGGGACCGGCTAGATCATCGGACCGGATATCGTATCCGGTTCGATGATCTGGCCTTCTGTGTTTGCATCGGCTTTTCCGAAAACCGCAATCCACTTTTCGGGCCGATGCTTTAGATCCGAAGGCGACGCGACGGAAGAAGGCGCCCCGATGAAGACCTCGCCCTATGACATCGACCTCGACCGCAACCCGGCCAATTTCCAGCCGCTGACGCCGCTGGCCTTCCTCGAACGCGCCGCCGCCGTCTTCCCCAATCATGTTGCGATCATCCACGGCCCGCTGCGCCGGACCTATGCCGAATTCTATGCGCGATCGCGCAGGCTTGCCTCCGCGCTGGCGAAATACGGCATCGGCAGGGGCGATACCGTCGCAGCGATGCTGCCGAACACTCCCGCCATGCTCGAATGTCACTACGGCGTGCCGATGACCGGCGGCGTGCTCAACACGCTGAACACGAGGCTCGACGCCGCCATCATCGCTTTCTCGCTCGACCATGGCGAGGCCAAGGTGCTGATCACGGACCGCGAGTTCTCGAGCACGGTCAAGGCGGCGCTGGAACTCTGCAAGGTCAAGCCGCTGGTCATCGACTACGACGACCCGGTCTATGATGGCAGCGGCGAGCGGCTTGGCAGCGTCGAATACGAGGGTTTCCTTGCGAGCGGCGACCAGGACTTCGCCTGGACGCTACCGGTCGACGAGTGGGACGCGATCTCGCTGAACTACACATCCGGCACCACCGGCGACCCGAAGGGTGTGGTCTATCATCATCGCGGCGCCAATCTGCTCGCGACCTCCAATGTCGTGACCTGTGGCATGGGCCGGCATCCCGTCTATCTCTGGACGCTGCCGATGTTCCACTGCAACGGCTGGTGCTTCCCCTGGTCGATCTCGATCCTCGCCGGCACCCATGTCTGCCTGCGCCAGGTCCGCGCCAAGGCACTCTATGCGGCGTTGGCCGATCATGGCGTCACGCATCTTTGCGGCGCCCCCATCGTGATGTCGACGCTGCTCAACGCCCCACCGGAAGAGCGTCGCCACTTTTCGCAGAAGGTCTCGTTCTTCACCGCTGCCGCCCCGCCGCCAGAGGCCGTGCTCGCCGCGATGAAGCAGGCGGGGTTCGAGGTGACGCATCTCTACGGACTGACCGAAACCTACGGCCCCTCCGTCGTGAATGAGTGGCAGCGCGACTGGGATGCCCTGGACGCTGCGGACCAGGCCGCGCTGAAGGCGCGCCAGGGCGTGCGCTATCCGGCTCTGGAAGCCCTTGACGTGCTCGACCCGGAAACCATGCAGCCGGTCCCCCGCGATGGCCAGACACTCGGCGAGGTGATGTTCCGCGGCAATGTCGTGATGAAAGGCTACCTCAAGAATCCGAAGGCGACCGAGGCTGCTTTTGCCGGTGGCTGGTTCCATTCCGGCGACCTCGGCGTGCGTTATGCCGACGGTTATATCCAGCTCAAGGACCGCTCGAAGGACATCATCATCTCCGGCGGCGAGAACATCTCCTCGATCGAGGTCGAAGACGCGCTCTACAAGCATCCCTCCGTGCAATCCGCTGCGGTGGTCGCCAGGCCGGACGAGAAATGGGGTGAGACGCCCTGCGCCTTTGTCGAGCTCATGCCTGGGAAGAATGCGACGGAGGCCGAGATCATCGCCTTCTGCCGCGGGCTTCTGGCCTCGTTCAAATGCCCGAAGACGGTGGTCTTCACCGAGATCCCCAAGACTTCGACCGGCAAGATCCAGAAATTCAAGCTGCGCGAGATGGCACGGGCCCTTTAGAGCATCGGACCGAAAAGTGGAATCCGGTTTTCGGAAAAATCCGGTGCTCAAACAAAGAGATAGATCGCCCATCCTGCGTCCGAAAGGACGCACGGCGATCTAGCGCTGCGCGGAGCTTTCAGCGCGGCAAGTCCTTCAACGAACATGGCCTTCAACGAACATGGCCCTCGACGAAAGAGCCGGCCCCTCCTGGGACCGGCTCGATCGAAGCCATCCTATTCGGCGGGCGGTGGCTGCCCGGTGATCCCGCTCAATGCAGCGTCGGCTGCGGCATCGTCATTCTGACGCGCTCGATCTCTTCCTTCAGCAGCAGCTTCTTTCGCTTCAACTCGGACACACTCAGCGTATCGGAGGAAGGGCGCGCCGCGGCCTGGGCGATAGCTTCCTCGAGCTGGCGATGCTTGCGCTCGAGCTCGGCGAGATGGGTCTGCAGCGACATCTGGATTCTCCTGATGAGCGATTGACGGGGGAGTCTGACACAGAGCCGGCTTCAAGTCTCTGGGGCAGCAGTGCACTGCACCATGAGTTTCCGTGATCCTGGGCCTCTCCTTCCCGCAGGGCGCGAATGGCACGCGCCATCCCCGCGCGAAGCGACACAGCGCTCTTGCCGCGCCGCCCGCGCCTGAGCATAGTCGACCCCGATCGCGGCAATGATGAGACGGCTTCATGGGATTCGAGTTGAGCCCTGAGGAGATCGAGGCCTTCACGGCCGAGCTGGCTCGTCTACGCGAGGAGCATCGCGACCTGGACAGCGCCATCGATGCGCTGGAGCGCATGGGCGCGATCAACCAGATCCAGGTGCAGCGCCTGAAGAAGCGGAAACTCTATCTCAAGGACCGCATCACGCAGATCGAAGACGCGCTGACGCCCGACATCATCGCCTGATGCGGAAAACAGCACGCAGAACAATGATTTCGACGAATCGGAGCTTGCCTGTCGGGCTGCCCGCAGTTTAAGTCGCGCGCTTCCTCCCCTCGCATGGGAAGCGAGTGCACATGGCCGATACCAGCCCTCCCGTCGCCATCATCATGGGCAGCCAGTCCGACTGGGCAACGATGCGTCACGCGGCCGAAGTCCTCGACATGCTCGGCGTGGCCCACGAGGCTCGCATCATGTCCGCGCACCGGACCCCGGAACGCATGTTCTCCTTCGCCCGGGAAGCCAAGGCGAAGGGCTTCAAGGTCATCATCGCCGGCGCCGGCGGGGCAGCACACCTGCCGGGCATGACAGCGTCGTTGACGCCGCTCCCGGTGTTCGGAGTGCCGGTCGAATCCAAGGCTCTCTCCGGCCAGGACAGCCTGCTCTCGATCGTGCAGATGCCGGCGGGCATCCCGGTCGGCACGCTTGCCATCGGCCGCGCCGGGGCGGTCAATGCCGGCCTCCTCGCCGCGGCTGTGCTCGCCCTGAGCGACGAATCCCTGGCCGCGCGGCTGGAAGACTATCGCAGCCGCCAGAGCGGGGCCGTGGCCGAATTCCCCAGGGACGACGCATGAGCACGCCCGACCCGCGCGGGCTTGGCCCCGGCGCCATGCTCGGCATCCTCGGTGGTGGCCAGCTTGCCCGCATGATTGCGCTCGCGGCCGCCGATCTCGGCATTCGCGCCCATATTTTCGCGCCCGAGGCCGATAGTCCGGCTTTCGACGTCGCCGCCCGCCATACGATCGGCGCCTATGAAGACGAGGCTGCACTTGCCGGCTTTGCCGATGCGGTCGACCTCGTCACCTATGAGTTCGAGAATGTGCCGCATGCGACGGCGGCCTTCCTCGCCGCGCGCACGCCGCTTCATCCCGGCGCACGCGCGCTGGCCGTGACGCAGGACCGGCTGAGCGAAAAGAGCTTCGTCGCCGATCTGGGGCTGGCGGTTGCGCCGTTCCGCGCCGTCGATTCGCTGGCCGACCTCGAGCGTGCCGTCGCCGAACTCGGCCGCCCCAGCGTCCTGAAGACGCGCCGCTTCGGCTATGACGGCAAGGGCCAGGTGAAGATCGCGGCTGATACCGATCTGGCCGAAGCCTATGAGGTGATCGGGCATTTCCCCGCCATCCTCGAAGGTTTCGTCAGCTTCAGCCGGGAAGTTTCGGTCGTCGCAGCCCGCAATACCGCCGGCGACTTTGCTGCATTCGATCTCTGCGAGAACGAGCATCGCGATCACATCCTCGCCTTCACGCATGTGCCGGCGCAGGTGGCGGCCGAGACCGCTGCCGACGCCATCGAGGCGGCGCGCAAGATCGGCGAGGCGCTCGGCTATATCGGCGTCTTCGCCGTCGAGATGTTCGTGGTTGGCGAGGGGGCTGGCGAAACCGTCATCATCAACGAGATCGCGCCCAGAGTGCATAATTCCGGGCACTGGACCAGCGAAGGCGCCGAGACCTCGCAATTCCACCAGCATGTTCGCGCCGTCTGCGGCCTGCCGCTTGGATCCGCCGCCCGTCGCGGCACTGTCGAGATGGAAAACCTCGTCGGCGACGCGGCTCTCCGCTGGCGGGAGATTCTGGCCGAGCCGGGCGCGCATCTGCACCTCTACGGCAAGCGTGATGCCCGCCCCGGCCGCAAGATGGGCCATGTCACACGGCTGAAACCGGCTCTCTCGTAAGCTGATCCCTCAAGGACGCGGGGCCATTCCTGTAGCCTTGTCCGGACAAATCCCGTAGCGCCTCTCTGCCCTCGATTTCTCCACGTTTTCCGGCTCTTCCGGCGTGGACAGCCGAATTGAATTCTGTTATCCGCACAACCCTTCCTGCAAGTTGAGAAACTTCGCCGGACCCGAAATCTTGACCAACCCGCTAAAGACGGACAATCACGTGCAGGTTCTCGTTCGCGACAACAATGTCGATCAGGCTCTTCGCGCCCTCAAGAAGAAGATGCAGCGCGAAGGCATTTTCCGTGAGATGAAGCTCCGCGGTCATTACGAAAAGCCTTCCGAGAAGAAGGCGCGCGAGAAGGCGGAAGCCGTCCGCCGCGCCCGCAAGTTGGTCCGCAAGAAGCTGCAGCGCGAGGGCCTTCTGCCCGCGCCGGTGAAGCCCAAGCGCCCCTGATCTCCGGCTGAGGGCGGCCGCATGGGCCGCTTCGCACGGATGCGTCATGTCGAAACAGCGCCTGGAGCCTCTCCGGGCGTTGTTGCTTTTTCGGCGGCGTTAACCAAAGCTTGGCAGGATACAGGCGTTCTCGGGTGAAGGGGCGCTGTCGGCTGGGGAGCGCAATCAAGTCAGGGCGACCGACACGGTCGGCCATGGCAGTCGAGGCACAGAACCGGGACCGATGAGGCAGAGCATGTTTCGAGGCAAGAGCTGGCTGGCTGCAGCCGGCATCGCCGTCGCGCTGGCAGGATGCGACACCGTTTCCAATCTGGGCTCACAGAGCGCAGTTGCTGAAATCGACGCCGAATCGGCCGCCAATGCGAGCGTGAACATCGGCTCGCTCAGTGAAGTCATCAACCGCAACCCGAACGATCCGCAGGCCTATAACACCCGCGGTGCGGCCTATGCCCGTGCCGGCCGGTACTCCGACGCGATCGCCGACTTCACCAAGGCGGTGCAGATCGACCCGAACCTCGCCTCGGCCTACACCAACCGCGCCCTGGCACTGCGCCAGAGCGGCCGCAACGATGCGGCAATGGCGGACTTCAATCGCGCCACCACCGCCGCCCCGAACTATGCGCCGGCCTATATCGGCCGCGCCAACCTGCTGCGGCAGCAGGGCAACAGTCAGCAGGCGCTGGCAGACCTCAACACCGCCATCCGCCTCAATCCAGAATCGGCGGAAGCCTTCCATGCCCGCGGTCTGGTCTATCAAAGGGAAGGCCAGCACCAACACGCGATCACCGATTTCGACTCGGTCATCGATCGCAATCCCTACAATGCCCCGCCCTATACTGCCCGTGGCCAGAGCCTGATCGCGGTCGGAAAGTTCGAGCAGGCGATCGAGGACTTCACCGCCTCGCTCAATGTCGACAACCGCAACGCCGAGGCCTGGGCCGGTCGCGGGCTCGCCAGCGAAAAGCTCGGCAAGAAGACCGAAGCGGCCGAGAACTATCAGCGCGCCCTCAGCCTGGACAGCAACAACGCAACCGCTCGCACCGGCCAGGCGCGCCTCGGCGGAGGCGGCATCTTCCGCTGACCGCGGCGCAGGCCGCCGCGCTATTCGGCGGCGCGGTTTTCCTGGCCGGCAATGGCACCGTTGGTCACATTGGCCAGGAAGCGCCGGATTTCCGGCAGCGAACCATGCGCCGGCAGATCCTCGTGACCGCCGGTGGGAAAGCGGACGAAGCGTTTCGGCATGTTCGCCATTTCGTAGAGCGCCTGCCCCTGCGCGAAGGGAATGACGCCGTCGCGCCCACCATGCAGCACGAGCAGCGGCGCGGTGACGCGGCCGATGACTGCGTCCGACCGGAACTGGTCCTTCATCAGCCAGGCAACTGGAACGAAGGGATAGGCGAGTTGTGCCACTGCGGCCGTCGACAGATAGGGCGCCTCGAGAATCACGGCCCTGAGCGGCCGCTCCGCGGCGAGCTTGAGCACAACCCCGGTGCCCAGGGATTCGCCATAGCCGACCAGCCGATCGACGCCGAAGCGTGTGACGGCAGCGTCATAGGCCGCTCGCGCATCGAGCAGCAGCCCCTCTTCCGACGGTCTGCCGCTAGACCCGCCATAGCCGCGATAGTTCACGGCGAAGAGCCCGGTCCCGTCCTCGGACAGGCCACGGAAGCGCGCCTGGCGGATCGGCGTCGCGAAATTGCCGGCATTGCCATGGAAGAACAGCAGCACCGGCTTGCCCTCGCGTGGCGGCACCACCCAGGCGATCAGCCGCTCGCCATCGGCGGCGGTCAGGGGTGTCTCCTCGACTCCCGGTAGATTGGCGACAGCGATATCCGCACGCGCAGGGTCGCGCGGATATAAAAGCTCGCGCTGCATGACGTAGAGCAGCGCCAGAAAGGCGAGATAGAGGACAATTCCAGCGAACGCGAGATGGCGCATGAGATTCATGCCGGCGATGGTCCCCGATCACCGTGACGGCTCTGCGACGCTCAGTCCAGCACCTTCATCATATCGAGGGACGCCGTCTCGAAGCCTGCTCGGCGATAGGCCTTGAGGGCGAGATCATTGCCCGCGAGCACACCGAGATGGAGCACCTTGCGTCCCGTCGCCCGTGCAAAGCGCTCCGCTTCCGCCAACAGGATCTGACCGATGCCGGTGCCGCGCTGAGCGGCGCCAACGACGATGTTCTCGATATAGACGTGATCGCGCAGGTGTTCGTGGACGAATGGACCGGTCCGACCAAGCTGCAGCGCGAGATAGCCGACGACGCGGCCCTCGCTCTCGGCAACCATCAGTGCACCGCCGGTCTCGACCGCCTTCTCGCTGTCATCTGCCAGGCAGGCTGCGGCCACCTCGGCCCCGGTTCCCCGCTCCGGGCTCAGGCTTGCCTCATGGGCGGTCAGTTCCAGCAGCAGCGCCAGCACAGCAGGACGGTCCGCCTCCGCCATCGGCCTGATCGTTATACCCACCGTTGAAACTCCAAGAGGAAAGGGCCAGCGAGACGCCGGCCCCTCGCGACTTGCCGTGGTCCGGTGGCTTAGTGCGCCATTGCCTTGACGATTTCGTCGGTGACCTTCTTGGCATCCCCGAACAGCATCATGGTGTTGGGCATGAAGAACAGCTCGTTCTCGACACCGGCATATCCCGAGCCCATGCCGCGCTTGATGAAGAGCACGGTCTTGGCCTTTTCGACATCGAGGATCGGCATGCCGTAGATCGGCGACTGCGGATCGGTCTTGGCCGACGGGTTGGTGACGTCGTTGGCGCCGATGACGAACGCGACATCCGCCTGGCCGAACTCGGAGTTGATATCCTCGAGCTCGAAGACCTCGTCATAGGGCACGTTCGCTTCGGCGAGCAGCACGTTCATGTGCCCGGGCATGCGGCCTGCGACCGGATGGATGGCGTATTTGACCTCGACGCCTTCCTTCTTCAGCACGTCGGCCATCTCGCGCAGCGCATGCTGGGCTTGCGCCACCGCCATGCCGTAGCCCGGCACGATGATGACCTTGCCGGCATTCTTCATGATGAAGGCCGCATCGTCAGCCGAGCCCTGCTTCACCGGGCGAGCCTCTGTGGCGCCACCGGCTGGGCCAGCGGTCTCGCCACCGAAGCCCCCAAGGATGACCGAGATGAAGCTCCGGTTCATGCCCTTGCACATGATGTAGGACAGGATCGCACCGGAGGAGCCGACCAGCGCGCCGGTGATGATCAGCGCCATGTTGCCGAGCGTGAAGCCGATGCCGGCCGCTGCCCAGCCCGAATAGGAGTTGAGCATCGAGACGACGACCGGCATGTCCGCGCCGCCGATCGGCACGATCAGCAGCACGCCGAGCGCGAAGGAGACGAGCACGATCAGCCAGAAGACGACGTGGCTCTCGCTCTTCAGGAAGATCAGCAGCAGCACGACCAGCGCGATGCCAAGGCCGATATTGATGCCGTGGCGCTGCGGCAGCATGATCGGCTTGCCGCTCATGCGCCCGTCGAGCTTCAGGAAGGCGATGATCGAGCCTGTGAAGGTGATCGCGCCGATGGCGCAACCCAGCGCCATCTCGAACAGGCTCGCGCCCTTGATCTTGCCGACCTGGCCGATGCCGAAAGCCTCCGGCGCGTAGAGCGCCGCCGCTGCGACCAGCACCGCCGCCAGACCGACCAGCGAGTGGAAGAAGGCGACGAGCTGCGGCATCTGCGTCATCTGCACGCGCCGGGCCATGAAGGCGCCGATGCCACCACCGATGGCGATACCGAGAACGACCAGGAACCAGCCGGAGAAGCCGGAAGGCGGATAGAAGATCACGGTAGTGGCAATGGCGATGCCCATGCCGACCATGCCGTAGAGATTGCCCTGGCGTGAGGTCGTCGGGTGCGACAGGCCCCGTAGGGCCATGATGAACAGGACGCCGGAGACGACGTAGAGAAGGGCGGAGAAATTGGCGGCCATGTGCGCTCAGCCCTTCTTCTTGTACATCGAGAGCATGCGCTCGGTGACGAGGAAGCCGCCGAAGATGTTCACGGACGCCAGGACCAGCGCGATGAAGCCGAAGACCTTGGCCCAGATCGGGCCGTCGCCCAGAGCGGGTGCCGCATTCACACCTACGGCGAGAAGCGCGCCGACCACGATCACGGAGGAGATCGCGTTGGTCACCGACATCAGGGGTGTGTGCAGCGCCGGCGTCACCGACCAGACGACATAGTAGCCGACGAAGACCGCGAGCACGAAGATCGCAAGCCGATAGATCGTCGGATCCACGCCGGTAGCGACACCGGCCACCGCCGCCGCCTGGTCGGCATAGCGCTCCGCCAGTTCTGCGGCCTGTTTCGCAAGGGCAGCCGCCGAGCGGGCCTGCTCGAGCGCTTGTTCAGGTGTCGGATTAGCCATGGTCGGACACTCCCCCTACCTATGCTTCAGGCCTTCGGCGCGAAATTCGGATGAACCACGGCACCGTCCCGGGTCAGCGCGGTTGCCTTCACCAGCTCGTCGTCCCAGTTCACGGCGAGCTTCTTCTCGGCCTTGTCGATCAGCGTTTCGACGAAGGCGAAGAGATTCTTGGCGTAGAGGCTGGAGGATGTCGCAGGCAGGCGCCCCGGCACATTGAGATGGCCAACGATCTTTACGCCATTCGGCGCGGTCACGATCTCGCCCGGCTTGGCGAGTTCGCAATTTCCGCCGCGCTCGACAGCGAGATCGATGATCACCGAACCCGGCTTCATGCTTTCGACCATCGCGGCGGTGATCAGCTTCGGCGCCGGGCGGCCCGGAATCAGCGCGGTGGTGATGACGATGTCCTGCTTGGCGATGTGGCCAGCGGTGAGCTCGGCCTGCTTCGCCTGGTATTCCCCGGACATTTCCTTGGCGTAACCGCCGGCGGTCTGCGCCTGCTTGAATTCCTCGTCCTCGACGGCGAGAAATTTTGCACCGAGCGACTCGACCTGTTCCTTGGTGGCGGGGCGCACGTCGGTCGCGGTGACGATGGCGCCGAGACGCCGCGCGGTCGCGATCGCCTGCAGGCCGGCGACGCCGACGCCCATGATGAAGATCTTCGCCGCGGGAACCGTGCCCGCCGCCGTCATCATCATCGGCAGCGCCCGGCCATATTCGGCGGCGCCGTCGATCACGGCCCGATAGCCGGCGAGATTGGCTTGGGAGGACAGCACGTCCATCACCTGCGCACGGGTGATGCGCGGCATGAACTCCATGGCGAAAGCCGCCACATTGGCTTTGGCAAGGCCTTCGACGGCCGCCTCGTTGCCATAGGGATCCATGATGCCGATGACGAGCGCGCCCGCCGGCAGGCCGGCAAGTTCGCCCTCAGCCGGACGGCGCACCTTGAGAACGATATCGGCGCCCTTCAGCGCCTCCTTGGCGTTCTTCGCGATGGCCGCGCCGGCAGCCTGGTAGTCCGCATCGGTAATTCCGGAAGCGAGCCCCGCCCCCTTCTCCACTGCGACATCGGCCCCGAGGCCAATGAACTTGCGGACGGTTTCCGGCGTCACGGCGACGCGGGTTTCCGTCCCTTGCGTTTCGGCTGGGACAGCAATGCGCATGGCAGGCGGGGCCTTTCCGGCGTTACATGAGGAGGAGCGCGAGCAGCATCAGCACCAGCGGAACCGCCGGAGCGCGCCACGACAGCGAGGGAGCGGCAATGCCGACGCCCGTGCCGACGAGGGTCAGGAGTGTGCCGACGACCGCGGTACCCCAGGCATGCTTGGTCCCGCCGACCGCCAGTGCCGCCACGATGGCAAGGCAGGCGGCAGTGGTCACTTCGGCGATGTGGACGAAGCCGCGATAGGTCCGGTCGTGCTCCTGATAATCCATCTGCGGAGCATCGGCTGCGCTGTGTCCGTGGTGGGCCATAAAAACTGTTCCCGCATAAAAAGGTCTCATTGCCGTGTAGCGCACCAGCGAAGGGTCTGGCAACGCGTCAACACGCCATCACTGCCTGTTTCGAAGGCATTTCAGGCAGTGAAACCGCCCACTTTCCGGCCGTCGGAGAGCCGTGGGGATCCCGGGCCGAACATCCTCCTCAATGCGCAGGACCAAGCCCGGCGCGATCGAGCGCTTTCGCCTGAACCGCGGCCACGTGCTCGGTCGAGAAATTCTCGATTTCCTGCTCGAACAGGCGGTGGAAATTCAGCTCGGCATCGAGATGCAGGAAGACGCCGCCGAGGCCGATCGCGGCGCGGTCCATGAAGACGAATTCACGCGGTACGGTCACCGGCCCGCGCTTCTTCAGCGCCTGATGCACCTGGAAAGCCTGCTTGCGCCCATATTCCGCCGGACTGACATCTTCGGCGATGCGCCGCGTCCTGTCCTCCAGCAATGGCCCGTAGATGAAACGCGCCCAGATGTTGAGGGTGTCGACCAGATCCTTGGTCAGCCCCTTGAAGCCCCAGGTTTCATAGGCGTGGATGACGCGCGCCTGATCGTTCTCGAGGAGGCCGCGATAGAGATCGACCACGCCGCCGACGAAGGAGGGCGGGAAGATCCGGATGCAGCCATAGTCGAGCAGGTTGATGCCCTGCGGCGCGCCATCCTCCGAGAACACCGTGTAGTTTCCGAGATGCGGATCGCCATGGATGACGCCGTGATGGCTGAAGGGGCGCCACCAGGCACGAAACATCGCGGTCGAGATCCGGTCGCGGGCTTCCTGTTCGTCCTGCTTGTGGTCGAGGATTCGATCGCCCTCAAGCCAGTGCATGGTCAGTAGCCGCCGGGTCGACAGCCCCGCTTCCAGCGCCGGCACGCGCACGTCCGGCGTCTCGGCCAGCATCGCACGGTAGAGCGCGATATGTTTCGCCTCGCGGATGTAGTCGAGTTCCTCTCGCACCCGCGCGCCGATTTCCTTGGCGATCTCGGTCGTGTCGATCACCGGATCCATGCGCCGGTGCAGCGCGAACAGGATGTCGAGCTGGGCGATATCGGCCTCGACCGCCGATTCCATGTCCGGATATTGCAGCTTGCAGGCGACCGGCACACCATCATGCGTCGTCGCCCGGTGCACCTGGCCGAGCGAGGCTGCCGCCGCTGGCTTCAGGTCGAACTCGGCAAAGCGCGCGCGCCATTGCGACCCGAGCTCCGCCATCATCCGGCGTTTGACGAAGGCCGGCCCCATCGGCGGCGCCTGCGATTGCAGCTTCTGCAGTTCGGCGGCGTATTCCGGCGGCACGACGTCGGGAATGGTGGCGACGAGCTGCGCCACCTTCATGATCGGTCCCTTCAGCCCGCCGAGCGCCTTGGCGAGCGCCTCGGCATTGCTGAGATTGCGGCCCTCCAGCCCGAGCAGCCGCGTCCCGGCAATGCGCGCCGCGACCCCGCCGACATTGGCCCCGACGCGGGCGTAACGCGCCGCGCGGGCGGTGAAACGATTGGCTTCGCTGTCGCGTTCGGACATGTCGCTCACAGGATCGGTGGCGGGGTCGAGCCCAGGATGTAGGGCACGATCACGGCAGAACCAATGCCGCATGATGCCCCGCCGGCGCAGCACGGTATGGCGAGAGCCCGGCGTCCTTCACTCGATGAAGGCCGCGAGGTTCGCCAGCGTCGACCTCAAGCCGACATCGTGATCCTCCTTCCGGATGCCCGCGGGCACATTCTCGCAGAGAATGGTGACCTCGGCCCCGCCCAGGACTGAGGCCAGGCTCCATGTCATCGTCATCACGCCGGCGAAGGAGGGATCCTCCGATACGAACTCCACCGACTGCACGACCCGCTCGTCCAAAACCAACTCCAGAAAACGCCCTTGAACGACGTCGGTGTCTTCAGAGGTCTTGCCGGGCCCAGAGTGCTGCGATGCCTCATAGGTCAGGACCATGCGATAGCGTCCACCCTCCCGCGGCTCGAACGAAAGAATCTCGCCCCTCATGCCCTGCGGCGGGAGCCATGACGCCAACGACTTGGGGTCAAGGAGGGCCCTGTAGATGGCTTGCGGCGATGCTTGCACAACTCTCGAGGCGGAGTCCGTTCTCGTCTTGCCGATAGGATTGATCACGGCGTCCCTCCTTTCGGACGGCACTTCATGCTGTTCAACTGCGGCATCCTTGGCCAGCAATATTCGGGACCCGATCTCCTTTCGATATCATGCTGAGCACTCAAAACGGCGCAGGCGGCCAGCACCACTGGGGAGCTTTGTGAAGCGACCGCCAGCAGCCCTCCGTCCAGGTCGACCTGTGACTGGGACTTCTCAATTCCGCGCCGCCAGGTCGGACCGGACCTCCGCCGCATTGACGACCCGGCCACCAGCGGCCTCGACGCGTTTGACAGCTTCGGCGATCAGCGCGGCGTTGCTGCGTGTCTCGCCGAAGGGCGCGTCTTCCAATCCGGCACGAACATGCACGCCGCGCGCGACCGCGTGCGGGATCAGGCCGCCGAGTTCGACGCCGAGCCCCGCAATCATCACCGGCGCCCGCGGCGCAACCTCGGCGAGCAGCGCGAGATGGGCCTCGAGCGCATAGGCTTTCGGCGGGAAGCCCCAGGCAAAGGCGTCCGAGAACATCAGCCGGTAGATCGGCATCGGCATATCGGGATAGGCCTTGGCCAGCGCCGCCCCCAGGCGTGTGAAGCCCGGCTCGTAGATGGCATAGCTCGGATGGACCTTGTGACGCTGCGCCACTTCCATGCCCTCGCGAATATGTTCGCCGGGATTCTGGTAGATGAAGCCTGCCTCGCCCTGCGGGATTCCGGCGAAGGTCGTCCAGTTGCAGGATCCCGGATCGAGCACGCCCCACTCGGCCAGGCCGCGCTTCGCCAGCTCCTCCAGATGCCAGTAGCGGCCGGAGCCGACGATATCGCCAGCATAGCCGGAGCCGACGATCGGGATGGTCGGATAGACGATGGCATCGACCTTGGCGCGGATGCCCTCGATCGCCTGCGCATAGAGCTCCCAATCGTCGCGCTGGCGGCCGGTCACGACGTCATAGACGTGAAGATGGACGATCGCTGCCCCTGCCTCGACCGCCGCAATGCCATCGGCGACGATTTCAGGGATGCTGATCGGAATGCCGGGCTGGCGCTCCCTGCCCCAGGGGCCGTTGATCGCGGCTTCGATCCAGATCGCTGTGCTCACGGCGTTTCGTCCTCAGGCCAGGTTTCGGGAACCGAGCGACCGTCCCCTCCGGATTCGATGCAAGTGAGAAACGAGACTCGTCATCAGTGCAACAGCGCGGTGAGCAAATGCACCTGCTTTAGCCTTGCCAGCGGCCGGCGCGAGCAAGCTAGTATGGGCAAAAAGCGGGGAGGAACGCATGGGGCTCCATTTCGAGGATTTTGACCTCGACAGCAGCATCAAGACCCGCGGGCGCACCGTCGGCGAGGGCGACATCACGCTGTTCGCCGGCCTATCCGGCGATTTCAACCCGCTCCACGTCGACAGCGAATACTGCGCCGGCACGCCATTCGGCGAGCGCATCGCCCATGGCCCGCTGACGCTCGCGATGGCGATCGGCCTGATGTCGCAGCAGAACCTGATCGATGCCACCACCATGGGCCTGCTTGATCTGCACTGGACCTTTGCCGGACCGGTGAAGATCGGCGACACCGTCCATGCCGTCGTCACGCCGGTCGAGAAGGCGCCAAGCCGCAAGCCGGACCGCGGCATCGTGACCCTGCGCCTCGATGTGCACAACCAGCGCGGCGAGCACATTCAGACCGGTCATCTCAAGCTGCTGATGAAGCGCCGCACCGGGGAGCCGAGCTGATGCTGGAACGGCGCGCCACCTTTCGCGAGACCTTTGACCGGTTCGCCTGGCAGATCCCCGAGCGGTTCAATATCGGCGTCGCAGCCTGCGACCGCCATGCCGATGGAAGCGGCAAACCGGCGCTGATCTATGAGGACCAGGGCGACAACATCGCGACGATGAGCTTCGATACGCTCAAGCTCTGCACGAACCGGCTTGCCAATATGCTGCGCGCCCATGGCGTTAAACCGGGGGAACGCGTCGGCATTCTGCTGCCGCAACGCCCGGAAACGGCGATGGCTCACCTCGCCGTCTACAAGATGGGCGCGATCGCATTGCCGCTTTTCACCCAGTTCGGGCCGGACGCGCTCGAACATCGGCTGCAGCATAGCGGCGCCTGCACGTTGATCACCGATGGCGAGAACATCGGCAAGATCGAAGCGATCCGCGAGAGCCTGCCGGAACTCAGGCGGATCTTCCTGATCAACGGCGCGGGCCATCTCGATTTCTGGAGCGAACTGAACAAGGCGTCCGACACGTTCACGCCGCTCGACACCACGCCCGACGATCCGGCGCTGATCATCTACACCTCCGGCACCACGGGAAAGCCCAAGGGCGCGCTGCATGTCCACCGTGTGCTGCTCGGCCATCTGCCTGGCGTGCAATTGCCGCAGGAGTTCTTCCCGCAAGCCGGCGATCTGTTCTGGACGCCGGCCGACTGGGCCTGGGCTGGCGGGTTGCTCGATGTGCTGCTGCCGAGCCTGTATTTCGGCATTCCCGTGCTGGCCTCGCGTTCCCGCAAATTCGATCCGGAGGCAGCCTTCGACCTGATGGCGCGCCACGGGGTCCGCAACGCCTTTCTGCCGCCGACAGCGCTGAAGCTGATGCGACAGGTTCAGAATCCGAGGGATCGCTTTGCCTATGCAATGCGCTCGATCGGCACCGGCGGCGAGACGCTGGGTTCCGATATGCTGGCCTGGAGCAAGGAAACCTTTGGCTTCGAGGTCAACGAATTCTACGGCCAGACCGAGGCCAATCTGATCGTCTCCAACTGCGCCAGCCTGTTCCCCGTCAGGCCGGGCTCGATGGGCCGCGCTGTTCCCGGTCATCGCGTCGCGGTGATCTCGCCTGAGGGTGCGATCCTGCCCGCCGGCGAACAGGGCTTGATCGCTGTCGCGCGGCCGGACCCGGTGATGATGCTGGAATATTGGTGCCAACCCGAGGCGACGGCGGCGAAGTTCATCGGCGACTGGCTCGTCACCGGAGACACCGGCACCTGCGACGAGGACGGCCATTTCTGGTTCCTGGGCCGCGATGACGACATCATTTCCAGCGGCTCCTATCGCATCGGCCCCGGCGATATCGAGGACTGTATCATCCGCCACCCCGCCGTGCTGATGGTCGCGGTGGTCGGCAGCCCGGACCCGGTGCGGACCGAGGTGGTCAAGGCCTTTGTCCTGCCGAAACCGGAGATCCTCGCCTCGCCGACGCTGGCCGCCGAGATCCAGGACTTCGTCAAATCGCGCCTCGCCGCCTACCAGTATCCGCGCGAGATCGAATTCGTGACGGAACTGCCGATGACCCCGACCGGCAAGATCAGGCGCAAGGATCTGCGGGACCGGGAGGTCGCGAAGAAGCGGGACGGCAAATAGCCAGGCGAAGGCGGATCAAAGCCAGGTCTTCATAAGGAAGGCCCCTGTCGCCTCGAACAGCCCGAAGCGCGCATGTTCGAGATGCATCAGATGCGTGCCCGCGGGAATGACGACATCTCCGGTCTCGCTTGCGCCAAGCCGCTCGCGCAGCCACTGCGCATCGCTATCCCGGCACAGACTGTCCCAGGCGCCACGCACGATCAGGGTCGGTGCAGTGATTTGAGACGGGTCGTAGCCGAGCCGCCCCGACCAGGCCGAGGAGATATCGGCACGGGGGCCCGAGGGGATCTTGACCGCCGGTTCAGGCCTTCGGCTGGAGGCTTGCGCATCGCTGGCGAGATAGGCCGGGCCCCAATCAGCGAGCCTGGGCTCGATCAGGACCGGTGGGTGACCTTGCGGGACATCCTCGATAAAGCGCGCGAGTTGGTCGGCGACCGAGACGAGACGCCATGCCCCTATGCCCTCGGGCGCAGCGAGGCCTGGAGTCTTGCGCTGCGCGATGGGCCCGAACAGGACCAGTCGCTCGACACGCTCCGGATGCAGCGAGGCATAATGCCCGACGACGATCGTGCCCCAGGAATGCGCGACGAGCGACACCCGGGCTTTTCCGGTGACGTCCAGGACATGCTCGATCACCCGCGCCAGCTGTTGTGCCGCCTCCAGCGCAGGCCCGGACGGTGGATTGCTATGGGCTGGGCCCGAGAAGCTGGCTGGCCGGTCCGAGCCACCATAGCCCGCGAAATCAAAGCCCCAGACATCGAAGCCACGTTCCTGCAGGTCGTCCAACCAGGACCGCCCGTCGAATCGGTAGGCAACAGAAAGGGCTGATGGAAAGGTCGCGCCATGGACATAGACGACGCTCGGCCCGGCCCCAGCCGCCCGCCGGACCAGCAAGCCGGGCGTCTCCGACGTTCCGGCCAAGCGCATGACCTCGCCCGCCTCGGCGGCATGCGCTGCATTGATCGAAGCTGTGTTCATGGCCAACTCCCGCCCTCGCTGGGTGGGCGGGAGACTGCCCTTTCGAACACTCACTGACACCTGGAAACACTTCGGCGCCGACCGAAGGTTCTGTGGGATTGCCTGTCTGGTTGCCTCACAAAGCCTCGAGCACCAGCTCGAAGGTCATCAACACCGGATTGTCGCCGCGTCTCAGGCGCCCCTGAGCCATCGCGCCGGTGAAATCGACCAGCGCCACATCGATCTCCGCAGCAAGCCTCCCCTGCACGGGTTCGATAACCCCTGCCTGGATCGCGACTTCGGTCGCAAAATTCTCGACGATCCGGCCATCTCCGAAATGCGCGCCGATCGTGCTGCCGACGCCGCCATGGATCACGGCCCGCCGGATGCCGCGTTCGACACAGAACTCTTCCAGCACCGCGGTGAAATCGACATTCGGGCACACCCGCAGGGCAAAATAGCGCCCTTCGCGCGATGCCCCGGAGAACGGCACCGCGACCGGGCCGAACAGCTTGAAATTCGTCTCCGGATCGGGCGCTGCCGCAAAACCGGCGCCATCGAGGCCGAGCGCCGGCACGGTGATGGACTCGGCGAGCACAGTTTCGTCCGGCAGGATATGACCGCCACTCGTCTTGCCGTCGGCTTCCGTCCAGAGCGCGTGGCAGTGGAAGAAGGGTGCTCCATCACGCAGGCCGAAGGTCATCGCCCCCGTCTCGACGCGCGTTACGCCGGCCGGCCGAAACGTGTCGCTATAGAAGGCGGCATGCTCGGGTGTCTTCGAGAGCGCCGGCATGACATAGGCGAAGGGTCCGAGTGGGAGCCCGTCGACCGTGACCACGCCACTGGTGAAGCCCATTGCCGCAAAGCCACGACGCACCGCCTCCAGAAGTGGAAGCCCGGCCGCGAGAGGCATCGCGAAACGTCGGCCATGCGCTTCGACCCATTGGATGCGCTGAGGCGCAGCGGGACCGGGCTGGGTGATCTGCCGCATCATCTTTCGCCCCGCATCCGGGCGAGCTCGCCACGCGCTTCAAGCTCGTCCTTAACCAGCCGCTTCGGCACCTTGCCGTAACCTGACTTCGGCAGCGCCTCCCAGAACAGGAAGCGCTTCGGCATCTTGTAGCGGGCGATCTTGGCGGAGAGGAATTCGGCGAGTTCCGCCTCGCTGGCCTGCGCGCCCGAACAGGCGACGCAGACGGCAATACCGATCTCGCCCCAGACCGGATCGGGCACGCCGACCACGGCGACCTCCGCGATCGCCGGATGGGTCAGGATCTTCTCCTCGATCTCGCGCGGATAGATGTTCGAGCCACCGGAAATGTACATGTCGGAGGCGCGCCCGGTGATGTAGACAAAGCCCTGTTCGTCCATGTGACCGAGATCGCCGGTACGGAACCAGCCGTCGCGGAAGGATTTCGCATTGGCCTCGGGGTTGTCGTAGTAGCCCGCGAACACCGCCGGACCGACGACGCAGATCTCGCCCTGCTCCCCTGCCGGAACCTCGCGCCCCTGATCATCCTGGATCTGGACCTGCATTCCCGTGCGCTCGAAGCCGCAGGTCCCGATGCGCGCATTCGGACCGTCTTCGGGATCATGCAGGGCGGGCGGAAGCACCGTGATATTGCCGGTGACCTCGCCGAGCCCGAAATATTGCACGATCACCTTGCCCAGCTTGGCAAGCGCCGCCTTCTGGTCCTCGCGGTACATCGGCGCGCCGGCATAGATGACATAGCGCAGCGAGGAGTGGTCATGCGTGTCGACGGCCGGATGCTCGACCAGCATCTTCAGGATCGTCGGCACGGTGAAGATATTGGTGATGCGATGGCGCGCGATCAGGCGATAGGCCTCGTCGACGTCGAAACGCTCCGACGGCAGCAGGATCGTCGGCGCACCGCGCGCCGAGATGACGAGCTGGTGCACGCCCGCGCCATGCGAGAGCGGCGCGACCACGAGCGAGGCATCCGCTTCCGTCGTTCCCGGCATCAGGTCGCAGAGGTGATTGGTGACGACGAAGCCCATCTGGCCATGGGTGAGCACCGCGGCCTTCGAGCGGCCCGTGGTACCCGAGGTGAAGAAGAACCAGCAGGGATCGTCGTGCTCGACGGCGGCAATGGCAACGCGTGCGCTGGCATTGCGCGCAATCATCTCGCCGACTTCAGCCTCACCAAAAGCTCCCGCCCCGATGCGCCAGGTAAAGGCCGGCGCCGGCTCCGCAACAGCCACGGCCGCGGCATGCTCCGGAAAATCGCCATGGCACAGGAAGGCTTTTGCACCGGACGCCGTCGCGAGATAGGCGACCTCGTCCGGCAGCAGCCTGAAATTGGTCGGCACCCAGACGGCCCCAAGCCGAAAGGCCGCGAACATCGAGAAGAACATCGCCTCGCAGTTCTTCGAATGAACCAGGACGCGGTCCCCTTTGCCGATGCCCCGCGCCGCCAGCGCCGCGGCCAGCGCCGAAACCTGCGCATCGATCTCGGCCCATTTCCACTGCCTGTCACCCCAGACGAAGCCGGGACGCTGGCCGAAGCGGCGCGCGTTCTGGGTGACGATATGGGCAAGGTTCATCACGCGGCGCGTCGCGGGTGCGACGCCGCCCCGCGGGGCGGCCTGATCGGCTAGGGCTTCGGTCACGTCAGGCGCTCCTCGATTTTGTAATTGGGCGTGCCCTCGGCTGCGGGGCTTCGCCATGGGATGTCTTGCGGATGAACATCTGCCCGAGCAGGCGCTCCATCCTCTCGGCTTCAGTCGAAAGATGGCGCGCCAACTCGACCTGGCGCGCGGGAACCATGCGGCTGTCGATCGCCGCCAGGCTGAGCGCGCCAGCGACGCGGCCGTCCGGATAGCGGAAGGCAATGCCGACGCCCCAGGAACTGGCCACCAGCCGGCCGGGATTGAGCGAAAAACCGCGCTTGCGGGCCAGCGCCAGATCGGCACGGATCTCGTCCGGCGGAAAACCCGGATACTGCGTCAGCAGCGCCTTCTCGTTCGCCGCCATGATCCGTTCGATCTCACCGTCCGGCAGCGCCGCCAGCATCGCGAGCGAGCCGGCACCGACTCCGAGCGGGTGCTGCTGGCCAGTCTGCAGCGCATGGGTCCGGACCGGATAGGTTCCCTCCTCCCGATGCAGGCAGACCGAGTAGTTCTCGCGCCGGATCGAGAGAAAGCTCGTATCCATGGTGTTCGCCGACAGGCGCCTCAGGCTCTCCATGGCGAGCTCGAGCAGGCCGTGCCGGCGCGCAGCCAGGACGCCCAGCACGAAAGCCTCCTCGCCGAGGCAGTAATGCCGCGAGACAGCCTCCTGCTCGACGAGACCGGCGCGCATCAAGGCGAGCAGCAGCCGACGCGCCGTCGGCTTGTTGAGCCCGCTTTCGATGACGATCTCGCTCAGCGGCAACCCGCCCGCGGGCTCGCGGCCAATCAGAGCCAGGAGCCGCAAGGCCCGGTCGACACTCTGCGAGCCCGAGAGATCGCCGGCTGATGCAACGAAATGTTCCATCCTGCGGCCTCAGAAATAGTCCACAATATGGACCCAACGATTGTTTGCAGCAGCCTAGTTCGGCCTCAGAAAGATTGCAACGCGGGGCTGCTTGTGTATTCTTGGCCCAGTCCGCTGGATTATTCATCCACAGTATGGACCGCGCCGGGCCTCAAGAACGTTCACAAGATCGGCGCGCGGGAGGAAGGGCAGATGTTGTCACGGGATTCCGGCTGGCCGGAGGCCAACGCCATGGCTGAAGCGGACATCCGCTGCGGCTCTGTTCCGTCATGCGCGCGCTCCGGCGCTGCCATGCTCACGCAGGCTTGAGCCCGGACATGGCACATCTCAACGAGAGCGCTGTTCCTTCCGAGAACCTGCTCGATACGGATGCGATCCGCACCGGCTCGGCGATCATGCGGCCGATCGAGATGGTCAGCGCCGCGCTGCTGCTGCTGATCGTCGCGCTGCTGCTGCTCGGCGTCACCACGCGCTATGTCTTCTCCCTGCCGATTGTCTGGATCGACGAAGCCGCCTCGATCTCCTTCCTCTGGCTTGCCATGCTCGGCTCCGCGATCGCGATCGATCGCAACGAGCATCTCAAGCTGACGCTCTTCATCGGTATGATGCCGGAGCGCCTGAGCCAGTTCGTGCAGACGCTGGCCCTGATCGTGGTTGCCGCCTTCCTCGCGGCAATGATCTACCCGGCGATCGACTATGCCATCGAGGAATCCTACGTCACCTCGGCCGCGCTCAATATCCCGAACAGCTGGCGCGTCTCGGCCATCGCATGCGGCATCACCTTGATGTTCGTGTTGACGGTTCGCCATGCCATCCGCACCGCGAGGCTGCCGGACCTGATCGTCGCCGTCGCCCTCGTCGCCGGGCTCGCCGCCGCCTGCTGGGGACTGATCCCGGTCTTCAAGGGCCTCGGCTACACCAACATCCTGATCTTCCTCGTCATCACGGTGGCGCTCTGCCTCGTCGCCGGCGTACCGATCGCGTTCTGCTTCGGCATGGGCACGCTCGCCTTCCTCGCCTTCAGCACCAATGTCCCGATGATCGTGATGATCGGGCGCATGGACGAGGGCATGTCGAGCATCATCTTGCTCTCCGTGCCGATCTTCGTGCTGCTCGGCTGCATCCTCGACGCCACTGGCATGGGCAAGGCGATCGTCGATTTCCTCGCCTCGATGCTCGGCCATGTCCGCGCCGGCATGTCCTATGTGCTGCTCGGCTCGCTCTTCCTGGTCTCCGGCATTTCGGGCTCGAAGGTCTCCGACATGGCGACGGTTGCGCCCGCACTCTTCCCCGAGATGAAGCGCCGCGGCTACCAGCCCAAGGAACTGATCGCCCTGCTCTCGACCGGCGCGGCCATGGCCGACACGGTGCCACCGAGCATCGTGCTGATCGTGCTCGGCTCGGTCGCGGGCGTCTCGATCGCCGGATTGTTCAATGCCGGCTTCGGCATCGCCATGGTGCTACTCGTCGCGCTGGCGCTGCTGGCACGCTGGAAAGCCATCGGCGAGGACATGAAGGGCGTGCGGCGCGCGCGCATGGCCGTGATCGGGCGCACCGCTCTGATCGCCGGTCCGGCGCTCGTCCTGCCCTTCCTGATCCGCGGCGTGGTTGGCGGCGGCATTGCGACCGCGACCGAGGTTTCGACCATCGCGGTGCTCTACGCCTTCGTCATCGGCATCATCCTCTATGGCGGCATCGGCTTGCGCAAATGCTATGCCATGCTGGTCGAGACTGCGGCGCTCTCGGGCGCGATCCTTATGATCCTCGGCACCGCGCTCGCCATGGCCTGGGCGCTGACTCAGACCGGCTTCGCGCGCGACCTCGCCACCTTCATGGCCGGCCTGCCCGGCGGCTGGCTCACCTTCATGGCGGTGACGATCGTCGTCTTCCTGGTGCTGGGCTGCGTGCTCGAAGGCCTGCCCGCGATCGTGCTGATGGCGCCGCTGATGTTCCCGATCGCCAAGAATCTCGGCATCAACGATGTGCATTATTCGATGGTGGTGGTCACGGCGATGAATATCGGACTGATGACCCCGCCGATCGGAATCGGCTTCTACATCGCCTGCAAGATCGGCAATGTCTCGCCGGACGAGGCGATGGGCGCGATCTGGCCCTATCTCATCGCGCTGCTGATCGGCCTTGTCGTCATCGCGGTCGTGCCCGGCCTGTCGACCTGGGTGCTCTGATGCGCCGGCATGGTCGCCACCATCGCAGTGAGGGTTGCAGGGCTGCACCCGCAAACGCGAGAACTTAGGACAACCGAAATCCCGTCGTCGCGACGCAAACCAGCGGCGGCGTGAAAGCAACATCGATCAGGGAGAGAAACACTCATGACCATCTCACGCCGCACTCTGCTGCAGGGCACCGTCGCTGCCGCCACCATCGGCTCCTTCCATATCGGGCGGGCCGAGGCGCAGACCGCCGAATTCACCTACAAATACGCCAACAACCTGCCCGTCGCGCACCCGATGAACATCCGCGCCAATGAGGCGGCGGAGAAGATCAAGCAGGACACCAAGGGCCGCGTCGTCATCCAGATCTTCCCGAACAATCAGCTCGGCTCCGACACCGACATGCTGAGCCAGGTCCGTTCGGGCGGCGTCGAGTTCTTCACGCTGTCGCCGCTGATCCTCTCGACGCTGGTGCCGAACGCCTCGCTCAGCGGCATCGGCTTCGCCTTCCCGAACTATGACGCAGTCTGGAAGGCGCTGGACGGCGAGCTCGGCGCCTATGTCCGCGGCCAGATCGGCAAGGCCAACCTCGTCGTCATGGACAAGATCTGGGACAATGGCTTCCGCCAGATGACCAGCTCGAAGGGCCCGATCAACACGCCCGACGACCTCAAGGGCTTCAAGATCCGCGTGCCGGTCAGCCCGCTCTGGACCTCGATGTTCACCGCCTTCCAATCGGCTCCGGCCAGCATCAACTTCGCCGAGGTCTACACCGCCCTGCAGACCAAGGTGGTCGACGGCCAGGAGAACCCGATGGCGATCATCGCCACCGCAAAGCTCTTCGAAGTGCAGAAGTACCTGTCGATGACCAACCACATGTGGGACGGCTTCTGGTTCCTGGCGAACCGCCGCGCCTGGGAGAAGCTGCCGGAGGATCTCCGCAAGATCGTCGCCAAGAACCTCGACGACGCAGCGCTGCTCGAGCGCGCCGACGTCGCCAAGCTCAATGCCGGCCTCAAGGACGAACTCGTCTCGAAGGGCATGGTCATCAACGACACCCAGGCAGCTCCCTTCCGCGAGGCCCTTCGCAAGGCCGGTTTCTATGCCGACTGGAAGAAGAAGTACGGTGACGAAGCCTGGGCCATCCTCGAGAAGGCCGTCGGCAGCAGCCTGAGCTGAGCCGTTCCGCCGACTTTCCAAGCCCGGCGGAGCAACAGCGCCGCCGGGCTTTCATTTGAACCATTCGCCCCGTGAAGGACACACGTCATGGCCGACCGGCTGAAGGGCAAGACCGCGATCGTTTTCGGCGCCGGCTCCTCCGGCCCGGGCTGGGGCAATGGCAAGGCCGCAGCGGTCGCCTATGCGCGCGAGGGCGCGAAGGTCATCTGCATCGATCTCGTCCAGGCTGCCGCCGACGAGACCGCAGCCATCATCAGCGAAGACGGCGGCGAAGCGCTCGCCATCGCGGCCGATGTGACGGCGCAGGGCTCGGTCGATGACGCCGTCGCGACCACCATGGCGCGCTTCGGTGGCATCCAGATCCTGCACAACAACGTCGGCGCGACCCATATGGGTGGGCCGGTCGAACTCAGCGAGGAGAAGTTCAGGGCTGCGCTCGATCTCAATCTCGGCTCGGTCTATCGCACGGCCAAGGCTGTCATCCCGGCGATGCTGGCGAGCGGCGGCGGAGCGATCGTCAACATCTCCTCGCTCGCCGCGATCCGCTGGACCGGCTACCCGTACTTTGCCTATTACGCCACCAAGGCAGCGGTGAACCAGGCGACGATGGCGCTCGCCATGCAATATGCCCGGCAGAACATCCGGGCGAACTGCATCATGCCGGGCTTGATCGACACGCCGCTGATCTACAGGCAGATCTCGGGCCAGTATGCCTCGGTCGACGAGATGGTCGCCGCCCGCAACGCCGCCGTGCCCATGGGCAAGATGGGCACGGCCTGGGATATCGCTGCGGCCGCCGTGTTCCTGGCCTCGGACGAATCGGCCTTCATCACCGGTGTTTGCCTGCCCGTCGATGGTGGACAGAGCTGTGCGGTCGCAGCCTTCCCGAGCTGACACCGAGATCATCGGTCGGTTATCGGACCCGCCGATGATCTAACCTTATGTGCTTGCATCGGCCCGAAAACCGCAATCCAGTTTTCGGGCCGATGCTTTAGTCGAGCGCAGACTGCATCTCGATCTGGTAGCCTTCCGGATCATCGAACACGAACGCCCGGATCCGGAGCGCTTCATGGCTGCGCGGCGGCTTCAGCGCCGGGACGCCGACGCTCGCGACATAGGCATGCCAGGCGTCCACATCGGCGACGCGGATGCAGATCTGCACCGGCTTGACCGGATGGGCGCGATGGCTGCCGCGGCTCTCGTCGACAAGGCCGACATAGCCGCCCTCGGTCACGCGGTAGATCTTCGACCAGCCCTGGTCGATCGCAAGCTCGAGCCCGAGCACGTCCTCGTAGAAACGCATCGCCTGCGGCAGATCGCGATAATAGAGGAAGGTGATGAGCTTCTGGGTCGCGTCATGCGACGGCCTTGCAGTCGTCAAGGCGTGCCTCCGTCCCGCGCAGCTATTTGCCCATCACGAGGTTTGGCAGCCAGGTCGTCAGCGGCGGCCAAAGCGTGATCGCGACCAGTACCGCCAAGAGCGGCACGAGCCAGGGTATGATCGCGCGCGACATCGCCTCGAAACTGATCTTGGCGATTTTCGAGGTGACGAAGAGCACCACGCCGACGGGCGGCGTGATCGTCCCGATCATCAGGTTGAGCACGAAGATCAGCCCGAACTGGACGGGATCGATGCCGAACTGCGCCGCAGCCGGCGTCAGGATCGGGATCAGGATCAGCATCGCGGCGAGCGCTTCCATGAAGCAGCCGATGAAGAGCAGCAGCAGGTTGACGATCAGCAGGAAGGCAAGCGGATTGCCGGCGAGATCGACCAGCATCGGCCCCACTGTCTGGGGAATCCGCGAGATCGACAGGCACCAGCCGAGCGCGGCAGCCGTCATCACCAGCGCCAGCACCACGCCCGTCGTCTCGACCGTCTCGACGACGAGCTTCGGCAGGTCGTCCAGGTCGAAGCTGTGATAGACGAAGAGGCCGAGAACCAGCGCGTAGGCGGTTGCCACGGCCGCCGCCTCAGTCGGCGTGAAGATGCCTCCCATCATGCCACCGAACAGGATCACGGGCGTCATCAGCGCCCAGTGCGCTTCCCGGTAGGCGACCCAGAGCTGGCGAAATCCTGGGAACGGATGACGGGGTAGGTCGCGCTTGCGCGCGATGTAGACCACCATCGCCATCAGCGCGCCTGCCATCAGCAGGCCGGGAATGACGCCGGCGAGAAAGAGCCCACCGATCGAGACATCCGCCGAGACTCCGTAGATCACCATGGGCAGCGAGGGCGGGATGATCGGGCCGATGGTTGCGGAAGCCGCGGTGATCGCGGCCGCCGTCTCGGGATCATAGCCCTCGTCCTGCATCGCCTTGATCTCGAGCGTGCCGACACCGCCAGCATCGGCGACGGCCGAGCCCGACATGCCGGCGAAGATGACGCTGGCAAGGATATTGGCGTGGCAGAGCCCGCCACGCATGAAGCCGACGCAAGCTGTGGCGAAGGCGAAGATTCGGTCGGTAATCCCGGCCGAATTCATGATGTTGCCCATCAGGATGAAAAGTGGCGCCGCCAGCAGCGGGAAGGAATTGGCCGACTGCGCGATCTTCTGCGGCACGATGCCGAGCGGGAAACCGCCAAAGAAGGCGAAGGCGGTGGCGGCGAGCCCCATCGAGACGAAGAGCGGCACGCCCAGCAGCAGGGCCGCAAACCAGACCGGCAGGATCTGGAGCATCAGGGCGCTCATAGCGGCTGCGCTCCCGGCTCAGCGGTGACGATCCTGCGCCCGGCCAGCACATCGCCGATTTCGGCCAGCGCCTGCAGCATGAGCGCGATGCCGGCGATCGGCATCGCCACGTAGAGAGCGGCGGTGCTCACTGGCAGCGCGATCGAGTCGACATCCCAGGTTCGCTCGATCAACCCGTAGGAATAGCGCGTCAGGATCGCAGCGAAGAGGATGATCGCCGCCTGCGTCAGGACCTCGAGCCCGCGTTGCATCGCGATCGGCAGCCGCTCGGCGAAAATCGTGATGCGGATATGCGAGCGCCGCCGCGCCGCGATGATCCAACCGACGAAGCCGCACCACACGAGCAGGTACTGGGCAAGCTCGTCGCTCCACGCCAGCGGATTATTGAGCTGGCGGAAGACGACGCCGAGCACCACGGTCGCGAGCAGGGAGAGCAGCAGCAGGACCGCGGCAGTTCGCACGAGACGGTCTAGAAACGGGACGAGCGCGTTCACCGGGATAACCTTCTTTCGGTTCAGGCCGTTGACGCGTCATGCCGGTCGAAGCTCAGCGGAAAGCCGGATTCCATGCCTGAACACGGGAAATGTGGTTCAGGCATGGGTCCAAGTCGATCTTCGGCCGCGCCGGGGATGACGGATGAATAGAGGAGCCCGCGACTACAGCGCCGCCAGCGTGTCCCAGGTGCCCTTGCCCCACTTGCCCTCGAACTGACCAGGCAGCGTCGCGAGAACCGGCTTCTTGAAGCTCTCGAGATCGGGCTCGATCACGTTCATGCCAGCGGCCCTCAGCGTCGCGACCAGCGAGCCTTCCTGGCTCGCGAGCTCGGCATCCTGCCAGGCAACGCCGTTGGCGATCGCCGCCTCGAGCAGCGCGCGGTCGGCGTCCTTCAGCGCCTTCCAGAAGTCCTCGTTCACGATGACGAGGCGCGGCGTGATGATGTGGCCCGTCAGCACGAGATGTTTCTGCACCTCCTGCAGCTTGGCGCTGTGGATCGTCGGCAGCGGGTTCTCTTGGCCGTCGACTGCGCCCTGGCTCAGCGCCAGATAGAGCTCGTTGAAGTTCACCGGCGTCGCCTTCGCACCCCAGGCCTCGGCCATGGCGCGGAAGGTGTCGACCGGCGGTACGCGCAGCTTGAAGCCGGCCATGTCGGCGGCGCTCTTCACCGGCTTGGACCCGGTCGTCAAATGGCGCTTGCCGTAATAGGTGACGGCGACCATGCGCATGCTGCGCTTCTTCGCCAATTCCTCGTTCATCTTCGCGAAGAGCGGGGCATTGGCGACCTTGGCCATATGGGCGGCGTCGCGCCAGAGATACGGCGCCTCGATCACCGAGAGCTGCGGCAGAAAGGAGCCGAGCGCGGCTGCCCCGTCCGTCGTCATGGTGAGCGCGCCGGAGGCGACCGATTCCATCATGTCCTTGCCGGAACCGAGCTGGCCGGCAGGAAAGGACTGGATATCGACGCGACCGCTTGTCTTCTCCTTCACCTCCTTGGCGATGCGCTCGACCATCTGCACCTGCGGATGCGCGGCCGGCAGCATTTCGCCCCAGCGCAACACGGTTGCTTGCGCTCGCGCGATCGCGGGCATGAATATGCCCGCCGCGGCAGCCGCGGAACTGGCAAGGAATTCGCGCTTCGTCAGCTTCGTCATCTCCGGTCTCCTCCCGATGCGGCCGGTTCTCCGGCTCGTTTCCGCCAAGGCCGCCCGTTTGGCCGGGTCGGCCGGTTCTTCATTCCAAGTCCCTGATCCTCAGTAGCTCATGGCCCGGTTGCGGGCGTTGCCGATATGCGCGCTCATCTCGGCTGCGGCCCGCTCGGGGTCGCGCGCCTCGATGGCGGCAATGATCTTCAGATGGTCCTGCATGACCGGAACCAGGATGTGGTTCTGGATGCGTGTCTCGTATTGGCGGATCAGCCTGATCTTCAGCCAGGTGACCCGGAAGGCCTTGGAGACGATATCGTTGTCGAGGTGATCGATGATCGCTTCATGCATCAGCCGGTCGACATCCTCCGCGTCCTCGATCAGCGTCTCGTCGCCGCCTGCCTCGGCCCGCCGGATGATCGCTTCGTGGCGCTCGCGCTGTTCGGCGATCTCTGCGTCGGTCGCCGTTTTCGCGTAGAGTGCAGTCGCTTCCTTTTCGAGGAAGAGCCGGAATTGGAACGCATTGCGGATCAGGTTGAGATCGACATGGGCCACCTGCATGCCGCGCTGCGGCACGGTCTTGATCAGACCTTCCGCCTCGAGTCGCGGGATCAGTTCGCGAATCGCGCCGAGCGGCAGGCCGGTCATCGCCACAAGCTCGCGCTGCGTGACGAACTGGCCTGGCTTGATCTCGCGCGCTAGCAGCCGCTCGGTGAAGCTGACATAGGCCTTGTCCCGCAGCTTCAGCGGTTCGCCCTCGCGCTCCTGATCGTTCTCGCCCATGCTCTCCCGTTCCTCTTGCAGCTCCTCAGGCGGCCTTGGCTCGCGTGATCGTGTCGAAGGCCGCGAACAAGCGCTGCCGCTGAGCTTCGCTCAAGGCCTCGAGCGGCGGCCGCATCGCACCATAGCCCTTGTCGCCATGCAGATGGCCGACCAGCGCCTTGACCGCCGGCAGCACCGGATAGCTGCAGACCTCGTCGACCAGCGCATTCACCACTGGGCTTTCCGTCCCTTCATAAACCATCGGCCGGAGCAGCCCCGACACCAGATTGGCGACGCCGCAGATCGTGCCTTGGGCGCCCGCCCTCACTGCACGAGCCAGCAACCGCTCGTCGCCAACCAGGATGGCGAGCTCGCCGTGAGCCTTGAGCAGGGCTTCGGTATTCGCATAGCTGCCCGAGGAATCCTTGACCCCGGTGACGATGCCCGGAAACGCCTGCTTCAGCCGCTCGACCAGCCCGACGCTGATATCGACCGCCGTGACCGAGGGGATGTGGTAGAGGATGGTGTTGCGGGCGGACGGCCCCAGCTTCTCGAAGAACTGCGAGAACCAGGCATAGAGGCCCTCGTCGCTGACGCCTTTGAAGTAGAAGGGCGGCGCGACCAGCAGACCCTTGGCGCCGATTTCGAGCGCAACCTTGGCCTGCTCGATCGATTCATGCAGCGAGGCGGCGGCGACGCCGGCATAGATTTGCGTGGCAGGATCGATGCCGGCGCCGACCAGCGCACCCAGCATCGCTGTGCGTGCCGGCAGGCCGAGCGCCGCGCCCTCGCCGGTCGTGCCGAACAGCGTGACGGAGTCACAGCCCTCGGCGAGCACATGGCGCGCATGCTTGACCAGGCGCGGCAGATCGACGGCCCCGCCTTCCCGCATCGGCGTCGTGATGGCGCAGGAAAGGCCAAAGCGGTTCGGGTCGATAGCCATTGGAGGAATCTCTCCTGAGGTATGAATGTCTGACATGTTAGTTTGCGGTCAAAGCTGACGCAAGTTCGGGACGAAGCGGAAATCCAGGTAGAGCTCAGCCATCCTTCAGCCCTCCGGCCGATAATCCGGCAACGATCTCGCGCTGGGCCAGCACCGTCAGCAGCAGCACCGGCAACGTCACCAGCAGTGCGGCGGCGGCGAGCGGCCCCCAGGAAATCTGCTCGAAGGTCAGCGAATTGTAGACGGCGGACGGCAAGGTGCGGCTGTTCTTGCCGCCGAGCACGACCGAGAAGATGAAGTTGTTCCAGGAGAAGATGAAGGCGAGGATGCCGCCGACCACGATGCCGGGCCGGGCCAGCGGCAGCGCGACATGGCGGAAGGCCTGCCAGGTCGTGGCGCCATCGATGCGCGCCGCATCCTCCAGTTCCATCGGCACATTCTCGAAATAGCCGATCATGATCCAGACGATGATCGGAATGGTGATGACGAGATGCGTGATCACCAGCGCCGTGATGCTACCGACGAGCCCTGTCATCTGGAACAGCAGGAAGAGCGGGATCAGATAGGACAGGGCCGGCGTCATCCGTGCGACCAGGATCAGGATCGCAAACTTCGTCGCCTTGCCGCGGGCGATGCCGTAGCCGGCCGGCACGCCGACCCCGAGCCCGATCAGCACCGCCCCGCCCGTGACCAGGATCGAATTCCAGAGATAGAGCGCGAAGTTGTTCTTCTCGAAGACGTCGAGATAGTTCGCCAGCGTCGGCGGGTTCGGGATGAAGACCGGCGGGAAAGCAGGGTTGTCGAGCTCGTTCTTGAACGAGAGCGACAGCATCCAGAGGAAGACGAGGACGGCCGGCGAAACCAGCACGAAGACCGAGAGCGCAAAGCCGATCTTGGAGGCGAGCCGCTTCATTCCGCGTTCCACTTCGACTTCTGGCGCGCGTAGAGCAGCAGCAGCGAGAGCATGATGATGATGACGAAGAAGATCACCACCACGGCCGAGGCGTAGCCGATCTTGTAGAACTGGAAGGCCTGCAGGTAGAGGAAGATATTGAGCGTCTCGGACGCCGTGCCTGGCCCGCCTTGGGTGATCACGAAGATCGTGTCGAAGGCCTTCAGCGCATCGATGGTGCGGATCACGATCGCCACCATGATGAAGGGCCAGACCAGCGGCAGCGTGATGTGGCGGAACATGTGCCAGGAATTGGCACCGTCGATCAGCGCGGATTCATAGGGTTCCTTCGGCAACCCAGCCAGGCCGCCGAGCACGATCAGCATGACGAGCGGCGTCCAGTGCCAGACCTCGACCAGGATCAGCGTCGGGATCACGGTATGAGGGTCGTAGACCCAGGGCTGGGGCCCAACGCCGACGAGTGAAAGCAGGTAGTTCAGCACGCCGAGCTGCGGGTGGAACATCATCGTCCAGACCAGCGCGACGGCGACCGGCGTCGCCATCATCGGCATCACGAAGATGGTGCGCAGCAGCCCCCGGAATGGGAACTCGCGGTGGAAGACCAGCGCCGCGGCCGTGCCGAACACGATCGGCAGCACCACGGCCAGGATCGTGAAATAGGCCGTATGCCCCATCGATTCGATGAAGCGCGTATCGCGGAACAGTTCGGAGAAGTTCTGCAGGCCGACGAATTCGGGGCCACCGCCGATCTTCCAGTCATGGCCCGACATGTAGAGCGTGAACAGCCATGGGAAGACGATCACCCCGAGGATGAGCAGCACGGCTGGCAGCGAGAACAGCCAGTAGCGCGGCGTGAAATCCGCTGAATGTCTCGCAGGCGGCGCCTTCGGCGTCGTGAGATCCGCTGGCATGGCGGTTGTGTTGGTCATGTCTGCGCTTTGCTGAAAACGTTTTGTCGTGCCCGCCCTGTGGCGGACATTCACCTCGTGAACATCACCTTTCCCCGGAGGGGAAAGCCATCATGGCCGGGGTACGCCCGGCCATGATGGCGATGTTCGTCAGCCCTGTTCGCTCTTGACCAGGACCGGCGCGAAGGTTTCGGTTGCCTTCTTCAACTCGGCAGCCACATCCGCACCGCCGAGCGCATTGGTCAGCGCCACGCCGAAGACATCTCGGAATTCGGTCACCGGAACGATCTGCGGCAGCGCAGCGCGCGCGACCTTGGCCGAGCCGAGCAGGCACTCGAAATACTGCTTGCCGAACTTCGACTGCGAGATGGTCTCGGTGTCGAGATAGGCCGAGGCGCGCCCGGGTGCCCCGGCACCGGCCTTGAGCATCGCGATCTGCTGAGCCTTGCTGGTCATGAACTGGAGATAGAGCCAGGCAGCCTGCTTCTTCTGCGAACCGCGCGAAATGCCCATGCCATCGGCGAACATGCCGGCATGATGCGCCTTCGGCCCGGGCGGCGTGATGCCGTAGCCGACCTTGCCGACGATACGCGACTTCGTCGGGTCCTCGAGCGGCGTGGCAAAGCCGATGCCGTCGAGCCACATCGCGGCGCGACCCTGCATGAAGGTGGTCTGGCATTCGTTCCAGTTGAAGCCGACCTGACCGGCCGGACCGGTTTCCTTGTTCAGTTTCTTGTAGAGTTCGCCTGCCCAGACCGCCTCGGGCGTATCGGTGAGCAGCTTGCCTTCGGGCGAGGTGGTCTCGATGCCCTGCCCGAGCAGCAGGCTGGCCCAGACCGGGACGTTGGCGTTCTTCAGGCCGCGCGAGACGAAGCCGGCAATTCCCTTGGCCGGATCATGCAGCTTGGCCGCGACGGTGGCGATCTCGTCCATCGTCTTCGGATAGGCAACGCCCTTCGCGTCGAAGAGCGCCTTGTTGTAGTAGATCATCCAGTAATCGACGAAGAACGGGATCGTATCGAGCGATCCGTCGGCCTGGCGAGCATAAGCGACAGGCCCCGCGCCGAAATCATCGAAATTGAAGCTCGGCGAGGTCAGCGAGGCGTCCTTGATATAGGGCGTCAGATCCTCGAACCACCTGCCCTTGGCGGCCATGCGCTTCTGCACATGCAGCGAGATGCCGCTGACGTCGAAGCTCGGCTTGCCCGAGGCGAACTCGATCACCGCCTTCTGGCGTTGCTGTTGCTCCGGCACCTGCTCGGCGGAGACCTTGATCCCAGTGAGTTCGGTGAATTCCTTCTCCGCCGCCTGCATCAGGTCGGAGCGCGGGTTCTTCACCAGCAGCACGTCGATCGTCGTGCCGGAAAAGCGCTTCCAGTTGAAGGCGGCCTGCGCATGGGCTTCGCGCAGAACCATCGGCGATCCGATGGCGCCCGCCGCGCCCAATGTTGCAGCCCCGCGCAGGAGCGCGCGCCGGCTCGGCTTCAGAATGCTGTCTGTCATGGTTGTCCTCCCTGTGGACGCAGATTGCGGCCCGTTGACGAGCCTGCCTGTTTATCCGGCCGAGCGCCGGTCCCGTCGAGACATTGCCCTTCGGATCCGGCGCTGACGCTAATCCCGTTCGATGCCGGTTGCAAGCTGACATGTTGGCGTGCACATAGTCACTGCAGCACATCCTTGGACCCGGTATCCATGCCCGCAGTTGCGCCGCCCCTCCCCTCGCGAAATCTTGGCCGTACCGAATTGAGGGTCTCGACGCTCGGCTTCGGCGGGGCGCCTCTCGGTGATCTCTATGCAAGGCTCGACGAGGCTCAGGCCGTCGCAACCGTGGAGGCGGCAGTCGCCGCCGGCGTCACCCTGATCGATACCTCGCCGCTCTATGGCCACGGATTGTCCGAGCATCGCATCGGTGCGGCACTGCGCCGGGTCGGCCGCGAAGGCGTGCTGCTCTCCAGCAAGGTTGGTCGCGTCGCAGAGCCCTTCGCGGGGCGCGGCGACGGCTCGGGCTATCTGGGCGGCCTGCCGCATGGCATGCGTTTCGACTATTCCTATGACGGCACCATGCGCTCGCTCGAGCAGTCGGCCCTTCGGCTCGGCACGGACCAGATCGACATCGTCCTGATCCATGATGTCGACATTTGGACCCATGGCGCGGACGCCATCGAGGACCGGTTCTCCGAGGCGATGGCCGGCGCATACCGCGCGCTCGACAAATTGCGGGCGGCGGGTACGGTCAAGGCGATCGGAGTCGGCGTCAACGAAGCGGAGATGTGCGAGCGGTTTGCCCATGCCGGCGACTTCGACACCATGCTGCTTGCCGGCCGCTATTCGCTGCTGGAACAGCCGGCGATCGCATCCTTCATGCCTCTCGCCCGGAAGAAAGACATCGGTCTGATGCTCGGCGGTGTCTTCAATTCCGGCATACTGGCGACCGGCCCCGTCACCGGTGCCAAGTACAATTACAAGCCCGCTCCGCCCGAGATCCTGGCACGGGTTGCTGCCATCGAGATGACCTGCCGGCGCTACGCGGTGCCGCTGCGTCGTGCTGCGCTGCAATTCCCGCTCGGCCACCCCGCCGTTTCGAGTATCGTCATGGGGGCGGTCGCCCCGGCGGAGGTCGCCGACCAGCTTGCCGAGCTTGCCGCGCCGGTTCCGCTCGAGCTCTGGAGCGCGCTCAAGGCCGAAGGCCTGCTCGGCGCTGATGTTCCTGTGCCGGAATAGCCCGATGCGGATCGACGCCCATCAGCATTACTGGCAGGTCTCGCGCGGCGACTATGGCTGGCTGACCCCGGCACTGGGCCCGATCCATCGCGACTTCGGTCCGCAAGACCTGGTGCCGCTGCTGGCGCGGCACGGCATCGAGCGCACCATCCTGGTCCAGGCCGCGCCGACCGAGGCCGAGACGGCATTCCTGCTCGACATTGCCGAGCGCAACCATAGCGTCGCCGGTGTCGTCGGCTGGTGCGATTTCAATGCGCTCGATGCATCCGAGCGGATCGCTCGCCTGAGCGGCGATCCGCTGCTGGTCGGGCTCAGGCCCATGGTCCACGACATTCCCGACGAGAGCTGGCTGGCCCGTCCCTCCCTCGCGCCGGCCTTCGCGGCGGTCGCAGCCCATGACCTCGTCTTCGATGCGCTGCTGCGACCGCAGCACATCACGCCGCTGCTGACCGTTCTCGATCGACATCCGACGCTCGCCGTCGTGGTCGACCATGCCGCCAAGCCGGATCTCATCAGCGGGGAGATCGCGAACTGGCGTGAGGATATCGCCGCAGTCGCCGCGCGGCCCCAGACCTACTGCAAGATCTCCGGCCTCGTCACCGAGGCCGCTGCCGGCTGGACGATCGAGACCCTGCGCCCGGTCGTCTCGCATCTCCTCGCCGTCTTCGGTCCCGATCGCCTGATCTGGGGCAGCGACTGGCCCGTCGTCACATTGCGGGCCGACTATTCCAGCTGGTTCGAAACCGTCGTGGAGTTGCTCGCCCCGCTGCCCGAAGCCGATCGCGCCGCGATCATGGGCGGCAATGCCCAAAGGCTCTATCTCTCGCACCGAGGACGCAACTGACATGCTGAAGGGCATCGACCCTGTCCTGAGCGCCGATCTGCTCTGGGTTCTGGCCGCGATGGGCCATGGCGACGATCTGGCCATTGTCGATGCCAATCATCCGGCTGATACGGTCGCGAGCGCGACCGCAAGCGGAAGGCTGATCCGGCTGCCGGGCCTTTCGATGGCGCGCGCGACCCGCGCCATCCTTTCCGTCCTGCCAATCGACGATTTCGAGCCCGGCCCGGTGCGGCGCATGGAGGTTGTCGGCAAGCCTGACGAGATTCCGCCGGTACAGGCCGAGGTTCAGGCCGAGGTCGACCGCGCCATGGGGCAGCCCACACCCTGCCTCGGCATCGAGCGTTTTGCCTTCTACGCCGCGGCGAAGGCAAGCTTCGCCGTCGTCCAGGTCGGCGACCCGCGGCCCTATGGCTGCTTCCTGCTACGCAAGGGCGTCATCGCTGGTCTTCCGGGCTGAGCCCGCGCGAGGGTTGGCAAGCGCGCCTGCACCGCTCAGGATCGTGAGGCTGTCGGCGTAGCTTCATCAAGCTGCACTGCCACGCTTGGAGGAAGGCTGCATGGCCTGCGCGAACGCCCATCTCGGCACGACGAATTTTGCGACGACGATCAGGATGGGCGGCCGGACGCTGGTTGCCGACGAACCGGCAGCCTTGGGCGGAGCCGATGCCGGGCCGGCGCCCTATGACCTGCTTCTCGCCAGTCTCGGCGCCTGCACGGCCATCACCTTGCGCATGTATGCCGAGCGCAAGCAGTGGAACCTTCAGGCTGTCGATATCGACCTGCATCACGTCAAGGTCGAGAACCGTTCGAAGATCGAACGTGTCATCACGCTGACGGGTGATCTGACGGAGGATCAGCGGGTGCGCCTCGCCGATGTCGCCGAGCGCACACCCGTTACCCTGACACTGAAGGCCGGCGCCGACATTGCGACAAGACTGTCGGACAGCTGAGTCCTGGCGAGTCCGTTTCCGTTCCTGCACTCACGCCGCTAGAAAGAACGCGCCGAGCGACCGAACACGCCCGTGCGTCCTTGGCCCAACCCAGCTCAAACCGGCATTAGGTAGCAAAAGCCACGAAGGGGGTGCCAAAGGCTTGCCGAAATTCGGTTATTGTCCTCGGTCGAGGTCGGATGTCACGATAAAACAAGGCCAACCTGATCAAGCGAGGCATAGATGCAGAACGAAGTGACGATACGGCCCATGGAGGGTGAGGACGCTATCGAGATCCACGCCATTCATACCGCCTGTCTTCGCACTACGCTGCGTGCCCATTATGACGAAGGACAGATCTCGGCTTGGACGACTGGTCGGACGCCGGCGGGGTACCTCCGCGCCCAGGACGGTGGGGAGGCGTTTCTCGTCGCGGTCGCGAATGGCGTCGTTGTCGGCTACGTTTCCTGGGAGGACGGGGAGTTGCTGTCCCTATTCGTCCGACCCCACGCTCAGCGAACTGGGATTGGTACCCTGCTAGCGGACGCCGCTTTCAGGGCGGCGGAGACTGCTGGCTCTCCGATCGTCGTCCTGAAGGCTGCGTTGGGCGCCGGGCCATTCTACGAGCGTTTTGGTTTCGAGGACTCGGGGCCGGGTAGTACGATCAAAAGGGGCGTCGAGATACCGGACCGCCGCATGCGACGCCAGCTTCCGGAAGCGGGCAACGATGGTTATCCCTCACCTGACTAGGTTTCGCTTATGTGATGCGATCAAGGATCGTAGATTGCGATCACCTGGTCGATCGCCGAGACGTGTCTGTTGATCGCCTGAATCCTGGCTGTCAGCTCATCGATCTCGCCAAGCAGCTCAGCGCGCTTCTGCTTCAGCTCCTCGTCAACTCTCACCTGCTCCCGCTCCTTCAAAGGGAGCCGGAAGCTACCAAACAAGTGGCATCAATCTGGTGGTTTTTGCTACTTAATGCCGGGTCAATCGAACCCCGCCTGCTGCGAGCCTGCCCATGCCTGACACTCTCCTCTATCTCGCCGAAGCTGACATCGCGGGGCTCGATCTCGATCCGGCGCTCGCCCGCGCGTCAGTGAGGACGATCTTCAAGGCGCATCTCGACGGCCGGACGCTGAGCAAGCCCAAGCTTGCGCTCGAGATCGGCCCCGGCCACGCCTTCCAGTCGCTGTGCGCGGCCTCGCCCGCGATCGGCATGGCGGCGACAAAATGGCTCGGCATGGCGCCCGCCGCGAATGGCACGGGCACGCCTGGCATCCACGCCATGATTGCTCTCAACGACTATGCATCCGGCAAGCTGCTGGCGGTCCTCGACGGAAACCTCGTCACGGCAATCCGCACGGCGGCGATGTCGGCGGCAGCAGGCGAATTCCTGGCACGTCCGGAGAGCCGCAGCATCGGCTTCATCGGCTGCGGCCTGCAGGCCCGCTCGCACCTTGCTGCGTTCAAGTCCCTCCTCCCCGGCCTGAGCGAGGTTCGCGCGTTCGGCCGAAGCCGCCGCACCACCGATCTCTTCATCGGCCATGCAAGCGAGCAGGGCTTTGCTGCCGAGGCCCATGATGATGCCGGCGATGTCGTTCGCACCAGCGACGTGGTCATCACGACCGTGCCCATGCAGCACGGATTCGAGCCCTTCCTCGACCCTGCCTGGTTGAAGCCGGGCGCCTTCGTTGCAGCCGTCGACGTCGCCCGCAGCTGGCTGCCGAACGGCTTGCGCAAGCTCGACCTCGTTGCCACCGACGATCACCAGCAGCAGGCGGAGAGCCCGCCGATCGCCGTAGATTTCGGCCCGCTCGGCAGCTTCGATGCCGACCTGACAGAACTCGCCGGCGGAGCCCGGCCCGGACGCAGCGACGCAGAGCAGCGCGCCATGTTCATTTTCCGCGGCTTCGCGCTCGCTGATCTTGCCGTGGCGGCCACCGTCTATCGCGCGGCCCTGGCCAAGGAGGCCGGCCTGCGGCTCCCGCGCTGATGTTGCGTCAGCAAACAGGAAGACAAGGCGTCGGAGCTCTGCTAGCGTCACATATTCATCCATAGGAATATGTGAGATCTTCGATGCTGGATCGTCGCGCTTTCACTCTCGGAGCCACCCTGACAGCGGCAGCCACGCTCTGCGGCGGCACGGCACGAGCGCAGGTCGTGGCACGCGCCGGGCTAGGCAAGGCTGAGATCCTGGTGCTGAGCGATGGCGGCTTCCAGCTGCCGCTCTCCATGCTCGCGCGCGATACGCCGCTGCCGCAGCTCGAGGCGATGACCGGCAGCAAGGGCCCGTCCGAGACGGTGCTGAATGTCACCTGCCTGAAGCGCGGCAACGAGACGATCCTGTTCGATTGCGGCGCCGGCGCGAACTTTCTTGCCGGCAGCGGCAAGCTCGCAGCAAGCCTCGAGGCCGCCGGCATCGCGCCCGACAGCGTGAGCCATGTCGTCTTCACCCATTTGCACCCTGACCATCTCTGGGGCGCGCTCGACGAATTCGACAGCCCGGCCTTTCCAAAGGCAACCTGGCTGGCGGCCCGCGACGAAGTGGCGTTCTGGACTGACGCCAAGGTCTATGAGCGACTTCCCGAAGACCGGCACGCCTTCGCGGCCGGCGCGCAGCGCGTGCTGAAAGGTCTCCAGGACGGGCTGAAGACCTTCGCCGCAGGCGAGGAAGTGCTGCCGGGCATCGCGGCTGTCGCCACGCCCGGCCACACGCCGGGTCATGTCTCGTTCGAGATCAAGGACGGCAGCGACAGGCTGCTCGTGCTGGGCGACGCGGCGACGCATCCGGTTGCATCCTTCGCGCATCCGGAATGGCGCCCAGCCTCCGACCATGACGCGGATCAGGCGGTCCAGACCCGCAAGGCCGTGCTTGGCCGGGCCGCCGACGAGAAACTGCGGGTGGTTGGCTATCACCTGCCGAAGGGCGGGATCGGCACGGTCGAGCGTACCGGGCAGGCCTTCCGCTTCATCCCGGCCGCGGCCTGATCGGCAGGAGAACGCTCAATCGCAGCGACGGCGGCGCCCGAGGCGTTCGGCCAGCATCTCGCGCACCGAGCCCTCGACCAGCACAGCGATGCCGATGCGAGCGCCGAGCATCATGCCGGCGACCGCCAGCGGCCAGGACAGCGCCATCAGCGAGCCGGCCGTGACGCCCTGCCCGATGGTGCAACCGCCGGCGAGAATGCCGCCGAACCCCATCAGCGCGCCGCCCGCCAGATGGCGGCGCATCTCATGGTGATCGTCAAAGGCCTCCCAGCGGAACTCGCGATCGTAGAGCGCCGAGGCAAAGGCCCCGAGCATCACCCCCAAAATGGTGCCGACCCCGAAATCAAGGAATCCGATGGGGTGGCTCAGGACCGCGTAGAGTGCCCTGCCGATTGGCGAGACGAAGGTCAGGCTCTGCGGGCGCGGAAACGCGGCGAATTCATCGATAGCCACACCCGTCGCCCACCAGCCTGCAACGACTCCGCCCCCCAGCGTCAGCCCGGCCAGCAGCAGCCGCGGCGAACGTCGCAACCGAGGGTCGGCCAGTACGGCCAGTATCAGCACTGTGGCCGCGACGAGAACGATGGCGAGGCGCCAGTCGCCAAGCCCGAACCGGGCGAGCAGCGACGGCAGATCCCCCTGCACTCCACCGGGAATCGGCAGGGCGACCGTCTCGAGCACATCAATTCGAAGGGAGGCCAGCATGCCGCGGAGCGTCGCATAGGCGACGGCGCCGAAGACCATCATCACGATCAGGCTGCGCAGGTCGCCGCTGCCGAGACGAACGAGAGAGCCGAAGCCGCAGGTTCCGACCAGCGCCATGCCGATTCCGAAAACCGTACTGCCGAGCAGGATCGAGAGCCAGGGCAGGGCCGAGGGCACATAAGTCGAGAGCCGGGGTGAAAGCCAGCCGAGACCGACCAGAAGCTGCGTGCCCACGAGCGCGACGGCGAGTGCGAGCCCGAAGATGCGCAGGCGGCGCGTATCGCCGCCCATCCAGGCATCCTCGATCGCCCCGAAGGAGCAGAGCCGGGCACGCCGGGCCGTAAAGCCGCAGGCTGCGCCGATGAGAACGCCGATCAGCGTCACGGCCCAGGTCGGCAGAGGTTCCATGATCGTCAGACGCCCCTGCCGGCCCGCAATTCAATCACGCAAGCGGTCCGTGCTCTCGGGACGGTTGCAGAAGATGTCGTAGATCACCGAGATGACCTGACGCACATCGTCGTTGGCGAGGCTGTAATAGATCGCCTTGCCGTCGCGACGGGTGGTGACCAGCTGGTCGAGCCGGAGCCGCGCGAGTTGCTGCGAAACCATCGGCTGGCGCAGCGAGAGGATGTTTTCAAGTTCAGTGACGGTGCGTTCGCGCTCGGCCAGCAGGCAGAGCAGCAACAGCCGGTTTTCGTGGGACAGGGCTTTCAGGAAATCGCTGGCCTTTCGGGCCTTGCGCATCAGCTGATCGAGCTCGGCCGAGAATTCGGCGCCGTCGCGCAGCTCGGCTTCGAGGGCCTTGGAGACAATCGCGCTCATTTTCGCTCCATTGTCGCGGACTGGCCACGGGTTCGATGGATGGGAGTGTCCATGCCAGCAAGCATCTTGCCAAGCAAACCCCAGAATGCGTCGTCGCTGATATAGCCGGTGATCCGGCCGACCTCGCGCCCCTCATCCATCAGGACGAAGGTCGGGGTGAAGCGAACCGGTGCAGCGAGCCCAGGCTCGTCCGCGCGGGTTGAACCGAGATCGACACGCCTCAACGGCGCTGCCTTGCCCTCCGGCGTGCTGGCATAGACAGGCGCGACCTCCCGGTCCCAGCGGGCGCACCAGAGGCAGCCCTCGCGCTCGAACATCACCAGCTCGGCGGCCCGCAACGGAAGGCTGGCAAGCGCCATCCCCACCAGCGCTGCGAGGCCCGCATGCCGGCCCAGCCATTTCGCGATTGCTTTCATCCGACAAACATAGTCGTATTCATATGTTTAAACAATTGGCGGGTTGAACCTTGTTCGACATCTCGATCGCGGGAGCTTTCGCAGCCGGGCTGCTCTCCTTCCTGAGCCCCTGCGTGCTGCCCTTGGTGCCGCCCTATCTCTGCTTCCTGGCGGGCGTCGGCATCGGCGAATTGTCCGGCTCCGACGGCGTGCTGACAGCCGCGCAGCGCCGTCGCATCGTCGCCATGGCGGCCGTTTTCGTGCTCGGTTTCGCCACCGTCTTCGTCGCGCTCGGCGCCACCGCCTCGACCATCGGGACCTGGATCACCACCCATTTCGACACGCTGTCCATTGCCGCCGGCGCAATCATCCTGGTCATGGGCCTGCATTTTCTCGGCTGGCTGCGGATCCCCCTGCTCTACCGGGAGGCCCGTTTCCAGACATCCGCACGTCCAGCCGGCCTGCTCGGCGCCTATCTCGTCGGGCTTGCCTTCGCGTTCGGCTGGACGCCCTGCGTCGGGCCGGTGCTCGCGACAGTGCTGATGGTCGCGGGCGCCGAGGGCAGCGCCTCGCGCGGCGCGCTTCTGCTCGCATCCTACGCGCTCGGCATCGGCCTGCCCTTTCTGCTGGCGGCGGTCTTCGCCGGTCCCTTCCTGACTTGGCTCTCCCGCTTCCGGCGGCACATGGCCGTCATCGAGAAGACCATGGGCGCCGGGCTCGTGGTGACGGGCCTGCTGTTCATCACCGGAATGATGCCGGCGCTCGCCGGCTGGCTGCTCCAGACCGTCCCGATCCTCGGCACGATCGGCTGAAGGGAGAGTTTCCATGCTGACCCGACGCCGGCTTCTCGGCTCTGCCCTCGCCGCCCCCTTCGCACCTCAGGCCCTCGCCGCCGCCAGGCTCGGCGAGGACGGGCTCTACCAGCAGGACTGGTATCTCGAGAGCTTCCTCGATCTCTCCGAGGACATCGAGACCGCGACCCGCAACGGCAAGCGCCTCGCGATCATGTGGGGCCTGAAGGGCTGCCCGGCCTGCCGGCGAATGCATGAGGTGCATCTCGCCGATCCCAGGATCGAAGGCTACATCAAGGCAAATTTTGAGGTGCTGCACCTCAACCATATCGGCGCCCGCGAGGTCACCGATTTCGATGGGCGCAAACTGGGCGAGAAGGCGCTGGGCGAGGCCTATGGCGTGCGCTTCACCCCGACGATCCAGTTCATGCCCGAGAGTGCAGACGGACTTGGCCAACGCAAGCCGCAGGCCCGCGAGGTCGCCCGCATGCCGGGGCTGCTCGAACCACGCGATTTCCTCGCCATGTTCCGCTTTGTGCGGGAGAAGGGCTACGAGACTGCGCCCTTCCCGGAATGGCTGAAGCGGCAAGGCGCCTGACATCGGCCACCTCAAGACGCAAATCATCCCGGCCACGGAGGAACCGAGGCCGGGATGACGTTGGCTGCCGCTGGGCCTTGCCTCTACTTGTTCACCGGCGATTCCGGATCGAACAGATAGGCCATCACGTCCTTGATCTGCTGTTCGCTCAGCACCTTGTTGGTGCCGAAGCGGGGCATGTTCGAGCAAGGCACGACGGCTTGGGAATTGTAGATCTTGGTGTAGGCGTCCTTGATCGCCTCGGCGTCGTATTTCCGGTCCTTGCCATAGGCGGCGAGGCTCGGGCCGAGCGTACCGTAGCTCAATTCCTTGGGATCGAGCTGGTGGCAAGCGAAGCAGTTGCCGCCGGAAACGGTGTCCGGCGGATCGGAAAACTGACCACCGCGGCCGTTATTGGCGACCTTGTAGCCTTCCTTCCAGTTGCCGAGGAATTTGCCGTCGGCCGGATAGCTGACCCTGGCGAGTTCGCGCTTGGTGATGGCCTCCGCATCTGCGGACGAAACCTGATTGCGATGGACATTGCATGCCGCCAGCGATTCATCCGGCGCAATGCGCGCCTGCCATTCCGCCGGCGCCTTGCCGAAAGTGGACTTCACATAGGCCTCGATCGTCGCCTGGCTCGGCCTGGCGGGCTTGTCCTGCGCGAGAGCCGGAGCACAGAACGCGAAGGCGCCCAGGGCAAGGGAGGCGAAAGCTGATCTGATCATCGGTTCCGTCCCCTCAGCGCTTGATCGAAGGCACATTGAGCTCACCGCCGGCCGCCTGCTTGTTCAGGAAGACGGTCAGCGCGGTCAGGCTGTCCGAGCCGAAATCCGGCACCGGCCAGCGCTGCTGGCGATAGCAGTCCCAAAGGCGGTGCTGCATCGTGCGAAGAGCGCTCTGGGAAACGCGATAGGTCGGCCAGGAGGCCATCGTCGCCTGCGCCGTGGCGCCCGGCACGGACAGGTTGGGCAACCCTTGCAGGCGGATACGCTTGCCTTCCTCGGCGTGGCAGGTGGCGCAGGAGAAATCCATCACGCCACCGCGTCGGTAGAACAGCTCCTCGCCGACAGCCGCCATTTCGAGTTCCTTGGCATGATTGAGCTGCGGCTCGAGCTTCATGCCGTTCGATTTGTTGGCGATGAAGGCCGTCAGGTCCTCGAGATCGGAGGCCCTACCCGGCGCGGAGAAGCGCCGCGACAGCACGTCCTTGGTGTCGAGCCCCTGGACCTTGTCCATGCACCAGAGCAGACGCTGCTCCAGATCCATGACCTTGTCGGCATCCGCGAAATGGCGCGGCAGCCGCGCATAGGTGCCCTCCAGCTTGCCGGCGCCCTCGCCGAGATCGCAACCTTCCAGCGAGACATTCTTGGTGCCGCGCTTCGTCGTCCAGATCTCTTCGCCGCGATCGACTGCGAGATAGCCGGGATTGGAGAATGGGTCCGAGAGCATCTGGCGATAGCGCTCGATCTCCTTCTCGCTATCGTCCTGCGGCGGCGATTGCGCGGTCAGATGCCCGGCCGCGAGCGTCATGGCCGCGGCGAGAACTGCCGCGCCGATCACAGTGAGCTTCATGCCCTGCCCTTTCGTTTCCCCAACCAGCCGCTTCATGCGACCTTCATTCCCGGCTTTCTTGATTTGAAAGCCTTTACATTCACAAAAAACAATATCACGATATGTCGAAATGATGTGCGACGGACGGTCGCGTCGTCAAGAGCTAACCAGAATAATTCCAGGGAGGATGCCCGAATGGATTTTCAGCAAGCGGGGCTGTCGCGCCGTAACGCTCTCAAGGCGGGCGCCTTCGCCGCCGTGGCCAGCCTTCTCGGCGCCAAGCTCGCCTTCGCGGATGAAAAGACGGTCGCGAACGAACTGAAGAAGCTCTATGGCGACAAGGCTTTCGCCGCGGGCAAGATCAAGCTCGACGTTCCCGAGATCGCCGAGAACGGCCTCGTCGTCCCGATCAATATCGAGGTCGAAAGCCCGATGACGGACGCCGACTACGTCAAGGCCGTGCATGTCTATGCGGACGGCAACCCGCTCCCCGGCATCGTCAGCTACAGCTTCACGCCGGCTTGCGGCAAGGCATCCGCCGCGACCCGCATGCGCCTCGCCCAGACCCAGAACATCGTCTGCGTCGCCGAGATGTCGAACGGCGCGCTGCACATGGCCAAGGCCAATGTGAAGGTCACGATCGGCGGCTGCGGCGGCTGAGACCCGCCCGTTCCAGCCCCGACAACGATAAGATCACGGTGAGGATACACCCATGAGCACCAAGCCCACCCCGCGGGTCCGCGTTCCGGCCAAGGCCGCCGCAGGCGAGATGATCGAGATCAAGACGCTGATCTCGCACGAGATGGAATCCGGCCAGCGCAAGGATGCCAAGGGCGAGACCATCCCGCGCAAGATCATCAACAAGTTCAGCGCGAGCTTCAACGGCAAGCCGGTCTTCTCCGCCGACTGGCATCCCGCGATTTCGGCCAACCCCTACCAGTCCTTCTTCTTCAAGGCGACGGAATCGGGCGAATTCACCTTCACCTGGAAGGATGACGACGGCTCCGAATACACCGCCAAGAACAAGCTGACGGTCGGCTGATGTCTCGCCGGCCGCGACCTGGCCGGTTGCTCGCAGCGAATGGACAAGCGGGGCGAAAGGTCCCCGCATGAGGGCGGCTGCGTGCCGCCCAAGGGTGGATCATGATCTCACGGCGCGATTTTCTTCAGGCGACATCGGCCGCGGCGGCCATCACGCTGGCTTCCGGGTTGGGCCCACTCGGCAGCGTCGCCGCGCAGCAGCGCCTATCCCAGGCCGACATCCTGCGCTTCGACCCGCTCGGCACCGTGACGCTTCTCTACGTCACCGATATCCACGCCCAGCTCGTGCCGCTGCATTTCCGCGAACCCTCGATCAATCTCGGCGTCGGCGAAGCCAAGGGACAGCCGCCGCACCTGACCGACGCCGAATTCCGGAATCATTTCAAAATCGCCACCGGCTCGGCCGACGCATTTGCCCTGACCTCCGACGACTTCACCACGCTTGCCCGCCAATACGGCCGGATGGGCGGGCTCGACCGCATCGCGACGCTGGTCAAGGCGGTCCGCGCCGAACGCGGTGACGACAAGGTTCTGCTGCTCGATGGTGGCGACACCTGGCAGGGCAGCTGGAGCTCGCTCCAGACCCGGGGGCAGGACATGGTCGACGTCATGTCGGCCCTGAAGACAGACGCCATGGTCGGCCATTGGGAGTTCACGCTCGGTGCCGAGCGCGTCAAGGAGATCGCAGAGAGCGCTTCCTTCGCGTTTCTCGCCCAGAACATTCGCGACAAGGAGTGGAACGAACCCGTCTTCAAGCCGCGCAAGGTCTTCGAGAAAGGCGGCGTCAAGATCGCAGTGATCGGCCAGGCGCTGCCCCGCACCGCCATCGCCAATCCGCGCTGGATGTTCCCCGACTGGGAGTTCGGCATCCGGGAGGAGGAGATCCAGAAACAGGTCGAGGAGGCCCGCGCCGAGGGCGCCGCCATCGTCGTCCTGCTCTCGCATGACGGTTTCGACGTCGACCGGAAACTGGCCACGCGGGTCAAAGGCCTGGATGTCATCCTGACCGCCCACACCCATGACGCGATGCCCGGCGTGGTGCGCGTCGGCGATACCGCCCTCGTCGCCAGCGGCTCCCATGGGAAATTCCTGTCGCGGCTCGATATCGCGGTCAAGGACGGCAAGGTCGCCGATATCCGTTTCAAGCTGATGCCGGTCTTCTCCGAGGCGATCACGCCCGATACCGAGATGGCGGCACTGGTCACGAAGCTCCGCGAGCCCTTCGCCGCCGACCTCGCCCGCGAGATCGGACGGACCGAGTCGCTGCTTTACCGCCGCGGCAACTTCAACGGCACCTTCGACGACCTGATCTGCGACGCCATGCTCAGCCAGCGCGACGCCGAGATCGCGCTGTCTCCGGGCTTCCGCTGGGGCGGGACGCTGCTTCCGGGTCAGCCGATCACCTGGGAGGCGATCACCAACGCAACCGCGATCACCTACCCCAACTGCTACCGCATGGAGATGACCGGCGCCCAGCTCAAGGAGATCCTCGAGGATGTCGCCGACAATATCTTCCACCCCGATCCCTATTTCCAGGGCGGCGGCGACATGGTCCGCATCGGCGGCATGGGCTACGCCATCGATATCGGCAAGCCGATGGGCAACCGCATCTCCGGGCTGACTCACCTGAAATCCGGCAAGCCGATCGATGCGTCCCGGAAATATGTCGTCGCCGGCTGGGCCAGCGTCAACGAGGGCACGCAGGGGCCGCCGATCTGGGACGTGGTCCGCGACCATGTCGCCCGCACCAAGACCGTTTCGATTACGCCGAACGACGCCGTGAAGGTGACTGGCGCCTGACCCGCGCGTCCTGCCTGAACACTCCCAATCCAAAGGATTCCGCCGCCATGACCTCCCCCCGCAACCGCGAAAGCCTGAGCAGGCGCCGTTTCCTCGGCGCGGCCGGAATGGCTGGCGCGGGGCTGGCCGCCTCGGCCACTGGTGCCCGCGCCGGGGCTCCCGACCCGCTGATCACCGAGGTCCAGGACTGGAACCGCTATCTCGGCGAAGGCGTCGACAAGCGGCCCTACGGCATGCCCTCGCGCCACGAGAAGCATGTCATGCGCCGGGACGTCTCCTGGCTGACGGCATCCCCGGAATCCTCGGTCAACTTCACGCCGCTGCATGAACTCGACGGCATCATCACGCCGTCCGGCCTGTGCTTCGAACGCCATCACGGCGGCATCGCCGATATCGAGCCGGCCAATCACCGCCTGATGATCCACGGCCTCGTCGACAAGCCGCTGGTCTTCACCATGGAAGACATCCGGCGCATGCCCCGTCAGAACCGTGTCTACTTCCTCGAGTGCGCCGCCAATTCCGGCATGGAATGGCGCGGCGCGCAGCTCAATGGCTGCCAGTTCACCCACGGCATGGTCCATAACGTCATGTATACGGGCGTGCCGCTGAGGGCTCTGCTCGAAGAAGCAGGCGTGAAGCCGACCGCCAAATGGCTGATGCTGGAAGGTGCGGATTCCTCCGGCATGAACCGTTCGCTTCCGCTTGAGAAGGCGCTCGGTGACGTGCTCATCGCCTTCGCCATGAATGGCGAGGCGTTGCGGCCCGAGCAGGGTTATCCGCTGCGTGCCGTCATCCCGGGCTGGGAGGGCAATCTCTGGGTCAAGTGGCTGCGCCGCATCGAAGTCGGCGACAAGCCCTGGATGGCGCGCGAGGAAACCTCGAAATACACCGACCTGCTGGCGGATGGCCGCTCGCGCCGCTTCACCTTCATCATGGACGCCAAATCCGTGGTGACCAATCCCTCGCCGCAGGCGCCGCTGAAGCATAAGGGGCGCAACGTCCTTTCGGGGCTTGCCTGGTCTGGGCGCGGCACGATCAAGCGCGTCGACGTCACGCTCGACGGCGGCAAGAACTGGCAGAGCGCCCGCATCGACGGCCCCGTTCTCGACAAGTCGCTGACCCGCTTCTATGTCGATTTCGACTGGCCCGGCCAGGAACTGCTGATCCAGTCCCGCGCCATGGATTCCACCGGCTATGTCCAGCCGACCAAGGACGAGCTGCGCAAGCTGCGCGGCGTCAATTCCATCTACCACAACAACGGCATTCAGACCTGGCTCGTCCGGGCGAATGGGGAGACCGAGAATGTCGAGATCGCCTAAGCTCGCCCTGCTTGCGGGTTTCGCGGCGCTCGCCGTCGTCGCAGCCGGCCCGTTGATCGCGCAACCGCAGAAGCAGGTCCAGCCCAAGCCGAAACCGCCTGTGGCCGAGCAGCCCGCGCATGCGAAACTCAATCTCGGCCGCCCGGCACTGCCCGAGGAGATCAAGGCCTGGGACATCGACATACGGCCGGACGGCATGGGCCTGCCGCCCGGCAAGGGCACGGTGAAGCAGGGCGACGAGATCTTCCAGACGCAATGCGCGAGCTGCCATGGCGAGTTCGGACAGGGCAATGGCCGCTGGCCCGTTCTGGCCGGCGGCCAGGGCAGCCTGACCTCGGACCGTCCGGAGAAGACGATCGGCTCATTCTGGCCCGATCTCTCCACCGTCTACGACTACATCCGCCGCGCCATGCCCTATGGCAATGCGCAGTCGCTCTCACCGGACGAGATCTACGCCCTGACGGCCTATCTGCTCTACCTCAACGACATCGTGAAGGACGAGGAGTTCGAACTGTCTGATAAGAATTTCACCAGCGTCAAACTCCCGAATGCCGCGACGTTCTATGACGACGACCGCGAGACCACCGAGAAGGCATTCTGGGGCAAGGAGCCCTGCATGAAGGACTGCAAGTCCGAGGCGAAGATCACCGGGCGCGCCGCCGTGCTCGACGTGACACCCGATTCCAAGACCGCCCCCAAGGTGGATTGATGGGGGCAGGCAGCGCCATCGCAGAGCGTCCCTCTCGAGCGGCCCTGGCCGCGCTGGCTGGTTTCGCGGCGCTCATCCCCTCGGTAACCTGCGCGCAGGCGGCCGGCGATCGCGCGCTCGGCGAGTATCTTTCATCGGAATGCACCGCCTGCCACCAGACCAGCGGGCGCCATGATGGGGGTATTCCCGCCATCATCGGCCTTCCTTCCGACCAGTTCATCGCATTGATGAACAGCTACAAGGACAGGCAGCGTGAGAACCAGGTGATGCGCACCATCGCCGGGCGCCTGACCCGGGAAGAGGTCGAGGCGCTGGCAAGCTATTACGGTAGCCTCAAACCAGCTCAATAGATCGGATGCCGGCGAAACCCGAGGGAGGGTCAAATGTCACATTCATTCGCGGACTCCACTCGTCGCAGCATGCTTCTGGCAGCGGCCTCCGGTCTTGCTGCAGCCGCAACACCAGCGCTTGCTGCGCCGCGCGACCTCAAGCTCACGGACCTCCAGAAGGAGGCTGATATCGCCTGTGTCTATCATTGCGATTTCGGCGATCCGCCGCGCTTCGTGCAGATGCTGACCAACATCGCAAACCACTACTTCGCCTATGGCGCCGACCCGTTTGCCCTGCAACTGGTCGTCGTCGCGCACGGGCCGGGCGTGAAGTTCTTCCTCAACGATCTCGCCGACACCAGTTGGCGCGACGAGGTCATGGTGCCCAAGATCTTCGAGCGGATCGAGGATGTCGCGAAGAACGGACTCAAGGTTCATCTCTGCGAGATCACCTTCGATCGACTGAAGCTCGACAAGGCCAAGGCTCGCAATGCCGAGTTCATCAGCTTCGTGCCGTCGGGCGTGGCAGCCGTGGCTGCGCTGCAGGCCAAGGGCTTTGGCTACATGAAAGTCGGATAGGCCCAAAGAAGGCCTGCCGGGATCAGGACCACCGGATTCACTGACGACAATGGGGAGAGAGAGATGCTGATCGATCGCCGTTCACTGGTTCTGTCCGGGCTGGCGCTCTCCGGAGCGACAACCCTTGGCGCCCCTGCAGTGCTCGGCCAGGCCAAGCCGCGCGTCGTCGTGGTCGGGGGCGGCGCAGGCGGTGCGACGGCAGCCCGCTACATCGCCAAGGACAGCAACGGCGCCATTGCGGTGACCTTGGTCGAGGAGAACGAGCGCTACCAGACCTGCTTTCACTCCAACCTCTATATCGGCGGATTCAAGAGCTATGATGAGATCGTCCATGGCTATGACGCGCTGGCCAGGAACAACGGCATCACGCTTGTCCGCGCCCGCGCCACCGCGATCGACCGCGACAAGAAGGAGGTCGTGCTCTCCACCGGCGAACGCCTGCCCTATGATCGGCTCGTGCTCTCTCCAGGCATCGACCTCAAATATGATTCCGTCCCCGGCTGGTCGAAGGAGGCCGAGGAGGCGATGCCGCATGGCTGGAAGCCAGGCCGCCAGACGCAACTGATCAAGGAGCGGCTCGACGCGGTGCCGGATGGCGGCCTGATCGTGATGATCACTCCACCCAATCCCTATCGCTGCCCGCCAGGTCCCTATGAGCGCGCCTCGATGTTCGCTCATGTCCTGATGAAGACCGGCCGCAAACAGGCGAAGATCGTCATCCTCGATCCGAAGGAGAGCTTCTCCAAGCAGGGCGTCTTCCAGCCCGACTGGGAGAAACGCTACGGCACGATGATCGAGTGGCTCGGCCCCAAAGTGCATGACGGCATCAAGTCGGTCGATCCGAAGACCAACAGCGTCGTGACCGGCTTCGAGACCTACAGGAACTGTGCCTTCGTCAATGTGATCCCGGCCCAGATGGCGGGCGCGATCGCGCGCGAGGCCGGCCTTGCGCCTGCCGGCGGCTATTGCGCCATCGATCCCGCCACGATGAAGTCGGCAGCCGATCCCACCATCTTCGTCCTCGGCGATGCCTGCATCGCTGGTGACATGCCGAAATCCGCCTTCTCTGCCAACAGCCAGGCCAAGGTTGCGGCCATGGTCATCCGCGGCGAATTGTCCGGGTCGCGCACCTTCCCGCCACGCTACGTCAACACCTGCTGGAGCCTGGTCGACACCGACGACGCCATCAAGGTTGGCGGTCGATATGAGCCGAAAGACGGCAAAATCGCCGCTGTCGAGACCTTTGTCTCGCAACCCGACGAGAGCGACGAGCTGCGCAAGCAGACCCAGGCCGAGAACATCGGCTGGTATGCCGGCATCACCGCCGACATGTTCACGTGATTGGCCCAGGCTCCGATTAGAAGCATTCTGAATTTTCCGCCGCCGATTCCGCGCGGTCTGCCTAAGAAGGAACCATGATGAAAGCGATTGCCTGCGTCACGATCCTGATCGCTGCCGCGATCTTCGGGAACTCAGCCCAAGCCCAGGATGTCGCCGCCGGCGAGCGCTCCTGGAACAAGTGCCGCGCCTGCCACCAGCTCGGCGAAAGCGCCAAGAACGCGGTGGGGCCGGTCCTGAACGGTCTCTTCGGCCGGCATTCCGGCTCCATCGAGGGCTACAGCTACTCCACCGCCAACAAGAACTCCGGCATCACCTGGGATGAGGCCGTCTTCGCCGAGTACATCAAGGATCCGCGGGCCAAGATCCCCGGCACCAAGATGGTCTTCGCCGGCATCAAGAACGAGCAGGAGATCAAGGATCTCACCGCCTTCCTCAAGCAGTACGACAAGGACGGCAAGAAGATGTGAGCTGAAGCCAGCCTCGATCAGGCCGGAGACCGATACCTGCGCGACGACGGGGGCTGCCCTGTCGTCGCGTCGCTTGTTCCGCCCGACGTATTTTGGCATGAGCGCTCGCAGGCGTTCCGAGTGCGGAACGGATTTTCTGCTCGCAAGCCAAGGCTCCCGCCATGTCGGACACGAAGCGCCCCCGCATTGCCATCACCTACTGCACGCAGTGCAACTGGCTGCTGCGCTCGGCCTGGATGGCGCAGGAACTGCTCTCGACCTTCGGCCCCGATCTTGGCGAAGTCGCGCTCCTGCCGGGTACAGGCGGGACCTTTCAGATCCATTATGACGACGTGCTGATCTGGGACCGCAAGAATGACGGCGGCTTTCCCGACGTGAAGGCGCTGAAGCAGCGCGTGCGCGACCGCCTCGACCCCGGCCGCGACCTCGGCCATCTCGACCAGAGCCACGGCTGAGCGGGCGTCCTCGAGCGAAGCTCACGGCCCCGCACCCGGCCTGGGCAGATAACAGCTGTCGGACACGCGACTGTCTGCCCTGCCTTACCGCCTGGTGCCTGGCAAGTTGAAGCTCAGGACCGCGAGCTCTGTCCTGTTATGCGCACCGAGCTTGCGCATGACATTGCGGACATGGACCTTGACGGTGCTTTCCTTCAGGTCGAGCTCATAGGCGATCACCTTGTTCGCCTTGCCATGCTGCACGGCCTCCAGCACCGCCGCCTGCCGAGGCGTGAACATCGGCCGCGGCCCGGCAGCGTCTCCCGGCTTGCCCGCGCGGCGCGACAGCAGACTTCCGGACGGGATGAACACGCCGCCCGAACGCACCAGACTCATCGCGCCGCGTGCCACGTCGAGGCTGAGCGTTGTCGGGATATAGCCCTTCGCACCGGTGGCGATGGCCTCCAGCATCTCGTCGACGTCCTCGGTATCCGAAAGGAGGACCAGTGAGATGTCGCCATCGCCGGCGAGATCCTCGATCTCCCGCTCGATCTCCTTGCGGCAGCGCGGACCGCTGACATAACGCAGGACTACCGTTCCCGGTCGCGGCGGACATGGCCGTTCGCGCCGCCATTCGGCCAGCGACGAAAAAGTCTCGACCTCGTAATCGCGACTCTGGGAGAGCAGGGATGAAGCCAGGCAATCACGGATCAATTGCCTGGCTTCGATGATGATGATGGAGGCCGGCTGCTCGCGAAGACGAGAAATGTCTTCGGTTCCCGAGCGAAGCGAAGAAGGCCGCCTATCGGCCATGAGCGGCAGATTCTCATGTACATTTTCAAATATCATAACAATATCCTTGAATTAAAACTACATCGCCTCGTAATTTTGCCAGAATTAAGTCTAAATGGAGAAGTGCCGCCGCTTTCCCCATATATTCAATTTTACATACATTCTAAGGTGACGAAAGAAAATTATTAACAATAACCAACAAATGTTTCCATTCTGATCTCCACCTTGGAAAAATAACTTCTGAACGCCATGTCAAAGCACGGTCTCAGCCTCTGCCCCATTGACGGAAAGACCAGCCATACGGCGCAGGCGCTCCATGTCGTGAATGCTGAACTGGCCCGCCGCGAAGGACATCACCCGCTCAGCCTGCAGGAACTGCATGACGCGATGCAGGTGGACGCCAGTCACCCCGCAGGCCTCTGCCAGATGGCGTTTGCTGAGCGGGGTCTTGAAGCTTCCGTCATGCATCAGCCCTCGGATCAGCAGCCGGTCGTGCAACGTCACGACGAAATGCGCGAGCGCGCGAGAGGTCCGCCCCGCACCGAGTGCTGTCAGCGAATCCACGAGGCGGCGCCGACCGGCAACCGCAGCGCGCGTGATGCTCCGCATGAAGCTCTCGTGCCGGAACATCTCGTCGACTCTCGCCGGCGCAAAACTGCACAGCATGACGGGCGTAAGGGCAATGATGGTGCTCTCTGACGGGCCCACCATGACCGTATCGAGGCCGATGAGGTCCCCAGGAAGGAGGATGGCGACGAGCTGACGCTCGCCGGATCCCAGAGCCCGGTACTCCGCGGCCCAGCCGGAAAACAGCGTGAACAGCCCAGGCCGCGCGCCTCGTTCCAGGATCACGCTATTGGCTTCCGAGAACCTTTGCCCCTGCTTGAACTCTTCCAGTGTCGTGGCGTCCGCGTCCGACACGCCATGGAGGGCGGGAATCTGCCGCAACGGGCATGTCAGGCACCACACGCGCTCCCGCGCGACGCCCGCATGGTTCGACGCTACGACCGACTGGATCCGATGCATAACCTCCTCCGCCAAGGCTGCGCGATGGCCCGAGAGGTTAACTTATGTTAACCGCCAATCCCCGATAAGCTGCATTTGTCGGACCCAGTTTCGACCGCTCCATTGTACTTTAGCGCCCCAGAGGACTCCTGGAGGGCGCCTGCACCGTCCGATGGTGCGTGAAGCTGGCAGCTGCGTCGTATCGCGCGTTTGGTCCACGTCCAGCGGCGGCGATCGACGGCTCACGCATCGACCGGGTGAAAATGCCGCTCCTCACAACGCCGAATGAGGGCGGAAGCAACCCGCGCCACCTGGGGCGCGACAAGTTCCGGGAAGATCGGCAGCGAGAGAAAGCGCCGCGCCAGCCGCTCCGAGACTGGGAAGTCGCCAGGCTCGTAACCCAGCCCGGCATAGGCCGGCTGCAGATGAACCGGGCGAGGATAGTGAATGCCGGTCGACACGCCTGCCTTGGCGAGTTCCGTCCGCAGCCTGTCCCGCTCTTCGCTCTGGATCGCGTAGACATGAAAGACGTGTTCCGCACGCCGGGCCGGAGCCGGTAGCTGCAGTTCGGTGTCCCCGAGCAGCCGCTCATAGGCCGCGGCGATCCGTCTGCGCTTCTGTGTCCAGCCATCGAGATAGGGCAGCTTGACCTGCAGCGCCACGGCCTGGATCGCGTCGAGGCGCAAGTTGAAGCCGGGCCTGACGTGATTGGATCTTCCCTCCTGCCCCCAGTCGCGCAAGCTGCGCAGCAGCCGTGCGGCGTTGGAATCGTGAGTGACCACCGCGCCCCCTCGCCACAGGCTCCGAGATTCTTGCCGGGATAGAAGCTGAAGCAGCCATATGAGCCGAACGCGCCTGCCCGTATCCCGTCGCGTTCCGCACCATGAGCCTGGGCAGCGTCCTCGATCACGGTGATTCCGTAGCGATTGGCGATGGCGCCAATCGCCGCCATATCGGCGAGCCTGCCATGGAGATGGACGGGCACGACTGCACGGGTCAGCGGCGTGATTGCGGCCTCGAAAGCTTCCGGCGACATGGTGAAGCTGTTGGGATCGACGTCGACCAGAACCGCCTTTGCGCCCGCATAGTGGATCGCGGCCACCGTGGCGACGAAGGTCATGGGCACCGTGATCACCTCGTCCCCCGGCTCGACACCGGCCGCGAGCAGGGCCAGATGCAGTGCTGCCGTGCCGCTGCTGACAGCCACGGCTTCGCCGACACCGCAATATTCAGCGAAGGCTCGTTCGAAGGCCGCGACCGGTTCGCCCAGGACATAATTGCCGCTGCGCAGGAACGACAGGATCGCCGCCTCGAGCGGCTCCTGCACCGTCTTGAACTGAGCTTTCAGATCGAGGAATGGAATCATGAGGTTTCCCCCAGTACGGTTTCAAACAACCTGGGTGCAGTCGCGTTCGCTCCGGCATGACCGATGACGCAGGCCGGTACTCCGGCGACCACCGCGCGGGCCGGCACATCACGCATCGCGACTGAGCCGCAGCTGACCACGGCGAAGGTTCCGATCTCGATTCCGCAGCCAATGGTCGCACTCGAGCCGATAGACGCACCTCGGCGCACGACCGTGGCCTCCCGGGGCCACGCCTGTGCCTCTCGCGACACCTCCGGCCTGGCCGCTCGCGGCATGCGGTCATTGGTGAACACCACGCCATGGGCGATCATGAGCACCTCGTCCTCGAGCACCACGCCCTCACAGATCAAGGTGTGCGAGGAAATCTTGCAGGGGCGGCCGATACGGCTGCCGCGCTGGATTTCGACGAAGGGGCCGATGCGCGAGCCCGAGCCGATGGCACAGCCATAGAGATTGACGAGATCAGGGTGACTGACGACGACATCATCACCGAAATCCACGTCGATGATGGGCATGGCGCTCCCCTTCCCTGCTCCGGCAGAACGCTAGCTCGCAAAAGCAGAACCGGAACGATGGGAATTGGGCGCGCCTCGTTCGGATGAAGCAGGTAAGCGGATCGCCCGGAGCAGTAGGCGCCCTACGCCTTCCGGCGCATTGTCCTTCCTCCTGCGGCAGCAGGGCCTTGCAAGCCGCGCCACCAAGGCCTGCCTGGCAACCTCCCAACACAGCTCCTGACAATCGCCGGGGAAGGTCGGCGGCGCCGACCGGGCGCACTGCCGCGGGCAGGAACCTTCTCGATTTCGTTCGTGAATGGTCTGCCCGGGTTAGCCATCGCAGCGCAGACGCGCGCTGGCGGTCAGTAGACTATCGCCGCCGGCGCCCTCCTCGTTGGACGGAAAGGACCTCCGCCTCGGCAGGCCGCCACGGTTCAGTGAGCGCGCAGGTGACGGCAACGGTGCGATCGCCCGAGCCTCGCCCATCTCGTGAGCGCGACGCATTCTCGGCAACGCGCTGCGTCGCCGAGGCACCGATGCATCTGTGCTCAGACGGAGCGGCTGTAGCTGCGCCCCGGCTGGGCGAGATAGGCGTCGAAGACCGAGGCCACCTTGCGCACAAGCAGGCGCGAATCCTCCGGTATCAGCACGCGGCAACCATCGAACTGAATAACCCCTTCCTGCGCCAGCTCCCACAAACGCGGGAAGGATGGCTCCAGCTCCTCCGGGCTTGCCTCGTGCCTGGCGCAGACGGCGCCGATATCGACCGCGAGTTCACACATCAGGCGCTCGATCAGCTCGGCGCGCAGCCGGTCGCCGGCACTGAGCCGAAAGCCCTTGGCCGTGGCCAGATCGCCCTTCAGCACCCGCTCCGCATAACGGCCGACGACGACCTCGTTCTGGACATAGCCATCGGGAAGGCGACCGATCGCCGAGGCGCCGAAACCGATCAGGGCTTCGGCACCGTCAGTGGTGTAGCCCTGGAAATTGCGGTACAAGGCGTCAGCCGCCCGCGCCTGCCCCATGGCATCATCCGGCAGGGCAAAATGATCGAGGCCGATGCGCATATAGCCAGCGGCGACCAGCGCCTGCGCCATCGCCTCAGCCTGTCCATGGCGTTCCAAGCCGCCGGGCAAATCCCGCTCGTCGATCCGGCGCTGATGTTTCTTGAAGCCGGGCACATGGGCATAGCCGAAGACCGATAAGCGGTCCGGCCTCAGCGCGACGCAGCGCTCGACCGTCTCGATGCAGGATCGGACAGTCTGCTTCGGCAGGCCGAAGATCAGGTCGAAACTCAAGCCGCGGATGCCGGCCGCTCTGAGCCCGGCGACGGCGCCTGCCGTCTGCTCGACGCTCTGGATGCGGTTGATCGCCCTTTGCACCACCGGATCGAAGCTCTGTACGCCGAGGCTCGCCCGGTTGACGCCGGATGCGGCCAGCGCCTCGGTCACAGCCATTGTCAGCCTGCGGGGGTCGATCTCGACGGCGATCTCGGCCGCGGGGTCAATGACGAAGCGCTGCCGCAACAGCGCGACCAGACGCAGGAAATCCTCGGGCGTGACGATCGTCGGAGTGCCGCCGCCAAAGTGGACATGCTGGACCTGGAGCGGCGCAGCAAGCCGATCGGCAACGAGCTCGATCTCGCGGCGCAGGACTGCGAGATAATCGACGATTGGCTGGTCGCGCAGGGCGACGGTGGTATGGCAGCCGCAATACCAGCACATCGAACGGCAGAACGGGATGTGGAGGTAGAGCGAAGCCTTCGTTCCAGGCCTCAGAACCTGCAGCCAATTGCCATGACATTCTGCACCAATCTCGCCCGTGAAATGTGGCGCAGTCGGGTAGCTGGTGTAGCGCGGCAGGCGCTCGTCGAAATACTGCGCCCGGACATCGGTCATGACACGTATCCCTGTCTTGCCAGAGTCGTTTTCAATGGCACGTCTCTAGCGCGACCTGGCGGGCGATCCTTGATCCAGGACAAATGCTGTCCGATCGATGTGGCGAGCTCCTGACCCTGGAGGATTGGACACTGCGGACGGCTGCCATGTCTTCCAACGCAGTTCCGACCATCGCTCAGCGCTCTTGCCAAGCACGGGCTCCTCTTCTGGAATACGCCACGCGCCGCCTGCGCTGTTGTCGCAGGCTGCTGCCGAGGCAGGTCTTGCGCCTGCCGCGGCGTGTTGTGCGCGCGAAAAATGGGGAACAGACGACACATGACGAAGACGCGGTTCGATATCTGGCTCGATCAGCACCACGCTGAATTCACGGCGATCCGTCGCGACATCCATGCCCATCCAGAGCTCGGCCTGGAAGAACACCGCACGGCCGCTCTGGTCGCGAACAAACTCCGGGAATGGGGCGTCGAGGTCACCGAAGGCGTGGGCGGGACCGGCGTGGTCGGCGTCATCCGCGGCCGCCGGCCGGGCCAGGGGGCGATCGGACTGCGCGCCGATATGGACGCGCTTGCGCTCATCGAGGAAACGGGGCTGCCTTACGCCTCGCAGAATCCGGGGCGCATGCATGCCTGCGGCCATGACGGGCACACGACCATGCTGCTCGGAGCGGCGCGCTACCTCGCCGAGAACCCCGATTTCGCCGGGAGCGTGAACCTGATCTTCCAGCCGGCGGAGGAAGGGCGCGGCGGAGCGCTCGCCATGCTGAAGGACGGGCTGTTCGCGCGCTTTCCCTGCGATGCGATCTACGGCCTGCATAACTCACCCGGCATGCCGGCCTCGTCCTTCGGCACGTGCAACGGCCCGATGCTGGCTGCGGCCGATAGTTGGCAGGTGATTTTCCGCGGTGTCGGCGGGCATGGCGGCTCGCAGCCTCACCTCTCGACCGACATCACCTATGCCCAGGCCCATTTCGTGCTGGGCTTGCAGGGTATTATTGGGCGCAATGTCGCGCCGCTCGATACAGTCGTGATCAGCGTCGGCTACGTCCATGCCGGCTCGGCAGAAGCCAGCAATGTCATCCCGGCAGAGCTCGTCATCGGCGGCACGGCGCGCACCTATGCGCCGGAAATCCGCGATCTGGTCGAGCGGCGCATTGCCGAACTCGCTGCGGCAACAGCGCAGGCTTGGGGTTGCACCGCGGAGGCCTCCTATCGGCGCGGCCCGAGCGCCTTGCGGAACCAGCCCGATCAGGTCGCGACCGCGGTTGCCGCGGCTTCCGCGTCGGTCGGCGCCGTCAATGTCAATGGCGCGATCCGGCCCGGAACCGGGGCCGAGGACTTCGCGGAGATGATGCAGATCAAGCCGGGGGCATTCATGCGCATCGGCAATGGCGTCGCGGCGGACGGCTCCTTCAAGGGCCTTCATACGCCCCTCTTCGACTTCAACGACGAGATCATTCCCGACGGCATTCGCTACTGGGTGAATATCGTCAGCGAAGAGCTCGGCGAGGATCTGCGGGCAGCCGCAGCCTGAAGTCCGTCACATGGCCATCCCGCGTCGCCGGAAGCGGCGCGGAACCCTGTTCCCCGGCTGAACAGGGGCACAGTCTGCCCGTTACCGTTACAGGCAACAGTTCCAGGCGCGCAAAACTGCGCCACGCTGGCAGTATGCCCGCCAGGTGCGGGCCCTCAGTGCTTCGGCCGGAGGCTGCCATGGAGCAGGCGCAAAAGCGTGGACTGACGAGGCTGTTGCTGCGCTGGCCGGAACGGCGCGCGGAGCTGCGGAAAAAATTCGCCCGCGACCCCGGCTTTGCGGAGCTGTGCGAGGCTTATGAGGTCGCGTGCGAGGCCGAGGCCTACTGGACGAAGTCGACACTGCCGGTCGGCCCGGCACGAGCCCGGGAATACGACGCCCTCGTCTCGGCAACAGAACAAGATATCTTGATCCGGCTATCTCTTTCTTAAGGGAACCGACCCGGATTCTGGTGGAATTCATCGAATACTGCCTTGCTCCAAGCTGGCTCGCAGGGCATCATCGAGCTTTCAAGGGTTAATTCCGGGTTTTCTTCAGTCCTAGCTGTCGAGGCGAGTGATGGGCGGGCGCATTGCAAGGCTGCATGACGGGAATCCACCTCCCCAACTCATCCTTGCAGCGTTGGACACCTTGCTGGCTCATGAGGCATTGCGCCTCTCCGAGCGCAACCGGCGCTTCCTTTCCTTTGTCGTCACGCAAACCGTTGCCGGCCATTCGGACCGTATCAAAGCCTACGCAATAGGCGTCGACGTCTTCGGCCGCGACGACAGTTTCGACCCAGGTACCGACCCGATCGTGCGGATCGAGGCGACGCGCCTGCGCTCGGCCCTCGCGACCTATTACGAGACGGCGGGAGCAAACGTTCCTGTCAGAATCGCAATCCCGCCCGGCAGCTATGTCCCGTCCTTTACGTGGCATTCGTCGGATACCGGCCCAACGGAGTCTACCCCGCCTGTCAATACGTACCAAGCCGCATCTGCCAACGCCGACCTCCCCGCGATCGTCATCAAGAACCTGACGGACCGTGCCGTCCGGCTTGCTGCAGCGCATGGCGACCTGTTCACCGAGACCCTTATAAAGCGGCTCGCGACGGCCGGGTTCAGGCTCTTCGCGATGCCATCAGTCGAGCGCAGAGCCGCCGCGATCGCGATCGGCAAGCTGCTCCTGCACCCTGACGAGACTTACGCGCTCGATATCGCGGTCCATCCAATGTCGGCCGGCCAGCGCTTTTCCTGGTGCGCCACCGATTTGCGCAGCGGCGAGATCATCTGTTCGGATTTCGTCGATGAGGCTGAACGCGATGTGCCTTGCGCTAGCTCGATCGACACGATCGCCGCGCAGGCGGCCGAATCGGTGTCAAAAGCCCTCGGCGGCTGACAACGTCAGCCCCCCGCCTCTCGCAGTTTACCGTAACAGTTACAGACTTAAGCCTCTGCCGACGCCATGCGACCCTTGCCAGCGCTTGGGCGGCGTTCGGCACTGTCGGACTGGCCCGGAGCGTCGATCCGGCACCGGGAGTGTTTCATGGAACGCCACAAATTCATGGCCGCCGCAGCCCTGGCACTGACGCTAGGACTATCGGGCGGCGCAGCGAAGGCCCAGACTGCGCCTCCCGCTAAGCCCAATATCCTCGTCATTTTCGGGGATGATGTCGGCCAGGCCAATATCAGCGCCTACACGCATGGGCTGGTCGGCTACAAGACGCCGAATATCGACCGTCTTGCCCGAGAAGGCATGATGTTCACGGACTACTATGCCGAGAACAGCTGCACGGCGGGACGGTCCTCCTTCATCACCGGTCAGACGCCGCTGCGCACCGGCCTTTCGAAGGTTGGCATCCCCGGCGCCCCGGTGGGCCTGCAGAAGGGCGATATCACCATCGCCCAGGCGCTGAAGCCGCTCGGCTACGCCACGGGTCAGTTCGGCAAGAACCACCTTGGCGACAAGGACGAGTACCTGCCGACCAATCACGGCTTCGATGAATTCTTCGGCAACCTCTATCATTTGAATGCCGAGGAAGAGCCTGAACGGCCTAATTGGCCGAAGGATGATCCGACATTCGTCAAGCTGATGTCACCGCGCGGTGTCCTCAGGACCTCCGCCGACGGCAAGATCGAGGACACCGGCCCGCTGACGCGCAAGCGCATGGAAACCGTCGATGACGAGACCACCGGCTCCGCGATCGACTTCATGCAGAGGCAGGTGCGCGCCAACAAGCCGTTCTTCACCTGGATGAACTTCACCCGCATGCATGTCTTCACGCATGTGCGGCCGGAATTTCGCGGCAAGAGCGGCATGGCAGGCAACGAATACGCCGACGGCATGTGGGAGATGGACCAGAATGTCGGCAAACTGCTGAAGACGCTGGACGATCTCGGCATCACCAACAACACGATCGTCGTCTTCACGACGGATAATGGTCCCAACGCCTTCACCTGGCCGGACGCTGCGACCACACCGTTCCGCTCGGAAAAGGATACGAACTGGGAGGGCGCGTTTCGCGTGCCGGCGATGGTTCGCTGGCCAGGCCAGGTCAAGCCGGGCGAAATCGCCAATGGCATCGTCTCGGGCCTCGACTGGTTCCCGACTCTGCTTGCCGCGGCAGGCGATACCGGCGTGAAGGATCGCCTTCTCAAGGGCTGGCAGCCGCAAGGCAACGCGACGACCTTCCGTAACCATCTCGATGGCTACAACCAGATCGACTACCTCACGGGTAAGTCCGACAAAAGCGCGCGCAACGAGTTCTACTATTTCAACGACGATGGCGCTCTCGTCGCCATGCGCTTCGACAACTGGAAACTCGTCTTCGAAAAGCAGGAGCAGCCTGGCCAGATGGATGTCTGGGCGAATCCCTTCACCCCTCTGCGTCTGCCCAAGATGTTCAATCTGCGCATGGACCCCTACGAGCATGCGGAGATTTCCGGCAGTGGGTACGATCAGTGGCGGACCGAGAACGCCTATCTCGCGGGCCAAGGGGTGATGAAGGCCACGCAATTCCTCGAGAGCTTCGTCGAATATCCGCCGAGCCAGCGCCCCGCGAGCTTCGGCGTCGATCAGGTGCGCAAGCAGGTGGACCGCAAGATCGACGAGACCTTCAGGAAGCGCGGCCTGGAGTGAGCCTGTCGCTCTGATATGTTGCCGGCCGGCGCCGCAAGGCGCCGGCCGGACTCCTGAACATGGTTCTAGGGCTGGAATCCGGATGAGCGTGGGAACAGAAGCGTCGAGGCGACGACGCCGTGCTAGCGCAATCCCGGATCGCCCCAGCGCGGCTGTCCATGCTTCACTCGCCCTGCCCGCCGGCCTGCTGTTCATATCCGGAACAGCCGCGCTGATCCTCCAGGTGATCTGGATCAGGCAGCTCTCGACCGTCGTCGGGGTCGAGGTCTATGCCGTGACGACCGGTGTCAGCGCCTTCTTCGCCGGCCTCGCGATCGGCGGCCTCGTCTTCGGCCGGATCGCCGACCGCAGCCTTCAACCCTTGCGTCTCTACGCTGCGCTCGAAGGCGGAGTCGCCATCCTCGCTATTGCTGCGACCATCGGCCTGTCGCAGGCAGCCCCCCTCTTTGCCCGCCTCGAACTGACGACCCCGCTGCTCGCCTGGGCGATGGTGTTCGCGCTCGTCGGCTTGCCCGCCGTCCTGATGGGCGGCACGCTGCCGGCCCTGATGCGTTTCGCCGCCACCCGACGCGACGATGTCGGTCAGGTCGGCGGCCGGCTCTATGCGGCCAACACGGCGGGCGCCATCGCCGGCGCCCTGCTCGCCTCCTTCCTTGTCATTCCTGCGGTCGGCATCCGCGGTTCGGCGCTTGTGGCCGCCGCAATCTGCCTCGTTGCTGCCCTCTCGGCGCTCGCAATGAACCCGAAGACGAACGTCGCGACCGTCGGCAAGGTTAAGCCGATCGATGGCGGCTTCTCGCGCTCGGCAGCGCTGGCCATCGTCCTCTATTCGATCGCAGGCGGCATCGCGCTCGGTTACGAAGTGGTGTGGTCGCAGACGATCGTGCCCTTCATGAGCACGCGCAGCTTTGCCTTCTCCGTTCTGCTCGCGACCTATCTCACCGGGCTCGCGCTTGGTGCGGCGATCTTCGCGCGCTGGGCCGATCGGGTCACCAAACCATGGAGCGTCTTCGGTCTGCTCATCGCCGGAGCAGGTCTCGCCGCCGCTCTCGCCATCGCCATGCTCGGCCCCTGGCTGATCCAGCTCCAGGGTTTCGTCGAGGCCGCCATGCTGAAGCTGACGGGCAGCGCCTTTGCCGGCATGTCCGCCCGCTTTGCCGTCGCCGCGATCTGCGTCGTCCTTCCCAGCACCCTTTTCCTTGGCGCGGCCTTTCCAGCAGCGCTGCGCCTGATCGTCGATCCCCGGCATGTCGGGCGCGGCGTTGGCATGATCGTCGCCCTGAACACCCTTGGCGGGATTCTTGGCACGGCCATCACCGGCTTCGTCCTCATTCCCGCGCTTGGCCTCGTCCGCACGCTCGCGGTGCTGGCCGTTGCCGCCGCGCTGGTGGGAGCGGTCGCTGCCTTGCGCGAACGGCGCGCCGGCTCGAAGGCCTGGATCGCAGTGCTCGCCATCAGCGCCGCCACATGCGCGACCGCCATCCTCCTGCCGCCCGATCGCCTCGCCAAGCTGCTGCCCGGTGCCCGCGGCGCGAACCTGACCTTCTATGACGAGGGTCTGGGCGGCACGGTCGCCGTCGTCGAGCGGACCTCGGGCCGAAACCGCTTCCGCCGTCTCTACATCCAGGGCGTCTCCAATTCCGGCGATGCGATGCCCTCGCTGCGCTACATGCGGATGCAGGCGTTGCTGCCGCTGATCATTCACAACCGCGAGCCGAGATCGGCCTTGGTGATCGGCTTCGGCACCGGTATCACGGCGGGAGCCTTGCTGACCTATCCGGGCCTCGAACGGCGCATCGTTGCCGAGTTGCTGCCGAGCGTCATCCGGGCGGCCCCGAATTTCGAGGGCAGCTTCCGGGCCGCAACCGACCCGCGTCTCGAAATCCGCCTGCGCGACGGCCGCCGCGAACTCCTGCGCAGCCCGGATCGCTACGACCTGATCACGCTCGAACCGCCCCCGCCCTCTGCTGCTGGCGTCGCCAACCTGTATTCGAGCGATTTCTACGCGCTGGCGCAATCGCGCCTTGCCGAAGGCGGCCTCGTCGCGCAGTGGCTGCCCCTGCCGACCCAGAACGACGAGGACACGCGGTCACTGGTGCGCAGCTTCCTCGATATCTTCCCGCATGCCACGCTCTGGACCACGGAGCTGCACGAGATGCTGCTGATCGGCTCGCAGGAGCCTGTCCCGCTGGATCTGCAGAGGATCACCGGCCGCCTCGCACAGCCGGAGGTGGCAAAGGCACTGAGTGATGTCGGCATCGATTCTCCTGCTGCACTCCTTGCAACCTTCGTCACGGATCGGGCGGGGTTGGAGCGTTATGCGAGTGCAGCTCGCCCCGTGACGGATGACGATCCCCGCATCGAATACGCAGGCTGGGTGCGGCGGCTCGAGCTGGCACGGACATTGCCGCTTCTCCTGGAGATGCAGGGCGAGTTGCCCGTGAATGGCGCCGACGATGCCTTCCGCGCCGATCTTGCGAATGAGCGCAGCAGGCTCCTGACATTCTACGATGCTGGCCTTGCCGCCTATGTCGGCGACCGGGCGCGCTGGGCGCGGCAGATGCGGCGCGTGATCCAGGCTGACCCCTCCAATCCCTATTACAACTGGTTCACCGGAGGTCCTCGCGAATGAGCGCACGCGAAGAAGTCCTGCGGAATGCCCCGTTTGTCATGAGCCCGATATTGAGAAGGAGAGTCTGGTGCTAAACGTTCGAGCTGCCGTGGCCGCGTTGGCCCTCGCCTCATCCTGGGCATGGAGTGGCGCCGCGACCGCCCAATCCGGCCCGCTGCCATCCTGGAACGACGGCAAGGTAAAATCGGCCATCGTCGAGTTCGTGGGGAAGGTGACGCAGGAGAATGGGCCCAATTTCGTCAAGCCGGCGGAGCGCATCGCCGCCTTCGACAATGACGGCACGCTCTGGGCCGAACAGCCGGTCTATTTCCAGCTTCAATTCGCCTTCGACGAGGTGAAGCGGCTCGCTCCCCTGCATCCGGAGTGGAAGGGCAAGGAGCCCTACAGGTCGATCATTGCCGGCGACATGAAGGGGCTCGCAGCGTCCGGAGAGAAGGGCCTGCTGCAGATCATGGCGGCAACGCATTCCGGGATGACGACTCAGGAATTCGAGCGATCGGTCGCCAACTGGCTCAACACCGCCCGGCACCCGACTAAGAAGCGGCCTTTCACGGAGATGGTCTACCAGCCCCAGTTGGAGCTGCTGGCCTATCTGCGCGCCAACGGCTTCAAGACCTTCATCGTCTCGGGCGGCGGCGTCGAGTTCATGCGGGTCTTCGCCGACAAGGTCTACGGCATTCCGCCCGAACAGGTCGTCGGCTCCTCAGGCGCGGTGACGTTCAGGATGGGCCCGAGCGGCAAGCCCGAGCTGTTCAAGGACGCCAAGGTCGAGTTCATCGATGACGGGCCCGGCAAGCCTGTCGGGATCAACCGCTTCATCGGCCGCCGACCGATCCTGGCCTTCGGCAATTCCGATGGTGACCTGCAGATGCTGCAATACACCGCGGCCGGCGATGGACCACGCCTGACCCTCATCATCCATCATACCGATGCCGAGCGTGAATGGGCCTATGACCGCAAGTCTCGTATCGGTAAGCTCGACAAGGCCCTCGACGAGGGCCAGGCCAAGGGCTGGACCATTGTCGACATGAAGTCGGACTGGAAGGCCGTCTTTCCGCCGGAGCGCTGACGATGAACAAGGAAGACGTGGTCAAGCGCTTCAGGATCACGGACGGCGACAAGTTTCGGCTTTCCGATGTCGACCCCGCGGATGTGTGCGGCTTCGACATCGAGAAGGACGACGCCAAGGAGCTGCTGTTAGCCGGGGTCAAGCGTCTGCACGGGCTGCAGGAGCGGCTCTATGCCGAAGGGCGCTGGTCGCTCCTCATTATCTTCCAGGCGATGGATGCGGCCGGCAAGGACGGCACGATCGAGCACGTCATGTCGGGCATCAACCCGCAGGGCTGCGAGGTGAAATCCTTCAAGGCTCCGAGCACCACCGAATTGCGGCACGATTTCCTATGGCGCACCACCTGCGCATTGCCGGAACGCGGTCATATCGGGATCTTCAACCGCTCCTATTACGAAGAGGTTCTGGTCGCGCGGGTCCATCGCTCGGTCCTGGAAGGCCAGAACCTCCCGCCCAAGCTGATCACAGACGATATCTGGCGCGAGCGCTTCGAGAGCATCCGCGAATTCGAGCAGCATCTTTCGCGCAACGGCGTCGCGATCCTGAAGTTCTTCCTGCATGTCTCGAAGGACGAACAGCGGCGCAGGCTTCTCGCCCGCATCGACGAACCCGACAAGAACTGGAAGTTCGACTCCCGAGACCTGGCCGAGCGCGGTCATTGGGACGAGTATATGGACGCCTACGAGGATGCGATCCGGGGCACGGCGACGAAGAGCGCCCCCTGGCACGTCATTCCCGCAGATCACAAATGGTTCACACGGCTCGCGGTGGCCGCAACCATCGGGGAAAAGCTCGAACAGCTCGACCCGCAGTTTCCGACGGTGGACGACGAGATGCGCAAGGCCATGGCACAGGCGCGCAAGGTATTGGCGGGCGAGGAGCGGTCCGAGCGCGCCAAGGCGGATTGAACAGCGGCGGAGGCCCGACGACCATGACGGATGGCGCGGTACTGGACAGGATCGACACGCGGAGCGGCATGATCCGCATTCCCGGCGGAACTTTCCGCATGGGATCGGACAGGCACTATCCGGAGGAGGCGCCGAGCCATCGCGTCACGGTCGATGGTTTCTGGATCGACGCGACTCCGGTCACCAATGCGCAGTTCCACGCCTTCGTCGAAGCGACCGGCTACGTCACCTTCGCCGAGATCGCGCCGGACCCGAAGGACTATCCCGGTGCCCTGCCCCATATGTTGCGAGCTGGATCGCTGATGTTCAATCCGCCGACCCACGCAGTCGACCTGCGCGACTGGTCGCAATGGTGGAAATTCCAGTTCGGCGCGACTTGGCGCAAGCCCTATGGTTCGGGGTCGTCGATCAAGGGACTCGACGACCACCCGGTCGTACATGTCGCCTATCGCGATGCCGAGGCCTATGCGGCCTGGGCCGGAAAGGCCTTGCCAACCGAGGCGGAATGGGAATTCGCCGCGCGCGGAGGCCTCGAGGATGTCGAATTTGCCTGGGGCGGCGAGCTGACGCCGGGCGGCCGTCATATGGCCAACACCTGGCAAGGCAATTTCCCCCACGAGAATACACGGGAAGACGGGTTTGCGCGCACCTCGCCCGTCAGAACCTTTCCCGCCAACGGCTTTGGCATCCACGACATGATCGGCAATGTCTGGGAGTGGACGACGGATTTCTGGTCGACACGGCATCAGGGCGATGCCCCCAAGGCCTGCTGCGTGCCGCAAAATCCCCGCGGCGGCCCCGAGGCCGACAGCTATGATCCGCGCCAGCCGGAGATCCGTATTCCGCGCAGGGTCCTGAAGGGCGGCTCGCATCTTTGCGCGCCGAGCTATTGCCGGCGCTATCGCCCGGCCGCCCGTCATGCCGAGCCGGTCGATACCTCGACGAGCCATGTCGGCTTCCGCTGCGTGGTCAGGGACGAGCTCACCCGCCCGACCTGAGTGCGCCTGTAACGGTTACGTTGCTGACTGGAGTGCCGCTTCGTTCAGAATTCCGGTGGGAGTCCATTCGTGTCCCCGAAAGGAACAGGCTCATGAGCGACGGCATCGGATCGGCGGCTCGGGATGCTGTCGCCGATCTGCAGAAGCGGATCAACCAGGACATCATCGGCCAGGAACGCGTTGTCGAGCGCCTCGTCGTCGCGCTGCTTGCCAATGGCAATGTCCTGCTTGAAGGCCTGCCGGGCCTCGCCAAGACCCGCGCCATCAAGAGTCTCTCGAAGAACCTCGAATCCGACTTCAGTCGTATTCAGTTCACGCCGGACCTTCTCCCATCGGACGTCACCGGCGGCGAGATCCTGCGCGGCGACGGTCAGTTCGAGTTCCGCAAGGGCCCCATCTTCGGCAATCTTGTCCTGGCCGACGAGATCAACCGCGCGCCGCCCAAGGTCCAGTCGGCCCTGCTGGAAGCGATGGAGGAACGGCATGTGACGGTGGCCGGAAAGCGCTACGACCTGCCGGACCTCTTCATGGTTCTCGCGACCCAGAATCCGATCGAGCAGGAGGGAACCTATCCTCTCCCGGAAGCGCAGATGGATCGCTTCCTCATGCATATCCGGATCGACTACCCCACCGATGCCGATGAGGTGAAAGTCATGCGGCTCGTTCGCGGGGAAAGTGCTGCGCCGACGGCTGCTGCCGCGCAGCCTCCGCCAAAGATTCCGCAGAAGCTTATCTTCGAGGCGCGCTCCGAGATCGATCGGGTGACGACGAAAGAGGTTGTCGAGAGCTATATGGTCGGGCTCGTCGCCGCGACGCGCAGGCCCGCCGAATTCGGGGACAAGCTGAAGAACTGGATCGCAGTCGGCGCAAGCCCGCGCGGTTCGCTCGCTCTCGACCGCTGCTCGCGCGTCTATGCCTGGCTCAGGGGTCGCGACTACGTCACGCCCGAGGATGTCCAGGCAATTGTCCATGACTGCCTGCGCCACCGCCTGTCGCTGAGCTACGAGGCCGGCGCCGACGGTGTGAATGCGGACGGTGTTCTGGACGAGATCGTGAAACAGGTGGCGGTCGCGGCCTAGATCACGCTGCGCCTGGACGAAATCGTCCAAACGCAGCGTGATCAACTCTCATAGTTTAGAGCATGCCGCGAAAAACCGTTGCCACTTTTTCGCGGCATGCTCCAGGGCGGAGCGGCTCATGGCACAGATGCGTGAAAGGCAGCGAGCAGGCGGCGCCGTTCAGGCAACGGGCGCCCGCGCTTTTGTCGCGCTCGATGACCTGCTGCGGCTGAAACACCGGGCAATGGGTTTCAGCTTCCTGCCGCGCCAGCCGGTCCACAGCCTGCTCGCCGGCCGCCATGCCTCACGGCTGCGGGGACGCGGCCTGAACTTCGAGGAGCTGCGGCACTATTTCGAGGGAGACGATACCCGCTCGATCGACTGGCTGGCGACGGCTCGTCTCGGCTCTCCTCACGTCCGCGTCTATTCCGAGGAGCGCGACCGGCCGGTCCTCCTGATCGTCGACCAGCGCAGCACCATGTTTTTTGGAAGCCAGCGGGCGATGAAGTCGGTCGCGGCCGCCGAGGCCGCGGCGCTCAGCGCCTGGCGCGTCACCTCCCTCGGTGACCGGATCGGCGCTGTCGTCTTTGGCGACCAGCAGATCGTCGACATCAAGCCGCAGGGTCGCGACGTCGGCGTGATCCGCGTGCTCTCGGAAGTGGTGAGGCAGAATCATGCTCTCGGCCAGGCTGCGCCTGCGTCGGCGTCGGGACAGCTCAATGAAGCCCTTCGCCATGCGGTGCGCATGGCGACCCATGACTGGCTGGTCTGCCTGATCTCGGATGCGGCAGGAGAGGACGCGGAGACGACACGGCTGATCACGCGTCTCTGCGCACATAATGATGTTCTGGCGATCTATGTCCACGATCCGCTCGAGCATGACCTGCCGGATGTCGGCCCCGCCGTTTTCAGCTCCGGTCCTGGCCAGATCGAAATCGATTCATCCTCTCAGAAGCTGCGTGGCCGGTTCGCGCGCGAGCATGCAGACTGGCGCGCGCGACTGGCGGATCTCTCGCGGCACCGGGCGATCCCGATTCTGCCGATTTCGACTAGCCTCGATGTGCTGGCTCAGCTCCGCGAACTGATCGGCAGGCGGAGCGAACGCCGCGCCGCGGCCGCGCAAGGGCGGGGGCTGCGATGAGCGACGACCCCGGAAGCCTGGCCAATCTGCGTGATCTCGTGCTGCCGCCGGAGATTCCGTTCTGGCCGCCGGCGCCCGGACTCTGGATCGTTGCGGCAGCCTGCCTCGCAATGCTCGGGGTCCTGGCCTGGCGCGCGGTTCAACGCTACCGCGCTGCCGCCTATCGTCGCGCGGCAATCGCGGAACTGGAGACCCTATCGGCTGGAATAGAGCAGACCGATCCCGACGCCGTCGCCCGCATCTCAGCGGTGATGAAACGTGTCGCCATGGTGGAATACGGCCGCGATCAAATCGCCTCGCTCAGCGGTCAGGCCTGGGCCGATTTCGTTGCACACGAGGCAAGCACCGGCTTCGATCCTGCGACGATACATCGGCTGCTCACCGAAGCCTTCGATGGCAGAAGCAAACCGCAGCCGTCCGAACTGCGCCTCCTCATCGGGCATGCCGAGTTATGGATCCGCGCCCACCGCGCGCCTCTCGCTGCGGAGGCATGACGATGCTGACCTTCGCCTATCCCTGGCTGGCTCTGATCGCTCCGCTGCCATTCGCGGTCTGGCTCCTTTTGCCGGCCCATGCCAGCAACCGGACGGGCTTGCGCGTTCCGTTCTTCGACCGGCTTGCTGCGCTCAGCGGCCAGAGCCCGCAGGTCGGAGGGGTGATCGCGCCGCGCCGCACGCTTCCCTTGCTCGTCCTGATCCTTTGCTGGCTCCTGACTGTGGCCGCTCTGGCGCGACCGCAATGGATCGAACCTCCGTTGCATCAGGACCGCCCGACGAGGGACCTGCTGCTTCTGGTGGACCTGTCGGGGTCGATGGACACGAAGGACTTCGTCGACGCGTCAGGCAGGACGGTCGACCGACTGACGGCGGTCAAGCAGGTGCTCGATGACTTCCTGTCGCGACGCAAGGGTGACCGGGTCGGCGTCGTCGTGTTTGGCGATGCGCCATTCGTCCTCGTGCCGTTTACGACCGATCTCGAACTCAGCCGCGCCCTTCTGCGCGACACCGTCGTCGGAATGGCCGGCCCGCGCACGGCCTTCGGCGATGCGATCGGCCTCGGCATCGGGCTCTTCGATCGCAGCACGGTCAAGGCAAAGACCATCATCGCGCTGACCGACGGCAATGACACGGCCAGCAAGGTGCCGCCGGTGGAGGCTGCTGGTGTCGCCAGGGACAGGGGCATCGTCATCCATACGGTCGCGGTCGGCGACCCCACGGCGGCAGGTGAAGACAAGCTTGACGAGGGCGCACTCAAGGAGGTCGCCAGCACGACGAAGGGTGGCTTCTTTCGCGCGCTCGATCGATCCCAGCTCGCCGAGATCTACCAGCGGCTTGACCAGATCGAAACGCGCAAGATCGACACGGTGAGTTTTCGCCCGAAGCGGGACATCTATTGGGTGCCTTTGGCCGCAGCCCTGAGCCTGTCCCTGCTGCTGCAGGCATTGCGAACGCTGCGGCGCAGATCCCAGCATCCTGCGCCTCGGACCAGCGATCTCGCGATCTCGAAGGGGGCGCCATGATCGAGACCCTCTCCGCATTCCATTTCCAGCGCCCCCTCTGGTTGCTCGCCCTCATTCCGGCCTTTGTCCTGGTGCTGCTCGAGTACCGGGCTGCAGATGCGGCTGGCCGGTGGCGCCGCATCATCGATCCCGAACTGCTGAAATACCTTCTCGTCGGCAATGGTCCCGTGTCGCGCATCACACCGAACGCGGTGCTGCTGGTGGCATGGACACTCGGAACCATCGCCGTCGCCGGTCCGGCCTGGCAACGCGAACCCTCGCCATTCGCCGATGCCAAGCCGCCGGTCGTTGTGGTCCTCAAGGTCACTCCGTCGATGATGACGGAAGATCTCGCCCCGACCCGACTGGACCGGGCGCGCCAAAAGCTCTCCGACCTGCTCAGCATGCGCGAGGGGGCAGCAACCGGCCTCATCGCCTATTCCGGCTCGAGCCATCTTGTCCTGCCACCGACCCAGGACAGCGGAGTGGTGCTGGATCTCGCCAAGGCCCTGTCGCCCGAGATCATGCCGAAGGAGGGCGACGACCTTGCGAAGGCCGTCGCCCTGGCGCAGCGGGTTCTGGCCGGCAACGGGCATGGCGGCTCGATCCTGGTGATGGCTGACACCGTCGCGAGTGACCAGCTTGCCGGGCTGGGCGAAACCAGGACAGCCGCCACCACCATCCTGTCACTGCTGCCGCCCAATCTGGACGCAGCCAGTATCGGAGAGGCAGCCCGCGCGCTTCGGGGGACCGTCGTCGCCACAACGCCGGATCAGGCGGACATCGCCGCCATTGCCCGCCGGCTCGACCGCGTCGGTCGCACAGCCGATGTCGCGGGGGAAGGTCAACATTGGCAAGAGGCCGGATACTGGCTGACGCCCCTCTTTGCCCTGCTTGCGCTGCTCTGGTTCCGCCGTGGGTGGGTGCTGACATGACCCGGCCGATCGTCAGAACCGGGACGCCCTACGCACTCATCGCGGCCGTAGCCGTCCTCATGCTCGCACTCCTGGCCCAACGCATCGGCTGGGCCAACCTGTTCCTGACCCCGGACCAGCGCGGCCGCATCCTGCTCGACAAAGGCCGGCCAGCCGACGCAGCCAATGCCTTCCGCGATGCAGTCTGGCGGGGTGTTGCCCTCTTCCGGGCGGGAGATTTCAAGAATGCGGCGCAGGCCTTTGCCGCTGTCGACAGCGCCGAGGGCGCCTATGATCAGGGCAATGCCTTCATCATGCTCGGCCAGTACGATGACGCCGTGAAGCGCTACGACCGAGCGCTCGTCCTTCGCCCCGGCTGGCCGGATGCCGTCACCAACCGCGAAATCGCCCGCATCCGGGGTGAGCGCAAGAAGGCGGAAGGTGGGGTCAATGACAACACCGAATCCAAGCCTGACGAGATCGTCTTCGACAAGACGAAGAAGGGCGGCGAGGACACGACGATCGAAGACCCCGGCAAGGCGATGTCGGATGAGGCCGTGCGCTCGCTCTGGCTCAAACGGGTCCAGACCCGGCCCGCGGATTTCCTGCGCGTGAAGTTCTCCTACCAGCTCCAGTCGCCCGCCTCGGGGACGCAGCCATGATGCGCCGTGCCGCGGCTATCGTCGTTGCCCTCGCTATGGCTATGGCTATGGCTCCGGCTCTGGCGCAAGCCCCCGCCGCCACGCCACTGGTACGGACTACGCTTGCGCCCCCGGACGGCATCGTGGTCGGCCAGCCGGTGCAGCTTCATGTCGAGGTTCTGTTTCCCGGCGAGATGCCCCGGCCACCGCTGGTCAAGGTTCCAGAGAGCCCAGGGGCACAGACCCTGCGTTTCGAAACACAGGCGATCACGATCAGGGAGCGCATCGGCGATCAGGACTATGTCGGCCAGCGCTTCGAATTCGTGATTTTCCCGAGGCGTGGCGGCGACATCGCGGTTCCGGCCGCCGATGTCACGCTTCTCGACCGTTCAGGCGATCCTGTGGGCTCGGCCAAGGGACAGCAGATACATTTCTCCGTCACGGTTCCCCCGGGGATCGACCCTTCAGGTCCGGTTCTGGCAGCCCCCGACGTTCGCGCGAGCGAGACCTGGTCTCCCAATCCGGAGTCGACGACCTTCAAGGCCGGCAGCGCGATCACCCGCGTGATCCAGCGCAAGGCGACCGCTGTCCCTGCCCTCGGTATGGCCGATTTCCGCATCGCCGCACCGGTGGGCGTCCGCGCCTATGCCGATCCACCGGTCATCGATGACAAGGTCGACCGCGGCTCCGTCGAGGGCTTTCGAACCGACAAGGTCACCTATGTCTTCGAGAAGCCGGGCAGCTACGTCCTGCCGGCACTCTCGCAGCCCTGGTGGGATACCGACGACAGGCAAGCCCGTACGGAGACGCTGGCTGGCGTCACGGTGAAGGTCTCCGCAGCGGCCGCCCCGTCACAGCAACCGCGCTGGCGCGACGCCATGGCGGATTGGCGCAGATTCGTCATTCCGGTGCTTGGGGCAGCGCTGGTCCTGCTCCTGGGCACTCTGCTTTGGCCCCGGCTGAGTGCCCTATGGCGCCGGCGCGAGCAGCGACACCTCGCCTCAGAAGCCTTTGCCCGGAAGACCCTGTGCCAGATTGCCGGCACCGGGGATGCCCCGGCGAGCTATCGCGCGCTCGTGACGTGGCTGGAGCGTTTGCCCCCGGACGGCAAGGACGCCGCGAGACGGGACAACCGCCTGCAATCGGTGATCACCCAGCTCGAGCGCTCCCTGTTCGGAACGGGCGCAAGCTGGTCGAAACAGAACGGAGCGGAGTTGGCCGAGCTGGTCGCACGCCGTCATACGCCCGGGAGGAGTGGCCTCCTCCACGCCTCGCCGCCCCTCCCTCCGCTCAATCCGCCGCCGTCATCGCAGCGCCCCGCGACGCAGGAGAATGCATGACGCCTGGCTGCCTTGCCGATTGTGCCAGCGCCCTGTTTCCCACCGGGAGTGCCCTGCGGCGGCACGGCACCAAGACACCGCACGAGGATTTGTCCTGACGGTTCGGAGCAGTCGCTCCTGTGTGAAAATTCCCAAGCGATTTCCAAGCGGAGACTGACATGCAGCATCCCCTCAAGGCCCGGCTTCGGAATACTGTCGCCGTCATTGCGACGGTCACGCTTCTTCTCCCGCCGCCAACCATCGCCCTTGCCCAAACTCCGAGAGCGGCAGCCGCCTCGACAAATGTGCTGCAAGCAAGCCCAACCCAGTCCTGGCCGCGAACCGTCTCGGATGCCGCAGAGGATATCACCATCTATCAACCTCAGATCGAGAGCTGGCGGGGTGACATCCTCGAAGCGCGTTCGGCAGTATCGATCCAGCGTGCCGGCAGCCAAGCGCCGACGCTGGGCGTGATCTGGCTGAAGGCGAGAACCTCGGTTGACAAGGAAAGCGATCTCGTCGCGCTGGATGGCATCGAACTTACCAAAGCCAACTTTCCCTCGGACGCCGCAAATTCCGACGCATATCTGACTGCGCTACGCGGACACGTCCCCACCGGCCTGCGGACGATTTCGCTCTCGCGCCTAACGGCAAGCCTTGCCGTCTCCGAAGCCGAGACCAGCCAGACCCAAGCCGTACGCAACGAGCCCCCCAGAATTGTTTACAGCGAAACACCGGCCCTGCTCGTCCTGATCGACGGCAAGCCCCAGCTCCGCCAGGTCGCTGGCAGCAAGCTGCTGCGCGTGATCAACACACCGGCCCTGGTCCTGTTCGACGAGGCGGCCGGCACCTACTACCTGCGCGCCCTGAAGAGGTGGTGGAGCGCCAAGGCGCCCGAAGGCCCCTGGGCCGTCGCGGCACAATCTCCGGCCAGCCTCGCCGAAGCGCTGAAGGCAGCCGGGACCCAGGTCAATCTGATGGACACGCCACCGGCGGACATCGAGGCGGCGGTTGCGGGCGGCGTAGTCCCGACCCTCCATGTCAGTCTCGGACCGGCGGAGCTGATTCAGACGACAGGTCAGCCGGAATACCTGCCAATTCCGGATACGCAGCTGCTCTATATCAAGAACACCAGCAGCCATGTCGTCATCGACGTCGCCAGTCAGGAAAACTATGTCCTGATCTCCGGGCGCTGGTTCAGCTCCAAATCGCTCCCCAACGGCCCCTGGAGCTTCGTCGCGGGCGACAAGCTCCCGGCGGATTTCGCCAAGATCCCCGACAGCCACCCGAAAGGCGCCGTACTCGCCTCGGTGAGCGGCACGATACAGGCGCAGGACTCTCTGATCGACAATCAGATCCCGCAGACCGCGACGGTCGACCGCAAGAAGGCGAAGGTGAGTGTTCGCTATGACGGCAAACCCGAACTGAAACCGATCGAAGGCACCAGCCTCGAATATGTCGCCAACGCCGCCGTACCGGTGATCAAGGCCGGCAGTTCCTATTATGCGGTCCAGAACGGCGTCTGGTTCGTCGCGAGCAGCGCCGCCGGCCCCTGGGCAGTCGCGGCCGAAGTTCCGGCAGCGATCTACGCCATTCCGCCGAGTTCGCCCCTGCATTTCGTGACCTATGTGAAGGTCTACAGCGCGACCCCCGAGACCGTCTATGTCGGCTATACACCGGGCTATTACGGCACGGTCGCTGCGCCTGGCGGCGTCGTCGTCTACGGCACCGGCTATGTCTATCCGGCCTGGATCGGATCCGCGTGGTATCCGGCGCCGCTGACCTATGGCTACGGCACGGCTTTCGCCTGGGGCGCGGTTTCCGGGTTCACCCTGGGGGCCATCGCCGGGGCGGCCTGGGCTGGTGGCGCCTGGGGCTGGGGCGGCGACGAAAA
>NZ_JPKG01000048.1 GCF_000735605.1 Allobosea sp. LC85
CCGAGGGCGGCGACGAGATCGCCGTCGATCTGGATTTCGCCGGTGTAGAAATTGGCGCCGGTGGTGGGGTCGCGGGTGGTCGCCGGGGAGAGATGGCTGACGGTGCCCGGCAGCTCCGGGGTCGCGTTCCTGGCGAAGGCGGAGAAGCGCAGGCGGGCGGGTTGGCCCGGCCTGACCTGGTCGATATCGGTCGGTGCGATCTTGACCTCGACGGTGAGCCTGGCCTCGCCCGGCACGATGGTGGCAAGGCGCGCGGCCGGGGTGATGACGCCGCCGACGGTGAAGACGGTCAGCTCGTTGACGAGGCCGGCGATCGGGGCGCGGATCTCGGAGCGCGAGAGCCGGTCCTCGCTGGCGAGGCGCCGGTCGCTGAGTTCGGAGACCTTGGCCTCGACCTGGCGCAGCTCGCGCTGGGCCTCGGTGCGGGCGGTCTCGTCGACGGCGATGATCTGGATGCGGGCCTCGCTGATGCGCAGCCGGGCCCGGGCCATCGAGGCCTCGATCTCGCCGCGCTCGCCGAGCAGGCGGGCCCATTCGCGGTTGATGTTGTAGACCTTCGTGCCGTCGATGAAGCCCTTCTGGAACAGGCCGAGATATTTGTTGCGCTCGAGCTCGACCAGGCGCAGCTCCTCGACCTTGGCGACCTGGCGGGCCTCGAGGCCTTTCACCTCCTCGCCGGACTGGACGATGCTGATCTCGAGCTGTTCCTTGCGGCTTTCGCGGTTGGTGCGGTTGCCGTCGAACAGGCGGGTCTCGCCCTGGATGATCTGGGCTGGCGCGTCGGAGATCTGGGCGAGCTCGGCCGGGAAGGTGATCGCGGCGAGATTGTCGCGCTCGGCGATCAGGCGGGCCTTGCGGCCGAGATTCTCGCCGAGCTGCGAGCGGATGATCGAGAGCTCGGCCCTGGTCTGGACATCGTCGAGCCAGAACAGGGTCTGGCCTGCCTCGACCCGGTCGCCCTGGCGCACC
>NZ_JPKG01000049.1 GCF_000735605.1 Allobosea sp. LC85
GACAACCCGCTCGCGAAGATCCTTCGAATAGCTCAGACCCATGATCCACCTCCGCAAACGGTGAATCACAAACGCTGCAAAAAGGGAATCGCCCGATTCCGATTTCAGGTCCGACGCTCTAAACGAAGTCGATCTCGATGCGCGTTCATCGACACCACGGTGACCCCCGAAAGCCGTGCGGTAATCGGCGGCGTTTGCGTAGCTATCGCGCAGAACATCGCGCCATAGCGTGCAATCGGCGGGGATGGCGGGCCGTGCGGGAACCAGATGACAACTACGTCTACGCTATAGCCCCAAATTTCCGTGAAACCCTGCCGGTTGGCCCTGTTTTGCCTTCAACCAGGCTAGATCGGTTCGTTACCCCGAACGGCAAAACGATTGTGGCTGAAACCCCGGCTGTTCTTTCCAGCTTCCACGGGGCGAGGATTTGACCACTGAGTTTGGCCTGAGCAATTCATAGCTCTATCCCTCGAAGAATAGCTGCCACACACGGCGAACGACCGGAGGCTGAGGCGTACGCCTCGCGATCATGGCGAGCGACAGCGTCGGCAACGTCACGTCCATGATCTCGGCGTAGCGGACGCCCTCAAAGGTGAGGCGCTGGATCGACTTCGGGAGCAATGCCGCACCAAGGCCTGCTGACACGAGCGACAGCATTGTCAACGCCCGCGTCGCCTCCTGGACGATCCGAACCGTGATTCCGGCACTCGTGAAACTATCCATGATGCGAGCATGGAGCACGGGCCCTTGAGTCGCGGGAAAGAGGATCAATCCGAACGCGGCGACCTGCGCCAAGCTGACACCTCCCGTTGCCCCGTCATCCGGCAGCACGGCCACGCTCGCCTCCGCGGGAAGCTCCGATACGTCCAGTCGACCGCCGGTGCCGAATGGAGGATGCGCGAAGCCGATATCGATCGTCCCTTCCGCAAGGGCCTCCAATTGCTCGTTGGTCGACAGTTCGAGGAGCTTGGGCTGAACTCCTGGAAGCATCTGCCTCAAGCGGGCGAGACGCCGGGGCAGATGTTCGTAGAGAGCCGCCGAAACGAAGCCAATCCTGACCTCGCCGGCCGCGCCATGCTCCGCCGCTCTGGCAAGGGCAAAAGCGGCGTCCGCGTGCAGGACCGAAGTTCGGGCCTCGTCGAGAAAGGCCGCGCCCGCCCGAGTCAGGGCAAGACGCCGGTTCGCCCTGTCGAACAAGCGGACGCCAAGTTCCTTTTCCAGGCGGGCAATCGACTGGCTGAGCGGGGGTTGCGCCATGCCGAGCCGCTGGGCCGCGCGACCCATATGCAGCTCGTCTGCGGCGGCGAGGAAATGGCGAAGGTGACGAAGCTCCATATCACTACGATATCAAAAATAATCAGATGCATCATGGATTCGTTGTCTCAATCCGGACATTTTTGTTCAAGCACTGACGCCGATGGAGAGACGATGATCAAACGACCTATCCTCACGCTCGCGAGCGCCATCGTCCTTGCGACGGGCACGGCGTTTGCCACGGAGCCAACTGTTGTCAGAACGGATCGCTTCGTTGACCTTCTGTCCGGCGAACGCCTCTTCGTCCGGGAAGTTCGGCGTCCGGGTGGCCCGGTCGAAATCAATTCCGCCGTTCTTCTTGTTCACGGCGCGCGCGTTCCCGGTGTTGCGTCCTTCGATCTGCCGGTTCCGGGCGGCTCTCTTGCCGCCGATCTCGCGGCGGCGGGACACCTCGTCTACATCCTCGATCTGCGCGGCTACGGAACATCGAGCCGGCCGGGCGCGATGGAGCAGAACCCATCTGAGGCCGCCCCCCTGATGCGAACCGACGATGCCGTGGCCGACATCGCCGCGGCGCTGGATGCGATCATTGAGTGGAGCGGCGACACACAGGTCAGCATTGTTGGCTGGGCAACCGGAGGCCATTGGGCCGGGGCATATGCGGCGAAGTATCCGCAGACGGTAGACCGGCTTGTCCTCTACAACACCCTCTATGGCGGCACGAGCAAGCACGAAACGCTCGGCCACGGCTCTCCGCTCGAAGATCCTCACAAGCCGGGAAGTTTCAACGTCTCCGCTTTCGGCGCCTACAGACTCAACACGCGCGCGAGCCTTTTCCCGGCCTGGGACAACAGCATTCCTGTCGCCGATAAAGCATCACGGCGAGACGAGCGCGTCGCGCAGGCCTACGCCGATGCGGCGTTGGCCTCCGATGCTACTGCGACCAGCCGTCAGCCGCCGAGCTTCCGATCCCCGAGCGGAGCGATGGCCGACAGCTTTGAACTCGCGATCGGCAAACGGCAGTGGTCGGCCTCCGCACTCAACACCCCGATGCTCGTCGTCCGCTCCGGCCGGGACTTCTGGAGCCGTCCGCAGGACGCCCAAGCCATCGCCGACGAGGCCCCTCACGCCGAACTCGTGACGATCCCCGAAGCTACGCACTTCGTTCATCTGGACCGCGACCATGCCGGCCGGGCGGCATTCCTCGCCGCCGTGACGCGCTTCCTCGGACCATCGACAATCTCACCGAAACGAGAGTGAATGAGCATGAGATTGACGTTCGTATCCTTGGCGGCAACCACCTTCCTGGCCTTCGGCGTTCTGCCCGCGCTCGCGCATCACGGTTGGACATACTTCGATACCAGCCGCGTCTTCTATCTTGAGGGCCAGATCGCATCGGTCCGCTGGGGCAACCCGCATCCGGAAATCGTCCTGCGTGCGACGCCGAGGTCCGACGTTCCCGACCTGTCCAGTGTGCAATGCCCGGCGCTCAGGGTAGATCGATGATCTCTACCCAGTTCGGATTTTTTCCGAGCGGATATCGCTTCAGCTCCTTCAACGCGCCGCTCTCGAGGTCGATCGCATAAAGCGTCGCAGAATCGGACTTTTGCCCGGCGGCAACCAGAAAGCGTCCACTCGGGTCGAAGTTGAAGCCACGTGGCTGGGTTTCAGTCGCAAAGTTGCCGACAGGCGTCAGAGCTCCGGATTCACCGTCGACGCGAAAAGCCGCGATCGTGTTCGAGCTACGCTCGGAGGCATAGATGAAGCGGCCATCCGGCGTGATCCGAAGCTCGGCGCTTGCCGGGGCGCCACCCTTGAAGCCGGGCGGCACGACACTCACGCTCCCAACCTCGGTCAGTGTGCCCTTGCCGGCATCGAAACGGTACGAATTCAGCGTGCCGTCGAGCTCGTTGACGAGGTAGGCGAATGTGTCGTCGGGGCTGAAGACGAAATGGCGCGGTCCCGCGCCCTTCTTCGTCTCGACGAAGGGGGGATCGTTCGCTGCGACCCGCCCCGTTGCCGTATCGAACGTGTATTGCAGCAGAATGTCCCCGCCGAGATTGCTGGCGAAGAGATGTTTGTTGGCTCGGTCCGTCAGAATCGCATGCGCGTGCTTGCGGGTCTGGACAACCTGGACCGGCTCGGCATTGACGAAGCCCGGCCTGTCGATCGGATTGATCGCGATCTTGTCGCCCGTATAGGAGGCGCTAAGCAGGAAGCGGCCACTCCGGTCGGTCGCGACATAGGCCATGTTGTCCGGCAGTGGCACAGTCGCGAGCGGTGCGAGCCTGCCGGTCTGCGGATCGATGGCGAAGGAGCTGACCGAGAAGGGCTGCGAGCGCAGCGAGACGTAGAGATGGCGCTTGTCGGGCGAGATCGCCATCGGCATCGCGGTGCCGCTGACCGGTACGGTCTCGACAGTCCTGAGTTCGCGCGATTGCGCGTCGAGTTCCAGAACACTGATCTCGCGGCTGTCGGCATTCGAAACATAGACGATGGTCTTGGCGGTGGCGGTCTTGGCGGTGGCGGGCATGGCGGCCATCATCAGCCCAAGCAACGCGCCAACGCCAGTCTTCTTCGTCGCAACCATGGTCGTCCCCCTTGATGGATTCCGGCCGCCTTTGATTGCGGCACCACCTTTTCCGAGCAGGTTAGAGGGTCAGGATGCGTGGCGGACAGCTCAAAGGGCGTATCGACCGATCCAATCGACGCATCGTGCGCGGTTGCGTCGGCAGGACCTAAAGCATCGGCCCGAAAACTGGATCGCGGTTTTCGGGGCAAAGCCGATGCAAACACAAAGGGTTATAGCGCCCCCGTCGCGCGGCCGGGGACGCGATCCCCAGTGATTCGTCGCTCGCATCGGCGCGGCGTTTGGACGCGCGCTGTTTAGCCCGGCGTTGGCCGGTGAATTTCCTTGGCGGCGCGGTTTCCGGTAAGTCTTTGAAAAGATTGGAGCGGGTGAAGGGAATCGAACCGTATCGTGATTTATTGATATTAAAGCACTATTTATACCGAGTCCCGGAGATCGTGACTCGGGCCGGCTTCTCAAATCAGCCCCGGCCTGATTCAACATGGCGAACGAGGGAGGTTCGCCATGGCTATTCCGCTTCGGGCTGATTTCGATGGGCA
>NZ_JPKG01000050.1 GCF_000735605.1 Allobosea sp. LC85
CCCCGCCGATCGATTACGAGCAGCTGCCGCTGCGCCGCTTCTCGCCGGCGAAGCTCGAGGATGTCTTCGGCGGCGATCCGGCCAGCAACGACAACCTGACGCTCGGCAGTGGCGGCGGCCTGTCCGGCAGCGCCGGCTCTGGCGGAGCGCACGCCTTCGAGGGGCTGGCCCCCATCGATGCGCCCTCAGGTGGCCACCACCCCGGTCCGGGCAGCCATCCCGGCCCCAGTGGCCCCGGTGGCGAGAAACCCGGCGGCCCCCGTGGTGAGATTCCCGGCGGTTCCGGGAGCCCGCGCAACCAGGCCCCGCAGCTCGCCGGCGCCGTCAGCCTGCGCAGCATCGGGCTCTGCGAGACGCTGCTGATCACTGCGATCGGCCTGCTCTCGGGGGCGCGCGACCCCGATGGCGATGCGCTCGCGGTCAGGCATCTCACCGCCTCCAGCGGGACCCTGACCGCGGTCGAGGGCGGCTGGGAGTTCACCCCGACGCCCGGCTATTTTGGTCCGGTGACGCTGAGCTACGAGGTCAGTGACGACACCGTCGCGGTCGCCCAGACCGCCGTGTTCAGCGTCGTCGCGTTCACCGAGATCGACGGCACGGCCGGCGATGACAGCCTGACCGGGACCGAATGCGCCGACCTGATCGACGGGCGCGACGGCAACGACACGATCGATGGCCGCGGCGGCTCGGACATCCTGCATGGCGGCGCCGGCAACGACTTCATCCGCGGCGGCACCGGCCATGACCTGATCTATGCCGGCCGCGGCAACGACATCGTCTATGGCGGCGAGGGCAACGACACCATCCATGGCGGCGAGGGCGACGACCAGCTCTTCGGCGAGGATGGCGACGACATCATCTTCGGCGAGGCCGGCAACGACATCATCGTCGGCGGCAAGGGCAACGACCGGCTCTCCGGTGGCGCCGGCAATGACGTGATCCAGGGCGGCGAGGGCGACGATACGCTGGATGGCGGCGAGGGTGACGACGCGCTGGAAGGCGGCACGGGCGACGATCGTCTCGATGGTGGCGACGGCGGCGACATGCTGTCCGGCGGCGACGGCAACGACACGCTCTATGGCGGCAACGGCGCTGACATCCTCAATGGTGGGGCCGGCGACGACGAGATCGATGCCGGCGACGGCGACAACACCATCTTCACCGGCGACGGCAACAACAGCGTCCGCACCGGCAATGGCAACAATCTCGTCACCGGTGGCGCTCATGGCGACATCGTCCAGTTCGGCGCGGGCCAGGACACGGCGCGGCTCGGTGGCGGCGACGATGCCGCGGCGGGCGGCGGCGGCAAGGACCGGCTCTTCGGTGAGGGTGGCAAAGACACGCTCTCCGGCGAGGCCGGCGACGATCTGCTCGACGGCGGGGAGGGTGACGATCACCTTGCCGGCGGCAGCGGCAAGGACCGGCTCACGGGCGGCAACGGCAACGACATCCTCGACGCAGGCGAGGGCGATGACGAGGCCGAGGGCGGGACCGGCGACGACATCGTCTTTGGCGGTGACGGCGACGACAAGGTCGAAGGCAATGCCGGCAACGACCGGCTCTTCGGCGAGGCTGGCACCGACCGGATCGAGGGCAATGACGGCAATGACGTCATCGATGGCGGCAGCGGCCATGACTGCCTGCTCGGCGGGGCCGGCGATGACGTGATCCAGGGCGGTGTCGGCAACGACCAGGTCGAGGGCGGCAGCGGCGCGGATACGCTCGACGGCGGTGCGGGCGCGGACCGGGTCGAGGCCGGGGCCGGCAACGACGTGATCATCGGCGCGCTCGACGCGGCGGCCGATGGCTATGATGGCGGCAGCGGTTGCGACACGCTGGATTATTCCCAGGCAACGCAATGCATCGACATCAACCTGGTCGAGGGCAAGGCGGTCAGCGTCGAGATCGGCGAAGACGGGTTCTCGAATATCGAGGCGGTGCTCGGCGGCAGCGGCGACGACCATTTCACCATCGGCACTGATGCGGTGACGCTCAGCGGCGGCGCCGGCGACGACACCTTCTCGTTCGACGTGCCCTATGACGAGGACGATCGCGACCTGATCCACCAGATCCTCGATCTCGAGGCCGGCGACCGCATCCGCATCAAGCAGTATCAGATCCGTACGGATGACGATGATGACGATGGCCACGGAAACGGTTCCGACGACGATGCCTTCGATCGCACCTATGGCGACGATGGCGACGATGCCGGCCGGCCCTTCCGCTTCCGCATCGAGAAGATCGGTGACGACGACCGCACCTTCGTCGACGTCTTTCTCGAGCAGACCGACGAGAAGGACTACTCGATCGAGATCCAGGGCAGTCACAGGCTGTATTATTATGACCACGACTGACCCCGGTGCGGGGCCGCAGCGCCTCGCATCCCGAGCCGGCTGACGGGAGAGACCAGCATGACCAGGCGCAGTGTCACATCGCAGGCCGGCGGGGACGCCAGCGGGGAGCGCGAGCCCAACTTCGGTCTCGGCCGGCATATGCTCGCCGGCACGGCGCTCGCCCTGCTGCTGGTCGTCGGCTGCGGCGGCTGGGCCGCCAGCGCCCATCTCAACGGCGCCGTGATCGCGCAGGGCTCGGTCAAGGTCGACCAGAACCTGAAGGAGGTGCAGCACCGCGACGGCGGCATCGTCCAGGCGATCGCGGTGCGCCAGGGCGACCGGGTCGAGGCAGGCCAGACCCTGTTCTGGCTCGACGATGTCCAGACCAGGGCCGAGCTCTCGATCATCCGCTCGCAGCTCGGCGAGAATCTCGGCCGCAAGGCC
>NZ_JPKG01000051.1 GCF_000735605.1 Allobosea sp. LC85
TTCCTGGTGATCATGGCGGCGGGTTCTATCGTTGGCACCTTCATTGGTGGTCAATTGCTAGGCTTCGTTCCAAGCGGGGTGCTGCTTCCGGGGCTTGCATTTATCCTGCTGATATCCGCTGTGAAGGTCTGGCGGCACCGCTAGGGGGACGGCTGTTGACGTCCGCTATGGTCGATGACGGGCATTCAATCCAAAGGGTCGGCAGGTCCGCCCCGAACCTAACGTGGCTTTGTTCGATCGCCAGAGACCTCATGAAACCTTTAGCGAGCGCAATGCAGCCCTCAACCCCGGCTCCTCGACCAAATCAGCCGCGTCGGTCAATTTGAACCAGTGGTGAAGCCGCTGGCTGCGCTCCGGCCAAGTATCGAGCCGATCCTCGACAGTGAGGAGGAATAGCTTCACTTTGCACAGCAGGAAATGATCCGCCATCCGCTTCCAATATATGTAGCGGCCCACTGGCTTCTTGCGAATCCTCCCGACAACGCCAGCCTCCTCGCGCGCCTCCCGTGCGGCAGCCTCATGGGCCTTGAGCTTTTTGATCGGCCACCCCTTCGGGACGGTCCAGCGTTTCGTGGTGCGCGTGGTGACCAGAAGGACCTCGACCGAGCCATCCGACGCGGTGCGTACTGGGACGGCACCGATCTGCAGTCGAGCCTTTCCAGGCGCGCTCCGTGTCTTTTTCATTCGATCGTGGATTCGCCTTGGCAGAAGGGAAAGGTCTAGACGCGCTCCGCCCGAAAATTCAACAGCGGGGCTAAACGTGTGTCGGTGCGTGTGTCGGTGCGCTGCGCTCGCGTTGCTCGCGCAGGTACCTTACCCGGCACGGCTGACCCGCGCCTCCGGGGTGCCGGGCCTGTTCAACTCGAGCTTCCCTTCAGAAGAGTTTGCGTCCCTTCAGAAGGGTTTGCATCCCGTCAGAAGACGTTGCCGCGCTTCGGGCCGAAGCCCTCGATAAAGCAGCGGCAGCGCGAACCTCGCGGTGCGCTGGCCTCACAGGATCCGCGGGAGGTCACGCAGGTATCACCGAAGCGCCGGCCGCCGCCATAGGGCCGATCGTATCCGTGGCGCGGTCGTTCGTAGCCGTAGCCCCGTCGATCGTAGCCGTAGCCGGGCGACCGGTCATAGGGATCGTAGTACTGGGCGTCAGCGGGCGCCGCGGACAGGATTGCGACGCCAGCGAGAGCGACAAGAGCCAGCTTGTTGAGCATCGTGCTTTCCCCCTGCTTCCCAACCATGTCACAGCAAGATCTGCGGACAGGGGTGATCGGTTCCAGGTAGCGGAATAACGAACGAGCGACGGACACGTTCCACCTGCGTCACGTCGGTCCTGCGAGCGCAGTTCCCTGGGCGGGTTTGTCTTGCGAGACCGCGACGGTTTTTGCGCCGCGCGCGACCAGCGCCTTGACCGTGACCGGGCCCGGCTCGCCATCCCCGGCATGGAGCTCGAGCAAGACCTCGTCGCGATCTCCGGGCGGCACCCGTCCTCGTCGGCATCGATCGCCTGTCCGGCGTGAGAGGGGAGGTTGTGGATCAGGTTGATCGGGGAGGGCGCTTGCGGCCAGCCGGCGCCGACGCCTGGTCATGCGCTCGAGCCGGCACAGCCATCACCGCCGGAGCAAGGCGCGGGCGCCAAGGTCCGGAGCCCATCCGCCAACGCTTGACGGGGGCAATCTTTGCGAGGGCAGCCTTTGACGAGGGCAAGCTCTGACGAGGGAAAGCGGGCAACGGGGAATTCCGACCATTGCCGATGTCTTCGATCACGTCGTTGCGCCAGGGAAGGCGGCAAACCGATCTTGCCCCGGAGCAGCCCTTCGAACGGGCCGCTGGCGGGCAAAATCTTTATGCGATCCTTATGCGCAAGCGGCTATTCCATAATGGCTTCTCTATGCACCGCGCCCTATCTGACCCCATCTGAGGAGCGCCAGGGGGCCCTTTAGCCCGTAGCGGCCCACGGGATAGACGTCGCCGAGTTCAATGCGACGAAGCCTAACCCACTCTGGGAGCCTATCCGCCTCCAGAACAGAGACGCACGGGGACGCGGCTCAATCGTTTGCACGCCATCCATGCGGGCACGGGGCCCCATCACCCGAGAGGCAGAGAGCTCATGACAACGACGGCTTCGAGCCAGCCCGATTCCACGGAAACGGCACTCCCTTCGGCCGCCCAAGCCTCCAGTTTCCGGGTGCTGACGCTGGGCAGCCTCGGCGTCGTCTACGGCGACATTGGCACGAGCCCCCTCTATGCCTTGAAGGAATCCCTCTCGGCTGCCGCCGCCGGTGGCGTTGTCACCCGCGAGATGGTGTTCGGGATCGTTTCGCTGATCCTGTGGGCGTTGATCGTCATCGTCACTGTCAAATACGTGCTCTTCATCTTGCGGGCCGACAACAAAGGCGAGGGCGGCACGCTCACGCTCATGGCGCTCGCCCAGATGGCGATGGGCCACAACATCCTCGTCATAACCTTGCTCGGCATGATCGGCGCGGCCCTGTTCTATGGCGATGCCATCATCACGCCGGCGATCTCCGTGCTCTCGGCGGTCGAAGGGCTCACGGTCGCAAGCCCGGCCTTCGGGCCCTACGTGATCCCACTTAGCCTGGTGATCCTGATCGGTCTGTTCGCCGTGCAGAGCCACGGGACGGCCCGCGTCGCGGCGTGGTTCGGTCCGATCACCGCCGTCTGGTTCGTGCTCATGGCCATCGGCGGGGTCGTTCATATTGCCGATGATCCGAGCATCCTGGCAGCCATCAGCCCGACCTACGGCATCGTCTTCCTGGCCACGCACGGCACGGCGGGTCTGTTTGCCCTCGGAGCCGTGTTTCTGGCGGTCACCGGCGCCGAGGCGCTCTATGCCGACATGGGCCATTTTGGCCGGCGGCCGATCCAGACAGCCTGGCTCGGTCTTGTCCTGCCCTGCCTCGCCCTGAACTACATCGGGCAGGGGGCGCTCCTGCTCGCCGATCCGGGAAAGATCGAGAACCCGTTCTTCCTGCTCTATCCCCAGTGGGCCCTGCTCCCCATGGTGGGCATGGCGACGGTCGCCACGATCATTGCCAGTCAGGCCGTGATCACCGGAGCGTTCTCCCTGACCCAGCAAGCGATCCAATTGGGGCTGCTGCCGCGCATGGCGATCCGGTGGACGTCCGAAACCGAGAAAGGCCAGATCTACGTCCCCAAGGTGAATTTCCTGCTCCTGCTCGCGGTGCTGTACCTGGTCGTAGCCTTCAGGAGTTCGAGCACCTTGGCGCACGCCTACGGCATCGCCGTGACCGGCACCATGGTCGTGACCGCGATCATGGCCTTCTTTGTGGCCTGGCGCTTCTGGAATTGGCCGATATGGCTTGCCGTTGCGGTCGTTGCGCCGTTCCTGCTGATCGACACGATCTTCCTGGCAGCCAATGCCTTGAAGATTCCGCAGGGCGGCTGGATGCCGCTCGTTGTCGGAGCGTTGCTGGTCACGCTGATGCTGATCTGGCGGCGAGGTTCGCGCATCCTGTTCGAGAAGACCCGGAAAGCGGCGGTGCCCCTGCTTGAACTGATCGAGATCCTGCGGAAGAGTCCGCCACCTCGGGTCAAGGGGACGGCCGTTTTCCTGACGAGCGATCCCGAGACCGCTCCGACGGCTTTCATGCACAATCTCAAGCACAACAAGATCCTGCACGAAAACAACGTGGTGCTCACCGTCAGGACCGCGGACGCGCCGCGGATTGCGGACGACGATCGGGTTCACATCGAGCGCCTTGGCGACTCGTTCTCGCGTGTGAGCATGACCTACGGCTACATGGAGGCGCCGAATATCCCACGCGGACTGGCCCTCTTGCGCCGGCAGGGCTTCAAGTTCGACATCATGGCAACCTCGTTCTTCGTTTCGCGGCGCTCGATCCGCGCCTCCGTCCATTCCGGGATGCCGCTCTGGCAGGACAGGATCTTCATCAGCCTCGCAAAATCGGCGACTGACGCCACGGACTTCTTCCGGATCCCCACCGACCGCGTCGTCGAGGTCGGAACACAGGTGACGGTTTGATGCATCGGCCCGAAAAGTGGATTGCGGTTTTCGGGGAAGCCGATGCAAACACAAAAGGTTAGATCATCGGACCGGATACAATATCCGGTCCGATGATCTAATCCTGGCTGGACCGGCAAGGTTTCGACACTGGACCGCGTGCCGGCACGTTCGGCCGGCTCACTATCCGCGATCCAGAAATGGTCCCCGGGCTGGAGCCAAACGTCTGCTGCCGCGCAGTTGAGGGGAAGCATTCCACCCGTTCCGGTCCTTCGATGAGAAGCGAGGGTCTCCGTCCCCCCCAAATTGACGATGCGGCAGCTTGCGCTATGTCCGGTCGTTGCGAGCTGCCGGCTAATCTGCGCAAGGTGCGGAAGCGATGGCGTTCGCCGCGATCAAGACCTCCGACGGAAAGCAGAAAGCCCTCGCACCGCCATGCGTGCCCTATCCAACCCTCTCGTGCTGATCGGGCCCGCCATCCTCCTCGTTTTTGCCGCGAGCTTCGCGTCGGTCTGGATCTGGGACCGACGGCACCGGCACCTGCTGTTCTTTTGCGCCGCCTGCCTGCTCTTCTGTTTAGGAACCCTGTCCCAAATCCTTGGGATGCCCGATGGACACGGCCCGAATGCGGTGACGTCGGCCGTTCTCTACACGTTGAGCGTCCTGCTGCTCAATGACGGGTTGCTCAGGCGCTCCGGCCAGGGTTTGAGCTGGGCCTCATACGGGGTCATCCTGCTTCTGATCACTGGCGGTATTGCCTATTTCTACTATGTCGATCGTCAGCTGATTGTTCGCATCTACATCCTGAATTTCGGCTACGGGCTGATTTGCCTTGCGACCATCTGGCGCCTGCGCCGGCTTCGGATCGGGAGGGTCGCGGAACAGATTCTCTTTTGGAGCCTGCTGGCCTTTTCCCTGCACTTCTTTCTGCGCACGGTGCTGACCGTCGGCACTGTCGCACCGCCGGTCAGGGACTTCGGCTCCTCGCCCTTCTGGCTGGCCTTGCAGTTTTCGCTGGCAATTCTGGGAGTGGCGCTGGCGCTTGCCCTCTTCGCCCTGACCATCAGCGACACGGTCGAGGATTTGCGCCATGAGCGATCCGCAGATTCCCTTACCGGATTGTTGAATCGACGAGGTTTTGACGAGCGTGCCCAGAAGCTGCTCGATGACGCCCGCACCTGGCCGACCAGTCTGATCCTGGTCGACATCGACCACTTCAAAAGCATCAACGACACGTTCGGGCATCCGGCAGGCGATGCAGTTCTCAAGAGTTTCGGCAACCTTCTTCAGGGGGCGATGCGACAGGTGGATGTTTGCGGCCGGCTTGGCGGTGAAGAGTTTGCCTTCCTGTTACCCAACTGTGATGCAGCCGGCGCCCATGTCTTCGCCCATCGACTGAGGGAGGCTGTGCGCCAAGCTCGCTTCGATGGCTTGCCCCATTCACGACAGATAACGGCGAGTTTTGGCGTTGCGTCGGCGCGCCATGGCGAGAGCTTGAGCGAGTTGATCGCTCGTGCCGACAAGGTGCTTTACCGCGCCAAGCGGGAGGGCCGTGATCGTGTCGAAGTTCATCTCGAGGGCCACGTCCCCCAAAATCCGCTGTCTTCAACGATCACCGCAGATAATCACGAAGACTAGAGCATTTCCGTGTTTCTCCGAATCGCGGAAATGCTCTAGCTCTTTGTTTTACCGCATTTTCTTTACGCGAACCGGTGTCCACTTCGCTCGAAAATGCTCTAGCGGATGACGAGGTAACATCATTCCTCTTATGTAGAAGGAAGGCTGCATCATGGATGCAGCCTTCGATGTCGACATTACCTGCCGGTATAGGTGATGCGGTAGAGCGCGCCGGCGAAGTCGTCGGACACAAGCAATGACCCATCCCTCAGCGACTGAACGTCAACAGGACGTCCCGTGTACTCGCCATCGGCGGTCAGCCATCCCTGTGCAAATGGCTCCATCTTATCGACAGTCCCATCTTCTTTCAGGTAGGTCACCATCACACGCGCGCCCACAGGCTCTGGACGATTCCAGGAACCATGTTGCGCGGAGAAGATGGCGCCCTGGTACTTCTTCGGGAACATCTTTCCGGTGTAGAAGCTCATGCCGAGGTCCGCGGCATGGGCAATCGTCTCGACTTGGGGAAAGACGACATCCGCGGGAGGCGTATCATCCTGGTATTCGACGGTACGGGTCTTGCCGCCGCCATACCACGGGAAACCAAAGTTGAGTTCGGCCTTCGCTGCGCGGTTCAACTCGCCCGGTGGGATATCATCGCCCATGCCGTCAACCTGATTATCGGTGAACCAGAGCGTTTTATCCTTCGGATTGAAGGCTAGTCCGACTGAATTGCGAACGCCACGAGCAAAGACTTCGCGATTCTTTCCGTCCCGGTCCATGCGGACGATCCCGCCAATGCCGAGGTCGTTGTAAAGGTCGAACTTCTCCTTCGGCGGGACATTGTATGGTTGGCCCAGCGTCAGGTAAATCTTGTTGTCAGGTCCGACAGTGCAGGCATGCGAGGTGTGATTGTAGCTCTCCTCGGATTTTGGGATCAGGTCACCCTTCACGACCGGGTTGATGACAACGTCAGGGCTCTCGTAAAAGAATTCAGCTGCTGGAAACTCCAAGAGAGCATTCTGCTCGACAACATAAAGAAATCCATCCCTCGAAAAGCAAACTCCGTCTGGAATCGTCAAGTCCCCAAGAGTTGGGGCAAATTGCTTGACCTCTTCTGCAACACCAGATTTAGCCCTGTCGGTGACTGCATAGATCTTGTTCTTGCGAGTGCTGACAATCGTTGTGACGCCTTGAGGGCCCACAGCAATATGACGCGCGTCCGGTACGAGGGCGTAAAGAGAAATCTTGAACCCTGGTGGAAGCTTTATCGCTTCGAGGTTCTTTTTAATGGAGGTTGCTTTTGGTCCTGTCTGAGGAATGAGCGGTATTTCCGCCATCCTTCCGGTCGAACGCATCTCATTTAGGATCTTTGTCGTCTCTTCTCGCGTTTGCGCGAAAGCAGATTGGGACGTCATAACCAGCACGGACAGAAGTACGAAAGAACTGGACCTCATGATCGTTCCCCCTTGATTACTCTGCACCCCCCTTGATTGCTCTGCTCCTTTGGCCAGTGGCAGTCAGTTTTCACCCCGCGACGGTAAAATGCAAGCAAATCTCACGTTGAGGTTACATCCAGGCCGCTATGGAGGGAGCCCGGAGCGGCCTCGAATTCTTTTCGTGTCTTTCGTGCTCTAAAGCATCGGCCCGAAAAGTGGATTGCGATTTTCGGGGCAAAGCCGATGCAAACATAGAAGGTTAGATCATCGGACCGGATACGATGTCCGGTCCGATGATCTCGTGAAAGGGACAAGCGCGTGTGATGTCAGTCATCCACCACCCGTTGCGGACTCTGCTCATCTGATCCTGACGTAGCTGAAACAGTCCCGGGGCCGGCAGCATGTCAGCAAGGCGCATGCCGCCCCGCAACGCCCCAGCCTAGACCGCCAACAGCTCGTCATAGGGGATGATGCGCAGCATCTGTTTTACCCGCTGCGCGTCAATGTGCAGCTCCTTCGGCGGGTTTGACTTGCAAGGCGACGATCGCATTTGCGCCGCGCGCGACCAGCGTCGTGAGAGTGACCGGGCCGGGCTCGCCATCCCCGGCGGGAAGAGAGCGCGAGCAGCCCTCGTCGCCGATCTCCGGCCGGCGCCCGTCCTCGTCGGCATCGATCTTTTGTCCCGCGCGATGGAGGGGAGGTTGCCGATCAGGTCGGGCCGCGACGGCGCGCTTGCGGGCAGCCAGCGCCGGCGGCGTGGTCGTGCGCTCGAGCCCGGCTCAATCATCGCCACTGCTGCAGGCGGCACCAGGGACTGGGGCCGATCCGCGAGCCCCTCGACCAAGTAAAGCGGCCAACGGGGAACTTCGACCCAACTCAGACATTTCGGCCGATGGTTTGACCACCTCGTCGGCGCGCGGTTCGCCCAAGAGTGCACGATCGCCGCAAACAAACCAGCAGCGATGTTGGCTGGTTCTCTTGGCCGACCGGGGTTTTCGTCACTGCGCTTTCTGTCGCGGGTCATCTTTTGGATTTACGTAGTTTATACCCCACGGCCCTGTGCTGTTGATCTGAACGACGGTTTCTTCATCCGTGAAGGCGTAGTGGGCCATGCCAGGCGCGAACGCGAAGAAGCTTCCAGCCGGCAATGGCTTGGCGTTGCTTTTATCCGCAACGTTGCCCATGCCGAGCGTAAACGTGCCAGAGATTACGGTCACGATTTCAGGCTTCGGGTGGGTGTGCGGAGGAATGGCGTAGCCCTTGGGGAGCTTGAGCCGAAGCACGAACAAGCCGTCTTTCCCGGGGTCACCGTAGAGTACACTCGCGTCAGCTCCCGGCGGAACTGACGGCGGTGCCTTCACCCATTTTACATCCTGCGGCCCAAGCATCGTGTGATCCATGCCTTGGGCTGACGCGGGGCCGGTCGAGGCGGTCAAGCCAGAAATGATGGCAACGTGAATCAGCTTCATGTGATCCTCCATCTCTCAGACAAGGTCCAATCCTTGAGTGCTGGATCGACCTAGTTCTATCCCAAGTGCAGGAGAGTGAGAAGGTTGAGCCGCGCCCCGTCACCAATCGTCATGGCGCGCTCCAGATTCGCAGCCGGGTCAACTCTCGTAAGGCCCAGACCAAGCAAATGACTTCCGGAATCCACCCTCCCGCGACCTTCCCGTCTGCAAACGGGCAGGGCCGCGGAGGATCCGCTTTCCGTTGCTTTTGTCGACTAAGCGTCGGCTTCACCCTCAATCCTTGCGATAGAGAAACGCATCGGGTCGTGTCCCATCCTCACGCAAACCCATGCGTTGCACGCGATAGAGATGCTTGGTGAACGCCAGAGCGTCGTTGCGCGAGAGTTCCCGGCCCCGCGAATAGGCCTCCATTTCGACGCGAACGGCAGCGGGCGGGTGGCGCGTGATCTTCTCGGCGATGCTGTGAGCCTCGGCCATCAGCTGATCGGGCGCGACGACCTTGTTGATCAGGCGGTGCGACAGGGCCTCTTCGGCATCGATGGCCTCGCCCGTCAACAGCATCCACATGGCGATCGTGTGCGGGAGCTGCAGGCCCAGCCGCGAGGTGCCGCCGGCGCCGCCCATGCCATAGGCGATCTCGGGAAAGCCGAATCTGGCCTTGGTCGAGGCGATGCGGATGTCGGTCAGCGAGAGCAGATAGATCATGCCCTGTCCCAGGCACCAGCCATTGACCGCCCCGATGATCGGCTTGAAGCGCTCGAGCGCCAGCACATCGCGCGACCAGGAGAAGTCGACCGGGTCCTCGCCCTCGTCGTGATGCGGCCAGAGATGGTCGGTGAGTTCCTCCTTGGGCGAGAGGCCGTTCCTGTAGGGCGTCTTGATGTCGTCGCCGGCACAAAAGCCGCGCTCGCCGGTCCCGGTCAGGATGCCGCAGCGGATCGAGGTGTCGGCGAGGAAATCCTTCAACGCCAGGAACAGCTCCTTGTGCATGGCAGGAGTGGTCGGGTTCACCGAGCCGTTCTCGATGGTGAAGACGGCGACGTGACCGTCCTTGTGATAATGCAGGGGCACGATGGCTCCTCCTTGGCGGCTTGCGGAAAAATGGCTCTGGAGGATGTCAGGCAGGCTGCCAGGCACGGGCCAGCCGGTCATAGGCGCCGGCCCGCAGATCGGCGCGCTCGGCGATGATCATGTGCTTGGCGACCTTCTCCGAGGGCGTCTTGGGCAGGCTCGACCTGATCTCGACGAAGCGCGGCACCTTGAACGGCGCGAGATGGGCGGCGCAGTGCTCGAGGAAGGCGTCGACCGGAAAGGCCTTTCCGTCGACGCCGGGTTTCAGCACCAGACAGGCCTTGACCTCCTGGCCTCGGTCGCTGTCGGGAACCGGGATCGCGGCGGCCTCGAGAATATCGGGCCAGCTCAGCATCACCGCCTCGACCTCGCGCGCCGCGATGTTCTCGCCGGAGCGCCGGATCATGTCCTTGATGCGCCCGACGATATAGTGGAAGCCGCGCTCGTCGCGCCGGAACAGATCGCCCGTGCGAAACCAGCCGCCGTCGCGAAAGCTGTCGGCATTGGCCTCCGGCTTGTTCCAATAGCCCTGCAGGATTCCGGGCCCCCGGATCCAGAGCTCGCCGATCTCGCCGGCGCGAACCTCCTCGCCGTTCTCGTCGCGGATCGTCGCCTCGCGGAAGGGCGAGGGAATGCCGCAGGTGCCGCTGCCGACCATCGAGCTCGCGCCATAGGGCGTGAACAACGCCGAGCCGACCTCGGTCATGCCGAAGCTTTCGCGCGCCACCAGATTGAAGCGCTTCTCCAGCGTGGCGTGCATCTCCCTGCGATGCCCGAAGATCGAAACCATCTTGAGCGGCAATTCGGCGTCGTCCGGCCGCTCGGGCTGCTTCATCAGGATCTGCGGGAAGATGCAGTATTCGAGCTTGTAGCGCCTGACCCAGTCGAGAAAATTCGTCCCCGATGCCTTGGCCGCGACGAAGAGCGTGCCGCGCAGGCGCATCGCCATCAGCAGCAGCCATTGCGGATCCATGTAGTAGAAGGGCTGCGCCGCCAGCACATTCCTGACGATGCCGTTGGCCCGCATCGCGGCGACCCGCGACAGCGTCAGCCAGTAGCGGTGGCTGAGCATGCAGCCCTTGGGAAAGCCGGTCGTGCCCGAGGTGTACTGGATGTTGATGAGGTCATCGAGCTCGGGCTCGCGCGCCGGCGCAAAGCCGGTCGCATCGGTCTCCGCCAAGTGCTGCCAGGACTGCGTGGAGGACCCTGCGGGATCGTCGGAACCGACCACGATCGGGTTCTCGAGCGCGGCAAGGTCCTTCAGTTCCGGCGCCTGCGCGATCTCCGCCAGGATGCCGGCCTCGATCACCAGCGTCTCGGCACCGCTGTCGGTCAGGACATAGGCAACCTCGCGCGGCGTATAGCGGGCGTTGATCGGGGCCATGATCGCGCCGATGCGGGCGAGCGCCAGCCAGGTCAGCGGAAAGGCCGGGATGTTGGGCAGCATCACGCCGACGCGGTCGCCGAAGCGGATGCCGCGCGCGCTGAGGCCGGCCGCGAGCGCGCGCGTCTTGTCGGCGATCTCGCGATAGCTCAGCACCGTCCCGGCTTCGAAGAAGTTGGCGGCCGGCGCATCGCCCATCTCCTGCGCGAGCCCGTCGAGATAGGCGCCGAGATTGCGCACGAAGGGTTCCGCCTCGACCTCGGCACGCAGCCGGGCGGCGTCCTGCAGTTCTCTATCCATGATCCGGTTCCGTCTGGAGTCTGCGCAGATTGGCTTTGCGCGCGAATTCGGCGATGCCGAGCCCCGCCATCGACATCGCCACCATGACGCAGGCGGCTGCGGCGACGGTCGGGTCGAGCCTGAGATTGAGGTCGTTCCAGATGCGCAGGGGCAGGGTTTCGAGCGCTCCGGAGACGAAGAGCGTGATGATCAGGTCGTCGAACGAGGCGAAGAAGGCGAACATCCCGCCGGCCAGGATCGAGGAGCGCAACGCCGGAACGGTGACCAGATGGAAGGTTTGCCACGGCCCGGCGCCGAGCACGCGCGCGGCGCGCTCGACCGTCTCGTCGAGATTGCGCAGGGCTGCGCTGACCACGACGACGACATAGGGCACCGCCACGACGCTGTGCGCCAGCACCAGCGCCGGAAGGCTCTCGAGCCATTTCAGCCGGGCAAAGACCATGAACATCCCGAGCGCGATGACGATCCCCGGCACGATCAGCGGCGCGATCGAGAGACCGTAGAGCCAGGCCGAGCCGCGCACGCGATGGCGCACGATCGCCAGGGCGGCGGCCGTGCCGACCGCGACGGAAATCACGGTCACCAGGATCGCGACCTTGAAGCTCAGCCAGAGCGCACCGCTCCAGGAGGGGTCGGTGAACAGGGCGCGATACCAGCGCAGCGACCATTGCTGCGGCGGAAAGCTCAGGATTTCGGACGCATTCAGCGAGAGCGGCCCGAGGAACAGGAGCGGAAACAGCAGGAAGACGATGACCAGCCCGAACCAGATGGCCAGCCCGATACGGGTGACGCGGCTCGTCATCGGGCGCTCCCGTAGAGGCTGCGGTCGGGCACCAGCCAGCGCAGCACGGCCACCGCCGCGATCGTCGTCGCCAGCAGCACCAGGGCCATCGCCGCCGCATTGGTCCAGTCGTTCATCTGGTGGACCTGGAGGTCGATCAGATTGGCGATGGTGCGGTGTCGTGGGCCGCCCAGCAGCGCCGGCGTGATGTAGAAGCCCAGCGAGAGGATGAAGATCAGCATCGCGGCCGCGACCAGGCCGGGCTTCGTCATCGGCAGGAAGACGTGCCAGAAGGCACGCGCCGGCGAGGCGCCGAGCACGCGCGCCGCGCGCACCAGACCGGCATCGAGTTCGGTCATGACGCCGACCAGCGTCAGGATCGCGACCGGAAGCAGGATCTGGACCATGCCCAGATGCACGGCGAGCGGCGTGAACATGAAGCGCTGCGGACCGTCAGCCAGCCCGAGCCAGATCAGGGACGCATTGAGGATGCCCTCGCGCCCGAGCACGACCGACCACGTGTAGGTGCGCACCAGGACGCTGGTCCAGAAGGGCAGCAGGATCAGCGCCAGCAGGATGCCGCGCCGGGACTCGGGCTGCAGCGCGATGAAGCAGGCGGCGGGATAGCCGACGACGAGGCAGATCACCGTGACCGACAGGGCGAGTTGCAGAGTGTTCAGGAAGACGATCCCGACGACCGGCGAGGTCCAGAGCCAGGCCAGCCCCGCCATGACCCCGCCGGCACCCGAAAACGACACCCGCATGATCTCGATGAACGGGACCACGAAGAAGATCGCAAACAGCAGGATCAGGGGCGCCGCCAGCAGCGGCGCGATCCATTGCTTCCTCAACACGTCAGCACGCTCCGCTCGGCACGCGATCAGGCCAGCAGCCAGGCGGCCCAGCGCTCGCTCAGCTTGGGGCGGTGCTCGCTCCAGTAGTCCGGGTTGAATGTGTACTGAACCTGGACATTGTCGGGATGGATCGGAAGCATCTTGGCGACATCCTCCGGCAGCTTCTCGATCAGCCCGGGAGCGAAGCCGGGATAGGGCGAATCCTTGACCAGTTCCGCGCCCTTCACCGGGTCGAGACGGGTCGCCATGTAGCGCATCGCCTCCTTGGGATGCTTCGCGCCCTTCGGCACCGCCCAGTAGGAGAGCTGCAGCGCGCCGCCGTTCCAGATGATGTCGACCGGCTTGCCTTCCTTCTTCAGCGGCGGGACGCGCCCGTTCCAGACCGTGCCCATCACGGCCTCGCCATCGACCAGCAGCTGGACCTGTTGCGCGCCCGTCGACCACCAGGTCACGACGTTGCGCTTGATCTGGTCGAGTTTCTTGAAGGCGCGCTCGACATCGAGCGGATAGAGCTTGTCGGCCGGCACGTCGTCCGCGAGCAAGGCGAATTCGAGATTCTGGACCGGGCTGTCCTGCAACGCGCGCGGGCCGGGGAAAGCCTTCAGATCCCAGAAATCGGCCCAGGATTTCGGGGCCTTGCCGCCGAATTTATCGGTGCGATAGGCGATGACCGTCGAGAAGGTCGAGGTCACCATGCCGTATTTCTGGCGCGCGATCGCCGGCAGCTTGGCGTCGGGGTCGACGATCGACCAGTCGATCTCGGTGAGCCAGTTGTTCTTGACGCCTTCGATCATGTCGGCCCCACCCATCTCGGTGAGATCCCATTCCATATTGCCGGTCTCGACCATCGCCTTGAGCTTGGCCAGCGAGACGGGCGCCGTCGCGCGGACGCCGATGCCGGTCTGGGTGGTGAACGGCTTCTCGTAGATGCGCTCGAGCGATTTCGCGAGGCTGCCGCCCGAGCCGTTGACGGTGATGGTGGCGGCCTGGGCCCAGGCTCTGCCGGCAACGCCGGGGAGCAGCAGGGCTGAGCCGCCGAGCGCCAATCTGGTCAGGTCGCGCCTTGAAATGCCGGTCATATCCGCTCTCCCTCGTTATGACGCCCTCAGCGGGGCTTTGTTTTAACCGTTCAGGAAAACCGCCTGCTCGATCCCGAAACTCAGGCTGGTGCGCTGGCCGACCTGGAACGGCTCGCGATCCGGGCGGCGCTGCTCCTGCACCACGAGCCGGCCATAACCGTCGGCCTCGGCGACATAGCGGAAGCTGCCGCCATGGAAGGCGACGTCCGTGATGATGCAATCGATGCAGGGGCCGTTCGGCCGCTCGGTCGCCCGCTCGAAATGCTCCGGACGCAAGGCCACGCGGCCCGACCAGCTCTCGCCCAGACGCATGGGGGGAGCTGCCGCGACGTTGGTGCCGCCCAGCCTGAGCCGCCCCGCGCTGATGCTGCCGGGAAGAAAATTCGTCTCGCCGACGAACTGCGCCACAAAGGCGTTCCGGGGATCGTCATAGATCGCGGCGGGCGTGCCGATCTGCTCGATCCGCCCTTCGCTCATCACCACGATCCGGTCGGACATGGCGAGCGCCTCGTTCTGGTCATGCGTGACATAGATCACCGTGCAGCCGATGCGTCGCTGCACCAGCCTGATCTCGTCCTGCATCGCCTCGCGCAGCTTGAGGTCGAGCGCCCCCAGCGGCTCGTCCATCAGCAGCACGCGCGGCTCGAAGACCACGGCGCGTGCGAATGCGACGCGCTGGCGCTGGCCGCCCGACAGTTCATGCGGCTTGCGCCCGCCGAAACCCGACAGCCGCACCATGGCGAGCGCTGCTTCGGCGCGGGCCCGGCGCTCGGCCTGGCCGACGCCGCGCATGCGCAGGGGGAAGGCGACATTGTCGCGCACATCCATGTGCGGGAACAGCGAATAGCTCTGAAAGACCATGCCGACATTGCGCTTCTCGGTCGGCAACCGCGTGATCGAGACCCCGTCGATCAGGACGTCGCCGGCGCTCGCCTCGACGAAGCCGGCAAGGATGTTCAGCGCCGTCGTCTTGCCCGAGCCGGAGGGGCCCAGGAACGTCACGAACTCGCCGGCCGCGATCTCGAGCGAGAACTCCCGCAACGCATCGACCTCGCCATAGCGCTTGGCGATTCCCCGGAACGCGATGGGTGCACCGCTGTTCCCATCCGACTGTTGGCTCTGTGATATGAGTGCGTGCATGGCGTTTCTGAAACTGATATCAATGTCAGTATTGAGATGGAGCATCGGTATGTCAAGCGCTCTCGGGGCGATCGAAAAGGACAGTGTCAAGCCAGCAGGGGGCGAGCACCCTCAAGGTGGCTTCAGCCTGCCCGATGTCCTGCGCGCGGAGCTGCAGGGCAGCCCGAAGCTGCCGCGCTCGGAAGCGACGCGGCGACGTTTTTTGATCGCGGCTGCGGAGCTGATCCAGGAAACCGGTTTCAACGATCTCAAGGTTGCCGATATCTGCAAGCGGGCCGGCTTCGCCCATGGCACCTTCTACCTGCACTGGCAGGATCGGCGCGGCATCGCCCATGACGTGCTCACCGCCTTCATGGACGCGATCCGCCAGCACCGTCCGCCACGCCAGCCCGGCCAGGATTTCTACAGCAGGCTTGTTGCCGGCCACCTCTACTATATCGATGTCTACCGCCGAAATGTCGGGCTGATGCGCTGCCAGGGGCAGCTCGCCGACCAGCTCGAGGAATTCGCCCAGATCGGCCTGCAGGCCAACATGACGCTGGCTCGCCGCGTCGTGCGCGCCGTCGATCGCGAGATGGCGGGTACGCCGCGCGAACCGGAAGCGCAGCGGCTGGCCACCGCGCTCGGCTGTATCGCGCTGGTCGACAAACTCCTGCATGACGTTTTCGCCCGCGGGCTGGAGCTGGGCCTCGATGATCACGGCCTCGCGGCGAACATGTCGCGGACCTGGTATCGTGCATTGACGGGCAAGGATTGGGTCGGCCGCTGAATCCAGCCTGTGATCGGCTGCGGCACGCTCGCAGGTTTGGCTGAGATAGGGTGCTGCGGGGAAGGGCGCCGTCGCCGCTCGCTGCAGGCAATGGTTTTTGACGCGGCCACGGCGGTTCGGGTTCACAAACCGCCGTGAGGCGACGGCGTGCCTATGCGCCGTCCCTTCTGGCACAGCAAGGACGGCGCCCTGGTCAAAGAACGAAGCCATAGCCTCACGCGGCGAGGCTGCGCATCTCCGCAATAAGGTCGGCTTTGCCCTCGAAGCCGATGCCCGGCAGGTCCGGCATGACGATGTGGCCGGCCTCGACACGCACGCCGTCCGGGAAGCCGCCATAGGGCTGGAAAAGGTCGGGATAGGATTCGTTGCCGCCGAGCCCGAGGCCGGCCGCGATGTTCAGCGACATCTGGTGACCGCCATGGGGGATGCAGCGGCGCCAGGACCAGCCGTTCTGCTTCAGCATCTCCAGCGTGCGCAGATATTCGACGAGGCCGTAGCTCAGCGCGCAGTCGAACTGCAGCCAGTCGCGATCCGGGCGCATGCCGCCATAGCGAATGAGGTTGCGCGCATCCTGCATCGAGAACAGGTTCTCACCGGTCGCCATCGGGCCGGGATAATGCTCGGCGAGCCTCGCCTGAAGGTCGTAGTCGAGCGGATCACCCGCCTCCTCATACCAGAACAGATCGTATTGCCGCAGCGCCTTGGCATAGGCGATCGCGGTCTCGAGATCGAAGCGGCCATTGGCATCGACCGCGAGCTTGCATCCGGCGGGCAGCATGCGCAGCACCGTCTCGATGCGCTTGCAGTCGTCTGCCAGCGGCGCGCCGCCGATCTTCATTTTCACGACGGTGTAGCCGCGGTCGAGATAGCCCTGCATCTCGGCCGCCAGACCCTCCAGCCCCTTGCCGGGATAGTAGTAGCCGCCGGCGGCATAGACGAAGACCTTCGGATCGGCCGTCACACCGGCACGTTCCGCCAGCAGACGGAAGAGCGGCTTTCCGGCAATCTTCGCGACGGCATCCCAGACCGCCATGTCGATCGTACCCATCGCGACGGAGCGCTCGCCATGGCCGCCGGGCTTTTCGTTGGTGAACATCGCCGCCCAAACCTCGTGGGGGTCGAAATTGCCGCCCTCGGCATCGAGCAGGCTCTCGGGCGCCGCCTGGAGGATACGCGGGGCGAAGCGCTCGCGGATCAGCCCGCCCTGGCCATAGCGCCCGTTCGAGTTGAAGCCGTAGCCGATCACCGGCTTGCCGTCGCGGATGACGTCGGTGACGACGGCAACCAGGCTCAGCGTCATTTTGGAGAAGTCGATGAAGGCATTGGCGATGGGCGAGGCGATCGGAGCGGTCCGTTCGCGGATGTCGACGATACGCATTTAAAAACTTCCTGATGGGAGGAGAGCGGCTGGGCTCAGTCGGCGAACTGACCGGCGGCCTGGATCAGCGGACGCCAGCGGTCGATGTCGCTTTTCAGGGTCTGCGCCAGGGACTGCGGCGTGGCTTTTTCCGGCGTCGGCACTGTGCTGATGTCGATGAAGCGTCTGGCGAGCGTGGGGTCCTGCAGAGCCTTCGCCAACGCTGCCGAGAGCGTCTGAACCACGGCGTCAGGGGTCTTCGCAGGCACGAAAAGGCCATGCCACACGCTGATTTCCAGGTTGGGAAGGCCGCCTTCGCCGACGGTGGGCACATCGGGAAGCGCGGGGATACGCTGGGTGCTCGTAACGGCATAGCCCTTGATGCTCTTCGACTGCAGCTGGGGCGCGGCAGTGGTGGCCTGCTCGCAGCCAAGGTCGACCTGGTTCGCCAGCAGCGCCTGGATGACCGGGCCGCCGCCCCGGAAAGGCACCTGAGTGAGCTTCCTGTCCACGGCCGCCATGAACAGCAATCCGCAGAGTTGTGAGGAGGCGCCCAGGCCCGAATGGGCAAAAGTCACATCCTGCCCACGCGCTTTGACGTCCTTGATCAGATCGGCGAGCGATTCAGGCTGGTATCCCGGCCGGGCGATGATCGCCATGTTGGCATCCGAGACGACGCCGACGGGCCTGAGATCGGCCATCGGATCGAAAGGCAGCTTGCGATAGAGCGTGACGGCCGTCGCCAGGCCGAGATGGTTGAGCAGGATGGTGTGCCCGTCGGGATCGGAGCGAACGGCTCGATGACTGCCGGTCGTGCCGCCGGCGCCGGCCACATTCTCGACGATGATGTTCTGGCCGAGAATGCGGCCCATTGTTTCCGCGGTCACACGAGCGACCGTGTCGGTCGGCCCCCCGGCGGCAAAGGGAACGATCATCGTGATCGGCCGTGAAGGATAATTCTGCGCTGCAGCCGGCGTCGCGATCGCCGCCGCCAGCAAAAATCCAAGAGCCAGTTTCGCCATCGTTGCCTCCCCGTTTTTGGTTGACGGGACGATAGAGCGAGCCGAAGGGAATATCAGCCACCGCTGGCGTGGTCATTTTTCATCCAAGCCGTTCCGTTTAGAGATGGCTGCAAAGCTCCGCCGGAGGCTTCATGCGCAGTTTCGACCCCGTGTCCTTGCGCCTGTTCGTCGCCGTCTGCGAGGAGGGCAACATCGCGGCCGCCGCCCGGAGGGAAGCGATCGTGCCCTCGGCCGTCAGCAAGCGCCTCGCCCAGATGGAAAGCGAAGCCGGCGTCAGATTGTTTGAGCGTGGTCGTCGAGGCGTGACGGTCACGGCCGCGGGCGAGGCGCTCTGGCGCTATGCGCGCGAGTCGCTGCAGATGCTCGACCGGATCAAATCGGACCTCGGCGCCTTTGCGCAGGGCGTGCAGGGCCAGGTTCGTGTTTTCGGCAGCAAGTCGGCGGTCGCCCAGTTTCTACCCAATGATATCGGTCGCTTCGCCAAGATGTATCGCGACGTCCGGGTGAGCCTGGAAGAGCGGGAAATCTGGGAGGTTGTAAGAGGGGTCGAAGAGGGGCGAGCCGATATCGGCGTTTGCTGGGATGCGGTGGACTTCCGGGATCTGACCCTCTTTCCCTATCACCGCGATCACCTCGCCGTCGTCGTACCCGAGGGGCACCCACTTGCCAGCCGCGACTCCGTCGCCTTCATCGAGACACTCGACTACGAGCACGTCGATATCCTGGCTCGCAGCATCATGCAGCAGAGACAACGGAGTGCCGCAGGAGCAGCCGGAAAGCAGCTGATCCACCGGATCCAGGTGTCGACGGTGGATGCTGCCTACCGGATCGTCGCCGCCGGACTGGCTGTCGCCATCGTCCCCGGCGAGGAAGCGCGCGCCGTTCAGCAGGCGCTGGGTCTGACGGTGGTCCCGCTGACCGACTCCTGGGCCCGCCGCCAATTTGTCATCTCGGTCAGGAACAGGGGACTGTCGCTTCCGGCCAGTCTCCTGGTCGAAAAGCTCCGGGATGCGGCCGACGCCGGCAACACTGATCAGCGAACGCATTCAATGTCTGCAGTCAGGCGACCGTCGAATGTCGGGTAGTGCGGTTTCGGATGCCGGCCCAGGCGCGTCTCAGCGGTGCTCATCGGCATCGGCGCCGCGATGATCTGCCTGATGCGGGCGATGCTGTCGGCGCGCCTCAACTCGCTTCGGCAAGAGCCGCCTTTCGGTTCCGCAGGATCGTGGGCGAGAGGAGCGCGAGCAGGAGCAGGGCGACGATGCCGAGGAGCACGGCACTGATCGGGCGCGTCAGGAAGACCGAGAAATCGCCCTCCGACAGCAGCATGGCGCGGCGGAAGTTCTCTTCGAGCTGGGGACCGAGCACCAGCCCAAGCAGCAGTGGAGCCGGCTCGACCCCGACCTTGATGAAGAAATAGCCGATGCCGGCGCAGCCCAGCATGAGCCAGACATTGAACAGGCTGTTGGCGATGCCGTAGGTGCCGATGCAGCAGAACAGCACGATCGCCGGGAAGAGCAGGCGGTAGGGGATCTTCAGCATCGAGACCCACAGGCCGATCAGGGGCAGGTTGATCACCAGCAGCATCAGGTTGCCGACCCACATCGAAGCGATCACCCCCCAGACGAGCTTCGGTTGCTCGGTCATGATCTGCGGGCCGGGCTGGATGCCTTGCATCATCAGCGCCCCGATCATCAGCGCCATCAGCGCATTGGCCGGGATGCCGAGTGTCAACAACGGGATGAAGCTCGTCTGCGCACCGGCATTGTTGGCGGCTTCCGGGCCGGCGACGCCTTCGATCGCGCCCTTGCCGAAGCGCGATGGGTCTTTCGCGAGTTTCTTTTCCAGGGCGTAGGAGGAGAAGGGCGGGAGCGCGGCGCCGCCGCCGGGCAGCACGCCGAGCACCGAGCCAAGTGCCGTGCCGCGAACCATCGCCGGAAAGGCGGCGCGCAGATCGGCGCGGCTCGGGATCAGACTGCGGACGGACTGGCTCAGCACCCGCCGTTCGGCCGGGCGCTCCAGATTGGCGATGATCTCGCCGAGGCCGAACAGACCCATGGCGACGGGCACGAAATCGAGCCCATCCGAGAGTTCGGCAACACCGAAGGTCATGCGCGCGGCGCCGGAACTCACGTCGATGCCGACGAGGCCGAGCAGCAGGCCGAGCAGCACCATCGCCAGCGACTTGGCGACCGAGCCATGTGCCAGGACCACGGCCGCGATCAGGCCGAGCACCAGCAGGCTGAAATACTCGACCGCGGTGAATTTCAGCGCCAGCACGGAGAGCGGGACGCTCAGGAGCGCGATGACGACCGTCGCGAGCGTGCCGGCAAAGAAGGAGGCAAGGGCGGCGATGGCGAGCGCCGTGCCGGCCTTGCCCTGCTTGGCCATTTCGTGACCGTCGATGCAAGTGACGACCGAGGAGGTTTCGCCGGGGACATTGACCAGGATGGCGGTGGTCGAGCCGCCGTATTGCGCGCCGTAGAAGATGCCGGCGAGCATGATCATGGCGCCCGGCGGCGACAGGCCGAAGGTGAAGGGCAGCAGCAGCGCGACCGTGGGGATCGGCCCGATGCCGGGCAGCACGCCGATGGCCGTGCCAATCAGGACGCCGATCAGGCACAGGCCGAGATTGTTCAGTTCGAGGGCCGTGGAGAGCCCCATCAGCAGGTTGTCGAAGAGTTCCATGGACGGCTTGAGCCTTCAGCGCGGCCAGACAGGCACCGGCAGCGCCAGGACCTTGACGAAGAGGAGGACGGCCGCGGCCGATAACAGCAGCGCGAAGGGAACCGTCTCATACAGGCGGCCCTCGCGCGTCGCGAAGCTGGCGAGGAGGACCGTGATGACGGAGGCGATGGCGAGCCCGAGCCGCTCGGCGGTCAGCGCGAAGATGGCGACGCCCCCGAGGATGGCGAGCAGAGGACGCAGCTGCACGGGTTCGATGGCCATGCCCGCCCGCCTGATGCCGCGACCGCAGAAGAACAGGCCGAAGGCAAGCAGCGCGAGCGAGACCACGCGCGGCATGTAACCCGGCCCCATATCGGCGGTGCTGCCGACGGTAAGGTTGCGGGTCGCGACCAGCGTGGCCGCCGCGACGGCCACGAGGAACAGGCCGAATAGCAGGTCCTGCCAGTCGATCCGGGAACGCGTCATCGGCCGGGCTCCGCTCAGCTGCCCTTGATGCCGGCTTCGCGGATGATGCCGCCCCAGCGCGCGGTCGCATCCTTCAGCCAGCTCGCGAACGCGGCGGGCGAGCCGGCGCGGACGACACCGCCCTGTTCGGCGATCCTGGCCTTGATGTCGGGCATCTCGAGGATCTTGCCGATCTCGGTATTGAGGCGCGCGACCATGGCGGGCGGCGTGCCGGCGCTGGTCAGGATGCCCTGCCAGGTACCGGCGTCGCTTCCGGGCAGCCCGACTTCCTTGAAGGTCGGCAGCCCTGCGACGCGCTCATCGCCGGTGACGGCCAGCCCGACGAGCTGCTTGTTGGCGACGAAGGGCAGGGTGGCCGTCGAGCCATTGATGATGACGCCGCTTTCGCCGGAAACCACCGCCCGCGAGGCCGCCGCACCGCCCTTGTAGGGCACGTTCTTCCACTGGATGCCGAGTTCCTTGGCCATCGACACGGCCGTGATGTGATTGGCCGCGCCGACGCCGGAATTCGCGACGGCGAGCTTGTTCGGATTGGCCTTGGCATAGGCGATCAGGTCCTGCGCCGTCTTGGCGGGGACGGATTCGTGCACGGCCAGGACATAGGGGCCGAACATCACCATCGAGACCGGCGCCAGATCCTTGTTGGGGTCGTAGGTCAGGTCAGAGAACAGGCTGGGCGCCGTCGCAAGCGAGCCGACATCCATCAGCAGCAATGTGTGGCCGTCGGGAGGCGCCTTGGCGACGGCGTCGGCGCCGAGATTGCCGGCAGCGCCCGGCTTGTTCTCGATGACGACGGGCTGGCCAATCGCGGCCGAGAGCTTGGGGCCGATCAGGCGGGCGAGAATGTCGGACGTCCCGCCGGGCGCGAAGGGCACGACCAGCCGGACGGGCCGCTCGAAATTCTGCGCCGCCGCAGGCTGGGCTGCCAGCGAGGCACCGGCAAGCGCTGCCAGGGCAAGGCCCTTCGCGAGGATTGCGGCGCGGCGGATCGGCGATCTTGATAAGGTCATGATTTCCTCCGGCAGGGATGCAGACCCGGCCCCGGGTTGCGAGCTCACGGGCAGTCTTTGGAGCTGCCTTGTTCACACGCAGGATAGGTCAGGCACGATGCTCCGGTGAGTTAGATTGACAATCGAACGATACCTTTTTTGGATCGCACGATAGCGCCAAGGCGCTTGCCGGCGCCCGTCCGTCGCATAGTCTCGCAAGCAGACGGCAAAAGCCGCGACATCGTTCCTGGGAGGGGATCATGAGCCGATCGATCACGCGCCGGACGGCGCTCAGCCTCGCCGGCGGCGCGCTCGCCGCGCCTCTGCTTGCGCGCAAGGGTTTCTCGCAAGCTTATCCAACGAAGCCCGTCATGGTGATCGTCCCGTTCGGCGCCGGCGGCACCACCGATCTCGTCGGACGGATCATTTGCGAGAAGCTGACCCAGCGGATGGGGAAGGCTTTCATCATCGAGAACCGGGCCGGGGCGGGCGGCAATACCGGTGTGGCAGGGCTCTCGCACGCCGCCCCCGACGGCTACACGATCGGCATGACGACCCCGTCGACCCATGGGATCAATCCCAATCTCTACAAGGAGAAGCTGCCCTTCAGACCGTTCGAGGATTTCGAGTTCCTCTCGCTGGCCTCGTCCCAGCCGAACTTCCTATGCATCCATCCTTCGCTTCCGGCCCAGAATGTCGCTGAACTCATCGCCTATCTGAAGGCCAACCCGGGCAAGGAGAATTTCGGCTCATCCGGCATCGGCACCTCGATCCATCTCTCCGGCGAGCTCTTCATGCAGCTGGCGGGCGTGAAGATGCAGCACGTCACCTATCGCTCCTCGGGCGCGCTGGTCCAGGATCTGATCGCGGGCAACGTCAAGGTCTCCTTCGACAACTTCACCTCGCCCTATCCCCACTACAAGGCGGGCACCCTGCGCGGGCTGGCCGTCACCAGCCTGGAACGGGCAAAGATCGCACCCGAGGTGCCGACAATGGCGGAGACGCTGCCCGGCTTCGACATCAGCTCCTGGAACGGCTTCCTCGCCCCGAGAGGCACGCCGAAGGAGATCTGCGACAGGCTCGTCAGCGAAATGCAGGCCGTGCTGAGGGACCCGTCTGTGGTCTCGCGCTTCGAGGAACTGGGCGCGGCGGCGACGCCCTCGACCGCTGCCGAGGCGAAAGCGAAGGCCGAGAGCGAGATCGCCAAGTTCAAGGCCATCATCGACAAGGCCGGAATCACCATCCAGAACTGACGTCGTGCCCGTGCCGGGGCGCGCCACGGATTGCCGAAGCGGGGCCTGCGCATGTTCGAGCTGAGCCAGCTGCGCTGCTTCGTTGCGGTCGCAGAGGAGTTGCATTTCGGCCGGGCGGCGGCCCGGCTCAACATGACGCAACCGCCGCTGAGCCGCCAGATCCAGATCCTGGAGCGGGTTCTCGACGTCGTGCTGCTGGAGCGCAGCAACCGGACGGTGAAGCTTACCCCCGCCGGTCAGAGCTTTCTCGCCGAGGCCCGCCGGCTGCTCAAGCTCGCCGAGAGCGCAGCGCTGCTGGCGAAGCGGGTGGCGAACGGCAAGGCGGGATCGATCAATATCGGCTTCACTGCGACCTCGGCCTATTCCTATGTGCCGGAACTCGTCGCCGCCTGCCGCCGCGAGCTGCCCGATGTCGAGGTCTCGCTCAAGGAGATGGTCAGCGGCGATCAGCTCAAGCGGCTCGATTCAGGCGAGATCGACATCGGCCTGCTGCGGCCGCCAATTCCGCGGGCGGGGCTCAGCGCCTTTCGCGTCACCGCGGAGCCGCTGATCGCGGCGGTCAATGTCGCTCATGCGCTGGCGCGAGCCGAGACGATCGCGATCGAACAGCTCGCGAGTGAGCCATTCATCATGTACGCGCCGTATGAGGCGCGCTATTTCCATGACTTGCTGGTCGAATTGTTTTCCCGAGCGGGTCTTGTCCCGAATTATGTCCAGCACCTCGCCCAGATTCATTCGATCCTCGCCATGGTCCATTCCGGGGTCGGCGTCGCGCTCGTGCCGGAGGCGGCGGTAAACCTGCGTTTCAGCGGGGTAGCCTTGCGGCCGGTCGATCTACCGTGGCAGCGGCCGGCCGAGCTCTTCTTCGTCAGCCGCGACGACAACGACAATCCGCTTCTGCCGATCATCGCCGCGCTGGCGAAAGGCTTGGCTCAGGATCTGACAAAGACCAGGTGAACGATCCAATGAATGGTGAACGATCCAATGAATGGATCGCTCGATACAGTGTTTGGTCTCCATCGGTATCGTTCTTGATCTATTCCTGCAGCAGAATTCAGCGAAGGAGCCGATCGTGAGCAAGATGACCCCCCAGGAGATGGCCCGGCATATCGGCAACGGCTTGTTGTCATTCCCCGTCACGCCCTTCACGCTCGGCAATGCCTTCGATGAGGCGCGCTACCGCTCCAATCTTGATTGGCTTTGCGGTTATGACGTTGCCGGCCTGTTCGCCGCAGGCGGCACGGGCGAGTTCTTCTCGCTCTCTCCGGCCGAGGTCGTGCAGGTCGTGGCAACCGCGGTCGCCGAGACCAGGGGCCGCGTGCCGGTTCTCGCCGGCGTCGGCTACGGCACGCAGATTGCGATAGAACTCGCCGCCGGCGTCGAGCAGGCCGGGGCCGACGGCATCCTGCTGCTGCCACCCTATCTCGTCTTCTCCGAACAGGAGGGGCTCGCCGCCCATATCGACGCGGTCTGCAAGGCGACGAAGCTCGGCGTCATCGTCTACAATCGAGACAATGCCATCATCACCGAAGAGACGCTGGCCAAGCTCTGCGAGCGCAATCCCAACCTCGTCGGCTACAAGGACGGCGTCGGCGACATCGAGTTGATGACGCGCATTCACCTGCGCATGGGCGACCGGCTCACCTATATCGGCGGCCTGCCCACGGCCGAGACTTTCGCGCTGCCCTATCTCGAAATGGGCGTCACCACCTATTCCTCGGCGGTTTTCAACTTTGTCCCGCAGTTCTCGACCAAGTTCTACGCCGCCGTGCGCCGCCGCGATCGCGAGATGGTGCAGGCTGGCTTGCGCGACTTCATTCTCCCGCTGATCGCGATCCGCAACCGCAAACGCGGCTACGCCGTCTCGATCATCAAGGCCGGCATGAAGGTCATCGGCCGCGATTCCGGCCCGGTGCGCACGCCACTGACCGATCTCAGCGAAAGCGAGACGGCCGAACTCGCAGCCCTCGTCGCCCGGCTCGACAAGGGCGAGTTCGCGACGCGCGAACGTGCCGCCGCTTGAACATCGCCCCGCAGGCATCATCGCGATGCCGCGCCGGATCGGTGCGTCATCGCTTGGATCATCGGACCGAATACGATATCCGGTCCGATGATCTAGCAGGCTGCTGAAAAACGCGCTGGCTTTTTGGTTGGTGTGATGATTCCGTGGGGTTGCGGCCACAGGATTGATTTGGATGCGCGGTGGGGACGAACGGACGGGATCGTTGTTTTCGT
>NZ_JPKG01000052.1 GCF_000735605.1 Allobosea sp. LC85
AGAACCTGGCGAGCGGCTCGACGCCGGCGGGGCCGGACTTCGCCGCCAACAGCATCAGCTTCACGGCGGGTTCGGATGCGATCGCCTCGATCGTGTTTGCGACCGACCTGGCCTTGCTCGGTGGCGGGCTGAGCTGGACCCGGCTCTCCGACACGCAGATCGTCGGCAAGGACGGAGCGGCGACGATCGTGACGCTCGACCTGTCGGTGGCCGGCAGCGTCGCGACGGTGACGGCGACGCTGAACGGCAACTACGACAGCCATCCCGGCTTGAACCTCGATGATCTGGCGGCACTCGGCTCGGTCGGCGTGGTCGCGACCGATAGCGACGGCACGACGGCGACCGGAACGGTCAATGTCGCGGTCTCCGACGACGTGCCGGATGCGGTTGACGATGCGGGTCAGACGGTTGCGGAGGATGCGGCCGGGACGATCGGCGGCAATCTGCTGACGAACGATGAGCAGGGCGCGGACGGCGCGACGCTGACGGCGGTCGATTTCGGTCTCGGCAACGGCCAGGAAGCGATCGCTTCGAGCGGAACCACCACGATCACGAACGCCAACGGGACCTATACTTTCCAGGCCGACGGAACATGGACATTCGACCCGGTCGTGAATCCGATCACGTCGGACACGACCGGCAGCTTCACCTACCAGATCACGGATGGCGACAACGACAGGTCGACTGCTGTCCAGATCGTGACCATCACCAACGTCAATAATGTCCCCAGCGGAGGATCCCTGGCGGCCACGGTGGATGACGAGGGACTGGCGCATGGGATCATCGGCGGCACCGGTGACGCCGCGACCAATTCGGCGTCCGCCTCCGGCACCCTGACTGGCTCGGGGGGCGACGGCGCACTTTCCTTCAGCTTCGCGAACCTTGCGGGCGCAACGGCTGCCGCGGGCCAGGAGACGGTGAGCTTCGGCTGGAACAGCGCGACCAACCTGCTGACGGCCACGATCACGTCGAGCCCGGATGCCTCGCGCATTGGCGGAACCTTGTTCACGATCGCCGTGACGCCGGCCACCGGCGCCTATACGTTGATGCTCGTCGACAATATCCTGCACGCGACAGGCAATGCCGAGAATGGCGATGTCACGCTGGCGCTGCAGTACCGGGTCAGCGATGCCGACGGTGATACGAGCGTGGCGGATACCGGACTCGGCACGTTGACCGTCACCTTCGACGACGATTCGCCAAGGGCCTTCAGCGCGCAGTCGATGACGATCGAAAATGGTGCGAATGCTATCGGCAGCGGCGCGCTCAACTTGTATGAGAACATCGGCGCGGACGGCGGCAGTGTCGTCTTCACAGGTACGGACGGCTCGGCACTTACGAGCGGCGGGACTGCCATTACCTCTGGCGGCAAGGCGGTTCATCTCTATGGTTTCGGCACCGATACGCTGACCGGAAAGATCGATTTCGACGGCAACATCGCCAATGGTGACGAGGCAACCGTCTTCACCGTCAAGCTGTCACCCAGCACGACGAGTGAGCCGAGCGATATCTATACGGTTCAGTTCGTCCGAGCGCTGGATGACGGATCTGGCAATACGATCACCCCGACGAATTTTACCAGCACGTCGTCTCAGAATTTCAAGGTCGTGGAAGGCGACAAGAATGATGACATTCTGATTTCGGCGGTTGCTTCGCCGCAGTCACGCGTGAACGGAAGCAACGGCGGCGGGATAACCGCACTTGGTGCAGGCGGCGGTGTCGACGTTGGGACGGGAGAACTCCTGCGGTTTGATTTCGCGACCGGCGTCACCGTCGGTAGCGGTGGCTCCAACAGCATTACTTCCCCCACGCTCGCGCACTACAACGTCAACGGGTTTACCGCCACCGTCGATAATAGTGGGGGGACGAGTGCAATATTGCTGGCGGCTTACGATGCCAACAACGACACGGATTTGACCAACGATTCCGCCTTGAAGGATACGATTACACAAATATATCGGAACGGAGTTCTTCTGGTCTTTGGAGTGGACGCCATTGCCTCCGCCGGTGGCTATATCATCAATACATCGGACGGGGGTCAGATATCGGTGTTTACAGCGGACGGCTACAATCGTGTGGAAGTCGCCTATTCCGGCGGCCAGGCATTTGCGCTTGCGAACGTGGGCTACCTGACCTCTACGGTTGGCGACCCGGTGTCCCTGAGCTTCAATGTTACGGCGACCGATGCCGACGGCGACACGTCTGCCGGTACGATTGCGGTGACCACGACGCCGTTTGCGGCGGCGATCACCGGCACGGCCGGCGACGACCTGTTGGTTACCGGAAACGCAGGCGAAACGCTCAACGGAGCGGCAGGCAATGACACCCTTATCGGGGGGCTCGGTGCTGACATCATCGACGGAGGGGCGAATACCACCATCGGCGATACCGTCAGCTATCAGAACTCGCTTGCGGGGGTCACCGTGGATCTCGGCCCGGTGGGAATCGCGCAAATCTCGACGGGCGACGCCAGTGGCGACAAGCTTACGGGTATCGAGAACCTGATCGGTTCGAATTTCGGGGACAGCCTCACTGGGGACGGCAACGCCAATACTCTCTACGGCCTCGACGGCAACGACACCCTCAATGGAGCCGCTGGCAACGATACGCTTGTCGGTGGAGCTGGACAGGACACGCTCACCGGAGGCGCTGGCAGCGACGTCTTCGTCATCGATCCGTCGCATCTGACGGTCGCTGCAGACGACCTGATTACCGATCTCAATACCGGGGGCGTGCTGGACACGATTGATCTCAGCGCTTTGCTGACCTCGCTCGGCGCTGGTGCGCCAACAACGGCCGTGGAGGCAAACCAGGTCGTGGATATCTCGCCCACCGGCACGCAACTGCTGGTCGATGACAACGGAACGGCAGCCGGTGGAAACTTCGTTCCGGTCGCGGAATTCTCGGCTCCCGTCGCTTCGGTGCAGATACTCTATGACCACAATCAACCGCCGACCACCGTGACCTAGTGTTTCGATGTGCTGGAGGCAGCGCTGTGCTTGGCGTTGCCGCCAAGAAATAGGTAGATTGAGATGGGTCGATTGAGGGCGGCGGAGGCCGCGCCGAGTTGAGGGGGTAACCAGGTTCGACCAATGCAGCCCGACGTCGATCCTCCGATGCTGGACGAGATCATTCTTGCGCTCCGCTCCCCCGCGGACGGGGATGCGGCTGCGACCGTGCTTGAACTGACTGCCGACGATCTGATCACGGATGCCGCGACCGAGATTGTCGACCTGGCTACGATTCTTGGCCAGGGCGACGTGCAAGGGGGCACAGATCTGACGGTGACGATGACAGAGCTAGGCGGTCATGGGGCTGCTGATGCTGGTTCCCTATGGCCTTCGAGTACAACCGGGCCGAGTGCAGCTCTTGCCGAAGCATCGGGTCTCCACATTGAACTGTCTCTTTATGGTGACGATCCCGCGCCAAGTTGATCTGGAAGTCGTCGAATCTCTGAAACTCGGTTGCGGTAGTAAATCGACCGAATATCATCTCTGGTTCTAAGCGATCGCCTGCGGTTGGGAGAAGAAAATGCGGTTCACGACTCTCGCAGTGGGCGCGATGGTAATGGTGAGTTCTTGCGGCGCAGCTCAGGCTGCGGATCTTTCCGGATACCCCGTGGAACGGCGCCCGGCAGCAGCTGCGTGCCAGGCCTGGGGCGACTCCGCCTTGGCGCGGGAGCCGAACATCTCGGTGGTTCAGCAGGAAATCGAGGCCCGTTACGCAGAGGCAAGGACCGTGTCAGTGCAGCTCTCCACGGAAGCCAGTCGCTCGGAGCGGATTACCTGGGCCTATGCATCTCGAACAGCCTGCGGCATTGCGCTGGGCATGCTGTCGATGCGCGAGGTCGATCCGGACCGGTTGTGGAACTGTGAGTGCTACCATGCACGCATGCGCGCCACGATGAGCCGCCGCGACTGAGTCAACTCCGCTCGAATACCGTTCGGAAGCAATGCTGACGATGTTCAAAAATTGTATCTAGAATAAATCTAATGACTGGACATATAAGGCAAGCTTATCAATTTTGAGAAGACGGTATATTTTCATCATATGAGTTAATATTTCTCTTATAGTTTGTTGTATTCTTTAAATTGAAGTGCAGTAGTTTTTGAATACCAAGAAACATCCTGGATTCTAACTAGGTTATTGATTGTGTTTTGTTCTTGGTAATTGCTGTCGTTATTGACGAAAATACGCCTTAAATTGTAAATCTGGAAGATATGAAGCTCTGGGGGACGGCGGTAATGAGTTTTTTGGGGCGTGCCGCGGCGATGCGTTGTTGGGTTTGGGGCGGTCTTGCTGCCGTCGCTTTCTCGACGACGAGCGGGGCCGGTGCTTTCACGCTGCGCGAGGCGATTGCGACGACGATAGACTCGAACCCGCAGATCGGGGCTGCTGTTGAAAATCGCGAGGCGATCGAGTTCGAGTTGCGCCAGGCCCGCGGGCTCTACATGCCGCGCGTGGATGCGGAGACCTCCGCAGGTGTGCGGCATCTGGACAGGCCGCGCAATTCGGTCGACCCGTTTACCGGCAGTCGGGATCAGGGCCAGTTCTCGCCCGTCGAGGTTGGCATCGTCGGGACCTGGAAGCTTTTCGATGGCTTCACGACTGATGCCGAAGTGGAACGTCAGGCATCGCGGGTCGATGGCGCTTCGTATCGCATCCTCGAGCGATCTGAGTTTCTGGCGCTCGAAGTGTCGCGCGAATATTTCGACATTCTGCTTCAGGAGCGGCTCGTCGGACTTGCTGATCAAAATGTCGGCTATCTCAGGGATACCGTCCAGCGCATTCGCGGGAACGTGAGCAGCGGCTCCCTGACCGACGCCGATCTGAAGCAGGGCGAGGAGCGCGTGATAGCGGCTCGGGCCCGGGTGATCGAAGCACGGCAGAATCTCGCCGAGGCGAAGGTCCGTCTGCAGCGCCTGGTCGGCAAGACCTTCGCGCGTGGCTCCATGCCTCCATCGATGGTAACCCGGCTGCCCAAGTCGGTCGAAGGCGGATTGGCGCTTGCTGTCCGGAACAATCCACGCATCCAGATCGCGACGGCCGACATCGACGCCGCGCATGCTCTGGTGAAGAAGGCGCGCGGCAAGATGATGCCGGAGGTCTTCGTCGAGGGTCGGGCCCGTGCCGGGCGGGATATCGACGGCGTCACCGGGCGCACGAACGATCTCCAGGCGCGTGCGGTCATGCGCATGAATCTCTACAATGGCGGAATCGACCAGGCGTCAATCCAGGAGCAGACCCGGCGCGTGGCCGAAGCGCAGTTCAATCGGGATCAGATTCTGCGCGAGGTTCGCGAATCCGTGAAGCTGTCCTTCCAGCGGCGTCAAAGCCAGTCGGAACTGTCCGGGGTCCTGGGGCAACAGGCCAGCGTGAGCGACCGACTGGTCGTGGCCTATGCCGATCAGTTTCAGGTAGGGCGTCGGTCCTTGCTCGACCTTCTGGATGCGCAGAACACGCGTTACAATGCGAAGGTTCTGCACGAGACCGCGCAAATGGCGGCACGATTTGCAGAATACCGCATTCTTGCATCGACCGGGCAGCTGGTTTCCGCATTCGGCCTTCGCCCGCCGAAGCAGGCAGAAGCCTATGCGCGCTCGGAAGCGGTCGTTCCGCCCACTGCGGACGCGGAAACATTGCCGCGGTACTCGCCCAACAGGGGGCGACTGACCGCTCCGGCTCCGGCGCTTTGAGCCCTGGCTGAAGGGCGCCTCGCCATGCACGGCACCCAAGTGCCAGACGAGGCCGACACGCAGGCTCGCTCGCCGGGATCTGCCCTGGAGCAGCGCCGGGACCCGCTGCTGGCCTGCCTGGTTCAGGTGGCGGCGCATTTCGAGCGGCCCACGTCCGGCACCATTCTGACGGCCGGGCTTCCGGCCGAGGAGGAGGGGCTGTCGGCGGAGAATCTCATCCGTGCGGCGGAGCGGATTGGGCTGCGCGCCGACTGGGTCCGGTTTGACTTGCGGGCGCCGGTCGAAACGGATTTTCCGGCGATCGCCTGGCTCAAGCAGGGGGTGCCCGTCCTTATTCTCTCGCTCGAGGAGAATCTGCAGGCGCGCATCTATTCGCCCGTGGCGGGCGCCTTCTCGACCGTATCGGTCGCCGTGCTCGAACCGGTCGACGGCGGTGATATCCTTCGCTTCTCACCTCAGCTCTCAGGCGTCGAGCCGGACGGTCAAGCGCCGCTCGATACGGCCAGCAACTGGCTGCTCAGCGCCCTGCGGCCCCACTGGCGAAGCTATGTCGAAGTCTTGTTCGCCTCGGCCTTCGTCAACCTGCTGGCGCTTGTCGGTCCGCTCTTCACGATGAACGTCTACGATCGGGTCCTGCCGAACAAGGCGATTTCGACCTTGTGGGTCCTTGCTATCGGTGCCGCGATCGCCCTGTTGTTCGATGTGCTGCTGCGTTCGGCGCGCGCGTTCCTGGTCGATCATATGGCGCGCCAACTCGACATCCGGCTTTCGAGCCTTTTGATTGAAAGGATTATGAATACAACCTTGCAGGCGAATACGCCGACGACCGGAATCACGGTTCAGCGTATTTCAGAATATGAATTCCTTCGGGAATTTATTGGGTCTAATACGGTCATCTACTTCGTGGATTTCGTTTTCGCCTTTGTTTTCCTTGCCGTGATCCTGGCCATTAGCCCCTACCTGGTGCTCTTCCCGATTGCGGCGATCGGAGGTCTCCTCCTGCTCGGCTTCATCGTGCAGCGTCTGATTGCTGCGGAAATCGGACGCGCCGACAAGTCGAGCGCGCATCGGCAATCTCTGATGGTCGAGATCGTCGCGGGGCTGGAGACGATCAAGGCTGTACGCGCCGAGGGAATATTCCTGCGCCGCTGGCGCGACATCACGACTGTGGCGACGAACACCACGCATCGCATCAAGAACTACTCGGCCTTTGCGGCCAATCTGTCCTATCTGCTCCAGAACATGGTGACGATCGTTACCATCGTGGTCGGAGCCTATCTCTTCGACCTGGGCCTGATCACGACCGGCGGCATCATCGCTTCCGCCATGCTCGGCAGCCGCGCAGTCGCTCCGCTCGGGCAGATCGCGCTGATGCTCTCCCGTGTGCGGCAGGCGGTCAGCGCCTATCATAGCCTCACAGCGATCATGAAACTGCCGGACGAGCGAAGCGACAGGAGGATGCTCGTCGCGCGCCCGGTGGAGCGCGGTGATATCGAGTTTCGCGGCGCCAGTTTCACCTATTCCGGGCAGGCGCGGCCTGTGCTGAACAGTTTCAGCATCAAGGTCAGCCCGGGCGAGCGTGTCGCCATTCTCGGCCGCATCGGCGCTGGCAAGACGACGATTGGCAGGCTTCTCGGGCGTCTCTATGAACTCGATGCTGGCGAGTTGCTGATCGATGGCGTCGATATCCGCCAGTTTCATCCGCAGGAGATACGGGCGGCGATCAACGTCGTGACGCATGATACGCATGTCTTCAACGGCAGCTTGCGGCAGAATTTGCGGCTCTCGAAGCCCGACGCGACCGATGCGGAACTGCTGACGGTTGCCAAGCTGTCGGGACTGGCGGATTTCGTCCAGTCACATCCTTCCGGGTTCGAACGGCAGGTTGGGGAGCGCGGGCAGCAGCTCTCGAGTGGACAGCGGCAAATCCTCGGCCTTGCACGCGCCTTGCTGGCGTCTGGACGCATCATCTTTCTCGATGATCCCACGAGTTCGATGGATACGGCGACCGAGCGCGACTTCGTGACCCGCCTCAGGGAGGGGCTAAGCCCGGATCAAACCCTTATCGTCACGACGCATCGCAATGCGGTTCTGTCGCTGGTTTCCCGGGTGGTCGTCATTGATGGCGGTCGGGTTGTCGCCGACGGTCCGGTCGAGAAGGTCATGCGCATTCTCACTGAAAAGTCTGCGGGAGTCTGATGAGCACTGAAAACAGTCGCCCAGGGCGGACATCGCAGCGCTGGTGATGAAGCAACCGGGCGCCGAATGATGGTGGGCACGCTGCGCACTCCGCTGCTGATATCGGCTGTTGTCTTGCCGGCAATGGTTGGCGGCGCGCCACTCCTGGGTCAGGAGCCATCGCCCGGCCGGCCGTGCGGATTTCTCAATTTCACCAAGAAGGAACTGTCCAGCGCCCTGACGGAATGCAGGGCGTTCATGCCCTTCTTCCAAACGGAAGTGGCTCCCTCACAGCCAATGCAGCGCCTGTTCGCGCTCGACTTGCGCGGCGAGGAGTTGCCCATGCAGTTCGGTCAGGGCCGTTTTGTGCAGCGTTTCCCACTCTATCTGAACGGTCTCTATCCGCCGCAATCAGGTCATGGTGGCGGCTCCAACGCGTCAGCGGTGAAGCAGGCGGCTTTGGGCGGCACGGTTCGAGGGGGCATGGTCGAAGACGGTACCGACGATATCGGGCAGCCAACCGTGCGGGTCGGTACTGTTACCTGGAATGCAGTACCGCCGCTGCTGAGTGCAACCAGCAGGATCACCGGCGTCCATGGCAACCTCGCCATCGAGGGATACAAGGTTGCAATGAGCCTGGCGATGTCTCCTGTCGGGACCGATGGCTTGATGATCGAAATCAAGATCAGGGGCGAAGGCGAGTTCGAGCTCGGCGTTCCCCGAATCCGCCAAACTGGAGACCGCTCCGGAGAGCCGATGGATATGGTCGGCCGCCGCCGGAGCGAGCATGAGTTCACCTTCATCCCGGCGGCTGACCCGCAGTCGCTCCGCAACATCACGGGCGCACTCCTGAAGGGACAGTGGATCGATGTTCCTGTCCGGCCGAAAGGCGAAGCTGCCTACACGCTGACCATGGAACTGGCGCGGCCTGGGAAGGCCCTGATGAAGCGCGCTTTCGAGGATTGGGCGTTTTCGGACAATCCTCGCTAAGCATCGGCCCGAAAAGTGGATTGCGGTTTTCGGGACAAAGCCGATGCAAACACAAAAAGGTTCGGTCATTGGATCGGATACGATATCCGGTCCGATGATCTAACGAGGTGATCGGGACACGAGTGCACGGGCTGGGCGTCCGCGCGCGGCGCGCGAGAAAGCGGCCTTGCGGCTTCGACGAGCGGCTTCACCAGCATGCGCAATTCGTCTGATGTGGGCGGTTCCGGCCAAACGGATGAATAATCACTGTTGGAACGGGCTGGCGCAGGCGGCCGCAGCGATGGCGCAGGGCTGCCGGGCCGCGGCGGTGAAAGCGCGACGGCCGGGTTGAGTGCGAAGCGGGCTTCAGATGATGCCGTGCTTCCTGAGAAGCGCCTGCTCGTCGCCCGACACCCAGCCAAAGACCTTCGGCTCGGCACCGAGCTTCTGGACGAAGTAGTGAACCTCGAAATCCAGAGCAATGTCGGGTTGATCCTTGCGGGCATAGGTTGCCGTCCAGGCAACATGAGCCACGCAATGCTGGTCATCCATGGGGGAGAGGCGGATGGTCCGTATCCGCATGTCCTTCGTCCCTATCGCCCGATAATGCGCATAGCCTTGCGCCATGACCTGCCTGAGTTGATCGTCGTTCTTGCCGGTCATCACGCCGGCAGGGGAGGCGGCGATGAACTCGGACGCATACAGCGCCGCGATCTCATCGCCGTCGATGTCGCCGCCGAGGGACTTTCTGAAAAAGCTCTCGTACCGCTCGAAGAATGTCCGAACGTCGGTCTCCATAACGTCCTCTCCAAGTGTGCCTGTCTTGTAGAAGTGAGCCTATCTCGCAGGGGGGCGGGAACCGACATGACGGGGACGAACGCGAGTGTGCGGCATTCGGTTCCTCTGCGTCGCGCGAGACCAGTCACGCCCGCAGCCCCGGTGGCACCGCGCCATCGCGCAACGCGGTTTCGTCATCCGCAGTCGGAAGCGCACGGAACAGGGCCGCGATCATGTGCACGAAGAAGGCGCACATGCGCGGATCGCCCGATTGCGCACGGCCCTCGGACAGCCGTTCGACCCGGCGGTCGGCGACATGCATCAGGAGCGCTCCGAGCGCATATTCATAGCCCCAGACCATCGTCTCGCGTGAGCGGCCGGGGAGGGCCTGCATCATCGCATCGATCAGGCTATGGGCGAGACGGTCGTAGACGCGTTCGATGATCGCGCTCGCCTCCGGCCCCGGGTCCCAGGCCGTGCGGGCGACAAGCAGCGAGAATGCCTCTGCGCCCGCTTCGCGCAGGCGAATGACCGGCTCCGCCCAGGCCCGGACCAGATCCTCGACCGCCTGGGGATTGGCGCCGGAGATATCGACCGCGGCAATCCGGTCGATGCGCTCGGTGACGTAGCCGCTGCGATGCGCGAAGACCGCGGAGAACAGGTCCTCCTTGCGCCCGAAATGATAGCCGACGAGGGCGAGCGGCACCTTGGCCGCGCCCGCGATGTCGCGGACCGAAACGCCGGCATAGCCGCGCTCGGCGAACAAGGCCTCGGCCGCACCGAGGATGGCGAGCCGCCTGTCCTGCGCCGCCTCGGCCTTCCGCGAACGCTTGCCCTCGACCGGTCCGGTCATGCGGTTTGCTCCATCAGCACCCCTCGTCGTTGATCTTGTACGATCGTCCAAGATATCCTATCCCATTCCCGACGCCGGCAAGCCCGGCTTGTGGCTGGCGGCGATGACCCTGATCGATCTGTCCATTCCCCTGGAAAACGACGTACCCGCCGATCCGCCTTTCCAGAAGGTGAGGATCGACTACCGCCATCATGGTGAGACGGCGACGGAAATCGCCGCTGCCTTCCCGGGCCTGCGTCCCGAGCAGCTTCCCGATGGCCAGGGCTGGGCGGTCGAGCAGGTCCATATCTCGACCCATAACGGCACCCATGTCGATGCTCCCTGGCATTATCATCCGACGATGGATGGCGGCGTCCGGGCCGCGACGATCGACGAATTGCCGCTCGACTGGTTCATCAGGCCGGGCGTGAAGCTCGATTTCCGCCATATGCCGGACGGGCATGTCGTGACGCCCGACGAGATCGACGCCGAACTCCAGCGCATCGGCCATCGCTTGGCGCCTTTCGAGATCGTCGTCGCAAACACCCGCGCCGGCCAGCGCTATGGCGAGGCCGACTACATCCATTCCGGTTGCGGTTTTGGGCGGGCAGCGACGCTGCATCTCGTCCGGCAAGGCATCCGCGTCGTCGGCACCGATGGCTGGAGCTGGGATGCCCCGTTCAGCCATACGGCGCGCCGCTTCGCCGAGACCGGGGACGCCTCGCTGATCTGGGAAGGGCACAAGGCCGGCCGCGAGGCCGGCTACTGCCAGATCGAGAAGCTGCACAATCTGGAAGCGCTGCCGCCGACGGGATTCACCATCTCCTGCCTGCCGGTGAAGGTGAAGGGCGGCTCGGCCGGCTGGACCCGGGCTGTCGCCATTCTGAACGCATGACATCGCAGGCATAGGTCGAAAAGCAGCGGCCGATCCCGGGGAGGGGCATATGGGCAAGGTCATCATCACCTGTGCGGTCACGGGCGGCATCCATACGCCGACCATGTCCGAACACCTGCCGATCACGCCGGGCGAGATCGCCCAGCAGGCGATCGAGGCGGCGGAAGCCGGCGCGGCCATCCTGCATCTGCACGCACGCGATCCCAGGGATGGGCGGCCGACGCCCAATCCGGCCGTGTTCATGGAGTTCCTGCCGCGGATCAAGCAGGCGACCGATGCGGTGATCAACATCACCACGGGCGGCGGTCTCAACATGACCGTCGGGGAGCGCCTTGCCGCTCCACTGCAGGCCGCGCCCGAGATGTGCTCGCTCAACATGGGCTCGATGAATTTTGCGCTGCATCCGCTCGCCAAGCGCTACAGCAACTGGAAGCATGGCTGGGAAGAGCCCTATCTCTCCGGCACGAAGGATTTCATCTTCCGCAACACCTTCGCCGATATCGAGCGGATCTATAAGCTGCTCGGCGAGGGGCACGGCACCAAGTTCGAGCATGAATGCTACGATGTGGGCCATCTCTACAACCTCGCCCATTGCCTCGATCAGGGCTGGTTCAAGCCTCCTGTCTTCCTGCAGCTGATCTTCGGGATTCTCGGCGGCATCGGCGCCGACATGGACAATCTGATGTTCATGAAGCGCACGGCCGACAAGCTGTTCGGCAAGGACTATCAGTGGTCCGTCCTGGCCGCGGGCCGGCACCAGATGCCGTTCTGCACGCAAGCCGCGATGATGGGGGGTAATGTCCGCGTCGGCCTCGAGGACAGCCTGTTCATCGGCCGCGGGCAGCTCGCCCGCAGCAATGCCGAGCAGGTCGCGAAGATCCGGCGCATCGTCGAGGAACTCGGGATGGAGATAGCGACGCCGGCGGAAGCACGCGCCGCGCTCGGGCTGAAGGGCGGCGACCAGGTGAATTTCTGAGGCGCGTGATGGCGGGGACATCCAATCCGATCGACGGTTTCGCGGTCGATCCCGCGGCGATCCACTATGTCGGCGAAGGCCTGCAGCGCCCGGAATGCATCCTGGCCGAGCCGGACGGCACGCTCTGGTCGGCCGATGCGCGCGGCGGGGTCGTGCGCATCGCCCCGGACGGGCGCCAGCACCTGATCGTGCAGCAGGCGAGCCGGGGTTTTGCCGAGGCTGGAAACGACGCGGAGCGCTTCGTCGCCGGGACCTTGCCGAACGGGCTGGCCTTCGCCCGCAATGGCGACATCCTGATCTCGAATTTCGGGACCGACCGGCTCGAGGTGATGACCCGGGACGGAGAGACGCGCGTCCTCATCGACAACATCGGCGGCGAGCCGATCGGCAAGGTCAATTTCGTGCTGCGCGACAGCCGGGACCGGATCTGGCTGACGATCTCGACCCGCACGAAGAACTGGATGAAGGCGATGAGCCCCGCCATCCGGGACGGTTACGTCGCGCTCTATGACGGCGGGCGCCTGCGCGTCGTCGCCGACGGCTTCCATTTCACCAACGAGATCAGGCTCGATGCAGCCGAGGAGTGGCTCTATGTCGTCGAGACCTGCGGCCGCCGCGTGACGCGGCTGCGCGTCGGCGGGGATGGCAGCCTCTCGCGGCGCGAGACCTTCGGCCCAAGCGACCATGGCGCCTTCATCGACGGCATCGCCTTCGACGCCCATGGCAATCTCTGGGGCACCCATGTCATGACCGACCGCATCTTCGCGATCACGCCCGACGGCGATCTGCGCATCCTGCTCGACGATGATCGCGGCAGCGAGCCGGGCAGGGCGCTGATGGCGGCCTTCGCCCGCGATGAGGCGACGCCCGAGCTGATGCTCGCCTGCGGCGGCAGCATCGCCCCCTGGTTCGCCAGCATCACCTTCGGCGGTCCCGATTTGGGCACGGCCTATATCGGCAGCCTCCGGGGCACGCGCATCCCGGCATTCCGGTCGCCTGTCGCCGGATTGCCGCTGGCTCATTGGTACGGAATCGATCGACCCGCCTGACGGTCGACGGAGTGGGAGGATTGGAATGCGGATCAAGTTCGTAGCAGCGACCGTGGCGCTGGCGCTCGGGTGGCCCGGCCTCGCGGCCCGGGCGGAGGTCTCCGACGGGGTCGTCAAGATCGGCGTCCTGACCGACATGTCCGGCGTCTATTCCGACATCACCGGCAAGGGCTCGGTGCTGGCGACCCGGATGGCGATCGATGATTGCCTTGCGGCCGAATGCGCCGGCATGACGATCGAGACGGTCTCGGCCGATCATCAGAACAAGGCCGATATCGCCTCGGTGATCGCGCGCGAATGGATCGACCAGCAGAAGGTCGATGTCCTCGCCGACATGTCCAACGCCTCGCTCCAGCTCGCCTTGCCGCCGCTGCTGAAGGAGAAGAACCGGGTCGGCCTGTTTCCGGGCGGCACGGCGCGGCTGACGGGCGACGCCTGCCAGCCCGATCATATCGTGCAATGGATGTGGGACACCTATGTCCAGGTCTCCGGGGTCGCGAATGCGCTGACCAAGCCGGGCTCGAAATGGTATCTCGTGACGGCGAATTATGCGCTGGGACACCAGCTCGAAGCCGATACCAAGACCCTGGTGACGGCCAAGGGCGGGAGCTATCTCGGCTCGGTCCGGCATGCCTTTCCCGCGACCGAGCTCTCGTCGCAGCTGCTGACGGCGCAAGGGTCGGGTGCCGATATCATCGCGCTGGCGAATGCCGGCGGCGACACGATCGCCGGCATCAAGACGGCCCGGGATTTCGGCGTCGGGCAGGGCGCCCAGAAGCTGGTCGCCTTCTTCATGACCGTGATGGATGTGAAGAGCGTCGGCCTCCAGGGCGCGCAGGGCACGGTGCTGACCGAGGGCTTCTACTGGAACCTGGACGAGCGGACCCGCGCCTTCTCCGAGCGCTTCAAGGCGAAGAACGGCACCGTTCCCTCGGCCATCCATGCCGGCATCTATTCGGCGGTCCGGCACTATCTCAAGGCGGTCGCGGCCGCGAAATCCGACGACGCCAAGACGGTCATCGCCAGGATGCGCGAGATCCCGATCCAGGACGATGTCGTGCGGAACGCGAAGCTGCGCGAGGATGGACGCATGGTCCATGACTTCTACGTCTTCCAGGTGAAGAAGCCGGAGGAGTCGAAGGGCGACTGGGACTTCTACAACCTCGTCGCGACCATCCCCGGAGACCAGGCCTTCCGCTCACTCGCGGATGGCGCCTGCCCGGCCATCAAGAAATAGGGGGGCGTCGACGCAAGAGCATGCTGCGAAAGACTGGCAACGGTTTTTCGCATGCTCAAAACGATGAGAATCGATCACGTTTTCTGCGTTTGGACGATTTCGTCCAAACGCAGCGTGATCCAGGTCTGGGGCCGAGGAGGTCATCTCCCTGGCCCCAGACTTTCAGGAAAGCGCGCCGCCTCGCCCATTTTGGCGCAAGCCCTTGCATGCGGCGCGTGCAGTTCGCTGACAACAGCGCCAATCGCGGCTGGCCCGTGGCCGGTCCAGCTCGACGCCCCCGGCCGTCCGCTTCCGGGCCGCCGCCCGATATTTGCTGCTGGCGCGAGGCGACATCGGCCGGTGGGCTCGCCGCATTGGCTGAGATCACCGCTGCTCGCCTGGTCGATGCCTTGATCGCAGCGTGGCCAACCCGGCCGGACGCGGTTCCTTCCCGCCTTTCGTGCCAGCGCGCCCGCTCCCTCCGGGCTGGAGGGGAAGACCTGTCCTTCATAGGCCCCACTGCGCAAGCCACGTCCCGCGGCACAAGAGGCGCAAGAAACGCAAGCGCAGACCGGTGGCAGGCTCTTCATCGCGTCATTCCGATGGTTTCCTTGCTCCCTGCGTCGTCGCCACGCGCCTCTCTCGCGGCCACCGTTCCTGAGGGGTCTCATGGCTAGGCGTTGACGCCTGCGCCTGGTCATCGTATTGGTCTGACCAGAACAAAAAACAAGTGATCTTGGGATGGACGCTCACGCTGCAGAGGACCCGAAAGGGTTCGAGAAGGTTTTTGCGTTCTTGCGCGAACAGCTTCTCGACGGCACCCTCAAGCCCGGCGACAGACTGATCGCCGAGCGCGAACTCGCCGTGCAACTCGGCGTCAGCCGGCCGATCGTGCGTGAAGCGCTGCGAGCCCTGCACATGCTGGGCATCGTCGAGATCCGGGATCGCATCGGCACGATCGTCAAGCGCCCCGACATCTCGATGCTGAAGGACTTCTTCGCGCTGGCGCTGGCTCAGCAGGCCGACCTCATCGATGATGTCATGGAGGCCCGCATCGCCATCGAATGCCAGGCGATCCGGCTCGCATGCGAGCGCGCGATGATTGCCGATTTCGAGCGCCTGCAGCGCGCGCTCGTCCGCATCGGCGCGACGATCGACGAGGCCGAGGCCGGCAGCCTGGCCGATTACGATTTCCATCGGGCGATCGTGCTGGCCTCGCGCTCGCAGACACTCGCTGTCCTGCACGACTCGATGTCGACCTTGCTCGCCCGCTCGCATCGCAGCCGGCGCGAACTGGTGCAGATGTTCGGCTCGATGAAGACCTATCTGATCGAGGACCATAGGAGGGTCTTCGACGCCATCGTCGCGCGTGACCCCGATCGCGCCGAAGTCACCTTGCGACGGCATTTTGCCATCGGCGACGAATACCGGCGCCGCGCGGCGCTGGGCGACGGGGACCGAGGCGAACCGACCACCGGCTAGAGCTTTTCACAAAAAGAGAACCGCTATGGGACGAAACGACAAGGGGCGCGTCGGTTTCATCGGCCTCGGCACGATGGGGCGGGAGATGGCGCGCAATCTCCTCGAGGCCGGACACAGCGTGACGGCCTTCGACATCGTCGGCAGCGCCGTCGAAGAGCTTGTCTCGGCAGGCGCGATCGCGGCGACAAGCCCGGCGCAGGCCGCCGCAGACGCGGATATCGCCATCACGATGCTGCCTGACACGCCGCAGGTCGAGGAGGTCGTCTACGGCCCCCAGGGCCTGCTCGCGTCACCACCTGCCGGCCGCCTCGTCGTCGACATGAGCACGATCTCGCCGGTTGCCGTGCGCCGCATCCATGCCGACCTCAAGGCGACGGGCACCGATTTCATCGACGCGCCGGTATCCGGCGGACCGATCGGCGCCAAGAACGCAGCCCTGTCGATCATGGCCGGCGGCGAGGCCGAAGCTTTTGCCCGTGCCGAGCCCTATTTCAGGGCGATGGGGACGACGATCACCCATGTCGGTGCGCCGGGCGCCGGCCAGGCGGTCAAGCTCTGCAATCAGCTGATCTGCGGCATCAATATCCAGGCGATCTGCGAGGCGATTGCGCTGGGCCGTGCATCGGGCGTCGATCTCGAACAGCTCCGGAATGTCCTGCTCGGCGGCTCGGCCGCGTCCTGGATGCTGGAAAAGCTCGGTCCGGCCATGATCGCAGGCGACGTCGGCGCAGGCTTCCGCATCGACCTGATGCTCAAGGACCTCAGGCTCGTCCAGGAGCAGGCCCAGGCGCTTTCGGTCCCCTTGCCCGGAACCGCCCTGGTCACCAGCCAGTATATCGAGGCTCGTGCCCATGGCGAAGGCGCCAATGGCAATCAGGCGCTCTTCCGCGTCTACGACCGCATGACGAACCGAAGCTGAGGCGGGCGGCTGCGATGGGCCTGAACCTCGACTTTTCCGTCGTCCTGGAACGCTGGCCCCTGTTTTGGGATGGCGCGGTCATGACGCTGCAACTCGCCGCTCTCGCGATCCTGTTTGGCGGGGTCATCGGCACCTTCTGCGCCGTCGGCCGCAACAGCGGAAACCGCCTGATCGCCCGGGTCTGCACGCTCTATGTCGAGGCGATCCGCAATACGCCGTTGCTGGTCCAGATCTTCCTGGTCTATTTCGGGCTCGCCAGCGTCGGCTTCAAATTCTCGGCCTTCTCCGTCGCGGCTGCCGCGCTCGCGATCAATGTCGGCGCCTATACCGCTGAAATCATGCGCGCGGGCTTCGAATCCATTCCCGCCGGTCAGATCGAGGCGGCCGAGGGCCTGGCCCTGTCGCGCTTCCAGATCTACTGGCACGTCATCCTGCTGCCGGCCACCGAGAAGGTCTATCCGGCGCTGACCAGCCAGTTCGTGCTGCTGATGCTGGCCTCGTCCGTGACCTCGCAGATCTCGGCCGAGGAGCTGACCGCCGTCGCCAACTACATCCAGTCGGACACCTATCGCGCCTTCGAGACCTATATCCTGGTTGCGCTTGCCTATGTCGTGCTCTCGCTCGTGCTGAGGGCCGGCTTCTGGGCACTGGGGTTTGCGCTGTTTCCGCGCCGCCGGCGCCTTGGCACGGCGTTGTGACGGCGATGGGTGGATCTCTCAACGCCAATCATCTGCTGTTCCTCGGCCATGGCGCGCTGTGGACAATCGGCCTGTCCGCGATCGCGTTGATCGGCGGCGGTCTGCTCGGCTTCCTGATTGCGCTCGCGCGGGTGTCACCGAGCCGCACGATCCGCCTGCTCAGTGGCGGCTACGTTCAGCTGATCCAGGGAACACCGCTGCTGGTGATCATGTTCCTCGGCTATTTCGGCCTGTCGGCGCTGGGCTTCTCGATCTCGGCGCTGATGGCGGCCAGCGCCTCGCTGACGATCTATGTCGGTGCCTATTTCGGCGAGATCTGGCGGGGCTGCATCCAGTCCGTGCCAAAACCGCAATGGGAGGCGGCCGAAGGCCTGGGCTTGAGCCGGACGCAGCGGATGCTGAAGGTCATCCTGCCGCAGGCGATGCGGATCGCGACGCCGCCGACGGTCGGCTTCATGGTGCAGATCATCAAGAACACCTCGCTGGCCTCGGTCGTCGGCTTCGTCGAACTCGCCCGCGCCGGTCAGATCATCAACAACTCGCTGTTCGAGCCCTTCCTGATCTACGCGATCATCGCAGTGATCTATTTCGCCCTCTGTTTCCCGATCTCGGCGCTCAGCCGTCGCCTGGAGCGACGCATGGGCAATGGTCGCACGAAACTGATGCCGGCTTGACCAGGCAGGAGACGCACATGACCCAGGACAGCCCGGTCGTTTCCCTGAAGGATGTTCACAAGAGCTTCGGCAGCCTGAAGGTGCTGGATGGCGTCGATTTCTCGGTGGCGCGCGGCGATGTGCTCGTCCTGATCGGCCGTTCCGGTTCCGGCAAGAGCACCGCGCTACGCTGCATCGATCGCTTCGAGACGATCGACAGCGGCGAGATCCAGGTCTGCGGCCACCGGGTCGATGCCCCCGACATCGATCTGCGCGCGCTGCGCCAGGATGTCGGCATCGTCTTCCAGAGCTACAATCTCTTTCCCCATCTGACGATCGAGCAGAACATCACGCTGGCGCCGGTCTCGGTGAAGCGGATGGCGAAGGCCGAGGCCCGCGACCGCGCCCAAGCGGTGCTGGCCCAGGTCGGCCTGGCGGAAAAGCTCCATGCCTATCCCGAACAGCTCTCCGGCGGCCAGCAGCAGCGCGCGGCGATCGCGCGCTCGCTCGCCATGCAGCCCAAGGTGATGCTGTTCGACGAAGTGACCTCGGCGCTCGATCCCGAACTGACCGGGGAAGTGCTCAAGGTCATCGAAGCGCTCGCTGCGGACGGCATGACCATGGTGATGGTCACGCACGAGATGGGATTTGCCAGGGGCATCGCCGACAAGGTGGTGTTCATGCATGCCGGCAAGGTTCACGAGACGGGAACAGCCTCGATCCTTGCCGCCCCGGCAACGCCGGAACTCGCCCAGTTCGTCGGAACGGGCTTCTGACAATCAAAAGCAAGGGAGATCCAGGGATGAAATCCAAGACAATCGCCACCATGCTGCTCGCGGCCGGGCTCGCGACGCTCTCCGGGCACGGTGCTCGCGCCGATGTGCTCGACGACATCATGAAAGCGAAGAAGATCCGCATCGCGACGGATCTGGCGATCCCGCCCTCGGGCATGATCGACGGCGCGATGAAGCCGACGGGCTCGGATGTCGAAACCGCCGAGCTTCTCGCCAAGGACTGGGGCCTTCAGCTCGAATTCGTCCAGACGACCGGCGCGACGCGCATTCCGAACGTGCAGACCAACAAGGCTGACATCATCATCTCGACGCTGTCGGTCACGCCCGAGCGCGCCAAGGTGATCGACTTCTCGAAGCCTTATGCCGCGCTGCAATCGGTGGTGGGCTGCCTGAAGTCCGAGCCGGTCAAGAGCTGGGACGACCTCAAGGGCAAGACGATCGGCGTCTCGCGCGGCACCACGCAGGACACGACGCTCACCAACATGAAAGAACGCGACCTCAAGCTGGCTCGCTACGACGACGATGCGACCATGGTCACGGCGGCGGTCTCCGGGCAGGCCGACTGCATCGCGAGCTCGGCGACGATCGTCAGCCAGATCGGCGTCAAGGCGCCAGCCCGCGTCTTCGAGCCGAAAGTGTCGATCACCAATTTCGATCTCGCCATCGGCGTGAAGAAGGGCGAGCCGAAGCTGCTCGAAAAGCTTGATGCCTGGGTTCAGGAGAACCTCAGGAACGGCAAGCTCAACGCCATCTACAAGAAGTTCCACGGCGCCGAACTGCCCGAGAACATGCGGGGCTGACGCCAGACAGGCCGGCGGCGCGTCCTCGCGGCCGCCGGCTCCCTCATCGAAACAAGGATTTACTACCCATGCGCCTCGTCATTGGTTCGGACCACGCCGGCTGGTCTCTCAAGAAGCACGTCATCGACCACATCAGGACGCTTGGGCACGACGTGCTCGATGTCGGCTCCTTCGATGACAAGCCGGTCGACTTCCCCGACATCGCGCGCGAGGTGGCGCGGAAGGTCACCTCCGGCGAGGCCGAGCGGGGCATCATGGTCTGCGGCACCGGCGTCGGCGCCTCGATCGCGGCCAACAAGATGAAGGGCATCCGCGCGGCCGTCTGCCATGACGTTCACTCGGCCCATCAGAGCGTCGAGCATGACGATGTCAACGTCATGTGCATCGGCGCGAAGATCATCGGCCCGTGGCTGGCGAGCGATCTCATCGACGCGTACCTGGCGGCCGAGTTTTCCACCGACGAGGATTTTCGCCGCCGCGTCGACAAGCTGCACGCGATGGACGCGGAAGGCTGAGCGGGCCAGCCGATGATCCTGGTCTTTGGCTCCATCAATGTCGATCTGGTCGCAAGGGTCACCACCATTGCGGGACCGGGGATGACGGTGCTCGCCCGGTCCTATGAGCGCCATTTCGGCGGCAAGGGAGCCAATCAGGCGGTCGCTGCGGCTCGCCTCTCGGCACCGGGAACTGTGGTCATGGCGGCTTGCGTCGGGGGCGATGCGTTCGGGCGGGATTCGATCGAAAATCTCGGTCGCAACGGCGTATCGGCAGAGTTGGTCCGGATCTGCGACACAGCGACCGGCTGCGCCTTCATTGCGGTCGATGCGAAGGCGGAGAATGCGATCACCGTCGCGAGCGGCGCCAATGGCGTGTTGTCCGCCGGGGATGTGCCGGACACCATGCTCGGAAGCGGGACCGTGCTCGTGCTGCAAATGGAAGTGCCGTTCCAGGCCTCCCTGGACGTGGCGCGCCGCACCCGCAAGGCCGGCGGCCGCGTCATCTGGAACTGCGCCCCGGTTCCCCCGGCGATGACACGCGACGAGGCGACGGCTCTGCTGGAAGCGAGCGATATCCTCGTCGTGAACGAGCATGAGGCCAGGGACATCGCCATGATCCTGAGCGTCTGCGGCGACGACATGGCGCAGCTCGCGAAGGGCTCGGCCACAACCTGCATCGTGACTGCAGGAGCACGGGGAGCCTTCGCCTACACGGCCGACGGACAGGTTTGCGAGGCATCGGCCCCGGCCATCGTGCCGGTCGATACCACGGGAGCGGGCGACACCTTCGTCGGCTCGATTGCCGTGGCCCTGCACGAAGGACGCGTCCTCGGCGATGCCCTTCGCTTCGGCTGCAGGGCCGCCGCGCTCTCCTGTCTTTCGGCCGGAGCACAAGACGGAATGCCTGTCCGCGACGCTGTCGGCGCGGTTTGACAAGACCTGGAGGCCAGGCGAGATCGAGCGAGTGACGCGCAGAGCCATGATCAATGCCCGACTTGGGCTGGCTCAAAGCATCGGCCCGAAAAGTGGATTGCGGCTTTCGGGAAGGCCGCTGCACATACAGAAGAATAGATCGTCGGCCCAGTTACGATATCCGGTCCGATGATCTAATGTGCGCCCTGGTCAAAGGGCGGATGGCGACGATGCGAGCTTTTCTGATCGCGCTTCTAGGCACGGCGATATCGACGGCAAGCCTGGCGGCGGACACCCTGGCACGGGCGCGCGAGACGAAGACATTGCGGCTCGGCTTCCGGGCTGATGCGCCGCCGTATTCCTATCGTACGACCAGCGGTGATCCATCCGGATATATCGTCGATCTCTGCCGCGAGGTCGCTGCCGGCGTGAAGAAGGCACAGGGCATCCCTTCGCTCAAGATCGACTATGTCGAGGTCTCGTCAACGGCCCGGCTGGAAGCGCTGCGTGACGGCAAGATCGATATTCTTTGCGATCCGACGTCGATGACCATGTCGCGCCGGGCCATGGTCGATTTCTCGCTCCCGACCTTCATCGATGGCGCCGGGGTTCTCCACCGGACCAATGAGCTGTCCCGGCTCGAGGATCTGCGCGGCAAGAAGATCGGCGTGCTCCGAGGCACGACGACCGAGGAGGTCCTGAAGGCGACTTTGGCGCAGCTCGGGATCGAGGCCGAGATCACGCCGATGCAGGCTCATCCCGACGGGGTCCGCAGCCTGTCGGCAGGAAAGATCGACGCTTACTTCGCTGATCGCGGGATCCTCAGCTATCACTTGCTGAACAGCGAGAACCGCTCCGGCATGAAGCTTTCCGACCAGTATTTCACGTTCGAGACCTATGCTTTGGCCCTGCCGCGCGGCGATGAAAAGCTGCGCTTGCTTGTCGATGCCACGCTGGCTGAGCTCTATCGCACGGATCGCGTGAAGCAGATCTATGCCCGCAGCTTCGGAAGCTTCCCACCCGATCAGTTCATCCGTGCCCTCTTCGTCATCAATGGCGTGCCGAAGTAGTGCATCGGACCGAAAAGTGGAATCCGGTTTTCGGAAAGATCCGATGCTCAAACAAAGAGATAGATCGCCCATCCTGCGTCCGAACGGACGCACGATGATCTAACCCTTTGTGTTTGCATCGGCTTTCCTGAAAACCGCAATCCACTTTTCGGGCCGATGCTTTAGCGCGCAGCAGTAGCGCGGAGCTCCACCGCTTCCTGACGACGGGATGTTGCGAACGGCGCCCGGTTCCATGCCGAACCCGCGCTTGACTCTCCTGAGCGCCGCCGCCGGGCAGCTCCGATTTTTCACGCGGCAGCCGCGCTTGAAGCAGGGGAGGCCGTAGTTCTCTCCTGGGTTGAGCCGAGCGAAGCTCCGCGCGATGCCCGCCTGGCAAAGGCGCCTTCGGATCCCCTGTGCAACCCGAGGAAGGGCCGGGCCGCCGGTTCGGTCGGTTGCAGCTGAGATTTGACATGCAGGTATTTACCTGCATATCGTCCTCTCGCAAATGAGTGAGGGCAATGGACGCTGACAATGTGTTCAAGGCACTGGGCGATCCGACGCGCAGGAAGCTGCTGGACCTTCTTTGTGAAAGGAACGGGCAGACGCTCGGCCAGCTCTGCGAAAACCTGGACATGGCCCGCCAATCCGCGACGCAGCACCTCGGAATCCTGGAGGAGGCCAATCTGGTGAGCACGGTCAGGCGTGGCCGGGAAAAGCTGCATTTCATCAATCCGGTACCGCTCCACGAGGTCTACGAGCGGTGGGTGCGCAAGTTCGAACGTCACAGGCTCAGCCTGCTGCACGATCTGAAGACAGAAATCGAAGGAGAAGAACAATGACCAGGGAAACGACCAGCTTTGTCTATGTGACCTATATTGTCGCGACGCCGGAAAAGGTGTTCGAGGCCATCACGAAGCCGGAGGTCGCACGGCGCTATTGGGGCCACGAGAACGTCTCCGACTGGCAGCCCGGATCGGAATGGCAACATATCCGCGCCAATGACGAGCGGACCGTCGAACTGGTCGGGAAGGTCGTCGAGGTCTCGCCGCCGTCACGCCTCGTCATCACCTGGGCGAGCGCTGCGCAGGCCGCCGATCCGGCGAGCCATAGCCGGGTCACCTTCGAGATCGAGGCCTATGAGGGGATGGTTCGGCTGACGGTCAGCCATGACGAGCTCGAAGCCGGCAGCGGCATGGCGAAAGGGGTCAGCAAGGGGTGGCCGGCGGTTCTGTCCAGCCTGAAATCCTTCCTGGAGACTGGCCGTGGGCTCGACGTGTTCGCCAAGCCGAAAGCGGCCTGAGCCCTTAGCGCACCTGCGTCCGAACGGGCGCACGGCGATCCAGGGCCAAGCGGCAAGTCTGCCAGCAGGAGAATGACAATGACCAGGCCTTTGACCGGCGGATGCGCCTGCGGCGCGATCCGTTTTGAGACGAGCAGCGAACCCATCGTCGAGATCCACTGCCAGTGCCGGGACTGCCAGAAACGGAGCGGCACGGGGCATGGATCCTATTTGACCTTCCCGCAGCGCGGCGATGTGACGATGACGGGCGAAGCGAAAACCTGGCGGGTCGCGGGCGACAGCGGGAACGAAAAGGTCCACGCCTTCTGTCCAACCTGTGGAACGCCGGTCTACGTGACATTCCAGGCTATGCCGGACGTGATCGCGGTCCACGCCGCAAGCCTCGACGACCCCAGCCAGTTCAATCCGCAACTGGTCACATATCGCATCCGCGGCCATGCCTGGGACATGATCGATCCCTCGTTGCAGGTATTCGAGCGCATGCCGCCAGGGTGAATGATGGCGGGCGCAACGGGAAGGGCGCACGCATTTTATGTCAGGCAATGCCAGCTTGCGGACCCCGGAAAAGAGCCTTCAATTGCTTGGCTTGGCCCACCCAGCATCCCCGGGTCGCGAGCGGTGGCAGGCTGTCATGATCGTCCGTAGCGGGATTGAACGTCTCGGATTGCATCTCCAGGGGCATTGGCTAACTCTCGTGGTGATCACACTCCATCTCGAACGCACGGTCGTCTCGTTGCGTTGGCAGCGGAACCGCCGGGCTCTTGAGCGGTTTGCCGATCAGAAGGAAAGGAGACCGCCATGCGTGATGGACGCGGAAACAGACTGTCCCCGGAAGAAGAACGGAAAGTGAAGTCTATCCAAGGCGCGCCCGGCAAGGATTCCTTGAAGAAGGTATCGATCAATCCAGAGACAGATAAAGGCACCGGGTCTGCCGACAAACCAGATGCGAACCCGGACGAAAAGACGTCGCGCGAAAGCCGGAATTACGGCTTCTGACCGTCGTGGGAGATTTCCGCCTGGCCTGCTGTGGGACGACGCCGCGGGCCAATTCTGTTGTGGCGTCGCGCGCTTGAAGCGGTTTCAGTCTCACCGTGTGATCAGCACCGCAGATGCCCCGCATTGAGAAAGGGAATCGATCGGCTCGTAGCTGATAAGCCGGGTTTGCCGATAGAGCGTCCCATGTTTGTACGCGGTACACCCTATGGGCCGGGTCTTATTGCTCCGGCCATGGGGGCCTCCATCCTCAGCTGGCGATTCTTCTTCTTCTATTGCTTGAAGCCGATCAGCACGCCGTCCGCGCCCAGAGAGAGTTGAAGCCCTTGCCGGCGCGTGGCCAATCGCAGGGTCACCCCCTTGTCGTTGCGCAGATAGACGTTGCCGCCGCCCTGCCGGCCAACGGCCCAGCCTTCCTTCAGCTGGACATATGCGCCGGCGAAATCGGACACCTTGCGGAGTCCGTAGACCGTCCCGGAGGCGACCGTCCGAGAGGCGCCGATCGAGCCGAGGCCGATGCCACCGACGCTGATCGGATACGAGCGGCCCTGAAAGCGCAAGGTGCCGCCGCCGGCCTCACCAGAGGCAATGAAACCGGCGGAAACCTGCTCGATGCGAACAGTACCCGTCGAAGGCCCGAGCGGGGGCGACTGCGCCATGGCTGGTGATGCCAGCATCAGAAGGGCCGCGAAAGAAACGGCTGTCTGCCTCGTCGTCATCATCGTCTGCTCCTCGCGCTCGTTTGAGTGGCGCCAGGGCTTAACCCGCGACGGGCGATTTCGATCCCTCTGCAGGGAAATGGAGCGCAGGGAAAGGGAGCGGTCGGAGGATTTCCTTGCGAGGAACCTGTCCCTACCGCCCAACGAGAAGCCCCGCGGCTTTCGCCGGCGGGGCTCTGCACTTGACCGCTATGGGTCAGTTCCAGGTCTGACGGCCATACCAGGTGTCGACCTCTGTCTTCGCCTGATCCTTGGCCAGACCATAGCGCTCCTGGATCTTGCCCTCGAGCTGATCGCGCTTGCCCGCAATCACATCCAGATCATCGTCAGTGAGTTTGCCCCACTGCTCCTTGACCTTGCCCTTGAGCTGCTTCCAGTTTCCTTCGACGCGATTCCAATCCATCGGACATCTCCTTTGGTCGAAAATGGGATGCAAGGGAAACGCGTGGCCCGCCCGATTTGTTCAGTCAACGAGGGTGGATCTTGCAAAGGCGTTGGATCTTGCCGCTGGGGGAGTGGCAGCGGGGCATGTCACGGCCTCTTGCGGTTGAGCGATCCTGCATCGACGCCTGTCACGGCTTCGTGATGCGCCATAGGCGACCAGGGCAGGAACAGAGCCGTTCGAGCACTGCTTTCAATGTGAAATCCTGCCTGGGAGGTTCGCATGCGCAGCACCACGCAGCTCTCTGCAACAGTGCTCCTCGCACTGCCATTATCGGCGTTGGCGCAGGCGCCTGGGCCCGGAACCGACCAGGCCATCGGCCAGCGGTTCGAGATCAAGGCGGCTCAGCTCCCGAAGCCGTTCGACGGACCGATCGTGCGGAATTCCCCCCTGATCCTGGAGCGGGACAACCGGGTACCCGCCGTACCCGACGCTTTCGAGCTGTCGCTCTTCGCCGAGAAACTCGACAACCCCCGTCAGGCGCTCGTGCTCCCTAATGGAGATCTGGCGGTCGTCAGTCAGGGATCGGGCACCATCTTCATCCTGCGGGATGCCGATCGAGACGGGAGGGCCGAATGGATCGAACGCTACGCGGCCGGTTTCAACAAGCCCAACGGCATTGCTCACCGGCAGGGTGAACTGCTGGTGGCAGACCAGGAAGGCGTCTGGAGCCTCGCCTATCAGGATGGCGCCGTTCGCAGTCAAGGATTGCCACCTCAGCGCGCATCGGACGTCACGCCAGACCAGCGCAAGCCTGACCCCGTCATGGACGGCCAGAAGCTCGTCACGGCACGCGGGGTCTTCGGAATTGTTCAGGGGCATGCGAACCGCGATCTCGAGATCGGGCCGAATGGCCAGCTGTTTGTTGGGGTCGGTTCAACCGGCAACCTTGGAATTGAACCTGAACCCAAGGCTACGATCCAGAGGTTCTCGTCGGATGGCAAGGACCAGAAGACAGTCGTGTCGGGTGTGCGCAATCCCGTCGGCCTGGCCTTCCATCCCGATACGGGAGAACTCTGGGCCACGGTGCAGGAACGCGACGGATTCGGGGATCAGCTTGTGCCCGATTACCTGATCCGGGTGCAGGAGGGTGGCTTCTACGGCTGGCCGTATGCCTATACCGGGACTCATCCTCAGCCCGGGTTCGCGGCCATGGCGCCTGACAAGGTCGCAGCCTCGATTGGTCCTGATCTGTTGTTCGAGGGACACTCCGCCGCAATGGATTTCGTGTTCCTGACCGGAGAGCGTGTGCCGCCAGCTTACCGTGGCGACGCCATTGTGGCGCTGAAGGGGTCGTGGAACCGTTCGAAGCCCACCGGTTACAAGGTCGTGCGTGTGAAATTCGAGCAGGGCCGGCCGGTTGGCTGGTACGACAATTTCATGACCGGCTTCTGGGCGGAAGGTGAAGAGCGAGCATTGGTCTGGGGCCGCCCGGCCGATATAGCGCTTTCCCCCGACGGCATGATCTACGTGGTGGACGACACGGGCGGAACGATCTGGCGGGTCACACCCAAGACGGATCCGCCTGCAACCGGCTCGATCAAGCCGACCGCGCCCAAGCGCTGATGCCAAGCCTCGCAGCTAAAGCACCCCGCTGCTAAAGCATCGGCCCGAAAACTGGATGACCTGATGGGTAGGCGTGCTGGAAGCTGGTTGGACTGCGGGAGAGGTCCATTGTTCCCGGGGCGCTTGGCCGTGGCCTCGAGCCCGGCACGATCATCGCCGCTGGCGCAGGCGGCGATCCGCTGACCTGCGGAAGGGCTCGGATTGCTCCGAACCCTTCTGCATCAGCCTGCCTGCTATCGTCATGCAGCGTGGCTGCGGCGCGGCAACTTCCAATCCGGGCGGACGAAATGGCAGGTGTAGCCTCCCGGATAGCGCTCGAGATAATCTTGGTGTTCCGGCTCCGCTTCCCAGAAGTCGGACGCTGGCGCGAGTTCCGTGACGACCTTGCCCGGCCACAGGCCCGAGGCATCGACATCGGCGATCGTGTCCTGCGCCACCGTCCGTTGCTCTTCGGACGCGTAGAAGATCATTGACCGATAGCTTGTGCCGATGTCGTTGCCCTGCCGATTTTTCGTGGTGGGGTCGTGAATCTGGAAGAAGAGTTCGAGCAGATCCCGGAAACTCGTCTTCTCCGGATCGAAGATGATCTCGATCGCCTCGGCATGCGTGCCATGATTGCGATAGGTTGCGTTCGGCACGTCCCCGCCGGAGTATCCGACGCGGGTCGAGATGACGCCCGGGCGACGCCGGATCAGATCCTGCATGCCCCAGAAGCAGCCACCGGCCAGGACAGCCCGTTCAGTTACAGAAGTCATGCGCCTTCTCCTTCCCTTGCAAAAAGCCTGCGAAACTCGCCATAGCCCTCGCTCGCCAGGTCATCGAGAGGGATGAACCGCAGCGAAGCCGAGTTGATGCAGTAGCGCAACCCGCCTGCTTCACGCGGGCCATCCGGGAACAGGTGTCCGAGATGACTGTCGCCATGGGTTGAGCGCACCTCGGTTCTGACCATGCCGTGGCTCATATCGCGATTCTCCACGATGTTCCCGGCATCGATCGGTTTGACGAAGCTGGGCCAGCCGCTGCCGCTGTCGAACGGGGCGAAAAGCGGCTCGCCCGAGACGACGTCAACATACAGCCCCGGCTCCTTGTTGTCCCAATACGCGTTGGCGAAGGGCCTTTCGGTGCCGTCCGTCTGCGTCACCCGGTATTGCTCCGCAGTCAGATTGGACAAAGCATCCGGGTTCTTGCGATGATCCCCTCAGGTCTGATGATGAGGCGCGGGCTCGTTCGCGTGCCCTGCGCGGCAAGTAGTCGGCTATTTCCGGCGCAGCATGTGGCAAGCGCGTCCGGCAGCGTGATTCAGTGGGCCGGGCGCAGCGGTCTGAAGGCGGAGCGAAGCTCGGCCACAAGGAGCGCGGGTTGCTCCCAGGCGGCGAAGTGTCCGCCTTTGTCGAGCTCGTTGAAATACACGAGGTTGCGGTAGGCGCGCCGCGCCCAGGTCTCCGGCGCGCGGTAGACCTCGTCGGGAAACACCGAGATCGCGACCGGAAGCGAGATCTCACTGGTCTTCTGCACGGCCGAGAGGAGGACGCTCTGGCCGGCGGTCTCCCAGTACAGGCGCGCCGCCGAGGTCGCGGAGTTCGTCAGCCAGTACAGCGTGACGTTGTCCAGCACGTCATCCCTGTCGAGCCGGCGCTCGGGTTCGCCATTGTTGTAGTCGAAGATCCAGGCCGCCAGCCCGACCGGGGAATCGGCCAAGGCGTAGCCGAGCGTTTGCGGCCGCGTGCCCATGATCGCGCCATAGGCCCTGTACATCTTGTAGAACGTGTCGAGCGCGTTGAAGGCGGCGCGCTCCTTGTCGGAGAGGCCAGCTGGCGCGGGCCCGCCGGTGGCAAGCGACGCGGCGACCTCCGGCGGCACCGTTGCGGGCAGGTTGATATGGATGCCAACCAGCCCGGCGACGCCCTGGCGCGCCATCGCGCTGGATACGGGCGAGCCCCAGTCTCCGCCCTGGGCAACGTAGCGGGTATACCCGAGCCGTCGCATCAATTCGGCCCAGGCGCGTCCGATGCGATCGGGATTCCAGCCCTTCTCCCTTGGCTTGCCGGAGAAGCCATAGCCGGGCATCGACGGAATCACGAGATGGAAGGCGTCGGACGCGTTGCCGCCATGCGCGGTCGGGTTGGTGAGCGGATCGATGATCTTGAGCTGCTCGATGATCGATCCCGGCCATCCATGCGTCACGATCAGCGGCAGGGCGTCTTCATGCTTCGAGCGAACATGAATGAAGTGAATCTCGACGCCATCGATCTCGGTCATGAACATGGGCAGGGCGTTCAGGCGCGCCTCCACCGTCCGCCAGTCGTAATCCGTGCCCCAGTGGCGAGCGATCTCCCGGAGTGTGCCAAGCTGATTGCCTTGCGACCGATCGCTCACCGTTTCCTGGTCCGGCCAGCGCGTGGCGGCGATGCGCTGGCGAAGATCCGCGAGTTGCGCGTCCGGCACAGTGATGCGGAAGGGGCGAATGGCCTCGCCGAGCGGAGCGGCCGCCAACCCTGACGGAAGCAGGTTCGCCGCACTCGCCACGATGGCCGTTGCGGCCATGCCCAGGAGCCGGCGGCGATCCTGGTCGATGACATCGCTGGTGTTGCTGGTACGCATGGCTCTCTCCCTTGTTGCTCACCCGTGATTCCCGGGGTCAGGCGCTGAGCTGCTGGCGTTGACGCAGGGTGTAGCGAGGGGCTGCGATCGCGTTTGGAATCTTGCCTACCAAGGCGCGGCGTGCGGCCTCGAAGCGATCCCAGTCCGCCTGGTTCGGCAGCGAGGGGATGGTGATGGTTTCGCCGAGCTCGAACCCCGCCAAAGCGGCGTCGACCAGATCCTGCGCCGACATGACGATCTCTGCCGGAAGCTGGTGAACAGGCGTGCCGGCAATGTCCCAGAACTCGGTCGCCGTGGCTCCGGGCAAGACCGCCTGGATGCGAACGCCCTTGTCGGCGAATTCGTGGATGAGCGAATGGGTGAGTGCGAGCACGTAGGCTTTCGTGGCTCCGTAGACGCCGTTCAGAAGCTCGGGGGCGACCGCGACCGCCGATGACACGTTGATGATCGCACCGCTGCCGCGCTTCAGGAATGCGGGCGCGGCTGCGTAGGTCAATCGCGTCAACGCAGTGACGTTCAGGCGGATCATGTCCTCCATCGCGTCGACGTCGGAGGCGACAAGCGGGGCGGTTGCGCCGATGCCCGCGTTGTTCACCAGGACAGAGATGTTGGCGTTGGTCCGGAGGATGTCCTCGACCTGTCGCAGATCGGCAGGCGAGGTGAGATCGGCCCTGACTGTCTCCACATTCCGGCCGGTGTCGCTTGCGATCCGGCGCGCCAACGTCGCGAGCCGTTCCCCGTTGCGGGCGACGAGAATGAGGTCATGACCACGCTTGGCGAGCCGGTCGGCGTAAATCGCACCGATGCCGGTCGAGGCTCCGGTGACGACGGCGATGCCCTTGGGCTGGACTGTGTTCATCTCGGTATCCTCCGGTGGGTCGTTTCCGATGCCGGTAAAATAGTTCCTTCCAAAATTCGGAGTATCTGGCAAAATCGAGATGCATCCTTCCGCCAAATGGAAATATCGATGGATCGGCTCGAAGCCATGTCGGTCGTGGTCGCGGTTGCCGAGGCTGGCAGTCTCTCGGCTGCGGCGCGCCAGCAGAAGACACCTCTTGCGACGGTGAGCCGGAAGGTGACCGAGCTCGAAGCGCACTTGCGGACCAAGCTGTTCAATCGCTCAAGCCGGGCGCTCGTCCCAACGGATGCGGGGCGCTCCTACATCGCCGCCGCAAAGCGAATCCTAGCCGATATCGCCGAAGCCGAGCGCGCCGCCTCCGGAGAGTACACGACCCCGCGCGGGGAGCTGAGCGTGTCGACCCTCGTCGCGCTCGGCCGCTTGTATCTGCAGCCGGTTCTGGTGGAGTTCCTGGCGGCGTTTCCGGAGGTCGACGTTCAGCTCAGCTTGCAGGATCGGACGGTCAGTCTTCTCGAAGAGCACATCGATGTCGCGCTCCGCATCGGGCATCTCGCCGACAGTAGCCTGATCGCCGTCCGCGTCGGGGAGATTTTTCGCGTGGTCTGCGCCAGCCCGGCCTATCTGGAAGCCCGCGGAACGCCCAACTCGCCCGGCGACCTCTCGGCCCATGACTGCATCAGCTATCCGCCGATCCAGTCAGCCGACACCTGGAGATTCAAGCGGGGCCAGACCGAGTATACGGTGCCCGTCAGGTCGCGCTTCGTCGCGAGCAATCTCGAGTCGGCCTGCGATGCGGCGCGCGCGGGCATCGGGATCACCGTGGCGTTCTCCTACCAGGTGGTCGAGCCGATCAGATCCGGAGAACTCGTTCCCCTTCTGCAGGAGTTTCAGCCGCCGCCGCAACCCGTCAACTTCGTGTATTCGCCAAACCGCTTCATGCCGGCGAAATTGCGCGCCTTCCTCGATTTCACCGTACCGCGCCTGAGGGCCCGCCTGGCCGAGCTGCCAAAAGGGGTTGCTCCGCGCCAAGGGCCGGATCGTCCTGTTGCTCCTGGATGATGGGTCCCGCTCGACCGGACGCGGCCATTCGCACCCGCACCTCGACCGCCGGAAAAAATTGCAGGACGATGTCGATGTCCGAAAACTCCGTTCGTCGTTTCGATGCCGGGCCGATGAGGCCGGCTCAAGCAAGGAGACCGACGATGCGCGTCCTGGTGTTGGTGAAGGCGACCGAAGACAGCGAAAAGGGCTTTCTCCCCACGGAGGAGGCGATCGAAGCGCTCGAGGCGATGGGCCGATATAATGAGGAGCTGGCCAAAGCCGGCATCATGCTCGTCGCCGACGGGCTCAAGCCCTCCTCGCAAGGCAAGCGTATTGCGTTCGATGGTCCTGACCGCAGAGTCATCGACGGGCCCTTCGCCGAGACCAAGGAGCTGGTCGCCGGCTTCTGGCTCTGGGAGGTCAAGGACATGGACGAGGCGGTCGCCTGGGTGAAGCGCTGCCCCAATCCCATGCCGGGGCCGAGCGAGATCGAAATCCGGCCGCTCTACGAGACGGCCGATTTGCGATGAGACCCTGACGCCAGATTCGCACGACAGTGCCTGCGCCGCCGATGCCAACCGCGTTCTCCCGTTCCCGCTGGCGCCCGTCACGGAACCCGCCGAGCCACCGTAGGTCAGATCCCCGGAGGTGCCGGCACCGTCATTGGCCAGTGCGGGCGTCGTGAAGCCAAGGGCCAATGTTCCGGGAAAGGATGGATGTGCTTCTCTCAATCTCGATGCCGAGAACTGTCCGCAATGGTAACGGCTCCGGTCGTCACAGTCTTGAGCTTCCAACCTTCGGATCGGGACCCTGCGAGGTTGAGACGCCCGGCCATGAAATGCAGCCGTTTCGTATCCTCGCTCTTTGATGTGCAGAAGCGGTCCTGAAGGTAGAAGGGCGGCGTCGCCTGGTAGTAGAGCGTTGCCTCGATAGCTGCTGGCTTGCCGTCGATCTCGGGCAGGGCGATACGATAGAGCGTCGCATCCCCGCCACCCTCCCGGTAGTCGGGGTCGTCGCCGACCTGCACCGGTCCGGCCTCGTCAGCCAGTTCCGGGCCGGCGCCGAGGGAGGCCGCGAGCTTCACCCGGTCGTCGCGCGCGAGATAGCCCTTCGGCAGCAGGCGGTTGTCTTTCACATTCGAGCAGATCGACAGGAAGCTCGTCGTCAACTGCCCCGCGGGCCGGGAGCCGATGCCGCACTGGGCGGGCCCGGACAGCGGTGGGCTTGAGACCAGCTCCTGATAGATCTGGACCTGATCCTGCCGCGTGATCACCTCGCGATGCGGCTGATGCGCAAGCGGGTCGAGCCTGGCCGAGCAATCGCCATTCCACCAGACTTCGCCGGCGACGGGCGCACCCGTCCCATCGGTGATGACGCCGAGCGCATCGGTGCGCCCCGAAGCCCAGATCGTCCTGCCGTCGGCGTCGAGCACCTTGAGCGCGATGAAGGCGCGCCGGAAGCCGACACCGCTCGGGAATTTGTGCCCGGCCTTGTTGGTGACGCGCACCGACGCCTGCAGCGCCGATTCAGTCATCCTGATGCTCTCGATGGCGATAGCGGCGGTGCGCTCCGCAGCCTGGTGGTCGATCGCCTTCTCGGTGAAGAGCAGCGGATCGATGCCCTTTTTCGTCAGCATCGGGTCTTGCGTCCTGATCCCCATCAGCTCCGGGAATTGCTGCGCCATCTTGATCAAGAACGAGTTCAGCCCGACCAGAACATGGCTGGCGAAGCCGGAGCGCACCGGCAGGTCGATGTCCTCGGGCGGCAAACTATGCTCTGCCTGCGGGAAGTTTGAATATTCCTGGATACTGGCGATCTTGCTGCGATAGGGGTGTCCGTCCGCATCGCGGCTGGGCATGTGACAGCCCTGGCAGGTCTCGGGGCTCTTGCCGGCGCCGAATGGCAGCGGCCCGTCGGGGGACCGGCCGGTGCGGAAATCGCTGAACGCCCATTCGGCATAGGTCGTCTGCTCGTAGGTGTGTCCAATGACCTTGCCTCTGTCGAGCACCGGCAGGTGAACCGTATGGCAGCTACCGCAGACCTCCGAGCTCTTGATGGCGGGGTTTTGCACCGGCGTCATGCCGAGCGCATTCTCCATCGGCTTCGCCCTGGGGCTCTCGAACGGGCCCTTCATCTCGGTCATCTCGCCCATCAGGAAGCTGCCGGTGAAGGTCCTGGCGAAGCCGGTATTCCGCGGGTTGAGCTGCTGCTGCCGCTCCTCGACGCAGCTGTTCTGCGGCTGCGTCTTGACCCGGCTCCGTTCGGCCTCGCTCAGCGCCATGCCGTGGCAGGTGGTGCAGGAGACGCCGTCGCGGGCGAGCGCACCGTGCCGGGCCTCGAAGCCGGAATGGCCGGCGGGCCAGGGTATGGCAGCGACGGCCGCGCGCGAGAACGGCTTGCAGCCCTCTCCGCGGGTTCTCTCGTCGATCTTGAACTGTCGCTGCCCCATCACGCCATGGCAGCCGAGGCAGGTGTCCTGCACGAGGGCGGCGGCTTCGGGATGGAAGGTGTCGGTCTCGCTTGCGAGTTGGGCGAAGAAGACCGGGTCGCGTCCGGCCAGGCCCATGGGCGACGAACTCCAGGTGCCATAGGGCGAGAGATTGAGGAAGCGGCCTCCGGGCCCCGGCAGCGTCATGTCGAAATGCAGCCCGGTCGAGCCGGCATCGTGGCAGCCGAGGCACTGGTCCGAGGTCAGGAACTGCTGCCGGGCCTCGCGCCGGTTCGCATTGGCCCAGACCACGTCATAGCTCTGGGATGGCATCCGCATCACCTTGTCCGCAGTCGGATGCGCAAAGGGGATGCCGTAGAAAGCGGTGAACTCGGGCGCAGGGCTTTCGCGGGCCGGAGCGCCGAGCAGCGTGACATCGTCGGATTCCTGCACGATGCGCAGGTGGTTGAGCATCGCGGAAAGGTCGTCATGAGCCTGGGTCGAGCGGTCGGTAAAGGCGTTCTGGCTCAGGAAGACCAGCGGGCGGCCGGGCTCGCCCTTGATGTTCTTGAGGTCCGCGAAGGTCGCGTTGGCCTTGGCGCTGGCATGGCAGTTCACGCAGTACTGACCGAAACCCATGTTCGGGTAGCCGTTGCCGGGCCCGGCCGGCCAATCGGGCTTCCAGTCGCTCCAACCGAACCAGCCCCAGAACCAGCCGTCATGCGAGGCCTTCGCGTCGCGCACCATCACGGCCGCGCCGCTCGTCGGCAGCAGCCGCAGCGGATCGACATCGCGGCACAAAGCGGCAGGAGCCGGGAACATCTCCTTGATCATGAGGGCCCCGTCGGGCACGGGAGCCTCCGCTGTCCCCTCATGGGCCTGCGTCCGGTTGGCCTTGAGCCAGCCGAACATGTCGGGCGAATACCAGATCACGACCGGGGCATGGGTGCCATGGTAGTTGCCGCTGGTCTTGTCGTTGCGCAGGGTCGCGGTGAACGGCCCGGTATCGCGAACCGTCTTGTCGACGCGCCAGCCCGCGGCGAGATTGCGGTGGCAGAAGGCACCCAGATAGCGGCCGAGCTTCTCCTGGTAGACATCGAGAGGAAAAGCACCCGGCCTGCGGATATCCCGGTCGAGTGCGGCGCAAAGGGCAGCGTCGGTTGGCACGAGCGGCGTCGGGCGTTCGGCGGGACACTGGGAGGCGAGCGCAAGCCCCGGCACGAGGCAGAGCAAGCCAAAGAACGCGATCTTGCGAAGCATGAATCAACCCGGGCGACAGTCCGTTAGAGGCTGCGCACAGGACGAGCAGAGTGCAAGCGCACAACCCGGGTCATCCCCTCGAGGGCGTGCCGTCGCGGACCGGCGTTTCGCGCCTGACACGGATACCGTCCCGGTCATGTCCAGGGTCGGATGTGGAAGCCATGCCGTCGCCCAGTATCCATGTCGCTGACCCGCAGCATTCGCCGCATCCCTGACATAACTGTATCCGTTCCTCCGTCCTGCCGGGCAACGCCCCAGGCAGGCGTGACCGGGGGGCAGCGCAACCAGCGCCTTCAGCGCTGCGTCCGCGCAGTCCTGACTTCCTGGATCGCATGCCAGATCCGGGCCGGGGTCGCCGGCATGTCGAGATGCGTGACGCCGAGCGGGCGCAGCGCATCGAGGATCGCGTGGATCACCGTCTGCGGGGCGCCGATGCAGCCGGCTTGTCCGGCGCCCTTGACGCCGAGCGGGTTCGCTTTCGTCGGCAGCTCGACCAGCGCGAGTTCGAAACCGGGCAGGTCGGCTGCGCGCGGCAGCGCGTAGTCCATGAAGGTCGCGCTGAGGAGCTGGCCGCCTTCCGGGTCGTAGCGGATTTCCTCCATCAGCGCCTGGCCGATGCCCTGCGCCAATCCGCCATGGACCTGGGCCTCCGTCAGGAGAGGGTTGACCAGGGTGCCGTAGTCATCGACGGCGACATAGCGCAGCAGCGTCACCGCTCCGGTCTCGGGATCGACCTCGACCTCGGCCGTTTGCGCGCCGTTCGGGAAGGTGAGGGGTGCGTTGCGATTGGCGCCATGGCCGGAGAGCGGCAGGCCGGTCGTTTCCCGTGCATGGCGCGCGACCGTCGCGAGATCGACTTCGCCGGCGCCGGGCGCACGGAACAAGCCATCCTGGAAGAGCACGGCGTCGGCCGGCGCCTGGAGCAACTGTGCCGCCGCGGGTTTTGCTGCCCGGATCAAGGCGTGCGCCGCCAGGACGAGAGCTCCGCCCCCCATATGCAGCGAACGGGCGCCGCCATGGCCGCCGCCGGTCGGGACGCGCTCCGTGTCGCCCTGCACGAGATGGAAGTGTTCGGCCGGCAGGCCGAGTTGCTGCGACAGGACCTGCGCAAAGCTCGTCTCGTGGCCCTGGCCGTTCGACTGGGTGCCGACCGCCATCTCGACCCGGCCGTCACTGCGGAAGGTCAGCCAGGCATTCTCATTGGGGCCGCCGCGCGCGGTTTCCAGGAAGCAGCCGATGCCGAAGCCGCGCAGCTTACCGCTCTGGCGCGATGCGGCGCGGCGGCGGCGAAAGCCGGCGCGGTCGGAGGCGGCCAGAACGCGGTCGAGATTTCCCGCGAAGGCGCCACAGTCGAGGACCGCACCGAAGGGTTTTCGATAGGGGAAGCTGCGGATGAAGTTGCGTTTGCGCAGGACGGCCGGATCGATCCGCAGCCGATGCGCCGCCTCATCCGCCAACCGCTCGATCAGGTAGTTCGCCTCCGGCTTGCCGGCGCCGCGATAGGCGTCGACCGGCGCGGTATTGGTGAAGACGCAGCGGACATCCATGGTCATGGCCGGAATGTCGTAGAGCCCGCCCATGGCGGGCGTCGGCGCGGTCGTCGCGCTGCCTGGCCCGAGCGAGGAGACATAGGCGCCGAGATTGGCGACGGTTTCCACGGCAAGCGCAAGGAAACGGCCCTTGGCATCGAGCGCGAGGCGGCCCGTCGTCAGGTTGTCGCGGGCATGGGTGCCGCTGGCGAAATCCTCGATTCGCTCGGCAAGCCAGCGCACGGGTCGGCCCAGGCGCTGCGCCGCGATCAGCACGAGCGCATATTCGGGGTAGGTGACGTTCTTCATGCCAAAGCCGCCGCCGACATCGGGACAGGCGACATCGATCCGCTCCGGCGCGACCTTGAGAACGGCGGCAAGCTCGCGGCGGATGTCATGGACGGAGGCACCACTGAGCGAAAGCCGGTAGCGGCCGCTCTCCGCGTCGAAGCGCCCGAGCGCCGCCCGCGGCTCCAGGGCGGCGGCAAGGATCCTGTTGTTGACCAGCCGGCAGGTCACGATATGCGCGGCACGGCGGAATGCGGTGGCGACCGCATCGTCATCGCCGAGACGGTAGCGCAGAGCGAGATTGCCGGCAGCCTGCGGCCAGATCTCGGGAGCGCCCGGCTCGGCCGCCGCAGCGAGGTCGGTGACCGCGGGGAGGATCTCGTACGCGACGGCGATCAACTCGCAGGCCTGGCGCGCAGCGTCCGCGCTTTCGGCCACGACGAAGGCCACGGGGTCGCCGACATGGCGGACGCGCCCGCGCGCCAGGGGCGATCGCGGCGGCACGATCAGCGGCGGCTCGTTCTTCAGCGGCAGCGAGCAGGGCAGCAGGCCGAGATCGTCGATCTCCGCTGCGGTATAGATGGCGCTGACACCCGGCAGGCGCCTCGCCGCCTCGGCATCGACCGCAAGGATCGCGGCATGGGCATGGGGTGAGCGCAGCACCACGGCGTGCAAGGCCCCGGGCACCTGCTCATCGTCCTGGTAGCGTCCCCGGCCCGTGAGGAAGCGCTCATCTTCGAAACGACGCAGCGATCTCGAATCTGTTGCTGCATGTGAAACCATGCCGATTGTCGCCACGCCGGTATCGTTCATATCGTCTCGCCAACTCCCAGCCTTCCCGTCCAGCTGAAGTGTGGACCTGCGGGGTTGCCCCGGCGATGCTCAGGGTACCCCTTCAACGGGCGCTGGAACGAGCATGACCGCCCACGTTTAGAGATGTCCACCCCTGGCCGGTCCCATCCGACCGAGGTGGAACGTCGAAACATACTCCGGATACCGTCTGCGCCTGGGGCCGTATCGTCAGAAGGGCAATGCGCTCACGGCCTGCCGCGTCCTGCGCCATTCAGGAAGACTTCGACGGCGGAGGCGACCGCCGCTCGCGCCTCGTCGTCCGATGGTGGTGGGCGCACCCCGAGAATGACCTGCAGATGGAGATTATCGCGGATCATGCCGACAAAGTGCCCGGCCAGCCGCAGGCAATCATCCCCGCGAATTTCGCCGCGCGCCCTGGCCGCCTCGAGAACCTCGGCAAGCCGGAGCGTGGTCCGGGCAGGGCCTTGCTCGTAGAAGGATTTCATCAGCTCAGGGAACCGAGAGGCCTCGGTGACGACAGTGCGATAGATCCCGATCAAGGTCGGAGACATGTAGACCTTCATCAGGCGTTCGCCGAACACCGTCAGCGTCTCCCGCAGATCGTGCATCTCGATGTCGTCGACCGAGAGCGTTTCCAGCATCTCGTCGACATTGTGTTTGACGATGGCCAGGAACAGCCCCTGCTTGTTGCCGAATTCATTGTAGATGTTGCGCTTCGAGCCGCCGGATCTCTCGATGATCGCGTCGATGCTCGTCGCGACATAGCCCTTTTCAAGAAACTCCGTGGCCGCCGCTTTCAGCAGCGCGTCGCGGCGATTGGCGGGCTTGCGGGTCTTCTCCTCGATCACAGCTCTCTATCCCTCCATGAACGTGTCCATTGACTGGTAACGATTATTACCATATGGGTCAATGGTAACGATCATTACCGGAGGTTGCCGTGGCCCGTTCCCCAAAACTCAGAAAGCTCGCCGGCCTGCTGTTGTGCACCGTGGCCGTGGGGGCCGCTGCTGCGGGATGGGCCCATGTTCGTGCCGGCGGGGCATCGACCGACAATGCCTATGTCCGCGGCGATGTGACCTCGCTCGCACCAAAGATCGCGGGCTATGTCACGGCGGTCGAGGTCGAGGACAATCAGGCCGTCCGGGCCGGCGACGTCCTGTTCCGGATCGACGACAGGGACTACCGCGCACGGCTCGCCCAGACCGTTGCCAATGTCGAGGCAGCCCAGGCCCGCGTCACCAATGTCGACGCCGACACTCAGCTCCAGCACGCGCTCATCCGCCAGTCCGAGGCCCAGAAGCGTTCGGCCGTGGCGGAGCTGGACCTGGCGGTCAGGGCCTCGAACCGGCGCCGCGAGTTGATTCACCGCGGCGCGATCAGCCAGGCCCAGCTCGATGAAAGCGACGCGGCGCGGTCGCGGGGCGAGGCGGGCCTGGCAGCGGCGACGGCCACCGTCGAGGCGCAGCGGCAGCGCATCGCCGTCCTTGCCACCCAGCGCGAAGCGGCTCTTGCCGCGGTCGCGCAGGCCCAGGCCGCACGCGATCTCGCCCAGATCGATCTCGACAACACCGTGGTGCGTGCGCCGATCGGCGGCGTCGTCGGCAACCGGCAGGCACGGATCGGCCGGCTTGTCGCGCCTGGCGCCCCGCTGCTCGATCTCGTCCCGGTCGATGACCTCTGGATCGTGGCAAACTTCAAGGAGACGCAGATCGAGCAGATCAAGCCCGGCCAGCAGATCCGCATCAGGATCGATGGCTATCCGAACGAGGCGTTCCAGGGCGTCGTGGATAGCTTTGCGCCGGGCAGCGGCTCCGCCTTCAGCCTGCTCCCGCCGGACAACGCCACCGGAAATTTCGTTCGCGTCGTTCAGCGCGTGCCGGTGAAGATCCGGTTTCTTGGTAATCCATTGCCCGGCCGTCTCGTGCCCGGCCTGTCCGCGCGTGTCGAGATCGATCTCGGGAGCGGCGCATGACCGCGGCAGCCCTCGACGTCCCTATCCGGGAACAGGCGGGAGCGGGCGGCGCGCTCATGGCCGGCATCGTGCTTGCCACCCTGACGGAGGCGATTGCCAGCACCGTGCTGTCGCTCGGCCGCGGCGACATCATCGGCGACTCCTACGCAACGCCCGATGAGTTTGCCTGGCTGGATATCGGCTACACCACGGCAAAGCTGATCGGCTTCCTCGCCGTCCACGCCCTGATGGGCCGCATCGATCCGCGCCGTCTCGTCATGACTGCGACCCTGGCGATGGGGGCAGCCTGCGCCGCTGCCGCGATCACGACGCGATTGGATCTGCTCGTCGCCCTGCGCATCATCCAGGGCCTCTCCGGAGGAACCCTGCTCGTCGCGGGGCAGACGCTCCTCTTTCTCGCCTATCCGCGGCGCCTCCAGCCGTATCTTCAGGCTCTTTTCGCGATGGGCGCCGTCGTGGCGCCCGCGACCATCGCGCCGGCCCTCCAGGGCTGGCTGCTCGACAGCCAATCCTGGGACTGGATCTTCCTCAGTGTCATCCCGGTGGCGCTGGCCGCGCTCGGCCTTCTACTGCTCGGCGACAGCACGACGCCCGTCAAAACTGCGCCCGGCTCGTTGGACTGGATGGGCCTTGCGCTCGTCTCGAGCGCGCTCGCCTGTTTCACCTATGTGCTGAGCCAGGGCAGCCGCTGGGACTGGTTCGAGGAGGCGCGGATCACCTGGCTGACATTGATCGGAACGGCTGCTCTTCTCGCGTTCCTTGGCCGGCAATGGCTGGCAGGGGGGCGGGGACTGCTCGATCTTGGCGTGTTCCGCTCGCAGGACTTTTCCTTCGCCTTCATCGTCAGCTTCGTCGCCGGAGCCGCGCTGTTCGGCAGTGCCTACCTGATTCCGTCCTTTGCCGTGTCCGTCCTCGCCTTCACGCCGACCGCCGCCGGGCAGCTGCTGCTGCCGAGCGGCGCGCTGTTCGTCGCTGCGCTCGTCATTGCAGCCGTGCTCATCGGCATCCGCCGCGTTCCTCCGGTCGCAACCGTCCCCCTTGGAATTCTGATGGTGATGGCTGCGATGTGGATGCTGTCCGGCTCGACCAGCGAGAGCGGGGCGCAGGACATGATGGCGGCCGTCCTGCTGCGCGGTCTTGGCCTCGGCTTCCTGTTCCTGTCGATTACCTTGATCGCCTTTGACAATCTGGACGGCGAAGACCTGCCCTCGGCCATCGGCATCTTCAACACCGGGCGCCAGCTCGGCGGCCTGATCGGCGTGGCGGGGCTCCAGACGCTGATCGACCATGGTATCGCAGCCAATGTCGCCGTGCTCGGCGCCAGCATCACCGCCAGCGCTCCTGTCGTCAGCGAACGGCTGACGGCGACGGCTGCCATGCTGGCGGGCAGGGGGATGGAGGCTGCGGCGGCCGGCCGTGCAGCGACGAGCCTTCTCGGCAGGGCTGTCACCCAGCAGTCGACGGTGATCGCCTTCGACACGGCGTTCTATGCTGTCGCCGTGCTCTTCGTCGTCGCCGCACCCGTGCTGGTGACCGTCAAGATCAGCCTCGCCAAATATGCGAAGGCGCGCGCAGCGCGGCTGCCGGTGGCAGGCTGAAGCTCCGGATCCGTCAGTCCGGGCTGCGCATGCGATCGAGGACAAGGCTTTACTTTGCTGTCGCCGGGCGGCGGCGAATATTAAGACCCGAACAGTCGACCGTCGGGTGCCGAGCGGACCGTCAGCGCGAAACCGGGGTCAGGGTCAGCGCCTCGCTGTTGGTCTTGCACGAACCCGGTACGCGGTTGATGCAGCCCGTCGTGGTTTGCTTGATCGTCAACGTAGAGCCGTCGCCCGACGGACCGATCGTATAGGTGCCGCTGCCGGCGCCTGAGAAACCGCCCCCGGCAAGCACATATTTCACCGTCCCGCCGGAGCGCGACGTTGGCGAGTACACGAAATTCGCAGTGCCACCGGGGAACGTGCCGACGGTCTTGAACGCCTCGTTCAATTTCACCACGGTTCCGCTCACCTTGATCCGGGCGCCGCCGCCGGTGACCGTCCACGGGCCGGGGCAAAGCCTGTCCAGCACCCGTTCGGCAATCCGGGCAGCCTCGTCCACAACCGCATCGTCATCTGCAAAGCCGGTGAAGCGGTCAACAAGCTCGCCGCCGGGGTTGGTTCTGATCTCCATGGTCCAGTCGGCTTTTCCGGCGCCGAAGCTGATGCTGCCGCCAATCAGAAAGTCTGGTGCCATGGTGCCCAGCTTCTTTATCGCCGTGGCCGGGTCAGCATATTCCGACTGCTGAAATTTCTGTTCCTTGTTCACCTCGTCGATCCGCCGCCATTCGACGACCTTTCCCGCGCACCAGGCAAAGTCCTCGCCGTCGCCCAGCATGGTGACGACGTGGTGCAAGATGACCTCGCCCAGACCATTGCCAGCAGACTCCTGACCGGGATAGTTGTTGGTGGTGATTGTGCCGACCGCCAGCACCACATCGGCTTGCTGCGCTGGTGCGCTTGCCGATGACAGCAAGACAAGCAAAAGGGCACAAAGCCCCGGCACGAAATGCGACGCTAACGACCGAACTTGCACTTTGACGTGCCCCCGCACTCGGATCATGCGGTTACACTGTCTCTGTGACCTTTGATCTGTCCAACGAAATCTTGGGCGCCGGGTGGCGGGACAATTGCGCCGGCGGTGGCGCCGAGCACGGGGCAGTCATCGCCTCGCTGATCGAAGCCTGCAAGCTCAACTGCTCGCCGCGATTGACGACATCCTTAGGCACCCAAAGCATCGGCCCGAAAAGTGGATTGCGGTTTTCGGAAAAGCCGATCTAGGTGCGGAAGGTGAGCGAGATCTCGATCGCCTCGGCGTGCTGCCAAGATTGGCGCGAGGCCGATGGCGATCCCCTTAAACCTATTCTCCAGGACGCGCCTCGAACCCATTGAGTAATAAGTCATTCTCGGATCGCGACTCAAGGCGAGCCTGCGGGACTTGCGACATGTCGGTACGGGAAACGCCCATGCCGCCGCGCATGGGCGGTGCGAATGCCTGCGACCGCAGCCGTACATTGCCTGAAGCTCTGTGGCGTCAGCGTCGCGTCGAGCGCGCCAGGGGTCCGCTTGAAACCGGCGCGATCCGGAGGGGGCGGCGAGATCTCTCACGAACGCTGGTGGCAGCCGAGCGCCGGCCCGCTCCGTGGATGAACTGCATGAAGGCGGGCGGGATCTCGACCGGCCCGAGAGACTCCTGAAGGATGTCGAACTCGGCAATGGCCTCGGTCAGCATCTCGAATTCACGGTCTTCGTCGGAGCCTTTTGCGTACTGGAGCAACTGGGCGGCTCTCAAAACGGCGGCCTTGCGTTCTTCGTACGAGCAAATCAGCACGGTGTCGGCGTTCGGCATAGCCACCTCCCGTTCAGGATCCACGCTCGTACGCTAGCGACCAAAAGATGGCTTGACGAGTCCAACGAATCAGAAAGGCGAGCCAGAACGTCCCCGGGGAAGGGACTGCCGCGAACTCCGCCGCGACCGGGAGGCGAGGGCCCGCGCAAGATGCCCGGGCACCGCGGTGCGCGGCGCGTCGGGCTGCAGATCGACGATCGCGGTGTAGCCCTTGATCACGCCGCTCTCTTCCATACGGCGCAGCGGCTCCCAGCCGGCGGCCGGCGACTATGCGACCTTTTGGGCGAGCTTGAGCTTGGTCATGCGGCCGTCGCGTCGCAGGGCGGCGACGATCTTCAGGTCGATGGTATCGAGCTTCATCTTCGCTGGCCGTGCGTGCATAATGTCATGAACGATGCCTCCTAAGAACGAGACAATCATATGCTCCGTCAAGCCGCGCGGCCCCCTGACAACCGGCTTTCTCCGGCTCTGGGGAAGGCCGTCGAGTGGCGCCCGACCCTGACGAAGCAAAAGGGCGAGACCAAGCACGGCGCGCTCACCGAGCGGATCATCGCCGATATCGACGCCGGCGTTCTGAAGCCGATGGACCGGATGCCGACGCATCGCGACCTTGCCCGCAAGCTCGGCATCTCGGTGCAGACCGTCAGCCTCAGCTACAAGGAAGCCGAGCGCCTGGGCTATCTTGGCGGGGAGGTTGGACGCGGGACTTTCGTGAAGCTGCGCGTCACCGAGCAGGCGGGGCGCCTGATGCTCGACCGAAGCTCGTCCGAGGTCGTCGACCTCTCGATCGTGCGCGGGGTCTATCTCGACGCGCATGAGGCGGCCTCGCGGCAGGCACTGGCGGCCCTGGCCGAGGACGACAACGGCGCCTTCATGCGGCCTTGCCGGCCGATCGCGGGTCTCGACCGCCACCGCGAAGCCGCACGCCTCTGGCTGGGCCCGCTCGGAGTCGAGACCTCCGCCGAGCGCGTCCTGATCACCAACGGCGCCGCCCATGCGCTCTTCCTGGCTCTGGCCTGCGTGATACGCGCCGGCGACCTCGTGCTGACCGAGAATTTGACGGATCACGGCGTCATCGGCCTCGCCAATGTCCTCGGCTTCAGCCTCAAGGGCCTGCCGACCGACGAGGAGGGAATTCGCCCCGATGCGTTCGAGGCGGCTTGCCGTGCCGGCGGTGTGCGTGCGCTTGTCCTCATCCCGACCCTCAACAATCCGACGAGCCATGTCGCGGGTCCCGAGCGCCGCCACGCCATCGCCGAGATCGCGCGGCGCCATGGGGTCTTCGTCGTCGAGGACGAGGTCTACAAGCCGCTGATCCAGGAGCCGTTGCCCTCGATCACGTCCATGCTGCCCGATCTCGGTTTCTTCCTCACGAGCTTCACCAAGACGGTGCTGACCGGCCTGCGCGTCGGCTATCTGGTCGTGCCGCCGCAATACTCGATCCGCGCGACCTCGATCCTGCGTGTGACGAGCTGGAGCGGCACCTATCTGCCGGCCGAGATCGCGACGCGCTGGGTCGAGGACGGCACGGCGCAGAGGTTGCTCGCGATCCAGCGCGAGGAGGCGAGGGCACGGCAGGGCATCGTCGCGGATACGCTCGGGATTCATGTCGCGTCGAGTCATCCGCTCTCGCTCTGCGCCTGGCTCAGGGTGCCGGCCCATTGGACCGAGGATAGCCTTGTCCGCTCACTCGCCGACCGGCGCATCGCCGTGACACCGTCCGATCCCTTCGTAGCCGGCGCCGGCCATGGCGGGGGCATCCGAATCTGCCTCGGAGGGCGGTTGAGCCATGAGCTGCTGACCCGGACGCTGACGAGCGTGCGGCAGACGTTCGAGCAGCTTCCGTCGGTCTTCGACATCGGCGCCATCGGCTGAGAGCCGGGTGACCTCGGGCGGGTGGCCTTCCCCCTTCGCGATCTGCAGTTCATCCGTCATGATTGGATCATGACAATATAATAATTGACATGAATTTTTCCCCCTCGCAGCATGACAAGCGAGAGGGGCCACGGTGACAAAACCGCATCTCGCCAATGTTGCAGCAGATCGACCGGCCGAGCCGCCGGTGCCGGTCGCGTTGTCGGACATCGAGGCCGCCGCGGCGCGCATCGCCGGCAAGGTGGCGCACACGCCGCTCGTCGTTTCGCCGAGCTTGAGCCGCCTGTGCCGGCAGCCTGTCCACCTCAAACTGGAGACCCGCCAGCCGATCGGCGCGTTCAAGCTCCGCGGCGCGATGAACGCGGTGCTGGCGCTCGGGGACGACCGGCGCCGGCACGGGCTGGTGACCGCATCCACCGGCAATCATGGCCGCGCGGTCGCCTACGCCGCCCGGCAGCTCGGGCTGCGCGCCACGATCTGCATGTCGGCGCTGGTGCCGGCGAACAAGGTCGAAGCGATCCGCTCGCTCGGCGCCGAGATCCGCATTGTCGGCCGCTCGCAGGACGATGCGCAGGCTGAGGTCGAACGGCTGGTCGCCGAGCACGGACTCACCCCGATCCCGCCCTTCGACAATCCCGATGTCGTGGCGGGCCAGGGCACGATCGGCCTCGAACTGGTCGAGGACCTGTCCGAGCTCGCGCTGGTGCTGGTGCCCCTGTCGGGCGGGGGGCTTGCCGGCGGGATCGCCGCCGCGGTCAAGGCATGGCGCCCGGAGGTTCGCGTCGTCGGCATCTCGATGGAACGAGGGGCTGCCATGGCAGTTTCCGTCGCGGCCGGCCGGCCCGTCGCGGTGGTCGAAACGGAAACGCTGGCGGATTCGCTTGGCGGCGGCATCGGCCTTTCCAATCGCGTCACCTTCGCGCTGTGTCGTGACCTGCTCGACGAGATCGTGCTGCTGAGCGAGGCGGAGATCGCCGCGGGCATCCGCCACGCCGCGCGCGAGGAGGGCGAGGTCGTAGAGGGCGCCGGCGCGGTCGGTATCGCGGCGCTGCTTGCCGGCAAGGTCAGCCCGCACGGCCCGACGGCGATCATCGTCTCGGGCGGCAATATCGACGAAGCCGTACACCGGCGCATCATCTCCGGAGCCGCCGGATGAGCCGCATGCTCATCCTCACCGAAGCCGAGCTGCGCCGCGTCGTCAGGCTCGACTTGAGCGCGATCGCCTGTGTCGAGGAGGCCTTCGGGGCGCTCGCGACCAAAGCCGTCGTCATGCCGCCGATCCTGCGGCTCGACATCTCCGAACATCGCGGCGAGGTCGACGTGAAGACGGCTTATGTGCCGAGCCTCGACGGTTTCGCGATCAAGGTCAGCCCCGGCTTCTTCGACAATCCCAAACTCGGCTTGCCCAGCCTGAACGGGCTGATGATCCTGTTCAGTGCCAGGACCGGGCTGGTCGAGGCGCTGCTCTTGGACAACGGCTATCTCACCGATGTGCGGACCGCGGCCGCCGGGGCGGTCGCGGCACGCCATCTCGCCCGACCGGATGCGGCGGTCGCCGCCGTTTTCGGCGCCGGAATGCAGGCAAGGCTCCAGCTCGAAGCGCTGACACTGGTCCGCCCGATCCGCGAGGCGCGGATTTGGGCGCGCGACGCGAAAAAGGCCGACAAGGTCGCTGCCGAGCTCTCTCGGCGGCTCGGCTTCGTCGTCACCGCCGTCAGCGATCCGCAAGCCGCCGCAAGGGGCGCCGATGTCATCGTCACCACGACGCCCGCCGAACAGCCGATCCTGATGGCGGACTGGCTCGAGCCCGGCCAGCACATCACTGCAATGGGCTCCGACAGCGAACACAAGAACGAAATCGACCCCGGGATCTTCGCCCGCGCAAGCTATGTCGCCGACCGTCTCACCCAGACGCGGCGTCTCGGCGAGCTGGCCTCCGCGATCCGCGCCGGCGCCGCGACGGCCGACCAGGCCTTCGCCGAGATCGGCGAGGTGATCGCCGGCAAACGCACCGGCCGGACAAGGGCTGACGAGATCACCCTGGTGGACCTTACCGGGACCGGGGTGCAGGACACGGCGATCGCCAATCTCGCCGTCGCCCGCGCCCGCGCTGCCGGCGCCGGGCACACCATCGACACCAAAGCCGAAGCGGGAGACGCCGCGTGACCGTAATCTTGAATTTCACGCGCGAGGAATACGCCGAGCGCCTCGCCAAGACCCGTACCGCCATGGAGCGGGCCGGCGTCGAACTGATGATCGTGACCGATCCGTCAAACATGCACTGGCTCACCGGCTATGACGGCTGGTCCTTCTACGTCCACCAATGCGTGATCGTGCCGCCCTCGGGCGAGCCGATCTGGTACGGCCGCAAGCAGGATGGGAATGGCGCGAAGCGCACCGCCTATCTCGGCCACGACAACATCATCGGCTATCCCGACCACTACGTTCAATCGACCGAGCGCCATCCGATGGACCTGCTGGCGCAGATCATCGCCGAACGAGGGTGGGACAAGCTCCCGATCGCGGTCGAGATGGACAACTACTACTTCTCGGCGGCGGCCTTCGCCTCGCTGCAGACGCATCTGCCGAATGCCCGTTTCAAGGATGCTGGCGGCCTGGTGAACTGGCAGCGCGCGGTCAAGAGCCAGACCGAGCTTGACTATATGCGCAAGGCCGGCCGCATCGTCGAGCTGATGCACCAGCGCATCGTCGAGGTTGCCCGGCCCGGCATGCGCAAATGCGACCTCGTCGCCGAGATCTATGACGCCGGCATCCGCGGCACGCCCGAATTCGGCGGTGATTATCCGGCGATCGTGCCGCTGCTGCCCTCGGGAGCGGACGCGTCTGCTCCGCATCTGACCTGGGACGACAAGCCGATGCGCATCGGCGAAGGCACCTTCTTCGAGATCGCCGGTGCCTATAAGCGCTACCATTGCCCGCTGTCGCGCACCGTCTTCCTGGGCAAGCCGACGCAGGCCTTCCTCGACGCCGAGGAGGCGACGCTCGAAGGCATGGAAGCCGGGCTCGCCGCGGCAAAGCCCGGCAACACCTGCGAGGACATCGCCAACGCCTTCTTCGCGGTGCTGAAAAAATACGGGATCATCAAGGACAACCGCACCGGCTACCCGATCGGGCTGTCCTATCCGCCCGATTGGGGCGAGCGCACCATGAGCCTGCGCCCCGGCGACCGGACCGAGCTCAAGCCCGGCATGACCTTCCATTTCATGACCGGCCTCTGGCTCGAGGACATGGGGCTCGAGATCACCGAGAGCATCGCGATCACGCAGACTGGCGTCGAATGCCTGTCGAACGTGCCACGCCAGCTCTTCGTCAAGGGGTGAATCGCATGTTGACCGCCTCTCCGCGCTCCTCGCCGGTGACCCCCACGGTCGATCTGTCGGCGCGCGGCGTCCAGCATGGCCATTTGCGCCTGCCCTATAGCCGCGACGACAGCGCCTGGGGCTCGGTGATGATCCCGATCTGCGTCGTCGCGAACGGCGCTGGCCCGACGGCGCTTTTGACCGGCGCGAACCATGGCGACGAATATGAGGGTCCGGCAGCCCTGTTCGAGCTGGCGCGCACGCTCGATCCGGCAGCGGTTTCGGGCCGGGTCATCATCGTGCCGGCGCTCAACTATCCGGCCTTCCGGGCCGGGACCCGCACATCGCCGATCGACAAGGGCAATCTCAACCGCAGCTTCCCCGGCCGGCCGGATGGCAGCGTGACCGAGAAGATCGCAGACTACGTCACACGCCATCTCGTCCCGCTCGCCGACATCGTGCTCGACTACCATTCGGGCGGAAAGACGCTCGACTTCCTGCCCTATGCCGCGGCCCATGAATTGCCGGACAAGGCGCAGGAGGCGCGCTGCTTTGCGGCGGTTGCGGCCTTCTCCGCTCCCTATTCGATGAAGATGATCGAGATCGACGCCGTCGGCATGCTCGACACCACCGTCGAGGAGATGGGCAAGGTCTTCGTGACGACCGAGCTCGGCGGGGCCGGAACGGCGAGTGCCCGGACGATCGACATCGCCCGGCGCGGCGCCGGCAACCTGCTCAAGCATGCCGGCATCCTCGCCGGACCGCCCGAGATGGCACCGACCCGCTGGCTGGACATGCCCTCGGGCGACTGCTTCGCCTTCGCGCAAGATGATGGGCTCATCGTCTTCGAGCGCGATCTCGGCGATCAGGTGCGCGCCGGCGAGACGATCGCGCGACTCTACCCCGTGGGCAAAACCGGGCTCGCCCCGGCCGAGTACCGGGCCGCCATGGACGGTGTCCTCGCCGCGCGCCACGTCCCCGGGCTGATCAAGGCGGGCGACTGCCTCTCGGTCCTCGCCGTGCTGAAGGAGGCGCCGTGATCCGTTCGGCCGGGCGACCGGCCCAAACCCATCCGCCGGCGCGAAGACGCCAGAGATCCGAGGCAATCGGCATGCGGAAAAACATCAACCAGAGGAGAATGCACATGCCGTTTCTGAAAATTGCCGGGGTGTCCACTTTCGCTGTCGCTGTCGCCATCGGCCTTTCCGCCGCCGGCGCCACCAGCCTGAAGGACGTCAAGGACCAGGGCTATATCCGGGTCGCGACCGCCAATGAGGTGCCCTATTCGTATATGAAGGACGACGGCACCTCGGCCGGCATCGGGCCCGACGTGGCCAATGCCGTGCTGAAGAAGATCGGCGTCGCCGAGGCCAACTGGTCCGTCACGCCGTTCGGCACCCTGATCCCTGGCCTCAAGGCCAAGCGCTTCGATTTCGTTGCCGCCGAGCAGAACATCTCGCCGGAGCGCTGCAAGCAGGTCTCCTTCTCCGAGCCGAACTCCTCCTATGGCGAGGGCTTGCTGGTGAAGAAGGGCAATCCGAAGAAGCTCACGACCTATGCCGACATCGCCAAGGACCCGTCGCTGAAGGTCGCGGTCGTGTCCGGCGCGAACAATATCGACTTCCTGCGCGCGGTCGGTGTCAAGGACAGCCAGGTGATCTTCATCACCGCCAATGCCGATGCGCTCGCGACCGTGCAGAGCCGTGCCGACGCCTATGCCGCGACCGAGCTCACGGTCGCCTCGCTCGCCAAGGGCCAGGCCAATGTCGAGCAGGTTGCGCCCTTCACCGACCCGGTGGTCAACGGCAAGCCGGTCCGCAACTTCGGCGGCTTCGCGTTCCGGCCCGAGGACAAGGAACTGCGCGACGCCTTCAACGCCGCCCTCGTCGAATTCCGCGCGACGGACGAGTACAAGAAGATCCTCGGCAATTACGGGCTGTCCGAGGCAAGCATCAAGGCGGCGGCGGAGCGCAAGGTCGAGGACCTTTGCGCCGGCAAATGAGGCACCGGAACATGGTCCGCCGCGGTATGTGCCCCGTCGGCCACGAAACCATGCCCTGAGCTGGTGAGTTGGAGCGACGTCTTCCGTTCAGCGAGGTCCGGCTGAATCACAGGCGCGCCAGACGATGTCGTTCTGCCCGCCCGACCGGCGGGCAGAACCCTGTGCCCGTTTCGACGCTTTCGGGGAGTCCTGGATGGAGTGGCTGTCCTATCTGCCTGCGCTCTCACGCGGCGCACTCGTCACCGCGGCCATCACGCTGTCGGCGATCGCGATCGGCGCAGTCGCCGCCTTCGCTGCCGGCATCGCCCGCGTCGAGGGCGGGCGCGTGCTGGCGATGATCGCGCTCTGCTATACCGAGCTCTTCCGTGGCACCTCGCTGCTCGTCCAGCTGTTCTGGTTCTACTACGCCCTGCCGCTCGTCGGCGTCAGCTTCGAGCCCGTCGCCACGGGAATTCTCGTGCTCTCCCTCCATGTCGGCGCCTATGGCTCCGAGATTGTGCGCGGCGCGCTGCAATCGGTTTCCGCGCAGCAGCACGAAGCGGCGCGCGCGCTGAATTTCGGTCGCGTCCAGACGCTCCTCCATATCTCCCTGCCGCAGGCGCTGGTCGAGATGATGCCGGCCTTCGGCAATCTCGCCATCGAGACCTTGAAGCTGTCGTCACTGGTCTCGCTGATCTCGATCGCCGACCTCACCTTCCGCGCGCAATCGATCCGCAACCTCACCCTCGACAGCGCCGGCGTCTACAGCCTGACGCTCGTCGGATATTTCGTGATGTCGCTGGTCCTGATGCTGGTCATGCGGCTGATCGAGAAACTGGCCCGGCGCGGCGCGGCCTTTCCGCGCGCGGCCCATTCGTGAGGCGCCCGGCATGATGTACGGGTTCGAATGGGATACGACGACGCCGCTGACCTACGCATCATCGATCCTGCCTATCCTGCTCATCGGGCTCACCGTAACGCTGCAGGCGGCCGCGGCCGGCTTTGCGATCGCGCTGGTGCTCGGCCTTGGCTTCGCACTGCTGCGCCGCAGCCGTTTCGTGAGCGTGTCTTGGACCACGGCGATCGTCGTCGAATTCCTCCGCGACACGCCGTTGCTGGTGCAGCTCTTCTTCCTCTACTACGTCCTGCCGGACTACGGGGTCACATTGCCGGCCTTCCTCACCGGAGCGATCGCGCTGGGGCTGCAATATTCGGCCTATACCTCGGAGGTCTACCGCGGTGGCATCGACGCCGTGCCGCGCGGGCAATGGGAGGCGGCCACCGCGCTGAACCTGAGCCGCCTGCAGACCTACCGCGACATCGTCGTGCCGCAGATCGTGCCGCGCATCCTGCCAGCCATGGGCAACTATCTTGTTGCGATGATCAAGGAGACGCCAGTGCTCTCCGTCGTGACCGTCCTCGAGATGATGGGGCTGGCCAACATGATCGGCGAGCGCACCTTTGAATACCTGGTCCCGCTGACTCTGGTCGGCCTGATCTTCCTCCTCCTCACGCTGATCTGCTCGGCCGGCCTGCACCGGCTGCAAAAGGCGCTGCCAAAAGCAGGGATCCCGTTGCGATGACCGAATCCGTCAAGGCGCCCATCATCGAGTTCTCCAGCGTCGTCAAACGCTTCGGCGCGCTGACCGTTCTGGACGACTTCAATTTCAGCGTTGCGCAGGGCGAGAAGGTCACACTGATCGGCCCCTCCGGTTCGGGCAAGTCGACGGTGCTGCGCATCCTGATGACGCTGGAGCCCTTCCAGGAGGGGGTGCTGACGCTAGCCGGCATGCCCTATCACGAAAAGGGCGAACGCGGTCCCTTCAGGGCCTCCGACCGGCATCTGCGGCAGATCCGCAGCCATGTCGGCATGGTCTTCCAGAGCTTCAACCTGTTCCCGCATATGACTGTCCTGCGCAATGTCGTCGAGGCGCCCGTGCGGGTGCTCGGGCTGCCGCGCGGCGAGGCCGAATGCCGGGCCGTCGATCTGCTTGCCATGGTCGGTCTCGCCGACAAGAAAGACCACTATCCCGCGCAGCTCTCCGGCGGCCAGCAGCAGCGCGTCGCCATCGCCCGCGCGCTGGCCATGCGCCCGCGCGTGCTGCTCTTCGACGAGCCGACCTCCGCGCTCGATCCGCAGCTCGTCGGGGAGGTCCTCTCGGTCATCCGCGGCCTCGCCAGCGAGCATGACCTCACCATGCTGCTCGTCACCCATGAGATGCGCTTCGCCCGCGAGGTATCCGACCGGGTCTGCTTCTTCGACAAGGGCCGGATTTGCGAGCAGGGCGAACCGGAGCGCATCTTCAGTGCGCCCGAGCAGCCGCGCACGCGCGAATTCCTGGCATCGGTGCTGCGATGAAACCGATCCGAAAATCTATCGGCCCCGCCCAGATCTTCCGAGATCCCCACGGCGCGAGGCCGGTTCTTCGAAACCGGTCTCGCCAGCGTTCCCCCTAGGCTCGACATCAGCCGACGGAAGGATAGTCATGAACGCAGTGATGGGCGCAGCGAACCGGGAGCGCGAACAGGCGGGCGCCACAGCCGAGCATCCGGGCCTGTCGCGCCTCGCCGATCGCTGATTGCTGAGACAGGACGCCTATATCGACGGGCGCTGGACAGCGGCTCCCGGAGGCGACGTCTTCCCAACGGGGACGCTCGTCTCGCACGTTGCGGCGCGGGTTGCCTGGTAACCAATCGCCGTCGAAGCCACCCCGGCTTCCGGACGATCTGGGCTTTCGCCTCTGCGCAAACGGAAGGGGCAGCTAAGGGGCGGGAGCGGAAGCAGGCCGACCCAATGATAGCGCCTGCTACGGAACCACGCCTCCGCCATCGGAGCGCACCGTCCTGGGATCAATAGGTCGGAGGCGTGATGGCGCTGACGATTTCGCTCGGTTCGTTCGAGGCGTTCCGGAAGCGGTGCGGCTCCCGGCTGTCGAAATAATAACCATCGCCGGGCTGCAGGATCGATGTCCGGCCGCCGACGGTGACCTCGACCGCGCCGCGGATGACGAGGCCGCCTTCCTGGGCCGAGTGGGAGAAGGCCTCGCCCGTATCGGCGCCCGGCGCGTAGGTCTCGTGCAGCATCAGCATCGCGCGGTTGGGAAAGCCGGTTCCGATGACACGATAGGAAATGGCGTCAGCCCGGCCGATCTCCGTCATTTCAGCGGCCCGGCAGAAGGGATTTGGCGGCGAGACGGCGTGAAAGTCCAGAAAGAAGCCCGATGGCGTCGTGCCGAGCGCATCGAGCACGGCATGCAGCGTGTCGAGCGACGGGCTGATCAGGTCGCGCTCGATCAGCGAAATCGAGGAATGGGAAATGCCGGACCGCAAGGCGACGGCGCGGACGCTGAGCTGACGGCGGAGCCTTAGCTCCCTCAAACGGTCGCCGATCTTCATGGAGGGCCTCCTTCACGCGAGAGCTGCATCTGAGCCCAGCTGGTGAATATCTTCAACGCCTCCGCGGGCCCTCCTTGCCTTGCCGCCGCGTGGCGCAGAAGCTTGGCCAGCTCTCTCCCGCTCACCGGAATGTCCTGCATGTCCAAATCCGACCCCGCCCTGGAAGCCCGGCTCACGCGCATCAAGGCGCCCCAGCGCAGCGCCTGGAGCGACAACACCCCGGTCGAGACCACGGTGAAGGCGGTTCTGGAGGCGGTGCGGCGGGACGGCGACGCGGCGGTACGGCACTATTCCCGCGAGTTCGACAAGCTCGAGCTCGACGCCTTCGAAGTCACAGCCGCGGAGCGCGCCGCCGCGCTGGACGGGTTGGAGACGCAGACCCGCACCGATACCGAGTTCGCGATCGAGCGCGTGCGGGCCTTCGCCGAGGCGCAGCGCAAGACCCTGTTGCCCCTGGAGATCGAGCCGCTGCCCGGCCTGCATCTCGGCCACCGCATCATCCCGATCGCCCGCGTCGGCGCCTATGTGCCGGGCGGGCGCTATCCGCTGCTCTCGGCGCCGATCATGACGATCGTGCCGGCCAAGGTCGCGGGCTGCGACGAGGTCATCGCCTGCCTGCCGCCCGCGGCCCATCCGGCGATGATCGCCGGCTGTCATCTCTCCGGCGCCGACCGGATCTTTCGCGTCGGCGGGGCGCAGGCGATCGCCGCGATGGCCTTCGGCACGGAGAGCATTCCGGCGGTCGACAAGATCGTCGGCCCGGGAAACGCCTATGTGAACGAGGCCAAGCGCCAGGTCTTCGGGCTCGTCGGCATCGACCAGCTCGCCGGCCCGAGCGAGATCTTCGTCGTCGCGGACGAGACCGGCGATGCCGTGACGATCGCGGTCGACCTGCTGGCGCAAGCGGAGCATGACGTGCGCACCCGCGTCGGCCTGATCACCACGGACCGAACCCTGGCGGACAAGGTGCTCGTCGAGATCGAGCGGCAGCTCGGCAACCTTTCGACCGCGCCGGTCGCCGCCGCCGCCTGGCGCGACTATGGCGAGATCGTCGTCTGCGCCGACGAGGCCGCCATGCTGGCCTATTCCGACCATATCGCCGCGGAGCATCTCGAGGTGCATACGCGCGACGCGCATGCCACGGCCGCGAAGCTGCGCAATTTCGGCTCGATCTTCATCGGGGTCGCCGCGAGCGTGGTCTATTCCGACAAGTGCTGCGGCACGAACCACACGCTGCCGACCATGGCGGCCGGGCGCTATACCGGCGGTCTCTGGGTCGGCTCCTATCTCAAGACCTGCACGCATCAATGGCTCGACGAGCGCGGCGTGGCGGCTGTGGCCCCGCCGGCCATGCGCCAGAGCGCGAGCGAAGGCCTGGAAGGACACAGGCGCGCGGCGGCGCTGCGGCTCGCCCCGGCGCAGCTGCTGCGCGAGATCGGAGCCTGAGCGCCGCGAGAATTTTTCGGGAATCCCTCTATCGCACCGCGATAAAGGGGGCTCCAATAGGGGCAACGACGATCCCAACCGCGAGGGGCGGGGGATCGCTGCAGCATAAGCAGGGAGAAGATCCATGACGTTTCTGAAGTCGATACTGGGCAGCACCGCGCTCGCAGCAGGCCTCGTCATCGCCGGCCTCGGTGCAGCCTCCGCCCGCGATCTCACCGTCGTATCCTGGGGCGGCAACTACCAGGACGCGCAGCGCAAGATCTACTTCAAGCCCTTCGCCGAAAAGTCCGGCAAGCCGGTCCTCGACGAATCCTGGGACGGCGGCGTCGGCGTCATCCAGGCCAAGGTGAAGGCCGGTACGCCGAACTGGGACGCCGTCCAGGTCGAGGCCGATGAACTCGCCATCGGTTGCGCCGACGGCCTCTACGAGAAGCTCGACTGGAGCAAGCTCGGCGGCAAGGACAAGTTCCTGCCGAGTGCGGTGAGCGATTGCGGCGTCGGGGCGATCGTCTGGTCGACGCTGCTCTCCTACGATTCCGAGAAGCTGAAGACGGCGCCGACCTCCTGGGCGGACTTCTGGGACACCAAGAAATTTCCGGGCAAGCGCGCCCTGCGCCGGGGCCCGAAATATGCGCTCGAGTTCGCGCTGATCGCCGATGGTGTCGCGCCGAAGGACGTCTACAAGGTGCTGCGCGAGAAGGGCGGCGTCGATCGCGCCTTCAAGAAGCTCGACGAGATCAAGTCCGATATCGTCTGGTGGGAATCGGGCGCGCAGCCGCTGCAGCTGCTGAAATCCGGCCAGGTCGTGATGACCTCGGCCTATAACGGCCGCATCAGCGGCATCAACAAGACCGAGGGCACCAAGTTCAAGACCGTCTGGCCCGGCTCCATCTACGCCGTCGACAGCTGGGTGATCCTGAAGGGCAGCCCGAACAAGGACCAGGCGATGGACTTCATCGCGTTCGCCAGCCTGCCGGAGAACCAGTCCAAGCTGCCGCAGGACATCGCCTATGGCCTGCCCAACAAGGCGGCCGCAGCCGCCGTCCCGGCCGATCTCGCCGTGGATCTGCCGACCGCGCCGCAGAATCTCGAGAATGCGATCGCGATCGATGTCGACTACTGGAACGACAATATCGAGGACCTGACCAAGCGCTTCAACGCCTGGGTCGGCAAATAGGGCCAGCAGGCAGGGAGGCAGGCAGGCGGCAGCTCGCCGCCTTCGCTTAGCCGCCCGCCAAGCAACGCGTCCCGGGCACGCCATCGTACCCGGGGCCGCCCCCGCCAGCCGCCCGGCCTGGCGCCGTCTCCGACCGGTTCCTCGCCGCGGCCGCAGCGGCTTCGTCTCATCCTCACGGGAAGATTGTTCATTGCGAGATCTGGATCCGTTCATTCGTTTCGAGGCCATCAGCAAGGTATTCGGCACGGTCACTGTGGTTGACGCGCTCGACTTCCATGTCGCGCGGGGCGAGTTCGTCAGCCTTCTCGGCCCCTCCGGCTCGGGTAAGACGACGCTCCTGATGATGCTCGCCGGTTTTGAGGCGCCCTCGGGCGGGCGCATCCATGTCGACGGGCGGCGCGTCGAGCACCTGCCGCCCTACAAGCGCGAGATGGGCGTCGTCTTCCAGAACTACGCGCTGTTCCCGCATATGACGATCGCCGAGAATGTCGGCTTTCCCCTCAAGATGCGCGGCGTCGCCAGGGCGGAGCGCGACGCGAGGGTGAAACGCGCGCTCGATCTGGTGCGGCTCGGCCATCTCGCCGACCGCAGGCCCTCGCAGCTCTCCGGCGGCCAGCAGCAGCGCATCGCACTCTCGCGTGCCCTGGTCTACGAGCCCAAGGTCGTGCTGATGGACGAGCCGCTGAGCGCGCTCGACAAGCAACTGCGCGAGCATATGCAGCTCGAGATCCGCGCGCTGCATCGCGAACTCGGGTTGACCGTGATCTTCGTGACGCATGATCAGGGCGAGGCGCTGACCATGTCGGACCGTGTCGCCGTGCTGAACCGCGGCAAGATCGAGCAGTTCGATACGCCGTCGGGCCTCTATGACAGGCCGCAGACACGCTTCGTCGCCGAATTCATCGGCGAGACCAATCTGCTCGCGGGACGCGTCTCGCAGCGCCAGGGCGAGGCCGCGACGGTCGCGCTTATATCCGGCGGGAGCGTGAGCTGCGATAGGGCAGGGCCGTTTGAAACCGGCAGCGAGGTCATGGTCTCGGTGCGTCCCGAAATGCTGCATCTCGTGCAGGACGCTGCTGCCGCGAACGCCTTGTCGGTGACGATCGAAGACCATGTCTACCATGGCGACCATATCCGCCTGCATCTCGCCTTCGGGGAGAGCCGTCTGGTCGCCCGGGCCGGGCGTCGCGATGCGGCGCCGCCGATCGGCAGCAAGGCCTTGGCCAGCTTCGCGCCGGGCGATTGCGCTTTGGTGGCGCCATGAGCGCGCGCCTCAAGGCTCTGCTCCTCATCCTGCCGCTGGTGCTCTTCCTCGGCTTCTTCTTCCTCTGGCCGCTCTGGATGATGGTCTCGACCGCCGTGCAGGGCGGCACGGTGCGCCTCGCCTTTCCGCAGACGGCGACCGCGATCGGGAGCTGGGATGGGGCTGGCCCGCCGCCGGCCTCCCTGCAGGCGGCGTTGGTCCGGGATCTGCGGGCCGACACGCCGCAGGAGCGCTTCGGCGATGCGGTCCGCACGCTGAACAGCCAGCAGGCCGGTTTCCGCACCCTGCTCCCCCGGACGGCGCGGGCCGTGCGGGAAGCCGGCGAAACTGACGCGGTCGACCTTGTCGCCGTCGACCCGCGCTGGAGCGAGCAGGGCTATTGGCTGGCGCTGAAGCGCAGCATGCCGGCCTATACCGACGCCAATCTGCTGGCGGCGATCGATCTCAAGCGCAATGACGCGGCGCGGATCGAGCCCGTCGAGCCCGATTTCGCCGTCAACCGTGCGATCATGCTGCGCACCTTCGTCATCGCCGGCCAGGTCACGCTGCTCTGCGCGGCGATCGGCCTGCCTTTCGCGATGCTGGCGGCGAGCGTGACGGGCTGGAAGCGCAATGCGCTGCTCATCGCCGTGCTGCTGCCGCTCTGGACATCGCTCTTGGTGCGCACGGCAGCCTGGCTGATCCTGCTGCAGGATAACGGGCTGATCAACCAGACGCTGCGCGCGCTCGGGCTGATCGATACGCCGCTGTCGCTGATCTACAACCGCACGGGCGTGCTGATCGCCATGACGCATGTCCTACTGCCGCTGATGGTGCTGCCGATCTATGCCAGCCTGATCGCGATTCCGCGCAACCTGATGCCGGCCGCCGCTGCGCTCGGCGCCGCCCCGCTGCAGGCCTTCCGCCATGTCCTGCTGCCGCTCGCCATGCCGGGCCTGCTCTCGGGTTCGCTTCTCGTCTTCATGGTGGCGCTCGGCTACTACATCACCCCGGCCCTGACCGGCGGGGCAGGCGACCAGATGATCAGCTCGGTCATCGCCTTCTACGCCACCGGAACGGCGAACTGGGGCATGGCGGGCGCGCTCGGCCTGTTCCTGCTGGTGCCGACGACCGCGCTCTACATCCTCTACGGCCGGCTCTCGCGCACGCCGCTGGTGCAGACATGAGCGGCGTCTCCCGTCCCGGCGGCGCGGCCTTCAACGCTGTGCGGCTCGCCTTCGCAGGCCTCGCCGTCGCCTTCCTGCTGCTGCCGCTCGTCGCGATCCTGCCGCTCGCCTTCACCGACAGCGTCTTCCTGGTCTATCCGATCAGCGGTCCCTCCCTGCGCTGGTTCGGCGCGCTGGCGGAAAGCCAGGCCTGGACCCGCGCGATCGTCAATTCGCTGATCATCGGCACGGGCGCGACCGTCGTCGCGACGGTGATCGGAACGCTGGCGGCGCTTGGGCTGAGGCGCGAGCTCCTGCCGTTGTCCGGCCTGCTGCGCTCGGTCTTCCTGCTGCCGATGGTGGTGCCGGCGGTCGTGCTCGGCGTCGGCATGCAGATCCTCTATGCCCGCATGGGGCTGGCCTCGAGCTATCTCGGCGTCATCATTGCGCATGCGGTGCTCTGCGTGCCCTTCGTGCTCGTCAATGTCGCGGGCTCGCTCGCCAGCATCGATCCGGCGCTCGAGCGGGCCGCCGCCAGTCTCGGCGCTTCGCCGGTCAAGGTCTTTCGCGGCGTGACGCTGCCGCTGGCCATGCCCGGCATCCTGACCGGGGCGGTCTTTGCCTTCGCCACCTCGCTCGACGAGGTGGTGATCACGCTCTTCGTCGCGGGCCCCAACCAGACCACGCTCGCCCGTCAGATGTTCTCCTCGCTGCGCGAGAACATCAGCCCCGCGATCGCGGCCGCAGCCTTCATCATCATGATCCTGACCTTCGCCCTGCTGCTGGCCGTGAAGGGCGCCTCGCTTTTCCCCGCGTTGCGCAAGAAGCAGAGGGTTCGGCCGAGCGAGGCTTAGGTGCGACTTTCGTGCGTCAATGAACCGGTCTGCGCCCGTTACTGGGATCTTGTTCAACGAATTTTTCGCGCTTACCGGTGGCGCCTGTATTTGTAATGGTCCCGGATGAAGGCGTTGAAGAAGCGCCCCTTCGAAAAGGCGGACTTGTAGGCCGCATAGATCTCCGGCGGGACATCGTCGTAGTCGTATCTCAGGCCGCTTGCGCGGAACCACACCGAAAGGATGCGGGTGTCCGGGTCGTAACGCGCTTCACGGATGGAGGTCGAAGGCATTCGCCCGACCGCTAGTCTTGGGCGGGTGGGAGGCCGCGGATGGCCGGCCGATTCAGAACGCTTTCGTCGGCGGCAAAACGCGAGCCGCAAACGAGCCCACCGGCGCTCGAAAGGTCTGCAATGCCTTCACCGACGATTGCCACGTCGATCTGAGCGTCCTTGACGATGGGCCTTGCTGCCGGCGCGATCTCGATATCGATCCAGGCGGGCGGGCTGAGCTCGGTCATCACCGGCATTGGAGTGCTCCAGGCTGCAGGGATGCAACGCTGGGACAACCAGGAGGTTCACATTCGCGAGAAAAAGCGGCGCAACCGCGCGATCATCGCGGCAAGGTAGCTGCCTGATCGGACGTCTCGCCGACCTTCGGAAAACGGGTTTCTCATCCCGAGCGCTTCGATTCCTTCATCTTGAGCATGGCCTGGAGACGGCCGATATTGGCCTCGACCCATTTCCGCCTGAAGATATTCAGGCGGCCCATCGGGACACGCTGAACGATATAGCGGGATGCAACGGTCACCTGCGCAGGCGACATCAGGCGAGACGCCTCCTCCACCGCCTCAGAAAATGCCGCTTGAGCATGATCGAGGTTCTTGAACTCGCCGACCAGCGTCGAGCTTGGCAGCTTCTCGGTCTGGCCTGCGACCGTGATCGAGTCGAACCAGCCCTGAGCGAGGGCCGCCTCCAGGAAGCGCTGGTGCGGATCGCCGGGAGCGGTCTCGATATCGTATGTCGCAATGAAGTGCTTCACGTCGGTCTCCGCAGGTTGCACGGAACCTCGCCGTCAGGATCGTCAACGACCCGCCTCACCGGCAACGGAGGCGACGCATCTCGGCACAGCGATCCATGGCTGCAAGCGAGCAGGAGGCAGATTGATCGTTGGCATTCGCATCATCGTACCGGCCGCCTTCAAGCATGTCTCCCGTGACGGCTGCGCTGATCTGCTGGCTGAAGCGCTCATGAAAGAGCTCGAGCAGCGCATCATGGCCCGCACCGGAAAAAAGCTGCAGACGGCGTCGGTCCGTGCTCACGACATGATAACCGTGATCCTCGGTGCCGACAGGACTAGAATAGCGTCTCTTTGAGCGGCGCGGCCGTGGCCGGATCGTTGTCTCCGAGCTTGTGGGCGTGCGAGGTCGGAATTGCTCATTCTGGGGGAGACCAGCATGGCCGTCCAAGAAGGCACCTATAAAGCGGAGTTTGGGACCGCCCTCGGCATCGGCAGCGGTGTCGTGGTGATCCGCGGCGGCAAGGTGCGCGGAGGCAATTCAGCCATGCTGTACGTCGGAAGCTATCAAGAGGATCGAGATACATTCAGCGCGGAGATCCGGGTATCCAGGCATACCCCGACTCTGGCTGTCGAAAGCGTGTTCGGTAAGGATGACGTGTCTGTCAGCCTTGCAGGGGTGGCCATCGAGGGCACCATTTCGCTGCTAGGCGAGTCGCCGGACGCGCCAGGAATCACAGTTCGGGTCACCCTTGTTCGCGTTGCCGACTGACTAAACGGCTCGAGCATCTCAGGGCTGTCCTGGGTTTCGCCCCGTCTTATTGGAATTAGCGCGCCGCACTCATCGAATGTTCAATCTCCTGCTCTATCTCGAGGGCTAGAACGCGGTACTCCTCCACCCGTACCTGCCCTGTCGGCGAAGAGATTTTCGACCAATGGGCCACGGCTTCGCAAGCCCATTCATAGTCTTCGAACAGGACAGCCAGTACCGCGATACGGCTGCATTCTTGCCGTAACTCCGCTCTCCACTGCGGCCAGCGAAGCATGAGCCTTGCAAGCCCGCGCTTCTGTGCGTCGTTCATGCGGCTAACATTTCGTCAACGCCGCCAACCCTGGCGAGAAATGTCGACCACCGGGCCGCGAGCTACAGCCGGCCTTTCCCGCCCAGGGCCGACGGCCTCCGAGGCTCTAGAGACGCCGCTGAAACCAATTCCTCAGCCGCACGTTTCTCTGCTGCATGCCCGCAATATGGACGGCGTGTCGGCCTCCCGCCCTTCCGCTCAGAGAGAATTTCATGCCGGTGCCGAAGCAGATGGATGCGGTGCTCAAAAACCTCCCCGTCCGAATTGGTGCCTATGTTCCAGACGATCTCCTGGAGGACTGGTTTGCGCCGGGCACCGGGATGAACCCGCCCTCGGCTCCAGCTCTTGCTGCGGCCAAGGCCTATGGAAAGCGGTTTGAGTGCGAATTCGAGTACGATCCCCAGCGCAATGAAGGAGTTTTCTGGAAATGGGTGCCAGCGCTATGAGCAGAAAGCCTCTAGAAGACAAAGCCATCAAAGCGGTGATCGACGAACTCGAACGGCAGGCTGGCGAGTGTCCATCAAAGCTTGAAGTCCGGCGAAGCGGAGAGAAGGTGACGGTCAACGGCGAAATCGATATCGACGCGCTCGTGATGGTGATCGTCGGCTCGATGGCCGGTGGTCCATAGCAATGGGCGTCCCTCGGGTCCCGTCCCGTGGTTTAGGCCCGCTCCCGGGGGGAGCGGCCGGTCCCCTTCTGGAAGGCGCGCGCGAAATTGGCGGGCGAGGACTATCCCATCTCCGCCGAGACACGGGTGATCGAGCCATTCTGACGCTGAACCGCTGCGCGCTCCAGGTCACGAGAAGTCTCTTTTCCAGGCAGAGCTGTTGCACTGTCGCCTCGTCTTCCGACACGGCCTACGCCAGGGCCGAAACCGCTATGCGCATCTCCCCCGCTGTCACCGCGCCCGTCTCCAGGACGGCGAGATCACCGAATTGCTCGAGCTTCCTGCGGTTGTGCACATCAGGAACATGGCTGACCGGCTCGATGCAGACGAAATCGCAGTCCGGCCCCACGAATAGGTGGAGATTGGTGAAAGTGCCCCGTGCACTTACTGCAACGGCAACATCCGCCCACGGCCGTTCGAGGATCGCGATACGTGGCTTCCAGCAGGCGTAGTGGGCGTCGAATCCACCAAGCCGTTCGAGGTCGCTACCCTCGGTGAAATCCGGCTCCGTTCGGGCCGCGACGAAGCGCAAGGGCAGGTAGCGCTTGTCGGACTGCGAGCGGACCGCCGCCGTCAAACGCAGCCGCGCGCCGGCCTCTTGCCGGAAAAATGGATGCAGACCGATGCCGAAGGGCATGGCCGCGCCGCGGTTGGTCGCTTCGAGACGGATGACAACACCATCCCGTTCGATCGCGACCTCTTGCAGCAGATCATAGGCGAAAACCTCGCCCCGGTGCCGGTGCAGGAGGGCGATCGAGCCCTCGCCCTGCGACACAACCTCGAAGGGCTCGAAGCGCGACAGGCCGTGGATCGCGACATTCTCCTCTGGCCGGTTCATAGGGAGGATATGGCGTCGGCCCGCATGCTCGAACACGCCGCCATCGATGCGGTTCGCGAAGGGCGCCAGCGGGAAGCAGCCAACCGGTGAGGGAAGGCCGGGCTGCAGCGCTTCGTCGCTGCAGCCTCGCAGGATCTCGATGTCGGCGCCGGCCGGGTGCCGCCAACTCAATCCCGTGAGGTTGGCGCCGTAGTCGGGATTGACGGCAAGGCTGTAGCCATGGCCGGACAGGACGATCCGTGGCATCACTCCCGCTCCTGCTTCAATCTCGCCGGCTATAGCCGATGCTGCAATGCGAGCCGCCCTGGAAGGCACGGCTGACCTCGTCGCCGCCCTCGGACACGACGGAGCCAACGAAAGCTTCGGCATCGTCCTGGGGCACGAAGCCGATCCGATCCGCATCGTCACCTGCCCACCAGCGGCGCGTATTGCGAGAGATGCCCCAGACGATGGCATAGCCCGGCTCGGGCGCGACGAGCGCGGCGATGACGAGGCGGACCAGATCGGGATAGGACAGCCAGGTCGCGAGATTACGGGTCTCAAGAGGCGCCGGTAGGCAAGAACCGATGCGCAGGTGCACGCTCTCGACGCCGTGCTTATCGTAATAGAGTCGGCCGAGTGCCTCGGCATAAACCTTGGACACGCCGTAATGCCCGTCGGGTCGATAGGGATCGTTGATGGTCACGGATTGCCGCGAGCGTGAATAGAAACCAACCGCATGATTGGAACTGGCGAAGATCACGCGGGCACCGCGCTCCCGCGCGATCTCGAAGACGTTCAGCGTCCCCAGAATATTGGCGTGAAGAATGACCTCTGGCGATTTCTCGGTGTTGATGCCGCCGAAATGCACGATGTCGGTGACATCCTCAGGACAAGCCGCCCCTAGCGCTTGCCTGTCAGTGAGGTCGGCCGCAACGAAGGTAGCACCGTCGGGCAGGGGATCGGGGAAGGGCAGCAGATCGTTGAGGCACAGGCGATGGCCAGCCGCCGCGAGCGCTGGCGCGAGTACTCGGCCTAGCGTGCCCGAAGCGCCGGTGAGGAGGACTTGGCCCGTGCCGGGGCGGCGAAGTGGCACGGTCGCAGAGGCCGACATCATATCTAGACGCCTTTCATGCGCGCGATAGCGGCCCCGGCAGCCGGCGCCTCGGCGATAAAGAGATCGCCGTCACCGTTCCTGGATTCGGAACCGAGATTGAGGGAGGTGACGGCGAGCAGGCCGAGCCCAGGGCCGCAGAAGCAGGGCATGGTCGGCGCGCGCGCTGGCACGGGATGGCGCGAGACTAACGTTCCATCGGGAGAGAAACGGTTCAGCACGCCGGCGGAGACGCCTGCGCTCCAGTAAAAGCCCTCGGCATCACAGGCGCCGCCATCGGGGCGGCCCGTCGCTTCATTCAGTGTTGCGAAACGGCGCTTACCGGACAAAGCGCCGCTCTCAGGATCGAAATCGTAGCAATCGATGGTGGGGCCGCGCGAGTCGCTGTGATAGAGCAGCCGACCGTCCGGCGACCAGGCAAGTCCGTTCGAGACCTTGAAGCCCGTTGCGACCGGCTCTACCGAGCCGTCTGCCGAGACCCGGTAGAGCACGCCCAGTGGCTCCTTCTCGGGCCTGTCGTCCATGCTGCCTATGTAGAAGCGCCCGTCCGGCCCGACCTTGCCGTCGTTGAGGCGGTTCGTTCCCGGCTCGGGCGTGCATGCGAAAGCGTTGACCGATCCGCTCTCGGGGTCGAAGAGCACGATGTCGCGGCCGAGCGCGACCACGAGCCGGCCACTCTCGGCGAGACCGAAGGAGCCGACTGTCCGGTCGAACGACCAACTCGCCACAACCGTGCCGTCGAGCGCGACGCGATGGATCGTCGGCACGAGCACGTCACAGACGAAGAGCACGCCGCGCCGATCGTCCCAGACCGGAGATTCGCCGACGCGGCTGCCGAGCGCGGCAAGAGTCCTGAAGGCGATCACAGATCAGTCCTGAAGGCGATCACAGATCGCTCTGCCCGGTCTTGCGGATGATGGCATCCTGGTGGCCGAGTACGAAGGGGCTGAGCTCAAGGCCAAGCCCGGCGCCCGCGAAGGGGTAGACATGGCCGTCCTCGATGCGCGGCATCACGGTGACAAGGTCGCGATACCAGGAGCTGTAATAAGCCCTGACTGATTCCTGGAAGATCGCATTGGGCAGGTTCAGCGCGAGGTGGATCGAAGCGGCGAAGACCACCGGACCGGTGCAGTCATGCGGAGCGACCGGGCGCTGAAAGGCCTCTGCCATGGAGGCAATCTTCTTCGCCTCGCTGAGGCCGCCGCACCAAGAGACGTCGAGCATGACGTAGTCGGCGGCGCCCTTGCGCAGCAGTTCAAGGAATTGCGAGCGCGTCGCCACCGTCTCGCTGGCGCAGACCGGCAAACCGGAGCGCTGGGCATAGATCGCGAGCGCGTCCGGATCCTGCATCTTGATCGGGTCCTCCGCCCAGAACGGACGGAACTCTTGCAGGGCGCGTGCGATCGCTAGCGCCGAGGGCAGATCCCACATCGAGTGCAGCTCGACCATCACCTCCATCCGGTCGCCAACCGCGTCGCGGATCTGGCGGAAGGGAGTAAGCGCCTTGTCGATGTCGGCGCGATGGATGAAGTTGCCGCCGCTGGCGACCGCGTAGGGATCGAATGGCCAGATCTTCATCGCCGTGATGCCCTCGTCAAGCAGGCTCTGGGCGAGCGCACCGGCATCGCGATGAAAGGCGATCTGGTCCTCATAGGGCCCCTCGGCCGCCTCGTCGCCTGTTCCAATGTATCGGCGCGTGCCGCGCTTGTTGTAGGTATAGCCGGCACAGGTGTTGTAGGTGCGGATCCGCGGCCGCGACAGGCCGCCGAGCAACTGGTGGATCGGTTGGTTCACAACCTTGCCGAACAGGTCCCAGAGCGCGATGTCGACGGCGGAGGCCGCGCGCATTTCGACTCCCGAGGAGCGGAAGCCCACATAGGTCTCGATCAGCAGCTTGGAGATCGCATCGATCTCCAGCGGGTTGCGGCCGATCAGCAGCGGCGCGACGTCGGAATGAAGATAGCTCGCGACCGCGTCGGCGCCGCGGAACGTTTCGCCGAGGCCTGTCACCCCCTCGTCGGTGTGGACGCGCAGCCAGAGAATGTTGTTCAGATGGGGAAGCTGGATGGTTTCAAGAGCCGTGATCTTCATCGCCGATGATCCGAGAGAGGGCTAGGCACGAGGTCCGCAAAAGCGCGAACCTCGCATGGACGGTGTCAGTGGGCCGCCTGCTCGCGAGGCCGCCCCACGAGCTGGGTCGGATTTACGAAGCGCAGCGCGATCACGAGCCAGATCAGCGTCGTCACCATGTAGATCACCGCCATCGCGTCAATCGACTGCACCGCCCGCACGCCGGCCGCGAAGACTGCGTAGTAGAGCGCGACGACCAGCGTCTGGCTGGTCGGTCCGGCGACGAGGAAGGTCAGCTCGAAAATCGCGATTGTCCTGACCAGCACCAGCAACAGCGCCGCGAGGATGCCCGGCAGAAGCAGCGGCAGAAGCACATGCAGGAACAGTCGCGACGTGTTGGCGCCGAACACCTGCGCCGCCGCCTCGATCTTGGGATCGATCTGCTCAATGAAGGGCACCATCACCAGCACGACGAAGGGCACGGTCGGCACAAGGTTCGCGAGCACCACGCCCGCGAGCGAGCCGGCGAAGCCGGTCTGGTAGAGCACCGTCGCCAGCGGGATGCCGAAGGTGATCGGCGGGATCAGCAGCGGCAGCAGGAACAGCAGCATCAGCAGCCGCTTGCCCTTGAAGTCGCGCCGCGCCAGCGCATAGGCGGCCGGCACGCCGAGCAGCCCCGAGAACAATACGACCAGGAAGACCGCCTGGAATGTCACGGTCAGGACCTCGCCGAGCTGGAACTCCGCCCAGGCCGAGCCATACCAGCGCGTCGTCCAGCCGGCCGGCAGCCAGGTGCCGAGCCAGCGCGTGGCGAAGGAACTCGTCACCACGCTGCCGATCATGGCGAACAGGTTGACGACGAAGAAGACGATGAAGGCCCAGACGGCGGCGCTCCACAGCCTCGCCGTCAAAGAGGTGTCCTTGATCATGGTCTCAGCCCTTTCCGCCGGCTGTGGAGCCGCGATAGAGGAAGCCGCGCGCACCGAGCACGAGCCCGACAACGAGAAGCTGCACCGCACCCATCACCATCGCGATCGCGGAAGCCATGGCGTAGTCGTACTCCTCGAAGGCGGCCTGGTAGGCGGCGATCGAGATCACGCGGGTGGGGCCGGCCGGCGAGCCGAGCAGCACCGCGGACGGGAAGACCGCAAAGGCCTGCACAAAGGAGAGGCAGAAGGTGATGGCCAGGCCCGGCAGGATCAGCGGCAGCAGGATGCGCCGGAAGCGCTCCCAGCCGCCGGCGCCGAGCGTCGCCGCCGAGCGCTCCAGATTGCGGTCGATGCCGCTGACATAGGACAGTGTCAGCAGGAAAGCGAAGGGGAAGCCGGTGATCAGCAGGGAGAGGAACACGCCCCAGTAGTTGTGAATCAGCTTCACCGGGCTCGAGATGATGCCTGCCGTCATGAGGACGCGGTTGAACCAACCCTGCGGTCCCAGATAGTTCAGTAGCCCCTGCGCCACGAGCACGGTGCCGAGCGTGATCGGCACCACAAGGATCGTGGTCAGCACGCGCTGGTAGCGGATATCGCGCACCCGCAGCGCAACCGGCACGGCCAGCACCGCATTGAGCAGCGTCACCGGCACGGCGAGCCATAGCGTCTTCCCGATCGTCTCATAGAGGAATGGATCAGAGAAGAACCGCGCATAGTTGGCGAGCAGCCCGCCGGCTTTCGGCTTGAAGGAGAGGAACAGCCCGTAGAGGAAGGGATAGACGAAGAGCAACACCAGGAAGCCGGCAGCCGGCAGCGCCAGGAGCGTGATGCCGTCATAGCCCTGCGCCTTAAGTCTTTGTCGCAACGGAACCGCTTCGGGCGCGACCGGAGCGGTGGCGTTTCTGGCTCGCGGCAGGGATGTGTCGAGGCTTGTCATGCGTCCGCTCCGGCGAAGACGACCGCCCGATCGGGCTCGGCCTGGAGATGCACGGTCTCGCCGACGGCGAGTGCGCGCGGCGCGGCGAAGACGAGGTCGCGGCCGCCTGGACCCTGCGCGAAGCCGACATGGTCGCGGCCGCGGAATTCGGAGCTGATCACCGAAGCCGCGAGCGTGTCCGCGCCGGCGGGCACCGCGATCAGGTCGTCAGGACGGATCGCGACCACGGCGCGCGCGCCCGGGCGGATCTGCTCGCGCAGGCGGCCGTGCAGCCGCGCCTCGCCGACGGCGATCTCCGCGATGCCGCCTTCCGTGGAGACAAGCGTGCCTTCGACGCGATTGCGGAAGCCCATGAAATCCGCGACGTCGAGATGGTCGGGCTCGGCGAAGAGCTCATGCGGCGTGCCGACCTGACGGATCGTGCCGTCGCGCAGCACGACGATGCGGTCGGCGAGCGAAAGCGCCTCCTCCTGGTCGTGGGTGACATAGATCGTGGTGGCGCCGAGCGAATTATGGATGCGGCGCATCTCGGCGCGCATCTCAAGGCGCAGCTTCGCGTCGAGATTGGAGAGCGGCTCGTCCATCAACACGAGCGGCGGCTCGATGACGATGGCGCGCGCTATTGCGACACGCTGCTGCTGGCCACCGGAAAGTTGACCCGGCAGCTTGTCCTCCTGGCCATTGAGGCGCACGAGCGCAACAGCCTCCTCGACGCGACGCGCAATCTCGGCGCTCGGAACGCGGCGCATCTGCAATCCGAAAGCAATGTTCTTGCGCACGCTCATGTGCGGAAACAGCGCATAATTCTGGAAGACCATACCGAAGCCGCGCTCCTCGGGCCGAAGGCGATCGATGCGCTTGTCGTCAAGCCAGATGCCGCCCGAGGTCGAGACCAGGAGCCCGGCGATGCAGTTCAGCGTCGTCGACTTGCCACAGCCGGAAGGACCGAGAAGGGCGATGAACTCGCCTTTCCGGATCGTCAGCGAGACGTCGTCGAGCGCGTTGTGTGTTCCGAACTGGCGTCCGAGACGCTCAAGGCGCAGTTCGTGGAAATTGGCGGCGTGAATGGACATGGCTGACACTCGCGGCGTGCGCAATGAACGGGCGCCCGCCCGTGGCGGGCGCCCGTTGATGAAGAGCGGAAGGGCGACGGCTACTTCGAGCCGATCTCCTGGTCCCAGCGACGGAAGGCCTGGACGAGCTGCTCGGGTTCGAGCGGCAGTTCCTTGGGGTTGTCCGCGATCAGCTTCTCGTATTCGGGGCGACCGTACTCCGCCAGCGCGTCCTGGCTTGCTTTTGGAGCCATCGAGAGGGGCACGTCCTTGACTGCCGGGCCGGGATAGAAATAGCCCTCGTCATAGGCATAGGCCTGCTGGTCTTTCTTCAGCATATGGGCGATGAGATCGATCAGGATCGGGATGCGTTCGGGGGCGACGCCCTTCGGAATGCTGAGATAATGCGCGTCGACCACCCAGCGGAAGCCCTTCAGCGTCTGGACCTTGGCGTCCTTCGGCACGATCCCTAGCACCCGCGGGTTGATGTCCCAGCCGGTGGTCGTCACGATCATGTCGCGCGTGCCGTCGCCGAACTCCTTCATCACGGCGCCAGTGCCGGTCGGATAATACTCGATCGTCTTGTGGAGCTCCTTGAGATAGGCCCAGGTCTTATCCCAGCCCTTGACGGGATCCTTCGGATCGGCATCGCCAAGGAGATAGGGCAGGCCCATGAGGAAGGTGCGGCCAGGGCCGGAATTGGCCGGCCGCGCGTAGATGAACTTCTTCGGGTTCTGCTTGGCCCAGTCGAGCAACTCCTCGGCCGTCGTCGGCGGAGTCTTGACCCGCGAGGGCGCGTATTCGAGCAATGGTCCGGAAGGATAATAGCTCACGACGACGCCGCGTCCCTTGGCAAGGGACTGCATGCGCCAAGCCGGATCGAGATAGATCGACTGGAGGTCGGGCAGGTTCTTTCCCTGCAGTCCCAGCAGATCGTAGAAGATGTCGTCGGCGAGGCCGGCCGAAAGGGCATCAGGCCCGATGATGACGAGATCGATGTCGACGCGGTTTGCACCTTGCTGCGCCTTGATCTTGCTCGGCAGTTCCGGCGCCGGCGCCTTGGTGAAGGCTATACGCGAGACGAGCTCGGGATTGGCCTTGCGGTAGTTGTCGAAGGCCGGCTGCGTGAGCGCGAGATTGCCGGCAGCGTCGATGACGTTCAGGAGCAACGGCGCTTTCGGCTTCGCGACCTGGGCTGCGGCCGGAAGAGCTCCGAGCCCGACGACGCCGAGCGCGCCGCCGATGAGATGCCGTCTGGAGATGTCGTGTGTCATGGTTCCCTACCCATTTCGGAATTTGAAGGATTGTCCGCGGGCGTTGGTTCGCCCGTCGGTTGTTTTCGGGTCCGGTCCGGACCTGGGAGTTTCATCTCATTCGGCGGCCTGCGCCGGCGCGATCTCCTGGCCGAGGTTGCGAAGGATGGCGGCGAGTGCGGCGCGGTCGGTTTCGCCCAGCCGCGGTAGCCCCGGTAGGCGCACCGGGCCGACGGGCCAGCCCGACAGCTCGAGCGCCTCCTTGACGACGGTCACATTGGCGCCATTGTTGTGCTTGGTGCGCAGCTTCTCGAAGGCGGCGATCGGCGCGATCAGGCTGCGCGCCTGCGCATAGTCGCTGGACTCCAGCGCTTTCCAGATCGCAAGCGAGCGCGCTGGATCGACATTGACCAGACCCGACGTGAAGCCGCGCGCGCCGGTGCCGTAGAAGGAGGGTGCCCAGCCCTCGGCCAGCCCGCAGACCCAGATCGCGGCGCAGTCCTCGGTCGCGCGGATGCACTCGGATAAGTGCAGGAGGTTGGGCGTCGCGAATTTGATGCCTGCCATGTTCGGATGGCGCGCGATGCGGACGACCTCCTCGACCGGGATCGCGTCCGAGCGCAAATAGGCCATCACCGGTGCCGTCGAGGCCTCCGCAATCGACAGAAAATAGTCAGCCTGAGCGGCCGGAGCAGCGAAGGGATCGAGCGGATGATGCACCATCAGCGCCTCGGCGCCCGCCGCCACGGCGAGCTTTGCCGTCGCCAGCGCCTCGGAGAGGGAGCGCCCGACCGCCGCCGTCTTCAGCGGCTTGTCGCCCATCGCCGCGAACGCGACCGCCTGCAACCGCACGACCTCGTCGAAGGTCAGACTGAAGAACTCGCCGGTGTTCCCGCCCGAGACAATGTTCTGAATGCCGGCTTCGGCGATGCGGCGCACGACCTTTTGCAGCAACGTCTCATCCAGAAGCCCGTCGGCGTCATAGGGCGTGACATGGATACCCGAAATGCCACCCAGGGCGCTGCGAACGCGTTCGATGCTCATGGCTTTTCTCCGGTCGGCGCGCGGCCGAAAACAGTTTCGATATGTCGTTGCCCCGAGCGCACGATGTGATCGCGCATGATCCGCTCGGCAGCGTCCTGATCCCCGGCCGCTATGGCGTCGAGGATCGCGCGATGCTCGGCAAGGGCGCGACCGCGCTCGTCTGCCTCCCGCAGCAGCCCGACCCGGGTGGTGTGGTTGTAGATTTGCTGCTTGCCCTGCAATCGCCTGAGATAATCGCAGCCCGAAGCCTCGTGGATCTGTCCATGAAAAAGTTCGTTGAGCTCAATCAGGCGCTCGACATCGCCCGAGCGGGTCGCGGCCTCCATGTCGGCGACCTGCGCCCGCAGCACCTCGACATCCGCACGGGATGCGCGTTTGGCCGCCATGCGGGCAATCATGCTTTCCAGCGCCGCGCGGGCGAGCGACATTTCTTCCGCCTGTTGGGGGCCATAGGTGACGAAAACACCGCGGCGCGCCTCGGTTCTGATCAGGCCTTCGGCCTCGAGCTGACGTAAGGCCTCCTTCAACGGTGTGGTGCTGACACCGAGGTCAAGAGCGAGATCACGTTCATTCAGCCGCTCCCCGTCGCTGAAGCGGCCGGCGATGATCGCCTTGCGCAAGCTCTCGTGCACGTGGTCGCGCAGATTAATCAGGAACATTGGTTGGACGGGGCTGACCCGCTTGGTGCGATCCATTGGGCCCTCCCTGTTCGACATCCACCGCCGGTTCTCTAATATGAGATATCTGATATTTCAATGCCGATTTTCGAGAAGGCAGAAGGCACCTGATTTTCGTGCCCATTGCTTTCTGTTGAGGTTCACTTTGGCGGAGGCGCGCCAACCTCGGGCTTTTGGCCGGATCAGCAATCTGACTGTCCAAATCCGGGCCTTGCGATGGTCTGCACGGAGCCCGGCAGCGGCTAACTTCGGATCGTTTGAAAGCTCGAAGGCGCCGATACGGTGCGGCACCAGGCCATGAGCCTTCCGGATGCGCTGAGCCGAGCGGCAGGCCAACGCCGGCCAGCTTGGGGCTGCAGCCTCCTGTAGCGGTCGGCCCTGGCGCGTGTCCTTCGATGCTACATGCTCGAACGAAACTCCCGGGGGGTGCGGCCGGTCACCTTCTGGAAGGCGCGCGCGAAATTGGCGGGCGAGGAATAGCCCATCTCCGCCGAAACGCGGGTGATCGAGCCATTCATGTGCCGGAGCAGCTCGCTCGCCCGCTGGATCCGGGCCGCGTTCACCAGGCTGCGAAAATCCGTGCCAAGCCGGTTCAGCTCACGTTGCAGCGTCCGGACGCTGGTCCCCATCGGTCGCGCCGCGCGATCGATCGACACGCTGCCCGCGAGAACCTGGGCCCGGATCTGCGCCATGACGACGTCGAGCAGTTCCCGTGGAGCGCCGCCGGGCCGCTCGCGCGCCACATCCTCGATGGTGACGATCGGCCATGACGCGCGGTTGGGCGCAGCAGACAAATGATGGCGTTCCACGACGACGGTCACCGCGGGCGCGTTGAAAATGACAGGGCACTGGAAGAGATCTTCGAACAGGCCAGCCTGGCGCGGCCTTTTGATATTGAGTTCGATGCGCAGTGGCCGCCAGTCAAGCGGCAAATAGGCCCTGAACACGCTCAGCAGAACGCCGGCCGCCGCGCCGGCGATCATGTCGTAGCCAGGGTGGCCGGCCAAGGCGAAGACATAGCTATACCGCGCCTCGTCGCCGACGATCGCGACAGACATCCTGTCATCGGTGCTATGATAGCAAAGGGCTGCAATGGCCCGCTCGATGGATTGGCCGAGCGTGTCGGCCCCCAGGACGTAGCGCCCAAAACTGCCATAGTTGGCAGCGTTCATCGTGGGGGCGATCATGAGCCCGAGATTGGGCTCGCCGGCTGCTCTTGCGGCGGCATTCACGAAGCCGATCACCGCGGCGTGCGGGATGAAGCAATTCCGCCCCTCGGTCAGTTCAAGATCGAATCCTGCGGCGCGGTTCGCCTGCAGAAGCGCCCTTTCCCCGATTTCCTGACGCACGAATGCCGGCAGCCCGTGCAGGATGTGGCTGGAGATGACTGGGATCTCAGCCACGCGCTGGACGCTCCGGAATGCCGCAAGGTTGGCGCAAAATGAGTGGTCTCGAAATCCGATCGCTGCTTTGTGGCACAGTATAAGTGCAGCGGGCAAACGGGAAAACCGGTTTTGGCCGTCGGCATAGCTTTGACATAGTTAAGGGAATGTCCGGCCGTGAGCGCGTGGAGTTTGACCAGTTCCGCCAAACCGCGCCGCGTACTCACAAATCCGGGTGCGTCCGGAGCGCGGGATGTCCGCTCGTCCGTCCCAGGCCCATCAAGCGGCGCAAGAGCGGAATTCGCCGGAAGCGGGGCCAGGTCGGCCATTCCTGCATTGTCAATCATCGCCGAGGTCGCGTAGCGTTACCCTGCGACCTGCGCGCGCCTGACCAAAAGTTGCGAACCGGAAGGAAGTGTTCAGATGCTGACGAAACGCGATCTGCTTGGCTCCGCTGCGATGGCCGCATTCGCCGCAGCGACGGCGAAGTCCACCCCGGTCTTTGCGCAGAACAAAGCCGAATGGCCCAACATGTTTGAAGCCAAGGACATCGCCGAGGCAGGGTTCATCTACGGCCTGCCTATCGTGATGAACTATGCCGTCATGCATGAATATGCGATCGATCGCAGTTCCGGGCAGTTCAAGGCTCCGTTCAATCAGATCAAGAATGAACCTAACGTCTTCACCTACAAAGATACGGCAATCGTCACGCCGAACAGCGACACGCCCTATTCCTTCGTGTGGATGGATTTGCGGGCGGAGCCGGTGGTGCTTTCGGTGCCGGCGATCGACCCGAAGCGCTACTACTCGGTCATGCTCTGCGACGGCAATACCTACAATTACGGCTATATCGGTACCCGTGCCACAGGGAGCGAGGCCGGCGATTACATGGTGGTCGGGCCCGACTGGAAGGGTGACACCCCGGCGGGCATCAAGCAGGTGTTTCGTTCGAGCACAGAGTTTTCCCTCGCGGGCTATCGCACCCAGCTTTTCGGCCCGGATGATCTCGACAACGTCAAGAAGGTGCAGGCTGGCTACAAGGTGCAGATGCTCTCGGCCTATCTGAAGCAGACGCCGCCGCCGGCCGCGCCAACCATCGATTTCCCGAAGATCGACAAGGAACTCGTGAAGACCAACTTCTTCGATTATCTCGACTTCGCGCTGCAATTCGCGCCGGCGCAGGGTAATGAGAAGGAGATGCGCGCCAAGCTGGCACGCATCGGCGTTGGGCCTGGCAAGACCTTCAACTTTAAGGACCTCTCTCTGGAGCATAAGCTGGAGATCGGCCTTGGCATGAAGGAAGGCCAGCGGAAGGTCGACGAGGCCGTCGCCAATGTCGGCAAGGCGATCAATGGCTGGCGGGTTAGCGGTCTTCCGGGCGATAGCGCCCACTACAATGGCGACTGGTTGAAGCGTGCCGTCGCCGCTCAGGCCGGCATCTATGGTAATGACCCGGCGGAAGCGACCTATCCGTTCACGCGCGTTGACAGTGACGGCCAGACGCTCGACGGCGGCAAGCACAATTACACACTGACCTTCCCGGCGGGACAACTGCCACCGGTGAATTCGTTCTGGTCGCTGACGATGTATGACGGCAAGTCCCAACTCCTGATCGAAAACCCGATCAACCGCTATCTGATTAACTCGCCCATGCTGCCCGCCATGAAGACCAACGCGGACGGGTCGCTGACGCTCTACATCCAAAACAAGTCTCCGGGTGCCGACAAGGAAGCTAACTGGCTGCCTGCTCCGAACGGGCCGATTTACTTGGTGATGCGCCTCTATTGGCCGAAGCCTACGCCGCCGTCGATCCTGCCGGCGGGCGAGGGGACATGGCAGCCACCGGGAATCAAGCGGGTATCGTAGACGTGGAACGCATGCGCCGCGCCCGGCGCGGCGTACTTCCCATCCGTATCCCGATTTTCGACAGCCGTGCGGCTGCCAGCCGTATCCGCCTCGCTCTTGAGGCGCATGACAGGCAGCGGCGGCCATCGGCATCGTCAAACGGATGCCGGATGAAAAAGATCCTCACCGACGCGACCGCGGTGAGCAATGCGGTTGTGTGACCTTCTGAACAGTCGAACTGCACCTTCATCGTTCTGACAAAGACGGATCTACGTCATGAAATTTAGCCAGCGTAAGCTTCCCGCAATTGCAGGCGTCTTGGCCGCAACGCTCGCCGCCAGTGCAGGTTCAGCGTTCGCCCAGGCGCCGATACCGCCGTCGCTCAGCACGCCCGACAAGGTCGAGTCGCGTCTCGGCCCGCTCGAATTCAAGGACGGCGTGCCAAGCAAGGCCACGGCGGAGAAACTCTACGAGAACCTCGACTTCACCTACGCTTATCGTGCCTTCATGGACAACCTGCGGGGCGTCAGCATTCATGCGCTGCGCAAGGGCATGCACGACATCGGCGTGAAGGACAACGAGGTGCTCGTCTTCTCGCAACTGATGGACGCCAAGTCGCTGTTCCTGACGGCCAACGCCGACACGATCTATGTCATGGGCTCGCTCGACCTGACAAAGGGCCCGGTGGTGATCGAGACGCCGCCCAAGTTTCTCGGCGCGGTGCAGGACGCCTGGTTCCGCTGGGTCGTCGACCTCGGAGTCCCTGGCCCCGATCGCGGAGAGGGCGGCAAGTATCTGATCGTGCCGCCGGACTACAAGGGTGAACTGCCGGATGGCGGCTTCTTCATCTCGCGCGCGCGCACAAACACCATCGTGTGGTTCGGCCGGTCGTTCCTGGAGAACCACGGCGATCCCAAGCCAGTGGTCGAAGGCATCCGGAAATCGACCAGGGTTTACGCCTACGAACCGGGCGGCGTCGGCACTCCGGTCGCCGAGTTCCTGGCGGGCAAGGCCAGGCTCGGTCGCGTCACGCCTCCGCCGCCGACCGTGTTCCACGAAGGCAGCGGCAAGGTGATGAACACCATCCCGCCGAACGACTGGGCATTTTACGAAATGCTCAACGAGATCGTGCAGCGGGAGCCGGCCACCTCGCTCGATCCGGAACTGATGGGACCGATCGCCGCCATCGGGATCGTCAAAGGCAAGCCTTTCGCTCCCGACGCGCGCATGAAGAAGATCATGAGCGACGCGCTCGGGCTCGCCAACGCGACCTCCCGCACCCTGCTCATGAGTGCGCGCGATCCAAGCTGGTTCTACTATCCAAACTCGTCGTGGCAGAACTACCTGTTCGAGACCGGCTACGAGTTCGAGACGCCCATTCCGTTGATCACGCGCGAGGGCGTCAAGCCCTTCCCGCCCACCGGCTATCGGACGATGGATGCGCGCTCGAACTTCTTCTACGGCGTGACCGGCATCACGCCTGGCATGGCGATGCGCCTGCCCGGCATCGGCTCGACCTATCTTTGGAGTATGCTGGATGCGAACAAGCAAAACCTCGACGGAGCCAAGACTTACACGGTGACCCTGCCCAAGGGGATCCCGGAGGCGAACTTCTGGTCGTTCACCGTGTACGACAACATGACGCGGTCGATGCTGGACACGCCGCAGCGCTTCCCGCGCGCTGGCAGCCAAAGCTACCCGTCGCCGGCGGCAGAACCGAACGCCGACGGTTCGACGACTGTCTATTTCAGCCCGACCCAGCCGGCCGGGGTGAAGCGCGGCAACTGGATCCAGACCATGCCAGGCAAAGGCTGGTTCACGGTCCTGCGCCTCTACAGCCCGCTCGAGCCGTTCTTCGCCAAGACCTGGCAGCCGAGCGAGATCGAGCTGATGAAGTAGTCATCGCCACAGGAAATCGATGGCACCTGTCCGCACCCCATACACTTCGAAAGTGGAGATCATCATGTCCAGAATTCTTGCCGCCATGGCGGTATCGGTCGTCTGCGCAGCCTCGTCAGCGGCGACGGCCCAGGTTCCGCTCACGAGCTATGTCGATGCCAACGGCTTCATCGATGTTCAGGCCCTGACCTGCGCACAGCTGGCCGGGACCTTCCAGGAGGACGCCGATGCGCTGTCCGCATGGTATAGCGGCTGGTATAACGGCCTGGCCAAGAAGCATTTTCTCGACCTGAAGAAGGGCAAGGTCGTCGAGCACGAGGTCATCGTCTACTGCAAGGCCAATCCGAGCAAGAAGATCATCGAGGCACTTGCAGTCGTGTTCAAGGATGAGCGCGCCAAGCTGGGCATCCAGATGAAATAAGCCCCTGCCGGTGGGTTCGCTGGCCGTGCCTGCTTTGCCGGCCGGCAGCAACCGGCCGAAAGCCGCCGAATGAGACCTGGCGGACGCACCGATGGGGCGTCCGCTTCCCTTAAATCAAGCTGGCAACCTCCAGAACCTCACTCAACAGGGGACGTCATGACCAGGTCTATCTTGGCTGGGATTGCATTATCGATCGGCCTCGTCCTTGCGGGCTGCCAGACGTCGCAATCACGGCAGGCGGAACTCGCCACGATTTGCGCCGATCCCAACAACAGAGCGCCGAAGTCCGGCTACTGGTCGGAATGCCAGGCGCTCTATCCGTCATCGGACCAGGCGCTGCAGAAGGACTATCTGCTCGGCGCGGCCGTCGGCAATTGAGGCCTCGCCGGAATTCCCCCTCGCCACTGTGACCCGGGACGTTCGCGGCAAGCGCCGTTGCTTGGCCGCCGCCCAACTGGTCCTAAGTCGAACCCCTCTCTGGAGAATGTCATGACATCGCGCGTCGTCACTGCCCTTGCGATCTCGCTCGGGCTGGCCCTGGCCGGCTGCCAGTCCGCGCCCCAGGCCGTGCAGCAGAAGGAAGACCAGCTCTCGGCGGCCGGCTTCGTGCCACAGCCCGCGAACACGCCGCAGCGCATTGCGGCGATGAAGAAGCTACCCCCCAACAAGTTCGTTCAACAGGCGCAAAACGCGCAGATCGTCTATGTCTACGCCGATCCGGTCGTCTGCCAATGCGTCTATTTCGGCAACCAGGCGGCTTACGCCCAGTTTCGCCAGATGGTCTTCGCGCAGAAACTGGCCGACGAGCGCCAGATGACGGCGATGATGAATCAGGACGCCTTCGATTTCGGGCCCTGGGGTGGGCCAGGACCCTTCATGTACTGAATCGATATCGCGCTTCAAAAGAAGAAGGCCTGAGTTCCGTGCACGTGTTGGTCTGTATGAATTTGCAGGCCAATACGCGCAATCGCTTTGCTATTAATGAGGGGTTTTTAGAGATGTCTACCTTATCTACCGGTTTTGGCGCCGGACTTGCTTTCGCACTATTCTCGATCGGCGCGCAGGCCGCCGACCTGCCGTCGCGGCGGATCGCACCTGCCATTCCCTTGGCGCCTGCCTTCACGTGGACCGGTTTCTATGTCGGCGCCCAAGCCGGTTGGACGCAGACCAGAACCGAACTGACGCCCGGCGCCGCGATCGCCGGTCGGACCGCCATTGCGTCCTTGCCGAGCCTGAACAGGGACGGCGCCACGGTCGGTCTGCTGCTGGGCTACAACTACCAGATTGGCCAGCTTGTCCTCGGTGGCGAGATCGACGGCGCTGCCCTCATCACCGGCAAGCAGCGGTTCACCGCGCTGACCGGCGACATTATCACCGCCCATACCAACTGGGTCGGCTCGGCCAGGCTGCGTGTCGGTTATGCCTTCGACCGGTTCATGGTCTACGCAACCGGCGGCCTCGCCTTGGCCGCGCCCAAGTCGACGGTGACGGGCACGGGCTATTCCTTTGGCGCGGGCGACAGCACCCGTGTCGGCTGGACGCTCGGTGCCGGCGCCGAATACGCGATCACGAACAACTGGATCGCCGGCCTGGAGTATCGCTACTCTCAGTTCGAGGAGAATACCTACGCCTACCCGGTTGGCGTCGGCGGGCTCGGGATCGTCGGTTTCAAGCAGCAATTGAGCACCAATCAGGTTGTCGGGCGGCTGCTCTACAAGTTCTGATCCTCTCCTGATCCTCTCGGACGGGCTGCGAGCAGGTCGTCCGAGAGCCATCCCATCCTTCCGTTACGACAAGGGGCTACGACATGAAATATGCAATCTTCGGCTTTGGAGCCCTGGCCTTGGCGGCTGCGCTGGCTCCGACGGAGGCCAGCGCCGTGGTTTGCGCACGCGGGGTCGTGCGGGCTGGCTGTGCGGGGCCGAATGGTGCGGTCGCGGTGCGTCGCCCGGTCGCGCCGCGCGCCGTGGTCGTCGCGCCCGCGCGACGCGGCTGCACGATCATCAACGGCAGGCGCGTCTGTCGCTGATCGCGGCAGTGACGCCGAAGCGCATTCCGGGATCCACGTCCAGGGCCGTATCTTGCCCGGAATGGCGGGCAGGGCCCTGATCAGAGCGTTCCCCGAACACATTGGATCATCGGACCGGATATCGTATCCGGTCCGATGATCCAGCCTCCTGTGTTTGCATCGGCTTGCTGTGATTGCATCGGCTTGCCTGAAAACCGCAATCCACTTTTCAGGCCGATGCTCTCGTGTCCGGGACGGATCGTGGGCGGAAGCAGGCCAACCCCAGTGGCAAGGCCTGCTTCAGGGCGATGCCCCGAAGCAGGCTGGCCGCGTGAGGGTGATCCACCAAGGGGGCCGACCGGCGCCGACATTCGGTTGCTTCTGTCGCTTCAGCGAGAGGGTCAGCCCTGCGACGGCTTCCAGCCGGCCGCTGGAATGACGTTGATCATCCACGGGATGCCGAACTTGTCGACGAGCGAGCCGAAGCCGGGCGACCAGAACGTCTCGCCGAACGGCATGACCGCCTTGCCGCCTTCAGACAGTTGCTCGAACCAGCGCTGGCCCTGGGCCTTGTCCTCGGTGTGCAGGGTGACGTCGAAGCCGTTCTTGGGCTTTTCGATGTTGGGAGCCCATTTGACATCCATGTCGGCGCCCATCAACGCCTGGTCGCCGGCCTCGAGCCAGCAATGCATCAGCCAGGTCTTGTACTTCTCGTCGGTGATCGGCATGCCCGCCGGCGCGTCGCCATAGGGGATGGCGGCCGTGATCTTTCCGCCCAGGACCTTGGCATAGAACTCGAACGCCTCGCGGCACTGGCCCTGGAAGCTCAAGCTGGTCACGATCTTCATGGTCGTCTCCTTTCTGATCGAAACGTCGACGCGCGTCAGGCGAGTTCGAGTTGCCAGGACACATCGAGGCCATCGGCGACCCCGCCTAAGCGCTTGCTGAAACCGCAATCTCCCCGCAGCATCAGCGTCTTGCCGCCGACCGACTGGTCGCCGAAGTGCCGCTCCTGCACCTCGTCCGACGCGCCGTCGGGGCAACCTAGACGATTGACGGGCGCGCAGCCTAGTTCGGATTTGCCATGGCATACCGGACGTCCGGCAACGAACTCCTGATCCGCAACGTGTTGGCTGCCGGCCGGACCGCGAGTTCTCGCCGCCTCCCGAGCCTCTCTCTCATCGGCCGGCAGTGTTCGGAGGTTGGACCCTGCGCCGTGGCTCAGGCCGTGACGGCGCCAGGGGCGGGGTCTCAATCAACACGCTTGGCGATCGAATCCTTGTCGCGCCGCGGATTGCCCCGTTCCGGCTGTTGCTGCGACGGCCACACCGCCTGGAACATGGCAAACATGAACGCCGTGGTCAGGCCAAACAGAAGCACTCCGGCGAGGGATTGCAGGACACCCATCATTTGCCAGTGAGCCGGCAAGGAAACGTTCCCGACCCCGAAGCCGGTCATCGCGCCGAGCGAATAGAGCATCGCGGACTTGCTGTCCGGAATCGCGCCGAGTGCAAGATATGCGACGGCCCAGGTGATCGCCTCCAGGCCATGCAGCACGACGATCAGCAGCACGGAGACGCTCATGACTTCGGCAAACCGGATCATGAAACGGCGGCGAGCCGTCGTCTCCCGCAAGAGGACGGTGAACGCGTCGTAGATGAAGGCAAGGCCGAAGACGTGAATGATGACATTCAACAGGATGAGCGGCAGGCTCCAGGCCCAGTCCGTCCCCCATGGGGTTGCATCGAGTACATCCATATCACCACCCTGTGAGGCCCGGATTTTGGCGAAGCCCGGATTTCGCAAGCTGTCCAACGCCGCGCCATGCGGCGGCATCACGCTGCTTGCTCCCCATCCAATAGCCGGCTTGCGTCGGGGAGAATTGTCATTTCGCGCCAATCGAGAACCGACGCGTCTCTCGACGCGAGGGGCAGGTTTATTGCGATCTCCACTGGTTGCGGAATTGCCGCGGTGTCACACCGGAGATCCGACGGAAGGCGCGGGTAAAATGCGCAGGGTCCGTGTAGCCGGACGAGAAAGCGATCTCGATAATCTTGACGTCCGTCTCGCGCAGGTATTTTGCGGCGTTTTCAAACCGGGCCGCGCCGAGCAAGTCGGAATATGTGAGGCCCGCGTCCGAGAGCTTGCGTTGAAGGCTTCTGACGCTGGTGCCGGCCATCTCCGCGATTTCAGCGACGGTCGGGGGGCCTTCATCCAGGTATGATGGCAACATCAGTTTGAGCGTGGCGATGATTCCATTGCCGGCCGGCCGAGCGTCATCACCGGACGGATCGGGCAGCACTTCATTGGCAAGGTTGGGCAGGCTCAAAAGCGAGATGGGCACATCGATCCAGGACGCCTCTTGCCCAGACAGGAAGCGCGTATTCGGCCAGAAGGACTGAGGCTCCGGGCCAGGCGTATACCGGGCTTCAAAGGCTATCGTCTTCGGAACCCAGCTCGATCCGGCAAACTGTCGAACAATGTGGATGGGAAAGATGAGCTGAAGCCATTGTGAGTGTTCAAGATGCGCCATTCCGGCGGTCCCGGTGAGCTTGCTGCAAATCCTGACGTGATCATCCCGACGCTCGAGCCACATGCTCAAGACTGTATCTTCAAGGGTCGCCCATTTGCATGTCTGCTGTAACGCGGTGAACAAGGTCGGCGAGCACCCGATCAGGAGCCGGATCCTTTCGCTGAGGTGGCAAAACTGCAGCCGTCTTGCGGCTTGAAACCCGAAATCCGTGATACCTTGCGACCTCTGCGCCGCTTCCGCGAAGTGTATGGCCGGCATTATCGGCAAGAAGTGATCGGCCTTTTCCTCAAGGGATGTCGGCAGGCGAAATTTGGTCAGAAGTGACGCGGTCGGAGCGCCGATCTCGTCGTGGATACCGGCGAAGGGAATGAGGAATTGGCAACGGGTGAGAGGAATTCCGTCCATATTGCTTGCCCCCCGGCTGCGGGAGAGAGTGGTTCGCTGATCCCCGGCCATTCCTCGGCATTGTGGTTTCACCGAAATAACGGGTAGGCAGCAGGCTCTCAACGACGCGCTTGCGCTTCTGTATGTTGCGTTTCGGCTCGGATGCTTCGCCCTGGTCATCTCCAGGCGATGCTCGTTTCGGGTTAATTTTGGCGGCTGATGGCCAGACCGTCGATATTTTCGGTCATTGAATAGAGGACTTGTTTGAACCGCGAGGCAAAGGCTTCGACCTTTTCACAACGTGGCTATGAAGCTCGTCCATTTGCCCTCCCGATACGTGGTGCGAGCAGCGATTGCTGAATCGCTGCAGCACAATGGCGCATCTCTTCAATGTATCGCAAGTCAATTGGGAGTGAGCGCGCGCTCGCTGCAGCGTCATCTCGCAGAGATAGGTACCAGTTACAGCGAGGTGGTGGCCGAGGTGCGCCTCGATACCGCTTGCCATCTTCTCGTTCAATCCAACGAGCGCATTTCGGACATCGCCCTCCGTCTTGGTTATGCCGGCGCCAGCAGCTTCAGCCGCACCTTCATGCGTCTGATGAAGGTTCAGCCTGTCACGTATCGGCGGCAGCACAGGAAGAGGTCGTTCCCCGGCAATCGTCTGATTGAAGGCAACCGATACTGAGCCGTCGGGTTTGGCGCGAAATGGCAAGACACGTCTCTCCGAGTTGGCGCGAAATGGCTAGGCGATAACCGCTGTCGCCGATGCAGCCGCTCCGGAGTCTATCGAGATGCACGGGCAAATGGAGAAATGGGCCAAGGGGGCAATCGCCTGGAGGTATCTGGGACATTCGGGGCTCCGGCCAAGACCGCCGCAGACCATGCCGGCACCGCCGGGATTTGTGCAAGCGCTCCGGCTGTTTCCCGCTGGCCTCCGGCACTTCGGGCGGGCGGGCGGTGAAGTGGAGAGGGCGCGCCAGTTAGGTCACGCCGTTGTCGGTGGGGCCGATCGCGGGCGGGACGGCGCGCCCCTGATCTCCGCTCCGCTGCAGGATCGTTCCTGCACGCGGCTGCTGTTTCATACCTGAGAATCTTGTGGAGGTACAAAAATGAAGATCACTCGTCGGTCCGCCACATTGGGCGGACTTGGAATGCTTGCCGGCGGCGCAATGGGCCCATCAGCACACGCAGAGCAGGGGGCATTCCTCGGTATTGGCGAAGGTCTTGAGGACTTCTGGCTTGCGACCGACGCCTACATCTTTGGATATCCCTTGGTGACAATGGAAATGACCCGCCGGGTCATCACCAATGTTGCCGATCCCGTGGGAACGCGGGCACCGATGGGGCAAATCATCAAGCTGCGCCACTATCCCGACGCTTCGTTCAGGGATGTCACGGCGCCGAATGCGGACACGCTTTACACGACCGCCTTTTTTGATGTCGGCAAAGAACCGTGGGTGCTCAGCATCCCGGACATGAAGGGGCGCTATTTCCTGATGCCGATGCTCGACGGCTGGACCTCGGTGTTCCAGGTTCCGGGCAAGCGCACGACCGGCACCGGGGCGCAGACCTATGCGATTACCGGACCCGGCTGGAAAGGCACATTGCCGGAGGGTGTGAAAGAATACAAATCGCCGACCAGCATCGTGTGGCTGCTCGGCCGCATCTATTGCACCGGCACGCCCGAGGACTACGCCGCCGTGCACAAGCTCCAGGACGAGTTCAAGCTCGTTCCGCTCAGCGCCTACGGCAAGACTTACACGCCGCCGCCCGGCAAGGCCGATCCGTCGATCGACATGAAGACGGCGGTCCGCGATCAGGTCAATCGCATGGACGCGGTAGCCTACTTCACGCTGCTCTGCGAGCTGATGAAGACCAATCCGCCATCTGCCGCCGATGCTCCCCAGCTCGCCAGATTCGCCCGCATCGGCATCGTGCCCGGACAGGATTTTGACGCGAGCAAGCTCAAGGCGGATTTCGTGAAGCGCGTTCCGGAAATCGCGTTCGACAGGATCATGATTCAGTTCAAGATCAACAAGGCGATCAAGGACGAGGATGGTTGGGCCTTCACGACAAGAACCGGCATCTACGGCACGGATTACTTGATGCGGGCTCTGATTACCGCGATCGGACTCGGCGCCAACCGTCCGCAGGACGCGGTCTACCCGACATCCAAGGTGGATGCGCAAGGCCGAAAGTATAACGGCGCCAACAAGTATGTCATGCGTTTCCCCAAAGGCCATTTGCCGCCGGTCGAGGGATTCTGGTCGCTGACAATGTATGACGACAAGTACTTCTTCGTGAACAATCCCCTGAATCGATACTCGATCAGCGCGCGGCAGGATTTGAAGACGAATCCGGACGGCTCGACCGATCTCTATATCCAGAAGGATTCTCCGGGCAAGGACAAGGAGTCGAACTGGCTCCCGGCGCCACCCGACGAATTCATCCTGATGCTGCGGATGTATTGGCCGAGCGAGACGGATCCGTCGATCATCAACGGCACCTGGGCGATTCCTGCGGCCCAGAAACTCGCCTGAGGCTCGAGCTGGTGGCCGCCCTCTGCAGGCGGCCACCAAGGGCTCCATTGACGTTCAGAATCTCCCCTGCGCTCAACTTGCCGGAACCTGGCAGGAAGACGCCGACATGCTCACCACCTGGTACAGTGGCTGGTATAACGGCCTCGCCCGCCACCACCTCCTGAACGTCAAGAGAGCGAAGGAGGCGGAACACGAGGTGATCCAGTACTGCAAGGTCAACCCCGACAAGCGGGTCATCGAAGCGATCGCTGTCGCATTCAAGGACATGCGCGCGAAGCTCGGGATCGCGTTGAAGCCGTAGCCTGGCCGCCCATCGCAGGAGGACCGTTGATGAAAGCTCTAATCCTGGTGGCCGGCATGTTCGGGCTGGCGGCAATTGCCATTCCGGCGGAGGCCAACGCTGTCGTCTGCGCGCGTGGCGTGGTGAGAGCGGGATGCGCCGGCCCCGGTGGCGCCGTCGTCGCGCGACGCCCCGTCCCAAGGGCCGTGGTGGTGAGGCCGGCGCCGGTCCGCTGTGCGATTGTCAACGGGCGACGGGTCTGCCGCTAAACCTGCCGCGGGGCCGAGGCGATCAAAGCCTGCCTGCCAGATGGCAACGGCGATGCCTCGACGGATCGACTTACGCTCGACACCGGATCCCGGCGATCTAGCATCCCGCGCTACTCGTCAGAACGCGTTCGGCCACAGCGATGTCCGCTCAGGCGCCGCCAGGGGCGGGACGAGCGGACATCGGATTTCAGGTCCGCCCATACGGGCGCGAGCTCATATCAGTAACAGGGCGGGTACGGATAATATCCGCAGGCCGGTCGATAGGCATAGGGCGCGTAATACGCTGCGGCACCCAGGGCGCCGGCGCCGGCGGCCATCGCGGCGCCTCGGTAATAGGCTCCGCGAAAGGCCGAACGTCGGGCCACGCCGGCGAAGGACAATGGCGTGAATGGCCTGCCGATCAGATCGATGAAGATCGACGCAGCGCCGTCACCGCCCGCGAGGTCGCCTTCCAGGACATCGACGTCGAATGTCACCCGGTCGCCTTCAAGCTTCGGTGTCTTCAAGACCACGACCGCGTCCCGAACGCCCGAGCCATCCCTCATAAAAGCCGACACTGTCGCATTCGGAGGGTCCTTGTAAAAGCTGTCGGGGCTCTGGTTGCTCGGCAGCCACTCCTCGAGGATATGCGCCGTGAGTTCGTGACCAGCGGACCTCACGGGACGGTCGGCGAAGACGATGGAGTTTGGTGACAGGCCGCTCAGCACCAGCTTCCCGCCCTGCAAGGTCGCGCCGCGAGCGCTCAGGACGAAGAGCGACGGCACGAGCTCGGGCTTGGCTGGGGCACCGATCGTTTTCTGCAGCGGCACGTGCGGAGGGACGGCCGGCGTCGCCTGAGCCGACGCAGAGTCGGAGATCAAGGTCAGGGCTGAAGCCGCGACAGCATGAAGAAAGAATAGGGCAACTGCATTTCGCGCGGTTTTCATGGCGCACTCTCCTCGTTTGCCTTCGTGAGTGTGTTCTACGAGCGATCGGTTCCCAACGGGCGCGCCGAGCGTATCCTCCGTTGGTCCGCGCAATCGCGACGGGCACCGACAGCAGCACCCGGCGACAGCCCTTTCGTTACGCCATCTCGTATCGTCTCACGGAGGCGAGTCTTGCCATTTCGCGGCAAACGCTGCGGCTCGGGGCGAGCCGCCCGCACGCGGACTTTTGCCGCGCAGCAACTTGCTGTTCCTGTGTCGTCGTCGTTGAGCGACAGGCTGAAGCGTCATGATGCGCATGAAGATGCGGCTAAAACTGCACGGGCCTCGGCTTTTGGTGGCAAGATCTTGCCGATAGGCTCCGGGAGCCGTCAGATCTTGCTTGCCGCAGAAAAATGAAAATTGGCCGTAATCAACGGGAAAAGGGGCAGAAGACCAAAGATCACGGAGGAGAATGTGGCGAGGAGCTGCACGCTACCTCTTCTAATTTCACGGAAAGATCCGCTATGGACTTTTTGCCAAAAGACGCCTCGTTCGGGCCCTGCATTGCAGAGAGGTTGCATGCATAAACTGGTTTCTCTGGTGATCGTGGCGGCGGCTGCCGCAGTGAATACGGTGCCTGCCGTTGCTGTGGCAGGGGAGATGGAATTCGATCCTCTCACCGTCGACGTGGTGGATGCACTGGAATGCAGGCTCGATCCGCGAACCTATAACGGCTTTGCCTTCACCATTGGATCCGATGACAGCGGCTATCGAGCCCGGGGTTGGAAGCGGCGGAAGTCCAACAATCCTTTTCTCTCGCAGTACGAACTGCCGAAGCCGATCACGATCGCGGGGCACCGCACGCGAACGGTCGTCTTTTCAAGCACGGCGATCATGGCCGTGCTGGACGCCGATCTCAACGAACTCGCCCGTCATGAGAATATTGAGAATGCCCTGGGCGCTTCAGAAGAATTGGGTGCTTCGCAAAAATTGGGTGCTTCACAGAAATTCCTGGGCGAACGGGTGATTTCGTCAAAAAGCGAGACGGACAATGGCCTGAGTTTCGCCTCTACGGTGAAGCGGGTACTCTCGAATGTGACGAGCCACCCCACCAAAGCGCTTCTGGGCTGTTCCTATTCAGTCGAGCTCAAGGATTGAACGGGCCCGAACGTTGCTTTGATGATGAGCCCCGTTGCCACCCTACGGATCGATCGCTCCTGGAACGAAGTTTTGTTCCGCACGACTGCTTTTACGCCGATGCGCAGCGCCGCAGCTTTACTGACCTGGGAGATGGATCCGCCGCTGCATGACGCCGGCGTTCCCGCCGCGATCATCGACATCGTATCGCAAGTCGCCGTGTCATTGGGGCCGGTCGCATTCCGGCTTTTCTGGCCGCATGACCTGCCTGCTGAACTTTCGACGCTGGCAGCGCCGCGTGCCTGGTTGCCAATGAGACTCTATCAAAGGCTGACGCGAACCTGGCCTGCCGATATTGCCGTGGCCAACGACGCTCGAGGCACAGCCGAACTGTTCAAGCAGGACTGGCAACTACAGGGCCAGACCGCCCTCGTATTGCGGGCCGCAAGACCATCCGAAACGACGATCGGGACGCTTCGCAGCCTGCGGGATTGGCACGGCGTCTGCTTTCCGTCGGATGCCCGGCTCTTGATCGCGCCGGCCGTAGACGGAGACGGCATCCTGTTGGCTGCCGCCAGCGAGGACGAGCTTGCCGATGTTCTCGCCGGGATCGGGCAGGCCGTTCGGATGCTTGGCATGACGCTCGATGGCGACGCCTCGGCCACTGGTGAACGGCCGGCAATGAACGTCGCGATCAGCCATCATGTCGATGCGTCGGAGCCCGATGAGCAAGGCTTCCACGACTATCACTACGAATACGATATCTATCGCTTCTCGCGCGCGGACAGGACCTATGTCGCGCGCTCTTACGTCGAGGAAACGGATCGAGCCGACTTCCTGTCGCGTCTGCAGGGCGACGAAAGTCATGTGTTGGGCGCGGCGGACCTCACCCACCCGCTTCTCCTGGAGGCTGTCGACTATCTGCGTGCGGCCGGCAAGACGACGATCGAACGCCTCAGTGAATCCGAAGGCTATGTGCCGCTCGAGATAGCAAAACCCGGGGGAGGCAACTGACAGCCTAAAGAACTGTCGCGGCCAGTGCCGTCTATATGGCAAGCCCAGGGCCCCTGAGCGATCACTCCTTAGAAGCTGAAGCCACGCTCGACTGGTGTTGCCTTGCGATCAGGTTCAGCGCGTTCAACGTCACCTGGGCGGCAAGCAGCGCCGACATGCCGCCTACGTCATGGGGGGGACTTACAGTGTTGATGTTGACGCCGACGAGGTTGAGGCCGGCGCAGGCTTCGAGCACGGCGAGGCCCTCGCGCGAGGTCGCGCCGCCCCAGGTCGGCGTGCAGACGCCCGGCGCGACCGAGGGGTCGAAGAAATCCATGTCGTAGGACAGATAGACGGGCCGGTCGCCGATGCGTGTCCGGATCTCCGAGAAAACGGCTGAGATGCCCCGTTCGAGCAGCTCGCTCATCGGAATCACGTTGTAGCCGAGGCTCCGGCCATAATCGCCGACGCCGGGCAGCATCGTCGTGCCGCGCATACCGACCTGGTAGGAGCGCGTCGGGTCGACGAGCCCTTCCTCGGCCGCGCGCCCGAAGGCGGTCGCGGTGTTGTATCCCTCGATCGGATAGGCATCGGTGTGCGCGTCGATATGGACCGTGACGAGATCGGGATAGACGCGGTGAAGCGCACGCATCTCCGGCAGGGCGATGGCTCCGTCGCCACCGAGCGTGACGGCGACGGCCCGGGCTTCGGCGATCATGCCGACAGCCGTCTCGATCGCGGCATAGGAGTTTTCCAGATCGCCGGGGCTGACCCGGGCGTCGCCGACATCGACCACGCCCAGCGCGTCGAGCGGGTTGATGCCGTTGGCGAAGTCGAAGGCGCGCAACAGCAACGACTGTTCCCGGATCGAGGACGGCCCGAGCCGCGAGCCGATGCGCTGGGGGTGGGTGCCGCAGTCGAAGGGCAGGCCGAGGACCACCGCCTTGGCGTCACCGATCTCCGTGCGATGCGGAACGCCCATGAAGGTCTGGGCGAGCGAAAACGGGGCGGTCGTCATGGATTTACCTTGTGGGTTCGGGAGCGAGGAACGGGCGGCTGCACGCCGTCCGTGGGTATCAGGGCTCAGGACGAGATGGCGTCCAGGTAGCGGGCCAGGATCGCGGCGTAATGCTCCGCGTACCATTCGTTATCGACGGCGACCTGACGCGCGAAGTTCTCGGGCGAGCCGCAGTCGAGCGCCTTCATCTCGGCCGGGACCATCGCCGCGGCGGCCGGGTTGACCGGTCCGTTGCCGACGCGCTTGAACAGCTCGACCTGGCTCTTGGGGTCCTGCGCCGAGGCGACGAACTGCCAGGCGCGGGCCTTGGCCGGGTTACCCTTCGGCACGATCCAGGCGCCGGGGAAGAGGACGCCGTCCTCGAACGTGAACTTGATGTGGTCGCCGACCTCCTTGGCGAGCAGCATCGAGCGCGTGTGCCAGAGATTGCCCATCACGACTTCCTGGTTGCGGAAGAGCTGCTGGCTCTCCGCACCGGTCGTCCAGAAGATGGTGTGCGCCTTGATTTCCTTGATCTTGGCGAGCGCCCTGTCGACGTCGATCGGGTAGATCTTGTCGCGGCTGACCCCGTCGGCCAGCAGGGCCGCCTCGAGCATGCCCTCGATATTGTTGCGCAGGGTTCGCTTTCCCGGGAAGTCCTTGACGTTCCAGAAGTCCTTCCAGTTCTTCGGGGCGGGCCCGCGCAGCGCGCGCGCATCGTAAGTGAGCACGAACGAGTAGAGATAGGCTCCGACGCCCCAATCCGAGCGGTGGGCCGGGCGCAGCTTGTCCTCTGCGACGATCGACCAGTCGACCTTCTCCAGCAGGCTCTGGCGGCCGAGTTCGATCGATGCCGGCACCGTGCGGTCGCAGACATCCCAGGTCACGGCTCCGCTCTCGACCATCGCCTTGATCTTGCCCGAGCTCGGACCGGAGCCGTTGATGATCGCCTTCGCGCCGGGATTGGCGCCATTGAACGGCTGGGCCCAGATCGCGTCATAGGCGGGCACGGCATCGCCGCCCCAGTTGACGATCACGATCTCGCCGGCGGCGGCGTGCGCCGGCGTCAGGCGAAGCCCGGCCGGAATGGCGCCGAGCATGGCCAGCGCCTGCAGGAAATGCCGGCGATGCACGCGCTTGCCCTGCGTCTGCTCGCGCAGGATCGCCAGGCAGTCTTCACGGAATTCCTGATGTTCTCTGGTCATGCTGTCGTCCCCTCTGTTTGTTTGAGCATCGGATTCTTCCGAAAACCGGAGTCCACTTTTCGGTCCGATGCTCTAGGCTTTTGCGGAAGCGCTGCGCGCCGTCGTGATCGCGACGACGATGAAGGTCAGGACGATCATCACCGTGCCGAGCGCCGCGATCGCCGGATCGATGTTGTCCGCCAGGCCTTCCCAGATGCGGCGTGGCAGGGTCGTGACGGCGCGGCTGGTGACGAAGAGCGCGACGATCGTCTCGTCCCAGGAGGTGATGAAGGCGAAGGCGGCGCCGGCGACGATGCCGGCGCGGATCTGCGGCAGGATCACCCATCCCATCGCCTGTCGCGCATTGGCCCCGAGACTGCGCGCCGCCTGCTCGAGCCGTGGATCGACATTTGCCAGCGTGCCGGCGACCGTGAGCACGACGAATGGAAGCCCTTTCATCGCATGGATGAGGATCAAGCCGAGATAGGTATCGAGCAATCCGAGCGTCGCCCAGGCACGGTAGAACGCGACCGCATGGACGATCGGCGGCACGATGATCGGCGCGAGCAGCAGCAGCCTCAGCCGCCGGGCGAGAGGCACGCCGAGGCGCCAGGCGCCGACCGCGAAGGCGACGCCGAGCCCGGTCGCGAGCACCGTCGCGCCCAGCCCGACGATGAGGCTGTCGGCGATGCTCTTCGACCAGCGGCCGTCCGTCACCAGGCTTTCGTAATGGCGCAGCGATATCGTGTTCGTCGGCAGCGACAGATAGCGTTCCGGCGTGAGCGAGATCGGGATCACGACGAGAACCGGCAGCAGCAGGAAGGCCGCCGCCAGCCAGGCGACGATCCGCTTGAGCGAAACGCCGGGTCCGTTCGGGGAGGTGCCGGGAGAGGCCATGGGCTATTTCCTCAGCGCCTGCTCGACATCCATGAACCGGCTGAGCCACATCACCAGCAGCAGCACGGTGCCGAGCAGGACGGTCGCCAGCATCGCGGCCAGCCCCCAGCGCAAGGTCTCGGAGATCTGCACGCTGATGAACTCGGCGACCATGATCGTGCGCCCCCCGCCGAGGATCGCGGGCGTGATGTAGAAGCCGAGCGAGAAGATCATCACGATCACCCCCGCGCCGATCAGGCCGGGCAGGCTGAGGGGCAGGAAGACCCAGCGAAAGGCCTGTGACGGCGTGGCCCCCAGCGCGCGTGCCGCGGGGACCAGCCGGTCGTCGATGCCGCGCAGGCTCGTGTAGAGCGGCAGGATCGCATAGGGCAGCATGTAGTGGACCATGCCGACGACCACGCCGAACTCGTTGCGGACGAGGCTCAGCGGGCTGTCGATGACGCCCGCCGAGATCAGCAGCGCGTTGACGAGTCCGCGTGACTGCAGGAGCGCGACCCAGGCGAAGGCCCGGATGAGCGCGCTGATCCAGAAACTCGCCACCACGATCCCGAGCAGGATCCGGCGCTCGCGCGGCCCGCAATGCAGCAGGGCATAGGCGACGACGTAGCCGATGAGGAGCGCCAGAACGGTGGTGATCGCTCCGATCCGCACCGTCGTCCAGAGCACACGCTGCACGGCTGCGTTGTTGACGAGTTCGGCGTAGTTGGCGACCCCGGGCCGCGGCACCGTGAAGCTGAGCACCAGCACGTTGAGAACCGGCGCGAGGTAGAACAGCGCCAGGAAGACGCAAGGGGCGAGCAGCATCAGCCAGTAAAGCCGCTCGGTCCCGCTGGAGCTTGCGGCGGCCGCGCTCACGACGACGCCTCGCTCGGGCGCACGAGGATGGCCGCGTCCGAGCCCCAGGATGCGACCATCTCCTCGCCCTCGACGAAGGACCGCTGTCCGGCAGGAACGGCCGCAAGCAGCGACTCGCCGTCCTCGAGCTTGAGTTCGACCTCGACGGAGGCGCCGAGATAGGTGACGTCGCTGACCCTGCCGCGGACCTGACAGGCCGATGCGCCGGCACGGTCCCTCGGCTGAGCGAGCCTGATCTTCTCCGGCCTGAGCGCGGCGACCGCCGGTGCGCCCACTCGCGGGGCGACGCCGTTTTCGGCCGCTGTCGAGACGAAGCCCGGCATGTGAAGCTCGACCTGCCCCTGACTGGCCGACGCAGTCCTGCCGCGCAGGAAGTTGCTCTTGCCGAGGAAGCCCGCGACGAATTCGGTGGCCGGCCGCTCATAGAGCTCCGATGGCGGCGCGATCTGGAGGATGCGGCCACGATCGAGGATGACGATGCGGTCCGACATCGTCAGCGCCTCCTCCTGATCATGCGTGACGTAGATGAAGGTCGTGCCGACCTCGCGGTGGATCGACTTGAACTCGGTCTGGAACTCCTTGCGGAGCGCCCGGTCGAGTGCGCTCAGCGGCTCGTCCAGGAGCAGAAGTTCGGGCGAGAAGACGAGGGAGCGCGCCAAGGCGACCCGCTGCTGCTGCCCACCCGACAACTGGCGCGGGTAGCGGTGGGCGAAGGTCTGCAGCTTCGCCATTTCGAGAGCCGCCAGAACCTTTGGCCGGGCCGCTTCACCGGTGATGCCGCGCGCCCGCAACGGGAAAGCGACGTTGTCGAAGACGGTGAGATGCGGGAACAGCGCATAGCCCTGGAAGACGACGCCGAAGTTCCGCCGTTCCGGCGGCAGGGCGGTGACGTCGCGACCGTCGAGCAGGATGCGCCCACGGCTCGGGCTGACGAAGCCGGCGATGCTCATCAGGATCGTCGTCTTGCCGGAACCGGAGGGGCCCAGCAGCGTGATGAACTCCCCGGCGCCGATCGTCAGATCGGTCGGTTCAAGCGCGACGAAATCGCCATAGCGCTTCTCGACCTTGTCGAGGACGAGGGTGTCTTTCACCGATGCGGTCCCATTCCCCTGCCATTCAGGCTTGGCGCAATGGTCGCGTTTTCGAGAGCCACGTCAAAAACGAAATGGCCCAAAAGGTATAATTCTGCATTATAACTTCAGCGAGAGGGACGAGCTTGGACACGCGACATCTGGAGGCTTTCCGCGCGGTGATCGAGACCGGCTCGATGAGCGCGGCGGCCGTGCTGCTGGCGAAATCGCAGCCGGCGATCAGTAACCTGATCACGCGGCTGGAGGACGAGCTCGGGGTCGCACTGTTCGAGCGGAAGAAGGGAAAGCTCCAGGTCACACCCGAAGCGATGCTGTTCTTCGAGGAGGCGCGGCGTACCCTCGGCGTGCTCGAACGCACGCGCCAGGTCGCGCGGGATCTGAAGAGCCTGCGCTCGGGGACGCTGTCGCTGGCGAGCCAGCCCGGCCTCGCCACCTACGTCTTGCCGCCGATCATCGCGCGATTGCTGAAGCGGTGGCCCGACGGCACGGTGCGCTTCATCACCCGATCCTCGCCCACCGTCCGCGACCTTGGCCGCATCGAGGCGTTCGACATCGGCTTTGCGGAATTGCCGATCGAAACTCCGGCCTTCGTCATCGACACGATCGAGGTGCCCTGCGTCTGTATGCTGCCGGCGAGCCATCCCCTCGCGGCCGAAACCGTCATCACGCCGCGCCATCTCGACGACGTTCCCTTCATCTCGCTCTACGCCGACCATTTCCTGCACGAGGCGATCGAGCGCGCCTTCGCCGAGCAGTCGGCGAGGCTGCGCATGGCCGTCCATGTCGAATTCTTCGGCACGGCCTGCGCGCTTGCCATGGAGAATGTCGGTGTGACGATCGTCGACGTGATCACCAGCCTTCACTTCCGCAAGGTCGGCCTGGTCGCACGACCCTTCGAGCCAAGGCTCGACTACCGCTACGCGATGTTCCAGCCGGGGCCTCGCCCTCTGTCGCGTATTGCGCGCGAGTTCGTAGAAGCATTCAGGGATCAAAATGCGCGGCTGATCCGCGCCAATAACCCTTACCTCGGCTGAGGTCGCCGCCTGCGGCCGAAAAGTTGGCGTCAGGCAAGCGCCTGACGGGTGGATCGCTCTGCCACAGTCCGGATGTCAGCTGAAGAATCGGCCCGAAAAGTGGATTGCGGTTTTCGGGGCAAAGCCGACGCAAACACAAAGGGTTAGATCATCGGACCGGATACGATTTCCGGTCCGATGATCTATTGCACAGGTGCCCGTTGTCCGCTGATGGCGGGCGCGCGACATCCCAGAGGCGCTCCACGAACGTCAGCCATCCACCCGCAAAGGCAGGTGGGTCGAACGCTCAATGCTGCGTGTTTGCCGTGTCTACTTCGGGAACAGGAACTGGAGCTGGGCCCGGAGCTGCCAGTCGGCGGCGCCGCTGGGCTTTGCGACATTGTAATAGGCTGCGAGCTGCGCGTTGACGGGCTGATGGCCGATCTTGAATACCCGCCCAAAGCCGCCGCCGATCGGCACCGTCCAGCGGTCGCCATGGCCACTTTCCCAGTCGGCGGTGATGATCGGAGCCGAGGTCAGGTACCAGCCGCCGTGGAAATTGTAGTTGACGAAGGGCTGCAGCGTCATCGCGTTGACCGCGCTGCGGTTGCTCTTGCCCGCGAAGGACCAGACATTGTTGACGAGGACGCCGAGCACCCAGGGCCCTTGAATCGTCAAGGCGACGAAGGCCGGGCCCGCTGAATACTTGCCGGCGGTCAGGGTCTTGTCGGTGCCGGTCGGGAGCACGAAGGTCGGCCCGATGCCCCAGATGATGCCGTGCGTCGGCTGCTTCGGCGAGAAGAAGAAGCTCGGGTTAATGTCGCCGAGGCCGAACTCGCGGTCGCCATTCACCGTCAGGGCCGGTTGCGAGATCACCGGCGTGATCCAGCGCGTGATCAGGTTCCAGTCCTGGTTCAGCGTGATCGGGATCACGGGCTGGATGTTGAGGACGTTCTGCAGCTGCTTATGCGGCCCGACATTGAAGTTGAAATTGTTCTGGAACGGCAGGCTGATCATGTCGGCAACGGGATTTTGCGCCGCCTTGGCCAGATCGGCCGTGCTTTTCCCGGGTTCGTCCTGCGCGATGGCCACTGAGCTGCCAAAGCCCGCCAGCATGGCGAGCGTGAGACACAGCGTCAGCCGCAACCGCCCGCAACTTTGCTGCGAGAATTCCCCATTCCCATCGATGTCCGGCACGTCGCGCCCCTTAGATCACGCTACGTTTGGACGGAATCGTCCAAACGCAGAAAACGTGATCGACTCTCATAGTTTAGAGCATGCTCGATTCGAAAAACCGTTGCCACTTTTTCGCAGCATGCTCTGGCCTTAACCGCCGTAGTCCGCGCAACCTCGACTTGCCCCGACAGCAACACCCGGCGATAGCGCTCCGGCGCCATCTCGTATCGACTCACGGAGGCGAATCTTGCCATTTCGCGCCAAACGCTGCGGCGTGGTGCGCGCCGCCTGCAAACGTCGGCAAGTCCTACTTCGGCAGGTCCTAAACTTCGGCAGGGCCTCTTGCCGCGCTTGAATCACGCTGTCGCATCAGATGGAATGACAGCGTGCCTGCCCCGCAGTCGATGATTGTGGTCAAGGAGGAGCTTCATGATGGCCATCACCATTACCGCCTTTGAACGGTCACCCGATGGCGGCAAGGGATTGGCGCGCGATATGCGCGTGCGCTGGGCGCTGGAAGAAGTGGGCCAACCCTATGAGGTTCGTCTTGTTTCGTTCGGGGCGATGAAGAAACCCGAACATCTGGCGCTTCATCCTTTCGGGCAGATTCCGACCTACGAAGACGGCGATCTCGGCTTGTTCGAGACAGGCGCGATCGTGTTCCATATCGCGGAGCGCCATGCGGGCCTGTTGCCAGACGATGAGAATGCCCGGGCGCGCGCGATCACCTGGATGTTCGCCGCGCTCAGTACGGTGGAGCCGCCGATCCTTGAGCTGGCAAACGCCAAGCTGATCGAGGGCGACAAATCCTGGACCGCGCAACGCCTGCCTCTGGTCGAGGAACGCGTCCGTTCCCGGCTGGTCCAACTGTCCCGTCGCCTTGGCGAAGCCGACTGGCTCGATGGCGCGTTCAGCGCGGGCGACCTGATGATGGTGTCGGTGCTGCTCAGGTTGAAATCATCGGGCCTGCTGGACGACTATCCGAACCTCTCCGCCTATGTAGCCCGCGGCGAAGCGCGACCCGCCTACAAGCGGGCCTTTGAGGCTCAATGGGCGGTGAACACCAGCAAATCGCCGACCGGCTGATCGAGGGCCGGCCTGAAGCTGCACGTCGCCGGGCTCCTGGGCCATTGCACGTCCGCTGACCTGGCGGGCACCGTGTGAAACAGTGCCCGCCAGTCGCCTCAGGCCTTGATGAAGGCGTGAACGTCGGCGTTGAAGCGGTCGGCGTCCACCTGACCGGTTGCGGCGCGCTGTCGATCCCGGTTCTCCGCCAGGACAGTGCCTCGACTCAATCGCTTCGGCGGAGGCGGGGAGGGGCCTCTGGGCGGTGCTGGCGACCGCCCTCCGGACCCTCCCTTCCGAGTGGCTGGGACGGGCGCAATGGCGACACGATCTGCCTGACTTGCCCTCCGGAAAATGCCGACTGGCGGGATCAGCTCCGTCCTGATATTCCCGGTAACTGCCCCAAGGGAATATGGGCTGCCGCGCGTATTTGGGCATGACGACCGTAATCGCGCCGGCTGTTGCGTTGCGCTTGGCAACTCTAGGGGCAAATGCTGGATGCCTGTCGAAACCGGTCGGACCGATCCGCCTGACGTCTCGTCCGCGAAAGCCGGGCAGGGGGATGTCTTGCCCGGCAGTGCTGGGGTCGCGCGTAGCCGCGGCCATATCCAGTCTGCGCTGGTCGCCTGGACTGTCGCCATCGGCACGACGGCGTCCCCCGCCTTTGCCCAGATATTCACCGGCGGCACGACCACCAACGGCCCGTTTTCGAGCGGCTCCCAGTTCTTCTGGGACAGCAGCGCATTCAATGCCAACGCAGCCAACGCCGCCAGCGGTGGGATCCAGACCTTCAACAATGACAGCGCGCTCAATGCCTCGGTCGCCGGAGCAATCAGCGGTGGTATTCAGAGCTTCAGCGGCAACAGCACACTGAACGTACTCGCCGACAACGCCCTGACGGCCACGACCGATGTGCGATTCGGCAGTGTCGGCGATACGGGCGGCGTCCTCAGACTGAACGGCCACAGCACGACCATTGGCAGCATCAACTCTGTGCAGGCAGACAGCGGCATCATCACCAATGCCGGTGCCACTCATGGTGTCCTGACCGTCGATAGCTCGCTGGCGGGGCCGTCCGCGTTTTCCGGTGTCATCCAGGATGGCGGTCCGGGGCGGCTCGCGCTGACAGTGGCAGCCGGCACGCTGACGCTGACCGGCGCCAACAGCTATTCCGGCGTCACCACGGTGAGCGCCGGTGTGCTGAACATCCGGAACGCCGCCGCGCTCGGCACGATTGCGGGCGGAACGGTGGTGGCGAGCGGCGGCGCGCTCGAATTGCAGGGTGGCGTCGCGGTCGGAAACGAGGCGCTGAGCCTTGCCGGGAGCGGCATCGCCAATGGCGGCGCGTTGCGCAATGTCTCGGGGTTCAACAATTATGCCGGCGCGATCACCCTGACGGCGGCAACCCGGATCAATTCAGACGCTGGGACCCTGGAGCTGACGGGCGGGGTCCGCGGTAGCGGGAACGCCTTGACGCTGGGTGGAAATATCTACGGCCTTGTCACCAACGTGACCGATGTGACCACCCTGACCAAAGACGGGCCCGGTGAATGGTGGTTGGCCGGCGCGAACACTTACAGCGGCGCCACGATGATCAATGCCGGCGCACTGATTGGCTTTGGCACCAATGCGCTCAGCGCCGCGAGCGCACATGTCCTGGCCGCCGGTGCGCGCCTCAATCTCCTCCATTTCAATCAGGAGATCGGCTCGCTCGCCGGCGCCGCCGGCGCCGTGGTCACGAATGGCAGCGGCATCGCCACCTTGACCACAGGTCGCGACAACAGCTCGACCCTTTATGCGGGCCTGATCCAGGACGGCTTGCGTTCTCTTGCGTTGACCAAGACCGGTGCGGGGACGCTGACGCTGACCGGTGCCAGCAGCTATTCCGGCGTCACCATGGTCAACCAGGGCGCGCTGAACATCCGCAACGCCAGCGCGCTCGGCACGACAGCGGGCGCAACGGTGGTGGCGAGCGGTGCCGCGCTCGAATTGCAGGGCACCTTCGTGGGCGGAAGCGAGGCGCTGAGCCTTGCCGGAAGCGGCATCGGCAATGGCGGAGCGCTGCGCAATGTCTCGGGGATCAACAGCTATGCCGGTGCGATCACCCTGACGGCGGCCACCCGGATCAATTCAGACGCCGGGGTTATGGAGCTCTCGGGCGGGATCAGCGGCAGCGGGAACGCCTTGACGCTGGGCGGCACTGGGGATGGCGTCGTCGCCAACGTGACCAATGTGGCCAGCCTGAGCAAGGACGGGCCCGGTGAGTGGTGGCTGATCGGCACGAACACCTATGGCAGCGCCACGCTGATCAATGCCGGCAGGCTGATCGGCTTTGGCACCAATGCGCTCAGCGCCGCGAGCGCACATGTCCTGGCCGCCGGCACGACGCTCAATCTCTACAGTTACAATCAGGAGATCGGCTCGCTCACTGGTGCCGCCGGCGCCGTGGTCACGAATCGCAGCGGCCCCGCCACCCTGACCACCGGCCGCGACAATCAGTCGAGCGTCTATGCCGGCATGATCCAGAATGGCACCGGGTCGCTCGCGTTGACCAAGACCGGCACGGGGATCATGGAACTCTCCGGCGCCAGCACCTATACCGGCAATACCAGGGTCGACGGCGGCGAGCTGCGCGTCACCGGCTCGCTCGGCAACACCGCCGTCGCGGTCAATGCCGGCGCCACATTGTCGGGCACCGGAACCATCGGTGGCGCCGTGACCGTCAATAATGGCGGCAGGCTGTCTGCCGGCAACAGTCCGGGGACGCTGACCTTCACCAGCAATCTGACGCTCGACAGTGGCTCGACGACCGTGTTCGAGCTGAACACGCCGGGCATCGTCGGCGGCACGGGCCTGACCACCGGCAACGATCTCGTCAAGGTCGGCGGCAATCTCACTCTGGGTGGTACGCTCGAAGCCCGCGTCGCCTCGGCCGGCTACTTCCGGCTGTTCGACTACGGCACGCTGACAGGCGGCAGCACGTTCGGCGCGGAAACCGTCACCTCGAGCCAGGCCGGCTTCACCGTCGCCAGCCATCAGGTGCAATACGGCATTCCCAATCAGGTCAATCTATCGGTGCTCGGCGCCGGCCAGACCATGCAATTCTGGGATGGGGCGGACACGGTGGGCAACGGAGCCGTCGATGGCGGCAGCGGGACCTGGGGTTCGGCCGGCAACTGGACCGGCCGGCCCGGGCAGGCGAACATCAACGGCCTCTGGAGCGGCTCGGTCGGCGTCTTCAGGGGCGCGGCCGGAACCGTCACCGTCTCGGGCACGCAGAGCTTCGACACGCTGCAATTCTCGGCGGGTGGCTATCACCTGATGGGCGGCGCGCTCGCCTTCACTCCTGCGTCCGGTTCGACCGCGACAATCCTGGTGGACAACGGCGTCGGCGTCACGATCGGCTCGGTCCTGACGGATGGTACGGGCAACGGCCTGACCAAGACCGGTGCGGGAACGCTGACGCTGACCGGCGCCAACAGCCATACCGGCCTCACCACGATCAGCGCCGGCGTGCTGAACATCCGGAACGGCAGTGCGCTCGGCACGATGGCAGGCGGAACCGTGGTGCAAGGCGGTGCCGTGCTCGAACTGCAGGGCGGCATCGCAATCGCAAACGAGAGGTTGAGCCTGGCCGGCAGCGGCATCAACAATGGCGGCGCGCTGCGCAATGTCACGGGCAGCAACAGCTATGCCGGTGCCATCAGCTTGACGGCGGCAGCCCGGATCAATGCGGACGGCGGAGCATTGCAATTGAGGGGCGGCCTCAGCGGCGCGCACGGCTTGACGCTGGGCGGGGCAGGCTCTGGCCTCGTCGCCGATGTGACCGAGGTGACGTCCTTGACCAAGGACGGGAGCGGCGCGTGGGCGCTGGGCGGCACGAATACCTATACCGGCGTCACCACGATCAACGCCGGCACGCTGAGCGCCGACAATCGCAACGCATTCAGCGCCACGAGCGCGCATATCCTGGCCAATGGCGCGGCACTCCATCTCCTGGGGTTTGATCAGACGATCGGTTCGCTCACCGGTGCCGTCGGTGCCGTGGTCGGCAACGAGGGTGGCTCTCTCGCCATTTTGACCACGGGCGGCGACAACAGCTCGACCCGCTATGCCGGCATCATCCAGGACGGCGCATCTGCCAGGCTCGGTCTGTCCAAGACGGGCACCGGGGAGCTGGAGCTGTCCGGCGCCAACACCTATACCGGCGCGACGACGATCGACCAGGGTTTGCTGCGGGTGACCGGCTCGCTCGGCCATACCGCCGTCGCGGTCAATACCGGCGGCACGCTCTCGGGCAGCGGAACCATCGGCGGCGCCGTGACCGTCAACAGCGGCACGATTGCGCCGGGCAATTCGATCGGCACGCTGCGTCTCGCCGGGACCGTCACCTTCAACGCGGGCTCGACCTACGAGGTCGAGGCCAATGCCGGGGGCGAGAGCGACAGCATTGCCGTGACCGGTGCAGCGACGATCAATGGCGGCACCGTCAAGGTGCTGGCCGCGGCCGGCAGCTATGGGCCCGCGACGCGCTACACCATCCTCACCTCGAGCGGTCGCAGCGGCGCGTTCACCGGCGTCACCTCGAACCTCGCCTTTCTCGATCCCTCGCTCGGCTATGATGCGACCAGCGTCTTTCTGACGCTCACCCGCAACAATACCGACTTCGCCGGCATCGGCCAGACCCGCAACCAGGCCGCCACCGGGGCTGGCACGGAGAGCCTGGGCTGGGGCCATCGGCTCTACGACGCCGTGCTCAATCTCTCCGACATCCAGGCGCGCGCTGCCTTCGACCGGCTCTCGGGCGAGATCCATGCCTCGGCCAAGTCGGCGCTGATCGAAGACAGCCGCTTCGTGCGCGATGCCGCCACGGATCGCATCCGCGCCGCCTTCGGCTCTGTCGGGGCGTCGTCGATGCCCGTGATGGCCTACGCTCCGGGCGGACCTGAACTGGCGCCGGCGACGACTGACCGTTTCGCCGTCTGGGGCCAAGGTTTTGGCGCCTGGAGTCACAACAAGGGGGATGGCAACGCCGCCCGTCTCGATCGCTCGACCGGCGGCTTGCTCATGGGCGCCGATGCTCCGCTGTTCGAGACCTGGCGGCTCGGGCTGCTCGCCGGCTACAGCCGCACAACCTTCAACGCCAGGGACCGCGTCTCCTCAGGCTCCAGCGACAATTATCATCTCGGCCTCTATGGCGGCACAGAGTGGGGCAATCTCGGCTTCCGCACCGGTCTCGCCTATACATGGCATGACATCACCACCAGCCGTTCCGTCGCCTTGCCCGGCTTCGCCGACAGCCCGAAGGGCGACTATCGCGCCGGCACTGTCCAGGGCTTCGGCGAGTTCGGCTATCGCATCGACACGGTGGTGGCTGCGTTCGAGCCCTTCGCCAATCTCGCCTATGTCAGCCTCGCCACCGGCGGCCTCAGTGAGAGCGGCGGCGCAGCCGCGCTGCGCGCCGGCAGCCAGAGCACGGACGCCACCTTCACCACGCTGGGTCTCAGAGCGTCCACCAGCCTCAACCTCGGCGGCGTCGACGCCACCGCGCGCGCCACCCTCGGCTGGCGCCATGCCTTTGGCGACACGACGCCGCTCTCCCTCCAGGCCTTCTCCATTAGTAACGCCTTCTCCGCAGGCAACGCCTTCTCCGTCGCCGGCGTGCCGATCGCGCGAGACGCCGCTGTCGTCGAGACCGGCCTCGACCTCGACCTGCACTCCGCTGCAACGCTCGGCCTCTCCTACACGGGACAGCTCGCCGCATCTGCGCAGCAACATGGCTTCAAGGCCAATCTCGCCATGAGATTCTAGATCATCGGGCCGGATCTCGTATCCGGTCCGATGATCTAACTTTCCGTCTCGCGCGCCGATGGATGTGACGATCGCCGGCCGGTCCGATGATGAGCTGGAGATCGGTGGTGCTATGGACATCTGCACTCAACGATACTCATGGCTGACGAGGAGAGCCTCAAGCTTTTCCGCATCGTCAGGAAGGCGTCCGGCTACGAGATCGCGCCGGATCAGTTCTTCCTGAACCTGCAGAACCGTGCTGAAACGCCGCCGTTCTTGCGAGGCAGGCCACCATGTACTCGCTCGCGCTAGAGCATTCTGCGAAAATGTGGCAACGGCTTTTCGCATAAAGCTTGCTCAAAACTATGAGAGTCGATCACGCTGCGTTTGGATGATTTCGTCCAAACGCAGCGTGATCTAGCCGGATGTCCCGCAACATTGTCGGCGGTCTTATGGCGCCGAGACATTCAGGCGGCGTTCATGGAGGGGAGGCAAATCCTTCAGTTCGCAACAGGAGGACTCCGCGATGCTGAAATCCCAATCGACCCGACGCGCAATGATCGTCGCAAGCGTGGTCGCGGCAGCCCTGATCGCTATCCCTGAAGCAATGGCTGCCGGCGGCGGCGGTGGTGGACA
>NZ_JPKG01000053.1 GCF_000735605.1 Allobosea sp. LC85
CGGCCTCGACAAAGCCGACAACCCGCTCGCGAAGATCCTTCGAATAGCTCAGACCCATGATCCACCTCCGCAAACGGTGAATCACAAACGCTGCAAAAAGGGAATCGCCCGATTCCGATTTTAGGTCCGACGCTCTAAAGCGGCGGGTCCTCAATCAATGCGAGGCGCTGGGCCGAGAGTCTTGCGAAGGCGATCGTGAGCGCCTTGCGTCGCGCAGCCACGAGCGGATGGCGCGGCGCATCGCGCAGGAGCTCCCCACCATAGCTATCGGCAATGATTAGCCCGACATCGTCGGGCAGGATTTGGCGTGGGAATTCCGGCGCGACCGCGAAGAGGAAACCATCGCAATAGTCGCGATAATCCGGCCATTTGCCATCGACGCGATAGTCCTCGATGCCCGACTTGACCTCGATGACCAGGAGTTCGCCGGTCGGCGACAAGGCGACGATATCGCCGCGCCGACCATTGGCGAAGGTCATCTCCTTGACGATGGCATAGCCGCGCTCACGCAAATGCCTGGTCGCGCCGCGGCAGACGGCACGGGTGATGTCGGGGCGGGCTGGCGGCGGGTTCAGCACGGAATCGGTAGGCGGCATACCGCATGTTCACCCTTTGTGCGCATCAATGCAAGTCGAAGACTGCCTCAACGCTAGTTGAAGACTGCCTCATGCTAATAGAAGACTCTTGCAGGCCTGCGCCGTCCCGCTATGGTCCCGGCGCTTTGAACTCCCATCTTACTCTCCTGCTGATCATCATTCCGGCCGCCGCTGCTTCGGCGGCACTCTGCGTGCTGTTGCGGCCGTTGTTGATCCGCTATGCGCTGGCGCGGCCGAATGCCCGTTCCAGCCATACGCAACCGACCCCACAGGGCGGCGGCATCGCGGTTCTCGCCGGAACCTTTCTCGCGCTGATCCTGGCTTTGCTGGTCCTGCCCCTTCCGACAGCGGCGCGCGCCGATCTGGTCTGGGTCATGGCGGCGGCAACAGCGCTGGCCGCCGTCGGAGCCTGGGATGACATCCGCCCGCTTCCAGCCGCGACGCGGCTCGTCCTGCAGGCGCTTTGCGTCGGGATCGTGCTGTTCTGCGCCGCACCCGAGCTCAGGCTGTTCCCGGAATTGATGCCGCTCGCGCTCGAGCGCGGTCTCGCGCTGATCGCCGGACTCTGGTTCGTCAATCTCACCAATTTCATGGACGGCATCGACTGGATCACCGTTGCCGGCATCGCGCCGCTGGCGGGTGCGCTTGCCCTGGCGGGCACCAGCGGGACGTTTGATCCTGCCAGCGGCCTGCTCGCCGCCGCATTGTTCGGCGGGCTCATCGGCTTCGCACCATTCAACAAGCCAGTGGCGCGGCTCTTTCTCGGCGATGTCGGCTCGCTGCCGCTCGGGTTGCTCAGCGCCTATCTGCTTTACCGGCTGGCCGGAACCGGCGCGCTGGCGGCCGCTCTGATCCTGCCGCTCTATCATGTCGCGGATTCGACGATCACGTTGTTCAGGCGGCTGGCGCGCGGCGAGAAGGTCTGGGAGGCGCATCGCAGCCATTTCTACCAGCAGGCCACCGGCAATGGCTTCAGCGTTCGTGAGATCGTGATGCAGATCGCGCTGCTCAACCTTGCCCTGATCGCGCTTGCGGCGCTCAGCATCGCCTTTCCCGCGCTTTGGCAGCAGCTCATCTGTCTTGCACTTGCAGCGGTGCTGACCGGGTTTCTGCTGCGCCGCTTCGCCAGCAAGCGGGGCGGGGCGTGAGCGGGCGCGTCCTCGTTACCGGAGCGAGCGGCTTCATCGGCCCGCATGTCGTCGCCGGCCTTCGCGCGAAGGGATACAGCGTCCGGGTAGCCCAGCGGCGCGAGAGTCCCGTGGATGAGGGCATCGAGCGCGTGGTGATCGGCGATCTTTCCGGGCCGGTGGAGTGGCGCCCAGCTGTCACTGGCGTCCGCCATGTCGTCCATCTCGCCGGCCTCGCCCATGCCGGGTCGGGTCTCGACGAATCGCTCTACCGCCGCATCAACACCGAGGCGACACTCGCATTGGCGGAAGCCGCTCAGGGAGCAGGCGCTGGGCGTTTTGTCTATGTCTCCTCCATCAAAGCTCTCACCGGAGCCTTTGACGGCACTTTTAGCGAGAGCGACCCGCCAGCACCGGGCGATGCCTATGGCCGCTCCAAGCTGGCGGCGGAGCAAGGGCTCGCCGCGCTCGGCCTCGACTGGATCTCGTTGAGGCCGGTTCTGGTCTATGGGCCCGGCGTCAAAGCGAATATGGCGTCGCTCCTGAAACTGGCGCGTTTGCCGATACCCTTGCCCCTCGGCGGTCTCGATGCTCCGCGCTCCCTGCTCGCCATCGAGAACCTTGTCGATGCGATTCTCTTTGCGCTGACATCCGCTTGCCCGGCACGGCGTAGCTATACGGTTGCCGACCCCGAGGCGGTCAGCGTGGCCGAGATGATCGCAGCGATGCGCTCCGGCCTCGGGCGCAAGCCTGGCCTCCTGCCCGTACCGGCGGCCCTCCTGAAGCAGGCGGCGCGGCTGGCCGGGAGGGAACAGGCCTTCGCCAAGCTCTGCGGCGGGCTCATTGCGCGCCCCGAGGGGCTGATCAGGGCTGGTTGGCGGCCACCGGCAGCAACGCTTCCGGCACTGGCGCAACTGGCTGCGGCTGCTGACGCAGCTTGAAATCCGGGATCGCCTCCTCCAGCACCGCCTCGGCCGCAAGGCGATCTTCGGCCTTGATGGCGGCTTCCAGGCGCGAGAACCAGCCCTGCATGCGGGCGCGCCCCGCGAAGCTCGGCTTCGCCGCCATGACACCGTCAAGTCCGGTCTCGGCCATCGGCTCGTCATGCGCGAAGAGAATCTCGTTCAGGCGCTCGCCGGGCCGCGCACCGGTGATCGCGATTTCGATATCGACGCCGGGCTCGTAGCCCGCGAGACGAATCATGCGCTCGGCCAGATCCATGATCCTGACCGGCTGGCCCATCTTGAGTACATAAACGGCTGCGCGCTCGGTCTCGGGTCCTGCGGCGCGAGCATGCGACGCTGCGGTCAGGACGAGATCGCAGGCTTCGCGAATCGTCATGAAGTAGCGGATCATCTCCGGGCTGGTCACGGTCAACGGGCCGCCGCGCTTGATCTGCGCCTTGAACTTCGGAACCACCGAGCCGACCGAGCCCAGCACATTGCCGAAGCGCACGGCAACAAGCCGCATGCCGGACGCTGCCGCGACGAACTCGGCATCGCGCGACTGGGCATACATCTCGGCGAAACGCTTGGTCGCTCCCAGCATCGAGACGGGCTCGATCGCCTTGTCGGTCGAGATCATCACGAAGATCTTGGCATCAGCCGCGATCGCGGCATCGATGACATGCATCGAGCCGAAGACATTGGTCTTGATGCCCTCCGCCCAGTCGGCCTCGAGATAAGGCACATGCTTCAGCGCCGCGGCGTGGATAACGATGTCAGGGGCAAAGGCGGTGAAGAGCGGCGTGATCCGGGCGCGGTCGCGCACATCGGCAAGCGCTCCCGAGATTTTCGTCTCCAGCCGATGAGCCGCGAGTTCCTCGGTGATCTGGAACAGCGCCGGCTCCGAGCTCTCGACAACCAGCAACTCCGAAGCACCGAAGGTCGCGCAGCGCAGGCAGATCTCCGAGCCGATCGAGCCACCACCACCGGTGACGATGACGCGCTTGCCTTTCAGGAATGAACCCAGCCGGTCGTGTTCGATCCTGACCGAAGGGCGGACGAGCAAATCCTCGATCTCCAGTGGCGCTAGCTCGGTCTCGCCGCCGCCTTCACCGAAGGAATCGAGCCGCGAGATCGGCAAGGCGAGCCTGCGCGTCCGGGCGAGCCATTTGTCCGGCTCCGCTTCCGGCGCCAATGCGCTCGAGGTGGCGACGATTCGGCGGAATGGCTCACCGCGCTCGGCCGCGTCGCCAGCCACAGTCTCGATCTGAGACAGCAGACCAAGCACGGGAACGCCCCGGATCGACTGGCCGAGATCGTCGGCGCGCGGTGACAGAATGCCAGCAGGCTTCAGTTTGCGCATGGTCCCGGCTTCCATGGCGCGAATGACCATCTCGACCTCGACGCCACGACCGAGCAACAGCGCAGGCAGCGCTGCGTCGCGCACTGCATGCTGCTTGGAACGGGAATATTTGAAGTAGCGATAGGCGAGGCGCGGTCCGCCGAGCAGCGCGTTCTGCACAAGCCAATAGAGTGCGATGGTGATCTTGCCGAAATAGAAGGCGCCGTAGAGGCTCGGCGACAGCAGGATATAGTCAATCACCAACAGCGACAGCGACAGGACGCTCACTGCCTTGACGATGTTCGACAGGTCCGGAAGCGAGGCGAAGCGCCATTTCGAGCGATAAAGCGAGAAAAACCAGTAGACCGCGCCGGCATAGACGACGAAAAACGGCAGGAAGCTCGGCAGATAGCGCAGATGCTCATTGAGCTGCGGACCCTCGAACCGCACCACGAAAACAGAGACGATCGCCAGCGCCGTGACCAGGAGGTCATGGACGATGACGGCGAGCTTCTTGATGTTCTGTTTGATGATCAGGGCCATGGCCGGCGGGGTATCCCGCTCCCGTGCTGCCTTGTCAACGCGAGACGGCAGCCACGGAGCGCGCTGCGCGCCAGATCAGGCTTCCACGTGCGAGACTTTGGCGCGCGAGTAGCCGAGGCCGGCGAGAATGAAATCGACCATTTCCTCGATGCTCGGCCCCGGCAAGGTCAGGCATTGCGAGATCAGCATCGGATGGCAGAAGGGCGTCATCGCAAAGCGTACGCAGGCGGTGGCGAGCTGCGGGTCCATCGGCCGGAATTCGCCCGTGGCGATGCCTTCCGCCACGACGCCACGCAAGATGCCGTCATAGCGCCCGATATGAGCCTGGACGACCTCCCAGCTCTCCTCCATCGCAGCGGCAACCATCTCGTGCACCTTGTGGTGGTCGAGATAGCGCAGAGAGTTGATGCGGTTGTTCGTGATCAGGATATCCCGAAGCCGCTCTGCAGCGGAACGCTTTTCCCGCGCGATCGCCGTAACGGCCGCCTCCATCTCGCCCATATAGCGCTCGGCGACAGCCTCATTGATGGATTTCTTGGAGTCGAAGAACCGATAGACATTGGCCGGACTCATCCGCAGTGCCTTGGCGATGTCCGCCACCGTGGTCTTCTGGTAGCCGATGTCACGAAAGAAGCGCTCCGCCGTATCGACGATGCACTGCCTCGTATCCCGCTCAAGATGACTCAACTCGGTTACTCGTTCAGTTGCTCGGCGATTTCGGGTGGGAATTGTTCATTATGATGAATTTCATCATTCGTCAACTCCATGACGAATAAAGACTTTAGCCAGATCTTCCTGACATCTCCGACCGGTAGAGGGTAAAACTGACCTGTTTGTCAATCCGCCATGGCCGGGTGGCCCTGGGTGCGGTGAAAGTGTCGCAGGCCAAGCCGCGCTTGAGTCCGTGCAGCCCCGTCAGGCGGACTGCGCCCGCTCCTGCGCGAGGGACCAGATCGCGTCGATGTCGAGATGCCGACCCAGATGCTCGGCCAGACGGTCGAGCGCCACCTCGACCTCATCCTCGTAATTCAGGGTGGAAGACAGCATTCTGCCCGCGAGACTGGCAAGAAAGGCGGTACGGACGGCATCGGAGGCAAAGGCGCCATGCAGGTAGGTCCCCATCACGCGCCCGTCGGACGAGGCTGCTCCCTCCCGCCGCTCACCGACCCGGAAGGGCGCGCGCTGCGTGTCGGGCCCGTCAGTGCGGCCGAGATGAATCTCATAGGCACGACCTGACGATGCGCTGGGCGCATGGATGAAATCGACCTCACGCACGGTCTTGCCGGGCTCCAGAACAGTCTCGACCTCGAGCATGCCAAGGCCTGGAGCCTCGCCTGCCGGTCCCTCCAGACCATGAGGATCCCGCACGGTACGCCCAAGCATCTGGTAGCCACCGCAGAGGCCGATGACATGGCCTCCGCGTCGACGATGGGCGGCGAGATCGATATCCCAGCCCTCCGCGCGCAGGGCCGCGAGATCACGGAGCGTCGTCTTGGAGCCCGGCAGGACGACGAGATCGGCGTCGCCCGGCAACGGCGTGCCACGGGTCACCATGACGAGCTCGACGGCAGCCTCCAGTTTCAGCGGGTCGAGATCGTCGAAATTGGCGATTCCCGGCAGCACCGGCACAACAATCTTGAGCACGGCTCCGGCCTTGCACGCGCCGGATTTCAGATCGAGCCCATCCTCAGCCGGCAGACGCCCTGCCTCGGCGAACCAGGGCACGACACCGAGGCAGGGCCAGCCCGTCGCCTGCGAAATCGTGGTGATGCCGTCCTTGAAGAGCGCGGCATCGCCGCGAAAGCGGTTGATGGCAAAGGCTCGAATCATGTCGCGATCAGCCGCATCGAGCACGGCATGAGTACCGACAAGACTGGCGACGACACCCCCGCGATCAATGTCGCCGATCAGCAGCGCCGGAACGCCGGCAGTGCGCGCAAAGCCGAGATTGGCGATGTCTCGCGCACGCAAATTGGTCTCGGCCGGCGAACCGGCTCCCTCGACGAGGACGAGATCGGCCCCGGCACTGAGCCGCTCAAAACTCTCCAGCACTTTCGGGAGGAAATCGCCGCGCCTCGCAAAATCGCCGGAAGCGAGGTGGCCTGCGACACGGCCCTGCAGCACGATCTGGCTGCCCGTGTCGCTCTCCGGCTTGAGAAGCACCGGGTTCATGTCGACATGCGGCTGCACGCGAGCGGCGCGGGCCTGAAGCGCCTGGGCGCGGCCGATCTCGCCAGAAGCGGTCGCTGCGGCATTGTTCGACATGTTCTGTGGCTTGAATGGCCGCACCTTGAGGCCACGATCAGCAAAGAGCCGACATAATCCAGCGACGAGCAGCGACTTCCCGACATTCGAGCCGGTGCCGAGAACCATCAGGGCGGGGGTCTGTTTGGACGCAGCCATGGCGCTTGCTTAGGCGGCGCTCAGCGCGCGGGCAAGCAGCGGGCGATGGGGAGGGAGGGTCACCGGTTCACGCCAATATCCCGCAACTCCAAAGGGGCGAAGAAACCGCGGGCGCCCGTCGTGAACCGGCGAGGCGGATATAAGCACTGACCTCTGATGAATGTCAACATTCATCATTCCATATTCTGTCAGGAGCAGTGAAGCCGTGGTGGGCCGGTGCACGCGACCGCGGGACATGTTAGAGGGCCAAGCTCTCTCGCACCCAAACCCGACAAGATTGCGATGAACCCGATCTTCTCCGCCCTTCAGACCAGCGTCTTCGAAGTGATGTCGCGGCTCGCGCGCGAGACCGGCGCCGTGAATCTCGGCCAAGGCTTTCCCGACGATCCGGGGCCCGAGGATGTGCGGCGAAGGGCCGCCGAAGCGGTGGTGAACGGCTGGAATCAGTACCCTCCGATGATGGGCCTGCCGGAGCTGCGTCAGGCCTGCGCCACGCATTACAAGCGCTGGCAGGACCTCGATCTCGATCCCGACAGCGAAGTGATGGTCACCTCTGGAGCAACCGAGGCGATCGCTGGTGCCCTGATGGCACTGATCACGCCCGGCGACGAGGTCGTGCTGTTCGAGCCGATGTACGACGCCTATGTGCCGCTGGTGCGCCGGGCGGGCGGCATCCCGAAATTCGTGACCCTGACTCCACCGGCCTTCGGCCTGAGCGAGGAGGCGTTGGCCAAGGCTTTTTCGCCAAAGACCCGGGTCGTGCTGTTCAACAACCCGCTGAATCCGACCGCGACGATCTTCAGCGCCGCCGATCTCGATCTGCTCGCCGATTTCTGCATCCGGCATGACGCCGTCGCGATCTGCGACGAGGTCTGGGAGCATGTCGTCTTCGACGGCCGCAGGCACGTACCGCTGATGGCGCGGCCAGGCATGCGCGAACGCACGGTGAAGATTTCGTCGGCCGGGAAGATCTTCTCGCTGACTGGCTGGAAGGTCGGAATGGTGATGGCGGCGCCCAATCTGATGCGCGTGCTCGCCAAGGCGCATCAATACATCACGTTTACCACGCCGCCGAACCTGCAGGTCGCGGTCGCCTATGGGCTCGGCAAGGATGATTCTTATTTCGACGGGATGCGCGCCGATTTCCAGCGCTCGCGCGATCGCTTCGCCAGCGGGTTGCAGGGTCTCGGCTTCAACGTGCTGCCGAGCGTCGGCACCTATTTCCTCAATGTCGACATCACCCCGCTCGGCGAGACCGACGACATCGCGTTCTGTCAGCGACTGGTCACCGAGAACGGCGTCGCTGCGATCCCGGTCAGCGCCTTCTATGCGGAGGGCGCAGTCAAGACCGTGGTGCGCTTCTGCTTTGCCAAACATGACGCGACGCTCGATGCGGCACTGGAGCGACTCGCGGCCTGGAGGAAAGCGGCCTGAGCTGCGGAAACCCCGCTCTTAGGCTTTCCGCAGTGCCTCGACCAGCCTGCCGGCCTTGATTAGCGGCGCCTCGAGGCGCTTGGCACTCGCGGCGAGTCCACCGGCCCGCAAGGCTTCGATCGCGGACAGGATCTGAGCGAGGGCCTGCTCGGCCAGGCCCCGGTCACGGCGGCGTTCGGCAAGCTGCAGCGCAGCCTGTCCGTGATTGGCCGTGGTTGCCGCCCAAAGCGAGGGAACTGTCTCGCGCCGGCGCTCCTCAAGCGCGGCGGAGAACAAGGCGATGGCCTCTTCGAGCACGACGGGCTCGCTATAGCGTTCGCCCATGGCCGCAAGCACCCCACCCATCTGATGCTGCAACTCTGCCCAGCGCAAAGGCTCCCGCGCCCTGTCGACGGTCTTGGCAACCCTGTTGAAGCCGTTGAAAGCCCGCTCGAGCAGGGCGAGGTCCTTCCGGCGCGAACCGAGATCGGCGCGCGCACGAGAGATCATGTGCTCGGCCTCGAGCCAACGCGCCTCGTCGCGACTTCGATCCCAGCGAGCAAGGACATCGGCAAACGCTGCAACCGCTTCTTCCAGCAGATCATCGTCCGCGCTGGCCTCGCCGAGCATCGAGGCAAGTCGGCCAAAGCGGACCTTCAATCCATGCCAGAGGGCCGGCGCCTCATCCCGGCGGAGGTCCTCCAACGCCGCCCGGCAACTGCCGAGCGCCTCGACGCGAAGTTTGCCATCGCCGGACAGCTCCGCGAGGCCTTCAAGCACGGCGGCGAATGCGTCCTGAGCACTGGCAAAGGCGACCGGATCCTCGAGGCTGTCGAACCCCTCGAGCAAACGGCGCAGCAAGCCAGTGGCCGCGTCATAGCCGTCCCGCCCTCCGAAATCCTCGCTGATCCGCGCCAGCGCCTTCGCCTGGGCGAGAGCCAGGTCCCGACTGCGATCGAGATCGGCCAGACCGATGAGCGCAGAAGCTTCGCCATAGCGGGCAGCGGCCTCGCGATAGGCCTCCTGCGTCATGCGCAGAAAGCTGATCGCCGCCCGGTCGGCGCGGTTCCCGCCGGCCGTGAGCCGCTGGGCGACCGTCAGCGCCGAGAGGTCGGTCGAGCCGCCCATCCCACGGAGCTCGGCCTGCGCCAGGGCCTTGTCCGCATCGACGAAGCGGCCGGCGGCAAGCGCTGCCGCCGCCTCGCTTCGCAGGTGTCGGGTTGCCTCGTCGCCAAGTGGATCGCCGAGTCGACCTGCCACTGCGAGGAAATCCTGCGCCTTGCGGCCAAGCAGCGCTTCCTCGGGAAGCGCTGCGCCGGGTCGGCGCAGCCAATCGGCGACCATGGCCGGCAACGCCACTGGCGGCAGGCCGTAGCGCACGGTGACGCGCACTAGAAGCGGCGCGATCTCCTCTGACCCGCTGATGGCATCCTCCCGTTCCGGATCAGCTCTGGCGCCTCACTTCGCGGCGATGACCGCGATCTCGACCGTGAACTGCGGCGCGGCGAGCTTGGCCTCGACGGTGGCGCGGCCCGGGGTCTGGCCGGCGACGACCCACTTGTCCCAGACGCTGTTCATCTCGGCGAAGGTCGACATGTCGGAGAGCCAGATATTGACCATCAGCAGCTTGGTCTTGTCGGTGCCGGCTTCGGCCAGAAGGCCGTCGATGATGCCGAGAATGTCGGCAGTCTGCTCGGCAACGCTCTTGCCGGCAGCCTTATCGGCGACCTGACCGGCGAGATAGACGGTGTTGCCATGCACGACGGCCTTGGACATGCGGGGGCCGATACCAATGCGCTGGATGCTCATGATCAGATCTCCTGAAGTAAGGGGCTTGCTGGTAGCCCGAGACATCCGCATACGCAAATATCCAAAGCCAAAAAGTTGAAGCAGGTTTCTCGCAGAAGACCAGTACTCGCCTTGCCTAAGCCCAACGCTATGACGCAGCTACCCAGCCCCCCCAGAGCGCAGCGTAGCGAGCCGCCTTGCCGATGAACACGAGCAGCGCAAAGCGGCCGAGCGGATAATTCATGGTTCCGGCGACGACGGTCAGCGGGTCGCCGACAATCGGCAGCCAGGCGAGAAGCAAGGACGGCCAGCCAAAGCGACCGAACCAGGCCTGGGCGCGGCCGAGCTTCGCAGGGTCCGGGCGAAGCCTGGCCGGCAATCTCTCCAGCCCGCCTTGCGTGATCAGCCGGCCGATCCACCAGTTGAGAACCGAGCCCGCGGTGTTCGCGAGGCTCGCGACCAGGAACAGCGACAGCGGCTCGGCGCTCCCTGCCGCGAGCAGGCCGACAAAGACGGCCTCCGACTGCGCCGGCAGGATCGAGGCCGCGACGAAGGCGGCGCCCGCCATGGCCGCGAGCGCGGACAAAGCCTCCATACCGGTTTCTCAGAGGCGGCGCAGCGCGACCTGCTGGATGCGATGGCTCGCGCCCTTGGTCAGGATCAGGCTGGCGCGCTGGCGCGTCGGCAGGATGTTCTCCTGCAGGTTCGGCATGTTGATCCCGGTCCACAGGCCTTCGGCGATCGATAAGGCCTCCTCCTCGCCGATCTCGGCATATTTGCGGAAGAAGGAGCGTGGATCGCGGAATGCGGTCTGGCGCAGCGTCATGAAGCGGTTGACGTACCAGCGGTGCAGGTCGTCCTCATGCGCGTCGAGGTAGACCGAGAAATCGAAATAATCGGAGACGAAGGGGATGACCTTGCCATCCTTCGGCATCCGGCTCGGCTGCAGGACGTTGAGGCCTTCGAGGATCAGGATGTCCGGCCGCTCGACCGTGACCTGCTCACCCGGAACAACGTCGTAGACAAGGTGTGAATAGACCGGCGCCGAGACCGCTGGCCTGCCCGCCTTCACATCCGAGAGGAAGCGCAGGATGGCGGAGCTGTCGTAGCTCTCAGGAAAACCCTTGCGTTGCATCAACCCGCGCCGCTCGAGCTCGGCATTGGGCAGCAGGAAGCCGTCGGTGGTGACGAGCTCGACCTTGGGCGTGTTCGGCCAGCGCGAGAGCAGCGCCTTCAATACGCGCGCCGTGGTCGACTTGCCGACCGCGACCGAGCCGGCGACGCCGATGATATAAGGCACCTTGACCTCGGCTTCCGCCAGCAGAAAGCGCTGTGTCGCCTTGAACAGGCCCTGCGTGGCGGCGACATAAAGCGACAGCAACCGCGACAGCGGCAGGTAGATCGCGACGATCTCGTCCAGCGAGATCGGGTCATTGATCGATTGCAGCTTGGTCAGATCGTCGACCGAGAGTGTCAGCGGCGTATCGGCGCGCAAATGTGCCCATTCGTCCCGGGTGAAGGTCCGATAGGGCGAAACCAGATCGGGATCGGCCGCGGCCGGGATCAGACGTTGGTCCATGCTGCCGCGATCCGCATTCCAGACTTCGAGATTCAAGGCTCGGACATCCTCGACTGGACTCTGAACATGCTGCCCTTCGAAAGCCGGGTCTGGCCTTCGGCACCATGCCTCAGGGTTTCCTCGCCGCCTTCTCAGCCAGACCGGACCGGGCGGTACGGGCCTCAAGCTGGCTCAACACATCTTGCAATGCAACATCGCGTGATGAAAGCACGACCAAGAGATGATAAAGCAAATCGGCACTTTCGGCGATCAGAGCCTGCTTGTCGCCTTGCACGGCTGCAATCACGGTTTCGACAGCCTCTTCGCCGAGCTTCTTGGCCGCGCGTTCCGGCCCGGCAGCCAGGAGCTTGGCAGTCCAGGACTCTTCGGGCGAGGCCTTTCCGCGTTCCGCGACGATCCTTTCGAGATCGGAAAGAGTAAAGCCGCTCATCGCTCAATCCAGCCGCATCGCCAGCCCTGCCGCCGCCATATGGGCCTTGGCCTGGGGAATGGTGAAAGTACCGAAATGGAAGATCGAGGCCGCCAGCACGGCACTGGCATGGCCCTCCCGCACGCCGTCGACGAGATGGTCGAGGGTGCCGACACCGCCGGACGCGATGACGGGCACGGAAACCGCATCGGCAATCCGGCTTGTCAGGTCGAGATCGAAGCCTGCCCCGGTGCCGTCGCGGTCCATCGATGTCAGCAGCAGTTCGCCAGCGCCGAGCGAGACCACCTCGCGGGCATAGGCGACTGCATCGATCCCGGTCGCATTGCGGCCGCCATGGGTGAAGATCTCCCAGCGTTCCGGCGCGACCTTCTTGGCGTCGATGGCGACGACGATGCATTGATCGCCGAACTTTTCCGCCGCCTCCTTGACGAAGGCACGCCGTTGTACGGCCGCCGTCATGATCGCGACCTTGTCGGCCCCGGCCAAGAGCAGCTTGCGGATGTCGTCGATCGTCCGGACACCGCCACCGACGGTGAGCGGCATGAAGCAGGCCTCTGCGGTGCGCGTCACCACATCAAACAGGATGCCGCGATCCTCATGGCTCGCAGTGATGTCTAGGAAGCAGAGCTCGTCCGCGCCGGCCGCGTCATAGGCCTTGGCGGCCTCGACCGGATCGCCGGCATCGACGAGATCGACGAATTTCACGCCCTTGACGACACGGCCGTCCTTGACGTCGAGGCAGGGGATGATGCGGGTTTTTAAGGTCATCGGCAGGGGGCTGGCCAGGACGAAATCGGAAAGCAAGACAGTCGACGGCATATAGCGCCGCCCCGGCACGACACGCAAACTTCGCCGCGTGCGAAAGATTGATCGGCGCACCGATTCCTGCTGTGCTGCGCAAGATAAACGTCAACGAGGGGTTTTCCATGACAATGCACCGACATTCAGAGGCTTGAAGCTTGCAGCGTTGAGCGCCGCGGCCGCGCCAGGCTTGACCGCCGCAACCCTGGCGCAAGCTCCGGCGAGCCAACTCGATACGATCCAGAGCCGCGGCAGCCTGCAGATCTGCACGACCGGCGACTACAAGCCCTCCACACTGGCGAAAGGCGACGGCTACGAGGGTATCGATATCGAGCCGGCGAAGTCCTTGGCAAAGGCGATACCGACACCTCACCACGCCTCACCAGTTCGCCGCCACTTCGGCCAGCCCCCAGAACAGAAGAAACCAGGCCTGGGTCTCCGCGAGGAAACGCGGCGACAGCCCCAGCCCATGCGCCCTGGCCCTGCGCATCAATCTGAAGCAACCCCTTAACGATCGGGCAACCCTGGCCCGATCGCTGCAGAGTTTGGACTCTGCACCTGCCGCTTCTTCCATATCATGCTCCGCGCGGGACGGCCCCGCATCCGGAGGATGACGATGTGTGAGACCTGCCTGAATGCCTCGGTTTCCTTCCGCTCGCGGAGGGCCTTTCTGAAAGCCGGCGGCGGCTTTGCGCTCGCGAGCTACCTAGCCGCGCAGGGCGCATTGCCGGCGAGCGCCCAGGGAACAGCCGCCCCGCAATCGGTGAGCGGCGAGGACGCGCTCAAGCGCCTGGTCGAAGGCAATGCCCGCTATGCCGCCAATCAGCCGAACGAACGCGACTTCTCGGCCGGGCGCGCGGCGCGCGTCGGTTCCCAATATCCTTTCGCCTCGATCGTGAGCTGCGCCGATTCACGTCTCGCCCCGGAGCTCGCCTTCGACCAGGGCGCCGGCGAGCTCTTCGTGGTCCGCGTCGCCGGAAATTTCGTCAATGAGGATGGGCTGGCGAGCCTCGAATATGGCTCCCTGGTGCTCGGTTCCCAGCTCATCATGGTGCTCGGCCACACCAATTGCGGTGCCGTCTCATCCACCATCAATGTGGTCAAGAACAACACGCAATTGCCGGGGCATCTGCCTTCGCTGATCGACGCGATCCGGCCTGCCGTGCTCGCGGCGCAAAAGGAGGAGGCGGCTGATCTGCTGAAGGCCGCCACCATCGCCAACGTCAAGCTCAATGTCGAAAAGCTCAAGAATGCCGCGCCGGTCCTGTTGCAGCGCGTCGCCGAGAAGAAGCTTCTCGTCGTCGGCGGCATCTACGATCTGGCGACCGGCAAGGTGAGCCTGGTTTGACCTGCTAGGCGGCCGCTTCGCCTGCCGAACGGGCGATCCGCGCCAGCGCGGCGGCGGGGTCGATGCGCCCGTCATAGAGGGCGCGTCCGGTGATCGCGCCTTCCAGGATGGCGGCGTCCGGCGCACAGAGGCGCTCGATATCGGCCATCGAGGCGAGCCCGCCCGACGCGATCACCGGAATGGTCAGCGCCCCGGCGAGCGCGATCGTGCCGTCCCAGTTGATGCCCTGGAGCATGCCGTCGCGCGCGATGTCGGTATAGATGATCGCAGCGACACCTGCGTCCTCGAAGCGGCGGCCGAGATCCACGGCGGAGAGCGAAGAGGTTTCGGCCCAGCCTTCGACCGCGACGAAACCGTCGCGCGCATCGATGCCGACGGCGACCTGGCCCGGAAAGGCCTTCGCCGCCTCGCGCACGAAAGCGGGATCGCGCACTGCGGCCGTGCCGATGATGACGCGGCGCACGCCCTTGGTGAGCCAGCCCTCGACAGTCGCGATGTCGCGAATGCCGCCGCCGAGCTGCACCGGAAACGCGACCCGGCCGAGGATGGCCTCGACAGCTGCGGCATTCATCGGCTTGCCCGCAAAGGCGCCGTCGAGATCGACGACGTGGAGCCAGTGGAAGCCCTGCGTTTCGAATTCCGCGGCTTGCGCGGCCGGATCGTCATTGAAGACGGTCGCCTGGGCCATGTCGCCCTGCTTCAGGCGGACGCAGCGACCGTCCTTGAGATCGATGGCGGGGAACAGAATCACGGTTTCCATCCGAGGAAATTGGTAATCAGCTTCAATCCGAGCTTCTGGCTCTTCTCGGGGTGGAACTGCGTGCCGGCAATGTTGCCGCGCGCCACCATGGCGGTGACGGGCCCGCCATACTCGGTCAGCGCCAGCACGTCCTCGGCGCGCTCCGGCGTCAACGCATAGGAATGGACGAAATAGGCGTGGAGACCGCCTGGGCCTGTTTCGATGCCAGCCAGCAACGGATGCTCGTCCTGCGCATGGAGATTGTTCCAGCCCATATGCGGGATCTTGAGACTCTCGTCGGTCGGCCGAATCAGGGCGACATCACCCGGAATCCAGCCGAGGCCGTTCGTCACCGTGTATTCGAGCCCACGGCTTGCGAGGAGCTGCATGCCGACGCAGATGCCGAGAAAAGGGCGCTGCTTGTCGCGGACGACGTCCTCGAGAACCTCGACCATGCCGGTGACGGCATCGAGCCCGCGACGACAATCGGCGAAGGCGCCGACGCCCGGCAGCACGATGCGATCGGCCGCTCGCACGATCGCGGGATCACTGGTGACGCGAATGGTGGAGGCGATGCCGGCTTCGGCTGCCGCGCGCTCAAACGCCTTGGCGGCCGAGTGCAGATTGCCGGATCCGTAATCGATGATGGCGACGGATTGGGTCATCGGCCTTGCGCCTCAGGAAAGAGTCCGATCACCGGAACTGCGCTTGAAGACTGGAAACGCGGAGGAACCGGCACGGCTTCGCGTGGAGTCGGCGCGGGCCGGCTTTCGAGAGCCCGCTCGAAATAGCGCCGTTCGGCGCTGGCGAGATCAGGGGCCTCGATTACATCGGCAAGCCGCCAGCCTTTCCGCAGCAGCTTGCGCGCGATCAGGTTCTGACCTTCGAGCCCGAGGAAGAGCCCGATGGCGAATTGTGCCAACAGCGCCGCGCTGCTGGCGAGCCCGAGATCACGCTGCGCGTAGAACACGGCGGTCCAGACCAGCGCGAAGACGAGCGTCGCCAGCCAGAGCCGCTTCGCCAGCAGCCAGAAGCCAGTGAAGAAGAGGGCTGCCCAAGCGAAGGTCTCGGGCAGGAGTCGCGCCTGCTCGATATCGTCGCGCTCGCTGCCGGAGCCGGGCGGCGGGATCAGGACCGTATAGAACGCCATGTCAGGGCCCCTTATAGCGCGCCCTTGGTGGACGGCACCCGGCCGCCTTCCCGCGGATCGACCTCGAGTGCGTGGCGCAGCGCCCGCGCCAACCCCTTGAAGCAGCTCTCGGCGATATGATGCGCGTTGTCGCCGTAGAGTGTCTCGACATGCAGGGTCAGGCCCGCATTGATCGCAAAGGCCTGGAAGAACTCGCGCACCAGCTCGGTATCGAACGTGCCGATCTTCTCGGCCTTGAAGCTCGTGCGGAATACCAGGAACGGCCGACCGGAGACATCGACGGCGACGCGGGTCAGCGTCTCATCCATCGGCAGATGCACGTCGGCATAGCGGCGGATGCCCTTCTTGTCGCCGAGCGCCTGTTTCAGCGCCTCGCCAAGTGCGATGCCCGCATCCTCAACCGTGTGGTGATCATCGATATGGGTGTCGCCTTTCACCGTGACCGCAAGATCGATCAGCGAATGGCGGGCAAAGAGATCGAGCATATGGTCGAAGAAGCCGACGCCTGTCGCGATCTCGGCCTTGCCCGTGCCGTCGAGCGAGAGCTTGACCGAGATATCGGTTTCATTGGTGCGGCGCTTCACTTCGCCCGAACGCATTTGAAAAGCCCTTGTGACCTTGCTGGCCGGTGCTTTAGCGCGCCTTCCGCTCGACTGAAATCAGTCGAGCGACAAGAATTCGCGCCAAAGTGGCTGCTAGAGCATGTTCTCGTCGCAAAAGTGCATCCCACTTTTGCGACGAGAACATGCTCTAGCAGCGCGTTGACGCTCACGCCACCCGGCCGATTGTGCAGCGCCCGAAAAGCCCTACATCTGGCGGACGGACAGAAACACCGGAAGACGTTTTGATGGATAACGACAACAAGGCCCCCGTGATGCACGCCACCACAATCCTGATGGTCCGCAAGGGCGGGCGGGTCGTGATCGGCGGCGACGGACAGGTCTCGCTCGGCCAGACGATCATGAAGGGCAACGCCAAGAAGGTGCGCCGTCTCGCCAAGGGCGCGGTGATCGCCGGCTTCGCGGGCGCGACCGCCGATGCCTTCACCCTGTTCGAACGGCTGGAGACCAAACTCGAGCAGTACCCGACGCAATTGCTGCGCGCCTGCGTCGAGCTTGCCAAGGACTGGCGCACCGACCGCTATCTGCGCCGGCTGGAGGCGATGCTGCTGGTCGCCGACAAGGACGTCAGCCTGTTGATCTCCGGCACGGGCGACGTATTGGAGCCGGAAGCGAGCGAGCACGGCTCGGTGATGGCCATCGGCTCCGGCGGCAATTTCGCTCTGGCTGCGGCGCGCGCGCTGGTCGATGTCGAGCCGGATGCCGAGTCGATCGTGCGCAAATCGATGAAGATCGCCGGAGACATCTGCGTCTACACCAACCACAGCCTCGTCATCGAGAGCCTCGACATCGCCTGATGTCCGCTGACGCCCAATCGGAAGTATCCATGACCTCTTTTTCCCCCCGCGAGATCGTTTCCGAGCTCGACCGCTTCATCGTCGGCCAGAAGGACGCCAAGCGCGCCGTCGCCATCGCACTGCGCAACCGCTGGCGCCGTCAGCAGCTCGAGGGGCCGCTGCGCGAAGAGGTTGCGCCCAAGAACATTCTGATGATCGGACCGACCGGCTGCGGCAAGACCGAGATCGCGCGCCGGCTGGCGCGCCTCGCCAATGCGCCCTTCCTCAAGGTCGAGGCGACCAAGTTCACGGAGGTCGGCTATGTCGGCCGCGACGTCGAATCGATCATTCGCGATCTCGTCGAGATCGGCATCAGCCTGGTCCGCGAAGCGCGGCGCAAGGATGTCCAGGCCAAGGCGCATCTTGCCGCCGAGGAGCGCGTGCTCGACGCGCTGGTGGGGTCGACGGCAAGCCAGGCGACCCGCGATTCCTTCCGTCGCAAGCTGCGTGCGAACGAACTCGACGAGAAGGAAATCGAGGTCGAGATCGCCTCTGGCGCCAGCTCGACCCCGATGTTCGAACTGCCCGGCATGCCCGGCGCCTCGATCGGCGCGATCTCGCTCGGCGACATGTTCGGCAAGGCTTTCGGCCAGAAGGGCAAGCCGCGGCGCGTCCTCGTCAAGGATGCCTATGGTCCGCTGATCGCCGACGAGAGCGACAAGCTGATCGACCAGGACGCGATCGTCCAGGATGCCATCCGCGAGGTCGAGAACAACGGCATCGTCTTCCTCGACGAGATCGACAAGATCTGCGCCCGTGAGGGCCGGGCCGGCGCCGATGTCTCGCGGGAAGGCGTGCAGCGCGACCTGCTGCCGCTGATCGAGGGCACCACGGTTGCAACCAAGCACGGGCCGGTGAAGAGCGACCACATCCTGTTCATCGCATCGGGCGCCTTCCATGTTTCGCGCCCGTCCGACCTGCTGCCCGAGTTGCAGGGGCGCCTGCCGATCCGCGTCGAATTGCAGCCGCTCGATGTCGAGGATTTCAAGCGCATCCTGACCGAGACCGAGGCGAGCCTGATCAAGCAGACGGTCGCGCTGATGGCGACGGAGGAGGTCACGGTCGACTTCACCCTGGACGCGATCGACGCCATTGCCCGCATCGCCGTGGCGGTGAACTCCACGGTCGAGAATATCGGCGCGCGCCGGCTCCAGACCGTGATCGAGCGGATTCTGGACGAGATCTCCTTCACGGCCACGGACCGCTCGGGCGAGTCCGTGACGATCGACGCGCCTTACGTCGAAGCCCGGATCGGCGATCTCGCCAAGAATGCGGATCTGAGCCGGTTCATCCTATGATGCAGCCGCCGGCGGAGCCAAGTCCGTCCGGGTCGCGCCTTGCGCGTGATTCGGCAGTGGTCGGCGCTGCCACAATGCTGTCGCGCCTGCTCGGCTTCGCCCGAGATGTGCTGATCGCGCGACTGCTCGGTGCCGGCCCGGTCGCTGATGCCTTCCTGGCAGCCCTGCGCCTGCCCAATCTGGTCCGGCGCGTGCTCGGCGAAGGCGGGCTGAACGCACCCTTCGTACCGCTCTATCTCGACATCAAGGGTTCGCGCGGCGAAGCGGCGGCACGTCGCTTCGCCGGAGAGGCTACGGCGCATCTCGGCCTGCTGCTGCTGGTCCTGATCGCATTCGGCGAGATTTTCACGCCCTGGCTGGTGCTGGGGCTGGTCAGTGGCTTTGCGAACGAGCCCGAAACGCTTGCGCTGGCCACCCAGTATACCCGGCTGATGCTGCCCTTCCTGCTGCTGACGACGCTCGCGGCGTTGCTGGCGGCGCTGCTCAATGCCGAGCGCCGGTTCACGACGGCGGCTCTCGCGCCAGCATTGATGAACGCCGTCCTGCTCGGCGTGCTGCTGATCCAGCTCTCGCGAGGCGCGGAAGCCATGGCGAGTGCGAGCCTGCTCGCGATATTCGTCAGCCTGACCGGGTTCACCCATCTCGGCCTGATCCTGCTCCGATTGCGCAAGATCGGGCTGCCGCGCCTCAGCCTGCGCTGGTCGCCTGACATGAGCCGCCTCGTGCGCACCGGCGGTGCGACCCTGCTGGCGGCATCGAGTGCGCAGCTTGTCCTGCTCGTCGCGATGCAGATCGCCTCGACAGAAGGCGGAGCGGTCGCGGCGCTCTATTACGCCGACCGCATCTTCCAGCTGCCGCTTGGCTTCGTCGGAGTCGCGATGGGCACCGTCGTGCTCTCCGAAATGGCGGCGAGCCGTGAGAACGCGCAGGACGATGCCATGCTCGGTCGCGCGCTGGCGCTCGGGCTCGCGCTTGCCGTCCCTGCGGCAGTCGCGTTGGCCACGCTGGCCGAGCCGATCGTATCGGTGCTGTTCGAGCATGGCCGTTTCGGCGCCGAGGATCGGGCGCGCACGGCGGCGGCACTGGCAGCCTTTGCCCTCGGTCTTCCGTTCGCGGTGATGGCAAAGGTCTTCGGTCAGGTCTATTTCGTCCGGCGCATGCCACGTATCCCGCTGCTTGCCGGGATAGCTGCCGTCCTGGTGGCCGCTTGTTCCGGCTATGGCGCCGCGCGCGGCCAGGATGCTGCGACCGTCGCTGCGCTCGCAGCAAGCCTTGCCTTTGTTGCCCAGGCGGTTCTGCTGTCGCTCGATCTGCGACGCCAAGGCCTGTGGCAGCCGAGCCTTGCAAGCCTGCGGCCGATCATCGCCATAATGGGCGCCAGCGCCATCATGCTGGGCGCGCTCCTCCAGCTTCTGCCGGCGCTGACGGCCTCGCTCGCCCCAGGCGAGCCCATGCTGTTGCGCATCACCGCGCTGGTCGCGCTCTGTTTCGGCGGCCTTGCGGCCTATGGCCTTACTGGGGCCCTCTTCGGCGCTTTCGACCTGCCGCACTTGCGCCTTGCCCGCGCTTCCGCCAGAACGCCGCGTTCCTGATACCCGCTCGCGACCATGGAGCGCCTGATGGCCGAATTTTCCCAGCGCGTCTTTTCCGGCATGCAGCCGACCTCGACGCTTCACCTCGGCAATTATCTCGGCGCGCTCACGAACTGGGTCGCGATGCAGGAGAGCTATGACTGCGTCTATTGCGTCGTCGACATGCACGCCATCACTGTCTGGCAGGACCCTGCCGAGCTGACGCGCGCCATCCGCGAGGTCACGGCGGCCTATCTCGCCGCCGGCGTCGACCCGAAGAAGAGCATCATCTTCAACCAGAGCCAGGTCGCTCAGCACGCCGAGCTCGCCTGGGTGTTCAACTGCGTTGCCCGCCTCGGCTGGCTCAATCGCATGACCCAGTTCAAGGAGAAGGCCGGCAAGGACCGCGAGAACGCCTCGGTCGGGCTCTACGCCTATCCGAATCTGATGGCAGCCGACATCCTGCTCTACAAGGCAACGCATGTGCCGGTCGGCGAGGACCAGAAGCAGCATCTCGAGCTGGCGCGCGATATCGCGCAGAAATTCAACAATGACTTCGCCGAGCAGATCGCAGCTCGCAGCGTCGGCACGGGCGAGCTCGGCTTCTTCCCGCTGCCCGAGCCGATGATCCAGGGCCCGGCCCCGCGCGTGATGAGCCTGCGCGACGGCACCAAGAAGATGTCCAAATCGGACGCATCCGACTATTCCCGAATCAACCTGACCGACGACGCCGAGACCATCGCGCAGAAGGTGCGCAAGGCGAAGACGGATCCCGAGGCTTTGCCGTCCGAGGAGAAGGGGCTTGAAGGCCGGCCCGAGGCCGAGAATCTCGTCGGCATCTATGCCGGCCTGAGCGGCGAAAGCAGGGCGCAGGTGCTCGGACAGTTTGGCGGGGGACAGTTCTCTGCCTTCAAGACCGCGCTTGTCGATCTCGCCGTGGCCAAGCTCGCGCCGATCGCCGGCGAGATGCGCCGTCTGCTCGCTGAGCCCTCGCATATCGACGGTATTCTCGGGCAAGGCGCCGAGCGGGCAGCAGAGATTGCCGCCCCGATCATGCGCGACGTCAAGGACGTGGTCGGCTTCGTCCGCGCCCGGTGACGTGCCTGGGCTTGCGCTGACGTTGCGGCGCAGGCCACCATGGTCTCTCCGGAAGCGGCGGCAGGTTTGAATCAATGGTGACGCGACGGCGGTCCTATGAAACGGGCCATCGCCCGAAATTCCTCGCAGTGGTCGACGATAGCGAAGAATGCGCCAAGGCCGTGCGCTTCGCCGCGCGGCGTTGCGCGCGCATCGGCGCCTCGATCGTGCTGCTCGGCGTCATCACCCCGCCAGAGCACGAGACCTGGCTGGGTGTCGGCGAGGTGATGCAGGCCGAGGCTGAAGCGGAAGCCGAAAAGCTGCTGGACGACGCTGCGGCGACCGTGCGCGCGCTCGCCGGGCTCGAGCCCGAGAAGGTTGTCCGCACCGGCGTGAAGTCGGACGAACTCGTCAAGCTGATCGAGGCCGACGAGGACATCTCGCTGCTGGTGCTCGCCGCCGGCACCGGCCGCGATGGTCCCGGCCCGCTGGTCAGCGCGCTTGCCGGCAAATCGGCCGGCACCTTCCCGATCCCGGTTGCAATCGTGCCCGGCCATCTCGAGGATGAAGAGATCGATGCGCTGGCCTGAGCCGCAAGGCTGGGTTGGCGCTGGAATGATTCCAGCAACGCGCCTATATCGGGCTCAGGAACGGCGGCCTTGACCCGCTGGCACCGGAGGCCACCATGTTCATCCAGACTGAAGCCACGCCGAATCCGGCGACATTGAAATTCCTGCCCGGACGCACCGTCATGCCGGACGGCACCTTGGATTTGCGCGACGCCGAGCAGGCCGACCGCTCGCCGCTGGCCTCGCGCCTCTTCGCCGTCTCCGGCGTCTCCGGCGTCTTCCTCGGTTCCGATTTCATCACGGTTACCAAGTCGGGCGGCGAATGGCCGCATCTCAAGCCCGCGATCCTCGGCGCGATCATGGAGCACTTCATGTCGGGCGCGCCGGTCCTCTCGGACGGTTCGAAGGCCGATGTCACGGATGAAGGCGAATTCTTCGCGCCGGAGGACGCCGCGACGGTCGAGACGATCAAGGACCTGCTGGAGACGCGCATCCGTCCGGCGGTTGCCGGCGACGGCGGAGACATCACCTTCCGCGGGTTCAAGGACGGCGTCGTCTATCTTGCGATGAAGGGTTCGTGCTCGGGCTGCCCGTCCTCGACCGCAACGCTGAAGCACGGCATCCAGAATCTGCTGCGCCACTTCCTTCCGGATGTGCGCGAAGTCGAGGCCGTCTGACATCATTCGCCTGGGCATGATCTTGTCCGAACGCCGTTTTGCATTCCTCGGGATCGTGACCTGATGCGCATTCTCGCCATCGACACCGCGCTTGGCGCGTGCTCCGCCTGCGTCCTCGACATGGGCGAAACCACGCCCCTCGCACGCGAACAGGTTGCGATGGATCGTGGTCATGCCGAGGCATTGATGCCGCTGATCGAGCGGGTGATGAACGCCGTCGAAGGCGGGTTCTCCTCGCTTGACCGCGTTGCCGTCACCATTGGGCCTGGCAGTTACACCGGCCTTCGCGTCGGTATCAGCGCCGCTCGCGCCATCGCGCTGGCCGCGGGGATTCCCGCCGTTGGCGTCACGACGCTGGCGGCAACCGCCGCGCCACTCATCGGAAAGGAGTCGGGCCGAGTCATCGCCGCCGCGCTCGACGCCAAGCATGGCCAGGTCTGGTTCCAGGCGCTGAGCTCACAGGGCAAGCAGCTCGTTTCGATACGGCAGGTCAATTATCGGGACGCTGCGCGCGCGATCGGTGCCGGCCCGGTGAGTCTCGTCGGCTCCTCCGCGCTCGCCGTTGCGAATGAGGCCTGGGCGATCGGGCTCGACGCGCTGGTCATCGACGATGCCAAGGCTCCGGATGTGACCTGGATCGCCCGACTCGGGCTTCTCGCCGATCCTGCCGCCGCGCCGCCGCGCCCGCTCTATCTCAAGGAGCCGGAGACGACACCGCAGGATCGCGCCCGCTTGCCGCGGCGCTGACGGCATCCGTTTCGACCTTTTGCCGGCTCCCGGGAACATGCGATCAAGCGGCATGGATTGGCTGCGTAAACTTCTGCACCCTCACGCTGCGCCGGCGCGGACAGCGCGCCTCGATGTGCGTCATGCCCGCCATGTTGCGGCACTTCATCATCTCGGCGGCTTTGCCCGTGGTTGGGAGCCCGGTGAATGCGCGGGGCTTCTGGTGGATGGCGCCGTCGTCGCCGACGGCGTGTTCGCCGGCAATGAGCCCAATCCCGCCGGCTTCGTGATGTCGCGGCGGGCGGTGGACGAGGCCGAGATCCTGAGCATCGTCGTCTCGCCCCGGCAGCGCGGCAGCGGCCTGGGTCGCGCATTGCTTTCGGCCCATCTCAGCCAACTTGCCGGCATGGGCATCGCCCATGTCTATCTCGAGGTCGAGGACGGCAACGCTGCTGCCGACCGGCTCTACCGGCATTTCGGCTTTCGCGAGGTTGGGCGGCGCAAGGGCTACTATCCCAAGGCCGACGGCACGCGCGCCACCGCTGTCACCATGCGACTCGATCTCGCGTGACAGTGACAGCCACCTAGTCCATGAAGCGCACCGGATTTCTGTCCTTCACTCTTTCGCGATCCGCGCGACGGGAGCCACGCCCCGCATGAATGGTCTACGCCCCGGCGCGATCCTGCGGCTCGTCCTGCTTGGTCTCGGCACCGCCGCGCTTGTTCCTGCGCAGCTCGTCGCATTGCGCCTTGGGCCACGACATGGCTGGACCCTGCCGCTGTGGTTTCATCGGCTGGCCTGCACCTGCCTCGGCGTCCGACGTCGTGTCCGCGGTACCCCGCCGCCCGAGGGCGCAGGCGGACTGATCGTCGCGAACCATGTCTCCTGGCTCGACATTCCGGTGATCGGCGCCGCGCAACCGCTTTCCTTTGTTGCCAAGGCCGAAGTTGCGACCTGGCCCGTGATTGGTTTCCTGGCCTCGGTGCAGCGTACGCTGTTCATCGACCGCACGCGCAGGACCGCGACTGCCGGCATCACCGCAGAGATGGGAAAGCGAATATCCGACGGGCAGGCTGTCGTGCTCTTTGCCGAAGGCACCACGGGCGACGGCACGAGAACGCTGCCGCTACGCTCCTCCTTGCTCGGCGCTGTTCACGAAGCGCTCGGCCACAACGACAACAACGGCGACATCACCGTCTATCCGCTTTCGATCACCTATACCGGCTTTCACGGGATGGCGGGCGGACGCGTCGAGCGTTCGTCGCTGGCTTGGTATGGCGATACGGAACTCGCACCCCATCTTAAAGCCATGCTCAATGCCGGTGCGATCGATGTCGAACTCGCATGGGGCGAGCCGATCCGGATGGGCCACGAGACTTCGCGGAAGGTCGCGACCCGGCGGGCGGAGCGGGCAATCCGGCGCGCTCGCCGCGAGGCGGTAACGGGACGGCCGGTTTCGTGAAGGTCATTGCGCGTATTGGCGCGGATGTTGCTTTGTGAAGGACGCATAGCGCGAGGTCATTTTCACGGCGCACGATCCAGAGTAAGGAGACGGTTTGGAGACCCGATCCGAAACGATGAAGAAAGTCCACATCAAGTCCTTCGGCTGCCAGATGAACGTCTATGACGGGCAGCGCATGGCCGACATCCTGGCGGCGCAGGGCTACGAGGAGACGGCGGCGCCGGAAGGCGCGGACCTCATCCTGCTCAACACCTGTCATATCCGCGAGCGCGCGGTGCAAAAGGTCTATACCGAGCTCGGCAAGCTGCGCGACCTGAAGAATGGCCAGAACGCCGCCGGCCAGGAGACGAGAATCGTCGTCGCCGGCTGCGTCGCCCAGGCTGAAGGCGCGGAAATCCAACGCCGGCAGCCCGCCGTGGACCTCGTCGTCGGCCCGCAAGCCTATCACCGGCTGCCGGAGCTGCTGGCGGAGGCGAAGCGCAAGCGCGTCGTCGACACGGACCTGCCGATCGACGACAAGTTTGGCTTTCTGCCCGCGCCAAAACCTGCGGCCATCCGGGGCCGCGGCATCTCCGCCTTCGTCACCATCCAGGAAGGCTGCGACAAGTTCTGCGCGTTCTGCGTCGTGCCCTATACGCGCGGCGCCGAGTTTTCGCGGCCGGTCACGGCACTCGTGAGCGAGATCGAGCGGCTGGCGGATGCCGGCGTGCGCGACGTCACGCTGATCGGCCAGAACGTCAATGCCTATCATGGCGAAGGCCCTGACGGACAGATCTGGGGCCTGGCGCGGTTGATGCATCGCGTCGCCGAGATCGCAGGCATCGCCCGCATTCGCTATACGACAAGCCACCCGCGCGACATGGATGACGAGCTGATCGCCGCCCATCGCGACCTGCCGCAGGTGATGCCGTTCCTGCATCTGCCGGTGCAGGCCGGCTCGGACCGCATCCTTGCAGCCATGAACCGCAAGCACACCGCGGATGAGTATCGCCGGCTGATCGAGCGCGTGCGCAAGGCGCGGCCCGATATCGCGCTGTCCTCCGACTTCATCGTCGGCTTCCCCGGTGAGACTGAAGCGGATTTCGCGGAGACGCTGCGGCTGGTCGAGGATATCGGCTTCGCTTCGAGCTACACCTTCAAATATTCGCCCCGTCCGGGCACGCCCGCGGCCGAGCTGGACCACCAGATCGCTCCGGAGGAGATGAGCGAGCGCCTGCTGCGCCTGCAGGAGCGCGTCGAGCATCACCGCCAGGCTTTCAACCACGCCATGGTCGGCCGCACCGTCGATGTCCTGTTGGAACGTGCCGGACGCCACCCCGGACAGCTTGCAGGGAAATCGCCATACCTTCAGGCTGTGCAGATCGACACCAAGGCGAATCAGATCGGCGACATGGTGAAGGTGCTGATCGAACGGGCTGGCTCCAATTCGCTGTTCGGCCGAGAGGCCGGGCCAGAGGAGCTCGCCGCGTGAGCGCCAGATCACCAAGCCCAGCTTTCGTGCCAGCTCTCAATGCCTGTCATCAGGATGAGATCGACGCGTCCGGATATGCCGAAGGACTACCCGGCCTCACGCCCCTGTTCGGCCGGGCACGCGCGCCAGGGAGACGACTCTATTGGCACAGACTGACCAGGTGACCCCGAGATCCGATCGAGAGCCGCGCCGCGAGGGCGCATCGCCGCGTGTCGAGAGCCTGACGCGCGACGGGGTCCCCGCCACGGAAGTCGTGTTATCCTTCGAGGATAACCGACTGGCCAGTCTGGTCTTCGGTCAGTACGACCAGAATCTGGCGCATCTTGAGCGCCGGCTCGGTGTCGTGATCAGCCCGAACGGCAACCATGTCACCGTCAAAGGCCCGCGCGAGACGGCCGAGCAGGCCGGGCGCGTGCTGAAGACGCTCTATACCCGCGCCAAGGCAGGCGCTCCGCTCAATCTCGGCGAGGTCGATGGAGCCATCGAGGAAAGCAACGTCCAGCGTTCGCTGTTCCCGGCGGAGAACACCGGCAAGGCCTCGTTCGAGGCGATCGTCACCCGCAAGCGCGGCCCCGTGCGAGCCCGCAATGCGGCGCAGGATGCGTATCTGCGCCAGCTCAAGCGCCACGAGCTCGTGCTCGCGGAGGGGCCGGCCGGCACCGGCAAGACCTGGCTCGCGGTCGGTCATGCGGTCTCGCTGATCGAGCAAGGTGTGGTCGAGCGCATGGTCCTGTCGCGTCCGGCGGTCGAGGCGGGCGAGCGCCTCGGCTTCCTGCCCGGCGACATGCGCGAGAAGGTCGATCCCTATCTGCGCCCGATCTATGACGCGCTCAACGACTTCATGGAGGCGCGACATGTCGAGCGCGCCCTGCAGACCGGCATGATCGAGATTGCTCCGCTCGCCTTCATGCGCGGACGGACCCTGACCAATGCGGTCGTGCTGCTCGACGAGGCGCAGAATGCGACCTCCGTGCAGATGAAGATGTTCCTGACCCGGCTCGGCGAGGGCTCGCGCATGATCATTACCGGCGACCCGAGCCAGATCGACTTGCCGCCGGGACAGCGCTCGGGGTTGGTCGAGGCCGTGAAGCTCTTGTCCGGCGTCGAAGGCGTCGGCCATGCCCATTTCGAGGAAGGCGACGTGGTCCGGCACGATCTCGTGCGCCGTATCGTGATGGCCTACGAGGATGCTTCTCGTCGCGAGCGGGATGAGCGCGAGGAGCGCGCCCGTTCCGTCATCGCCGAGGCGCCGCATGAAGACCACGGCGAAGGTCTGCGGCGCACATTGTCGCGGGAGAGGCCGCGATGAACGACCGACCTCGTTCGCGGCGCGCGGCGCCGCGAACGCAAAGCCTTGCGATCGATATCCGCCTGCAGTCGCGTCGTTGGCGCGCGCTCGCGGATCTGCGCGAGCGCGTCGCCCGGGCAACAGAAGCCGCGCTCACCGTCGCCGCCATCAAGCCGCTGGCCGAAGCAGAGCTCAGCCTGCTCTTCACCGACGACAAGCGCATCCGCATCGTCAACCGCGACTGGCGTGGCTTCGACAAGGCGACGAATGTGCTCTCCTTTCCAGCCGCGACGCCGGAGCGGATCGGGTCGAGCCCCGTCCTCGGCGATATTGTGCTGGCCTATGAGACCGTGGCGCGCGAAGCCGAGAGCGAAGGCAAGAGCATGGGTGATCATCTCAGCCATCTCGTCATCCACGGCCTCCTGCACCTGCTGGGCGAGGATCACGAGACCGAGGCCGAAGCGGCGCGGATGGAAGGGCTCGAGATCGCCGCGCTCGCGGGCCTTGGCATCGCCAATCCCTATGCCGGCACCGAACCAGAAGCCGCTCCCGCGGAACAGACCAAGGCAGATCACCCCGTACCATGAGCGACGACAGTAGACCCTCCCAGAGCGAACCTCCCAGTCGCGGCCTGGCACAATGGCTGAGCCATTTCCTCGACCGGCTGGGCCTGCGGAACGGGGCAACGATTCGCGAGGACATCACCGAAGCACTCGCCCAGGGGAGCGGGCAGCTCGCCGATCTGAGCCCGCAGGAGCGGGCCATGCTCTCAAATGTTCTGAGCCTGCGCGAGCGCCGCATCGCCGATGTCATGGTGCCGCGCGCCGACATCATCGCCGTCCAGTCCGAGGCAACACTCGGCGAATTGCTGGCCCTGTTCCGCACCGCCGGCCATTCGCGCCTCCCGGTCTATGGCGAGACGCTCGATGACCCCCGCGGCATGGTCCATATCCGCGATTTTCTCGACTTCATCGCTGCCCGGGCCAAACCCGGTCGCCGCGGCCCGCAGCCCGGAACGGCTGGCCCCAATCTCGGCGCCATCGATCTCTCCGTAACGTTGGCTTCGGCCAAGATCCTGCGGCCCGTGCTCTATGTCCCGCCGTCGATGCCTGCCGTCGATCTGCTGGTCAGGATGCAGGCCACCCGTACGCATATCGCGCTCGTCATCGATGAATATGGCGGCACCGATGGCCTGGTCTCGATCGAGGATCTGGTCGAGATCGTGGTCGGCGATATCGAGGACGAGCATGATCTCGACACCGCGCCGACGATCGCGGTGGCTGGCGAGAACCGTTTCACCGCCGATGCCCGTGCGACACTCGAAGACCTGAAGGACGCAACTGGAATCGACCTCTCCGAGACGGACGTCGCCGAAGACGTCGACACGCTCGGCGGGCTCATCGTCACGCTTGCCGGGCACGTGCCGGCACGGGGCGAGCTGATCCAGGGACCGGAGGGGCTCGCCTTCGAGATTCTCGACGCCGATCCGCGCCGCATCAAGCGGCTGCGCATCCATCGGAATGTTCCGACCACTCCGGAAGCTCCAGCGACGACGGATCCCGGCTGATGCGCCTTGCTGCACTGGCCGACAGGGTCATCCTCGCCTGGGGCTGGCCGAAGCGCCTGATCGCGCTCGTCGCCGGCGCCAGCGGCGCCCTCGCCCTGCCGCCGCTCGATCTCTGGCCACTGATCATCGTGCCGATGACCATTGCGGTCTGGCTGATCGACGGTGCGGTCGGCACAAGCCGCGGGACGCGATTCCGGGCTGCCATGGCGGCCGGCTGGTGGTGGGGATTTGGCTTCTTTCTCGCGGGCCTGTGGTGGCTTGGTGCGGCCTTTCTCGTCGAGGCCGATAAATTCGCCTGGGCCATGCCGCTCGGGGTCATCGCCCTGCCCGCCTTCCTCGCCGTCTTTCCGGCGCTGGCCTTCGGCGCCGCCCGCCTGGTCTGGCCGCATGGCAGCGGCCGCATCCTCATCCTCGCCGTCGCGCTCGCCTTGAGCGAGTGGCTGCGCGGGCATGTGCTGACAGGCTTTCCCTGGAACGTCTACGGCATGATGCTGGCCGGACAGTCATGGATTGCCCAGTTTGCCTCGGTCGTCGGCCTCTATGGCCTGACCTTGGTGGCTGTCGCACTCGGCGCCGCACCAGCCACGCTAGGCACCGGCAAACCGGGCCCGGAGCGCTGGCAGGCGCCAGTTCTGGCGCTCGCAGTTCTGTGCGGGCTGCTCGGCTTCGGTGCGTGGCGCATTCCCTCCGCACCATCGCCCACTGTTCCCGGCGTGAAACTCCGCCTGATGCAGCCCAATCTGCCGCAGGACGCCAAGTTCAGTCCGCGCAATGGCGAAGCGATCCTCAACCGCTATCTTGCACTCAGCGACCGGGCGACGAGTCCCACGTCTCTTGGCGTCCAGGACGTCACCCATCTGATCTGGCCGGAATCGGCCTTTCCCTTCCTGCTCGGCCACACCCCCGGAGCGCTTTCGCGAATCGCGGCGCTGCTGCCGCCGAACACGACCTTGATCACGGGCGCGGCCCGCGCCGGCGAAATGCTGCCGGGTGAAAGCCAGCCACCGATCTTCAATTCGGTCCAGGTTGTCGACGATGAGGGCATGATCGTCGCGAGCTATGACAAGGTCCATCTCGTGCCGTTCGGGGAGTATCTGCCCGCCTTCCTCGAGACCCTGATCCGGAGTGTCGGACTGTCCGAGTTTGTCGCGGTGCCGGGCGGCTTCACGGCCGGCGCACGCCGGACACCGCTCGCGGTGCGTGGCTTGCCGCCAGTCGCGTCCCTGATCTGCTATGAGGCGGTGTTTCCCGGTGAGGTGATGCCGCAGGGCCCGAGGCCCGGCTTCATGCTCAATCTCACCAATGACGGCTGGTTCGGTCAGACGAGCGGCCCCTACCAGCACCTCGCCCAGGCCCGGTTACGGGCCGTGGAGCAAGGATTACCCCTGGTGCGCGTCGCCAATACCGGCATATCCGCCGTCATTGACGCCTATGGCAGGGTCACCGGCAGCCTTCCGCTCGGGACCGAGGGGGTGCTCGACTCGGCGCTACCCAGCCGCGCCTCAGTTACGCCTTACGCGCAACTCGGGGATGTCTTTTTTGCAGGCCTTGTTGTAACATTCTTGCTTATCTCGCGGTTACGCCGTTCATAATAATTCCAACTGGAACTATTCCCAGCGCGAAAGATGTCGGTTAAGAAGCAATTTAGTTGAATCCAGTGTATTGTAGTTGACCATAGGACACTGCCGGATTGCGGCTTCGGCAGAATGCCCCTGATCCGAGGCCCGTCGATCCATGCTGAAGAAAATCCCCAATCCGATCGATCGCCATGTCGGCAGCCGCGTCCGGATGCGCCGGATGCTTGCCGGCGTCAGCCAGGAAAAGCTTGGAGAAGCACTTGGGCTGACCTTCCAGCAGGTTCAGAAATACGAGAAGGGCGCAAACCGCATCAGCGCCAGCCGCTTGCAGCAGATCGCCAAGATGCTGGATGTGCCGGTCTCCTTCTTCTTCGAGGGCGCCCCATCCGGCGACATGCCATCGGGAGGCTTCTCGGACGCCGCCTCGACGACCTATATTTCGGATTTCCTGGCGACCAGCGAAGGCGTGCAGCTCACCAAGGCCTTCGTACGCATAAAAAGTGGGCAGGTGCGGCGCCGGGTTATCGATCTGGTTGAGGCCATTGCCGAGGAACACGCTGAAAAGCCTTGATTGAAGCGTCTCAACGTTCGTCTTGACGAACGTTTCTCCCGATAAACGGATTAGAGCGCTTGACGGCGAACACGTTCGCTGCAAGAACGCTGCGCCCCGCACCGGCAGGGCCCGTGCTGGCGGCCACCAGCTTGCCCGTGCATGAAGGATCCTTCGTCCGTGTCACGCCAGAACTATCTCTTCACCAGCGAGTCCGTTTCTGAAGGTCATCCTGACAAGGTTTGCGACCGGATTTCCGACGAGGTCGTCGATCTGTTCTTCAAGGAAGCCGTCAAGGCCGGGATGGATCCGGCCCAGGTACGCGTCGCCTGCGAGACCCTGGCCACGACGAACCGCGTCGTCATCGCCGGTGAGGTCCGCACCTCGCTCGACGAGAAGGCGCTGAAGAGCAAGGTCAAGTCGGCGGCCCGGAAGGCGATCCGCGCGATCGGCTACGAGCAGGACGGCTTCCACTGGAAGAAGTGCAAGATCGACGTGCTGCTGCACTCGCAGTCGGCCGACATTGCCCAGGGCGTCGATGCCGCCGGCAACAAGGAAGAAGGCGCGGGCGATCAGGGCATCATGTTCGGCTACGCCTGCCGCGAGACGCCCGAGTTGATGCCGGCGCCGATCTTCTACGCCCACAAAATCCTCGAAGTCCTGGCCAAGGCCCGCCACGCGGGCGAAGGTCCGGCTGCCAAGCTCGGCCCCGATGCCAAGAGCCAGGTCACCGTCAAATACGAGAATGGCAAGCCGGTCGGTGTCACGCAGATCGTGCTCTCGACCCAGCATCTCGACGGCGCGCTGACCTCTGCGGATGTCCGCAAGATCGTCGAGCCGCATATCCGCGAGACGCTGCCCGAGGGCTGGATCTCGAAGGACACCGTCTGGCACGTCAATCCGACGGGCAAGTTCGTGATCGGCGGCCCTGATGGCGATGCCGGCCTCACTGGTCGCAAGATCATCGTCGACACCTATGGCGGCGCCGCCCCGCATGGCGGTGGTGCGTTCTCTGGCAAGGATCCGACCAAGGTCGATCGTTCGGCTGCCTATGCTGCGCGCTACCTCGCCAAGAACGTGGTTGCCGCCAAGCTCGCCGAGCGCTGCACGATCCAGCTCTCCTACGCCATCGGCGTTGCCAAGCCGCTCTCGATCTATGTCGACCTGCATGGCACCGGCAAGGTCGAGGAAGCCAAGCTCGAGAAGGCTCTGGGCGAGGTGATGGATCTCAGCCCGCGCGGCATCCGCACCCATCTCAACCTCAACAAGCCGATCTACGCGAAGTCTGCCTCCTATGGCCATTTTGGCCGGAAGGCTGGCCGCGACGGCAGCTTCTCCTGGGAGAAGACCGACCTGATCGACACGCTGAAGAAGGCCGTAGCCTGATCCAGCGCGGATGTTATGACGGGATTCGGTCTACCGGATCCCGGAAAGGCCGGAGCGTTCTCGCTCCGGCCTTTTGCTTTCGCCGGTGACGACGGGGTTTTGGGATCATGAGCGAAGAACGAGACCTGGAGAGAGATCTCGAACGAGCCTTCTTTGGCCGGCGCAAGGGCAAGCCACTGCGGGAAGGTCAAAGCGCGCTGATCGAGGGCACCCTGCCGCGGCTGCGCCTGCCCGAAGGCGAGATCCTCGATCTGAAGGCGTTGTTTCCCAAACCCGTCGAGGCGGTACGGCTCGAAATCGGCTTTGGCGGCGGCGAGCATCTGCTGTCCCGTATGCGGGAGAGTCCCGAGATCGGCTTCATCGGCTGCGAGCCCTTCGTCAACGGCATGGCGAAGTTCCTGGCGGTGATCGAGCGGGAAGGTCTCACCAACATCCGGCTCTGGGATGGTGACGCCGCGCTGATGCTGCCGCGCCTGCCGGAAGGCGGCCTCGATGCGATCGACCTGCTCTATCCCGACCCTTGGCCGAAGCGCAGGCAACGCAAACGCCGTTTCGTCTCGGAGCGGACCCTCGCCCTGTTCGCACGGGCGCTGAGGAAGGGGGGGCGTTTCCGCTTCGCCAGCGACATCGACGACTATATCGGCTGGACCTTGTCGCGGTTGCTGCACTCGCCGGATTTCGACTGGACAGACGAGCGCGCCGACGACTGGCGCCAACCCTATCCGGGCTGGAATCGCACGCGATACGAGGCCAAGGCCATCGCTGCCGGGCGCGTGCCGAGCTATCTCACTGCACGCCGTCGCGCATCCTGAGGAAGCCGAGCACGCGTTGCGCCGTCACCGGCGTCAGGTTACGGAAGTTCTGGCGGGCCCGCTCGACCCCAGGTGCCGATTTGCCATCGCCCTTGCGCAGGGTGATCAGGGCGCGGGTCGTCTCCCAGGACCAGCCAAGTCCCCGGCCGACGAGCAGCACCGCATCGCGATCCGGACCAAGGATGATCTGCTCTGTTGCCTGCAGGCCAAGCCTCGCCAGGATAGCGACGCCGCAGATGGCGTGTTCGGTCGCACCCGAGGTGGCGAGTTCGGCGACCTTGGCCTCGTCCAGCTTGCCCTGGTCATGGAAGGCCTTGATGTCGGCCAGCGCAGCGCTGAATTTGCCGAGGTCATCCTGAAGCTGGTCTTGCGCGGCGACCGCGTCGGCGCTGCGCTCGACAGCGCGGTCGACGGCACTGCCCATTGCCGGCTCGAACGTCGCGGCGAGCCTGCGGCGAGCCGAATTCTTCGCCGCCAGCGTCAGTTGCTCGACCAGCTCCGGCGGGATGTCGCTGCGGGTTCCCAGCGTCGCCTGCAGGCCGTCATCCTGAACTGCACGCATCACCAGCACGCCCATGCCATGTCGCGAGAAGCGGGCGGTCTGGTTGGCCGCAACCGCGTGGGTCACGACACGGCCGCCCCGCAGGATGAGGAAGTCCGTGACCGGTTCGGCGAGATCCGGACGCTCGGTGATCGCGAGCATATGGTCGCGCCCCTTTGCGGCGGAGATCGCGACCAGATCCTGATCGGACAGCACGGGCGAGCCGACCAGAACCGGACGCGCAACCGCGATCTCGTCAAGCGCAAGCTGCCGTACCACACCACCTGGCGCATTGGGCACGATGGACAGCCGCTCGGACAATTCGACACGCGCGCGGGTTTCGATGGCGCGGGCAAGCCTGCCGATCACCACGTCGAAGACGCTGATCTGGTCATCGCCCATCGTTGCGGCCGTGCTGACGAAGAGATCGGTCAGACGCATCAGGATCTGGACGCGCTCATCGCCCGAGCCACGCGACATCGTCGCTTCAAGATCACGCAACAGCGCGCTGACCGAACTCATTACGCAACCTCTTTACGCACCATCAGCCGACGCTAGACGAGAAGAATGACCAGCCGGTTAGCGCAATTGCATAAAGCCGGGCGCAGAAAGGAAGCACCATTGCCGTCACATGGCGTTCCCATCGACACCCTGCTTCCTGCCAGGGCAGCTTTGATCTTGCATGCCCGGCCGTTGCGGACTAAATAGCGACGCAACAGCTCTGGTTTCGGTGTAAGCCGATGATCAAGAGCGGGCCGGCCGGCCCGCTCTTTTTTGTTGGCCGCAAGCCCTGCCGGAGCGAAGGCAGGCAGTCCGAACATGAACGAGCCGACAGCAGCAGATCAGGACAGGCGCGTGGTGACCGAAAGCGGTGTGGCCGCGCGTGTCGCCGCCATCATCGAACCGGCGATCATCGACCTCGGCTACAGGCTGGTGCGCGTGCGCGTCTCCGGCCAGAACGGTTGCACCGTGCAGATCATGGCCGAACTCCCGGACGGCACGATGACCGTCGAAGGTTGCGAGGCGGTGAGCCAGGCGGTTTCGCCGGCGCTCGACGTCGACGATCCGATCCAGGCCGCGTATCATCTCGAGGTGTCGTCGCCGGGGATCGACCGGCCGCTGGTGCGCCCGAGCGATTTCGCGCGCTGGGCCGGCCACCTTGCCAAGATCGACACGCACGAGCCGGTCGGCGGCCGCAAGCGCTTCCGCGGCATCCTGCGTGGCGTCGAGGGCGACACCGCTCTGCTCTCGCGCGACGATGCCAAGACCGAGGAAGAGCGCGACGTCGCGATTCCGATGAACGCCATTGGCGAGGCGCGGCTTGTCCTGACCGACGCCCTGGTCACCGAATCGCTGCGGCGGGGCAAATCTGGCCTGCCGCCCGAGATGCCGCAGGCGGACGAGATCGCCAGCCCGAAGAAGGGCAGGGGCAAATCACTGGGACCGCGCCCGGGCAAGCAGCCCAAGCCGGCTCCGCAGAACGACAACGAAGAGGAGTGAGCGTCATGGCTGTCAGCGCCAACAGGCTCGAACTGCTGCAGATCGCGGATGCCGTCGCCCGCGAAAAATCGATCGACCGGCAGATCGTCGTCGACGCGATGCAGGACGCGATCGCCAAGGCCGCTCGCTCGCGCTACGGCGCCGAGACCGACGTCCATGCCGAGATCAACACGAAGTCGGGCGAACTTCGCCTGGCGCGCCACCTCCAGGTCGTTGAGCAGGTCGAGAACACCTCGACCGAGATCACCCTGGCCGAGGCCAAGCGTCACAATCCGGCGGCGCAGGTCGGCGACGTCATCTCCGATCCCCTGCCGCCCTTCGACTTCGGCCGCATCGCCGCACAATCGGCCAAGCAGGTCATCGTGCAGAAGGTGCGCGAGGCCGAACGCGATCGTCAGTATGACGAGTACAAGGATCGCATCGGCGAAATCGTTAACGGCGCCGTGAAGCGCGTCGAGTACGGCAATGTCTTCGTCGATCTCGGCCGCGGTGAGGCCATCATCCGTCGCGACGAGATGATCCCGCGCGAGACCTTCAAGGTCGGTGACCGCGCCCGCGCCTATGTCTACGACGTGCGCCGCGAGCCACGTGGCCCGCAGATCTTCCTGTCGCGCACGCATCCGCAGTTCATGGCCAAGCTGTTCGGCCAGGAAGTGCCGGAGATCTATGACGGCATCGTCGAGGTGAAGGCTGTCGCCCGCGACCCCGGCTCGCGCGCCAAGATCGCCGTGATCAGCCGCGATTCCTCGATCGATCCGGTCGGCGCCTGCGTCGGCATGAGGGGCTCGCGCGTGCAGGCCGTCGTCGGCGAGCTGCAGGGCGAGAAGATCGACATCATCCCGTGGTCGCCGGATGTCGCGACCTTTGTCGTCAATGCGCTGCAGCCGGCTGAAGTCGCGAAGGTGGTGCTCGACGAAGAAGCCGACAAGATCGAGGTCGTGGTTCCCGACGAGCAGCTCTCGCTCGCCATCGGCCGCCGCGGCCAGAATGTCCGCCTCGCCTCGCAGCTCACCGGATGGGACATCGACATCCTGACCGAGGCCGAGGAATCGGAACGCCGCCAGAAGGAATTCCTGCAGCGCACCGAGACCTTCATGAACGCGCTGAATGTCGACGAGACCGTCGGCCAGCTGCTGGCCTCGGAAGGCTTCCGCTCGGTCGAGGAGGTCGCCTATGTCGACCTCGCCGAACTGGCCTCGATCGAAGGCTTCGACGAGGAAACGGCGGGCGAGATCCAGTCGCGTGCCCAGGAATACCTGGCGACGGTCGAAGCCGAGCTCGACGACAAGCGTCGTGCTCTGGGTGTCGAGGACGCATTGCGCGAGGTCGAGGGCATCACCACATCCATGATGGTCGCGCTCGGCGAGAACGATGTGAAGTCCGTCGAGGATCTGGCGGGTTGCGCGACCGACGATCTCGTCGGCTGGACCGAACGCAAGGATGGCGAGAGCACCCGCCATTCCGGCTATCTCGACGGGTTCGACCTGTCGCGCCAGGATGCCGAAGCCATCATCATGGCCGCGCGCATCAAGGCGGGCTGGGTCGAAGCTCCGGCCGAGGAGCCCGAGGCCGACAGCGAAGCGGCCGAGGCCTGAGCCAGGGCGCGCGTCATGAAAAGGCCGGAAGCGGCGCGGCCCGCGCACAAGGACGGCCCTGAGCGCAGCTGCGTCGTGACCCGCGCGGTCAAGGCGCCGGAGGATCTGATCCGGTTCGTGGTCAGCCCCGACGGGGTTCTCACGCCGGATTTGCGCCGCAAGCTTCCGGGCCGCGGCGTCTGGACGAGCCTCAGTGCGGCCACGGTCGCCGAGGCGATCAAACGCAAGGCCTTCGAGCGCTCGCTCAAGACCAAGGTCACGATACCGCCTAATCTTGCGGTTATGATTGATGGCTTGATGCATCGCGACGCAGTCCAGGCGTTGGCCATGGCCAACAAGGCGGGACTGGTTTCGTCCGGTTTTGCCAAGGTCGAGGCTTCTATCGGATCGGGGCGGCTCGCCGCGGTCATCGAAGCCAGCGATGGCGCCGAGGATGGCCGACGCAAGATAGGACAGGCTCTCAGGCGGGTCGCGGCAGCGCGAGCCGAGGATGGGCTGAAGCTCCGAGAGACACCGGTTGTCGCGGAATTCGCGGCGGCTGATTTGGAATTGGCGTTGGGGCGGTCACATGTGATACATGCGGCCCTTGCTCCGGGACCGGCGGCCGAGGGTTTCCTCTCCCGCTGGCGTCGGCTCGTCCGTTACCGGACGGGCGATGCCGGTGCGTTGGGCCCGGAAAGCCCGACGGATTTCGACGAGACAGACGAACACACGACCGAACCGGCAGGACCGAAAGCGGAATGAGCGATACCAAAAACCCGGGCGACAAGACTTTGACGGTCAGCCCTCCGAAGACCCTGACGCTGAAGCGGCCGATCGAGCAGAGCACGGTTCGGCAAAGCTTCTCGCATGGGCGCTCGAAGCAGGTCGTCGTCGAGGTCAAGCGCCGCGTCGGTGGGCCCGAAGTCAAGGAAACGCCGGTGGTTCGCGCGCCGCAGCCGGCCGTGCAGCCTGCTGCCCCGCGCCCGGTCGTGCCACAACCGGCCCCCGCGGCTCCGAAGCCAGGCGGCATGCTGCTGCGTACGCTCTCGGACGACGAGAAGGATGCGCGTCAGCGCGCCCTGTCCGACTCGCGAGCCCGTGAGCTCGACGAGCGCCGTCAGGCCGAGGAGGAAGCTCGCCAGCGTGCGCTTGTTGCTGAACGCGAGCGAGCCGAGCGCGAGGCAGCACTTGCCCGCCAGCGCGAGGAAGAAGAGCGCCGTCGTCAGGAAGACGAGCTGAAGCGCCGCGCCGAGGTCGCTGCACGTCAGCGCGACGATGCGCAGTCCGCCCGTCCGGCAGCTCCCCAGCAGCCGCGTGAGCAGGTGTCGACCCCGGCTCCTTCCGCGCCGCCGCAGCAGCAGTCGCAGCCGCCCCAGCCCTCAACCTATGCTCCCGCCGCACGGCCCGCATCCGGCCCGCGCGAGTTCGGTGGTGCCCGTCCGCAGATGCGCGATGTCGGCGCACGTCCGCCGCGGCTGGACTCGCGTCCTCCGCGGGTCGACGCGCCGCGTCCGCCGCGTGCCGGTGATCCGAGCGCTGCCGCAGAGCCGGCCGTGGTCCGCCCGACCCGTCAGGCTCCTTCGGCCGGAGCCCCGCGCAGCCGCCCCGATGACGGTGAAGCCCGGCCGGCGTTCCGTCGCCCTGGCGGCGCTCCCGGTGCTGCCAATCGCGGTGCCCCGACCCCTGCACCGAAGACACCCAAGGCTGGCGAGAAGCCGCGTGGCCGCCTGACGCTCTCGACCGCCACCGGCGGTGATGACGAGCGGACACGGTCGGTTGCAGCCTTCCGCCGCCGCGTCCAGCGCATGACCGGGCACCGTGCCTCGGACGTCGCCAAGGAACGCGTGATGCGTGAGGTGATCATCCCCGAGACGATCACGATCCAGGAACTCGCCAACCGCATGACCGAGCGTGGCGTCGACGTCATCCGCCTGCTGATGAAGCAGGGTGCGATGCACAAGATCACCGACGTGATCGACGCCGACACCGCTCAGCTCGTGGCCGAGGAAATGGGCCACACCGTCAAGCGCGTCGCCGAATCCGACGTTGAAGAGGGCCTGTTCGATACGCCCGACACCGATGAGATGCTGACGCAGCGTCCGCCGGTCGTGACCATCATGGGCCATGTCGACCACGGCAAGACCTCGCTGCTCGACGCGATCCGCCAGACCCATGTCGTGACCGGCGAAGCTGGCGGCATCACCCAGCATATCGGCGCCTATCAGGTGACGACGCCGGCCGGCTCGAAGGTGACCTTCATCGATACCCCCGGTCACGCCGCCTTCACGGCAATGCGTGCGCGCGGCGCCAAGGTGACGGATATCGTGGTTCTCGTGGTGGCGGCTGATGACGGCGTAATGCCCCAGACGGTCGAGGCCATCAACCACGCCAAGGCCGCCAAGGTGCCGCTGATCGTGGCGATCAACAAGATCGACAAGGCCGACGCCAACCCGGACCGCGTGCGTTCCGAGCTGCTGCAATACGAGATCCAGGTCGAGACGCTGGGCGGCGAGACGCTGGAAATCGAGGTTTCGGCCAAGACCGGCAAGAACCTCGACAAGCTTCTCGAGGCCATCTCCCTGCAGGCTGAACTGCTCGATCTCAAGGCCAATCCCGACCGCGCTGCCGAAGGCACCGTGATCGAGGCGAAGCTCGATCGCGGCCGCGGCCCGGTCGCGACCGTGCTCGTCCAGCGCGGCACGCTGCGCACCGGCGACATTGTCGTGGCAGGCTCGGAATGGGGCCGCGTGCGCGCTCTGATCGGCGACACCGGTGCTCAGATCAAGGAAGCGCCTCCGTCGCTCCCGGTCGAGGTTCTCGGCTTCAATGGCACGCCAGAGGCCGGCGACCGGGTTGCGGTGGTCGAATCCGAGGCACGTGCCCGTGAGGTCACCGATTACCGTGAGCGCCAGAAGCGCGACCGTATCGCCGCGCGCGGCGGCGGATCAGGTGCGGGCCGCTCGCTCGCCGAAATGATGCGCGACCTCAAGGAAGGCGCCGGCCGCAAGGAATTCCCCCTCGTCGTCAAGGGCGACGTGCAGGGTTCGGTCGAGGCCATCGTCGGTACGCTCGAGAAGGTCGGCAACGACGAGGTGCGTGCACGCGTGCTGCAGTCGGGCGTCGGCGGCATCACCGAGTCCGATATCACGCTCGCCCAGGCTTCGGGCGCCGCGGTCATCGGCTTCAACGTGCGTGCCCACAAGGAAGCGCGCGAGGCGGCCGAACGGGCGGGCGTCGAAATCCGCTACTACAACATCATCTACAACCTCGTGGATGACGTGAAGGCGGCGATGTCGGGCCTGCTGGCTCCGACCCTGCGCGAGACGATGCTCGGCAATGCCCAGATCCTCGAGATCTTCAACGTCTCGAAGGTCGGCAAGATCGCCGGCTGCCGCGTCACCGACGGCACGATCGAACGCGGCGCCAATGTCCGCCTGATCCGCGACAATGTCGTGGTCCACGAAGGCAAGCTCTCGCAGCTGAAGCGCTTCAAGGACGACGCCAAGGAAGTGGTTGCAGGCCAGGAATGCGGCATGTCCTTCGAGAACTATCAGGACATGCGCGCTGGTGACGTGATCGAGTGCTATCGCGTCGAGGAGATCAAGCGGACGCTGTGATCCGTCGTGGCCGGGTTTGTCCCGACCACCTCACGATGACGAGCGCGCGCTCCTTCGCAGAACCTTGACGTCATGGCCGGGCCAAGCCCGGCCATGACGTTTCTACGATCCACGCTCATCCGGTCCGAGTCCGGAGAACGAGAACCATGGCAAGACCAGCAAAACCCAGCGGCCCCTCGCAGCGACAATTGCGCGTCGGCGAGCTCATCCGTCACGCACTGGCCGAGATGCTCGCACGTGGCGACATTCACGACGATGTGTTGGCGAAACATGTCATCACCGTGCCGGAGGTCCGCCTCTCGCCCGATCTCAAGCTCGCGACGGCCTATATCATGCCGCTCGGCGGCAATGACATCGCACCGGTTCTGAAGGCGCTCGACGGCCACAAGCGCTATATCCGGGGCGAGATCGCCCATCGGGTGAACCTGAAATACGCGCCCGATATCCGCTTCCGGCAGGATGAGAGCTTCTCGGAAGCCGAGCGTATCGATGCGCTGCTCGATTCCGAGACGGTGCGCCGTGACACGCTGCGCCAGCCCCTGAAGATCGACCAAGACGACCATCATGACGACGAATAGCGAGACCGTGGCGCCTCAGCACGCGCAGCAGCCGCGCCCGAAGAAGCGCGACGTGCATGGCTGGGTGGTGCTCGACAAGCCCGTCGGCATGACCTCGACCCATGCGGTCAGCGTGGTGAAACGCGCCTTCAGCGCCAAGAAGGCCGGCCATGCCGGCACGCTCGACCCGCTCGCTTCAGGCCTGCTGCCGATCGCGCTGGGCGAGGCCACCAAGACCGTGCCCTTCGTCATGGATGGTCGGAAGGCCTATCAGTTCACCGTCGCCTGGGGCTCGCAGACCGAGACCGACGATACCGAAGGCCGCGTGATCGCGACCTCGGAGCTGCGGCCGGAGGAAGACGCCATCGCGGCCTTGCTGCCGCGCTTCACAGGCACGATCCTGCAAACGCCTCCCAAATACTCGGCCATCAAGATCGCCGGCGAACGCGCTTATGACCTCGCCCGGGACGGTGAAGAGGTGGTGCTGGAGCCGCGCCCGGTGGAGATCGATGCGCTGTCGATCGTCAGCCATGACGGCGCGACGACGACTTTCGAGGCCGAATGCGGCAAGGGCACCTATGTGCGCGCGATCGCGCGCGATCTCGGCGTTGCGCTCGGCTGTCTCGGGCATGTCGCGCATCTCAGGCGCACCCGCGTCGGACCCTTCGCGGTGACCGATGCGACGACCGTCGAGACGCTGCGCAGCAGTCAGGAAGAGGCCGAGGGCGCGCTCCGGCCGGTCGCGGCGGCGCTTGAGCTCATTCCGGAGATCGTGGTCCATCGCGACGCGGCCCTGCGGCTGAAGCGTGGCCAGAGCGCACTACTGCGCGGTCGCGACGCACCGATCGAGGCGGAAGCTGTCTATGCCACCAGCGGCGGCGTGCTGATCGCCACTGGCTCGATCAGCAATGGCGAGCTGGTGCCGCACCGGGTCTTCAATCTCTAGATCATCGGACCGGATATCGTACCCGGCCCGATGATCCAACCTTCTGCGTTTGCATCGGTTTTCCCGAAAGCCGCGATCCACTTTTCGGGCCGATGCTTTAGGCCGGGACGAGACTGAACTGCGTGGCGCGCAAACGTGCAGCGTCACGCAAGGGCGGCGCGCCGAACAGGCGGCTGTATTCCCGGCTGAACTGCGACGGGCTTTCATAGCCCACCCTGAAGCCTGCTGAAGCGGCATCGAGCGCCGCTCCGAGGATCAGTCGCCGTGCCTCCTGAAGGCGGAGTTGCTTCTGGTACTGCAGCGGGCTCATCGCGGTCACCGCCTTGAAGTGCTGGTGCAAGGCCGAAGCGCTCATGCACGCCTCCGCCGCAACCCTCTCCAGACTGAACGCCTTGTCGTAGTTGAGCTTGATCCAGCCGATCGCCCGGTTGACCTGCTGCAGCTTGCCTTCGCCATGGGCGATCTGGCGCAGCCGCGCGCCGGCTTCGCCGCTGAGCAGGCGATAGAGAATCTCGCGCTCGACGAGCGGGGCGAGGATCGCGATGTCGACCGGCCTTTCCTGAAGCCGAACCAGCCGCGCCACAGCATCGAGCAACTCCGGGGTGACCGGGTCCAGCATCATGCCGGAGCCAGGCGGAACCGTGCTGTTGGCGTCGGAAACCGACATCTCGAGCATGAGGGCGCCGAGCACCGCCGGGTCGAGATCCAGGCGAATGCAAAGATAGGGCTTTTCGGTCGTGGCCTCGATCACCTGCCCGGTCACCGGCAGATCCACCGAGACCACGAGATAGCGGGAAGCGTCATAGTGGTAGACGCGGTCGCCCAACATCACCTGCTTGCGGCCCTGGATGACGATGCAGACAGCCGGCTCGTGCAAGGCATGCAAGGGCTCTGTCGGTTGCGACGCACGGATGAGGGTCAGGCGCGGCATCGCGCTCTGGTGCACGCCATCCGCAGGCATCAAACGGGCGAGGAGTTCCGTCAGTTCCTGCAGCTGTCCTTCCATGCCCTATCCTCCGGCGACGGCGATCCAGGCGCGCCTTGGGCTTTCATATAATGAAAGCGGCCAATGGGGCGAGGTGTGAGTTCCGTTCCAGGAGAATCAGGCAATCCTTCCGGCGCAATGATCTACCACCCCGGGAGGCTGACGCGGCATGGTCCGCTCACACCGGACGGCACGACGCCACCGGCTTCAAGAGCGGGAGATCATCATGTCGGAACTCACGAACAAGGTTGTCGTCATTACCGGAGCCAGCAGCGGTATCGGCGAGGCGACGGCTCGGCTCCTCGCCCAAAGAGGGGCGCAGGTTGTCCTCGGGGCCCGCCGGACAGAGCGCCTGGCGGCGCTCGCCAAGGCGATCAGCGCGGAAGGCGGGAGCGCCCGCTACGCCACGCTCGATGTGACCGACGCCGCCAGCGTGGAAGCATTCCTTGCCTTCGCGCAGGTCGAATTCGGGCGGGTGGACGTCGTCGTCAACAATGCCGGCGTGATGCCGCTCTCGCCGCTCGCCGCGCTCAAACTCGACGAGTGGAACCGGATGATCGACGTGAATATCCGGGGTGTGCTGCATGGCATCGCCGCCGGGCTGCCGATGATGAAGCGCCAGGGGTTTGGCCACTTCATCAATCTCTCCTCGATCGGCGGGCACAGCGTCTACCCGACCGCTGCGGTCGATTGCGCCACGAAGTTCGCGGTTCTCGCCATCTCCGAGGGGCTGCGTCAGGAACACGATGATATCCGCGTCACGGTGATCTCGCCTGGTGTCACGCGCTCGGAACTCGCCGATACCATTACCGATGAAGGCGCCCGCGATGCCATGGTCGGCTTCCGAAAGACCGCGATCGAGCCCGAGGCGATCGCACGCGCTATCGCCTTCGCGATCGCGGAGCCCGGCGAGGTCGATGTCAGCGAGATCATCGTGCGGCCTGCGGCCAGCCCCTACTGAGCGGCGACCCCACTCATTTTCACGGAGCCAGGACCATGTCCTTCGCCCTTTTCCAAGCCATTGGCGCCATTGCCGCCAGCATCGTGCCGCCCATGAAGCCCGCGCGACCGCTCGAAATCGATCTCGACCTCCCCGAGCCGCTAAGTCCGGCCGAGCGGGCCGTGGTCGGGCTATGGGTCACTGAGGATGGCGCGGTCCGGCTCGATCTGCGCCGCGGCGGCCGCTACGGCAAGCGGCGGGACACCGCGCCTCATGCCTTTAGCGGTCGCTACGAAATCGACCGGTCGCGCCTCTATTTCGAAGACGATACCGGCCTCGTTGCCCTGGGCGAACTGCGCCGCAGCGGCCTGCATCTCGGCGGCCGCCGCTACCAGAAAGCCTGAAGGCACGCGATGGCTCAGTAACCGACGGTGAAGCGCTGGCGCGAATGGGCGGGCTTCTCCAGCTCGTCGACCAGTGCGATCGCGTAGTCCTCGGCCGAAATCGCACTCTTGCCCTGCGCATCGACCAGAAGCTGATCCTTGCCGAGGCGGAACCTGCCGGTGCGCTCGCCGGGCTGGATCAGGGCAGAGGGTGACAGGAACGTCCAGTCCAGTTCGCTCTCAGCCTTGAGCAGATCGAGGAAGGCGCCGCCCTTCTTCGCCTCGGCCAGATAAATCGCCGGGAACTCCGGCGTGTCGAACAGCTGCTTGCCAGGCGCGACCTCGAGACTGCCTGCGCCACCGACGACAAGATAGCGCTTCACGCCGGACTGGGTGACGGCGGCCAGCAGGACCGCCGGGTCGCTCGCGGTGAAATGCACGGCGCTGATCACTGCGTCATGGCCGGCGAGCAAGGCGGCCAGCCCGTCGCGATCGAAGACATCGCCCTTGAGCGCGGTCACGCCGGCCGCCGCTGCGACCTTTTCAGGGTTGCGGGTGATCGCCGAAACCGCATGTCCGCGGAGGGTCAGTTCGGCCAGCAGGCGCGAGCCGATGAAGCCGGTGGCGCCGATGAGAGCGATTTTCATGAGATCTGCCTTTGGCCAAGTATCTTTCAGGAACCAACATCCTGTGTGATACTAGATGGCGGTAGCGTGGAGCCTCGTAAAGAAGGCACTTTCACGCGACATGGTCACCTCAAGGAAACCACGATGCTGCAACGCCCGGACGCCTTCAACGCGCAATGCCCGACGCGCCAGGTCCTCGACCGCATCGGCGACAAATGGGCGGTGCTGATCCTGATCCTGCTCGGAGAGGGGACGCTGCGCTTCAACGAGCTGCGCCGACGCATCGACAACATCTCGCAAAAGATGCTCTCGCAGACATTGCGGAGCCTGGAGCGCGATGGGCTGATCAGCCGCGAGGCCTTCCCCACCGTGCCCGTGACTGTCGAGTATTCGCTGACCGACCTCGGCCGCACGCTTGCAGCGACCGTGAACGAACTGACGCGCTGGGCCGAGACCCATATCGGCGAGGTCGAGGAAGCGCAGAGGCGCTACGACCGCGGCCTGCCCCGGCCTGCCTCGTCGCCGCGCTAGCGTTTTGCCCAGTTTCGTGTATATCCCGCGCCAACCAGCCTTGCGGCTGGCTGCGCATCTCCTCCACTGATGAGGTGGATTGCGGGTTTCGGACCTTGCTGGACGACATCCCGGCCTGGCCCGCCAGATCAACATCCAACCGAAGGATCACACGATGTCGATTACGCCGGAGCGCAAGACCGCGCTCGTGAAGGAACATGCCACCAAGCCGAATGACACCGGTTCGCCGGAGGTCCAGGTCGCGATCCTGACGGAGCGCATCAACAACCTGACCGGTCACTTCAAGTCGCATGTCAAGGACAACCACTCGCGTCGCGGCCTGCTCAAGCTGGTTTCGCAGCGCCGTTCGTTGCTCGACTATCTGAAGGGCAAGAGCGAGGCGCGCTACAGGACGCTGATCGAGAAGCTCGGCATCCGCCGCTGATCGATCGCAAGAGCTTCCCGCCCGGCACCGATCGGTTCCGGGCGGCTTTTCAAGAGCATGATGCCGAAAAGTGGAAACCACTTTTTGGACGACATGATGCTCATACTCCAGGGTCTGGCCGCAATGGTGCGGCGCCCTGACTCCAACGCGGCGGCCGCATGGGTGGCTTAGCCGCAGGCTTCCGCCGGACGCCCCGACGTCCATGGCAGGATCGCCGAGCGCTCGGGCGCAACGCTCACCGTCTCCCGAGCTTTCCGCCGTCTTGCCCATGGGCTTGAGACGTCCGGACGGGTGCCACATCCGATCCGAAAGAGAACCATGTTCGACATCCAAACCGAAGAGCTGATCTGGGGCGGGCGCAAGCTCGTGCTCGAAACCGGCAAGGTCGCCCGCCAGGCCGACGGCGCCGTGCTCGCCACCTACGGCGAGACTGTCGTGCTCGCCACTGTGGTCTCGGCCAAGGAGCCGAAGCCAGGCTTCGACTTCTTCCCGCTGACCGTGAATTACCAGGAAAAGACCTTCGCCGCCGGCCGTATCCCGGGCGGCTACTTCAAGCGCGAAGGCCGCCCGAGCGAGAAGGAGACCTTGGTCTCCCGCCTGATCGACCGCCCGATCCGCCCGCTTTTTGCCGACGGCTACAAGAACGACACGCAGGTGGTCTGCACCGTGCTCCAGCATGACCTGGAGAACGATCCCGACATCGTCGCGATGGTCGCCGCTTCGGCCGCGCTGACCCTGTCCGGCGTGCCCTTCATGGGCCCGGTCGGCGCCGCCCGCGTCGGCTATTTCGACGGCGCCTACAAGCTCAACCCGCTGGTCGACGAGATCAAGGAATCGAGCCTCGACCTCGTCGTTGCCGGTACCCAGGACGCCGTCCTGATGGTCGAGTCGGAGGCCAAGGAGCTCTCCGAGGAGATCATGCTCGGCGCCGTGATGTTCGGCCACAAGCATTTCCAGCCGGTGATCGACGCCATCATCCGCCTGGCCGAAAAGGCTGCCAAGGAGCCGCGCGACTTCCAGCCGGCCGACCAGTCGGCGATCCTCGACGCCGTGCTCAAGGTTGGCGAAGCGGAGCTCCGCGCCGCCTACAAGATCACCGCCAAAGCCGAGCGCTATAAGGCCGTCGACGCCGTCAAGGCGAAGGTCGTCGAGGCGCTGGTCTCGGCCGAGCCGGATGGCGTGAAGACCTTCACCAAGGAGCAGGTCGCCGGCCAGTTCAAGGAAGCCCAGGCCAAGATCGTGCGCTGGAACATCCTTGACGACGGCATCCGCATCGACGGTCGCGACGTCAAGACGGTCCGCAAGATCGTGGCCGAAGCGGGCATCCTGCCGCGCACCCACGGCTCGTCGCTGTTCACCCGCGGCGAAACCCAGGCGCTGGTCGTGACCACGCTCGGCACCGGCGATGACGAGCAGTTCATCGACTCGCTGGAAGGCACCTACAAGGAAACCTTCCTGCTGCATTACAACTTCCCTCCCTACTCCGTCGGCGAAACCGGCCGGATGGGTTCGCCCGGCCGCCGCGAGATCGGCCATGGCAAGCTCGCCTGGCGCGCCATCCGTCCGATGCTGCCGGCCAAGGGCGAGTTCCCCTATACGATCCGCGTCGTCTCGGAGATCACCGAGTCGAACGGTTCCTCCTCGATGGCCACCGTCTGCGGCACCTCGCTGGCGCTGATGGATGCCGGCGTGCCGCTGAAGGCTCCGGTTGCGGGCATCGCCATGGGCCTGATCCTGGAAGGCGAGCGCTTCGCGGTGCTCTCCGACATCCTCGGCGACGAGGATCATCTCGGCGACATGGACTTCAAGGTGGCCGGCACCGCTGCGGGCATTACCTCGCTGCAGATGGACATCAAGATCGCCGGCATCACCGAGGAGATCATGCAGGTCGCGCTTGGCCAGGCCAAGGGCGGTCGTGACCACATCCTCGGCGAGATGTCCAAGGCGCTCTCCACCTCGCGCGCACAGCTCGGCGAGTATGCTCCGCGCATCGAGACGATGAAGATCCCGGTCGACAAGATCCGCGAAGTCATCGGTTCGGGCGGCAAGGTCATTCGCGAGATCGTCGAGAAGACCGGCGCCAAGGTGAACATCGAGGACGATGGCACCATCAAGATCGCGTCGGCCGACGGCAAGTCGATCGAAGCCGCGATCAAGTGGATCAAGTCGATCGTCTCGGAAGCCGAGCCGGGCATGATCTATGACGGCACCGTGGTGAAGATCATGGAGTTCGGCGCCTTCGTGAACTTCTTCGGCGCCAAGGACGGCCTCGTCCATATCTCCGAGCTGGCCGCCCAGCGCGTCCAGAAGGTCTCGGACGTCGTCAAGGAAGGCGACAAGGTCAAGGTGAAGTTCCTCGGCCAGGACGAGCGCGGCAAGATCCGCCTCTCGATGAAGGTCGTCGATCAGGAGACCGGCGAGGATCTGACCGAGAAGCTCAAGGCTGCCCGCGACGCCGAGAAGGCCCGCGAGAAGCAGTCCGCCAGCGAGTAAGCTCCGGCTTCATTGCCTGACGACAGGACGCCCTGCATCTGACGATGCGGGGCGTTTTCCTTTTTGCGGTGCTTAGGACTGGCGCTCACGCTCGCCTGTCAATAGTCTAGACTTATTGGCTCTTGGAGATCGGCATGACAGACCACAGCATCACGTCGCTCGAGACGCTCGCCGCCCGGTATCCCAACCCGGTCGCGCCGGCCTCGATCGCCAAGCAGATCGACCATGTCGACGAGAACTATGCTGCGCTGATCGCTGCCTCGCCCTTCATGGTGCTCGCGACCAGCGGTCCGGAGGGCCTGGATTGTTCGCCGCGCGGGGATCTGCCGGGCTTTGTCACGGTCCGGGACGCGAAAACGCTCCTCATTCCCGACAGAAAAGGCAATAACCGTCTGGATTCGTTAAGAAATATCCTGTTCGATCCGCGAATCGGAATGCTCTTTCTGATCCCGGGTTACGGCGAAACCCTGCGGGTGAACGGCACAGCGACGCTTTCGACCAACCCGGCGCTCTGCGCGCGCTTCGAGATGGCCGGAAAGCTGCCGGCCTGCGTGATCGTGGTCCATGTGGAACAGGTCTACTTCCAGTGCTCACGCGCGGTGGTCCGGGCCGACCTTTGGAACCCGGCCAATCATGCCGACAGGCGCGAGTTGCCAAGCGCCGGGCAGATCCTGCGCGACATCACCGCGCGGAATGAGTCGATCGAAACCTTTGACGGTGCTGCCTATGACAAGGCGCTGCCGGAGCGCGTGAAGGCAACGCTGTATTGAAACCGTCGTGCTCGGTCCCAGCCGAGCAGCCGCGCCTTGCGACGCGGTCCGTGGAAAGGCGTGTCACGATCGGGACAGGCCCAACCACGACACGCCGAGCCTGAAATCCGATCGGCTCACAGCAGGCCGTTGTCGCTCGCCAGCACCTTCAGGTTCACATCCGGCCTTGCACCGACATGGCTGATGATTTCGGCGGCCGCGAGCGCGCCGAGCCGCAGCGAGTCCCGCACCTCGCGGCCCGAGGTCAGACCGAAGAGGAAACCCGCGGCGAAGAGGTCACCAGCACCGGTCGAATCGACGATCCGCTCCACCGGGAAGACCGGTTCGGCGACGATGCCGTCCGGCGTCACCGCAAGGGCGCCCTTCTCCGAGCGCGTCACGGCCGCAATGATATTCTCGGCGCGCAGGGCGCTGAGCGCGCTGTCGAAGTCGCCGGTCTGGTAGAGGCTCTTCAGCTCGTGCTCATTGGCGAAGACGATATCGACCAGCCGGTTGCGGATCAGCCCGAGGAACTCGTCGCGATAACGATCCACGCAGAAGGAATCCGACAGGGTGATCGCGACACGGCCTCCAGCTGCATGAGCAAACTCCGAGGCCTTGCGGAAGGCTTCCTTCGCCGCCGGCGGATCCCAGAGATAGCCTTCGAGATAGATGATGTCGGCGTTCTGGACCGTAGCCTTGTCGACATCCGCGACAGTGAGGCCCTGGCAGGCACCGAGATAGGTATTCATCGTGCGCTCGCCATCAGGCGTGACGAAGATGAAGGAACGGGCGGTCGCCGGCCCTTCGGCGGCGAAGGCGGTGTCGAAGCTGACGCCCTGCGAGGTCAGATCGTGCCGGTAGAGCTTGCCGAGCTCGTCCTGCTTCACCTTGCCGATGAAGGCGCCCTTGCCGCCAAAGGAGGCAAGGCCCGCAATGGTATTGGCAGCAGAACCGCCCGAGATGACCTTGGCCGGGCCCATCGCCGCGTAGAGCGTCTCGGCACGGGGCTCGTCGATCAGCATCATCGCGCCCTTGGTCAGCTCATGCGCGACCAGAAAATCCTCTTCTGCGCGAGCGATGACATCGACGATGGCGTTGCCGAGCGCCAGGACATCGTAACGGGCATTTTTCATGAAGGAGTTCCGAGGGTTGGCGAGGATGGGACGAATGACGGGCGTTTCGCATCAGGACCGGGCGCGGTCAAGCGCGGCCGCGCCGGCGACTCGCCTGATCAAGCACGGCGCGCAGCGCGGCGAGTTCGTCGGGACCGAGCTCGGCGATCTCAAGGGCGAGCCGGTTGGCAACCAACGTCGCCTCCGGTGCGAGCCCCGCGGTATCAACCGTGATGCGCGGGTGGGACAGCTCGGCGAGACGAACGAGTTCGTCAGCCTCGTCCCAGATCACGCCGAGCAGATGGATCACGCCCTGGATCAACGCGAAAGTCGGCTGGCCGCGCTTGCCATGTTCCAGGGCCGAGAGATAGGCCGGCGTAACGCCCAGTGCTGTCGCCATTTTGGCCAGCGTCACGCCGCGCGCTGCGCGCAATTCCCGGACGCGCTGGCCGAAGGGTGTCACGCGCCGCTCTCGCGGTGCCGGCGCAGGCGGATATAGAGCGCGCCGGCGCCGCCATGGCGCTGCTCTGCCTCCTCGAAGCCGACAACGAACGGACGCAGATCCGGTAGCCGCAGCCAGTGCGGCACGCTGCGGCGCAGGACGCCACGCTCTTCCCCGAAGATGGCATCGCCCGCCGCGCCCTTGCCCGTGACGACCAGAGCCAGCCTGGTGCCGCGGGCTTGCTCGCGGCGCAGAAAGGCGCATAGCGCTGCATGCGCAGCATCCTGCCGCAGCCCGTGCAGGTCGATCACCGCCTCGACGGATTGCGTTCCCCGGCGCAGCTGAGTGCGCAGGCGGCGCTCGAGCGGCGCCAGCGGCGGCGGGGTGGTCCTGGCGGGTTTGACGGCGGCGACCAGAACCGGGGCGGCAGCTTCGGCAGGAGGTGGCACAGATGCCGCTGCAGCCTCCTCAGGGGGCGGCGCGGCCCGCCCCGGCAGTGGCGTCACTGAGCGAGCAACCTGCCGCCACAGGGCAATGTCGGCCTCCGACAGGGTCTTCTCGCGGCGGCGACGCATCCCTCAGCGTGCCTCCGCCCGCGGCCAGAGCACCGTGAAGTCAAAGGAATGGCGCACCAGCCCGGCGCGATGACCCGCCGCTTGGCCCGAACCGACAAACAGATCGACCCGCGATGGTCCGACGATGGCGGATCCCGTGTCCTGCGCAATCATCAGGCGTGACAGCCGCTCCATTTCGCCGTTGCCGGTGGGAATTGTCGCATCAATCCAGGCCGGCAACCCGTAGGGCCAGATGGCGCGGTCGACGGCAAGACTGCGCAGCGGCGTCAGGGGCAGGCCCGCACCACCAATCGGCCCCGAATCGGCCGGCAAGTCATCCTTGCGGGCGAAGAAGACGAAGGAGCGGTTAAGCCGGATCAGGTCCCGGGCGAAACCGGCATCCGCCTTCAACCGAGCGACCAGCTTGTCCATGGTCATCTCGGCCGGTGGGATGTTTTCGCGCTCGCTCAGCACGCGGCCGAGCGAGGTATAGGTGTGGCCGTTACGGCCGGAATAAACCAGCCGCACGACCTTGCCGTTCGGCAACCGGACCCGGCCGGAGCCCTGCACCTGCAACACGAAGCGGTCGACCGGATCGCGCAGCCACGCGATTTCCAGGCCCTGCCCGTCGAGCGCGCCGCTCTCGATCGCCGTTCGGTCGGGATAGGGCTCAAGGCCCCTGGAGGTGCGGCGGGCAGCGGACAAGGCAGGCTCCAGCCCAGGCCAGTCGTCGCCTGCAAGCCGTGTCACCAGATCGGCAGGGCGGGCGTAGAGCGGAGTCGGAAACCGGGCAGAGGGGGTGAGCGAGCCTTCGAACTCCGGCTCGAAATAACCGGTCATGAAGCCGCGCTCGGCGCCGCTGGGCCGGATGCGCCAGAAACTGAAACGATCCTCGAAGAAGCGACGCGCCACCGTCCGATCGACCGGCCTACGGGCCGTCAGCCTGCCGGCTTCCGCGCAGATACCGGCGAGCGCAGCGGGAATCGGCGCGCCTTGCCGAAGCGGCGGATCAGCGGCGCAGCCAGCCGCGAAAATCCCAAGCGCGATGCGGTGATCATCATCGCGCCATCCCGGTATTGCGGCAGGAGAGATGGCTTCTGAACGGGCGCCGGGCGGCAAGGTCGGACCGGCGGCGGGCGCCTGTGTCATTGCAGCGGACACCATGGCGGCCACCAGCGCGATGCGCCCGGGGCCACGGGTCACGCGCCGGCTTCGGTCGCGACCAAAAGCCAATTCGGGTCGCGGCTGCCGAGCTGGCGCGAGAAGGTCCAGATATCGTTGACCTCCGAGACCGTCTCGGCGCTGCCGTCCACAACGACGCCCTGCGCATCACGGACAACACTGATCAGCTGCGAGACGAAAGCGATCGTCACCTGAGCCGTCTTGCCCTTGACATCCACGGCGGCGATATCGGCCTTGTCGATCGAGACGAAGGAGGATTCCGCCCTCTCGCCACGCTTCTCGCGGTCGGTTATCGCCTGCTCGAAGCCATCATAGACTTCCTTGGCGAGGAGGCCCTTCAGGGCCTTGCGGTCACCGCGGGCGAAGGCCGTGACGATGGTCTCGTAAGCGGATTTCGCACCCTGCAGGAAACCCTTCGGGTCGAAATCCTGCTCCTGGCGAACGATGGCCTCGATGCCGGCGATGATCGGCGAATCGGCGGGCGCAATGTCCTTCCAGCGCTCGGCCTCCGGAGCGACCGTCGCAGCAGGATCGTTGGCGGCACCCGGCAGGCGAATGACATTGTCGCGCTTGGCCTCGGGAGCGCCGGCCTGATCGGGCCGCATCGGCGGTGTCTCGCGCCGGGCGAAGGGATCCTTTGGCGGCTGCTCGCTCCCGGTCTTCTGACCAAGGACGGAGCTAAGCTTCCAGGCGACGAAAACGGCCAGAGCCAGGAAGACCAAAGTCGTCATGTCGAAGGAATTTTGCATCGAACGCTGATCCGGAACCCCAGTGACCGCCTCGCATCGACGGCGGCGGTCGGCCGGCCGCCGCATGCGATATGGTGATCAAGGCTCGTAACATCCACCCCCGAGCTTGTGAAGGCGGCTTCTTGTGCCTGAGGAAGCTCCATGATAGCCGACGAAAGCATTGCACCGGGGAGCGGTGCGCAGTCCCGGGCGCCGGCAAGGCGTGGGATTTCCCGATTAAAGCCTGCCAGACGATGATGGGACCGATGGCCAACGACATCCCCAACGGCAACGGCGCGAGCGAGGCGAACGCTCAGCCGAGCATGAATGCCCTGATCCAGTACACCAAGGACTTCTCCTTCGAGAATCCGAAAGCGCCCCGCGCGCTCGGCCAGCAGAACGAACAGGGCCCGCAGATGTCCCTGCAGGTCAATGTCTCGACCACCGCGCTGTCAGAGACCGATTACGAGACCGTGCTCCAGCTCGAGGGCAAGGCGGTCCTGAACAACGAGACGCTGTTTGCGTTCGATCTCAGCTATGCCGGCGTGTTCCGGCTGCAGAACATCCCGCAGGAGCATATTCACCCCGTTCTGGTGATCGACTGTGCACGGCTGCTGTTCCCGTTCGCCCGGCAGATCATCGCGGAGGCGGTCCAGACCGGCGGCTTCCCGCCCTTCTATGTTCCGCAGATCGATTTTGCGATGCTCTATCAGCAGCGCATGCAGGAGCTTCAGGCCCAGCAGCAGCAGGCGCCCAACGCCTGAGCGAGCCTGCCGCCTCTGAAGCCGACCACATCGAAAGGGCCCTCACGGGCCCTTTCTTGCATTTCAATCAATAATCGCGCGCATTTCGCCATGCCTTGCGCATCGGCAGGGCGACCTCCATCTCCGACATTCATTGAAGCGGGCGCCAATCCGGCGTCCGCATTTTGTTATATGGAGACCCGATGGACCATCTGATGACGCTTGCTGCCGACCCCGCCGTCTGGGCGGCTCTCGGGGCACTGATCGCCATGGAGGTTGTCCTCGGCATCGACAATCTGATCTTCATCTCGATCCTGACCAACAAGCTGCCTGAGGAACAACGCTCGCTCGGCCGCAAGATCGGCATCGGGCTCGCGCTGTTCATGCGGCTTGCCCTGCTCGGCACCGTCGCCTTCATCGTGCAATTGACGGAGCCGATCCTCTCGCTCTTCGGCAAGGCCTTCTCCTGGCGCGATTTCATCCTGATCGCCGGCGGCCTCTTCCTGGTCTGGAAGGCAACGACCGAGATCCATCACAAGGTCGACGTCAATCACGGGCCCGATGTGTTCGACGGCGGCCGCGCGGCAACCGTGACCTTCGGCGCCGCGATCTTCCAGATCCTGCTGCTTGATCTCGTCTTCTCGATCGACAGCATCATCACGGCCGTCGGCATGACCGAGCATGTGCCGGTGATGATGATTGCGGTGATCGTCGCCGTACTGGTGATGCTGCTTGCCGCCGACCCGCTGGCGAAGTTCATCGAGAAGAATCCGACGATCGTGATGCTGGCGCTCGGCTTCCTGCTGATGATCGGCGGCACGCTGATCGGCGAGGGTTTCGGCGCCCATATCCCGAAGGGCTACATCTACGCTGCCATGGCCTTCTCGGCACTGATCGAAGGCCTCAACATGATGTCGCGGCGCGCCAATCGCCGCCGCGGCTAGATCGCCGTGCGTCCGTTCGGACGCAGAAGCGGCGATCTAGCTCTTTGTTTGAGCATCGGATTTTTCCGAAAACCGGATTCCACTTTTCGGTCCGATGCTCTAGCCAGCCCGAAGCTGAGCCGCCCAAGCGGCTCAGCTCTCCTTGGCCAGATCGAGATAGCCGCTCCAGAGCGGTGTCTTGAGGGTCAGAATGAAGCTCTCGTGAGCCGCGATTGCCGCCTCGTCGAGGCGGGGCGCGAGCGGGCGCTGGCGCTGCGGCCGCTCTGAAAGATCGGCGAGACCGTTGCCAAGACCGGCAGCGGTGACCACGCCAAGTCCGAGATCAGCCTGTTTGCCGCCGATCAGCTCGATATAGACCTCGGCGAGAATCTCGGAATCGAGCAGCGCGCCGTGCTGGGTGCGCCTCGTATTGTCGATGCCATAGCGCTGGCAAAGCGCATCGAGACTGTTCGAGGCTCCAGGGTGCTTGCGCCGCGCCATCGCCAGCGTATCGACGACCAGGGAAGGCTCGATCGGGCCCCGGCCGACGCGCTTCATCTCCATGTTCAGGAAGCCGACGTCGAAGGCCGCATTGTGGATGACGAGCCGCGCGCCATCGATGAACGCTGCAAACTCCTCGGCAACGGCCGCGAAAACGGGCTTGTCCGCCAGGAAGGCGTCGGACAGTCCGTGGACCTTGAAGGCGCCTTCCGACATCGTCCGCTCGGGGTTGATGTATTGATGGAAGGTGCGGCCCGATGGGCAGTGATTGACCAGTTCGACGCAGCCGATTTCGACGACGCGATCGCCACCATTGGCTTCAACGCCGGTCGTCTCGGTATCGAGGACGATCTCACGCATGCCAGGACGCCTCTTCTTGCCGGGTCCGGCCAGGACGGCCAGCCAGTGCCTGGAGGATAGAGCGGACCTGTCTCTGTGCCACCAGCAAGCCATGCGAGGTGTCCACAAGGAAGTGCGCGCGCCGGCGCTTCTCCGCGTCGGGCATCTGGCGCGCAAGGATCGCGTCCAGCTTCTCCGCCGTCATGTCCGGACGCGCCAGCACGCGGGCGCGCTGCACCTCGACCGATGCCGTGATCACGACGACCGCGTCACAGCGATTGCCGCCTCCAACCTCTAGCAGGAGCGGCACATCGAGGACGGCAATATCGCGCCCTGCTACCATGCAGTTCTTGATGAAGACGATCTCCTCCTCCCGCACCAGCGGGTGGATGATTGCTTCGAGCGCGCGCAACGCTTCCGGCTTGCCCACGACCATGGATGAGAGTCGGGCACGATCGACGGTCCCGTTCACCACAGCCTCCGGAAAGGCTGCCGCGATCGGTGCGACCGCCCTGCCCCGGTAGAGCACATGGACGGTGGCATCGGCATCATGGACAGGCACGCCGCGGGCCCGGAACATCTCCGAGGTGGTCGACTTTCCCATGCCGATCGAGCCGGTCAGTCCCAGGATGAAGGTCATGCGGCACCCAGCGAATCAGGCGCCCAGGATATCGGCTTCGAGCCGGGCCCGCAGCGCCGGTGTGACCTTCGGGGTCACACCGAACCAGCGCGCAAAACCCGGCACGGCCTGGTGCAACAGCATGCCGAGGCCATCGACCGGAACACCGCCACGACGCTCGGCCTCTTCGAGCAGAGGCGTCCGCAACGGCACGTAGACGATGTCGTCAACGATCGTGCCGGGGCGGAGCCTGCTGAGATCGAGATCGAGCGGCGGCTTGCCGTTCATGCCAAGCGCCGTCGTGTTGATGATCAGATCGGCCGCTCCGACCAGCTCATGACGCTTTGACCAGTCCTGCGCCTCGACCGGCCCTCCGAGTGCGCGGGCAAGTTCCGTGGCTCGGTCCGCGCTGCGGTTGACGAGGATGATCCGCTCGAGGCCATGCCCCTTCAGTGCAAAGCCGATGGCCCGCGCTGCGCCGCCCGAGCCAAGAATGAGAGCCGTTGCGACCCGCTCGCTCCAGCAGGGTACACTGCCATCAAGATGGGCGAGGAAGCCGGCAGCATCGGTGTTGTCACCGATCAGGCGCCCATCTTCACGCCAGATCGTATTCACCGCGCCCATCGCCCGGGCGACGGGGCTGAGATCATCGACCAGGAGCAGTGACGCCTCCTTGTGCGGAACCGTGACGTTGCCGCCCACGAATTCTCCGGTTCGGACCCGGGCAATGAACGACGGGAGCGCGGCCGGTGCGACATCGATGCGTTCATAGGATCCATCGAGCCCATGCTCGGCGATCCAGCTGCCGTGAATGAGCGGCGAGCGCGAATGGGCGATCGGGTGACCGATGACGAAGCAGCGACGGGTCATGGAATTCAGGTGTCCGGATCAATCGATGAGAGCACCCTGCTCGCGCAGGGTTTCGAGTACGGCAAGGAGCGGGAGGCCGAGGATGGTGAAATGGTCGCCCTCGATCGCAGCGAAGAGCTGGGAACCAAGGCCCTCGAGCTGGTAGCCGCCAACGCTGGTCAGGACCGCCGGACCAGCGAGCTCGACATAGGTTGCGATGAATTCCAGCTCCAGTCGCCGCATCGTCAGCCGTGCGGTCTGTCCGCCTTCAGCGAGGATCTCGCCGTCGCGTGCCAGCACAAAGGCGGAGTGGAGCTCATGCGTACGCCCAGCCAGGGTTGCGATCTGCGCGGCGGCGCCAGCGAAATTCTCGGGCTTGTGAAAAATCTGACCCTCGCAGGTCAGCGTCTGGTCGGCGCCCAGCACGAAGCGGCCAGGCTTCATCACCGAGACATGCAGCGCCTTTGCGCAGGCGAGCGCAGCTGCAATCGCCTCGCCTTCGACACCCTGCGTGAGCAGGGGCGCTTCGGCGGCTCGCTCGTCAATATCGGGCTTCAGGGTGTCGACCGGAATCCCGGCAGCGCGCAGCATCCCGGCCCGGGTCGCACTGCCGGAGGCAAGCAGCAGAGGCTCCGCTGCACGCCAGAGAGAGGGGCTCTTCGTCATGTCGCGATGAACTTCATGCGATGGTCGCGCAGCAGGTCGAGGATGGCTGCCGCCGTCTCCTCGATCGAGCGCCGGGTGACATCGATCACCGGCCAGCCCCTACGGGCGCAGAGCTTGCGCGACTGCGCAATCTCATCGGCCACGGCGGTGGGGTCGACATAGGGCGTCTCGTCATCCGCCTTCATCGAGAGCAGCCGGTTTTGCCGAATCTGCACGATGCGCTCGGCGCTGGCGACCAACCCGACGATCAAGGGCTTTCTCAGCCGCTCAAGCTCGGCCGGCAAAGCTACATTAGGCACCAGCGGCACATTGGCGGTCTTGATACCCCGGTTGGCGAGATAGATGCTGGTCGGCGTCTTCGAGGTGCGGCTGATGCCGACCAAGATGATGTCAGCGCTTTCCAGATCGCCCCCGAGCTGCCCATCATCATGCATCAGCGTGTAGTTCATCGCGTCGATGCGGCGGAAATATTCGGCATTGAGCACATGCTGCGCGCCTGGCCGCGGCGACCCCGCCTGGCCGAGATAAGACTGGAACAACGACAGCACCGGGTTCAGCACGGACAGGCAGGGACAGCCGAGCTCCTGGCAGAATTTCTCGAGCCGCTCCGCCCATTCCGCTTCGACGAGCGTGTAGAGCACGACTCCTGGCGAGGATTCGATCTCCGCCAGAACGCGGGCGAGCTGAGCCTCCGAGCGCACCAGCGGATAGACATGCTCGATCGCCGAAACCGATTCATATTGGGCGGCGGCGGCCCGGCTGACCGCGATCAGGGTCTCGCCGGTGGCATCAGACACCAGATGCAAATGAAAATAGTTGCGCGCCACGTGGGCTCCCGGAGCTTAACGAAGTTGCAACCTCTAGCGCGCCATATCGGCAATGCAAATTGTCGTCCTGGACCAGGACCCCCAGCGCTGACCGCGATGAGGGGTCACGCTGGTCATGGGGACTGCTGTGGACAACCGTACATCCGAGCGGAGCCCGGAGCCGCGACTGTATAAGTCCCTCTTTCCATCAACAGGCTGGCCCCTGGGGACACGTGGAGCGATGTTTCACGTGAATCATTTTAACGATCGGCGGCCCCGGCGCTGATTCCGATTTCTTACTAATCAGTTAAGGCGCCCCGCCCCCCGGGCGATTCCGGCCTGCGACATCGGCTCGCCCTGTGGACCGGTTGTGGACAAAGTTGGGCCGGGCTATTTGCCCCTGACCAAGAGTCAAAACAAAAGAATCTCTCTCTAAGATTCTTTTAAGAATTAGGCCTGAACGGCTGACCGGAGTGGGCATGGCTAACGACGATCCGGTTTTCCTGCGGAGCCTTTCAGGCGAGGTGATGGCGACGCCGCCAATCTGGCTGATGCGCCAGGCCGGACGCTATCTGCCGGAATACCGCGAGGTCCGTGCCAAGGCGGGTGGCTTTCTCGAGCTCTGCTACAATCCGGCCTTCGCCACCGAAGTGACCCTTCAGCCAATCCGCCGTTTCGGTTTCGACGCAGCGATCCTGTTCTGCGACATCCTCGTCGTGCCGCATGCGCTCGGCCAGAAGCTCTGGTTCGTCCAGGGAGAAGGCCCACGGCTGGAGCCAGTGGGTGATGCAAAGAGGCTTGGCGAGATCCATGAGGAGATCGACCAGGACGTGCTGGCGCCGGTCTACGAAACGGTTGGCAAGGTCAAGGCTGCCCTGCCCGGCAAGACGGGCTTCATCGGCTTCTGCGGGGCGCCTTGGACCGTAGCGACCTATATGGTGGCCGGGCGGGGCACGCCGGATCAGGGTCCGGCCAAGGAACTCTTCACCCGTGATCCGGAACTGTTCGCCCGGCTGATCGACCGGATCGTGACGGCGTCCATCGCTCATCTCAACGCTCAGATCGAGGGCGGTGTTGACGCGGTGCAGATTTTCGACAGCTGGGCGGGCTCGCTTGGCGAGGCCGATTTCGAGCGCTGGTGCATTGCGCCGACCAGGCGGATCGTCGATGGGGTGCGGGCGCGCCATCCCAAGGCAAAGATCATCGGCTTTCCCCGGGGCGCCGGCCGTTTGATCCCGAGCTATGTCAAAGCGACCGGCGTAGATGCCGTCGGGCTCGAGACGGATATCGATCGCGAGTTTGCGCGGACTCAGATCCAGTCGCTTGCGCCGATTCAGGGTCACCTTGACCCGCTACTTCTCCGGGCAGGTGGTGCCGAACTGGAGCGGGAGGTCGAGGAGATCCGGACGTCCTTCGGCGGGGGTCCGTTCGTCTTCAATCTCGGGCATGGCATCCTGCCGGATACGCCGATCGCTCATGTCGAGCGCTTGGTTGCGGCCGTCAGGTCATGATGAGGATGCGCTGATGCTGATCGAGTGGATCAAGGCTTTTCACGTGGTGGCGGTCATCTCCTGGATGGCCGGCATGCTCTATTTGCCGCGGCTGATGGTTTATCACGCAGAGGCGCAGACCGGCTCGGTGCAGTCCGAGACCTTCAAGATCATGGAGCGCCGGCTGCTCAAGGGCATCATCAACCCGGCGATGATCCTGACCTGGGTTCTGGGCCTGTACCTTGCCTGGGCGATCTACGGTTTCAAGGGTGGCTGGCTGCACGGCAAGATCCTGCTCGTGGTCATCCTCTCCGGCATCCATGGCATCCTGGTCGGACGGGTCAGGGCCTTCGCCGAAGATCGCAACGACAAGTCGGCGCGCTACTACCGGATCATCAACGAAGTGCCGGCGCTGCTGATGGTCGGTATCGTGATCCTGGTCATCGTCAAGCCGTTCTAAACGACGCCGACGTTTCCGGCTTGAGAGTCCACCGGAAACCGGCTATCAAGCGCTACGCGACTTTTTGCGTCCTCCCTGTTGTCGATGGTTCGTGAGCTGGCTGCTGGTGCAGACGCTCATGGTGCGCATCCCCTGCGCACTGGTCCTCCCAGGCCCTGTCGAGCCCTCCACTGAGTCCCTGACCTCCGCCATTCGCGTGGGGGCATTACGATCCGGGTGCCCCATGCGGGAAATCAAGCTTCACGAACTCAAGGTCAAATCGCCGACCGAGCTTCTTACCTTCGCCGAAGGCATGGAGGTCGAGAACGCCAGCACGATGCGCAAGCAGGAGCTGATGTTCGCGATCCTGAAGCAGTTGGCCGCCAAGGAAACCGAGATTCTCGGCGAGGGCGTGGTCGAGGTGCTGCAGGACGGTTTCGGCTTCCTGCGCTCCTCCGACTCGAACTATTTGCCGGGCCCCGACGACATCTACGTTTCGCCTTCGCAGATCCGCAAGTTCGGCCTGCGCACGGGTGATACGGTCGAAGGGCCGATCCGTGGACCCAAGGATGGCGAGCGCTATTTTGCGCTGCTCAAGGTCAACACGATCAATTTCGAGGACCCGGAGAAGATCCGGCACAAGATCCATTTCGACAACCTGACGCCGCTTTATCCGGACGAGCGTCTGCGGCTGGAAGTCCAGGATCCGACCAAGAAGGATTTCTCGCCCCGCGTGATCGACATCGTCGCTCCGGTCGGCAAGGGTCAGCGCGCCCTGATCGTGGCGCCGCCGCGTACCGGCAAGACGGTACTGCTGCAGAACATCGCGCAGTCGATCACCAACAATCATCCCGAGTGCTATCTGATCGTGCTGCTGATCGACGAGCGGCCCGAGGAAGTCACCGACATGCAGCGTTCGGTCAAGGGTGAGGTCGTGTCCTCGACCTTCGACGAGCCGGCAACGCGCCACGTCCAGGTTGCGGAGATGGTCATCGAGAAGGCCAAGCGCCTGGTGGAGCATGGCCGTGACGTCGTGATCCTGCTCGATTCGATCACGCGCCTGGGCCGTGCCTACAACACCGTCGTTCCCTCTTCCGGCAAGGTGCTGACCGGTGGTGTCGATGCCAACGCCCTGCAGCGGCCGAAGCGCTTCTTCGGCGCGGCGCGCAATATCGAGGAAGGCGGCTCGCTGACCATCGTTGCGACCGCGCTGATCGATACCGGCAGCCGCATGGACGAGGTCATCTTCGAAGAGTTCAAGGGCACCGGTAACTCGGAAATCGTGCTCGACCGGAAGGTGGCCGACAAGCGCATCTTCCCGGCGATCGACATCCTCAAGTCGGGCACCCGCAAGGAAGAGCTGATCACACCGAAGGACGTGCTGCAGAAGACCTATGTGCTGCGCCGCATCCTGAATCCGATGGGACCGCAGGACGCGATCGAGTTCCTGATCGACAAGCTGCGGCAGACCAAGCAGAACTCCGAGTTCTTCGATTCGATGAACACCTGATCAGATCGGGAATCGCCGCGCCGGTACGAGCTGGTGGCGTCGGAGCCCAATGAGCTAAGCGAGGCGGGTCGGCAGTGATGCCGAACCCGCCTTTCTTGCTTGGGCCGCAGGGTCACCGCCCCGCAGCAACGGCATCCTGCAATTGATTCGGATCCGTGACGGGGGGCAGGCAACGCCCGGCGAAGCAGATAAAGGCGGTGCCGCTGCCTGCAAAACGCGCCATGGAAGCGGCGGGGTGATCCGCTGGCAGAGCGCTGGCATCCGGGCAGTCGACGATCATCGTTGTCGTAAAGGGCAATGCCAGCGCGGCCTGGCGAAGGCGCGCGCGTTCTGGTCCGGCCAGGACGATCTCGACGCCATGCCGTGCCAGATCAAAGGCGTTGAGCACGGAGCCATGGGCCATGGGCGCGCGCTCGGCAGCGGCCAATGCTGCCATGAGAAACTGCTCGGCATGGGTTCTGTCGGCCGGCGCTCCTGTCTTGGCCGCCAGGCGCAGCAGGTTCCCTGCATGCACGCCATTGGCGTTCGGGACTGCGTCATCATGAGTCGGCCTCGGTACGACCGGCAGGGCGGCGCTATCACGCCGGGTCATACCAAGTAGACCCGTATCGGCGTGGCGGTAATACCGCGAGAGATGGGTCGACCAGCGCAGGGCGTCGTCGAGGAAATGCTGTTCCGATGTGGCGTCGTGCAATGCCAGGGCCGCATCGATCATCGCCGCGTGATCGAGCGCAAAGCCCGGGGCGATCAGCCGGCCTGCGCGATAGGAGTGAGCAAGACCATCGCCATCCTTCATTGATTCGGTGACGAAATGGTAGGCTCGTCGGGCAAGGACCAGCCAGGCGGGTTCGTCGAGCAGGCCGGAGGCACGCACGAGCGCCGCGATCATCAGCCCATTCCAGTCGGCCAGGATCTTGTCGTCGCGGGCCGGAGGAACGCGGCGAGCACGCAAGGCCAGGAGATCCCGCCGAATGCGGGCGAGTTGCTGCTCGGATGCCGGATCGGGATCGGGCGTGTCGAGCCGGTTGAGGATCGTGACCTCTTCCCAGTTGCCATGGGCAGTGACGTCATAATGACGGGCAAAGAGTTCCGCGTCCGCTGGTGTGAGATGGCTGGCCAGCTCCTGGGCCGTCCAGACATAGAACTTGCCTTCGACCCCTTCGGAATCGGCATCGAGGCTGGAAGCGAAAGCGTCCTCCTGCAGCAGCATGTCCCGCTCAAGCCAGGCGACGATGCCCTGGGCCGCACTGTGCGCCAGCGGATCGCCGCTGCGCTTCGCTTCAAGCGCATAGAGCTCGAGCAGCTGGGCATTGTCATAAAGCATCTTCTCGAAATGCGGCACGAGCCAGCGCTCGTCGACCGCGTATCGGGCAAAGCCGCCGCCGAGATGATCGTGAATGCCGCCACGCGCCATGCGTTCCAGGGTGCGGCTCGCCGGCAGGAGTGTGGTCGCGTTCCGCGTGCGGCTGCCTTGACGCCAGAGCAGCTCGGTCAGGCCGGGGTTGGGGAACTTTGGTGCGCCGCGCAGCCCGCCATGATGCGGATCGAAGGATTGGGCGATCTGGCTGGCGATCTGGTCGAGGTCCGGTTCGTATCGGGTTTCCGAGCTGGCTGCAGCCTCACCTTGCTGGAGCGCAGCGTTGATCGCAGAGGCATTCCGCGCGATCCGCTCAGGTTCCTGCGCGTGGATGGCCGCGATCTGCTGCAGCACCTGGCTGAAGGACGGGCGCCCATATTGCGCTATCGGTGGAAAATAGGTGCCGCCCCAGAAGGGCTGACCGTCGGCCATGAGGAACATGGTCAGGGGCCAGCCCCCCTGCTCGCCCAGGCTGTGCAGCGCATTCATGTAGACGTGATCGATATCGGGTCGCTCTTCCCGGTCGACCTTGATGTTGACGAAGAGCGCGTTCATCAGCGCCGCGGTTGCGCGGTCCTCGAAGCTCTCATGGGCCATGACATGGCACCAGTGGCAGGCGGCATAGCCGACCGAAAGCAGGACTGGGCGCCCGCTTGACCTCGCTTCGGCAAAGGCTTCCTCGCTCCATTCCCACCAATGGACGGGGTTGTCCTTATGCTGCAGGAGATAGGGGCTGGCGGCGGCTCCTAGACGATTCATCGACGGGTCTCCCGGGCCGATCAGCGTCGCAACGGAAAGATATGGCAGCCTATGACGACAGGACAGGATTACCCCACGATTGTGGCGCTATCGTCGGCCAATGGTCGGGCCGGGGTGGCCGTCCTGCGGGTATCGGGGCCTCAAGTTCGATTCGCCCTCGAAACAATTTCCGGCATTATCCCCAGCCCGAGGCGCGCAGTGCTTCGGCATCTGCGCCATCCGGTCTCCCGCGAGGTGATCGATTCGGCCCTGGTCCTGTTCTTTCCGGGGCCGGCGAGCTTTACTGGTGAGGATGTCGCCGAGTTCCATATCCATGGTTCGCGTGCCGTGATGGCCGCCCTGCTCTCGGCTCTGACAGGTCTGCCGGGGCTTCGGCTGGCGGAAGCGGGCGAATTCACCCGGCGAGCCTTTGAGGCGGGCAAGCTCGATCTGGCAGCCGTCGAGGGTCTGGCAGACCTGATCGATTCGGAGACGGAATGGCAACGGCGACAAGCCCTGCGGCAGATGGAGGGGGCGCTTGGTCATGCTGCCGCGCTATGGCGAGACCAGTTGGTCGGTGCGATGTCCTTGTTGGAGGCCGAGATCGATTTCTCGGATGAAGGCGATGTTTCCGGGGCGCTGGTCGAGGACGCGATTGCCGCGGTCACAGAAGTGCTGGCGAGCCTGTGCGATGCCCTGGGATCGTTTCGGATGGGCGAGCGGGTTCGCGAGGGTTTTGTCGTCGTGCTGGCGGGACCGCCTAATGCGGGCAAATCGAGCCTGCTGAACGCCCTCGCCCGCCGTGACGTGGCAATCGTCTCGCCACAGCCTGGTACGACCCGCGATATGATTGAAGTCAGGCTCGATCTTGCCGGTTTCCCGGTGACGCTGATCGATACGGCGGGCTTACGCGATAGCGTCGATCCGATCGAAGCAGAAGGTGTCCGCCGGGCGACGGCTCTGGCCGAGAAGGCGGATCTCGTGCTGAGGCTTCGCGCAGTCGATTCGCCCCCGAACCGAACGACTCTTGACCCGCAGGATCTGATGGTTGCCACCAAGTGCGACCTGCCCGGCCAAACCGGCGTCGGGGAGCTGGCCGTGTCCGTGCAAAGCGGCGTCGGACTCGACGCGCTCTTGAGGAATATCTCCGAGCGGCTCGGTGCGCTGAGCAATCCCGAGCCCGCACTGTTGACCCGCGAGCGCCAGCGCGTTGCGGTTACGGATGCAGTGGAAGCGCTGCAGCGGGTGACGGCTTCGGGGCATGGCCAGGTCGAGTTGCTGGCCGAAGATATCAGGATTGCCGTGCGGGCTCTCGAACGGCTGGTGGGGCGGATCGACGTCGAGGATGTGCTGGACCGGCTGTTTGCTGGCTTTTGCATCGGAAAGTAGCCACTCAACCGGCTGCGCGGGCGTTTCACGTGAAACCTTGGGCCGCGAGATCACAAGAATCTTGACCCTTGGCACGGTGTTGGCTAGCGACATGCGCATGTCCCATTCCATTGCCACTGATCGCTATGACGTCATCGTCGTAGGCGGCGGCCATGCCGGCGCCGAAGCTGCCGCCGCTGCGGCGCGTCTCGGCGCCCGCACGGCCCTGCTCACGCATCAGCGTGAGACCATCGGCGTGATGTCCTGCAATCCTGCTATTGGCGGGTTGGGCAAAGGCCATCTGGTGCGCGAGATCGATGCGCTCGATGGCATCATGGCTCGGGCGGCCGACCGTGCCGGCATTCAGTTTCGGATGTTGAATCGCCGCAAGGGCCCGGCCGTTCGCGGCCCGCGCGCACAGGCCGACCGCAAGCTTTATCGGAGCACGGTTCAGGACCTGCTCGCCGAACTCGGTCATCTCGAGATCGTTGTGGGCGAGGCCTTTGATCTCGATATAGCGAATGGCACGGTTCGAGCTGTTGTCCTGTCCGACGGCCGTCGATTCGCCTGCGGAACGGTTGTCCTGACAACAGGCACGTTCCTGCGTGGATTGATCCATATCGGCGAGAAGACAATTCCGGCAGGGCGCGTGGGGGAAGCCCCTTCACTTGGCCTGTCGGCTACGCTGGAGCGTCATGCGTTTCCGCTTGGCCGCCTCAAGACGGGCACGCCGCCACGTCTGGACGGGCGTACGATCGCCTGGTCCGAACTGGAGATGCAGGCCGGCGACGAGCCGCCGGAGCCGTTCTCTGCGCTGACCGATGCGATCACCACACCGCAGATTTCCTGCGGAATTACCCGCACGACGCTTGCTTCGCATGAACTGATCCGGGCCAACCTCCATCGGGCGCCGATGTTTTCCGGTCAGATCGAAGGCCGGGGGCCGCGCTATTGCCCGTCCATCGAGGATAAGGTTGGCCGCTTCGGGGATCGCGATGGTCACCAGATCTTTCTGGAGCCGGAGGGGCTCGATGACCCCACCGTCTATCCCAATGGTATCTCGACCTCACTGCCGGAAGACGTGCAGCTTGGCTTGCTGAAGACGATTCCCGGGCTCGAAGATGCAGCCATGCTGCGTCCTGGTTATGCGATCGAATATGATTTCGTCGATCCGCGCGCCTTGACGAACACGCTGGAGACGCGCGCGATCGGCGGTCTGTTTCTGGCTGGCCAGATCAACGGAACGACCGGTTATGAGGAGGCGGCTGCCCAGGGGCTCTTTGCGGGTCTCAATGCAGCGCGGCGCGCCGGTGGCGCAGAACCGGTCGCGATGGATCGGACCACCTCCTATATCGGTGTGCTGGTTGATGACCTCGTTACGCGCGGCGTGACCGAGCCCTATCGCATGTTCACCTCGCGCGCCGAGTTCAGGCTGTCGCTGCGTGTCGATAACGCCGACGAGCGGTTGACCCCGCTGGGTATCGAGCTTGGCCTGGTCGGAGGCGAGCGGGAGCGCCGGTTCCGGTCCAAGGCCGAGCAGATCGACGGCTTGCGTGAGCGTCTGAAATCTCTTTGGCTGACACCGCAGCAGGCCGACCAGGTCGGCCTGCAATTGAACCGCGACGGGGTGCGCCGCAGCGCCTATCAACTCCTGTCCTATCCAGATATCAGCTTTGAGCAGCTAGCAGTGATCTGGCCCGAGCTCGGCACCTATCCTGTCTCCGTTGCGTCGCGGGTGGCGGCGGATGCAACCTACGCTGTCTATCTCGACCGGCAGGCTGCCGAGATCGGTGCCTATCAGCGAGATCAAGCTCTGGCGGTCCCGGCCGATCTCGATCTTGATGGCATCTCCGGCCTCTCGAATGAGTTGAAGGCAAAGCTATTGCAGCAGCGCCCGGCGAATCTCGCGCAGGCATCACGGATTGAAGGCATGACTCCCGCTGCACTGACCTTGCTGGCAGCCCATGCCCGCCGAGATCGCGGCCGCGCGACGCAGACGGCGGCTTGAGTCGTGGCTGTTGACAACGACGACCGCGCCCGCGCTCTGCGCTTGACTCCTGTTTCACGTGAAACACAGGAGCGGCTCGCGCTGCTGGTCGCAGAGCTGGTCAAATGGCAAAATGCGAAGAACCTGGTCTCTTCGGCAACGCTATCGGACGTCTGGACCCGGCACATTGCTGATTCGCTCCAGCTCTTCGCGCTGGCGCCCGACGCCAGGACTTGGCTCGATCTCGGCTCAGGCGGTGGATTTCCCGGCCTTGTGATCGGGATCTGCCTCGCCGAGCAGGGGCAAGGACGGATCCACTTGGTCGAGAGCAATGCGCGCAAATGTGCCTTTCTGCGCCATGCGGCCCGGGTGACCGGTGCGCCTGTGACGGTTCATGCCTCGCGGATCGAGGATATCGTTGGGGAGTTCACAGAAAAAGTCGATGTCGTGACGGCTCGGGCGCTCGCCCCGCTCCCGATTCTGCTAGGGTGGTGCAAGGAGTTGTTGAGAACCGGGACACTTGGGCTCTTTCCCAAGGGACAATATCTAGATGCTGAATTGACCGAAGCGTCTAAATATTGGAAGATTCAGGCCTCGACAGTTGTCTCCGTGACAGATCCGGCAGCTCGCATTCTGTTGATTCGCGAGGCCGAGCAGCGGGCCGATTCATGACCGATCTGACTCCCATTAGTCTTCCTCCGCGCCGGCCACGGGTGCTGGTGCTTGCCAATCAGAAGGGCGGCGTCGGCAAGACGACGACGGCCATCAATCTGGGCACAGCTCTCGCCGCGATCGGTGAGAAGGTGCTGATCATTGATCTCGATCCGCAAGGGAATGCCTCGACCGGCCTCGGCGTTGACCGGAAGAGCCGGCAATCCTCGACCTATGATGTGCTTTGCGGCGATATCGGCCTTGGCCAGGCGCTGCAGGAGACCGCTGTACCCGGTTTGTTCATTGCGCCGTCGACGCTCGACCTGCTTGGTGTCGAACTCGAGATCGCCAGCGCCAAGGATCGCACCCAGCGTCTCAAGAAGGCGATCGACGAGATTTCCGACGATCAGCGCTGTTCCGAGCTGACCTATATCCTGATCGACTGCCCGCCTTCGCTGAGCTTGATCACGATCAATGCGATGACTGCAGCCGACGCGGTGCTTGTGCCGCTGCAATGCGAGTTCTTCGCGCTGGAAGGCCTCAGCCAGCTGCTCAAGACGGTCGAACAGGTTCGAAACGGTCTCAATCCGCGCCTGATCATTCAGGGCGTGGTTCTGACCATGTTCGACCCGCGCAACAATCTCTCCGGCCAGGTCATGGCCGATGTCCGCGAGTTCTTGGGCGACAAGGTCTATGAGACCGTGATCCCGCGTAATGTCCGGGTTTCGGAAGCCCCGTCCTATGGCAAGCCCGCCTTGCTCTACGATCTCCGCTGCGCCGGCTCGCAGGCCTATTTGCGGCTGGCATCCGAAGTCATCAGGCGGGAGCGTGCGCTGCGCGCCGCTGCCTGAAATCATTTCGTATTTAGTATCAAGAGGTTGAATTATGGCCGAGGAACAGGGACGTTCACGTCTTGGCCGGGGTCTCGCCGCTCTGATTGGAGATGTCGGCGACGAGATCGGAGCTCTCGAGCGTGCCAGGGGCCAGCGTCGGGTTCCGGTCGAGTTCCTGCGGCCGAGTGCGCGCAACCCGCGGCGCAGTTTTGCGGATGACGAACTCGAGGATCTGACGGCTTCCGTCCGCGAGCGCGGGATCCTGCAGCCGATCATCGTGCGGCCGCTCAAGGGCATGGCTGACGCCTATGAGATCATCGCCGGCGAGCGACGTTGGCGCGCCGCGCAGCGCGCCGGCCTGCATGAGGTTCCTGTCATCCAGGTCGAGGCCGACGACCGCGAGGCGCTGGAAATCGCCATCGTCGAGAACGTCCAACGCAGCGACCTGAACGCGATCGAAGAAGCCGCCGGGTACGAGCGCCTGATCGCCGAGTTCAGCTATACCCAGAACGATCTGGCCCGTGTCATCGGCAAGAGCCGAAGCCATGTCGCCAACACGTTGCGCCTTTCAAAATTGCCGGAGCCTGTCCGACGGATGGTGGCCGAGGGCGCCGTTTCGGCCGGGCACGCGCGCGCCTTGCTCTCGGTCGCGGAGCCGGAGCTGATGGCCCGCAAGATCGTCGACGAAGGCCTCAGCGTCCGCGATATCGAACGACTGGTGCAGGAAGAGACGCGGGGCGAGAGCAAGAGCGCCCCTGGCAAGCCGAAACCTGAAAAGGATCCGGACACCCGTGCGTTGGAAAAGGCGCTCGAGGAGGTTCTGGGGCTTTCGGTGTCGATCCAGCACCGCCCCAGCGGCGGGGGCGACATGAAGATCGGCTACAAGACGCTTGATCAACTCGACGCGTTGTGCCGGCGCCTGAAGGCCTGATCGGGCCCTCTGCGCTCAATCGCTAGGACCCTCGCCCGCCGCTTTGTGCCAGCCGGGCGAGGGTCCAGAGCGTGCGCGCAGCGGTCGGACGGGCGAGTTCGCCATCGCGCCTGACGGCGAGCGTCGCAGTTCCCAGGATGCCGACCGCTTCGGTGAGTTTCTGCACGGACCAGGCGTTTATCGCCGCTTCAGCGGCCGCCATGCGGGGAAAGGGCAACCGCATGGCGGAAACCGCATCCCGGGCGCTACGGCCGCCATCGACGCTCTGACGGGCTTTCAGCAGCGTCAGAGCATGGCGCAGCAGGCCGCCAAGCATCACACCGGGATCGAGGCCCTCACTGGACAGCTTTGAGAGCGCCAGATCGAGCACCGCCAGACGGCCGGAGAAGACCGCATCGACAAGCGCAGCCTGCTCGCGCTGAGCCGTGTCGCCAACAACCGCCTCGATATGCGCTTCGGTGATCGCCGGATCTTCGCCAACATAGAGCAGAAGCTTCTCGATCTCGCGGCGAGATGTCTGGCGATCACCGCCCAGAAGCCCGGTCAGCTGCTCACGCGTCGTGCGGTCGATGGACTTGCCGGCGGCGCGGACCATTTCGTCGATGATGCTGCCAAGATCGCGCGCAGCATCGCCATAGCAGGGCACGGCGAGGGCCGTGCGGGCCTTCTCACAGGCCTGGCGCAGGGGATTGGCGCGCTGAAGATCGCCCGCTTCGACGATGACGATCGCGTCCTGTGATGGCGTCGACAACAGCGGCTCGACCGCCGCGAGCAACAGCTTCGATGTCGGAGACACCCGAATGGCACGGCGTCCGCCAAAGAGGCCGATCGTGTTGGCTTCGTCGACCAGCTTGAGCGGATCGGCGGCGACATCGTCGCCATCCATGCGGATCAGCTGGAAGGCGTCGTTGATATCGTCGACGCTGGCGCGGGCGAGCGCTGTCGCCCGCTCGGAAACCAGGCCGGAATCCGGGCCATAGATCAGGATGAGGCGCCAGGCCGGGTCCAGTTTGGTCAGGGCCCGGTCGGCCTCATGGGCCTTGATGGCGACCATTTGCCTGTCGTCCGGCTCAGCCGGCGACGAGATCGGCAGCAATCTGCCCGCGGATCAGCGTCGCCAGCGACTTGCCGGCACGGATCTGGGCATCTCGTGCAGCGCGCACCGTGGAAAAACGTTGCTGCGAGCGTTCATAGGGCGCCCGGGTCACGGTTCTGCCGGAGGACACGACCTCTCCAGTGCCTTCTCGGACGACTGACCATGTGGCTGTCGCGACGAGAACGGCCGAGTCGGCGCGGCCGCTGGCGTAGTCGACGGTCACGACTTCGATCGATTCGTCGATCGAGGCCTGCAGTTTCAGGCGCTTCGGACCGGTGGCCTCTCCGCCTCCGCCGCCATCGAGTTCGAAGACGAGTTCGTTACGCAGGTAATGTCCGACGAGGCCCTTGATCTCGCCGATTTCGACATTCCTGAGTGCCGTCTTGACGCTGCCGCCAACGGTGCTGGTGGTGTTCTCGGCATAGAGCGGGCGCAGGCAGCCGCCAGCAAGCGCGGCTGCACCGAGTACGGCGGCCAGCATGAGGCGGCGGGTATGCGAATCAGACGACGACATTCACAATTCTCCCCGGCACCACGATGATCTTCCGGATCGGGCGATCGTCCAGGGCCTTGATGACGGCCTGGGATGACCGAACGATGGCTTCGACGGAGACCGTATCCGCATCGGCTGGCACGGTCACCTCTGCCCGCTTCTTGCCGTTGATCTGAACCGGCAGGGTGACGCTGTCGTCACGGAGCAGTTCGGCATCAGCGACCGGCCAGGAGGCCTCGCCAACGAGGCCGGGCTGGCCGAGCGCATGCCAGCACTCCTCGGCGAGATGCGGCATCATCGGCGCGACGAGCTGCGTTACGATGGTGGCGGCCTCATGCAGCGCAAAGGCCATATCGGCAGAAAGCGCGGCTTCCTCGGCGGCTCCGTCGAGCGCCTTCGCGATGGCGTTGGTCAACGTATAGATATGAGCGACGCACCGGTTGAAGCCGAGGCGCTCGATATCGGCACCGACGGCGTGTAGGGCGCGATGGCTGGCCTTACGCAAGGTAAGGGCCGCTTCGCCGAAATCCGCGGTTGCACCCACGGCATTGCCGGTCCGCTCGGCGATCTCGCCGATCAGCCGCCACAGGCGTTGCACGAAGCGGGCTGCGCCCTGAACGCCTTCATCGGTCCAGATCACATCGCGATCAGGCGGCGAGTCCGAAAGCATGAACCAGCGCGCGGTGTCGGCGCCATAGGAGGCGATGATGTCGTCGGGGTCGACCACATTCTTCTTCGACTTCGACATCTTCTCGATGGAGCCGATCTCGATCGGTGCTCCGGTTTCGACATGGAAACCGCGCCGCTCGCTGCCATTGGCCTCGATGCGGACATCGCCGGGCTCGACCCAGGAGCCATCCTCGGCCCGATAGGTCTCATGCACCACCATGCCCTGGGTGAAGAGGCCGGCGAAGGGCTCGTCCAGCCCGGCATGGCCGGTTGCCTTCATGGCGCGGGTGAAGAAGCGCGAATAGAGCAGGTGCAGGATCGCGTGCTCGACGCCGCCGATATACTGGTCGACGGGCAGGAAGCGGTCGACGACCCTACGATCCGTTGGGCTTTCGGTGCGCCAGGGATCGGTGAAACGGGCAAAATACCACGAGGAATCGACGAAGGTATCCATCGTGTCGGTTTCGCGCCGGGCCGGCTTGCCGCAATTGGGGCAGGCGACATGTTTCCAGCTCGGGTGATGGTCGAGCGGGTTGCCGGGCTTCTCGAAGGAGACGTCGTCCGGCAGCTTGACCGGCAGGTCGGCATCCGGGACCGGCACGGTGCCGCAATCGGCACAGTGGATGATCGGGATCGGACAGCCCCAGTAGCGCTGGCGCGAGATGCCCCAATCGCGCAGGCGGAAGTTCACCTTGCGCGTGCCGACAGGTTGATTGCCGCGTGTTTCGCTCTCCAGCCGGCGGGCGACCTCTTCTTTCGCTTCCGGAATGGTCATGCCATCCAGGAAACGCGAATTGATCATGCGGCCATCCTCGCCATAGGCCGTGTCCGTGATGACGAAGCTCTGGGGATCGACGCCCTCGGGGCAGACGACCGGGGTGTTGCCGAGCCCGTATTTGTTGACGAAGTCGAGGTCGCGCTGGTCATGCGCCGGGCAACCGAAAATCGCACCGGTGCCATATTCCATCAGGATGAAGTTCGCGACATAGACCGGCAAAGTCCATGACGGATCAAAGGGATGGACCGCGCGCAGGCCGGTATCGAAGCCGAGTTTCTCGGCCTTGTCGATCGCCTCCTGGGCCGTGCCGGTGCGCTTGCACTCCTCGATGAACGCCTGCAGCTCCGGATTTTTGGCAGCGGCGGCCTTGGCCAGCGGGTGATCGGGCGCGATCGCCATGAACTTTGCGCCGAACAGCGTGTCCGGGCGGGTCGTATAGATCTCCAGCTCGGATTGGCCGAAGGCATTCGATTCGAGCACGAAACGAATCAGCAGCCCTTCCGAGCGGCCGATCCAGTTCTTCTGCATCAGCCGCACCTTCTCGGGCCAGCGCGTCAGCCCTTCCAGGGCGTCATGCAGCTCCTGGCCGTAATCGGTGATCTTGAAGAACCATTGGGTCAGCTCGCGGATCTCGACTGGAGCGCCGGAGCGCCAGCCACGCCCGTCAATGACCTGCTCATTGGCGAGGACGGTCTCGTCGACCGGATCCCAGTTGACCTTGGCGGTCTTGCGATCGACCAGCCCGGTCTTGAGGAAGTCCAGGAACATCTTCTGCTGATGGCGATAATAGCTCGGGTCGCAGGTGGCGAGCTCCCGGCTCCAATCCAGCGACAGCCCCATCGACTGCAGCTGCGTGCGCATCGTCGCGATGTTGGCATAGGTCCATTCGCGCGGATGGATCTTGTTGGCCTTGGCAGCATTCTCGGCCGGGAGGCCGAACGCATCCCAGCCCATCGGGTGGAGGACCGAAAAGCCCTTGGCCCGCTTGTAGCGCGCAACGACATCGCCCATCGCATAGTTGCGAACATGGCCCATATGGATGCGCCCCGACGGATAGGGGAACATCTCAAGCACGTAATAGCTCGGGCGCGTGTCGTCATTGCGGGTCTCGAAGAGCTTGCGCTCATTCCAGACCTGGCGCCATTTCGGCTCGGCTTCCTTGGGATTGTAACGTTCGACGGCCATGATGCGCGGGCAATTCTTGGATAAGCGGAGCCTGCCGGCAGCTTCCTACGAAATCGCTGGGCGCTTTCAGAGGAAACAGAAGGCCGTTTCCGCAGTTAGAGCGGGATTCGGGCGGAAAACCGGTTCCGGCTTTTCCACATCATGTTCTAGGACACCATTGCACGCACGCGGTCAACGGCGCGCGCGAGATGGAAGGGTTTCACGATGAACGATACGGTTACGCGGCTGGCTGCCACGCAAGCAGCGATTGCACGCGCCGCGCGTGATTTCGAGCGCCGCCCCGCAGACGTGACGCTGATCGCCGTTTCGAAGACCATGCCCGAGGAATCGATCCTTCCTGCCCTGGAGGCAGGACAGCGCGTCTTCGGTGAGAACTACGTCCAGGAAGCCAAGGCGAAATGGCCGGGCCTGCGCGAGCGCTTTCCCGATGTCGAGCTGCACATGATCGGCCCGCTGCAGTCGAACAAGGCGCGGGACGCGGTGGCCCTGTTCGATGCGATCCATACTCTCGATCGAGAGAGCCTGGCGAAGGAACTTGCCCGCGAGATTGCAAGGGCCGGCCGGACACCGAAGCTCTTCGTGCAGGTGAATACCGGCGAAGAGCCGCAGAAGGGTGGCATCGGCCCGAGCGAGGCCGATGCCTTCATCGCGCTCTGCCGTACGGATCACGGTTTGGTGATCGACGGGCTGATGTGCATTCCGCCAGCCGATGAGCCGCCTTCGCCGCATTTCGCGCTGCTGGCCAAGATCGCCTTGCGCAACGGGCTTCGCGGACTCTCGATGGGAATGAGCGCCGATTACGAGGCTGCGATCCAGCTCGGTGCTACCCACGTTCGTGTCGGTAGCGCGATCTTTGGGGCCAGAGCGTAGGGGGGACTCCCCTATTCGCACGCCGGGGTCTACGCGCGGGTAGTGCCGAGTCGGCCCCAGGCTTGGATCCTACTGGCTGCGGATCCTACCGGATCTCCATGACGCAGCGCCGGGCGAGGCGTGGCAGCAGCTTTCGAAAGACATGGCTCTCGACGGCGACGCAACCCGCCGTCGGAGTGAAGCCAGGCCGGGCCAGATGCCAGAAAATCGCGCTGCCGCGGCCGCGAATCACCGGGGCGTCGTTCCAGCCCATTTCGACGACGACATCGTAGAGATGGTCCTCGCGTGTGAGCCGCTCCTCGGCTTCGCCGGGCGGCTGGTCGATCAGGCGATTATAGCGCCGGTCGGCGCTATCGTCGCACCAGGCATCGCGAGGCGAGATTCGGCGCAGGATCAAGCTGGTCTGGGGGCGGGGCAAGCGGTCGGCGCGGTAGAAGACGCGCCGGAGCGGCAATGTGGCGCGGGGGGTGCCGCCATCGCCCTCACGCTTGGCGACAATGATGCCGGAGCGGCCAAGCGCACAGGGAAAACAGGCCCCGCCGGCGATCAGAAAACCCTTGCGGCGATCATGGACGGAGCGGACGACCCGCAACCGGATAAGGCCCCGCCGCAGCTCACCTGGACCGGCACCGCCGGCCTGATCACATTTTCTCACGGATATTCCACCCCGCCTGACTTGCAGTCGCGATTCAGCGGGCTCATGGTGCCGGAATCGCAAACCGTTCAAATGATTGCCATGCCCGCGGTCCATCATATTCTTCTGGTTGACGACGACCAGACGTTGCGTGACGCGCTCGCGGAGCAGCTCGCGCTCTATGACGAGTTCCGGATCTCGACGGCTGCGACGGCGTCCGCCGGCGTGAAGGCCGTTCAGGCCGAGCGGGTCGATCTCGCCGTCATGGATGTCGGGCTTCCCGACATGGACGGTCGCGAGGCGGTGAAGGCAATGCGCCGCAACGGTTTCAAGAGCCCGGTGATCATGCTAACCGGACAGGGCTCGGATGCTGATACCGTGCTCGGGTTGGAAGCCGGCGCCAATGATTATGTGGTGAAGCCGTTCAAGTTCGCAGTGCTGCTCGCGCGCATCCGCGCCCATCTGCGGCAGTATGAGGCGAGCGAGGATGCCGTCTTCCAGGTCGGCCCCTATACCTTCCATCCCGGCTCGAAGCTGCTTGTCAGCGAGAAGGGCTCGAAGACCAAGCTCACCGAGAAAGAGACCGCGATCCTGCGCTTTCTCTATCGTGCCGGCCGCAAGCCGATTGCCCGCGAGATCCTGCTTCAGGAGGTCTGGGGCTATAATTCACAGGTCACCACCCACACGCTGGAGACCCATATCTACCGCCTGCGCCAGAAGATCGAGCCCGATCCCGCCAATGCGCGACTATTGGTGACGGATGCGGGCGGCTATCGCCTGAATCCTTGAGATTTCATGGCGCTTAACGACGACATCGCCTTCCTGGCCAGACAGCCGCTGCTGGGTCTCATGGACCACGACGCCCTGCGGCTCGTGGCCTTTGCCGCCGAGAACCGCATCCTGCGAGCCGGCGACGTGCTGTTCCGGCGCAACGACGGCTCTGATGGTGCCTATCTCGTCGTCTCGGGTGCGATTGCGCTCATGAGCCAGGATGACGGCCGACCAGCCGACGAGGTCGTTGGTCCAGGCGGGCTGATCGGGGAACTGGCGCTGTTCGCCTCGATCAAGCGGCCGGTGACGGCCGTTGCGCGCGAGCCCACCCAGCTGATGAAGCTCTCGCGCAGCGTAATGCGCCGGGTGCTCGGGGAATCCCCGCAATCGGCTCAGGCGATCGCGGCAGCGATCGGAGAGCGGCTGCAAGGCTTCATGAGCGAATTGTCACAGGTTCGCGATGCACTGATCGCGATCGACCGAAGCTGAAGCACTCGATCAGAGCTCCAATGTCACCGTGACGGGAACGTGGTCCGAGGGCCGCTCCCAGCCGCGCGCCTCGCGCAGGAAGGTGAGATCGCGCAGGGTCGGCTTCAATCCGTCAGAGAGCCAGATATGGTCGAGCCGGCGGCCCTTGTTCGAGGCGGCCCAGTCCGCGGCACGGTAGCTCCACCAGCTATAGAGCTTCTCGGGTTCGGGCCGCAGCGTGCGCGCGGCATCGGTCCAGCCAAGCTCCGAGCGCAGCGTCTCAAGCGTCGTGGTTTCGACAGGTGTATGACTGACCACGTCCAGAAGCTGCTTATGGCTCCAGACATCGTGCTCATAGGGCGCGATATTGAGGTCGCCGAGCAGGATGCTCGGCCGGTCGGTTGGTCGTTTGGCGATTCCCCAGGCGCCGAGTTCGTCGAGAAAGGCGAGTTTGTGGGCGAACTTGTCGTTCAGGTTCGGATCCGGGATGTCGCCTCCGGCCGGGATGTAGAAATTATGGATGGCGATGCCTGCGGCGGCGCCAGCTCCCTTGTCGAGCACGACGGTCATATGGCGGGCATCATTGCGTCCGCACATCGCCATCGCGTCCTTCTCGCTGAAGGGCAGGCTTGAGACGATAGCGACGCCATTATAGCCCTTCTGGCCGATGAAGGCCTGATGGACATAGCCGATCTTCTCGAAGGCCTTGGCGGGAAACTGCTCGTCAGGAGTCTTGGTCTCCTGCAGGCACAGTACGTCCGGTGTGGTGGTGGTCAGGAATTCCGTCACCATGCCGATGCGCAGGCGCACCGAATTGATGTTCCAGCTCGTAACGGTCAGATTCACGCAGTGTTTCCGGATCGAAAGGGAGCCGGAAACTGGGTCTTGGCAGTGGAAAAAGCAAGCCACACCGAAGCCCGACGGGGTTGCGGTCGCCGCCGCCCCGTTCTCGGAACAAGCCCGCGGGCAGTGCCGACCGGTGTCGATGGCAGGGCCGGCCGTTCAGTTCGCGCTCAGAGCATGCGCTCGTAGTTGATCACGAAATTCTTCGGATCGGGCCGCCGTTGCGTGTCGAGGTTGTAGAGCGAGACCGATGTCTCATAGCCCTGGGGATCGATGACCACCCACTGCCTGAGCTCGTTGGCCGCCATGTCATAGTTCAGCGTGATCTTCGACGTGCCGCCGAGCGTCGAACGGTCCTCGACGCTGACCGACAGAATGTCGCCCTTGGTGCTGACCTTGGTGATGGTCGAGTCGCGGGCAAGATCCATGCGCTCCTTGACGAGGAACTTCAGTGGCGTCTGGCCGATCGAATAGAGATCCTGGGTCGCGAGCTTCTTGTCGCGGATTGCCACAGAGGTGCCATCGGCGATCACCTCCATGGTCACGGGCGGCCGATACTCGAAGCGCATCTTGCCCGGGCGCTGGATATAGAGCTTGCCCTCGAAGCGGCGGCCGTCAGCGGCGAACTGGATGAAATCGCCCTGCAAGGTCGCGAAGCCATTGAAATAAGCATTGAGACGCTCGACAGCCTCCTGCTGCGAGAGCGGGCCGGACGGCTTGCTGGTCGACTTGGCCGGGGCGGCAGCCAGACGGGGCTGTTCGGCGGCGGCAGTGGCAGCGGTGGTGACAACCTGGTGGGAGATAGCCTCCGTCGTCCGCGGCAGGCCAAGGCCCGGCGGTCGCATCGGCGGCAGTGGTATCGCGCGCGGAGCTGCCGGCTTGGCGGCCGGCGCCGCAGGCTTGGCCTGAAGATCAAGCGGCTGGGCCGCGAGCGGGCCAGACGCAAAGGCGAGCCCGAGCGCGACAAAGGCGCCGAGCGAAGCCTGCATTGGCGAAACGCGTGTCATGAGCAAAGCTGCTCCGATGCTGGGGCCTGATCGGCCTGAATGTTCGCGTCATTGCCTGATGCTGGCAATGACTGGAGGCGGGCGAGATGGCCCGCCGCCTCGGGTAAACGCATCACCCACCGTATGAGTTGCACCGCAGCGTGGCAATTTGAGGACCTGCCGGCCGTCTCTCCGCCGTCCGCTCAATCCTCGTCTTCTCTGGCGCGACTGGCCTCGACGAGGATCTCTCGCTTGCCGGCGTGGTTTGCGGGGCCGACGATGCCCTCGTTCTCCATGCGCTCCATGATCGAGGCGGCGCGGTTGTAGCCGATCTGCAGGCGGCGCTGGA
>NZ_JPKG01000054.1 GCF_000735605.1 Allobosea sp. LC85
ACGAAAACAACGATCCCGTCCGTTCGTCCCCACCGCGCATCCAAATCAATCCTGTGGCCGCAACCCCACGGAATCATCACACCAACCAAAAAGCCAGCGCGTTTTTCAGCAGCCTGCTAGAAGCATTTTCGAGCGAAGTGGACACCGGTTCGCGTGAAGAAAATGCGATAAAACAAAGAGCTAGCATTTTCGCGATTCGGAGAAACACGGAAATGCTCTAGCCGACGACGCGCTCGACCCGGCTGATCACCCGCTTCTCACGCAGCTCGCTGATGATGGCGCTGAGATGTTTGAGATCCCAGACGGTGAGATCGATGGTGACATCGGTGAAGTCGGGCGTCGGCCGCACCATCGTGACCGCATCGATATTGCCGTCATGCTCGGCGATGGTGGTGGTGATCTGCGCCAGCGAGCCGGGCTCGTTGATCGAGTTGAGCGCGATGCGCGCCGGAAAGCGCTGGGGCGTCTTGTCGTCGAGGTCCCAGCGCACATCGAGCCAGCGATCGGGCTCATTGTCGAAGGCTGCCAGCGAAGGCGACTGGATCGGGTAGATCGTCACGCCTTCGCCCGGCGTCAGGATGCCGACGATGCGGTCTCCCGGAACGGCACCGCCATTCGGCGCGAACCGCACCGGCAGGTCGCCGCCGAGGCCGCGGATCGGGATGGCATTGGCGCCGGGCGTCTCGCCCGGCAGCTTGAACTTGAGGTTGTCGCCCTTGCGCAGCTCGAACCAGCCCTTGCCGCTGCTTTCGCCCTTGGCTTCGGGTGTGGACCGCTTCTCCGACTCGAGGTCGGGATAGACCGCCTTGACGACGTCGCCCGAGAACATCTCGCCGCGCCCGACCGCGGCGAACACGTCGTCGACGGCGGTGCGGGCGAGCCGCCTGAGCGCCGCCTTGAGCTTTTCGTCGGTGAAGACACGCTCGGCGCGCATGAAGGCGCGTTCGAGGATCTGGCGGCCGAGCCCGGCATATTGCCGGCGCACAGCCGCGCGCGTCGCCCTGCGGATCGCGGCGCGGGCCTTGCCGGTGACGACGAGCGATTCCCAGGCCGCGGGTGGCACCTGTCCGTCGGCGCGGGTGATCTCGACCTCGTCGCCATTCTGCAGTTCGGTGAGCAGCGGCGCGATGCGGCCATTGATCTTGGCGCCGACGGCCGTGTTCCCGACATCGGTATGGACCGCATAGGCGAAGTCGATCGGGGTCGCCCCGCGCGGCAAGGCGATCAGGCGGCCCTTGGGCGTGAAGCAGAAGACCTGGTCGTGGAAGAGCTCAAGCTTGGTATGCTCCAGGAATTCTTCCGGATTGTCGCCTTCGGCGAGCAGGTCGACGGTGCGCCGCAGCCACTGATAGGCCCGGCTTTCATCGGCCGCGCCGGAGAGCTCCGTGGTCCGCCCGTCCTTGTAATGGGCATGGGCCGCGATGCCGTATTCGGCGATGCGGTCCATCTTGTCGGTGCGGATCTGCAGTTCGACGCGGCTATGGCCCGGGCCGACCACCGTGGTGTGGATCGAGCGATAGTCGTTCTGCTTCGGTGTCGAGATGTAGTCCTTGTAGCGCCCGGGAACCATCGGCCAGGTCGTGTGCACGACGCCGAGCACCCGGTAGCAATCCTCCAGCTTGTCGACGATGACCCGAAAGCCGAAAATGTCCGAAAGCTGCTCGAAGGAGACCGATTTGCGCTCCATCTTGCGCCAGATCGAATAGGGGCGCTTGCGCCGCCCGGCGACCTCCGCCTGGATGCCGCGCGCGGCCAGCTTCTCCTTGAGGTCGATCTCGATCGCGCTGATGACGGAGCCTTCGCGCTCGGTCACCTCCTCGAGGCGCCTGGTGATGGTGGAGTGGGCCTCCGGCTTGATATGGCGGAAGGCCAGTTCCTCCAGTTCCTCGCGCAGTTCCTGCATGCCCATGCGCCCGGCGAGCGGGGCATAGATCTCGGCGGTCTCCTCGGCGACGCGCAGTCGCTTCTCGGGCGGCACGAAATGCAGGGTGCGCATGTTGTGCAGCCGGTCGGCGAGCTTGACCAGGAGCACCCGGACATCGTCGGCGATGGCCAGCAGCAGCTTGCGGAAATTCTCGCCCTGGGCCGCCTTCTTCGAGACGAGGTCGAGCTTCTTGATCTTGGTCAGCCCGTCGACGAGCCGGCGGATATCCGGCCCGAATATGCTCTCGATCTCTTCGAGAGTGGCTGCGGTATCCTCGACGGTGTCATGCAGCACGGCGGCGACGATCGTCGCGTCGTCGAGCTTGAGATCGGTCAGGATCGCCGCGACTTCGAGGGGATGCGCGAAGAAGGGGTCGCCCGAGGCGCGCTTCTGCGTGCCATGCGCGCGCATGGCGTAGACATAAGCCCGGTTGAGCAGGTCCTCGTCGGTATTCGGGTTGTAGCTCCGGACCCGGTCAACGAGCTCGTATTGCCGCATCATGCCCATGCGGGCCCCTGTAACGCCTGCCAAGGATTGCAAAGCTTCAATATCGGCACGGCGTTCCGGCGGAGCAAGGCGAATCTATGCAGGGTGGACATGAAAAAGCCCGGCAATGCCGGGCTTTAGCTGGGAGTGGTGAACGCTTTGATCAGTCTTCGTCGTCGGCGCTCTCGGTCGGCGGCACGAGGCCGTCGAGGCCGCGCAGCAGATCTTCCTCGCTCATGCGGTCGAACTGGACTTCCGAATCGGGGGTCGCTGCGCTGGAGGGGCCGCTGGTCAGGAGCGGCACGGTCTCGGCCTCCGGCTCGTCGACCTCGACATGCTTCTGCAGCGAGTGGATCAGCTCTTCCTTCAGGTCTTCGGGAGTGAGCTTCTCGTCGGCGATTTCGCGCAGCGCCACGACAGGGTTCTTGTCGTTGTCACGGGGAACCAGAATCTGCGTGCCCGAAGCGATCATGCGGGCGCGGTGGCTGGCCAGCAGAACCAGCTCGAAGCGGTTCTCGACCTTGTCGATGCAGTCCTCAACGGTAACGCGAGCCATGGAACGGCTCCTTCTGATCTTGGCGATGCAGGGAAAGATTGATGTCGGCCGGCCATACAGGCAAAGCCGGGCGGATGCAAGATTTTGCTGCGCGCTCCGGCTCGGCCTTACCAGCTCTCGCCCTGCAAGCGGCTGACCAGTTCGTCGAGCCCCGGCTCGCGGTGGGCCAGTCCGTCGAGGATCGAGCCCCCCGCCATCGCCGGCAGCTCATGCGGCGCAAGCTCGGCAAAGCGCATGCGCATTGGCGTCGCCACGCCCTCGCCGAAGGCGATCGCCTCGCGGTTGCCGATGGCGGAGAGGAACCCGATCGTGCTCGCCGAGGCATCGGCAATGGCCGAGCGGATGATCTGCTGGTCGCGCTCATTGGCCAGCCGCATCGCGAAGATGGTCGAGCACTGCGACAGGATCGTCGGATCGAGCTCGCCCGGGCGCTGGGTCACGACGCCGAGATAGGCACCGTATTTGCGGCCTTCCTTGGCGATGCGGGCAATCGCCTGCCGGGTCGGCGCGAAGCCGAGCGACTGATCCGCCGGCACATAGCGATGGGCTTCCTCGCAGAGCAGCAGCACCTCGTAGCCGCCATGGCTGAACATCGCGAGGTCGAAGGCGATGCGCGACAGCACGGACGCGACGGAGTTGACGACATCGGCCGGCAGGCCGGCAAGCTGGAACACGCAGATCGGCCGGCCATGCTGCGGGATCCGGAAGATCTGGCCGATCACCTGGCCCATGCCTTCGACCATGTTCGCGCGTGCGAACATGAACTGGTAGCTCGGGTCGCCATAGAGCGCTTCGAGGCGGACCTTCAGCGATCGCAGCGCGGCACGCGGATAACGGATCTCATGGAGGCCCATCAGCTCGTCCAGGACCGCGAGCGCGTCCACCATCCTGTAGGGCAGCGGGGCGTCGCCGCTGGAGGCCGCGCCACCGGCCGCCGGCCGCCGCGCCGCCGGATCGAGCGGCCGCTTCAGCAGGGAGGAACCGAGGTCGCGGGCGAAATCCTGGGCCGCAGGCTTGCGATAGCGGGCGCGGGCCGCGGCGATGACCTCGCGCAGGATGTCGATCTCGTCGGCATCGGGGCGGCCGCGAAAGACGACATCGGCAAATTCTTCGAGGCGGAACATCCAGAAGGGCAGATCCAGGCTCTGCGCGTCGGTGACCACGGCCTTGTCGGGAAAGGCATGGGCGTATTCGTTGTGCGGATCGAGGATCAGCACCCGCAGATGCGGCTTCTCGGCAATCGCCTTGCGCAGCAGCAGCGAGACGGCGCTGGACTTGCCGACACCGGTCGTGCCGACCAGCGCGAAATGGCGCGACAGCAGATCGTCGATGCAGACCGTCGCCGGAATTGCTGAATCCTGCGTCAGGTGCCCGATGGCGACACCGGCCCTGGAGCCGAGGTCATGCACCAGGGCGAGATCCTGGGCCCTGATGCGGTGCGCGATTGCGCCGACCGGAGGATAGGTGGTGATGCCGGTCTGGAACGAGGTGCGGCCACCTTCGGCTTCGAGCACTTCGCCGAGCAGTTCCACCTCGATATGGACGGGATTGTCGACTAGCTCGTCCCAGAATTCCCTGACGGCCTTGATCTCGTAGACCATGCCGACGATCCGGCTGCGCCCGAGATTGATCGAGATCATCCGTCCGATCGTCCAGGCGTCGGGCGTTGCCGCGCCGGTGCGCGGCATGGTGGTGCCGATCGTCGCGCGCGCGCCATTGCATGACAGCACGCGGCCGATCGACCGGTCGGCGACCTGGTCGGCCGTGCGGCGGTCCGGCACGATATCGTTCGCGAACTGGCCCTGATTGACGGAAATCTGCACGGCCCTGGGTCTCTCGATCTGATCTGGGTCAGGCATGAAACGAGGCTGCGCGCTTAAGATTGGTTTCCAGGCCGCAGCAGCTTGGTGGCGCGGTTAGCAAATCACGAAGAATCCCGGGAAAGCTCGCGCGATATCCATCACCGAACCTGGCCTTGCCGATCAATTTCCTTGCCTTGAGCCGGGCAGGCGCAGGCGTTATGCACGCTGGCAAGGGGCGAGGGGACTTGTGATGACAAATGGCCGGTTGCGACTGGGCGTGAACATCGATCACGTTGCTACGGTGCGCAATGCGCGTGGCGGAGCCCTGCCCGATCCGATCCGTGCCGCGCATCTGGCGGTCAAGGCCGGTGCCGAGGGCATCACGGCGCATCTGCGCGAGGACCGGCGCCACATCCGCGATGTCGACATCGAGCGGCTGGCGGCGGAACTCACCGTGCCCCTGAATTTCGAGATGGCTGCCACTGCGGAGATGATCGCGCTGGCTTTGCGCCTGAAGCCGCACGCGGCCTGCCTCGTGCCCGAGAAGCGCGAGGAGCGCACGACCGAGGGCGGGCTCGATGTCGTCGGGCAGGAACGCGCCCTGGCGCCGGCGATCGCGCAGCTCAACGCGGCGGGCTCCCGGGTGTCGCTCTTCATCGAGCCGGATGCGGCGCCGATCAGGATGGCGGCCAAGCTCGGCGCGCCGGTGGTCGAGCTGCATACCGGAACCTGGTGCCATGCCGTCGTCGACGGCCGCCAGGACAAGGCCGATGCCGAATTCCGCCGTCTTGCCGAAGGGGCTGCTCTTGCGGCCTCGCTTGGCCTCGAAGTTCATGCCGGCCATGGGCTCGATTACGACACTGCGCGCCAATTGGCGGCGGTTCCCGAGTTCGTCGAGTTCAATATTGGTCACTTCCTGGTCGGCGAGGCGCTCTTCATCGGCCTCGAGCAAGCGATCGTGCAGATGCGTGCAGCCATGGACGAAGGGCGCGCCGCCAAGTAGACCGGCTCCATGATCCTCGGCATCGGCTCCGACCTCTGCGATATCCGCCGCATCGAGCAATCGCTGGAGCGGTTCGGCGAGCGCTTCACCCATCGCATCTTTACCGCGGGTGAGCGTGCCAAATCGGACCGCCGTGCCACCCGGGCCGCCTCCTATGCCCGCCGCTTCGCCGCCAAGGAAGCCTGCTCCAAGGCGCTTGGCACCGGTCTGAGCCGCGGCGTGTTCTGGCGCGACATGGAGGTGGTGAACCTGCCGGGCGGCCAGCCGACCATGCGGTTGACCGGCGGCGCGGCCGAGCGGCTTGCCGCGATGCTGCCGCCAGGGCACGAAGCCTTCGTCCATGTCTCGCTGACCGATGACCCGCCATTGGCGCAGGCTTTCGTCGTGATCGAGGCGCGGCCGCGGCTTCCCTGATTGGGAGTACGGGCATGGCTGGCGTTGTCGATGCGGAAACCGGGGAGCGCGTCCGCGCGAGCTTCCGGGGCCAGTGGAGGCCTGCCGCAGGCTCGGATCCCCCTTCACGGCGCTGTTCTGCGCCGACTATCACGGCCGCTGGGTCGAGTGGCGCTGGAGCCCGTTCCGATCAGCTTGCATCGCAAGCTGATCGGAACGGGCTCCATTCCAAAGTGAGAGACGGATTCACCGATCAGATTGGTTCAATCTGATCGGATCCGGCTCTAGGCAGGGTGCGGAACGCAAAACGGGCCGGAGTTCTGCGCTCCGGCCCGTTCGATCGCGGGAAACGAGACGCCGGACCGAGCCGGCGCCGTATGGTCTACTCCGGCTTGTCGGATTTCAGCCAGCGATAGAGCACGCCGCCGAGAGCGCCGCCGATCAGCGGTGCGACCCAGAACAGCCAGAGCTGCTGCAGCGCCCAGCCGCCGACGAACAGGGCAGGGCCGGTGCTGCGCGCCGGATTGACCGAGGTATTCGTCACCGGGATGCTGACCAGGTGGATCAGGGCAAGCCCAAGGCCGATGGCGAGCGGCGCGAAGCCGGCCGGCGCCTTGCCATGGGTCGCGCCCATGATGATGAAGAGGAACATCATCGTCATGACGACTTCCATCAGGAAGCCGGAGAGCAGGCTGTACTGGCCCGGCGAGTGTTCGCCATAGCCATTCGAGGCAAAACCCTTGGCGAGATCGAAGCCCGGGGCGCCCTTGGCGATCAGGTAGAGGATGAAGGCGCCGGCAACCGCGCCGATCACCTGGGCAACGATATAGGGAAGCACCTGTCCGGAGGGAAAGCGCCCGCCGGCCGCGAGCCCGACGGTGACCGCCGGATTGAGATGGCAGCCCGAAGTATGGCCGATGGCATAGGCCATGGTGACGACCGTCAGGCCGAACGCAAGTGAGACGCCGAGCAGCCCGATGCCGACCTGCGGGAAACCTGCAGCGATGACCGCGCTGCCGCAGCCGGCGAAGGTCAGCCAGAATGTGCCGATGGCTTCAGCTGCATATTTCTTCGAACTCATGCTGATTCCCCCAGAGGTTGTGACGATCCATCAGTGAACCTGTGCTTGGAATGCGTCAATTACGCTACTGCGGGGCTGCCCTTCACCAGCGGCAGGGGATAGATCATCGCAACCTGGCATCTGCTCGGGAGAGAGATCGGACGGTTCGAATTGTATCGCCCCAGTTGCGGCAGGTCACGGGCTGCAGGCCGCCGGCGAATTTTACGGCTGCAGCGCCAATGTTGCATTACCCGGGGCGAGCGGCCCTGTTCGCGCCATCTTGTGCGCGGATATCGCGTTGTCCCCGGCCGTACATTCCGCTATGCCGCGCCTCGGAACCGATGAAGGAGCGCCCCGGGTGGCCAACGACGCCGAAATCAAGAGCAAGACGGCCAAGGACGAGGGCGGCATCCTCGAGACGATCAAGGTCGTCGTCCAGGCGCTTCTCATCGCGCTTGTCATCCGCACGCTGTTGTTCCAGCCGTTCAACATTCCGTCGGGCTCGCTGATCCCGACATTGCTGATCGGTGACTATCTCTTCGTCTCCAAATACACCTACGGCTATTCCAAGCACTCGATCCCGTTCAGCCCGCCGCTATTCAAGGGCCGGGTCTGGGCTGCCGAGCCGAAGCGCGGCGACATCGCGGTTTTCAAGCTGCCGACAGACAATTCGACCGATTACATCAAGCGCGTCATCGGCCGGCCGGGCGATCGCATCCAGATGATCGACGGCATCCTGCACATCAACAACCAGCCGGTGAAGCGCGAGCGCATTGCCGACTTCGAAACCACCGACAACTGGGGCCGCAGCGCGAAGGTCATCCAGTATCGCGAGACGCTGCCCGAGGGTGTCAGCCACAACATCATCGAGCGCGAGGGCGACACCGGCACCTTCGACAACACGCCGGTCTTCCGCGTGCCCGAAGGCCATTTCTTCATGATGGGCGACAACCGCGACAACTCGCTGGACTCGCGGGACCGCAGCGTCGGCTACGTGCCTTTCGAGAACTTCGTCGGCCGCGCCGAGATCATCTTCTTCTCCATCGACGAAGGCGCCTCCGCCTGGCGTGTCTGGGAATGGCCCTGGACCGTGCGCTGGAACCGCCTGTTCAGCACGATCAAGTGACGAAGCCGCAAGTGACGAAGCCGGGGGACAGCGGGCGTAAGACGCCCGATCTCGTTCGGCTCGAGGCGAAGCTTGGCCATGTCTTCGCCAATCGCTCCCTGCTTGAAATCGCCCTGACCCATATGAGCGCCGAGAGTTCGCGGCTCGGCAGCTATCAGCGGCTCGAGTTCCTGGGCGATCGCGTCCTGGGGTTGAGCGTCGCCGACATGCTCTTCGAGCGCTATCCACAGGCCGAGGAAGGCGACATGTCGCGCCGGCTGGCCGATCTCGTGCGCAAGGAGACCTGCGCCGAAGTCGCGATGGGCTGGGATATCGGCAGCTTCCTGAAGCTCGGCGACGGCGAAATCCTGGGCGGCGCCCGCAAGAACAGGGCGATCCTGGCCGATGCCTGCGAGTCGATCATCGGTGCGGTCTTCATCGATGGCGGCTATGCTGCGGCCCGAGGACTCGTCGAGCGCGCCTTTGGCGAACGTCTGCTGAAGCCGGTGCGCCCGTTGCGCGATGCGAAGACCGCGTTGCAGGAATGGGCGCAGGGCAAGGGCTACCAGACGCCGACCTATACCGAGCGCGGTCGCTCCGGCCCGGACCATGCCCCGCTTTTCCGGGTCGCGGCCCGTATCGCCGGATTGATCGACGCCGAAGCCGAAGGGCGCTCCAAGCGCCTCGCCGAACAAGCTGCTGCCGAGGCGTTCCTGCGCCGCGAGGGGCTCTGGAACGAAACCATGGGAGATGACAATGGCTGAGGCCGACAAGCCCACACGCTGCGGCTTCGTTGCGCTGATCGGCGCGCCCAATGCCGGCAAGTCGACGCTGCTGAACAAGCTCGTCGGTGCCAAGATCTCGATCGTCTCGCGCAAGGTGCAGACGACGCGGACCCAGGTGCGCGGCATCGCGCTCGCCGGCGCGGCGCAGGTCATCTTCGTCGACACGCCCGGCATCTTCGCGCCCAAGCGCCGGCTCGACCGCGCCATGGTGACGAGCGCCTGGGGCGGCGCGACCGATGCGGACCTGATCGGCGTGCTGATCGATGTCGAACGCTTCGACAACGAGGAGAACACCCGGCTGCTCGAAAAGCTCGCCGAGCTGAAGCAGCCCAAATTCCTGATCCTCAACAAGATCGACACGATCGCGAAGGAGAAGCTGCTCACCATCACGACGCAGCTGAACGAGCGGAGCAAGTTCGAGACCACCTTCATGGTCGCGGCGCTGACCGGCTATGGCGTCAAGGACATCCTCGACTGGCTCGAGACGCGCCTGCCGCTCGGTCCCTGGCTTTACCCGGAGGACCAGATCTCGGATGCGCCGCTGCGCTTCCTCGCCGCCGAGATCACGCGGGAGAAGATCTTCGAGCGGCTGCACGACGAATTGCCCTATCGCTCGACCGTCGAGACCGAACAGTGGCAGCAGCGGCCCGATGGCTCGGTGCGCATCGAGCAGACGATCTATGTCGAGCGCGAGGGCCAACGGAAGATCGTGCTCGGCGAGGGTGGCCAGACCATCAAGGCGATTGGCCAGAAGGCCCGCGTCGAGATCGCCGAGGCGGCCGAGGCCAAGGTCCATCTCTTCCTGTTCGTCAAGGTTCGCGAGAACTGGAGCGACGATCCGGAGCGCTATCGCGAGATGGGGCTGGAATTCCCCAAAGGCTGAACTGGTAAGCGCTGAGCCTGCAAGCGCTGAACCGGCCCGCGAAACGCCGCCGCCAGCTCCCTGACGAAGGCGTTGGCGCGCGGTGTCGCGACATTGCTGCGCAGCACGACCTCGGATGAGCCGAGCACCGGCAGGCCCCAGTCCCTGCCGACATCGACGGCGCCGAGCGGCGCGATGCGCGCGGCGAGCGGCGTGACGCCGAGCCCGCCCTCGACGGCCGCCACGACCGCGGCCATGCCGCCGCCGACAAAGGCCTCGCGCCACCTGAGCCCGCCCTGGCCAAGCGCCTCGATGGCGTGACGCCTGAGCGCGCATTCCGTCATCAGGCTGACGAGCGGCAGCGGCTCAGACGGATCGCGTGTCAGCGTTGGCGCGGCGAACCAGCCAAAGGCGTCGTGGCGCAGCGTTTCGCCGGTCCGTCCCGCACCGATCCGCAGCATCACGGCGATATCGATCTCGCCGCGTTCGAAGGCCGCATCGAGCAGGCTCGAGCGTTCGATCCGCAGGCTGATCACCAGCGTCGGGTCATGGCCGAACAGGCGCGCCAGCAGGGCAGGCGCATCGGCGCCGACCGCCTGCTCGCTGATCCCGATTGCAATGCGCTCCGGCTCCTCGGTGAAGGCCGCGCGCGCCCGCTCATGCGCGGCGAGCAGCTCGCGTGCCGCCGGCACGAAGCGCTCGCCCTCGGCGGTGAGCTTGACGAGACGCGGGTGGCGCTGGAGCAGGGCCCGGCCGAGAGCCTCCTCGAGCCGCTTGACCCGGGTGCTGACCAGCGACTGGGTCGTACCCAGCGCCTCGGCGGCGCGCGTGAAGCTGCGCAGATCGGCCGCGCCGAGAAAGGCGGCGACCGCGTCGATATCGAGCGTCGTGGCCAGCATAGATCAAAAATCCATATGATTGATATCTTCAATCATACACTACAAGGATGTTTCGAACAGCGCTAGCTTGCTCTGGACAGCGAGGCGAACGGCCTCGCACGTACCGGAGATCCAACCATGCCCCTGATCCGCATTTCCATGAGGCGCGGCCGTCCCGCCTCCGAGCCAGCCGCCATTGTCGATGGCGTCTATCGGGCGATGCGCGAGACCTTCGAGGTGCCGGAGGACGATCTCTTCGCCGTGATCCACCAGCACGATCCCGACGAGTTCATCTTCAACGCCCGCTATTTCGGCTTCGAGCGCAGCGCCGGTCTCGTCATCATCCAGATCACCTGCAACAACAGCCGCGGCGTCACCCAGAAGAAGGCGCTGTTCGCCAAGATCGCCGAGAACTTGCGCCGGGAGCCGGGGCTGAAGCCCGACGACATCTTCATCAACCTGATCGAGACCGCGCGCGAGAACTGGTCCTTCGGCGGCGGCATCGCCCAGTATGTCTGAGGCCGGCTGCTTGCCGTCCCGGGCCGGCGCCGCTGACGCGATCTGTCGGGCTCGGATGCGGGCGGAAATTGACCCGGCCGGGTGCGCCGCCTAACTCCTTGCCATGGAGTGGAGCGACGACGGCACCATCATCGGCGTACGGCATCACGGCGAGAACGCCGTGATCCTGGAGGTGCTGACGCGCCTGCATGGCCGCCATCTCGGGCTCGTGCGCGGTGGGCGCTCGGCCCGGGTGCAGCCCGTGCTGCAGCCCGGCAATGCCGTCTCGCTGACCTGGCGGGCCCGGCTCGACGAGCATCTCGGCGAATACAAGGTCGAGCTCATCACCTCGCATGCAGCACGGCTGATGGCGGCGCCGGTCGCCCTCTATGGGCTGGCAGTGATCTCGGCGCTGTTGCGGCTGCTGCCGGAGCGCGATCCCCATCCCGCCCTGCATGAGGGGCTGGCGGTGCTGATCGAGCATCTCGACGAGCTGACGCTGGCGCCGGCCCTGGTCGTGCGTTTCGAACTCGCCATGCTGGCCGAACTCGGCTTCGGGCTTGATCTCACGCGCTGCGCCGTCACCGGTTCGCCCGACGACCTCAGCCATGTCTCGCCGAAATCGGGCAAGGCGGTCAGCCGCAAGGTGGCCGAGCCCTATCAGGATCGTCTGCTGGCGCTGCCGGGTTTCCTCAGCGAAGGGCAGGGCGCGCGGCAACCCTCCGCCGCCGAGATCGCCGCGGGCTTCGCCCTGACCGGCTTCTTCCTGCGCCGCCATGTGCTCGAGCCGCGCGGATTGCTCGAGCCGCCGGAGCGGGCGCGGCTGCTGGAGCTGGTCGCACGAATTCACTGATTTCCGGCGCGTTTGCGGTTAAGACGCTTTGCGCGGCTTGCATCGGGCCGGCATCGTCATAGGAAGTGATTCGCGGCCGGCGCTTCCCGGCGGCCGCGGCGTAGATCGAGGTTGAGTGACACATGGGAAAACCGGTCGAGCCGCCACCGGAGGACGAGACCGAGCGCATCGATCTGAAATCGGCGCTCGAGGAGCGCTATCTCGCCTATGCGCTGTCCACCATCATGCACCGTGCCCTGCCGGACGCGCGTGACGGCCTGAAGCCCGTCCATCGCCGCATCCTGCATGCGATGCGCCTGCTGCGCCTCGACCCCGGCCAGGTGCACAAGAAATGCGCCCGCATCGTCGGCGACGTCATCGGCAAGTTCCACCCGCATGGCGACCAGTCGGTCTATGACGCGCTGGTGCGCCTCGCGCAGGATTTCGCCCAGCGTTACCCGCTCGTCGACGGCCAGGGCAACTTTGGCAATATCGACGGCGATAACGCCGCCGCCTACCGCTACACCGAAGCGCGCATGACCGAGGTCGCGCGCCTCCTGCTCGACGGCATCGAGGAGGACGCGGTCGATTTCCGCGAGACCTATAACGGCGAGGACGAGGAGCCGATCGTCCTGCCGGCGGCTTTCCCCAACCTGCTGGCCAATGGCTCGCAGGGCATCGCGGTCGGCATGGCGACCTCGATCCCGCCGCATAACGCAGCCGAACTCTGCGATGCCGCGCTCTATTTGATCCAGCATCCGGAGACCACCTCCGAGCAGCTCATGACCTTCGTGCCCGGGCCGGATTTCCCGACCGGCGGCATCATCGTCGAGAGCCGGGCCTCGATGGCCGAGACCTATCGCACCGGGCGCGGCGCCTTCCGCACCCGGGCGCGCTGGCATGTCGAGGACCAGGGCCGCGGCACCTGGCTCGCTGTCGTCACCGAGATCCCCTACATGGTCTCGAAGGGCCGGCTGATCGAGAAGATCGCCGAGCTGCTGAACGAGCGGAAGCTGCCGCTGGTCGCGGACCTGCGCGACGAGTCGGCGGAGGACATCCGCGTCGTCATCGAGCCGCGCAGCCGCGCCGTCGATGCCAATCTGATGATGGAATCGCTGTTCAAGCTCACCGAGCTAGAATCGCGCATTTCGATGAACATGAACGTGCTGACCGGCGGGCTGGTGCCCCGCGTGCTCGGCCTCAACGAGGCCCTGCGCGCCTGGCTCGACCATCGCCGCGAGGTGCTGCTGCGCCGCTCGCGCTTCCGCCTCGGCCAGATCGAGAAGCGGCTCGAGATCCTGCGCGGCCTGCTGATCGTCTATCTCGACCTCGACCGGGTCATCAAGATCATCCGCGAGGAGGACGAGCCGAAGCTCGAGCTGATGCGCTATTTCGAGCTCAGCGAGGTCCAGGCCAACGCGATCCTCGACACGCGCCTGCGCGCCCTGCGCAAGCTCGAGGAGATGCAGCTCAAGACCGAACTCGACGAGCTGACCACCGAGAAGGGCCAGATCGAAGGCTTGCTGGCCTCCGAGGCGACGCAGTGGAAGACCATTTCCTGGGACATCCGCGAGGTGAAGAAGCTCTTCGGCCCGGAAACCGCGATCGGCAAGCGCCGCACCGATTTCGCCGACATGCCGGAGACGACCGATATCGACCTGACGCAGGCGATGGTCGAGCGCGAGCCGATCACCGTCGTCGTCTCCAAGAAGGGCTGGATCAGGGCGCTGAAGGGCCATGTCCAGGATCTCTCGACCCTGTCCTTCAAGGGCGATGACGCGCTGCAGCTCGGCTTCCACACCGAGACCACGGCGAAGCTGCTGGTCCTGGCCTCGAACGGCAAGGTCTTCACGCTGGAGGCTTCCAAGCTGCCGGGCGGCCGCGGCTTCGGCGATCCCATCCGCCTGATGATCGAGCTGGAGGAGGCGGCCGACATCGTCTCTGCCTTCCCCTACCGGCCCGGCCTCAAGCTCCTGATGGTGACGACGGATGGGCGCGGCTTCGTCGCTCCCAGCGACGATGTCGTGGCCAACACCCGCAAGGGCCGCCAGGTGCTCAACGTCAGCGATCCGGTCAAGGCACTGCTCGCCGTCCCGGCCGAGGGCGATCATGTCGCGATCATCGGCGAGAACCGCAAGCTGCTCTGCTTCCCGCTCTCCGAGGTCGCGGAGATGGGGCGCGGCAAGGGCGTGCGCCTGCAGCGCTACAAGGATGGCGGCGTCTCCGATGCCAAGACCTTCAAGCTGGCCGAGGGCCTGACCTGGCTCGACACCTCGAACCGGACCTGGACGGTCGGGGCGGCCGAACTGCTCGAGTGGCTCGGCCACCGTGCGGAATCAGGCCGCCTGCCGCCCAAGGGCTTTGCGAAGAACAACAGGTTCGGCGGCTGAGGCACATCTGCCCGGGCTTGAGCCCGGGCATCTGATCCCCTTGACCGCGGTCGCAAGGGCGGACCACTCGCTCGCAAAGCCGCGGTCACAGGCCCTTGGGCCTGCGCATCGCCGTTGCCGAAAGTAACGTATTGTCAACCTGTTGGCCGGACGCCTTGAATCAACGCGGCAGGGCGTTGAATCAGTTTCTCCGGTCCCTGAATCGATCTCTCAGCCCAGGTCAGCCTCGCAGCCCAGGTCGGCAGCCCCGGCCTGTCCGCCGCGAGGAGGGCCCTACCTGATCGCCTGGCCGACCACGCCGACCTCGAGGCCGAGCGTCAGGTTGTTGGTCACGGCCCATTCGACCCCGGCACGCGCCTCCGGCCGAACCGCGATCTCGCTGCGGTTGAACGGCGAGCTGAACGGCGTCGGGCCATAGCGCCAGGTTTCGTTGCCGGCAGCGAGCCCGACCTTGGTGTAGAGCAGCACGTTCTCGGTTGCGAACACGCCGGCCTTGAGCTGGAAGGCGCCGACGACGTCGCGCGTCCAGGCCACCGTGTTGAAGCTCGGCGTGCCGTAGCCGCCGATCGCAGGGGCGTATTCGAGCGCGCCGATGATGCCGTAGACGAAGTCGCCATCGCGCCACATCTTGCCGCCTTCGAGCCCGATCGTCGGGCCGGCCGAGGTGCCGAGCCCCTTCGCGCTGGTGACCTGGAAGCCGGTGGAGATGCGGGCATAGGAGCCTTCCCACTTCACGCCGCCGGGCGCCAGCGTCGGCTCCGACCAGGCGAAGGAGGGCACGGCGGCAAAGCCCGTGAAGGGCAGGTAGGCCTGCGCCTGCGCGGCACCGGCGCTGAGCGCGAGCGCGCAGAGCGCGCCGGAAAGGATCGGTAGTCTCACGTCGAAGGCATCCTCTCGGCCGAACCCCTGTGCTTGAGGCTAGCAGAAGGTCGCGTGAATGTCGCGGATTTGTGGCGGGAACGGCGCCAGGCGCCGCTCGTCCCTCGATCATCGGACCGGATACCGCATCCGGTCCGATGATCTAACCTTTTTGTGTTTGCGTCGGCTTTGCCCCGAAAACCGCAATCCACTGTTCGGGCCGATGCTTTAGCCGATCGTCGTCTTCAGCTTGAGAAAACGCAGCGTCCGCTCGGCGGTGGCGCTGTCGAGACCGGCATAGTTCTTCAGGTCGCCCTCGGCATCGCGCGCGCCGAAGAGCAGCCGCCGCGAGCGCAGCTCCAGCACGGCCTTGAAGGCCTCCGTGCCGAGATTCAGCGAGCGGCAGGTCACGGCGATGCCGCTGACATCGCGCTGGAGCAGGACACGCAGCGCCTGCTCGTTGGTGATGCCCGAGGCCTGCGCGATCACCTCGGCCAGGTGGTAGGCCCGGTCCTCCTCGGCCAGCATCGTCACGATCTCGTCGAGCTCGCGCTTGCCGGCGCCGAGATCGGCGAGCAGGAGTTTTACCTCCAGCCGCTGCTGGCGCGCGCGGCGGGCGAGCGTTGCGGCCTCGTCGGCGGGCTTGGACCAGAGTCCGGCGCCGCCGCTGAGCCCCTCGACGATCTCCAGGACGCGGCTGGCCCGGTTCGGCGTCAGGTCCGAGCGCCTGGCCAGCGCGCCGCCGATCTCGGCATCCTTGCTGCTGCGTTCCAGCAGCGTGTCAAAGCCCTTGTCGGAAAAATGTGCGCCCTCATTGGCGCTGACCGTGTGCAGCACGTTGCGGTCGCCGCGCTGGACGAGAATGTCGGTGACGCTCTCCGAGAGCCGGGCGCGCTCGGCGATCGCCACGAGATGGTACTGCGACTGGCTCACCGCGATCGCGGCGAGGTCGGTGTCGGTCAGCACCGGAGAGAGCTTCAGCACGAGGCGGGCGACTTCGGAATCGGTGTCGCCGGCAAGCGTCACCGCGACCTCATGCGGCAGGCTCGGCACGGCCGCGACCTGGCCGGCATAGGTCTTGCGGGCCTCGTTCTCGAGATGCGGCAGCGAACGCAGCGCGATCTCGCCGTAATGTGCCTTGGAGGGTTCAGTCGGATCCTGGTCGAGCAGGAACAGGTCTGTGACCGCATTGAGCAGCTGCCGGCGTGCCTCCGAGGACATCTCGGAGGGCATCCGTGTCAAGGAACTCAGCATTGGCCCCCCAGATAGGCGTCAGGCAAGAGCCGGCAACCTGCGACGGCCGGGTTTGATTTAGTCTTAAATCCGTCGCGGGTTTTTCCGGAAAGCGAAGAATTTTCGTTGGCGCCATCAACCAGCCTGCCGGGGGCGCATGCCGGTTGGGGATCCCACTCGCGAGCGGACGGGGCGCGCGACAATCTGAAGCCGGACGATCTAAAGAATGGATCCTGATCTCCAATCGGCGGGATGCTGAATCCCCAAGTAGGAGAACGCAGCCTTAGGTCAATTACAGAACAATCATATCTCGATACGTTAAGTAGAAATCAAAGCTGTTTGAGACGATGCGCTCAAATCGATCCTGAGTTCGTCCATAAATGGAATCTGTAGAATGATTGAAATAGGCACGCGAAGCTTCGCAAGAGAGAAACCTGATTGCGTTACCTCGATATTCAATTCGAGTGTCTGGACAGCCATGGTGCCTGTGGTAATTTTGCTTTTGAATATCTGATCAAGCTCGGCGGCGGTCAGTTTCTGGTTTAGTTGAAGTGCCCGTGCGGTGTCATCAATCGCAAATTTCGCCGCGGTCACATTGTAGGTTGCCCAGGCCGTGTAAAATATGCCGAACAAAAACAAGAGAAACACTGGAGCTACGATCGCAAACTCCAGGGCGGACGCTCCACTCTTGTCGGAGAAAAACCGCTTCTGCATATCACCGCGTCCGCACGATCTGTTCGAATTTGACCAATTGGGTCATGTCCAATGAATTGACATCGACTGGAGGCGCCCAGGTTCCGCTCGCACGTATCGTTACAAAGACCGCTGGTTGCTTGCCGTCGGAGCAGAGGTTTGGCGCACTGGCGACAGCGTCAGCGCACTTATACGTCCGTTGCAGCGTCACTTGGGCATCACCCGGACGGCCACTCCAACTTGAGAGAGCCGCAGCCGCAGTCGACGCGTCGTCTGTTGCCCCCTGCATCAAAAAACTTGCGGCAGTATTGGTCGTCGCGCGCATTTGAAGAACGATTGACAGATAGCTGGAGACATCGGCAATGCCTAACGTCACGATCAGCATGACAGGGGCGATGAAGGCGAACTCGACGGCCGAAACGCCTGTTTCCGATCGCCAAAATTTTCGTGCGAGCTGTGGTTTCATTCGACGAGCTTGACGATCTGTGTCGCAGGGATATCGCGGAGTCCCAAGTTGCTACAGTCTTGCTTGATATTGGCGTTGCCGGTCCATTCGATTGACTTTGCGACAAGCTGTGTGCAGCCGCCATTTCCTGAGAAATTTCCTAGAAATTCGACTTTTTGCTTGGCGAAATAGAGCGCCCCGGTCAGCAGCGAGTTCGCTGTTCCATTAAATTTGTTGGTCCCACCGCCGCTTGCTCGGTCGCCGAAAAACAGCACCCCGGAGTAAGCTCCTGTTGTTGGCGCACTGAGCTGGACCGTTGCCGTCCCGTTCATCGTCACCCGCGCATTCCCTGCCAGATAGATCGTGACGTCTGATCCTGAAATATTGGCATTGGAGTTTATGCGGAAATCGCCGCCGCTGATGACGTAGACGCCAGGCTTGAGCTTGACCGTTCCATTGAGCGTCAGACCTGAGCAATAGACGCCTGGCTGGAGAGTTCCACCGTTCGTGGGATTGCATGAACCCGACGTTGACGGAGCGACCAGATCAGCGAAAGGGTCGTAGGCAGGAGCCGCATTTGTCACAGGCCTGGCGCATCGCGTCGTCACCGATCCCGACGTAAGATCAACGCCGCCTGCCGAGATCAGGCAATCAACAGTCATCGTGGCGGAGCCTTGCGTCCTTATGGCGTCTGTGGCGGTCGAATTCGCCATCGCCGAGCATCCGGTCAGGTTTACGCTTGCGCTACCCGACATCAGGACTGTCCGAGATGCGGTCGGATCGAGTGCAAGCATGCACGCGTTTGAATCGACCGCGTAAACTGCAACCGAGCGGCGCGAGACCACGAGAGGCGTTTCGTCAAAGACCTGAGAAAAGAACCGTGGAAGCGTTTGATTTAAGATGACCTCGACGCCCTTTTTTCCCGCATTCGGGCCCGTCGATGGCGGACTGTAGACGGAGATTGTCCCCGTTGCTGCTTCAAATTGGTTTCCCGTCGCGACATCGACAGCCGCGGCTTTCATCTTGGTGGAATCTGAGCCACCGAGCTTTTCGAGAGCTGCCGCATAAGCAGCTGCGTCGGACGCCGACTGCAGATTCAGGCTACGATAATACCAATACCCTGTCTCAACCGCGAGCCCCGCGCTCCCCATGATCAGCGGGAGACTAAGTCCAAATAAGATTGCGATATTACCGCTCTCGTCCGAAGAACGCCGGAGCGGGACGGCGAAAAGACGAGCAAATTGGGTTAGCCGGTTCAGCATGACGAAGGTACCGGTGAAGCGCGAAGGATAGGCTAGGGCCAACCCTTGAGTCATTCGTTACAGATTTTGCAAAAATTTTCGAAGCTCCTGCTCATGGCTCCAGTGGCTGCTCTTGGAGAGCATCAGGGCAACGGAGATGGCTTAGAACATCGGACCGGAAATCGTATCCGGTCCGATGCTCTAACCTTTTGTGTTTGCATCGGCTTTCCCGAAAACCGCAATGCACTTTCCGGGCCGATGCTATAGGCTTCCTTCGTACGACCGGGGGACGCAGAGCTAGGCGAAGCGCGTGGGCGCCGCCCGGCAATTTAAGGTAACCGTGGCCCCATCAGGCTCGAAGCGCCCCCTCGTCACGCCGCCGGCAGGCAGGCGGGTCCGAGCGGCTCGAAGCTTTTGTAGGTCAGGATGAACTCCTGGTGGCCGAGCTCTTCCGATTTGGTGCACCCGCCCGTGGCCAGCGAGATGACGAGGTCGCGGATCTCGCGGCCGACCTCGTCGAGCCCGGCGCGGCCCTCGAGGATCCGCCCGGCATCGACATCCATGTCGTCTTCCATCCGGCGATAGGTTTCCGGGTTCGCGCAGATCTTGACCACCGGCGAGATCGCCGAGCCGACGACCGAGCCGCGGCCGGTGACGAAGAGCACGCAATGCGCGCCGCAGGCGATCAGCTCCGCGATCTCGGCATTGTCGTTGATATTGGGGAAGCCGAAGCGCACTTCGCCATCCGGCACGACATCGAGCAGGTAGAGCCCGCCGTGGGGCGGGATGTCGCCGGGCTTGATCAGGCCCGAGATCGGCGATGCGCCGGATTTGGCATAGGCGCCCATCGATTTTTCCTCGATGGTCGACAATCCGCCCTCGGCATTGCCGGCGGCGAAGGAGCCATAGCCGAGCGTCGCGTAATAACGGGCCGCCTTGGCGACCGATCTTTCCAGCTCCTCGCCCAGCTCGGGCGTGACCGCGCGCGCCGCCATGATGTGCTCGCAGCCGATCAGCTCGCCGGTTTCCTCGAAGATGCAGGCGGCGCCCTCCGAAATCAGCAGGTCGAAGGCGCGCCCGGCCGCAGGGTTGCCGGTGATGCCCGAGGTGCCGTCCGAGCCGCCGCAGACGGTGCCGACGACGAGCTCACTGAGCGCCATCGGCACGGTCTCCTGCTCGTCGAGACGCGCGCGCTCGGCCTCGACCCAGGCGCGACCCTCCTTGATCGAGCTGCGCGTGCCGCCGGTGCCCTGGATGATGATGGTCTTCACCGGCCGGCCGGAGGCCCGCACGACGCGCTCGAGCGCATATTTGTTGAAGCTCTCGCAGCCGAGCGAGATCAGCAGCACGGCCCCGACATTGGGGTGGGTGCAGAGCCGCTCCATCATCTTTTCGGCATAGCCATTGGGGTAGCAGCCGGGAAAGCCGATGACGTGGACGCCGTTCTCGCGCCAGGGCAGGGCGATCTCGCGTGCGACGTGATGCGCGCATTCGACGAGATAGGCGACGGCGACGGTGTTGCGGATGCCCTTGCGCCCGTCGGAGCGGAGATAGCCGCGCATGTCGTTCATTGGACGGCTCCCGCCTTGCGCTCGTCTTCGAGATGATAGGTCGGGGTGTAGTCGCTCTTCATGTTCTGAACATGGACATGCTGGCCGGCCGCGATCGCTTCCGTCGCCACGCCGATCGGCGCCCCGTATTTCAGGATTTTTTCGCCGGCGGCGATCGGCTGGCGCGCGACCTTGTGGGCGAGCGCGATATCGCGGTCGAGCACGGCCGGGCCTGCGCCGGTGTCCACGGTCTCGCCGGCGGCGAGCCGCATCCGCGCGACAAAGACATTGTCGCGCGGATCGAGCAGGATGAGCCGGGGATCGTGCTGAGCCATGGGCTTAAACTCCTCGAGAAGCAGACCGCCTCGCTCCGGGCGGCCGGGGAAACCGGCCGGAATCGATCAAAACTTGCCGAACTGGAGATAGGCTTCCTGGGGGTCGGTGCCGGCGAGGATCGCGGTGCGGACCTTGTTCTCGGCCGAGATCGCCGTCTCGGCCTTCTCCAGCACCTCCTCGATCACCTCGGCGGGAATGCGCACGATGCCGTCGCGATCGCCGAGGATGTAGTCGCCGGGCCGGATCCAGACGGCGCCGATCTTGATCGGCTCGTCGATCGTCTTCGGCATCCAGAAGCCGACGATGTCGCGTGGCGTATAGGCCCGGAAATAGGCCTGGAAGCCCATATCGACCATGAACTCGGTATCGCGCGACAGGCCGTCGATGACGCAGCCGCGCACGCCCTTGTTCTTGAGCGTCTCGGCCGAAAGCTCGCCCATCAGCGCGACCTCGTCGGTATTCGGCTGGCAGACCCAGACATGGCCGGGCTTGGCGCGCGAGAGCAGGCCGGTCCAGCCGAGCAGGGTCTCATGCGCGTCGAAATCCGGATCGGTCTTGCCCTCGACGGTGAAGGCCGGGCCGGCCAGCTTCTGGCCGGGCAGGAGGGGCCTCAGCTCGGGCGGGAACGTGAAATCCTTCAGCCCCATGGCGCGCATGACATCGTGGATGATGCCGGTGTAGCAGCGTTCCAGCCGCTCGGTCAGTTGATCGCTCAAGGCTTCCTCCGTATTGGCACGTTCCTGCGCCGGGGCGCGCCACCATTGCCGCCGCGACGCACTGCCATTGCGGCCAAGGTGCCGGCAGGGAGCATCGGCCGCAAGCGCGTTTTTCGCGCCTCGACGATGCGTTTCAAACGGTTTAACTGTCCGAGTCGACCCGTTCCCAGCCCTGGGGCGAGAGGCGCTCCTGCGGCAGGAAGCGGGCCTTGTAGGCCATCTTGGGCGAGCCATCGACCCAATAGCCGAGATAGACATAGGGCAGGCGAAGCTTGCGGGCCCGCTCGATATGGTCGAGCACCATGAAGGTGCCGAGCGAGCGCTGCTCCAGTGTCGGGTCGAACACCGAATAGACCATCGAGAGCCCGTCATTCAGCCGGTCGGTCAGCGCCATGGCGAAGAGATCGCCGACGCCGCGCCCGGTGAAGCCGCTATCGGGGCCGCGCCGGCGGTATTCGATCAGGTTGGTCTCGACATGCGTGTCCTCGATCATCATCGCGAAATCGAGGGCCGACATCGAGGCCATGCCGCCATCGGGGTGGCGTTCGTCGAGATAGCTGCGGAACAGCGAGTAATGCTCGGAGCGCGGCTCCGGCGGCAGCTCCTCGCCGATCAGGTCGCAATTGCGGGCGAGCACACGCCGGAACCCGCGCGACGGCCGGAAATCGTCGACGCAGACGCGGACGGAGACGCAGGAGCGGCAGGTCTCGCAGGCCGGGCGATAGGCGATGCTCTGCGAGCGGCGGAAACCGCCTTGGGAGAGCACGTCGTTGAGGTCGCGCGCCCGTCCGCCGACAAGGTGGGTGAACACCTTGCGTTCCTCCCGCCCGGGCAGATACGGGCAGGAGGTCGGTGACGTCAGATAGAATTGCGGGGCATCCCGCAACGGGCGCGTCACGTTCGTATCGCTCCGGAAACGACCTGAACCACGAGTGTAGCAGCAGCGCAGCCGGCAACAAGAGTTGCGATGCGGGTCAGGCGCGGACGACGACCAGCCCGGTCAGGATATCGTGGCCGAGCCTGCGGTCATCGCGCACCAGTCCGCAGAGGATATCGAGCACCCAGAGCGCGACCGTGCCCGCCGCGACATAGAACAGCAGGGCATGGACCGCCGCCGCGAGCCCGTCGGGACGCCCGCCATTGACGGTCTCGACCCTGAGACCCGCCATGCGCATGCCCCAGGTCGATTGCTTCGGACCGCCGACGGTCAGCGCCGCATAGCCGAGCGCGGTCGCCACCGTCGCGATCGGCAGGAGCAGCCAGGTCGCGCCGAAGGTGACGAGGCCGAGGAAGATCAGGAGCGCGACCACGAGCCAGCCCAGGATGAACAGGGCGATGATGTCGCCGATCCAGGCGAACAGGCGCGACCCCAGCACGCCGCTGACATTCTGCAGCGGGCGCTGTTCGATCGGCGTGACCGGTTGCTGATAGCTGCGTTCGCTCATCGAAGGTCGAGACCCCTTGTTTCGCGGGCGCGTCCGGTGGTGGTGCGCTCCGCCGCCATAATGTTTGATCAGCGGTCCTGTTCCGCAAGGCCGCGCGGAAAGATACGGCGCGGCTGGAAGCCATTGGCCCGCAGCGCCTCCTCGATGGCGCGCGTATGGCTCTCGCCCCGCGTCTCGACCGTGACATCGAGCGTCACGCCCTTGGCCGGCACGTCGAGGAAGAGCCTGCCATGGCTGACCTCGAGGATGTTGGCGCCGTGCTCGCCGAGCAGGCTCGCGACCTTGCCGAGCAGGCCCGGCCGGTCGCTGGCGGTGAGGCGGAAGGCGGCGATGCGGTCCTCGCGCTCCAGCTCGCGCACCATGATCGCGGCGAGCAGCCTGGTGTCGATATTGCCGCCGCAGAGCACCAAACCGACCTTGCGGCCGCGATAGCGCTCCGGCTCCTTCAGCATCGCGGCGAGCCCGGCGGCGCCGGCGCCCTCGGCCAGCGAATGCTGCAGGCTGGCATAGGCATTGACCGCGCGCTCGATCAGGTCCTCGCCGACCAGGACGATGTCGGACACCAGGCTGGAGACGATCGGCAAGGTCTGCTCGCCGACCGTCTTGACGGCGATGCCTTCGGCCAGCGTCGCGCCGCCGATCGGCCGGTCCTCGCCATTCACGGCATTGTAGAAGGAGGGATAGAGCTCGGCCTCGACGCCGATCAGCTCGATCTCCGGCTTCAGGGCCTTGGCCGCAATGGCGTTGCCGGCCATCAGCCCGCCGCCGCCGAGCGGAATGATCAGCACATCGAGATCGGGCGCATCGGCCAGCATTTCACGCGCGATCGTGCCCTGGCCGGCCATCACGGCCGCGTCGTCATAGGGGTGCACGAAGACCAGGGCTTCGGCCTGCGCCAGTTCGCGGGCGCGCACGGCCGATTCGTAGAGCGTTTCGCCATAGAGCACGACGCGGGCGCCATGGGCCCTGGTGTTCTCGACCTTCACCAGCGGCGTCGTCTCCGGCATCACGATGGTCGCCGGGATGCCGAAGCGGCGCGCGTGATAGGCGACGGCCTGCGCATGGTTGCCGGCGGACATGGCGATGACGCCGCGGGCCTTCTCGGCCTCCGTCAGGCCGAGCAGCTTGTTGACCGCGCCGCGTTCCTTGAAGGAGGCCGTCGCCTGCATGTTCTCGTGCTTGACCAGCACGGTCGCGCCGGTGAGCTCGGACAGGCGCGGCGCCGGTACCAGCGGCGTGCGCAGCACATGCCCCTCGATACGCCGGGCGGCCGCTTCGATATCGGCGGGAGTGATCGAGAAAGGCTCGCTCATGCGTGGAGTTCCGTTCAGACCTGACGAGGCGCAAGCGCGCCCTCGCCGAAGAAGCCGCCGGGGCGCAGGATCAGCACCACGGCGAGCAAGCTATAGACGGCGATGTCGCGCTGTTCGAGCGGCATGGCCGATGACCACAGGACCTCGAAGAGCGCGATGCTGAGGCCGCCGAGGCAGGCCCCGGCGACCGAGCCGATGCCGCCCAGGATCGCGGCGACGAGCGCCTTCAGCCCGAGCGTGAACCCGCCGGCGAAGCCCATGCCGCCATAGATCGCGGTGACGATGACGCCGGCCGCGCCGCAGGCCGCGCAGGCGAGGATCAGCGCCCGGTCATGCACGGCACGCGCGTTGACGCCGAAAAGCGCTGCGGTGCCGGCATCGTCCGAGACCGCGCGCCAGGCCCGCCCGAAGGCGGAATGGCGGATCAGCAGCACGAGCCCGAGCGCGGCACTGAGGCCGCCGGCGGCGAGCGCCAGCCCGACCGGGGTTGCGGTGACGATGAAGCTGCCCGAGCGGGCCAGCGCCCAGGGCTCGTTGAAGACCGGCGGCAGCCAGCGCAGGTCCGGCCCCTGCGCCAGCCGCAGGTACTCCGACAGCGCAATCGCGAGCCCGATCGTCGCGATCAGCATCTGCTGGCCGCTGGCGCGCTCGAGATGGCGCAGCACGAAACGCCCCATGGCGAAGCCGTGGAAGGCCGCGACCAGCATGGCCACGACGAAAGCGACCAGCAGCCCCGAGACCGGCGTCGAGATCGCCGCCGAGACGAGGAGCGCCACGCCGATGACGGCGGCAAGCGCGCCGAGCGCCGCGAATTCGCCGAAGCACAGGATGATCCGCCCGGTCAGGCCATAGATCAGCGCATAGGCCGAGGCGAGCAGCGCGTAGACCGCCGCCGAGGGCAGGGCGCTCAGGCCCTGCTGCAGGGCATAGGCGAGGCCGGCCGGGAGCTGCGGCAGGCCGTCGATGCGGGCCGAGCCCGGATCGGCCGGCGGTTCCTCGCGATTCTCGAGATAGAAGCGCCGGAGCAGGTAGAAGCTGGCATCGTTCATCGGCCGTCCGTCGACCGCGACCCCGAGCAGCGCGCCGCGCTGCAGGCCCGCGCCCTCGCCGGCGAAGAGGCAGTCGATCATGCGCTGGCGGGCCGGGCCGCCGCCGGTCTCGACATGGTAGAGGATGCGCAGGGCATTGGCGCGCGGGCCGGTCGTCGCGCGGTCGATGGTGATGCGCGCGTCCGGCGCGTTGAGCGCCGGAATCGCCTGGCGGCAAAGCCGCGTCTGGTCCGTATCGAAACGCTCGCCGCAGCCGGTCAGCAGCAAGGCCAGGAGAATCGGGAGGAGCGCGCGCATTGCGCGGACGCTAGCGCCAGTTGCGTCGCGTTGATACTCGCTGCGTCGCGCAATTCATCGCTTTGCCAGTCGCCTGTGATGTGATGCGGTGCGCTCCGAGGCGCACGCGCTTCAGCCGTTAATCTTCAGCTTCTCGGCGACGCGTGGCGCGAAATAGCTCAGCACCCCGTCGGCGCCGGCGCGCTTGAAGGCGATCAGGCTCTCCATCATGGCCCTGTCGCCATCGATCCAGCCATTCAGGGCGGCGGCCTGGATCATCGCGTACTCGCCGGAGACCTGATAGGCGAAGGTCGGCACCCGGAAATGGTCCTTCACCCGCGCGATCACGTCGAGATAGGGCATGCCGGGCTTGATCATCACCATGTCGGCGCCCTCTTCGAGATCGAGCGCGACCTCCGCAATGGCCTCGTCCGAATTGGCGGGGTCCATCTGATAGGTGCGCTTGTCGCCGACCAGCGTCGCATTGGTGCCGATCGCGTCCCGGAACGGACCATAGAAGGCCGAGGCGTATTTCGCCGCATAGGCCATGATCTGGACGTCCTCGAAGCCGGCCTCGTCGAGCTCGACCCGGATGGCACCGACGCGGCCGTCCATCATGTCGGAGGGGGCGATGACATCGGCGCCGGCATCGGCCAGCGCCAGCGCCTGCTGCGTCAGGATGCGCACGCTCGCATCGTTCAGGATGCGCTCGCCCGCCATCACGCCGTCATGGCCATGCGAGGTGTAGGGATCGAGCGCGGCGTCGCAGATGATGCCGATCTCGGGCACTGCGGCCTTGATGGCGCGCACGGCACGGCACATCAGGTTGCGCGTGTTCAGCGCCTCCGAGGCCGTGGCGTCGCGCAGCGATTTCTCGACATAGGGGAAAGGCGCGATCGCGGGGATGCCGAGGCTGGCGGCATGGGCGCTCTGGCGCACCGCCTCCTCGATGTTCAGCCGGTCGACGCCCGGCATCCAGGCAACGGCGGAGCGGGCGTCGCTCGAATCCACCAGGAAGATCGGCCAGATCAGGTCGTTCGTGGTCAGGACCGCCTCGCGCACCAGCCGCCGTGACCATTCGGCCTTGCGGTTGCGCCGCATCCGGCGGGTCAGGTCGAGCGAATCCTTGCTGCGCAGGGCGGCCGCCGGCAGATCATCCTGCCGCGACACCGGCGCCGGAAACGGCTTTACAACCCGATGTGCCATGAAATCCTCCGCCGCGTGGGCGCGTTGGCTTGTCCTTTACCGGAGGCTTAGCACATCGGAACCATTCCAAAACAGGGGTGGATGGTCGCAACCTTGCGGTCGAGCCTGCGCAGCGGCGCGCGTTGACAATCGCCCGAGCCCCGGCCCAGAACCTGACCTGTCATCAGGGATCAGCACGGCATGTCGCAGGAACCAGAGATCATTTGCGAAATCCGGGGCGCGGCGGGGGTCGTCATCCTCAACCGCCCCAAGGCGCTGAATGCGCTGAGCCTTGTCATGGTCCGCGAGCTGGCGCGCGCGCTCGATGCCTGGGAGCGCGACCCGCAGGTGACGCGGATCGTGGTGATGGGTGCCGGCGAGAAGGCATTCTGCGCGGGCGGCGACATCCGTTCGTTGCATGATCTCGGCCGCGCCGGCCGTCAGGGCGAGATGCTCGCCTTCTGGGGCGAGGAATACATCCTCAATCACCGCATCAAGCATTATCCCAAGCCCTATATCGCGCTGATCGACGGCATCGTCATGGGCGGCGGCGTCGGGATTTCGCTGCATGGCAGCCACCGCATCGCCGGCGACCGCTACCTCTTCGCCATGCCCGAGGTCGGCATCGGCTTCTTCCCGGATGTCGGCGCGACCTATGCCCTGCCGCGCTTGCCAGGCGCAGCCGGCATCTATCTCGCCTTGACCGGAGACCGTGTCGGGGCAGCGGACGCCCTGGCCATCGGCCTTGCGACCCACGCCGTGCCGAGCAGTCGGATGGCCGAACTCGCCGATGCCCTGACCGGCCGCGGCGCCATCGACGAGATCCTGTCAGGCTTCACCCAGGACCCGGGCCCGCAAAAGCTCGCAGCCGAGCGCGCGACCATCGCCGAATGCTTCGGCGCCTCCGAGCTCGACGGCATCAGGGAGCGGCTGAAGCTGAAGGCCGAATCCGGCGACGCCTTCGCCGGCAAGGCCCTGCAGACGCTTGCCGTCAAATCTCCGACCAGCATCACGATTGCCTTCGAGCAGATGCGCCGCGGCGCGGGGCTCGATTTCGCGGAGGCGATGCGCACCGAGTATCGCATCGTCTCGCGCATTGCCGAGGGGCATGACTTCTATGAAGGCGTGCGGGCGGTGGTGATCGACAAGGATCATGCGCCGCGCTGGCAGCCGGCTACGCTCGAGGCGGTCGATCCGCAGGCGATCGCGCGCTACTTCGCCCCGCTTGGCGCGAACGAACTCGTCCTGGAGCATTGAGCGATGGGGAGGGGGGATACCGAGCCCTTGCGTGGGCAGCGCGTCATCGGTTCGGCCGGCCCCGAGGAGAAGAAGGGCAAGCTGACCCGCTGGCGGCGCGTGCTCGTCTGGCTGCTGCGCCTGCTGTCGCTCGCCTGGATGGCCAAGGGGCTGATGGCCTGGGCGGTGATCTTCGGCATCGGCATGGAAGGCCAGACGCCGTTCGAATCGCAACTGCTGAGCTTTCAGGCGATCACGGTCTATTTCGCGGTGATCGATCTCGTCGCCGCGGTCGGGCTCTGGCTGACCAGCACCTGGGGCGGTGTGCTCTGGCTTCTGGCTGCGATCAGCCAGCTGTTGCTCGGCTTCTTCTTCCCGCGGCTGCTGCCGCTGACGCCCTATCTGATCGCGACCTATGTCGGGCTGATGGCGGCGTATTTCCTGGCGACCTGGGCGGCGGAGAACGAGGAGGCCTGAGATGGGGCGATCCGGGTTGCGGTTCGCGCGGCTGCCGGCCCTGGCTCTGGTTGCCGGGATCGGGGCCCTGCCGGCGGCGGCCGCCGGTGCCGCGCTCTTCATCTCCGATATCAGGAAGAGCCATCCCCAGGCGCTCGCCGCCTATCGCGAGATCGTCCCCCTTCGCTTCGGGCGGGTTCCGTGGATTGCGTCCCTGCTGGGTGTCGGCGGGCCGGTTCAAGCGGTGGCCGGCGTCGGCGGGCGGAGGTTCCTTGGAAGCATCTGCCAGCCGCATGACTGCGCCGACAACAAGGTCGCCTATCTCCTGAACGCCGATGGCAGCCGGGCGGTCGCCCTGGTCCGCTCGCGCAGGCGCACAGATGGCCGTGAACTCGCGCTGGGCAGCCCCGATGCCGGTGAAATGGCGCTGCTCAGGCGGGCGCTCGCGCCCTAGCTCTTTATTTTATCGCATTTTCTTCACGCGAACCGGTGTCCACGTCGCTCGAAAATGCTCCAGAGCCCGTTCCGATCAGCTTGCACCGCAAGCTGATCGGAAAAGCCTCGTTCGGCGCAAAAGCCCCTCGATTGCTTCGAGTCATGGTAACAAACGCTTTAGCTTAAGCGTTTCTGGCTTCACTTACGATTCACCCAAAGGGGTAAATCTCCGATTCATCCTGATATTTAAACTCGTTTTCATCCGTCCGGCCTATGGTGTTTTCAGAAGCGGACCGGGAGATAAATCCTGGCCGGCATGCAACAGGCGGGATATACCATGAAAGCCAGCGTAAAGACTTTGGATCCTGTGAAGTCGGAAGAGGTTCAACTCAAGGTGAAGCCTCTTTACCTTGAGTCCCTCACCTTGGTCGAGCGGCTGCATCGCCGCCTGCTCGACGTCATCAAGGATGAATTCGAACGTCGCAACCGTGACGACGTCAACAGCGTCCAGGCGCTGCTGCTCTACAATATCGGCGATGCCGAGCTCAGTGCCAGCGAGCTCCGGACGCGCGGCTACTATCTCGGCTCGAACGTGTCCTACAACGTCAAGAAGCTGGTCGAGCTCGGCTACCTGCACCACGCCCGTTCGCGCATCGACCGCCGTTCGGTCCGTATCAGCCTGACCGAGAAGGGTCATGAGGTGCACAATCTCGTGAAGGGCGTCTACGACAAGCATGTCCAGACGGTCGAGCAGATCGGTGGCATCGCGGCCGATGACTTCGAACGCATGAACAATGCGCTGCTGCGCCTCGAGCGCTTCTGGACCGACCAGATCCGCTACAAGCTCTGATTTTTAGGCTGAACCGCCAGATAATCGGCGCCGACCTGACCTGAACCTGGATAGCTCCCGCCCTCGCTGCGGGAGTCTCATCGGGCCGCTATTGCTCCCCCGGTCCGCCAGTGTTGCAGCTGGGCGACGCAGGGCGCCCATGCTGCATTCCCCGCTTCCTCTTCGTCGCCAATGCCCTAAAAACGCCGCGCTCATCACGAGACGTTAACTGTGGTATTGGATCGTCGCTCGCAACCGGGCCGCCGTCCATGGCGGAGCCGGATGTGTTGTTTGCGGCGCTTAGGCGCGGCCTTGCTCCTTGAGGATGAGGGAAGAGGGATACGATGTCGAATTTCAGCCTGACCCGCCGCGAAACCGTGCTGGCACTGCTTTCGGGTGCTGCAACGGCCGCGACCGCGCCAGCCTGGGCTCAGCAGGCGGAGTGGCGCCAGAGCTATGATTCAGGCGCTCGCAATGCTGTCGCCCGTTCCTCGACCCCGACCTTGTCACCCGAGACGCTGCAGGCGACGGAACAGGCGATCGTCGCCTATCGCGAGCTTGCCGCCCGCGGCGGCTGGGCCCCGATCCAGCTCAGCGACAAGCTCGGCGTCGGCACGCGCGGCCCGGGCGTGGTCGCCCTGCGCCAGCGCCTGATCATCACCGGCGATCTCGATCCCGCCGCCGGCACCAGCAATATCTATGATTCCTATGTCGAATCCGGCGTGCGCCGCTTCCAGTCGCGCGTCGGGCTCTCGACGACCGGCGCCATCAACCGCGCGACGCTGACGGCCCTGAACGTGCCGATCGAGCGGCGCATCCGCCAGCTCGAGACCAATGTGGTGCGCCTGCGCACCTGGTCGGGCAATCTCGGCAACCGCTATGTCGTCGCCAATATCCCGGCGGCATCGGTCGAGACGGTCGAGAACGGCCATGTCGCGACCCGCCACGCCGCCGGCGTCGGCAAGGCCGACCGGCAGTCGCCGCTGCTGCAGACCAAGATCCCCGAGGTCAATTTCAACCCGACCTGGACCGTGCCGGCTTCGATCATCCGCAAGGATCTGATCCCGAAGATGCGCAAGGAGCCGAGCTACCTCACCGAGAACAAGATCCGCATCATCGGCCCTGCCGGCGAGATCGCGCCCGAGCGCGTCAACTGGAATTCGGACGAGGCGACCCGCTACACCTTCCGCCAGGATCCCGGCGGCGAGTTCAATTCGCTCGGCTTCGTGCGCATCAACATCCCGAGCCCGCACGGCGTCTACATGCATGACACGCCGGCCAAGGGCATTTTCGGCGATGATTTCCGCTTCGTCTCCTCGGGCTGCATCCGCGTCCAGAACGTGCGCGACTATATCGCCTGGCTGCTCAAGGAGACGCCCGGCTGGGATCGCGCCAAGATCGACGAGGTGATCCAGTCCGGCGAGCGCATCAACGCGCGGATCAGCAATCCGGTGCCGTGCTACTGGGTCTATGTCACCGCCTGGGCGACGCCCGATGGCGGCGTCCAGTTCCGCGACGACATCTACAACAAGGACGGCCTCGGCCCGGCGCCGGTGGCGGCGCTGCAGGAAGACCAGAACATCTGAGCGCAAGCGCTGCTCCAAGCGCTTTCCCACTCCAAGCGCTCCCTACTCATAGTGAAACGGCCCGCCAGTTCTGGCGGGCCGTTTTCATTTGGTGTCCGCTACGCACCGCGGTCGGTCTCTGCCGTCAGGCTGCTATCGCAGCCTCCCGCAGCACAGCGACCACGCGCTCGGTGAAGGCCTTGGTCCCGAGCGTTCCGCCGAGATCGCGCGTGCGCTGTTCCGGCAGGCGGATGGTCCGGTCGAGCGCGGCTTCGATCGCCTGGCCGGCCCGCAGCAGAGCGGGGTCCCGCCTGCGCTCGCCCAGCCAGGTCAGCAGCATCGCGGCCGAGCCGATCAGCGAACAGGGATTGGCAAGGTCGCGGCCGGCGATGTCGGGAGCCGAGCCATGCTGCGCCTGGGCCACCGCATGGTCCTGCCCGGCATTGAGCGAGGCGGCAAGGCCGAGGCTGCCCGAGATCTCCGAGGCCTGGTCGGAGAGGATGTCCCCGAACATGTTGGTCGTCACGATGACGTCGAACACGCCGGCATCGCGGACCAGGAGCGCCGCCATGGCGTCGATGATCTTCTCGTCATAGGCGACGTCGGGATAGCGCTCGGCCACCGACCGCACGCATTCCAGGAACAGCCCGTCCGAGATCCGCAGCACATTCGCCTTGTGCACGGCCGTGACCTTGCGCCGGCGCTGCCGGGCAAGGGCAAAGGCGCTCTCGGCGATGCGTAGCGAGGCCTGCCGCGTCACTTTCCGGAAGGAGAGGGCCAGGTCCGGCGTCGGCATCATCTCGCCGGGGCCGAGATGCATCGAGCGGTCGGAATAGAAGCCCTCGGTGTTCTCGCGCACCACGACGAGGTCGAGCGGCTTGCCGCAGCGCGGCTCGAAACCCTCGCGCGAGCGGGCAGGGCGGATATTGGCGTAGAGGTCGAGCCGCTTGCGCAACTGGCCGGAGGGATTGAGCCCGCCCTTCTCGGCCGGCGGGTAGTCATTATGGGATACGGGCCCCAGGATGACGCCGTCGGCGTGGCGCGCGGCCTCGTACACATTCTCCGGGAAGGTCGAGCCGACCTTGCCGAACGCGGCGAAGCCGATCTCGGCATGCTCATAGGCCAGCGCGAAGCCGAACAACTGGCTGGCCTCGTCGAGCACGCGACGGGTGGCGGCGCTGATCTCGGGGCCGATGCCGTCTCCGTCCAGGACAAGAAGCTGCAGAGCAGCGCTTTTGGGTGATGTATCGGTCATTGCAGGGTTTCGTCCGGGACAGGGATGGAGCTGCCCGCCCTTGCGCGTCGCCGCGCGGGCCGGGCAGCAGGGATCATTCGACCTTGATGTTCGCCTGCGCGACCACCTTCGCCCATTTCTCGCGCTCCGCCTTGACGAAGGCCGCGAACTCCTGCGGCGTGTTGCCGATCGGCTGTGCGCCTTCCAGTTCGAGGCTCCGGCGCACTTCGGGCAGGTTGATGATGGTCGCGACCTCGCTGCGCAGCTTGTCGATGATCGGCTGCGGCGTGCCCTTGCGCACGAAGACGCCATACCAGCCGCTGGCCTCGTAGCCGGGGACCCCGGCTTCGGCGAGCGTCGGCACGGCCGGCAGGGCCGGCGCGCGCTCGGAGGTCGTGACGGCCAGAGCCCGCAAGGTGCCGCCATGCACATGGCCGATCGCCGAGGGCAGGGTCGCGAACATCATCGGGATATGGCCGCCGATCAGGTCGTTGAGGGCGGGGCCGGCACCGCGATAGGCGGCATGCTTCAGGTTCGTCTGCGCCATCAGCTCGAACAGCGCGGTCGCGATATGGTTGGCCGAGCCATGGCCGGCCGTGCCGTAGGTCAGGCCTTCAGGCTGCGCCTTCGACAGCGCGATCAGCTCCGCGACGGAGTTGGCCTTGACCGAGGGATGCACCAGGAGGAGCAGCGGCGCCTTGGCGATCAGGGTGACGGGCTCGAGCACCTCGGCCGGGTCGTATTTGAGGTTCTTGAACAGGCTCGGATTCACGGCCATCGGGCCGATATTGCTGATCAGCACAGTGTAGCCATCGGCCGGCGCCTGCGCCGCGGCCGTCGTGCCCAGGTTGCCGCCCGCGCCGGCGCGGTTCTCGACCACGACACCGACGCCGAGGCGCGCCTGCAGCTTCTCGGCCACGGCCCGGGCGATCACGTCCGTGCCGCCGCCCGCGGCATAGGGCACCACCATGGTGATCGGCCGGCTCGGCCAGTCCTGGGCCGTGGCCACGCCGGCCATGCCCAACATCGCCCCGAGCATCGCGCCCAGCCGCAGTCCCGCAAATCTCCGCATCGTCATGTCCTCCCGTGCATTTCTTGTTTTCGGTATACCGAAATATACTGAAACGCGTCGATGCTAGGCAAGCGTTGATTTCGGCGCTCGCTCACGCGATCACGCAGGGCAGGCCGAGCACGCGGCAGGCAGAGCACGCGGCAGGCGGAGCGCGCGCCGGGCGGAGCGAGGAGATGGTTTTGGGTGATTTTGCCGACATTCAGCCCGCGCCCTCGCTGGCGGGCCAGGCCTATGCGCGCTTGCGCGACGCGATTGCCAGTGGCGAGCTTCGGCCCGGAGCCAGGCTGCGCGAGGAGGATCTGGCGAAACACATGCAGATGAGCCGCACGCCGCTGCGCGAGGCGGTGCGCCGGCTCGAGGCGGAAGGCTTCTTCACGCGCGAATCGCGCAGCCTTGTGGTCGCTTCGCTCGATCACCAGGCGGTCTCGGAACTCTATGCGATGCGCGAGGCGCTCGAGGGCACGGCGGCCGCCTTCGCCGCGCGCCATGCTTCGGAAGTCGAAATCGAGGCGCTGCGCGATCTCCATACGATGGAGGCCGGGCTACTCGCGCGGCCGCAGGATCTGGCGCGTCACAACGAGCGCTTCCATTCCGCGCTCTACGGCGCAGCGCATAATCGCTATCTGCTCAAGACCCTGAACGCCTTGCGTGACGCGCGCGCGCTGCTCGGTCCCACGACCCTGCTGGACCCCGTCCGCGCCGCGCAGGCCCATGCCGAACATGAGGCCCTGGTTGTCGCTGTCGAGCGCCGCGACCCGGTTGCGGCCGATGCGGCTGCGCGCAGCCATATCCGCTCGGCGCAGCGCGAGCGGCTGCGGCGGCTGGTGACCGGCGAGTAGGCGGGTTCCCCTAGATCACGCTGCGTTTGGACGAAATCGTCCAAGCGCAGAAAACGTGATCGACTCTCATAGTTTAGAGCATGCTTCATGCGAAAAACCGTGCCACTTTTTCGCAGCATGCTCTGGAAGGAGAGAGCGCGGCTCGGGGAGCGTGCTTCCTGTCAGGGACCGTGCTTCTTGCCGGCCGGGCCTGCCGAGGCCAGCTTCAGCACGAGCGCTCCGGCGAGTGCCGAGAGCAGCGAGCCCATCAGAACGCCGATCTTGGTGGCGTCGCCGAGTTCCGGATTATCCGGAAAGGCCAGCGCCCCGATGAACAGGCTCATCGTGAAGCCGATGCCGCAGAGCAGCGCGACGCCGTAGAGCTGTGCGAAATTCGCCTTGGCCGGCATGGTGCCGAGCCCGGCCTTCACCGCCACCCAGGCGAAGCCGAAGACGCCGACCTGCTTGCCGACGAACAGGCCAAGCGCGATGCCCAGCGGAATCGGGGCGAGCAGGCTCGAGGGCGACATGCCCGCAAAGGATACCCCTGCATTGGCGAAGCCGAAGATCGGCACGATCAGGTAGGACACCCAGGGATGCAGCTTGTGCTCGAGCATGTGCAGGGGCGAGTGCTCGGGCTCGTCGCTGTCGGTGCCGTCGCCGATCGGGATCGTCAGCGCCAGCATGACGCCCGCGAGCGTCGCGTGCACGCCCGATTTCAGCTCGAAGAACCAGAGCAGCGCGCCAATGGCGAGATAGATCCAGATCCGCGTCACGTTCATCCGGTTGAGCGCGATCAGGACGGCAAGGCACAGGCCGGTCATGCCGAGCATCGGCAGCGAGATCTCGCTGGTATAGAACAGGGCGATGATCAGGACCGCGCCGAGATCGTCGAGAATCGCGAGCGCCGTCAGGAAGACCTTGAGCGAGACCGGCACGCGCGGCCCGAGCAGGGCGAGCACGCCGAGCGCGAAGGCGATGTCGGTGGCTGCCGGGATCGCCCAGCCGCGCATCGCGACCGGGTCTCCGCGCGTCAGCGCCAGATAGATCAGGGCGGGCGCGATCATGCCGCCGAGCGCCGCGATGCCGGGCAGGGCACGCCGCGACCAGGTCGAGAGTTGCCCCTCGATGAATTCGCGTTTGATCTCCAGTCCGACGAGCAGGAAGAAGACCGCCATCAGCCCGTCATTGACCCAGTGCAGGACGCTGAGGCCGCCGACATAGCTGCCGAGCAGCTTGAAATAGGCGGGGGCGGCCGGCGAATTGGCGATCAGGAGGGCAATCGCAGCCACGCCCATGAGCAGGAGACCACCGGCCGCTTCGCTTGCCAGCAGGGCCTTCAACGGCGAGCGCCTGGCAGGTGGAGCATTCCCGGCGATGTCTTGTGTCACGTTGAATTCCTTGCTGGCTGCTGTCGCTGCCCTTTGTGCAGGTGACGCGCGCTCATGTCACCCCGCATCGGCCCTTGGAATGGCGGCCCCCACCGTGCTACGGAGCGCGCGATAGCGGGCTCGGCCGCGAGATTCCGCAACAGCCAGAACTGCGTGGCTGCCGCATGGCCTTTGCCGGCCCCTGCGGCAATCCGAAGCGCCGATGGAGCATCCCATGAGCCGTGACGCCGCCGCCGAGAAGCATCTCTCGAACTCCTTCTTCGGCGCTTCGCTCGCCGATTCCGATCCGGAGATCTCGCATGCCATCGGCCTCGAGCTCGGTCGACAGCGCGACGAGATCGAACTGATCGCCTCGGAGAACATCGTGTCGCGCGCCGTGCTCGAGGCGCAGGGTTCGGTGATGACCAACAAATACGCGGAAGGCTATCCGGGCCGCCGCTATTACGGCGGCTGCCAGTTCGTCGACATCGCCGAGAAGCTGGCGATCGAGCGCGCCTGCCGCCTGTTCGACTGCCAGTTCGCCAATGTCCAGGCGAATTCCGGCAGCCAGGCCAACCAGGCCGTGTTCATGGCGCTGATGCAGCCCGGCGACACCTTCATGGGCCTCGATCTCGCAGCCGGCGGCCATCTCACCCATGGCGCCCCGGTCAACCAGTCCGGCAAGTGGTTCAAGGTCGTGCCCTACGGCGTCTGCGTCGTCGACCAGACCATCGACTATGACGCGATGGAGCGCCTCGCCGTCGAGAACAAGCCCAAGGTCATCGTCGCCGGCGGCTCGGCCTATGCCCGGCACTGGGATTTCGCCCGCTTCCGCGAGATCGCCGACAAGGTCGGCGCCTATTTCATGGTCGACATCGCGCATTTCGCCGGCCTGGTGGCGGGCGGCGCGCATCCCTCGCCATTCCCGCACGCCCATGTCGTCACCACCACGACGCACAAGACCCTGCGCGGCCCGCGCGGCGGCATGATCCTGACCAATGACGAGGCGCTGGCGAAGAAGATCAATTCGGCGATCTTCCCGGGCATCCAGGGCGGCCCGCTGATGCATGTCATCGCTGCCAAGGCCGTTGCCTTCCACGAGGCGCTGCAGCCGGAGTTCAAGATCTACGCCCGCGCCGTCGTCGAGAACGCCAAGGCGCTGGCCGAGACGCTGAAGACCAAGGGCTTCGACCTCGTCACCGGCGGCACCGACAACCACCTGATGCTGGTCGATCTGCGCTCCAAGAAGCTCACCGGCAAGGCGGCGGAAGCAGCCCTCGGGCGGGCCCATATCACCTGCAACAAGAACGGCATTCCCTTCGATCCGGAGAAGCCGATGGTCACCTCCGGCATCCGCCTGGGCACGCCGGCCGCGACCTCGCGCGGCTTCGGTGTCGCCGAGTTCCAGCGTGTCGGCGAGCTGATCGCCGAGGTGCTGGACGGCCTCGCCGCCCATGGCGAGGAGGGCAACGGCGCTGTCGAGCAGGCGGTGAAGGCCAAGGCCCACGAGCTGACGGCGCGCTTCCCGATCTATTGAGGCAAGGCGGCCGATCCGCCTGAAGGAGAAAAGCCGCGATGCGCTGTCCCTATTGCGGCTCCCTCGAGACCCAGGTGAAGGACTCGCGTCCCACCGACGATCACGCCTCGATCCGGCGCCGCCGCGTCTGTCCTGACTGCGGCGGCCGCTTCACCACCTTCGAGCGCGTGCAGCTGCGCGAGCTCACCGTGGTGAAGCGCTCCGGACGGCGCACCCTCTTCGACCGCGACAAGCTGCAGACCTCGATCGAGATCGCATTGCGCAAGCGCCCGGTCGCGCCGGAGCGCGTCGAGCGCATGGTCAACGGCATCGTCCGCCAGCTCGAGAGCTCGGGCGAAGGCGAGGTCTTGAGCTCCACCATCGGCGAACTGGTGATGGAGGGGCTGAAATCCCTCGACGATGTCGCCTATGTCCGCTTCGCTTCGGTCTACAAGAATTTTCGCGAGGCCCGCGATTTCGAGGAGCTGCTCGGCCAGCTCAGCGGCGACGAGATCGAGGCTGCGAGCGTGACTCCGCCCATCCGCAGCGATGACTGAGCAGAGCGCGCTCGACCGCGCCTTCATGCAGCAAGCCCTTGCCTATGGCGCGCGCGGGCTGGGCACCACCGGCACGAACCCCTGCGTCGGCGCGCTGATCACGCAGGACACGCCGGACGGCCCCGTCGTGGTGGCGCGCGGCCATACCCAGATCGGTGGCCGGCCGCATGGCGAGGCCCATGCCTTCGACCGGGCAGGCTCCGCCGCGGCCGGCGGCACGCTCTATGTCACGCTCGAGCCCTGCTCCCACCGCACCATCCGCGCCGCGACGCCTTGCGTCGAGCGGACCATTCTGGCCGGCGTGAAGCGGGTCGTGGTGGCGATGGCCGATCCGAATCCGCGCTTTCGCGGGCTCGGCTTCGCATTGCTGCGGAGCGCCGGCATCAGCGTCACCACCGGCGTGCTGGAGGAAGAGGCCAGGCGGACCCATCGCGGCTATGTCCTGCGGATCACCGAGGGCCGGCCGATGGTGACCTTCAAGGTGGCGCGCACCGCCGACGGCTATGCGGGGACGGCGGCAGGCGGCCCGATCGCGGTCTCCTGCCCGGCCGCGAATGGATGGGTCCATCTCCAGCGGGCACATCACGACGCGATCATGCTCGGCATCGGCTCGGTGCTCGCCGATGACCCGATGCTGACGGTCCGGCTGCCGGGAATGGCGAAGCGCTCGCCGATCAGGGTCATTCTCGATTCGCATCTGCGCCTGCCGCCGGAAGCGCGGCTCGTCCAGACGGCCGGCGAAGTCCCCGTCTGGGTGATCGCGGCGGCATCCGCCCCGGTTGCGAACGAGGCCGAGCTGGTCGCCTCGGGCGTCGAGGTCATGCGCGTCTCCGCCGGACCGGACGGCCATCTCGATCTCGGCGAGGCGCTGCAACTGCTCGGCGCACGCGGGATCAACCGGGTCTTTTCCGAAGGCGGCCCGACGATCGGCGAGAAGCTTGCCCTGGCGGGCCTGACGGACGAGATCATCGTTTCGACCTCGCCGCGTCTGCTGGGTTCGCCCGGTGTCGTCGCCGTCCGTCCGGCCCTTGCCGGATTGCTGGCCGATCCCGATCTGTACCGGCTTGCGGAGTGCGGCCTGATCGGCCACGACCATTTCGAGCGCTATGAGAGGATTGCCTGATGTTCACCGGCATCGTCACCGCCATTGGCACGGTCGTGGAGGCCCAGAGCAAGGGGCCGAGCCTGAAGCGATTTGCGATTGCAAGCCCGTTCGAGGCTGCCGGGGTCGAGATCGGCGCGTCGATCTGCTGCGCCGGAATCTGCCTGACGGTGACGGCCCTGAAGCCTCGCGAAGACGGCGAGGCGGGCTGCATCTTCCAGGTCGAAGCCGCTGCCGAGACCTTGTCGAAGACCCTTGTCGGCGAGTGGCAACCGGGCACGAAGGTCAATCTCGAACGCTCGCTGAAAATGGGCGACGAGCTTGGCGGCCACCTGGTGACCGGCCATGTCGACGGCGTCGGCACGATCCTGAAGATCGAGCCGATCGCGGCCGATCCCGACGAGCCCTGGGGCGCGACGGCGCGTTTCCATATCCGCGCGCCGCAGGGGCTGCCGCGTTTCATCGCGACCAAGGGCTCGATTTGCCTGGATGGCACCTCGCTCACGGTCAACAGCGTCGAGGACGATGTCTTCACCGTCCTGCTGATTCCGCACTCCTTCAGCGTCACCACCTGGGGCGAGCGCAAGCAGGGGGACCGCATCCATGTCGAGGTCGATCTGATGGCGCGGTATGCCGCGCGGCTTGCGGAGGCGAGCCCGGGGGGGTAACCAGCCGGCTTGAAATCCAACAAGGATAAGAATGATGGCCGGACCCCGGCAGATCTCGGCCGACAAGGCCGCAACTCCCGCCGCTCCCCTGGACGGCGCACGCGTGCTCGTCGTCGAGGCGCGCTTTTATGACAAGCTGGCCGACGAGCTGCTCGAAGGCGCGCTCGCGGTGCTCGACAAGGCCGAGTGCCGCGTCGATGTCGTGACCGTGCCCGGCGCGCTCGAAATTCCGACTGCGATCGTCATCGGCCTGCGGGCCGCGGACGAGGCGGTTGATCCCTACGAGGCCGTCGTCGCGCTCGGCACCGTCATTCGTGGCGAGACCGGACACTACGACATCGTCGCCGGCGAGAGCTCGCGCGCGCTGATGGACGTCTCGGTTGCCTATGCCATGCCGCTCGGCAACGGCATCCTGACCGTCGAGAACGATGCGCAGGCCTGGGCCCGCGCCAACCGCGCCGACATGGACAAGGGCGGCGGCGCGGCGGAAGCGGCGCTGGCCGTGCTGCGCTACAAGCGCTCGCTTGCGGATAAATCCTTATGAGCCGCGCGGAACTGCGTCGCGGCGCACGGCTCTCCGTCGTGCAGGCGCTCTATGAGATGGAGATCGGCGGGCGCGGCGTCATCGAGGCGATGGCCGAGTTCGAGGCGTTCTGGATCGGCAAGGAGGTCGAGGACATCGAGCTGCCCAAGGCCGAGATCGCCTTCTTCCGGGACCTGCTCGGCGGTGTCGTCCGCGAGCAGCGCCTGGTCGACCGCTCCGTCGACGACGTTCTCGCCACGGGCTGGCCGCTCAAGCGCGTCGAGGCCGTGGTCCGCGCCATCCTGCGCGGCGGTGCCTATGAGCTCGCCTTCCGCAAGGATGTGCCGGCGCGTGCCGTGATCTCGGAATATGTCGCGGTCGCCCGTGCCTTCTACGAGGGCGAGGAGATCGGCATGATCAACGCCGTGCTCGACAAGATGGCCCGCGACTTCCGCGCCGACGAATTCGACACGTCGACCGCCTGACGCGCTGATGGCGGGCGCTTCCCAACGACCCGGCGAGTTCGAGCTGATTGCGCGCTATTTCGCACCGATCGCCGGTGCCGGCGGCCTCGGCCTGCGCGACGATGCCGGGCTGCTGCGCCCGGCACGCGGCTTCGAGCTGGTGGTCACGACGGACGCGCTGGTCGCCGGCGTGCATTTCCTGGCTGACGACCCGCCAGCCTCGATTGCCCGCAAGGCGCTCGCCGTCAACCTCTCGGACCTGGCGGCCAAGGGGGCGTCTCCATTGGGCTTCGTGCTCTCGCTCGCCTTGCCGAAGGGCTGGACCGAGCCCTGGCTCGCTGGCTTCGCCCAAGGGCTTGGGGAGATCGCAGGCGAAAGCGCCTGTCCGCTCGTCGGCGGCGATACGGTCTCGACGCCCGGACCCCTGACGCTCTCCATCACCGCCTTCGGCAGCGTCCCGGCCGGGCGCATGGTCCTGCGCTCGGGCGCAAAGTCAGGCGATCTCGTCCTTGTTTCCGGCACGATCGGCGACGGGGCGCTCGGCCTGAAGGTTCATGGCCCCGGCAAGCCGGACTGGGTTGCCGGCCTCGACGAGGCCGATCGCGCCTATCTCGCCGACCGTTACCTGCATCCGCGCCCGCGCCTGGTGCTGGCGCAGTGCCTGCAAGCGCATGCCTCGGCCGCCATGGATGTCTCCGACGGGCTCGTCGGCGATCTCGGCAAACTGGTTGCGGCATCTGGAATCGGTGCCGAGATCGACCTCGATACCGTGCCGCTCTCGGCCGCGGCCCGCGCCGCGATCATGGCTGACCCCGCTCTGGCGGAACTGGCCTGGACCGGTGGAGACGACTACGAAATTCTCTGCACGGCCTCGGAAAGGGAATTTCCTGCTATGGCTGCTGCGGCCGAGGCGGCGGGTCTTGGACTCGCCTGCATCGGCCGGGTCACGTCCGAGCTCGGCGTGATGCGTTTTCTTGAACGGGGCAGGGCGCGCAGCTTCGCGCAAGGCTCCTTCGCCCATTTCTGAGGGCCGCCCGCTCAGGCCGCCCGGTGTGTGAACGACGGCCCCAGCGATGAACCAGCATGTTTCCATGGCCGAGGGCGATGCCCTGGCGAAACGCAATGCCCTCGTCCTCGCCTGCGCCCAGGCGTTTGGCGGCGCGAACCCGGCGATCGTGATCTCGCTCGGCGGCATCGTCGGCTCGCAGCTGGTCACCGACAAGACCTTCGCGACCGTGCCGGTCAGCCTGATGCAGCTCGGCATCGCCTGCGGCGTGATCCCCGCCGCGATGCTGATGCGCCGGCTCGGCCGCCGCAACGGCTATCTCATAGGGGCGCTGACCGGCGTCATCGCCTCCAGCATCGCGGCCGCTGGTACAGGGAGCCGGATCTTCTGGCTGTTCTGCCTCGGCACCTTCATGTGCGGGCTCTACGGCGCCTTCGTTCAGAGCTATCGCTTCGCCGCAGCCGACACCGCGAGCGAGAGCTTCAAGCCGCGTGCGATTTCCTGGGTGATGATCGGCGGGCTTGCCGCGGGCGTGATCGGCCCGCAATCGGTCTACTGGACCCGCGACCTGACGCCGGACGCGCCCTTCGCCGCCAGCTTCATGGCGCAGGGGCTGCTGGCGCTGCTGGCGATCGGCGTCGTCATGATGCTGCGCGCCCCGCCGGTCGCGGCCGTGCGTTCGGGCGGCGGCCGGCCGCTTTCCGAGATCATGCGCCAGCCCAAATTCATCGCCTCGGTCACGGCCGCGCTTGTTTCCTATGGCCTGATGAGCTTCGTGATGACGGCTGCGCCGCTGGCCATGGTCGGCTGCGGCCACAGCATCGGCGATGCCGCGCTCGGCATCCAGTGGCACGTGCTCTCGATGTTCGGGCCGAGCTTCTTCACCGGCCGGCTGATCGCCCGCTTCGGCAAGGAGAAGGTCACGGCGGCCGGCCTGCTGCTGCTCGCTTGCGCTGCCGCCGTCGGCTTGAACGGGCTCAGCGTCGCGCATTTCTGGATCGCGCTCGTCCTGCTCGGTATCGGCTGGAATTTCGGCTTCATCGGCGCGACCGCGCTGGTCACCGACTGCTATCGCCCGGAGGAGCGCGTCAAGGTCCAGGCCGCCAACGACTTCCTCGTCTTCGGCTCGGTCGCGATCGCCTCCTTCTCGGCCGGCGGGTTGCTGAACACCGGCGGCTGGGAGAGCGTCAACTGGCTGGTCTTCCCGCCGGTGGCTGTCGCGCTGGCGCTGGTCGCCTGGCAGGCCACGCAGAAGCGCGTCCGGCTGGCCTGACCGGCCGGCCTGGCGCGTGGCCGGCCACGGCTGCGCAGAACAAGCTTCATCCCATCCCCAGGAACCGCCAGGAGATACGATGCGTCCGCACCAGTTGCCCGTCACGACAGGCCGGTTTCCGCCCGGCGCCATCGGCCATAATCGCGGCGTGGTCCGGCCGAACTACGCGTTCATGCCGCCGGAAGGCGTGCTGATCAGCCGGTTGCCGCATTTCAGCGGGACGATCGTGCGGATCCTGGCCGCCCCGGTGCTGGGCGCAAAATTCGCGCAGTATCTGCTCGAGATCGCGCCCGGCGGCGGCACGCCCGAGGCTTTCCGGGAAGAAGACATCCAGCACTTCTATTATGTGCTCTCGGGCCAGGGCCGTTTCGTCATGGCGGGGATGCCGGCGTGCGACCTGCGGCCGGGCCACTTCGCCTATGTGCCGCCTGGCACCGCCTTCACGCTGAGCAATACCGGCTCCGAGCCCTTGCGCATGCTCGGGCTGCGCAAGCGCTTCGAGGCGATCGGCCTGCCGGCGCCCGAGCCGATCCTGTCCCATCGCGACGAGATCCCGGTCACCAATCACACCGGGGCGGACGGGCGCGGCTTCCAGTTCCTGCTGCCCTGGGGCGATATGCGCTTCGATTTCGAGATGAACCTGATGTGGTTCAAGCCCGGCGCGCATTTCCCCGATGTCGAGACCCATGTCATGGAGCATGGGCTCTACATGCTCGAAGGGCAGGGGCTCTATTTCCTCGGCACCGAATGGCACGAGATCTGGGCCGGCGATTTCATCTGGATGGGCGGCTACTGCCCGCAGCAATTCTACCCGACCGGCTTTGCCGACGCGGCCTATCTGCTTTACAAGAACGTCAACCGGGACGTGGCGCTCTGACGCCCGAAAACGGCTCCCGATCGGCCGGTCGCGCCGCAAAGCGCGCCGGCCCTGCCTGACATCTGCGCAAAATTGTCAGCCTCCGCGTTTGCGATTCCGTCGAAAGCTTGGCAGAAAGTTGGCCGGTACTGGCGATGCGCGACGCGGGCGCGATTCCCTCGACCCGTATTCTTCGTCTCCGGACCCAAGAAACCGAATGAATTCGGGGTCTGAAGCCCCGTTGGACGGAAGCTCGAGGTCAGGAATCCCGAATGTCAGCCTTGCTCATCATCATAGTTTTGAGTGCGCTATCGATAGCCTACGGCATCTGGGCCTATGGCGATGTCATGAAGCGCGACGCCGGCAACCAGCGCATGCAGGAAATCTCCGGCGCGGTTGCCGAGGGCGCGCAGGCCTATCTGAAGCGTCAATACGTCACGATTTCCATGGTCGGCGCGGTGCTCTTCGTGATCCTGACCTATCTGCTCGGCCAATGGGTCGGCATCGGTTTCCTGATCGGCGCCATCCTGTCCGGCACTGCCGGCTTCATCGGCATGAACGTCTCGGTCCGTGCCAATGTCCGCACGGCGCAGGCGGCGATGAAGTCGCTCGGTGACGGGCTCGATGTCGCCTTCAAGGCGGGCGCGGTCACCGGCATGCTGGTCGCCGGCCTCGCCCTGCTCGGCGTCGCCGTCTATTACGGCGTCCTGACCTCGTTCGTCGGCTTCTCGCCGTCGAGCCGCACCGTCATCGACTCGCTCGTGGCGCTGGGCTTCGGCGCCTCGCTGATCTCGATCTTCGCCCGCCTCGGCGGCGGCATCTTCACCAAGGGCGCCGATGTCGGCGCCGATCTCGTCGGCAAGGTCGAAGCCGGCATTCCCGAGGATGATCCGCGCAACCCCGCGACCATCGCCGACAATGTCGGTGACAATGTCGGCGACTGCGCCGGCATGGCCGCCGACCTGTTCGAGACCTATGCCGTGACGCTCGTCGCCACCATGGTGCTCTCGGCGATCTTCTTCGCCGGCCAGCCGGTGCTCGGCACGATGATGCTCTATCCGATGGCGATCGGCGCGGCCTGCATCGTGACGTCGATCCTCGGCACCTTCTTCGTCAAGCTCGGCGCCAACCAGTCGATCATGGGCGCGCTCTACAAGGGCTTCATCGCGGCCGGCGTGCTTTCCGTCGGCGCGATCGCGATCGTCAACTGGCTGATGTTCGGCGGCTTCTCCACCTCATTCACGACGGGGCAGGGCGTCAGCTTCACCTCCGGCAATCTGTTCGGCTGCGCGCTGGTCGGCCTCACCGTGACGCTCTTCATCGTCGTCATCACCGAATACTACACCGGCACCGGCAAGCGCCCGGTCGTCTCGATCGCCCAGGCCTCGGTCACCGGCCATGGCACCAACGTCATCCAGGGCCTCGCGGTCTCGCTGGAATCGACGGCGGCGCCGACCATCGTGATCATCGCCGGCATCATCGTCTCCTACACGCTGGCCGGCCTGTTCGGCATCGCCATCGCCACCACCGCCATGCTGGCGCTGGCCGGCGTCGTCGTCGCGCTCGATGCCTTCGGCCCGGTCACCGACAATGCCGGCGGCATCGCCGAGATGGCGGGGCTGCCCAAGGAGGTGCGCCAGTCCACCGATGCGCTCGATGCGGTCGGCAACACCACCAAGGCCGTCACCAAGGGCTATGCGATCGGCTCCGCCGGTCTCGGCGCCCTGGTGCTGTTCGCGGCCTATACCTCGGACCTGAACTTCTTCATCGCCGAGGCCAACAAGGCAGGCTCGACCAGCTTCCAGTACTTCAAGGGCGTCACGGTCGATTTCACCCTGTCCAACCCCTTCGTCGTCGTCGGCCTGCTGCTCGGTGGCCTCATCCCCTTCCTCTTCGGCGGCATGGGCATGACGGCGGTCGGGCGCGCGGCCGGCTCGGTCGTCGAAGAGGTGCGCCGGCAGTTCAAGGAAAAGCCCGGCATCATGCTGGGTACGGACCGGCCGGATTACGGCCGCGCCGTCGACATGCTGACCAAGGCCGCGATCAAGGAGATGATCGTGCCCTCGCTGCTGCCGGTCCTCGCGCCGATCGTCACCTTCTTCGCCATCAACGCCATTGCCGGCCGCAACCAGGCCTTCGCCGCGGTCGGCGCCATGCTGATGGGCGTCATCGTCACCGGCATCTTCGTCGCCATCTCGATGACCTCGGGCGGCGGCGCCTGGGACAACGCCAAGAAGAGCTTCGAGGACGGCTTCGTCGACAAGGACGGCGTGCGCCATCTGAAGGGCTCCGAGGCGCACAAGGCCTCGGTGACCGGCGACACCGTCGGCGACCCCTACAAGGACACCGCCGGCCCGGCGGTGAACCCCGCGATCAAGATCACCAACATCATCGCGCTGCTGCTGCTGGCGATCCTGGCGCATTCCTGAGCCGGCTCGCACGCTACGCAGATATGGCCCCGCGGAGCGATCCGCGGGGTTCTTCTTTGGTTAAAGCATCGGCCCGAAAAGTGGCTTGCGGTTTTCGGGGCAAAGCCGATGCAAGCACAAAAAGGTCAGATCATCGGACCGGATATGATATCCGGTCCGATGATCGAGATTTTCCTTGATGACGCAACAGCTTGGCGCGCCATCTTGAATCAGGATGTCGACGACTTGAATCAGGATGTGAAGCTACGGCCGGGACCGTAGCGTTGCTGCAAGCTCCGGGCGGCCCGCGATGGCATGGTCTCTCCGACAGAAGGAGAGCCATCATGACGACCCAAGCCGCTGCTGCACCTGCCGAGGTCAGGTCCGGGCACGTCAATCCCGGGGAGGTCAAGTCCGGGCACGCCGTCGAGCTTGCCCTGCTGCTCCTGCTCGCCACCCTCTGGGGCGGCTCCTACACCTTCATCAAGATCGGCGTGGAGACGATACCGCCGCTGACCCTGATCGCCGGGCGCACCCTGATTGCGGGCGTGATCCTGCTGGCCGTCATCCGCTGGCGGGGCCTGAGGCTGCCGCGCGACCTGGACAGCTGGCGGAAGTTCCTGTTCCAGGCCTGCCTGAACAGCGCCGTTCCCTTCACCCTGATCGCCTGGGCCGAGCGCAGCGTCGATGCCGGCCTTGCCGCGATCCTGAATGCGACGACCCCGGTCTTCGTCTTCCTGATCACCCTGGCGCTGACCCGGAGCCGGGAGGTCGACCTGCGCAAGGCCTTCGGCGTCGCGGCCGGGCTCGCCGGCATCACCCTGGTGGTCGGCATGCAGGCGCTGGGCGGGTTCGGCAGCGAGCTGGTCGCGCAACTCGCCATCGTGCTGGCGACCGTCTGCTATGCCTGCGCTGCCCTGTTCGGCCGCAACTTCACCGGCTTCGATCCGCTCATCCCCGCCGCCGGTTCGCTGATCTGTGGTGCAGCGCTGCTCACGCCTGTGGCGCTGGTCGTCGACCGGCCCTGGACGCTGAACCCCTCGCAGGATTCGCTCATCGCCCTGCTGGCGCTCGCGGCGGTCTCGACCGCGCTCGCCTTCGCCATCTATTTCCGGCTGATCCGCACCCTCGGCCCGGTCGGCACCACGGCCGTGTCCTATCTGCGCGTGCCGGTCGGCGTCGCGATCGGCATCGTCTTCCTCGGCGAGCGCCTGAGCCCAACGGCCTGGGCGGGGCTCACCCTGGTCATCCTGGGCGTGATCGCGATGACGCTGCCGGAGCGCAAGCCGACCCGGGCCGCCTAAGCACATTCTGGTCCCAAAGAAAAACCCCTGAGGCGGTGGCCGCAGGGGTTTTCCGTGTTCGGTCATTCCGGTCCGATGATCTAGTTGCTGCCGCCGCCCAGGCCGGAGAGCGGCGAGAACTTGGTGACGCCACGGAAGAGGTTGCGCAGGAAGCTCTGCTCTTCGCCGCCGGTGACGGTGGTGCGGCTGATGAAGTCGAAGATCACGCCGTCCTGCATGCCGTAATGGGCGATGCGCTCGACCTTGAAGGCCTTGTTGAAATAGATCACCAGCACCTTCTGGTCGATGACGCTGGGCTCCTGGAACTGGAAGCGGCGGCGCACCGTCTGGCTGATGTAATAGAATGTCCGGTTCCCGACGGTCGAGGTCGTCGAGGGCGTGCCGAGCAGGGTCAGCACCTGCTGCACATCCATGCCGGGCTTCACCTGCGACACCAGGCGATCGTCCATGACGAAGCCGCGGGTGTACTGCTCGTTCAGCCCCGCCGATGTCGGCAGGACGAAGCCGCCACGATTTGCTCCGCATCCGGCGAGAGCGAGTGACGAGGTCGCGAGAAGGCCGAAGAGGGCCGCGCGGCGGGTCATGTCGATCATGCGGGAGAATCCAGGAGCAGAGTGGGCAAGGAGGTATCCGAAGCCGCTTGTCAAACGGGTAGAGGTTGGCGTAACGCCCGAGAATGGCTTTGGCAAGGCAGTGGCGGCGAGCGGAGATGCGCTGGTGATCTTCGGCTTGTTCGGAAAACGCGCAAAACGGCTCGCGCCGGTCGAGGCGCTGCTGGCCCGCGTGGCTGACGCGTCACGCCAGCCCGGCCTCTACATCGCCGGCGGCATCCCCGATACCTTCGAAGGGCGCTTCGAATCGCTGACGCTGCATGCCTTCCTGATTCTGCGCCGCCTGCGCGAGCTTCCCGCGCCGGCCGGCGATCTGGCGCAGGATTTCGTCGATGCCTGCTTCGCCTATCTCGAGCTCGGCTTCCGCCAGGGCGGGATCAGCGACATCGCCGTGCCCAAGCGCATGAAGAAGATCGGGCAGAGCTTCTATGGCCGCATCAAGGCCTATGAGAGCGCGCTCGCAGTGCCTGGGCCCGGCGCGCTGGCCGAGGCGCTGCGCCGCAATGTCAGTCCGGGCGAGGGGGCGACAGCCCTGGCCGATTATGTCGGACAGGCGCAGGAGCGCCTGTCGCAGCTCGATCTTGACGCAATTTTGGGGCAGGAGAGTCTCTTCCCTGCGTTCCCGGTTCACGAAAGTACCCCCAGTGACTGATTCCGCTCGTGCCTTGCCGCTGAGCCAGCCTGTCCGCGTCGAGACGATCAAGCCGCGCGGCACCCATATCGTGGTCAGGCCCGAGGGCGCCGCGCTCGCCGGGCTCGCCCGTGCGCTCGACCTGCCTTCGATCGAAGCGCTCGAGGCGCGCTATGAGCTGGCGCGCAATGGCGAGCGCGTGAAGCTCGAGGGCGAGATCGCGGCGCAGCTGCATCAGACCTGCATCATCACGCTCGAGGCCTTTCCGGTCAGCATCAAGCTGCCGGTGAAACTCGATTTCGCGCCGGAGGCCGAGGTGCTGGCCGCGGCCCGCCGCGAGGAGGAAGAGGCGGAGAAGGGCGAGATCGACATCGAGGTCATGCTCAACGAGGAAGACCCGCCGGAGCCGATCATCGACGGCATGATCGACCTTGGCGCGATCACCCTCGAGTTCCTGGCGCTCGGCCTCGACCCCTATCCGCGCAAGCCCGGGGCGAGTTTCGAAGCGCAGGTCGACGACCCGGCGCTCGCATCGCCCTTCGCGGCCCTGGCCAAACTGAAACGCGGCGAATGAGGGCTTTGCCGGCACGCGCAGTGGCTTGCGGCGGCTCGCCAAGTCGCTATTGTCCGCCGCCGCTCCATTTTGCGCCACAGCGGCCGAGCCCCTCGGGAACAATCATCACCCAATGAAACGACCAGTTACAATCGCGCTCGATGCGATGGGCGGGGACCATGGCCCTGCCGTCGTCGTGCCCGGCGCGGCGCTGACCCTCGAGCGGCGGCCCGACGCACGCTTCGTCATGTTCGGCGATCAGGCCCAGGTCCTGCCGCTTCTGGAGGCTCACCCGAAGCTCAAGGCGGTGACGACCTTCCACCACACCGAAGTGTCGGTGAAGATGGACGACAAGCCGAGCCAGGCCCTGCGCTATGGCCGCTACAAGTCCTCGATGTGGCGCGCCATCGACGCGACCAAGACCGGTGAGGCCGATGTCACCGTCTCGGCCGGCAATACCGGCGCGCTGATGGCGATGTCGAAATTCTGCCTGAAGTCGATGCCGCAGGTCGACCGCCCGGCGATCGCGGCGCTCTGGCCGACGGTCCGCGGCGAGAGCGTGGTGCTCGATGTCGGCGCGACGATCGGCGCCGATGCGCGCCATCTCGTCGATCTCGCGGTGATGGGCGCGGCCATGGCCCGCGTCGTCTTCGACCTCGACCGGCCGACCGTCGGCCTGCTCAATGTCGGCGTCGAGGAGATCAAGGGCGTCGAGGCGGTCAAGGAGGCCGGACGCATCCTGCGCGAGGGCAACCTGCCGCATCTCGACTATCGCGGCTTCGTCGAGGGCGACGATCTCGGCAAGGGCACGGTCGACGTCGTGGTGACCGAGGGCTTCACCGGCAACATCGCCCTGAAGACGGCCGAGGGCACCGCCCGGCAGATCGGCGAGTATCTGCGCGCCGCGATGAGCCGGTCGCTGATGGCCAAGATCGGCTATCTTTTCGCACGTGGCGCATTTGCCGCGTTGAAGGACAAGATGGATCCGCGCAAGGTCAATGGCGGCGTCTTCCTCGGGCTCGAAGGCATCGTCATCAAGAGCCATGGCGGGACGGACGCGATCGGGTTCGCCAGCGCGACCGAACTGGCCTATGAGATGGCGCGCGATGACCTGATGGCCAAGCTGCGCGAGATGGTGGCTGCCTCGGTGCAGCCGGCGACGGCGCCTCAGGCCGCTGCCGTCGAATAGGGATCCCTGACTTGTCCATTCTGCGATCTGTGGTTTGCGGATGCGGCTCCTATCTGCCGGAGCGCATCGTCACCAATGCCGAGCTTGCCGAGCGCGTCGACACGACCGACGAGTGGATCGTCCAGCGCACCGGCATCCGCCAGCGCCATATTGCGGCCGATGACGAGCCGACCTCGGTGGTCGGCCTCAAGGCGGCGCAGGCGGCGCTGGCCGATGCCGGCATGGATGCCTCCGAGATCGACCTGATCATCGTCGCGACCGCGACGCCGGACCATACCTTTCCCGCGACCGCGACCCAGATCCAGGCTGCGCTGGGCATCACCGAAGGCGCGGCCTTCGATCTGCAGGCGGTCTGCTCCGGCTTCGTCTTCGGGCTCGCGACGGCGGATAACTTCATCAAGACGGGCGGCGCCCGCGCTGCGCTCGTGATCGGCGCCGAGACCTTCTCCCGGATTCTCGACTGGGAAGACCGCACCACCTGCGTCCTGTTCGGCGATGGCGCCGGTGCCGTCGTGCTCAAGGCGGAGCCGGGCGAGGGCACGCTTGCCGATCGCGGCGTGCTCGCGACGCATATCCGCTCCGACGGGCGCTACAAGAACAAGCTCTATGTCGATGGCGGCGCAGGCTCGACCAAGACGGTCGGTTTCCTGCGCATGGAGGGCAAGGAGGTGTTCCGCCACGCGGTGCTCAACCTCGCCGAGACCGTTCGCCACACCTTCGCCGCGACCGGGCTCAGCGGCAACGACATCGACTGGTTCGTGCCGCACCAGGCCAATCGGCGCATCATCGATGCCACCGCCGACAAGCTCGGCATCGCGCATGACCGCGTCGTGGTGACCGTCGACAGGCACGGCAACACCTCGGCCGCCTCGATTCCGCTGGCTCTGGCGGAGGCCCATCGCGACGGGCGAATCCAGCCCGGCCAGCTCGTCCTGATCGAGGCGATGGGCGGCGGCTTCACCTGGGGGTCGGCCTTGATCCGCTGGTGAGCATTTCGGCTGAGATAGCTGGCACTTAGGACAGTTTCTCTTCTCTTTTTTTGCCATTTCGACCAAGGGCGCCGCTAAACGGCGTTCGAGGATTGACCGGACCGGCTGGGGCGCATAGCGTCCGGCGTCCGTAATGGCGCAAAGCTGGTGACGAGGTCGCCGGCTCATGAACGCCTTGGAGGCTATGAATGGCGGGGCAAACGGTCACTCGCGCCGATTTGTGCGAGGCTGTGTATCAGAAGATCGGTCTGTCGCGGACAGAGTCGTCGAAACTTGTCGAAGCGGTGCTCGACGAGATCTGCGACGCCGTCGCGCGCGGCGAGAATGTGAAATTATCGTCCTTCGGCTCGTTCGTCGTGCGAGACAAAGGCGAGCGAATCGGGCGTAATCCGAAAACGGGCGTTGAGGTCCCCATCGAGCCGCGTCGCGTGATGGTGTTCAAGCCTTCGAATGTGATGAAGGCGCGCATCAACGGGCAAACGGGCGAGGGCGACGAGGAGTGAGTCTGGAGTTCCACACCGGCAACGTAGAGGCCGAATTGGACACCAAGAGCCCAGATGCCTTCCGAACCATCAGCGAGGTCGCAGACGACCTCGACATCCCCCAGCACGTCCTGCGTTTCTGGGAAACGCGCTTCACCCAGATCAAGCCGCTCAAGCGCGGCGGTGGCCGGCGCTATTACCGGCCGGACGATGTCGCCCTCCTGAAGGGCATTCGCCGGCTGCTCTACGGCGAAGGCTATACCATCAAGGGCTTGCAGCGGATCCTGAAGGACCAGGGGCCGCGCCATGTCCAGGCCATTGGCCGGGGCGCGCCGATCGGGGTGCAGGCTCCCGTCGCCGCTGCTGCGCCGGTGCCGGCGCAGCGCCGGCCCATGCCGGCCGGCGGCGCGGACGGGGCCGATGACGAATTGCCCTGGCAGCTCGATATGGAACCGGTGCAGCCGGACGAGCCCGATCACCGGGCCGAGTTCGGCGAGGATCTCCTCCTGCTGAGGGCCGCGCTGGTCGAAATGACGGAATGCCAGCGCGTCCTGCGCGGCGTGCTGCAGCCGGAACTCGGCGGCGACGCGGTTTAGCTCATCGAACCGGAAATCGTATCCGGTCCGATGATCTAACCCTTTGTGTTTGCATCGGCTTTCCCGAAAACCGCAATACACTTTTCAGGCCGATGCTTTAAGAGGCCCGCATCGCGATTGGCGGTTTTCCCCGGGATCAGGAAGCACTGGGATCAGGAAACAGGCGCGGCCCTTGCCGCACGCACGCGGCGGCTGAAACGCGTGCTGCGCCCGCTGGACTCCACGCGGCCGGTCGGCACCAGCGTGGCGACGACGGGATTGGGATAGTGCTCCAGCGTCGAGCCGGTCGCGGCGTCGACGCCCATGCCGACGATGCCCCCGACGATGACGTTTCCGGCAAAGCCGGCGGCTCCTTCCCCGGCGATCCGGGTCGAGACCGGGACCTGGGCGTCCTGGAAGCCGCGCTTGCTGTAGCTGACCGTGAACTCCGACTTGCGGCTGACCTCGATCGTGCAGGGCGTCGAGGGGCAGCTATGCCCGGTCGAGGTGCGTGCGTCCGCGCCGGGCGGAATGCTGTTGATCGTAACCTGGCTTGTCGTACCCCGTGTGACAGTGGCGCAGCCGCCGAGCGATGCGGCGACCGCAATCAAGCCCACCCATTTCCCCAGATTCATGTTTGCTTGGCCCCTTGTTGCCCCACCGGCGCAATGCCGGCGCAATGCCCGTAGTCAGCGCCTGTTCGTGGCGCCATGCCGGGGGCCGAATGCCTGGGGCCGGCATGCGCCTTATCCACAAGACTTACGTCGGGGTAGGTAGGGCGGGCGCTGCGAAATGAGTTGGCCATGAGAGCCGCGCAGGGGCTGGCAGCGCCGTGCTCCTTCCCAACCGGCAGAGGCGCGGCCTAGTTTGCGGCAAGGGTGGTCTTGGGCGTCTCCTGCCGCGTCCCGCGGCGCTGACGATCTCGCCCTGTCCCAGCTGGCCCCTTCTCACGCGGAGCGCGCTGCCATGGCCTGGCTCTATCTGTTCGTCGCAGGCCTGTTCGAGGTCGGTTGGGCGATCGGCCTCAAATACACGCAGGGCTTCACCCGCCTGGTTCCGACCGCGCTGACTGTCGCCAGCATGGTCGTCAGCCTCGGCCTGCTCGGACTGGCGCTGAAGACGCTGCCGGTCGGCACCGCCTATGCGATCTGGACCGGAATCGGCACGATCGGCACTGCGGCGCTGGGGATCGTGTTGCTCGGCGAGCCGGCCGGCGCGCTGCGGCTCACCTGCATCTTGCTCATCGTGGCCGGGATTGTCGGGTTGAAGCTGGTCTCCTGACCAGCGTCACTTGCTGACCAGCGTCATCTGCGGAAGGCGTCGGGCCAGTTGCCGCTTCTTTCGAGCAGCACGATCAGCACGACCACCACGAGCGTGATCGCCAATGTGATCAGCTTGGCGTTCCAGGGCGCGCCGCGACCGATCAGCCAGATCAGGCTGAGCCCGATCGCGAGGGGGATAAGCATCTCCATGACGGAAGCCTAGCGCTAGCGACGCCGCAAGGGAACCCGACTGCTGTGCCCCGGCTCAGCCGCGCGCTGCGACTGCCCGCTCGCCCTCGATCAGCGGCTTCATCCTGCCGATCTCGGTCGCCATGAAGTCGAGGAACAGCCGCACGCGCGGCGAGTGCCTGAGATCGGGATGGGTCAGGAGCCAGAGATCGGCCGCGAATTCGGGATCGGGCGCAGCCAGGCGGACGAGTGCCGGCTTGGTGTCGGCAATGAAGCAGGGCAGGAAGCCGATGCCGATTCCGGCCTCGACCGCCTCGGCCAGGCCGAGCACGGTGTTGACCTTGTAGACGATGCGCTCCGGCGGCACGTAATCCTGCAGGAAGCGGACCGCCTTCAGCCAGGCGAACTGGTCGCCCAGCGAAATCCAGTTCTGATCCCTGAGCCTGTCCAGGCTGGTATCGGCATCGGGCGGGAAACGGTCCGCCAGCCCGTAGAGCGCCCAGGCGATGCGGGCTCCGCGCCGGCCGACCAGGGTCTCGGGTGGATTGTCGGTTGCCCTGATCGCGACATCGGCGTCGCGCTTGGAGAGGTTGAGCGCCTGGTTGCTGAGCAGGATGTCGAGGCGGATCTCGGGGCATTGCTGCAGGAAGGCCGCGAAGACCGGGGTCAGCAGATCGACCAGCAGGGTGTCGTTGGTGGTGACCCGCAATTCGCCGGCGGGTTGGATTTCCTGCCCGGCAAGCTTGCGGCTGAAGGCGGTGATGTCCTCGTCCAGACGCCCGGCGAGCTGCACCATCTCTTCGCCGGCAGGCGTCGGCACATAGCCGCTGCGATGCCGCTCGAACAGTTTCAGGCCGAGCCCGTCCTCGATCTGGCCGAGGCGGCGAAACACCGTGGAATGGTTCAGGCCGATCAGGCTGGCGGCGGCCGGCAGGGCGCGGGCTTCGGCGATCGCCTTGATCAGCCGGAAATCGTCCCAGGCGAGGGTCTTGCTCGTGCCGCTCATCCGCTTTTCGTCCTTATCATGCGTCCGCCGCCGTCATGGCGCTCAAGCATCGGCCCGAAAAGTGGATTGCGGTTTTCGGGGCAAAGCCGATGCAAACACAAAAGGTTAGAACATCGGACCGGATACGATTTCCGGTCCGATGATCTAAGCCATGCGGCGGCGATCGGGAAGTCGTGGCGCGGGCCTTTCGGCCGCGCTCACCGACCGTCTCAACCGGCTCAGGCGGTGGCGACCGCGGCGCGGGGGCTGAACTGCACCGGGCGTAGCGCCAGCGCGCCGTCGCCGATCAGGCCGTGAGCCAGCGCCGTCAGCGCCAGGAAGGCGGGGTATTCCCAGCCGCCATTGGCGGCGGTGAAGAGCCAGCCATTCGGAGCATGCACCATCAGGGCGCCGAGCAGGACCGGCAGCAGCGCCAGTGAGACGAGGCGCCCATAGAAGCCGGTCAGGATGGCGACGCCGCCAAGCAACTCGGCCAGGATGATCGGCCAGGCGAGGAAACCGGGCAAGCCGATCTGGCCCAGAAAGCCGGCGAAACCTGCGGGGGTGAAAACGGCGAGCTTGAGATAGGCGTGGGCGATGAACATCAGGCCGAGCGCGACACGCAGGCCGAGGGCGCCGTAAGGGGCGAGGCGATTGTCGATCATGATTGCATCTCCAGAGGGCAGGGGACCGGGTTGGTCTCGGCGCTGAAAATGCCCTCTCTCGACTGCAATGCAAATTGTTAGATACCAAGATATTCATTGCGCCCATGCAATGATGTCAGGCTGGCGCTTTGCCTGCCGCAATCCGATCTTGTGCCGGAACGAGGCGCCCGCCTTAAGCCCTTTTGGAGGACAGGCCATGCAGGTCAACGGCATCCACCACGTCACCGCCATTTCCGGCCCCGCGCGCCGCAACCTTGATTTCTACGGACGCGTGCTGGGACTGCGCCTGGTCAAGAAGACCGTCAATTTCGACGATCCGAGCAGCTATCATCTCTATTACGGCGACGAGGGCGGCTCGCCCGGCACGATCCTGACCTTCTTCCCCTGGGAGCACGCGGCTCCGGGCCGGCTCGGCATCGGCGAGACCCAGGAAACCGCCTTCCGCGTGCCGGAGGGGGCGATCGGCTACTGGACGCATCGTTTCGTCGCGCTCGGCGTCGCCCATGAGGCGCCGCAGAAGCGCTTCGGCGAGACCGTGCTGCCCTTCCGCGACCCGGACGGGATGCGGCTTGCCCTGGTCGGCCTGCCCGGCATTGCCGCCGAGCCGGCCTGGACCGGCGGCGAGATCCCGGCCGAGCACGCGATCCGCGGCTTCCACTCGGTCAGCCTGCTGCTCGAGGATGCGGCGCCGACGGGCGCGATCCTCAGCGACATCTTCGGCTTTGCCGAGATTGCCCGCGAGGGCACGGTGACCCGCTTCCGGGCGGAGGGCGCGGCGTTCGGTGGGATCGTCGACCTGCGCACCGCCGGCGGCTTCCTGCCGGCGCGCCAGGGCGCCGGTTCGGTGCACCATATCGCCTTCAGGGCGGCGGGTGATGCCGAGCAGGCCGCGATGGTCCAGCGCCTCCAGGAGAACCATGGCATCCGCGCCACGGAACAGCGCGACCGGAACTATTTCCGCTCCGTCTATTTCCGCGAGCCCGGCCGGGTCCTGTTCGAGATCGCCACCGACGCGCCGGGCTTCGGCATCGACGAGGCGAGCGACAGTCTCGGCCAGGCGCTGAAGCTGCCGCCGCAATACGAGGCGCAGCGCAGCCGCATCGAGGCCGTGCTGCCCGAACTCGCCTGACGACGCCTGACCCGACAAGACCTGACCTGACAAGACCTGACCTGACAAGACGCCCGGCCTCGTCGCGCTGACGGGGCAGGGCGGCCCCCATGATCAAGGAGTGACCCATGCTGGACGCTGTCGCGACCACCGCCTTCATCCATGCCTTCGAGCCGGGCACGGATGCTGCCCGCAAGCCCCTGCTGTTGCTGCACGGCACCGGCGGCAACGAGCATGACCTGCTGCCGCTCGGCCGCATGGTCGCGCCCGGCGCCGCCTTGCTCTCGCCGCGCGGGCAGGTGCTGGAAGGCACCATGCCGCGCTTCTTCCGCAGGCTCGCTGAAGGTGTCTTCGACGAGGCCGATCTCAGCCGCCGCAGCCATGAGCTGGCGGACTTCGTCGAGGATGCGCGCCGGCGCTACGATCTTGCCGCACCGATCGCCGTCGGCTTCTCGAACGGGGCGAATATCGCGGCGAGCCTGCTGCTGCTGCGTCCCGAGGTGCTGGCCGGGGCGGCGCTGCTGCGGGCGATGTCGCCCTTCCGGGAGCCGCCAAAAGCCGATCTCAGCGGCGAGCGCGTGCTGATGCTGTCGGGAGCGCAGGATCCGATCATTCCCGCCGCCGACGCCGCACGGCTTGCCGCGACGCTGTCGGGAAATGGTGCGACGGTCGAGCACCGCATCCTGCCGACGGGCCATGGCCTGTCGCAGGCCGATATCGGGCTGCTTACCGGCTGGCTCGACCAGGCCTGAACGCCCCGGCGAATCGGCGTCCGTGTTGCGCGTCCGTCATCTCCGGCGCAAATAAAAACCCCGGATCCCTCGCCACGCCCTGCGGCGTTCGATGGATCCGGGGTCGAATCTCGTCATCCGGCAGCTACCGGTCGTCCGGAATGACGGCCCTGCCGCCGTTCGGATTTGCCTAGCTCGCCGTGGCCTTCGGCTTGCTGCGTGCGGCCGGCTTGGGCTCGGGCGGCGGCTCACCCGCTTCCTTCGCCAGTCTCTGCGCACGCAAGGCCTCGATCTTCTTGCGTGCCGCAGCCTCTTCCGCTGCGATTCGCCCGCTCGATTTTTGCTTCTCGCGTGGCGCTTCCTGCACGCTGTGTACGTCATGCCAGACGCGTGGCCGACGGTCGTCACCTGCCATCTTCTTCTCCCACCACAGTTTTCCCCTGTCGGAGAGTGTACGCCCGATTGTGGCAGGATACGAGCGCGCGATTGCCGGCGACGGGCGAGGGCTCAGCGCTCGACGCGGGTCGAGAGAATGATCGAGGACATCGTCCGCTCGACGCCGTCGAGCGCGCCGATCCGGTCGATCAGCTCGTCGAGCTCGCCGATCGATGGCGCGATCACGATGGCGATCATGTCGAAATGGCCGCTGACCGAGTGCAGGGTCCTGACCTCCGGAATCCGGCGCAGTTCCGCCTCGACCCTGGGCGCGAGCTTGGTCAGCGCGGTAATCAGGACATGGGCCTTGACCTGCCCGCGCTCATGCTCGTCGGAGAGCCGCGCCGTGTAGCCGGTGATGACGCCGCGCCGTTCCAGCCGCTCGATCCGGCTTTGCACCGTGGTGCGCGAGAGGCCGAGCTGGCGGCCGAGCTCGGCCACCGGCGCCCGGGCGTTCTCGGTCAGCAGGATGAGGAGCTGTCTGTCGGTGCGGTCGATCGGCATAATGCTGAGTACTTACGGCAGATCGCCGTAAAATCCCATATGAATCGTCGTGATGGCCGCTTCTATTCGACGAAATCGTCAGCCAGCATAGGACATCAACGAACGCACGGAGCGCCGCAATGAAGGAAATCGTCGTTATTGGCGCGGGCAAGATCGGCCAGACCATTGCCGATATGCTCGGCAGCAGCGGGGATTACCGCGTCACGGTCGCCGACCGCTCCGAGACGCAGCTCGCCGGCATCCGCACCAGCGCCACGGTTTCGACCCGCAAGGTCGACATCGCCGACAAGGAGGCGCTGACCGCCCTGCTCGAAGGCCGCTTCGCCGTGCTGAGCGCCGCCCCCTACGATCTGACGACGCGGATCGCCGAAGTCGCGGCCCCGCTCGGCGTCCATTATCTCGACCTGACCGAGGACGTCGCCAGCACCAGGCGCGTCAAGGAACTCGCCAAGACGGCGAAGGCCACGCTCATCCCGCAATGCGGCCTGGCGCCGGGCTTCATCTCGATCGTCGCCGCCGATCTGGCACGCGATTTCGACACGCTCGACAGCCTCAGGCTGCGCGTCGGCGCCCTGCCGCAATACCCCTCCAACGCGCTCAACTACAACCTGACCTGGAGCACGGACGGGGTCATCAACGAGTATTGCGAGCCCTGCGAAGCGGTCGTCAACGGCGAGCTGACGCTCGTGCCGGCGATGGAAGAGCGCGAGGAATTCTCGCTCGACGGCGTCACCTATGAGGCGTTCAACACCTCTGGCGGCCTCGGCACGCTCTGCGAGACGCTGGCCGGCAAGGTCCGGACGCTGAACTACCGCACGATTCGCTATCCCGGCCATTGCGCGATCATGAAGGCGCTGCTCCAGGACCTGCGCCTGGCCGATCGCCGCGACGTGCTGAAGGACATTTTTGAGAACGCCCTGCCGAGCACCCTGCAGGACGTCGTCGTGATCTTCGTCACCGTCAGCGGCATGAAGAATGGCCGCCTGCTGCAGCAGACCTATGCCAACAAGGTCTACAGCGCGACCGTCGGCGGCGTGACGCGCAGCGCCATCCAGATCACCACCGCTTCGGGCATCTGCGCGGTGCTCGACATGCTGGCGCAGGGCGCGCTGCCGCAGCGGGGCTTCGTCCGCCAGGAAGAGATCACGCTCGATGCCTTCCTCGCCAACCGCTTCGGCAAGGCCTATGCGCGGGCCGAGGACGGCAACCCCGGCAAGGGCGAAATCGAACGGAGCCGCGCGGCCTAAGCTTGCGACAGACGGCAGGCGCTCCACGCAGGGAGCGCATGCTGTATACATGACTGGCATTGACCCGAACGACCGTTAAAAAGAGTCGAAAAGGGTCCGGGAGGGACACGAGGATTATGGCACGACGCGTTCTGGTCGCAGAGTTCATGCATGAGACGAACACATTCAGTGTTCAGCTCACCGGAGAAGAGGTCTTTCGCAACGCCGGCCTCTATCTCGACAACGAGATTCCACCGGCGTTCAGCGGCACGCGGACATCGCTTGGCGCAGCCTTCGAGGCGGCCGAGAAGTTCGGCTGGAGCCTGACCCACCCGCTCGTCGCCCATGCCAACCCTGCAGGCCGCGTCACCGATGCGGCCTTCGAGCTGTTCGCGGGCAAGATCGTCGCGGCCTGCGCCGGCGTCGACGGCGTGCTGCTGCATCTCCATGGCGCGATGGCGACGCAAAGCTCCGATGACGGCGAGGGCGAGCTGCTTGCCCGCATCCGCGCCAAGGTCGGCCCGTCCGTGCCGGTCGTCGCGGTGCTCGATCTGCACGCGACGCTGACCCAGCTGATGGCCGACAGCGCCAACGCGCTGATCTCCTACCGGACCTATCCGCATGTCGACCAGTACGAGCGGACCTGGCAGGCAGCCGAGCTGCTGCAGAAGGCGATGGATGGCGAGATCACGCCGACCGCCGCGGTGGCCCGCCGGCCCATCCTCTACGCCCTCGATGGCGGGCGCACCACCTCGCCGCCGTTCAAGGAGCTGCTGCGCCGCGGCGACGAGCTCGAGGCGACGGGCGAGGCGCTCGTCGTCAGCGTCCAGGCCGGCTTCTCCTCGGCCGACGTGCACGATATCGGCCCCTCCGTCGTCGTCACCGCCAATGACCGGATGAAGGCCCAGGCCATCGCCGAAGAGCTGATGGATTATGCCTGGGAGCAGCGGCATTTCTCCTCGATCCATTTCACGCCGCTGGCCGAGGCCATGGCGAAGGCCAAGGCAGGAGAAGGCAAGAACGGCGAGGGCCAGAACGGCGAGGGTAAGGCCAGCAAACCCCTCGTGATCTCGGATTATTCCGACAATCCGGGCTCGGGCGCCTATGGCGATGCCACGAACCTGCTGCGCGCGGTCCTGGCGTCCGGCCTGCAGAATGTCGGCTTCCACGCGATCTGCGACGGCGAGGCGGCCCTGCAGGCGCAGGCTGCCGGCGTCGGCAACACGGTGACGCTGATGCTCGGCGGCAAGGTCGATCCGAGCATGGGCGGCGGCCCGCTCGAGGTCACCGGCCGTGTCGTCTCGATCACCGACGGCCATTTCATCGCCTATGGCCCGATGGGCGGCGGAACCTGGCGCAGCTACGGGCTCAGCGTCCTGCTGCGCATCGGCGGCGTCGAGCTCATCATCATCACCCATAACGGCCAGGCGACCGACCTCGCGCAGTTCACCTCGCTCGGCGTCGACCCGACGCGGAAATCGACGCTGATCGTCAAGTCGATGCAGCATTTCCGCGCCGCCTTCGAGCCGATCGCCCGCGAGGTGGTCGAGGTCGATACCGGCGCGATCTCGACGCGCAATTTCAAGGACCGCCCGTACAAGAGCGTGCGACGGCCGATCTTCCCGCTCGACGACATCTAGTGCCCGGCCGGGGGCGCTGGCCTCCGGCGCGACGCTCGGACTAAAGCCCTGACAGCATTCGGAGTTTCCATGACGCTCTCCGCTCAAACCCCGGCTCACCGCGCCCGGCCGCAGGCCGATCTCGTCCTCCGGAACGGCCCGATCTGGTGCGGCCGCGAGGACGGGGTCGTCGAAGCCCTGGCGATCTGGCAGGGCCGCGTGCTCGCCACGGGCAGCGATGCCGAGATCGCTCACCTGATCGGCCCGAGCACCAAGGTGATCGATCTCGAGGGCCGGCTCGCCACGCCCGGCCTGAACGATTCCCACCTGCATCTCGTCTCGCTCGGCATGACCATGGACTGGGTCGATGCCCGCCCGTCGGTCGCGCCGGACCTCGCCTCCCTGCTCGATGCCATCGCCAAGCGCGCGGCCGGCACCAAGCCCGGCGACTGGATCCTGTCACGCGGCTACGACCAGACCAAGCTCGATACCGGCCGGCATCCCTATCGCGAGGAGCTCGACCGCGCCGCGCCGAACAACCCGGTGATGCTGATCCGGACCTGCGGCCATGTCTCGATCTGCAACTCGATGGCGCTGGAGCTCGCCGGCATCAATGAGGCCTCGCCGACCCCGCCCGGCGGCCTGATCGAGCAGCAGAACGGCCGGCTCACCGGCATGCTGGCCGAGAACGCCCGCGCCCCGGTCTGGGCCGCGATTCCGCGCGCCAGCGAGGAAGATCTGGTCGCCGGCATCGAGCGCGGCGGCAACTATCTGCTCTCGCTCGGCATCACCAGCTGCATGGATGCGGCGGTCGGCCAGCGCGGCGCCTTCGGCGAGATCTCGGCCTATCACCGCGCCAAGCGCGACGGCCGCCTGCCGGTGCGGACCTGGCTGACCCTGCTCGGCGACGAGGGCCGCTCGGTCGTGCCGCAATGCCATGACGCCGGCCTGATCTCCGGCACCGGCGACGACATGCTGATGGTCGGCGCCGTCAAACTCTTCCTCGACGGCTCGGCCGGCGGCCGCACCGCCTGGATGAACGCGCCCTATCTCGGCGAGGACAAGACCACCGGCGTGCAGATGCTCTCGAACGAGGATGTCGAGCGCCAGGTCATGGACGCCCATGTCAAGGGCTACCAGCTCGCCTGCCACGCCATCGGCGATGCGGCGATCGAGCAGCTGATCACGGCTTACGAGAAGGCGCTTGCCGCCCATCCCGACCCGGACCGACGCCACCGCATCGAGCATTGCGGCTTCTCGACGCCCGAGCAGCATGAGCGCATGGTCGCGGCCGGCATCTATCCCTGCCCGCAGCAGGTCTTCATCTACGATTTCGGCGACGCCTATGTGAAGGTGCTCGGGCCGGAGCGGGCGCTGTCGAGCTACCCCTTGCGGACCTGGTTCGATCTCGGCCTGAAGCCGGCGACCGGCAGCGACGCGCCGGTCTGCGACCCCAATCCGTTCCCGAACTTCTATACGATGCTGACCCGCAAGACCTGGCGCGGCACGGTGATGGACGAGGCCCAATGCGTCTCGATCGAGGAGGCGCTGCAGGCCTATACCGAATTCGGCGCCTTCTCGCAGAAGCAGGAAGCGGTGAAGGGCCGGCTCGTGCCGGGCTATCTCGCCGACGTCGCCGTGTTCTCACGCAACCTTTTGACCGCAGCGCCCGAAGAGATCCTGAAGGACACGCGCTGCGATCTCACCATCCTGGACGGCAAGGTCGTGTTCGACCGCGCCGCCAAGAATGCCTGACAGGATCAAGCCTGATGGGATAATTGCTCGGGGACAGCCGGCTACGCGAGGGAGACAGACCGGAAAAACCAAGTAAGGTTCCATGCGGGACTGACCAACGCCGCCCCTGACAGGGGCGGCACCAAGAAAATCAACGGGAAATTTGGGAGGATTTGACGTGTTGAAACGACTGGCTTTGACCACCGCGCTGACGCTGACGATGGCGTTTTCGGCCCAGGCACAGGAACCGCGCCGCGGCGGCACGATCCGCTTCACGGCGCCCTATGCCGCATCCTTCGTCAGCAATGACAGCCATGTCTCGAACCAGATCCAGGACGAGATCTACGGCTACGCGCTGCATCGCGCGCTCTACAAATGGGATTCGACCAACAACAAGCCGGTGCTGGAACTCGCCAAGAGCGTGACCACCTCCGCCGATGGCACGGTCCACACCTTCAAGCTGCGCGACGACGCGCTCTTCCATAACGGCCGCAAGATGACGGCCGACGACATCATCTGGACCTACACCCGGCTGATGGATCCCACGAAGAACTATCCCGGCGCGGCCTATGTCCGGCGCGTCAAGGGCGCCCAGGAGTTCCAGAAGGGCGAGGCCAAGGAAATCTCGGGCCTGAAGAAGATCGATGATTTCACCCTCGAGATCACGCTGATCGAGAAGGCCGATCCGGGCTTCCTGTTCCGGACCGCGACGACCTCGATCTACCCGGCCAAGGAAGCGCAGGAGCCCGACTTCTTCAACAAGCCGATCGGCCTCGGCCCGTTCAAGTTCGTCGAGCATGTTCCGGGCTCGCGCATGGTGCTCGAGCGCTGGGACAAGTTCTACCAGGCCGGCAAGCCCTATGCCGACAAGGTCGTGATCTCGCCGATGGGCGAGGCGGCTGCCCGCGACATCGCCTTCCGCAACAAGGAAATCGACGTCTCGATCCTCGGCCCGACGCAATATGTCGCCTACCAGGCTGATGCGAACCTGAAGAAGGGCATCCTCGAGGTCGCGGAAGTCTTCACCCGCAACATGGGCATGAACCCGAACTTCAAGCCCTTCTCCGACAAGCGCGTGCGCCAGGCGATCAACCACGCGATCGACGCCGAGCTGATCATCAAGCGCCTCGTCCGTGACAAGGCCTACCGCGCCACCGGCTGGCTGCCGCTCTCCTCGCCGGCCTATGACAAGGACATGAAGCCCTACGACTTCAATCCCGAGAAGGCGAAGAAGCTCCTGACCGAGGCCGGCTATCCCGACGGCTTCGAGTTCGAATGGACCGCCAGCCCGAACGAGAGCTGGGGCGTTCCGATCGTCGAGGCGGTGATCCCGATGCTGGCCAAGGTCGGCGTCAAGGTGAAGATCAAGCCGGTCGAAGGCTCGGCGCTCGGCGGCATCGTCTCGAAGGGCGACTACCAGGCCTATATCTGGTCGAACACCTCTGGTCCCGATCCGCTGACCCAGATGAAGTGCTTCTACTCGCAGACGCCCCAGAGCGCCTGCAACTACACCACCTACAAGAACCCGGCGGTCGACAAGCTGATCGAGGAAGCCGGCGCGACGGACGATGTGACCAAGCGCATCGACCTGCTGAAGAAGGCCAACGGCATCGTCTATGAAGACGCCCCGGTCTGGTTCTTCAACTACAACAAGGCGGTGCTGGCCTACCAGCCCTGGCTGAAGGGCCTGCAGCCCAACGCGACGGAACTCGCCCTGCAGTACTACGAGGATCTCTGGGTCGACGCGTCGTCCCCGGCCGCGAAGTAATCTCTAGAGCGCATCCAAGCCTGGCGCCCGGCGGCCTTCGCTGCCGGGCGTCCATGGCCAGGAGTTCTGCATGCTGTCCTATGTCTTTCGGCGCCTGCTGCAGGCGATCCCGATCCTGCTCGCTGTCGCGGCGCTGATCTTCCTGCTGTTCAGCGTCATCCCCGGCAGCTTCGCCTCCAGCCAGATGGCTGACGGACGCACCGTCATGGATGCGGAAGCCGTCGCCCGCATGAACCAGCAGTTCGGGCTCGACCAGCCCGTCGCGACGCGGTTCGTGAAATATATCGGGCAGCTGGTGACGCTCGATCTCGGCACCTCGTTCCGCACCCGGCAACCGGTCTGGCACCTGATTGCCGAGCGTCTCTGGCCGACGCTGCAGCTCGCCTTCGCCTCGATGCTGTTTGCGATCGCGATCGGCGTGCCCTTGGGCTTCCTGGCGGCGCTGCGGCCGGGCAGCTGGATCGACATGATCTCGATGGTCGCCGCCGTCTCCGGCCTCTCGCTGCCGAAATTCTGGCTCGGCCTGATGCTGATGTATCTCTTCGCGCTGACGCTCGGCTGGCTGCCGAGCTTCGGCTATGGCGACGGTTCGCTGAAGAACCTGATCCTGCCCTCGATCGCGCTCGGCGTCGCGCCGCTCGCCCTGCTGGCGCGCACCACGCGCGCCTCCGTGCTCGAGATCATGAACGCCGATTTCGTCCGCACCGCCCGCTCCAAGGGCATGAGCGAGCGCCGCGTCGTGCAGTGGCACCTGGCGCGCAATGCGCTCGTCATCGTGCTCACCACGGTGGGCCTGCAATTCGGCTCGGTGATCGGCCAGGCCGTCGTGGTCGAAAAGCTCTTCGCCTGGCCGGGCCTCGGCTCGCTGCTCGTCGACAGCGTCTCGCTGCGCGATATCCCGGTGGTGCAGGGCTGCATCCTGGTGATCGTGCTCTTCTTCCTGCTGGTCAACATGCTCGTGGACGTTCTCGCCGCGACCATCGACCCCCGCATCAGATACACCTGAGGGTGCCGATGAAATTCAGAGCCAATCTCGTGATGGGCGGCGTGCTGTTCGCGGCCGTCGTGGTCGCCGGTACCTTTGCTCCCTTCCTCGCCCATACCGACCCGGTCATGGACGCCAACCTGATGAATGCCGAGATTCCGCCCGGCAGCGAGTTCTGGTTCGGCACCGATGCGCAGGGCCGCGACATCTACAGCCGCGTGCTGCATGGCGCGCGCATCTCGCTGACGGTCGGCATCGTCTCGCAGCTGATCAACACGGTGATCGGCGTGGCGCTCGGCCTCTCGGCCGGCTACTGGGGCGGCTGGTGGGACGATCTGGTCAGCGGCGTGACCAACATGATGCTGGCGATCCCCTCGCTGATCTTCGCGCTGGCGATCATGGCGATCCTGACCCCGGGCCTGACCAGCCTCCTGATCGCGCTCGGCCTGACCAACTGGTCCTATACCTGCCGGCTCTCGCGCGCCTCGACACTCTCGCTCAAGAACCAGGGCTATGTCCAGGCCGCCAAGGTGCTGGGCTACAGCGATATCCGCATCATGGTGACGCAGATCCTGCCCAATATCCTGGGGCCGATCATCGTCATCGGCACGCTCGGCATGGGCGGCGCGGTGCTGGCCGAAGCCTCGCTCTCCTTCCTCGGGCTCGGCATCCGTCCGCCCTTCCCGAGCTGGGGCAGCATGCTCTCGGACGCGCGCGACCAGATCACCACCGCGCCCTGGATCTCGGTCTTCCCGGGCCTGGCGATCTTCGTCACCGTGCTCGGGCTGAACCTGCTCGGTGACGGCCTGCGCGACATCCTCGATCCGCAGTCACGGGCGCGACGGGCATGAGTGCGACGGGCATGAGTGGCGAGGCGCTTCTCGAGGTCGAGAACCTGCGGCTCGACCTGATCGTCGGTGCCAGGCGCTTTCCGGCGGTGAAGGATGTCTCCTTCACGATCGGGCGCGGCGAGACGCTCGGCCTCGTCGGCGAGTCCGGCTGCGGCAAGAGCATCACCGCGCTCTCCCTGATCGGCCTGCTGCGGCACCCGCTCGCGATCGGCGGCGGCACAATCCGCTTCAAGGGCCGCGAGATCCAGAACCTCTCGGCGGGCGAAATGCGCAAGCTGCGCGGCAACGCCATCTCGATGATCTTCCAGGAACCGATGACGGCGCTGAACCCGCTCTCGCCGGTCGGGCGCCAGATCGCCGAGATGTTCGTGCTGCACAAGGGCGCGACCTGGCACGAGGCCGAGCGCAAGGCCGTCGAGGCGCTCGCCAATGTCCGCGTCCCGGCGCCGGACCGGCGCGTCAAGGATTTTCCGCACCAGCTTTCGGGCGGCATGCGCCAGCGCGTGATGATCGCGATCGCGCTCGCCTGCCGGCCCGACCTGCTCCTGGCCGACGAGCCGACGACGGCGCTCGATGTCACCGTCCAGGCCGAGATCCTCGACCTGATCCGCGACCTCTCGGCGGCGCAGGGCACGGCGGTGCTGATGATCAGCCATGATCTCGGCCTGATCGCCAATATGTGCGCCCGCGTCGGCGTGATGTATGCCGGCCGCCTCGTCGAGAAGCGCCCGGCGCAGGAGGTTTTCCGGACGCCGAGCCACCCCTATACCAAGGGCCTCGTCGCCTCGCTGCCGCTGCTCGGCGCGCGCGCTCGCCATGGCCGCCACAAGCTCAAGGAGATCACCGGCGTCGTGCCGGCGGTGACGGCCTTCCCGGACGGGTGCCGCTTCAACCCGCGCTGCTATGCCAGGACCGAGATCTGCGTGGCGCAGGATCCCGGAGAGACACCGTTGCCGCATGACGGCCTGGTGAGGTGCCATCATCATGAGTGAGACGGGCGACAACACCATCCTCAAGGTCGAGGACCTCGAGGTGAAGTTCAATCTCGGCGGCGGGCTGTTCGGCGGCAAGCGCCGCACGGTCCATGCCGTCGACGGCGTCGATCTCGTGCTGCGCAAGGGCGAGTGCCTCGGGCTGGTCGGCGAATCCGGCTGCGGAAAATCGACGCTGGCGCTCTCGATCCTCGGCCTGCAGGCGCCGACGCGCGGCCGCGTCATCCTCGACGGCCAGGACATCGCGGCGCCCGGCGTCGACCGCAAGGCCCGCGCCCGCATCGCGCAGATGGTGTTCCAGGATCCGTATTCCTCGCTGAACCCGCGCCAGTCGGTGCGCCGCACGCTGGAAGCGCCGCTGCGCATGCATGGCGTGACGACGAAGAGCGAGATCGACGACCGCATCGCCGAGATCATGCGCCATGTCGGCCTGCGCATGGAGCAGGCCGAGCGCTACCCGCATGAATTCTCCGGCGGCCAGCGCCAGCGCATCGGCATCGCGCGCGCCCTGATCCTGAAGCCGAAGATCGTGGTGCTGGACGAGCCGGTCTCGGCGCTCGACGTCTCGATCCGGGCGCAGATCATCAACCTGCTGCTCGAGCTCAAGGACACGCTCTCGCTCTCCTACATCATGATCAGCCATGATCTCGGTGTCGTCGAGCATATGAGCGACCGCGTCGCGGTGATGTATCTCGGCCGGATCGTCGAGACCGGCGACTGGCACACCATCTTCACCGAGCCGCGCCACCCCTATACGCGCGCGCTGATCGCCGCGATCCCGGACCCGTTCAACCACGGGCTGGCGGTGAAGATGTCGGGCGAGGTGCCGAACCCGCTGGAGCCGCCCTCCGGCTGCCGCTTCCACCCGCGCTGCCCGGAGATGCGGGAGGGCTGCCGCGCCCAGCCGACGCCGCCGCTGGCCGCGGTCGGGCAGGGGCACGCAATCCAGCACGAGGTCCGCTGCATCAGGGCGGCAGAACTCGTCTGAGCGGCAAGGCCGCGACGGCGTCGTTTACGCAATTTCGAAGGACAAGACCCATGGCCAAGCCCATGCCCCACAATTCCGCGCCGCTTCAGGCCGCAGCCGGCCTCGATGACGGGCCGCTGGAGAGCATCCGCTTCACCGGGTTGGCCGCCGGCCCGAAGCTGATCGTGCTCGGCGCGGTCCATGGCAACGAGACCTGCGGCCCCAACGCCATCCGCCGCGTCATCGAGGAGTGCCGCTCCGGCAAGCTGGTCATTCGCCGCGGCGAGGTCACCTTCCTGCCCATCGCCAACCCCAAGGCCTACCGGCTGAAGACCCGCGAGGGCGACCGCAACCTCAACCGCGACATGCGCGAAAAACCGCTGCCGGCGAATTACGAGGACCGGATCGGCAACCATATCTGCGCGCTGCTGCGCCAGCACGAGGTCCTGCTCGATGTCCATTCCTTCCGGGGCGCCGGCGAGCCCTTCGTCTTCTTCGGCCCGCAGGACAACCGGGGCGAGCTCGAACCGTTCCGGCAGGCGCAGGCCGAGGGCGCCTTCGCCGCCTGCCTCGGCGTGCCGGTGGTGATCCATGGCTGGCTCGACAATTACGCCAGGCTGATCGCGGCCCGCGAAAAGCTCGACCTGCCGCGCCTCTCGGTCACCGAAGGCTATGGCACGACCGAATATATGCGCTTTGCCGGCGGCTATGGCGTGACGCTCGAATGCGGCTCGCATGACGACCCGGCCTCGATCGAGGTTGGCTATGCCGCGATCCTGAACGCGCTCGCCCATCTCGGCCTGGTCGATGCCCCGGCGCCTGCGACCGCCGGCCGGACGGTCATCCACATCACGCAGGTGATCATCTGCGAGGCTGAAGGCGACAAGGTCGAGGGCGACTGGAAGACCGGCGACGCGCTCGCCAAGGGCCAGGTGATCGCGCGCCGCGCCAATGGCGAGGCCGTGACCGCGCCGGAACCGGGCTTCATCATCTTCCCGAACGCCACGGCCAAGCCCGGCGAAGGCATCTGCTATTTCGGGGTGAAGAGCACCAGAACGCTCTGAGAGAAAGAACGCTCTGAACGACCGCGCTATCGGCGGGGTAGGGGCAGGGGGCAACCGCCTTCCGCCCCGGTCGCCCGGGCTCAGAAGCAGGTGAAGGAATAGTTTTTCTGGGTCTGCAGCAGGCGGTCGGTCAGCCCGCCCGGCGGATCGGAATTGTCGTTGAAGTCGAAGCCGTAGGGACAGATCGTCGAGGCATAGCGGTTCGCGAAGGAATCCATGCGCAGCACCACCGAGGCGCGCGGCTCGTCGAATTCGCGCTTGGTGTGGATCTTCAGGTAATGGCTGTAGAGGCCGATCTTCTCGTGGGAGTACTTGATCGGCCCGGTCGGGGCATTGATGCCGTCGGGAATATCGATCAGCACGGAATTGGCGCAGGCCGATAGACCCGCCCCCAGCGCCAGCGCGAGCAATGCCTGAATTCTCATATGCGACTCAAGCCCCCGCGACCGGACAGCGACAACCTCAGCATAGTCCCGTGCCACTGTCGATTTTCAAAGCGGCTTGAAGGGGATCACGCGCGGCCCTTGATACGGCCCGGAGCCATTGCAGTCCGGCCGGGAGCATCGGCGCGCGTCCGCCGACCTCGCGCGTCGCCGCAGCCTCGATGCCGGGACATCATTCGATGACCTCGTCGGCGAGAGCGATCAAGCCATCGGGCATGGTGAGGCCGATCTGCCTTGCGGTCTTGAGATTGATCACCAGTTCGAACTGGGAGGATCTCTCCACCGGCAGCTCGGACGGCCTGGCTCCCTTGAGGATGCGAGCGGTATAATAGGCCAGCCTCTTGAAGCTGTCCTGGAGGCGGGGACCAAAGGTCAACAGCCCGCCGCTTCGGGCGAACATGCTCCAGCCGGATATGGCCGGGATCCGCTGCGCCGAGGCGAACTCCGCAACCTGCTTCCGGCTCGCCAGCATGACGCTGTCAGGCAGCACCACGAGGGCGTCCGGCGGATGCCTGGCAAGGTTTTCCAGAAGGGTGTTGACCTCCTGGACATCGCGGGTCGGCCTCCACTGGAGCTCCATCCCGAGCTGGCGTGCCATGGCTTGAGACGCGGCGATCTCGAGCTCGACACCCGGATGGACGGGATCGCCCATGAGGATGACCCTCCTGGCATGGGGCGCAGCCATCCGCAGAAGATCCAGCCGCTTCCCGTTCAACTCGATGGCCATGAAGCTGACACCCGTCAGGTTCCGGCTCGGGCGGGCCAGGCTGTCGGTGAGTTCAGCCGCGATGGGGTCGCCGCTGAAACCATAGACAACAGGGATTTCGGTCAGTCTTCGCAGGCCAAAGACGGCCGTGCCCTGAGAGATGATCACGTCGGGCTTGAGGCCAACCAGCTCGTCGACGACTGCCGACAGCCGTTCCGGATTCCCGTCGGCCGAGCGGGCGAGGACTTCGATGTCACGGCCTTCGACATAGCCTTCGGCCGCGAGACCGCTCCGGAAGGCGCCAAGATAGGTCTCGACCTGCGCCAGCGGGAACAGGGATATCCAGCCGATCCGGGCGGGTTTGCGCACCGTTTGCTGCGCCTGAGCGGAACTGCCCGAGAAAACAAGGGTGATCGGCAGAACAAGGCTGACTAGCAGAACAAGGCTGACCAGGAGGAGGGGGCTGAAGACGAGGCACCATCTTGGTTTCATCGGTCCCTCCACAGTCTCCGGTCCGTGCCCCGCCCAACCAGGTCTCACGTCTTGCGCAGCAGAAGGCCTCTCGTCGAAGGATATGCCGTACCCGGGGCAGCTCGCCATCATACGCTTCGATACGGCATTCGGTAGCAAAGACCGCCGGGCGCTTAGAGCATCGGACCGGAAATCGTATCCGGTCCGATGCTCTAAGCTTTTGTCTTTGCATCGGCTTTGCCCCGAAAACCGCAATGCACTTTTCGGGCCGATGCTATAGGCCCGTGGCGGGACGCGGGAATGGCCACGAGGATTGCGATCTGCGTGCAGCGAGCTCACTCCCCCGCATCCCGATAGCGCTGGTCGAACCGCCGCTCGTCGCTGTGCTGCGACCAGTCCTCGTCGGCGATCGGCTTCCAGAACAGCACGCGAATGAACAGCATCATCAGCGCGCTAAGCAGGACCAGGGCGACCAGCGCGGCGATCAGATATTCCAGGATGGTCGGTGCCATCGGTCAGCCTCCAGCGAGCGGGATTGCGTCGGCGATGTCGGCACGGAACGGCGCGGGGCGGCCGGCCGCCGCCGCATTCGCGCCGACCGTAGCAATGATCCGGAACGGCCCGCCGGCCGCGAGCCGGGTCGCCTCGGTGCAGGCCAGCGCGCCGAGGCGCTCGATCTGCTCCTGGTCGAAGCCGGCGCCGCGCAGCGCCGCATCAGGGCATTCGCCCTGGTCGCCGGTGATCTCGATGATCGCCAGCGCCAGCCGGCGGATGCTGTTCCTGTCGGCGAGCGCGCGGGCCTGCGCCCAGTTCCGGCGGAGATCGTCGAGCGCCTCGGCAAAGCCCGGCCCGCGGCCATGGATGCAGTGGCCGGCGGCGATGCCTTGGGGGTAGAGCACGCCGCGCACAGCGCCGTCATCCGGGTGTTCGGTGCTGATTGACAGATCGGCCCATGCCGTCGGCCCGGCTTCGCTCGCAATCACGCGCAAGGCCTCCCTGATTGGGATCGGTGTCATCTGCGAATCCTCTGGAGCAAGGGCTGGAAGGCACTGCAAAGCCATGGCGCTCACTCCGCGGCCTCGAGGCGCCGGGCGCGGGTGAAATCGGCATAAGCTGCGGCGCGGGCGTCGGGGCTTGTCGCCTCGATCATCGCCTCATGCAGCTGGCTGAACTTGCGCATCGCCTGGATCGCGATCCATTCCTGCGCCATGCCCCAGCGCCAGTCCTGCGAGCGGACGGTCCTGCCGTCGCTGGTCATCGCCTGGAGATCGAAGAAGCTGCCGTCAGTATCGGTCGCGATCACCAGGTCGTAAAAACCCTCCGACCTGTCGTCATGGCCGAGCTCCAGCGTCTCGATGCTCACCGGGAAGCTGCGGGCCATCTCAGGCCAGGCCCAGTGCGGCCGCGAGCGTGGCGCAATGCGGGGAGGCAGGGGCCGCCGGCCGCCCGGTGCTCTCCCGTTCGCCTTCCGTGGCTTTGAGGCCGATCTCGCTCATCCCGGTCATCCCGCTCTCCTTCGGGGAGGGCGGCGCCGGCCCATGGCAGCGCGCCTCTCCATTCGATGCGAGAACGATAATTTAAATTATCACCATGTCAATAAGAAAAGTTATCGATCTTCGCTGGGAGCGTGCCGTCGAAACCGACTCGACTTGTCGGCCCCCCTCTGGCTTAAATGAGAACATAACGGGAACAGAAGGGATTTGTGATGAGCCTGGCCTATTCGGGAAGTGGTGAGCGGCCCGAACTGTCTTGCGTCGCGTCGCTGGACATCCAGTGCGAGGATTGCGGGCGCACGAAGCGGATGTGGCCGGGCGCGATCCAGGAGGTGATCGGGCAGGGCACGCGCACCCTGATGGGCCTGCACAACCGGCTCTCCTGCTCGGTCTGCCGCGAGCGCGGCGGGCTCGGCAAGAACATCAACCTGGTGCCGACCTTCAGGAGGAGCGCATGACCATGCCGAGCAACCGAATTCAGGCAATCCAAAGCCGGAACGCGTGCGGCGGCGCCTGGGCGCGCCTTACAACAGGATCGTTAGATACTGTTGTAATAGGTGATTGTGATTGGCATGCCTGGAGCATATGCCGGAGGCATGCCCCGGCAATGCTGCAGCATATGCAGCAGCATCTGCCCCGGCATTGCCCCTGCATCTGCCCCGGCAATGCCGCAGCATCCTGGCGATGGATCAGACACCGGTCGCGTTCGAGCCCTTCTCGGGGGCTTCGTGCTCGAGACGCTCGGTATGGACGGCGAGGCAGGAAACGCCATCCGTGAGCGCATCCAGAACGGCCTCAGTCTCGTGGGCGAGGATGCCAGCGGAAGGCTTAAGAAGCCCCCGGCAATGGCTGCTGGAGATCAGGGCGGCGGTGCGTCGCGTCGCTGGACACCCAATGCGAGGATTGCGGGCGCACGAAGCGGATGTGGCCGGGCGCGATCCAGGAGGTGATCGGGCAGGGCACGCGCACCCTGATGGGCCTGCACAACCGGCTCTCCTGCTCGGTCTGCCGCGAGCGCGGCGGGCTCGGCAAGAACATCACCCTCGTGCCGACCTTCAGGAGGAGCGCATGACCATGCCGAACAACCGACGTCAGTCCATCCAAGGCCGGAACGCGTTCGGCCGCGCCTGGGCGCGCATTACAACAGGATCGTTAGATACTGTTGTAATAGGTGATTGTGATTGGCATTGCCCCGGCATATGCCCCGGGAATGCGGCAGCATATGCCGCAGCATGAGCCCCGGCAATGCCGCAGCATGAGCCCCGGCAATGCCGCAGCATATGCCCCGGCTTATGCCGCAGAAATGCTGCAGCATCCCGACGATCGATCAGACACCCCTGCCGTTCGCGCCGTTCTTCGGGGGCTTCGTGCCTGAGATGCTCGCCATGGACGGCGAGGCGCGAAACGCCCTCCGTGAGCGCATCCAGAACAGCCTCACCGCGGTCGTCATGGACGATGAGATCAGCATCCTGCCGGTCTGCGGAACCGTCGGCGACGATGGGGGCGGCAGGCTGAAGAAGCCGCCAGCGATGGCGAGGCTACTGGAGATCCAAGCGGCGGTGGGGGCGATCCGGCGGGGGCGGTGCTCAGTTAGGGGTGGCGTGGGTAATGGGGAAGTTCGATCTGTCAACGCCCGATATTGGGCGTCTCGCCCCGTCCCTTATCGAAGCGGTGAAAATGGTTCCTAGCGAACCGGTAGGCTTTCAGTCTCGCGAGCCGAGAAAGACCAGATTCGACGTCTGGCGGCTGATGCTCGGTGGAACGCGGCGCTTTGGGTTCGCGCTACGAGACACTCTATCAAAAACACCGGGACACTGCTGACAGCATCGGAAAGGAGCGATAGACAGGCGACGCTGGATCGCATCAAGCGGCGCGCGAGTAGCGCCGTTCTTGATGTGAGAACTGGAAGATTTGAGGGTGCTGTGGCGATTCAGGACAATATCGTCCAACGGATATGGAATCTCTGTCACATTTTGCGCGGCGATGGCGTTAGTTATCACGAATATATTTCAGAGCTCACCTATCTCCTCTTTCTGCGCATCGCGGCGGCCAACAAATCTGAGGAGCTCATCCCGAAGGGATATCGCTGGAAGGACATTGTCGGTTATGACGGGGAGGATTTGCTTACCCACTATCGCGATGTGCTGACCTTTCTTGGGGGGCATGCCGAGGACGAGCGGGTCCGGAAGATTTACGCATTTCCAACCACGGTCTTTTCCCACAGCGAGAATTTGCGAGCCGTGATCGACGGCATCGATAGGCTCGACTGGTCGTCGATTTCGACCGATGCGATGGGTGACATTTACGAAGGGCTGATCGCCAAAAATTCGCAGGACGCTCGGTCCGGCGCGGGACAGTACTTTACGCCGCGGGCGCTCGTCGATTCCATCGTGCGTCTCGTCGCGCCCAGAGGCGGAGAGCTTATCCAAGATCCAGCTGCTGGCAGCGGTGGCTTTCTGATTGCCGCCCATGATTATATGCGGCGACACGCGAATGACTCGAAAGAAGGGCTTGGATCGGCACGCTTCGAAGGTATGGAGATCGAAAAGGGAACCTTTCGCATCTGTCTAATGAACGCCTTCTTGCATGGATTGGACTTGAAATTGATACTGGGGGATGCGTTGACAGCGGATTCCGCTGACCTTGCCGCACCCGATGTCATTTTAGCCAACCCGCCATTTGGCGCCCGGTCAGGCGGCGCCCGCAAGCAGCGCGATGACCTTTCCTATCCGACTGGGAACAAACAACTCGCCTTCCTTCAGCATATTTATCTGGGCCTGAAGCCGGGAGGTCGCGCCGCCGTCGTTCTTCCAGATAACGCGCTCTTTGAGGAGGGTATGGGGCGTAAGATCCGTGAGGACCTGCTGGATCGTTGCGACCTCCACACTATCGTTCGACTTCCTACAGGCATTTTCTACGCACAGAACGTCATGACGAATGTGTTGTTCTTCGTTCGTGGCGCAGCGGAGCGCGACAATACGAAAAATGTGTGGATCTATGACCTGCGTGCGAACATGGCTGCCTTTGGAAGGAAGCAGCCGCTCTCAAGCTCCCATCTGGCTGACTTCGAGGCCTGTTTCGGAAATGATCCGTTCGGCAAGGCACTGCGCACGGATCAAGGAGAGCGAGGGCGTTTTCGCTGCTTCACCCGTGAGCAAATCGCCGAGAGGAACGACAATCTCGACATTGCGTGGTTGCGCGACGACTCCAATTTCCAAGTAACGCGCGAGCCCGAAGAACTCGTTGCGGCTATCGCCCAATATCTACGCAATGCCCTGGAACATGTAGATCTATTGGCAGAGCAGCTGGAAGCGCGAGGAGCGAATAGGGAATGACGGGCGTTCCCGCACACTGGGTCGAAGCACCCCTTGGGGAAATTTGCGACTTTATAAACGGGCGCGCGTTTAAGCCGAGCGAATGGGCTTATACAGGCAGACCGATCATTCGCATCCAAAATCTCAATAATCTTGATGCGCCCTATAATTACTTCGATGGCCCCATCGATTCTCGCCACGAGGTGAACGAAGGGGAACTGCTGTTTGCCTGGTCGGGTACGCCGGGCACGTCCTTCGGCGCGCACATCTGGAATGGCGTCCCGGCCGTCCTCAATCAACATATCTTTCGCGTCATCTTCGACGGGTCTCGTATTGACTCGGTGTTTCTGAAGTTCGCGATTAATCAGACGCTCGACGAGCTCATTGATCAGGCTCATGGGGGCGTTGGCCTTCGCCACATCACGAAGGCGACCCTTCTAAAGACCAGGGTACGCCTAGCGCCGGTGGAGGAGCAGCGGCGCATTGCCGAGGCGATCGCTGCGTCCGAAGCGAGGCTGGCTGCAGCCTCGGAGGATATCAGGTCAGCGCTACTGGCAGCCGAGCAGTATCAAAAGGCCGTGCTGCGACAAGTCTTTGGGGAAGAGATCGAAGATCCACCGATATCGCGCGCCTATCGCTGTCTCGCCGATCTGGTCGACGAGGGGCCCGTCAATGGCTGGTCGCCCCGAACCGGCCCGGATGCAATGGGTGCTCTAACGCTGCGGCTTACTGCGACCACCTCGGGTTATCTTCGACTAGATGATGCTGCGGTGAAGAGAGTTTATGAGGAGCTACCTGCGGATTCCCGATACTGGCTGAAATCGGGCGACCTCCTCGTGCAGCGCGCGAACGCCATCGAGTATCTGGGCGCCGCCGCAATCTTCGATGGTCCTGAGAATAGCTACATATATCCCGATTTGATGATGCGCTTGCGGATTTCAGACCCGGATCGCCGACGATATATCTGGCGCTACCTCAATGGCCCGCTCGCGCGTAACTATCTTCGTGAGCGCGCCACGGGGACGTCCGGCAGCATGCCCAAATTCAGCGGCGTGACACTGCGAGCGCTTCCCGTGCCGCTTCCCGCCTCGCAAGATTATCGGTCAGTCGTCGAGTTGATCGACCGGGAATTTGCCACTGTCGAGCTGGCGAGAAAGACGGCCAATGACGCTGCTGTCGCACTTGAAGAGCTTCACAGATCCATCATAGCTAAAGCCTTTCAAGGGCAGTTGCTTCCATCTGATCCGGCCGACTCGCTGGCAACAGCACTACTTGAGAAGATAAGGCAAGATCGCGCGGAGCATCGCACTAGACCTCTCCGGTCTACGGTTCGTGAGGCGAAGAAGGGCAACAAGGGTACGAGGTTCGGGGAGGGGGCAGTGCTTCTAAAGAGACGCAGCGAAGTTCCGGGGGACCATTTGCGCACCATCGTGACGAGCCTTGGAGGAGCGTCTTCGGCGAGGGAGGTCTGGCGTAAGAGCGAAATGACGATCGACGAATTTTACAAGCAGTTGCGCAGCGAAATGAGCCAAAAACAGATAACGATTGGGCAATTGGCGGATCAACTGGTGGCGCCAGATGCGAATTGATTGGCTCAAAATTCATCAATTTAAGAATCTTGGCAATGTTGAGATCAATTTCGACAAAAGCGAGCTTTCTACCGTGCTTGTCGGCGAAAATGGCACGGGCAAATCGAATGTTATCGAGGCTTTGGCGACGATCTTTCGGGACCTGGATTTGGGCACGGCATCAGCGTTTGAATATGCGATTGCCTATAAGTGCCATGGTCATCACATCGTAATCGATAACAGCCAAGAGCACGCGACGCCCCGCATCACTGTCGACGGTAAGTCTTTATCGCGCAGTGCCTTTCGGGCGGGTCGGTCTGCGTTTTTACCTTCGCATGTTTTCGGTTATTATTCCGGCTCTAGTCGGCGGCTCGAGCAACTTTTCGACAAACATCAGCTCAGATATTACAAGAAGGTCATATCCCCGCGCTCGTCAGCGGCAGACATCCATGACATGGACCTTCGCCGCCTCTTCTACTGTCGTCCGGCTTATGGCCAGCTTGCCTTGCTAAGCTATTTTGCCTTCGGGTCGGAATCGGCAAAGGCATTCCTGAAGAAGAACATGGGCATCGTCGGCTTCGACAGTGCGCTTATAATACTGCGCCGGCCCCGATGGGCCGATGGGAAGGAAGCCCGGCACAGAGCGCAGTCGGGGAAGCAGAATTTCTGGAACTCTTCCGGCCTGGTGCGAACCTTGCTCGACAAGCTCTGGGCGCATGCCTTGGCGCCAATAGAAGATCTTGCGCTTGAGCAGGATGACTATCGGGCGAAGCCAACCAATGAGGAGCAAATCTATCTCTTCATCGAAGACTTGGACAGTCTCAACCAGATTGCAGCAGCCTTTGGCGACGAGCGCACATTCTTCGCCTTGCTAGAAACGCTGGATATCTCCGACCTAATAAGGGAGGTGAGGATCTGGGTCGCAAAAGACAACGTTGAAGGGGAAATACCTTTCCATGAGATCAGCGACGGGGAGAAACAACTGCTGAGCGTACTCGGTTTGATGCGGTTCACCAGCCAAGATGAAAGCCTCTTTCTCCTCGACGAGCCTGATACGCATCTCAATCCCAATTGGAAGTGGGACTATCTTCATTTGGTCGATGAAGTCGCACGGCAAGGTGAGAGCCATATCATCCTCACCACGCATGATCCCCTGACCATAGGAAGTCTTAAAGCCTCACAGGTTCAGGTCTTCGCCCGCGCTGATAACGGCGAGGTCGCTGTTCGGCCACCGGACGTAGATCCCAGGGGGCTAGGCTTCACAAGCATCCTCACGCAGATTTTTGGCCTTCCTACTACACTCGATCCCGCGACCCAGGGCGAACTCGACGAGCGCAATGAGCTTCTGCGCGTCAAGGGCCGCACGCAGCAGCAGGAACGAAGGTTGCTAGAGCTTAGTCAACGCTTGAGGCGACTTGGCTTTGTCCTTGAGGATCGCGAGCCGGAGTATGAACTGTTCCTTCGAGCGCTCACTGATTTGAAGCATGAAGGCAGAGCTGCGCTTTCGCCGGAGACGATTGCCGAGCGCAACAACGTCGCGCGCATGATGCTTGCTCGCATCATGGAGGAAAGGGGCGCGCGAAAATGATCTATGTCTTTCAGGACCCCGCGAAGATACCAGCCGCGTGGCTGGCCAAGGTCGCCGAGTTGCAGGCCGAACTGGAAAGGCTTGAAACGAAGAAGGAGCGCGCCGGCTACATCGCGACCAAGCAAGCGATTTGGAGTGAGATCAAGGATCAGCTTCTCGAAATGTCGCGCCAAAAGTGCTGGTATTCCGAAGCTCCGGACGCGGTCTCTGATTGGCACGTAGATCATTTCCGGCCCAAATCACGAGCCTTGGACGCAGACAGGACGGTGCATGACGGCTATGCGTGGCTGGCCTTCGACTGGAAAAACTACCGCATCGCCGGAAGCTACCCCAACTCCCCACACAAGGATGGCGAGGGAGTAACTCGAGGCAAATGGGACTACTTTCCCCTGTCTCCCGGCTCAGTACGGGCTAGCTGGGAGCAACGCAGCATAGCGAATGAGATCTTTCTCCTGCTGGATCCTACCGACAAAAATGACCCCAAACTGATGACCTTTGATGAAGAGGGCGTGCCCGCTCCGGTTGATCCGCGCAACCCAATCATCAGAAAGAGAGTGGAGACGACAGTCCATTATCTTTATCTAGACAGCCCGCGGCTGATCGCTGCTCGCAAGAAAAAGTGGCGCGAAGTATCGGATTTGATCGAAGAATATCGTTTCGCCTGTCCTGATAGCTATGAGGCTTGCACGGTTCAGGACCATCAGAGGGTACAGCGGCTTATCGAGAAGCTTGCCGCGGCGGCAGGGCCGCAGGCGTCATATGCGGCAACGGCAAGGGCCTGTCTGCGCGCGAATGGCTTCGATCAATTTATTCAGGCAGTGGAGGAAGCCGCCGCAGCCTAGTCGTGCCTCAACCGCGGTTGCACCGGCAGCGAAGTGGTCGGGGGATGGCCGTTGACGCGCCGCCGACGCGGCAACGACTGGAATATAGTTGTAGAAGGCGATCTCGTCCCAGATGCCGTTGAAGCCTTCGCGCCCGAGTTCCGTTTTCGAGCGGCCGTTAACCGCGGCTGCAATATTGTCAAAGGTACGCATCCAGGGTGCCCACGGCCCAGTACGGTACTGCTTGAACACATCGAGGGTCATGTTCGGGACGACTGACCCTACGGGGTGTTCCTCTGCATGATGAGACTCTCCGACCACCAAGAGACGCTTGGAGGCTAGGGCACGTTCGACTGCGCCAAACTGAGGGCCTACCCATTGGGTAAACATGAAACGTTCCTTCCTCGCCCGAACTCGCTCTGGGCTGAACGTTGGCCAGGGGCACGCGGATTATTTGGATTATTTGGTCAGCGAAACTGTGTTTTTCTAGCTGACCAAATACGCTTGGAGGTTAATCAGGATCAAAGTAGATCGCGTCCAACATTGCGACGCGCCCATCCCACAACTCGGCATCAGAACCAGCCGGTCTTGGGGCGTTATACCAACTCGAGATTCGGATCGGCTCGATGACGCGCTCCCAATAGTTTTTGAGACTAAGAGTTGTCCTTGAGAAGGCCAGTGCCTCAGAGAGCCTGAGCTTGTTCGGGCTGCTAACGCAAACAAAGCTATCCGGCCGTTTCATTGCGAGAAGCCTGGTTGCGGTCGACACGCCACCCGTACGACTGGAATTCTCGAATGCTCTCAAAAAATGCTCGCAGAATGTTTGGTAGTGCTCCTCGGTTACATCGCCGTGCCGCGGAATGCAGTCCATCGCGCGAGCCAATGATGCGTCTTGCTCCACGATGCGATTGGCGAAGTTGCCCATGGCAGCCATAGACCCGAACCAAGCCCAATTGTGTTCGCCAAGGCCGGCCTCACGATTTTGTTTTTCGGTGATTGTCCCGGCGATCGCCTTCCACTGAAGGCCTGAAAGCTGGGCGAAGGAACTCACGCTGGCGAAAAGCCGTTGGCAAGTCCTAAGGAGGCTCAATCGCGTGTCGAACTCATGGTGCCGACTAGACCGTACGGCGTTGGTGTATTCGGTCCAGCTCATTTGAACCAAAGGCGGCATCAATGGGCGGGAGGAGCCGTCACGTCTTGGTAGAATCGGATTCCGGGGTTTCCTTAGCTGTTTGGCTGCCTCAAATTGAGTCCGGTAGGTGTTCACCAATTCAGCCGTTACAGTCCTGCGGAGCTCATTGTATTCAGTTAGACAATCCCTTAGTTGATTGAAGAACGGCGCGTCAGCGGGTCCTTTCGCGTGGACGCAGGCTTCCCAATTCCGGTCCAATCCCCCCATCGTGAAATTTGAGCTGCCGACGATCGCTTCTGCGGTCTCTCCTGTCCTGAAGTAATAGATTTTGGGATGAAAAGTGGCTTTGCCTCCGTCCGCTACGAAGGCGTTCTTCACACCAACAAGACGCGCAATGAGGTTTGGATCGGTTTGACAGAAGGCCACACCAAACGTGACTGAAGCAAATTTCTGGCGATTGTTTAGCAGGCAATCAGCAAGGGGACCGTTGAAACCCCACGCAACCGCGAGGTGGATCTCGTCGTGCCCGTCGATCAGGCCGCGCAGTCGCTTTGAAACAGTCTGCGCGTTCAATAACTCGATTTCCATTTTCGCCCCACGCCGCAGCGATCAAATCTTACCCAACCTTGCGTCAAATAGGAAAAACTGCAACTCCAAGCGCGCTTAGACGAAGGGTGCGGGTTGCTGACTGCGAAATCCCTCACTGTCCGCCAGCCGACGCCCACAAGCGTTTCCGAATCCTGTTCTTTGCACTACCCCCTGCACGGTGCCCGCCCTGGGGTGAAAGGCGCGGCTGCCGCAACACCCCACTGGCAAGGCAGGGCCGCCTATCTGCGCCTCAGGCACTCCTGCAGGAACTCGATGAAGCGTTGGGTCTTGGCCGGGAGCAGCCGCGTCTCGGTGACCGCATAGACCGGGATGGGCGCAGCCTGCCACTCCGGCAGGACTTTTCGCAGCCTTCCCTCCGAGACATCCTCGGCCGCGATGTCCTCGGCAAGCACGGCGATCCCCAGGCCCAGCGTCGCCAGACGGCGGATCAGGCCGATGCTGTTGAGCCTGAACCGGCCCGCGATGGCGATCGCCTCGGTCTGGTTGGCGTGATGCAGCATCAGGACACTGGTTTCAGGGCCGACCATGCGCAGGCACTCATGCGTCGCCAGATCGGTCGGGTGGCCGGGCTCGCCCTTGCGTTCCAGATAGCCGGGCGAGGCGTAGAGAAAGCGCGGCAGCAGGGCCAGGCGGCGCGCAATCAGATGCGAGTCCGGCTGATCGCCCATCCGGATCGCCACGTCGAACGGTTCCGACACCAGGTCGACCCGGCGCGGCGTCAGGTCGAATTCAAAACTGATTCCGGGATAGCTTTCCGCGAATTCGGCAATCAGCGGCGCCAGATAGGTGTTCGCGAAATCAACCGGCAGGGAGACGCGCAGGAGGCCGGTCGGCTGCGCCAGCATCTCTCCCAGTTGTTCATGGGCAAGGCGGGCTTCGTCGACGATGCGCCTGCACCGGTCGAAATAGAGCTGTCCCGCCTCGGTCAGCTCCAGCCGGCGCGTCGTCCGGTGCAACAGGCGCAGCCCAATCGCCTTCTCGAGAATGCTGATCCGGCGCGACAGGGTGGAGTTCGGCATGCCCAAGGTCTCGGCCGCCCCGCGAAAGCTCCGCGACTTCACGACCTCCACGAACAGAGCCATGTCGTTCAGCAATTCCACATCGATGACTCCACCGCGTGATTCAGCGCGTCCTGATCCGCTCATCCATCAAGAACGCAGCCTGACGGATGGCGCAACGACCTGCCGCGGCGCAAACGCCGGTCAGGACGCAGGTGGACAGCATGAGCTGTCCGGGTTTCCTGATCCGGCGCTGAGCCCCCCGACCGACGAAGCGTACCCTCATTGCTCCATCAATGGATCAATCATTTCCGTTCAGGCCCATTTATCCCGCATCATGCAGCAGCCATTGTCTTCTCAGACATGATCGAGAAGGAACCTGTGGCATGAGCCCATTCTTCACCTCCGTACAGATCGGCCGCCTCGCACTGCCCAATCGCCTGGTCATGGCGCCGATGACGCGCTCGCGGTCGACCGACGACGGCGTGCCGACCGAGATGGTGGCAACATATTATGAGCAGCGCGCCAGCGCTGGTCTGATCATCACCGAAGGCGTCTATCCCACCGCAATGGGCAAAGGCTATGTGCGCACGCCGGGTGTCGAGACCGATGCGCAGGTGGCGGCTTGGAAGCGCGTGACGCAGGCCGTGCATGCACGCGGCGGCCGCATCTTCATGCAGCTGATGCATTGCGGACGGATCTCGCACCCCTCGCTGCTTCCCGGGGGCGCCCAGCCGGTTGCACCCTCGGCCATCAAGCCCTCCGGCCAGACCTGGACGGCGAGCGGCCAGCAGGATTTCGTCACGCCGCGCGAACTGAGCGCAGCGGAAATCGCTGAAACCGTGGACGGCTATCGGATGGCGACCCGGCGGGCGCTTGAAGCGGGTTTCGACGGGGTCGAGCTGCACGGGGCTTCCGGCTATCTGCCCGAGCAGTTCCTGTCGTCAGGCAGCAACACACGCGAGGACCGGTATGGCGGCTCCGTCGAGAACCGCGCCCGCTTCATCCTCGAGGTGCTGAGCGCCATGGTGGCGGAGGCCGGCGGCGATCGTGTGGGCCTCAAGATCTCGCCAGAGATGAACTACAACGACATGTCCGATGCCAATCCGCAGGAAACCTATGGCTATCTCGTCGAGCAGCTGAAGGCTTTCGACCTGGCCTATCTGCACGTCGCTCTTTTCGGGGCCGCGTTCGATTACCACGCGCTGCTGAAGCCGCTGTTCGATGGGGCTTACCTGATCGGCGGCGGGCTCGACAAGCAGAGCGCTGAAGCAGCCCTGGAGAGCGGCCGTGCCGACGCGACGGTGTTCGGCGGCGCGTTCCTCGCCAATCCCGATCTGCCGACGCGCTTCCGCCAGGAGGCCGCGCTCAACGCGCCCAATCGGGAGACGTTCTTCTCGGCCGGTCAGGAGGGCTACATCGACTATCCCAGCCTGGATGTTGCTGTCGCCGCGTAGGACCTGTCCCGGATTTATCGGCTGCCGCTCGCCTGGAACCTGCCCGCGGCGGCAGCTCTTCCAGGCGAACGACGCGGCGGCGAACTCTCTTCGTCGTCGGCCATTCACTTCAACGGGGGCGATGGTGCTCTTGTTGAGCCATGGAGATCGCAAAAATGACCAGGACTTTCACAGCCCAGAACTCTGCGCTTCTGCTGATCGATCACCAGGTCGGCACGATGAAACTGATCAAGAACATCGATGTCGATCACGCCAAACGCATGGCACTGGCGCTGGCGAAGACGGCCAGCATCCTGGGTATTCCAACCGTGCTGACCTCCAGCCAGGAGGACCGGCTGCAAGGCCCCTTGCTGCCGGAACTGAAGGAGATTCAGCCGGATGCCTTCGAGACGCGCGTCAAGCGCGAAGGCATCGTCAACGCCTGGACCGACGCTGGTTTCAAGGCCGCTGTCGAGGCGACGGGGCGCAAGAACCTGATCATGGCCGGCGTGACGACCGATGTCTGCCTCGTCTTCCCGGCGATCGACGCGGTCACGGAAGGCTACAATGTGCAGGCCGTCATGGACGCTTCGGGATCGCCGTTCGAGCTGTCCGAGGACATGTCGCGCCGCCGCATGCAGGACGCCGGCGTCATTCTGACCGCGACCAATACCATGATCGCGGAACTCGCGCAGAACTGGAGCACGCCGGACGGCCAGAAACTGATCCAGCTGTTGTTCACCGAGGTGCTTCCGCCGATCCAGCCGTGAACGGCGTCAAGCCACAAGGACGGGAATTGAGACAATGACCGTGGAAGCAACGATCCAAGGATTGGGCATCGTGGCGCCTGATACTCATCAGGTCAGGGCGCAAGGGCCCTTCCAGCTCCGTCGCATCTGGCCGGGTGTTTCCCTGGGGCGCGCGGAGGATGCCGGCTTCGGTGGGTTGGGCGTCATCGACCATGCCCGGCTCAAGCCAGGGCTTGTTGTCAGGATGCATCAGCATCGAAACGACGAGATCATCAGCTATCTCCGCTCGGGCCGCATGAAGCACACGGATTCCGCCGGGAGGAGCGAAATCATCTCGCGGGATCGGTTGATGGTCATGAACGCCGGCCGCGGCTTCTCCCACGAAGAGGAAGTCGTCGGAGACGGTTCGATCGACATGCTGCAGATCTTCGTTCGACCCGCGGCGGCCGATCTGGAACCTGCCGTCCAGTTCGTCGATCTGAATGATCTCGAGAGAATGGATCAGTGGCGGCTTCTGTCCGGACCAGTCGGTTCGGGGGCGCCAAGTTATGTCCGTCAGGCCATCTATCTCTACGACACGCAGCTCTCAGCCGGCAAAAGCGCTTCCCTGCCATCGATGCCCGGGTTTGACCGCTGGCTCTACGTGTTCAACGGCGCGGTTTCAGTGGGTGACCAACGGGCGGACACGCACACCGCACTGACCATCGGCCCCGAGGAATTCGCGCTTCCCGTGAATGCGAGCGTCGACACGGACCTTGTCCTCTTTCTGGTCGATCGCGGGGCTCCGTTCTCACGCGCGGGGACGATCAGCGGGGGCTAGATCGCCGTGCGTCCGCAGCCCGCAGCCTCCCGGTCATTGAAACCAGACCAATTCGAATATCGATATACGCGACCGCCCTGGGCCCATACTATCGCTGGGAGAGCAGAGTCGGCTCGTCAGCGAGCGGGGTGTCCGGCGTGAAGACAGGTCTATCCCGCAGAAGCTTCCTCCAGGCCGGAGCGGCCGGCGTCGCCATCACGGTTTCGCTGCTGCCCTCTGCCACCCAGGCGGAGCTGATCGAGACGCCGCCGCATCCCGGTTCCGATTGGCTTGGCCCCGGCGGCAAGCCGAGATACCGGCTCGACGCCATCGCCAAGGTCACCGGCGGCAAGACTTTCACGCGCGACTACCGCGCCCGCGATCTCGAAGGCTGGCCGAAGCAGCAGGCGCACGCCTTCATGCTCCATGCGACGCGGGTCGACCGCGTCTTCGATGGCGTCGACCTCAGCCTGCTCGGCGAGGACCTCAAGCCGGATCGGCTGGTGCTGCACGAGGACCTCGTCGCGGACGGCGTCGCGATCCCGGCGCCCGGCTTCTATGGCGATGTCTTCTTCGTCCCCAAGGGCCAGACCGCACGCCTGCTCGGCCAGCCGGTCGCGCTGCTGATCTATCACGATTTTGCCCGCTATGACGCGGCCAAGCGCAAGCTGCGCTTCAACGACACGGTCGTGCGCTACGGCACGGAGGGCCCGTCGACCACGCCCGGCCCCTACGGCGCGGCGCGCTATGTCCGGATCGACGGCGGCACGCCGGAGGCCGAGGACCGCTATTCCGCGCTCAAGGACACGACGATCCGCACCGGCTTCACGGGCAACGAGCCGCAATGGCCGGCCGCCGGCGACGGTGACGCCATGGCGCGCGGCATGGCCGCAGCGGCCGAGATCGAGCGCGAGATCGCCCATGCCGGCGACGACGTGCTGGTGCTGCGGCGCAGCTATGCCAGCCAGTCGGCCGACGCCTCGGCGATGGAGGCCGACAATGGCAATGTCTGGTACGAGCGCTCGACTGGCACCCTGCATGCCCTGATCGCCACGCAATCGCCTCACGAGGTCGCCGAGATGGCGGCCCATATGGTGTCGAAGTCGAGATTCCCGCTGAAGAGCATCGATCTCAAGATCGGCTACACCGTCGGCTACGGCACCAAGGACCACGCGATCTTCCCGTTCTTCTGCGTGCTCGCTGGCCTTTATGCGGAGGGCCGGCCGGTCCGGCTGGCCAATGACCGCTACGAGCAGTTCCAGACCGCGCTGAAGCGCCATGCCTTCCAGATGGACAAGGTCATGGTCATCGACCGCAAGACCGGCAAGTTCCGGGCGATGACCGGGCGCTATCGCACCGATGGCGGCGGGCGCGAGAATTTCTCGGTCTCGGTCGGCACGGTCGGTGCGACGGCGGCGCAGTCGATCTATTACCTGCCGAAGAGCGATTTTTCCGCGGCGATCCTGTCGTCGCGCGCCGTCGATGCCGGCTCGATGCGCGGCTACGGCACATTGCAGACCATGGCGGCGACCGAGATGATGGTCGACGAGGCTGCCGAAGCACTCGGCCTCGATGCCATGGAGTTCCGGCGGCGCAACGCGCTGAAATCGGGCATGAAGAACTCGCAGGGCGCGATCCCCTCAGGCGCGCTGCGTCATGACGAGATCCTGGCGCGGGCAGAACAGCACCCGCTCTGGGCCGAGCGACACAAGCGCAAGGCCGCCTTCGAGGCCGCCCATCCCGGCAAGAAATACGGCGTCGGCTACGGCCATGTGCACAAGGACTACGGCACCGGCGCCGAAGCGGCGCTCTGCGCGCTCGCATTCGATCCGGGTGGCCGCCTCAGGCTGTCGCATGTCGCGCACGAGATCGGCACGGGCGCCACGACCTCGCAGGCGGTGATGGCCGCCGCCATCCTCGGCCGGCAACCCGACGAGACTGAATTCGGCAAGGTGCGCTGGCCGCAGATGCCGCTCGAGACCAGCGACGAGCCCTATACGCTCTCCCAGGAGGAGGAAGACCGGCGCAAGGCGAACCCGCGCTGGACGCCGAGCTTCACCTCGCCGATGAGCGCCTCCAACAGCGTCTACTATCTCGGCCATGCGACGCGCGAGGCCGCCCGCGCCCTTGTCGACCTCGCGATCTGGCCGGCGGCGCGCTCGCTCTGGTCGCGCGGCATCGGCGGCGGCCAGCTGGCGCCCGAAGTGGTGCGCCGCGAGGATCTGCGCATCGCGCGCGGCACGATCAACGCGGCCGCCATGCAGCCTTTGTCCTTTGCCGAGGTCGCGGCCGAGGCGCACCGGCTCGGCCTCGTCACCGGCGTCACCGTGCACAGCTTCAACCGCTGGCAATGGGCTGAAGCGGAGTTCGAATTGCCGGGTGCCGGGCGCCGCCGCTTCGCCATCGATGCGCTGGCGGTTCAATATGGCGAAGGAGCACCAGCCGAGCGCAAGGCCCTGATGACGGAAGGGGGCTGGCACTTCGTCGAGCGGGCCGCGATCTCCTATCCCTCGGCGCAGCGCAACAATGCCGGCGTCACCTATTACGCGCCGATGGCGACGCTCGCCGAGATCGCCGTCGACACCGGCAGCGGCGAGGTCAGCCTGCTGTCGCATCACTCCATCCTCGAATGCGGCAACCAGATCGTGCCGGAGCTGGTCTCGGGCCAGGTCCAGGGCGGGCTCGCCATGGGCATCGGCCACGCCCTGAAGGAATATCTGCCGCTCTACGAGGACGGGCCGGGCAACGGCACCTGGAACTGGAACCGCTACGAGCTGCCGACAGCCAGGGATGTCGCGGTCTGGTCGCAGACCGCCGAGGTCCTGCCGCCGCTGTCGGAGACCGATCCGCCCAAGGGCATGGCCGAGGTGGTGATGATCGCGGTCGTACCGGCGATCGTGAACGCGGTCGCCCACGCCATCGGCAAGCGCTTCTACAGCCTGCCGATCACGCCCGAGACAATCCGAGAGGCGCTGGCATGAGTATCGCGACCCGCACGCTCTCCCTGACCATCAACGACGAGGCCGTCGGTCCGATCGACGTGCCGGAGACGATGATGATGCAGGATTTCCTCTACGAGTACCTCAACCTGACCGGCTCGCGCATGGGCTGCGGCCAGGGCATCTGCCATGCCTGCACCGTGATCGTCGAGAAGGGCGACGGCTCGCTCGAGGAGATGCGCACCTGCATCACCGGCGCCCACTGGTTCGCCGGGCGCAAGGTGAGGACGGTGGAGGGGCACGCCAGGCGCGACGCCACTGGCGCGATCACGCAGCTCTCGCCGGTCCAGCAGGCCTTCATCGAGCATTTCTCCTTCCAGTGCGGCTACTGCACCCCCGGCTTCGTCACCGGCGCGACGGTGCTGCTCGACCAGTTGAAGCGCAACCCGGTCCGGCGCGAGGCGCTGGAGCAGGTGATCAGCGAGGCGCTCGACCGGCATATCTGCCGTTGCACCGGCTATGTCCGCTATTTCGAGGCGGTGCGCGATCTCGTCCTCAGGACTCCCGGCTTGGTGAAGGCGTAGCGCGCATGGCAAGGAAGCTGCTTCTGGCCGTGCTGACGGTCGCGTTCCTCGGTGCGCTCGCGGCGGGAGCCGTCTTCCTCGGCCTGCTCGAGCGCAGCGTCGTGGCTCGGGAGATCGAGCAGCCGCTGACGCCTGAGCAGATGAAAGGCCTCGTCAAGCGCGGCGCCTATGTCGCCGTCGCCGCCGATTGCTATGCCTGCCATGTCACCAAGGGCGGCGCGCCCTGGGCCGGCGGGCTGCCCTTCGAGACGCCGTTCGGGACGATCTACTCGACCAATATCTCGCCCGACAGGGAGCACGGCATCGGCGCCTGGACGCGCGCCGAATTCCACCGCGCGGTGCGCGACGGCGTCGGCAAGCACGGCCCTCTCTATCCGGCGATGCCCTACGCCTCTTATCGCAAGCTGACGGCTGGGGATGTCGACGCCGTCTACGCCTTCCTGATGAGCCGCGAGCCGATGAAGGTGGCAAACCACGCCAACCACCTGCCTTTCCCCCTGAATATCCGGCAAGGGCTGACCTTCTGGAACCTCGTCAACCTGTCGAGCGACACCAGGACGGAGGTGGCCGGGCGTTCGGCTGCCTGGAACCGCGGCCGCTATCTCACCGACGCGCTCGCCCATTGCGGCGAATGCCATACGCCGCGCAACCTCACGATGGGCATGAAGCAGAGCGCCTATCTCCAGGGCTCGGAGCTGGAAGGCGTCATGGCGCCCGACATCAGCAAGGCCGGGCTGACGCGCATGGGTTTTGATCCGCTGGTGTTCGCGCGCTTCATGAAATCGGGCATCTCGGCGCAGGGCGCCATGACCAACCAGATGTTCGAGGTCGTGCATTTCTCGACGCAGTATCTGAGCGCCGACGACCTTGCGGCGATGTCGGCCTATCTGTTCGACCTCGACAGGCTGCCGGAGCGCGCGACCCCGCCGGCACCGCCACAGCCGGTTGCCGTTCCGGCCGAGACCGCAAGCTCGGCCCGCGCCACCTATCTCGCCGTCTGCGCCAGCTGCCATGGCAGCGATGGCCAGGGCATTCCGCATGTCGTGGTGCCGCTGGCGACCAATGCCTCGCTGCGGCTGGCGGATGCACGCAACCTGAACCGCGTCATCCTGACCGGCATCCCGGCCCAGCGCTTCCCCGGGCTCGAGCGGATGCAGCCGATGCCGGGCTTCGCCGCGCACCTGACCGACCAGCAGGTCGCCGACCTCTCCAACTGGATGCGGGCGAACTGGGGCGGCCAGCAGCCGAACGTGACGGCGGAAGCGGTCGGGCGGCTGCGCTGATCGGAGGTTCAGCTCGAGCGCGTCGCGATCGGACGGCCGCTTGCTTACCAGGTCGCGCGCAGGCCGGCGGTGACGGCGTGGGCCGTGTCGGCGGCATTCAGGCGAACGTCGTAATCCGCGAAGACTGTCAGCGCGCGGCCGGCGCGGGCCGAGACGCCGATTCCCAGCACCGCGCTGTCGCGTGGAATGCTGGCGCCTTGCACCTGGAATGTCGCGGCGGGCGAGCCGATGAAGGCGGTGTCGACGACCACGCCGTCATCGAGAAATTCGTGCTGCCGGCGCGCCCGGGCCTCAATGGCGAAGCGGTGGCCGGCCGTTTCGAACGCCTGCGCCAGCCTGACGCCAAGGCTGCCGAGCAGGCTTTGCGCCGGCTGGCCGCGCCCGGTGCTGCCCCTTGACTTAAACCGCGATAGAGAAGCGGACGTTCTCTAAGGACGTTTCCAGACCACAAGGTCGCCCACCGTCTCGAAGCCGGCCTCCAGCGCGGCCGCCAGTGCGTCGCCGTTCTCGTAACCCACTAGGTCACGACCCGAGAACGTCATAGTCGCGGCGCTGATCGCCTCCAGGGCGTCGCCGAAGACGTTGCTGAGACCGGCCACGGCGCCCGTCGTGGTGATGATGCACCCGGCCACGATCGCACTATCCGCCCGCCCGGCCAGCATCGTTATCCCGGGCTTCGCCAGGAACGCTGGCAGGAAAAGCTGCGGCTCGTCCGCGCTTCCACTCCAAGCCGCCTCCCATGCGCCCAATTCCTCGGCGTCCGTCACTGGGCGCCAGGTGAGCCGCATCGCGCCGGCGGCCAAGCCGGCGGCCCTATGAATCCAACGAGCATCGAACAGCGGCTCGAAGCCGAGGCTGTCCAGCGCGAGAGCCCGGTAACTGTCCTTGACGAAGAAGGCCTCAGAAGCGCGCGCTGTCCGTTCGGCGATGGAGCGCATCTGAACCTGCGGATCGATTTTTGGGTCGACCGTGACGACATTAGGGTAGAAGCGCGGCGGCGTTCCCGAGCACGCGACGCAGCCGTTGACACTCTCCACGCCAAGGCCGTGTGCGCGCCACATGGCGGCGCACAGGGCGGCGTTGTCGAGCGCCGCCATTCGATGAATTTCCAAAACGCTCATGCTGCCGGCCCGCATTCGACGGCAGGATCAGATCGCCCTTGCAGATGAGCCATGCTGCAAGCGTAACAGGACAAGGGCCCCCTTTCCACCCACCTACGACTTCAGGAACGTCTGCTCCCGGGCGGGGCCACGGCATCCTTCTGCGAGCCAGACGGACGCTCCTGGAACGGTACCAAGCGTCAGATTCTATCCACCAGGGCAACCGTCAGTCGCTGAATGCATGAGTGCGGGCAACGGCCCTGATGGCATCGGTCGTGACCGGCACAGCCAGGTCGAGCACGCCCCGCGGCAGGGCGATGAAGATGTCCTGCGGCTTCACCGGCGGGAGGTGGTTCAGGTGGCGGAGCCGGCCGGCGGCCAATGCGTCGTCAACGAGTTTCAGCGGCATGATGCCGATCCCTGCGCCTGCGGTGACCAGGCGCACGATCGCAGACATGCTGTTGCACATGCTGAAGGATGGTGTCTCCAGACCGTACTCCCTGAACCATTCTGCGGTGATCGTTCCCAGATTGGACGGAGGTGGAGTGATGAAGATCCGCTGCTGAGCAATATCCGGCGGCTCGCGCATCATCTCTGCCACGGCTGGGGCACTGACCCATCCGACCGTTTGTCCCCCGAGCCTGTCATAGCGCAGGTCGGGGAGGATAGGCGGGCTCGAAACCACTGCTACGTCAAGTTCCCCGGCCTCGAGCTTGAGTGTCAACGTGTGGCTCAGGTCGACGACGACCGAGACATCGAGATCAGGATGCCGTTCCGCGAGATCGCGGAGCAACTCGGGCAGGCAGACGGCCGCGAAAGCGTCCATGACGCCGAGTCGCAAGAGGCCGGTCGCCGATTGGCCCGCCCGCATCTGGTGCTGCATCTCTTGCGCCAGCGTCAGCAGGCGCTCGGCGTTGGCAAAGAAGGCCTGGCCCTGGGGCGTCATGCGTATCGGCTGGCTGCTCCGGGACAGCAACGAACGGCCGAGCTGTCGTTCCAGCTCCTTGACGCGATACGTCACGGTCGGCTGGGCAAGCCGCATCCGGTCTGCTGCGGCGTGGAAATTGCGCAGCTTCGCCACCCAATAGAAAGCTTCGATGAGCTTCAGGTTCAACATGCCGGAGGCGATCAGGTTTCTTGATCACGCTAGCGGCATTTTCGATTGGAATCCAGCGAAGCCGCGCGACTAGGGTGAGGGATCGAGCGATCAACCGGACCGAGGTTCTCCGTGCCCAGCCTGCCCGCATCTGAACTCAGCAATGTCTCTTCGGCGGTGCGCGCCACCATCCTCGAAGACCTCCCGGAGATCGCCGGCATCGTCGACGACGAGCTGCGCGAAAAGGTCATCCAGGCCTGGGCGCTGTCCCTTCGCGACTCGTCCTTCGCGCGGATCTCCGACATTCCCGGCGAAGGCGCGCCCAACCATTTTGTGCTGAAGGCCGGCAGCCAGGAGCTGCATCTGCGCGGCGTGGCGCGGCTTGCCGTCAATACCGTCGACGAGTTCCGCCGCACCTTCCCGCATGTCGAAGTCGACCGCGACATCGTGCTGGCCGGCGCGCTCTGCCATGATATCGGCAAGTGCTGGGAATGCGACCCGGCCAATCTGGAGCGCTGGCAGGCGAGACCCGACCGGACCGGCTATCCGTCGCTGCGCCATTCCGTCTACGGCGCCCATATCTGCCTCGCTGCCGGCCTGCCCGAGGCCATCGCCCATATCGCGCTGGGACATTCGATGGAGGGGCAGCACATCAAGCTGAGCACGGAGTGCATGATCGTCCGTTGGGCCGACAACACCTGGTGGTACAGCGCCGCGACCATGGGGCTGTGCCACCCCGACAGTCTCGCGGCGGCCGGGCCGATGATGACGCCACGCCCCTTGATGTGAACTGCAGACGATGACCGGCTATATCCTCACCTTCGAACCGGTCCTGCAGCGCTGGCCGCTCCTGCTGGAGGGGCTGACGCTCACGCTTTTCCTGACGGCCATCGGCGTCGTCATGGGCACTGGGCTCGGCCTGATGCTGGCCCTGGCGCGCCGGGCGGCCGCCTGGCCGCTGCGCTGGCTCTCGCGGGCCTATGTCGAGATCTTCCGCAACACCCCGCTGCTCGTCCAGCTCTTCGTCGTCTTCCTGGGCCTGCCCTCGCTCGGAATCCGCCTGTCGCCGGTCGCGGCCGCCGCTCTCACCCTGGTGCTGAACAACGCCGCCTATACCTGCGAAATCATCCGCGCCGGCCTTGCCGCGACCCCGGTCGGGCAGATCGAAGCGGCCAGGAGCCTGGCGCTCCGGCCCTGGCAGACACTGGCCTTTGTCGTGCTGCCGCCGGCCTTGGCGCGGATCTACCCGGCCCTGGTCAGCCAGAACGTCCTGCTGATGCTCTCGACGGGCATCACCTCGGCCATCGGCACGCAGGAGCTCACGGCCGCGGCCTCCGACATCAATTCGGACACGTTTCGCAGCATCGAAGCCTTCGCGCTCGCCGCAGCCTTCTATCTCGCGCTGAACTATCTGCAGCGTCTGCTGCTCTGGGCGCTGGGCCGCCCGCTCTTCCGCAGCACGAACTGGGCCTGACCATGCGCAGCTTCGGCCCCAACGAAATGGTCTACATCATCCTGGCCCTGCGCTGGACCGTTCTGCTCGCGACCTGCGCCCTGGCGGGCGGCGTCGTGTTCGGCGCCCTGCTGACGGCGACCGGGCTCGCGCGTCATGCCGTGGCGCGCAGCGGCGTCACGATCTTCGTGCAATTCGTCCAGGGAACGCCGCTGCTGATCCTGCTGCTGCTCGCCTATTTCGGCTTGAGCGCCATTGGCCTCGAACTCGGCGCCCTGCTCTCCAGCGCGCTCGCGCTGACGCTTTATGCCGGCGCCTATTTCTCGACGATCTGGCGTGGCGCCATCCGCGCCGTCGGCTCCGGGCAATGGGAGGGGGCGACAGCGCTGGGGTTGAACCGCTGGCTCAGTTTCCGTCTCGTCATTTTTCCGCAGGCGCTCAGGATGGCGCTGGCGCCGACATGCGGGTTCACGGTCCAGCTCATCAAGAACACCTCGCTCGCCGCGCTTGTCGGCTTCGTCGAGCTCACCCGCGCCGGCCAGATCGTCAGCAACGCCACCTTCCAGCCGCTCCTCGCCTTCGGCGTGGTGGCGGCCGCCTATTTCGTGATGTGCCTGCCATTCACGTTGTTGTCCGAATGGCTGGAGCATCGACATGCCCATCCGTAGCAAAAGGGGAGCCGATCCAATGTTGAACGCGTTTGGACGATTTGCGCGTAGTTCAGCCGCTGCGCTGCTGTTGCTCGCGACCGGAACCGTTGCCGTCGAGGCTCAGACGCTGGACGCCGTGCTGAAGCGCGGCAAGATTCTCGTCGGCGTCAACATCGCGTCTCCGCCGTTCGGAACGACCGATGCCAGGATGGAGCCGGACGGCTACGACGTCGACATCGCCAGGATGTTGGCCAAGGACCTCGGCGTGCAACTGGAGATCGTCTCGGTCACCAACGAGAACCGGATTCCGACGCTGCTGACCGGCAAGGCCGATGTCATCGCCGCCACGCTGCAGATCACGCCGGAACGGGCAAAATCGGTCCTCTTTACCTCGCCCTACGGCATGCACCAGTCGATGGTGATCGGGCCGCCGGAGCTCAAGGTCGCGAGTCTCGCCGATCTCGCCGGCAAGCGCGTCGGCGTCTCCCGCGGCTCGGCTTATGCAAACATCCTGGCCCAGGCGAATATCCCTGGAATGCAGCTCGTCCAGTTCGCCGACGACAGCGCCAATCTCAACGCGCTCGTGGCCGGTCAGGTCGACGCCGCCGGCACCGTGTCCTACCTCGCCGCGGAGCTGAAGAAGCGTTACCCGGAAAAGGGCTTCGAGCAGAAGGTCAAACTGACGGACAACGTCTATGCGATGGGCGTTCGGCGCGGCGATCTCGATTTCCAGCGCTGGGTCAACACATTCCTGTTCGTGAACATCCTCAACGGCAAGATTGGCCAGACCTACGAGAAATGGATGGGCGACAGCTGGAAGACGCTGCCGCCGTTCTGAAAGAGCCAACAGGTGAGGGGCCGCCCGGGTCAGTGGCCCCTGACCGTCCAAGCCCCTGCGGCCGGTCGGCCCCGTCGCTTATGTGACGACGAAACCGTGGGCGAAGGGGTCGCGATCGTCGATGAAGATCGTGTTGATGCCGGTCATCCGGGCCCAGCCGGCGATCGAGGGAATGATCGCCGGTTTGCCCGCGACCGTGGTCGCCGCTTCGACGCGGCCCTTGAACAGCGAGCCGATGATCGATTCATGCACGAACTCGTCGCCGACCTTGAGCCGGCCCTTGGCCGCGAGCTGCGCCATCCGCGCCGAGGTGCCGGTGCCGCAGGGCGAGCGGTCGATCGCCTTCTCGCCATAGAACACGGCATTGCGCGCATGCGCTTCGGGCTTCGTCGGCTTGCCCGTCCACTGGATATGGCTGAGCCCGCTGATCTGCGGATGCTCGGGATGGACGAACTCGTATTTGGCATTGAGCGCGGCGCGCAGCTTTGGCGACCAGCCGACGAGCTCGCCGGCGGTATGGTCGGCCATATCCCGAAAATTCTTCTGCGGCTCGACGATCGCATAGAAATTGCCGCCATAGGCGACGTCGACGACGATCTCGCCGAGCCCTTCGACCTCGGCCGTCAGGCCTTCGGCGGCGAGGAAGCCGGGGACATTCGTCAGGCGCACCTCCTCGACGAAGCGGCCCTCCTGGCGATAGGTGATGTCGACCTTGCCGGCCGGCGCATCGATCGAGAGCTTGCCCGGCTCGCGCGGGGTGATCAGGCCGTTCTCGATGCCCATGGTGATCGTGCCGATGGTGCCGTGCCCGCACATCGGCAGGCAGCCGGAGGTCTCGATGAACAGCACGGCGACGTCGCAATCCGGCCGGGTCGGCGGATAGAGGATCGAGCCCGACATCATGTCGTGCCCGCGCGGCTCGAACATCAGGCCGGTGCGGATCCAGTCGAATTCGCGCAGGAAATGCGCGCGCTTCTCCAGCATGTCGGCGCCGTCCAGCCGCGGGCCGCCGCCCGAGACGAGGCGGACCGGATTGCCGCAGGTATGTCCGTCGATGCAGGAGAAGGTGTAGCTGGCCATGGTCCGGGCCCTTCAGAAGCGCTGCGGGGAAAAGGGGGCAAGGTCGATCGCGGGCTCGCGCCCGGTCAAGAGGTCGGCGACGAGCCGTGCGGTCCCCGCCGATTGGGTCAGGCCGAGATGCCCGTGGCCGAAGGCGTGGATCACGCGCGGCGTGGCTCTAGCCCGCCCGATCGCCGGCAGGCTGTCCGGCAGCGAGGGGCGAAAGCCCATCCACTGCACGCCGCCCTCGGGCTTCAGCCCCGGCAGGAAGCGGCGCGCCTTCTGCAGCATCGCCTCCGAGCGGGCGAAATTCGGCGGCAGCTTCAGGCCGCCGAGCTCGACGGCGCCACCGACGCGGATGCCGGTCGAAAGCCGGGTGGCAACGAAGCCATGGCCGCCGAAGGTGATCTGTGTGCGCAGGTCGAAAGCGTCCGCGGGCAGGGTGGTGTTGTAGCCGCGCTCGGTTTCGAGCGGGATGCGCTCACCGAGGCTGCGGGCGATCAGATGCGAGAAGGCGCCGGCCGCGATCACGACCTGCGCCGCGCGGCGCGTGCCGCCGTCGTGCGAGCGGATCTCGACGGTTTCGCCGAGTGGCGTGAGGGCGGCGACATCGAGCCGCTCGATCACGCCGCCCTTGCTGCGCAACGCCTCGGCAAGCGCCAGCGTGTAAAGCCTGGGATCGGCAATCGAGTACCAGCCGGGCGTGAAGGTGCCATGCGTGAAGCGCGGCGCGAGGCCGGGCTGGATCTCGGCCATCCCCACGGCATCGAGATGGCGGAAGGCGATGCCGTGCCTCTCCCGCGCCTGCCAGCCGGGCAGGGAGGCTTTCAGCTCCGCCTCGCTCTCATAGACCTGGAGGTTGCCCTCCTTGCGCAGCATGCCGCTCGTGCCGGTGGCATGCAACAGCGGCTCGAGCTCGGCCTTCGACAGGTCCATCAGGGCGGTCTGCGCGGCGGTGGACTGCGCCACGCGCAGCGGTGAGCAGGCCCGCCAGAAACGGAACATCCAGGGCGCGATCTGCAGCGCATAGCGCGGCGGCACCGAGAGCGGCCCGAGCGGGTCGGCGAGCCAGTGCGGCGCCTTTCGGAGGATGCCGGGCGATGCCAGCGGCAGGATATCGGTGAAGGCGAAGGCGCCGGCATTGCCGGCAGACGCGCCGGCTGCCGGTCCCTCGCGATCGAGCACGGTGACCGACAGGCCGCGCCCCAGCGCCGCGATCGCGGCGGAGAGGCCGACCACGCCGGCGCCTATGACGATGACATCGGGATCGGCCATCAACGAAGACCTGCTTGGGTCAATCGGGGAGCAGAGACCGAGAGACGGCGGAAGGTCCCGCCGCCGCGCACGACCTCAAACCCGCCCTCAGGCGGCATATTTCTGGACGGCGCCGGGAAGCCTGTTCCAGGCCGCATACCAGCTGTCGAAGAGCGCGAGCTGCGCCTCGGCATAGCCGCGCTGGCTCGCGGTCAAGGCATCCGTCTCGTTGAAGTGCAGGGTGTATTCCTTGTCCCCCTTCAGCACCATCATGTGCTTGAAATAGAGCACGAGATCGGGGCCCTCGTCGAAGGAGGAGAGCACGCCGAGCGCCTGTTCCAGCTCCTGCGCGCGCTGGCGCGCCTCGGCATCGCCGGCGGCCGCCGCCTGGGAGAGCTTGCAGAGATGGATCACCTCCTTCGGCAGCACATTGCCGATGCCGGTGATCGCGCCGGTCGCGCCGCAATTCACATAGCCATGGACGACGGCGGTATCGACGCCGATCATCAGCGAGACATCGTCATCGCCGCTGGTGATGTTTTCGGCGGCGTAGCGCATGTCGGCGGGGCCGCCGAATTCCTTGAAGCCGACGAGGTTCCGGTGTTCGGCCCGCAGGGCGAAGAACAGGTCGGCCCGCGTCGCGAAGCCGTAATAGGGGCTGTTATAGATCACCGCCGGCAGGTCGGGCGCAGCAGACAGGATCGCCTTGAAATGCGCCTTCTGGGCCAGCAGGACGGTGCCGCGGGAGAGCACGCGCGGGATCACCATCAGGCCCTTGGCGCCGACCTTCTGCGCATGGGCCGCGTGAGCGACGGCGGACGCCGTGTTGACCGCGCCGGTGCCGACGATCACCGGAATGCCGGCCTTCGCCAGGCGCTCGACGCCTTCCATGCGCTGGGCATCGGTCAGCAGCGGCCAATCCCCCATCGAGCCGCAATAGACCACCGCCGACATGCCTTGCGCGATCAGCTCCTTGGCCTTGCGCACCAGGGCATCGAAATCAGGGGTTCGATCCGCCTTGCACGGGGTCATCAGCGCGGGGATCACACCGGAGAAAATCTGGGCCTTCATCTCGATCTCCTTCTGGCTTGCCGTAGGGCGGAGTTCGCAGCGCCGCAAGGGCGACGACGCCTCTCCCTGCGCCCTGATATATCTGTTTGCATATTATTTGTCGACAAGAATTCGGCTGAGCGCCTTACAGGGCGATCTCCAGGCGCCCGTCGCCGACCATGAGCTTCTGGATCTGTTGCACGATCTGGTCGGCATGCGCCTTGCCGAGGCGCTCGGCCGCGACGACGTCGCGCGCGACGATCGCGGCGATCATCGTTTCATGCTCCTCGACGAAGCGCTGCGGCAGCCGGTCCTCGTAGGACTGGTAGTAGAGCCGGAGGAAGCGCCGCCCTTCATCGAGGAGGCGGCTGAACAGGCTGTTGAAATACGGGTTGCGGCCGGCCTCGGCGATGGCGGAGTGAAACGCCGCATTCGTCGCGATCATCGCCAGCGCATCCTGCGCCTGCACCGCGGCGGCGAACTCCTTCTGCCGGGCGCGGATCGTGACCAGATCCTGCGGGCGGTGGTGCTGGGCCGCGAGCTGCGTCGTCACCCGGTACATCAGCACGAGGGCGTCGAAGAAGGGCGACATGTTGAGGAAATCGAGGTTCGACACCATCGTCGAGCGATTGGGCAGCGTGTCGATCAGCCCTTCGCTCGCGAGCCGCACCAGGGCCTCGCGAATGGGCGTGCGCGACATCTTGAATCGTTCGGCAAGCTGGACTTCGTCGATCGGGCTGCCCGGGGGCAGCACCAGGTCGAGGATCTCGTCCCGCAGCAGATCATAGACGACCTTCACGCCCGAGCCGCGCTTGCGCCCGGGCGCGGCGGCGGCAGATTGCTTCGTCGTCTTCATCGGCAGATCCTCTTGTCGACAAGAAGGATACTGGCGGGGCGATGGCGGATCAATCCGCGCCGGATGCTTCTGCTCCGGACGGGGGGGAAGGCGGCTGTCTGGCCGGCGTCATCCCTCTGGACGCGAAAGCCGGGCAATTTTCCCTGGGCATCAACTGGGCTATCATTCGATTCGGCGTCAGCCCACGCCTCCCCCCTCCGCCGGGAAAGTATCCTTCATACCGGGCCCGATGATGATCGAACCGACTGTTCGAGCGCCAGGCATAAGGAGGGGTTGTGAGACTTGCTCGCAATGGGAGGTTGTTCGATGAAGCTCTCTGCGCCTGTCTATCGCTTGAAGCGCAAAGCCAAGCTCTTGTCCCGCGACGAGAATATTCCACGTCACGAAGCGCTCGACCGTATCGCCCGCAAGGAGGGCTTCGGTGCCTGGAGCCTGCTCGTGGCGAAAGCAGCGGCGGCAGCGCCGGCCGGTAAGCTCTATGCGCGGTTGGCCCCTGGCGACCTGGTTCTGGTCGGCGCCCGACCAGGGCAGGGCAAGACCCTGCTGAGCCTCGAGTTCGCGCTCGAAGCGATGAAGTCCGGCCATCGCGCTGTCTTCTTCACGCTGGAATATACGAAGAAGGATGTCATCGATCGCTTTCGCGCTCTCGGCGCGGATCTGGCGGATTTCGATGGCTTGTTCGCATTCGACAGTTCCGACGCGATCAGCGCCGACCACATCGTCAAGGCGCTGATTGACGCGCCCCGCGGCACGCTCGCCGTCATCGACTATCTGCAATTGCTCGATCAGAAGCGTGAAAATCCGGACCTGATGGTTCAGGTCCGCAGGCTAAGCGCCTTTGCGCGGGATCGGGGACTGATTGTCGTCTTCATCTCGCAGATCGATCGATCCTATGATCCGGCGACGAAGCCATGCCCTGATCTCGGCGATGTCCGGTTGCCGAACCCGCTGGATCTGTCGCTGTTCAACAAGACCTGCTTCCTGGGCAAAGGCGACATCCGCTTCCAGGCCGCGATCTGACCGCGCCGACCGATCCCACAGGGTCGGTCGGCGGTTGGTCGGTAAGATCCAGGCGCAATCAAAGCGGAAAGGGCGGGCCCGTTGAGGGCCCGCCCTGAAGATCCATGGCGACGGCGACGGATCGGCGCGACCGTCCTGGCCCGGTCACTTTGCGTTGGCGGCCTGTTCGATGATGTCTGCGACGACTCCGGGCTTCGAGACGTAGATGGCATGGCTGCCCTTGCTCTCGACGATCGTCGATCCGGCGCGCTTGGCCATCTGGTGCTGGGCCGGGGGCGGGATCATGCGGTCGTCGCTGGCGACGAGGTAGAAGCTCGGCTTGACCTTCCAGGCCGGATTGCTGACCGCGCCGGTCAGGGCCGCGACGCCCCAGGGCACCTGCGAGTCGGCCATCAGGGCCGCGGTCTCGGCATCGACATCGGCGGCGAAGGCGGCGGCGAACTTGGCCTTGTCGAGGGCGAGGTAGCCGTCGACCGGCGGCAGGATCGGCGGGACGGCGGCGCCCGGAGGCGGGTTGGCGATCAGCGAGGAGACCGACTCGCCCTGGTCCGGGGCGAAGGCGGCGATGTAGACGACCGCCTTGACCTTCGGATCGGTGCCGGCCTCGCTGACGACGACACCGCCATAGGAGTGGCCGACCAGGACGACCGGGCCATCCTGCTGGGCGATCGCCCGCTTGGTGAAGGCAACGTCGTCGGCGAGCGAGGTCGTCGGGTTCTGGACGATGGTGACGCTGTAGCCCTTCTTCCGGAGGAGGGCGTAGACGCCCTGCCAGCCCGAGCCGTCGACGAAGCCGCCATGGACGAGGACGACGTTCTTCACGGCAGGGGCGGCCTCGGCGCTGGTGCCGGCGAGGGTGGCGGAGAGGGCAAGGGTCGCGGAGAGCGCGGCGGCAGCGATCAGGGACTTGGTCATGACGGGGTCTCCTTCCTGTTTCAGCGATAATCATTATCGCGATATGCAATTCGATACAGAGGCCATTCACCCTTGTAAAGCGATTTCTTTATCGCGATATTGTTTGTCGAGATGCGGGCCCGCGCGGCCTGCCGCTGGAGAAAGCCGATGACCGATGCCCCGACGCTGCCGCTCGACGGCCAGCTCTGTTTCTCGATCTATTCCGCCTCGCTGGCGATCCAGCGCGTCTACAAGCCGATGCTGGATGCGCTTGGCGTGACCTATACCCAGTATCTCGTGCTCAGCGCGCTCTGGGAGAGAGACGGGCTGACGATCGGGGCGATCGGCGAGCGCCTGGCGCTGGAGCCGAGCACGATCACGCCGGCGGTCAAGCGGCTCGAGGCCGCCGGTTTTCTCGCCCGTCGGCGCAGCACCAGTGACGAGCGCCTGGTCGAGGTTCATCTCAGCGGGAAGGGCGCGAGCCTGCATCCCAAGACCGGTTGTCTGACCGACGCGCTCTTGCGCCATTCCGGCTTCGCGATCCCCGAGATGGTCGAGCTCAACAGCCGCGTCCAGGCCCTGCGCCAGGGCATGCGCGACGCGATCGCCGGCAGCCAGGGCCTCGCCGTCAAGGCGGCAGACGACAGCGCGCCCTGAGCCGTCACCCCGTTCGTGGGCAGGTGCGAACGAAGTTGCCGCCGGGCTTGACGACCGCGAGCAACCGACGCTGTTGATAGTGGCGGCGTCCTAATCGTGTCGGCCAAACCTGAGGGCTGGCCGGCAGCAGGAAACCGACAACTCCGGCAGGGCGAAGGCGTCGATGGTGACATTTCTGAAAGACGGGCCGGAGGAGGCGGGAACGACGATCCTCCTGGCGCACGGCGCCGGAGCGCCGATGGATTCCGCTTCGATGACGGCCAATGCACTCGCCCTGGCGGCGGCCGGTTTTCGCGTGGCCCGCTTCGAGTTCGGCTACATGGCCGATCGCCGGTCATCATCCGGTCGAAGGCCACCGCCACGCGCCGAAACCCTGATCTCGGACTATGCCGCCGCCATCGCCGCGCTCGACGTGAAGGGGCCGCTCATCATCGGCGGCAAATCGATGGGGGGCCGTGTCGCCAGCATGATGGCCGACGAGTGGCATGCATCCGGCCGGATCGCTGGGCTGCTCTGCCTTGGCTATCCCTTCCACCCGATCGGCAAGCCCGAGCAATTGCGGACGGCGCATCTCGCCAGCATGAAGACGCCGACGCTGATCGTGCAGGGGACAAGGGACCTGTTCGGCACCCGTGAGGAGGTCTCCGCCTACAGGCTCTCCAGCGCCATCGAGATCCTCTGGCTCGAAGATGGCGATCACGATCTGAAGCCGCGCAAGTCAGTCTCGGGCTTTTCCGCCGACGACCACCTGAAGACCCTGTCGAACACGGTCGCCGCCTGGGCCGATCGTCTCACGAGATAAGGCATCGGCCCGAAAAGTGGATTGCGGTTTTCGGGGCAAAGCCGATGCCAACACAGAAGGCATCGGCCCGAAAAGTGGATTGCGGTTTTCGGGGCAAAGCCGATGCCAACACAGAAGGCATCGGCCCGAAAAGTGGATTGCGGTTTTCGGGGCAAAGCCGATGCCAACACAGAAAGCATCGGCCCGAAAAGTGGGTTGCGGTTTTCGGGGCAAAGCCGATGCCAACACAGAAAGCATCGGCCCGAAAAGTGGATTGCGGTTTTCGGGGCAAAGCCGATGCAAACACAAAAGGTTAGATCATCGGACCGGATACGATTTCCGGTCCGATGATCTAGCGTCGAAGCCGAGCTCGCCGGTGCTCAGGTGCCGTCCGGCCCGCCGCATTTGAGCTCCCAGGTCAGGATGGCGAGCGCCAGGTTCTCAAGCTCGATCTCGGCCATCGGATGACGAGCGGCGGCGTGGAGGTCGCGAGCCCGGGCGCAGGCGCGGATATAGTCCCCCTCGGAGCTCAACATCACGGAGCGCCGGTTCGGGTAGCCTGGCGCGCGGTTCCGCCGGCGGTCGGGTCGCTCTTCACGCATGCATGGCCATGCCGAATCGTGAGACGATAGCGCTCATGCTCCAGAATGAGGCTCGTTCGCGCCAATCGCAAGCCCGCCGCGTCGTCGACGATGGTCGCATGGAACCATGAGCCGGGACAGAGCATCGGACCGAAAAGTGGAATCCGGTTTTCGGAAAAATCCGATGCTTAAACAAAGAGGTAGATCGCCCATCCTGCGTCCGAACGGACGCACGGCGATCTAGCCGCCATGGCGCGGAGCTGGAACCAGTCTCCGCGCTCACTCGACGCTTCGGTTCCGATCCGGTTCCGCTCATTCGCGCTCCAGGATGATCTCGGAGGTCTGCTGGATCCGGCCGCCGGGCGTCAGGTTATCCGCGACCGCAATGCGCAGCCTGCCCCGGCCGTCATTATGGATCACCATCGTGGCCTGCGTGTCGCCGTTGACCGGACGCGGCCATTCGATCCGGAGGTTCAAGGCGTCGCCGCCGCGCCTGCCGCTGAGCCGGGCGGGGCCGATCCGGGCGCCGGTATAGGTGCCGTGATAGATGCCGGAGCGCGGATCATAGGCGACATCGATTGCGATCGGGCGCACGAAGATCAGATAGGCACGGCAGCTGCCCTGCGCGCTGATCCGATTCTCGGCAGGGCTTCCCATGACCGAGCAGGTCACCTGGCGCGGCTGGCTGCCGCCGTCGCGTTGCACGGTACCTGAACCGGACCAGCTGCCCCGGAAGCGCGCGAGAAAGTCGGACTCGGCAGCGCAGGTGGGGCCCCAGGCCAGGGCGGCAACGACGCAGGACAGGCAGGCCGCTGCGTTCCGCCGGCATGCGGCTGCGCCCATGGACCGGCGCACCCCGGTGATCCCGGAGCTCTGCTGGATGGGACCGCCGGGCGTGAGAATGTCCGCGACTGTCATGCGCAGGGTGTCCCGGCTCTCGCTGCCTGAGCTCGGCTAGATCATCGGACCGTATCGTATCCGGTCCACTTTTCGGGCCGATGCTTTAGCGTTTCCAGTGCAGCATCTCCGGCCATCTCAGATAAGGCCGGCAGGATCGGGCGTCCTTCACGGGCGCCTGGTGACCGGAGCGGGGTTCGCCGCGGCATTCAGCTTTTGCGCCGCAAGCACCACCTCCAGGCGATTGCGCGCGTGCAGCTTGGCCATCAGATTGGTCATGTAGCCCTTGACGGTCTTGGCGCTGAGCGACAGCTCGTGGGCGATCTCGTTGTTCATCTTCCCGAGCAGCAGCAAGTTGACGATCTGCTCCTCCCGGACGCTGAGCCTGTTGCAGACCGGCTTCTGTTGTTCGAAGGTCTTCTCCTTCAAGGCGCAGATCAGCTTGGTCGCGAAGGCGGGCGTGACATAGACTTCGCCCCGCTGTGCCGCCTGAAGCGCCTCGAAGAGGTCCTCTCCGGGGCTGCCTTTCAGGACATAGCCCGTGGCCCCCGCATCCAGGGCCTTGATCGCATCTTCCGTGCTGGCCGAGGCTGTGAACACCACGATCTTCGTCCCGGGAGCGACCTTCATCGCGTCCGCGATCGCCTGAAAGACATCCCCCGCCATGCTGAGATCGACGATCATCTCATCGGGGTGATGCGTCCTGGCGATCGACACGATGTGATCCGCGACATTCCCGGTCGCGGCGAGCATGAAACCGCCCCATCGTTTCAGCAGCGCGGCGATCCCCTCCATCAGCATCGGGTGATCGTCGACGATCGCAACCGAAAGGTCCGGCATGGCTGACCTCTGTACTCTACCCCCAAGCCTGGGCCGATGGTTGCGTAGTCAACGCTCTTTGTAAATACTCTCAAAACGAGAATAATCTCGACCCAATCTGGTCGATAAGCCTCGCTTCCTAAACCTGATGGGGAGGCCAATGATTGGCGCTACCTGCGATTGCGGTCCTGTGCAGGCGAGAGGAGACTTCGACGTCTTCGCGGCGGTCGACCGGTTCACCACGCTGCGCGCCGGCACTGAGCGACCGACGGCCTGAGAGGGCAGGGCGGGCGTCGCTCATCGCCCAGGCGGATGGGCCTCGCATGCGCTCAGGCGGCGTCGACTGCGCCCGTGGCCTAAGCATCGGTTCGAAAAGTGGATTGCGGTTTTCGGGGCAAAGCCGATGCAAACACAAAAGCATCGGCCCGAAAAGTGGACTGCGGTTTTCGGGGCAAAGCCGATGCCAACACAGAAAGCATCGGCCCGAAAAGTGGATTGCGGTTTTCGGGGCAAAGCCGATGCAAACACAAAAGCATCGGCCCGAAAAGTGGATTGCGGTTTTGGGGCAAAGCCGATGCAAAAACAAAAGATCAGATCATCGGACGATGATCTGGCCGCCGGCCAAACGACATTCATCCATTCTGGGTGCTGCCCAACCGCATCTGGCTCGGCGCCAGCCCGGTCCATTGCTTGAAGGCGTGCGAGAACGCGCTGACCTCGTGGAAGCCCAGCAGCCAGGCGACCTTGGAGATATGATGGTCGCCATCATTGAGATAGCGCAGGGCGAGGTCGCGCCGCAGCTGCCGGAGGACTTCCGAAAAGCTCAGGCCCTCCTCGGCGAGCCTTCGCGCCAGTGTCCGTTCGCTCAATCCAAGCTGGCGGGCGATGATTTCGGCGCGAACCTTGCCGTGAGGCAGCAGCGGAGCGATCGCATTCTCGACGCTCGCCCGAAGCGGGCTCGCATGGGTTGTGCGGGACGACAGTGCCGCCTCGCAATAGGTCTGCAGGAGATCATTGAGGTAAGGGTCGGCATTCACGAGGTGGCGTTCACGCGCATCGGCCTGCAGAACGAAGGCATCGATATCGGCGCCGAACTCCACCTTCGTCCCGGCAAACCGTGACATCGCCGAGGTATCGCCCGAGCGGTGATGCGCGATCGAGACGCGTTGCGGGACGAGGTTTGCTCCGGTCAGGATGCGGCAGATCCGGATTCCTCCAAAAATGCAGAACTCGGCCTGGTGCCGGTCGCAATGTCGGGGAAGGCCGGCATAGGTCAGGGTGACGGTGAAGCCGCCTCCCTCGGCAATGCTGAAGATCAGCGCTTCATTGGTGATCGCGCTGTAGCGCGCAATGCGTTGCGTTGCGTCGCCGAGCGTTTGTGAGGACGCCATCACGTAGAACAGCAGGCCCATGGCACGGGGGTCGAATTCCTGCGCCAGGGTGAAGCCGAGGCAGTCATCCCCGAGCGCCGTCGCGGCCCGGTCCAGGAATGCGACCTGACGCCGGGAGGGCACTCTTTGATCATGATCGGCGAGCATCTCCTCGGTCAGGCCGACCTCGTTCAGGAGAGGCGCAACCGGTACGCCGGCATCGGCGAGGCGCGTGATGGCAAGGCGCGAGATACCCGCTTGCGTCGTCGGCAGGGAGGTCAGGTCGCGTGGCAAAGCCGCCGAACTCCCCTGCTCATGTCCGGGACGAGCAAAATCTTGGCCGAAATTAACAAGCGACGGATGCTCCAGCAACGTATTTCGGGGAGGTCCGGTCCGTGCGCGCACCGGCCTCGCTTCGAAAGCGATGGGCCCGGGAAAGCCAATAGGCTCAGGTCAAACCTGTTGCGGGAATGGAGCCTAGGGATGAGATCTCGCCGGCATCTGGCTGCATTGAGCGCTGTCGGGATCATGGCCTCCGCAATGCCATTGTCGGCGGGGCATTCGTTTCCCTCGCAAGTTATTGGTCAATGCCGGTAAAAGCATTGAATCTAAGGTCTTGCTGCTTGCTAGTACGCGTTCGTATCTGTGATGCGATCTCAAGTCATAGATCGAATGAAATCAGGTTTTTTGGTCGAAGGCATAATATTATATGCCGGATTCGACACTCAGATTTCGGCAAGCGCCGCCGCGCGATGACCGAGAATCCGCGGTCGGGAGGGTTGGCCACAAAGTTGCCGAACTCCCTGTCCATATCGCGCATCGATCAGTTCATAATGCAGCCTCATATGTGAAGAGAAACAATCTTTGGCAGATAGGAACAAGGGGCAGAGCCGTCAGCAACGTGCTTCGGAGAAATCGAGGCAACGGTGTCGATGCCGATTTGCCATGAACATTAAACTCCACAATGATGCGGGCTGTATGCTCGCGATCCCGAATTTTTCTTCGTGGTCCCCGACGCACGCACGCAAGGGTGCAGACAACATTATCGATCGCGAAACGGTCACCGTTTCCGCCGTCACGCCTCGCCACGGCGCCGACGCGCCCAGGCGCTCCACTAAAACGATACCGGCTGCGACGAATAGCCTGCGACCTGTCGCAATCCCATGGCCCTCCCGCGCGCCGCGCGGCGAGAATGCACCCCGTCGTGAGGCCGCTTGATGCGGCGCTGCGCACGGCTGCGCTCATCATCGCAACGGCCGTAGAACCAGCCTACCCCCGATAGTCCAACGCCTTGCCGCCTTCGGCATGTGAAGACGCTGCGCTACGCAAGCGCCTTCGCCATGCTTCGGCACGGGCTCAAGCAGAACGAGTTCCTTTCCGCCTCCACGGCCACCGTGACAGCCACGACGTGCTCGTCGCCGGTCAGGCCGCGCCGCGCCTAAACCCAGCAAACACACCAAGCCACGAGGGCCGCTGATCCTGCCGACGATGGATCCGGACCGCGAACGCTCGGCTTGACCCTTACCCCCGGAGTATATCCATGAAGCGCTTCGCCCCATTGGCGTTGCTTTCGCTCGCGGCTTTTGTCGAGCCGCCTGCCACGACCATGGCCACCACGCAACTGATCCTCACCGGAGTGCCGGTGGTCATCGACGGCGACACGCTGGCGAGCGAGCAGCGCTGCCTCGCCGAGGCGATCTATTTCGAGGCGCGCTCGGAAGCGGAGGAAGGACGCATCGCCGTCGCCCAGGTCGTGCTCAACCGCGTCAGGAGCGGGACTTATCCGGGCTCCGTCTGCGGCGTCGTCTACCAGAACCGCCATCGCAAGCTCGCCTGCCAGTTCACCTTCGCCTGCGAGGGCAAGACGCTGCGCATCAAGGAACCCGAGCAATGGGAGAGGGCCCAGAGCATCGCGCGCGACGTCTACGAGGGCCGGACCTATCTGGTGGAGGTCGGTGACTCCACGCATTATCACGCCGATTATGTCCAGCCCTCCTGGGCGAAGAGATTGAAGAAGATGGACGTGATCGGTCGCCACATCTTCTACAGCCGAGGCACGGGCGCACTGGCCCATTCGGGGTGATCCGTGTCCGAGGCGGGCGCGATCGCGCCGGCTGCCCTTGGCGGCGCGCGGCGGTCCAGAGCATTTTCGAGCGAAGTGGACACCGGTTCGCGTGAAGAAAATGCGATAAAACAAAGAGCTAGAGCATTTTCGAGCGAAGTGGACACCGGTTCGCGTGAAGAAAATGCGATAAAACAAAGAGCTGGAGCATTTCCGCGATTCGGAAGAAACACGGAAATGCTCTACGGCAGGAGCCGGCGCGGCGCTGGCAACGGGGCCAAGACTCGCCGGGCGTCTCAGGTGCCCGGCGCCAGGACCGCTCCATTGGCCCGAAGCGCGGCAACCTCCGCTTCGCCGAGGCCGAGTTCCCGCAGGATATCGAGCGTGTGCTCGCCGAAGCGCGGCGCCGGGCGCGAAGGGGCCGGCTGGCTCACGCTCCAGCGCGACGGCACCTGCATCGAGCGCACCGTGCCTTCGGTCGGATGATCGAGGCTGGTGAAGAAGCCGATCTCGGCCAGATGCGGATCGTGGATCATGCTGTCCAGCGTGTGCATCGGCGCATGAGGGATGTCGGCGGAGCCCAGCAGCGCTTCCCACTCCGCCGTGCTGCGGGTGAGGAAGATCGAAGCGACCTGTTCCGTGATGGCCGCGATATGACGGGTGCGGCTGGCATGGCTGGCGAAGCGCGGATCGGCCAGCCAATCGGCATGGCCGGTGAGCTCCAGGAAGCGGTGCCAGTGCCGGTCGGTGTAGATGACGACGCAGAGATGGCCGTCGGCGGTGCGATAGGGACGCCTGTCGCGCGCCAGCAGCCGCGGATAGCCGCCGCCGTCGAGTGGCGGATCGTAGCTCAGCCCGCCGAGATGGTCGCCGAGCACGAAACTCGCCATGGTCTCGAACATCGGCACGTCGATCCGCTGGCCTTCACCGGTGCGGTCCCTGTGGCGAAGCGCGCCGAGGATCGCCGCCAGCGCGTGCAGGCCGACGACGCGATCGGCGATGTTGACGGGAACATAGCGCGGCGTGCCGTCTCCCGCCTCGGCGATGAGCGCGGGAACGCCGGAAATTCCCTGGATCAGGTCGTCATAGGCTGGCTTGGCGGCGTAGCAGCCGCCCTGACCGTATCCGAAGGTCCCGACATAGATGATCCCGGGTTGGACCTGCGCGATCGCCTCATAGCCAAGGCCGAGGCGTTCCATTGCCTGCGGCCTGACATTGTAGACCAGGACATCGGCCGTTGCGGCCAGCCTGAGGGCGACGTCGCGGCCCGCCGGCGCCTTGAGATTGACCGCGATCGAGCGCTTGCTGCGATTGGCGTGCATGAACATGCCGCCCATCTCGCCGCTGCGGCTCGGGCCGACCTGGCGGATGACATCGCCCCCGGGGCCTTCGAGCTTGATCACATCGGCGCCCATGTCGCCGAGCATGGAGGTCGCGTAGGGGCCCATCAGCACGGAGGTGAGGTCGAGGACGCGGATGCCGGCGAGCGGGCCCGGATTTGCCTGCGCCGGTGGTGGTGCGGTTTCGGTCATGGCGTCTCGGTGGCGCGCGCAGGCGGTTCATGGGCACGAACGGGGCGGGCGGGGCCCGCGAAGCGTTCGCACTGGACGGTCGTCACCTGCCCGCAACTGCCCTGGGCAAGACGGGAGGTGCCGATGTCGCGGGTGACGACATTGGGATTGCCATGCAGGCAGAGGGACTGCTCTGCGCCAGGGTCTTCAGGATCGTACCAGGCGCCGGTCGGAAGATGCACGACGCCCGGCATCACGTCATCGCTGAGGCAGGCCGCCGCAAGGCAGGCGCCGCGGCTATTGAAAAGCCGCACCAGGTCGCCATCGGCGATACCGCGCGGGGCGGCATCCCCCGGATTGATCCTGATGACCTCGCGGCCACGTCGTTTCGAGGACTGGCTGTAGGCGCCGAAATCGAGCTGGCTGTGCAGCCGTGTCGCCGGCTGGTTGGCGATCAGGGTGAGGGGGGCCGCGTCATCCGGCTGTTCGGTCGACGGCAGCCAGGCCGGATGGCCGGGGCAATCCTCGTAGCCGAAGCCGGCAATGGTCTGCGAGACGATCTCGATGCGGCCGCTCGGCGTCGGCAGGGCGTTGCGTTCCGGATCGTCGCGGAAGGCGCGCAGGATCCCGCCATCGTCGGGCGCCGAGGGCAGGGGGATTTCGCCCGCCTGCCAGAACGCCTCGAAGGGCGGCGCCGGCCAGCCCTTCTCCTCCAGGGCCCGCCGTGTCGGCTCGTAGAGATGTTCGAGCCATTGCCGGGCCGTTCGTCCTTCGGTGAAGGCCTGCTCGCAGCCCAGCCGGGCCGCGAGCGCGGCGAAGATCGCGAAATCGTCGCGCGCCTCGCCGATCGGCGGGGCGACCTTGCGCATGGCGATCAGGCGTGGATCGGTCGCCGCCGCGCCGATGTCGTCGCGCTCCAGCGTCATGGTTGCCGGCATCACGATGTCGGCGAACCGCGCCATCGGCGTCCAGCCGGTCTCGTGACAGACGATCGTATCGACCTGCGAGAAGGCCCGGCGCAGCCGGTTGAGATCCTGGTGATGATGGAAGGGGTTGCCCCCGGCCCAGTAGACCAGCCTGATCTTGGGATAACTCAGATGCTGGCCGTTATATTCGAAGGCTTGCCCGGGGTTGAGCAGCATGTCGGAGATGCGGGCGACCGGGATGAAGTCGCTGACGCCGTTCCTGCCCTGCGGCATGGTCGGGATCGGCACGGCATTCACCTGCCGGCCGGTATGTCCCATCGCACCGAGCGCGTAATTGTAGCCGCCACCCGGCAGGCCGATCTGCCCGGTCATGGCCGCGAGCACGGCCGCCATCCACACCGGTTGCTCGCCATATTGGGCGCGCTGCAGGGCGTGGGCGACGGTGATCAGGCTGCGGCCGGAGACAAGTCTGCGGGCGAGTTCCCGCGTCGTTTCCGCTGCGATTCCCGTCAGCCCGGCCGCCCAGGCGGCATCCTTGGCGACGCCGTCCTCGGTGCCGAGAAGATAGGCGGCAAAAGCCTCGAAGCCGACGCAGCAGCGCGTGAGGAAGTCGCGGTCGTGCAGGCCTTCGCTCAGCAGCGTATGCGCGAGGCCGAGCATCAGCGCGACATCGGTGCCGGGGCGGATCGGCAGCCAGCGCGGCCTTGCCTCGCCCGGCATGTCGTCGCGCAGGGGGCTGACGGAGCAGAACACGGTGCCGCGCGCAGCGGCACGGGCCATCGCCTGCGCTTCGATGTGACGGGTGATGCCGCCGCTCGCGATCATCTGGTTCTTCAACGGCATTCCGCCGAAGGCGAGCACGAAATCGGTATGCTCGCCGATCTGGTCCCAGGTGACGTTTCGTCGCGAGAGCACCTCGAACGGGCCGAGCACATGCGGCAGGATGACGGAGGAGGCGCCGGCGCTGTAGCTGTTGATGGAGCGGACATAGCCGCCGCAGGCGGTGTTGAAGAAGCGATGGATCTGGCTCTGGGCATGATGGAAGCGCCCGGCGCTCGCCCAGCCATAGGAGCCGCCATAGATCGCTGCCGGACCGAAGCCGTCGGTGACGCGCCTGATCTCGCCGGCCAGCCTGTCCAGCACCTCGTCCCACGCGACCGGGATCAGGTCGTCGGTGAAGTCGCGCCGGCGTGGGCCGGGGCCGTTCTCCAGCCAGCCGCGCCTGACCATCGGGCGCTGCACCCTTGCCTTGTGGCGTAGCGCATCGGTGAAATTGCCGAGGATCGGCGAGGGCGCCGGATCGTCCGGGTGCGGTGTGACCGCGAGGCGTTCGCCATCCCAGCGCGCCGAGAAGCTGCCCCAATGGGCAGCGTGCGGTGTGCCTGGCAGTGGGGCTGGCAGCGTTGAGGTCGGATCATCCATGGGGGCTCGCGAGGCCTGCGTGCCGCCGGGCCGGTTTGGCCCAGGCAGCGTTGCGCCGGATATTGCTGGCGGCCCAGATATCAGTCCAATATGCAGCTCTCTGGATTTCAAGAACTTTCAATTATGAGAGATAGCCATGGCCCCCGGCCGACGACCGAGCAGCGCGACGCTGGAGCTGCGCCATCTCCGCTACTTCCTGGCCACGGCCGAGGAACTCAATTACGGGCGCGCGGCCGAGCGGCTGCGGATCGCCCAGCCTGGCCTGAGCCAGCAGATCATGAATCTCGAGGAGATCGTCGGCACGCCGCTCTTCGACCGGACGCGGCGTTCGGTACGGCTGACGCTCGCCGGCGAGCTCTTCGCGCAGGAGGCGCGCAAGGCGGTGCTGCAGACCGAGAGCGCGCTGATGGTGGCGCGCCGCGCCGGGCGCGGCGAGCTGGGGCGGATCGCCATCGGCTATGTCGGGTCGGCGGCTTATACGGGTGCGCTGACCACCATGGTCGGCGAATTCCGCGCGGCCTATCCGGAGGTCGAGCTCCAGATCGCCGAAATGGAGATGCAGCAGCAGCTCGACCAGCTCGATCAGGGCAGGCTCGATATCGGCTTCATCCGCCCGCCGGTGCCGCTGCCGATGGGCATCGCCAGCATCCCGATCATGCTCGAGGAGATCATGCTGGCCCTGCCCGAGAGCCATCCGATGGCAGGCCAAGAGGCCGTGCCGCTCTCTGCGCTCAACGGCGACATCTTCATCACCCCGCGCCATCCCCCCGAGGTCAGCTTCCACCGGCACACGACCGCCGCCTGCCAGGCGGTGGGGTTCTTCCCGAGACTCGGTCCGCAGGGCCGCGATTTCGTGACGATCGCGAGCATGGTGGCGGTCGGGCTCGGCGTTGCGCTCGTGCCGCAATCGCTGCGCTGCATCCAGGTCCCTGGCCTGCGCTACAAGGCGATTGCCGGGGAGCCGGTGCTGGCCGAGCTCGCCGTGGCCTACCGTCGCAACGAGCCATCGCCTGTGGCGCGCGCTTTCGCGGCGCATGCGCGCCGCTCGGCCGCCATGGTCGAACAGAAATCCCCCGGTTCGGGTTCAATTGAGAATTTGTAATTATCAAAAATGATGAAGATGCATATTGGACTGATTTGAAGCACTGCGCCGATACTGACTGATCTTCTGGATCAGGTTGGCGATGATGCATTGGCGCGACCGGGCGGGCAGCCCCTTCACATGCGAGAAGACCGCGGTCTCCGCCCATCGCGGCATGGCGGTCACCAATCACCCGCTCGCCTCGGCGGCTGCGGTCGAGATCCTGGCCGCGGGCGGCAATGCCATCGACGCGGGGGTCGCGTCGCTGTTCACGCTCACGGTCGTCGAGCCGATGATGGTCGGCATCTTCGGCGGCGGCGCGGCTCTGATCCGGCTGGCCGATGGGCGTGAGGTCGTGCTCGACGGGCTCTCCACCGCGCCCGCAGCGGCCCGCCCCGACAGCTTCACGCCGATCTCCGATTCCTGGCCGGACTATATGGAGACGAGGGGCCGCGCCAACCGCGTCGGGCCGCAGGCGGTCGCGGTGCCCGGCACGCTGAAGGCCTGGTGCGAGGCGGCCGGGCGCTATGGCCGGCTGCCGCTGCGCGATCTGATCGAGCCGGCGATCCGCCATGCCGCGCGCGGCTTCCGGCTCTCGCCCTATCTGGCGACCTGCATTGCCGAGATCGCGCCGGACCTGGCGCTCGATCCGGTGATCGCGGCGGTGTTCCTGCCGGGCGGCAAGCCGCTGGCGGCGGGCGAGCTGCTGGTGCAGGCCGACTATGCCGCGACGCTGCGGCTGATCGCCGAGCATGGCCCCGACATCGTCTATGGCGGCGAGCTCGGGCGCCGGATCGCGGATCATCTCGCCAGGGCGGGTTCCTACCTGCGGCTCGAGGACCTCGCCGCCTACCGTACCGTCGAGCGGGAACCGGTGCGCGGGGTCTATCGTGGCGTCGAGGTCGTGGGGCCGCCGCCGCCCTGCTCGGGCGGCGTCCAGACGCTGCAGATCCTCAACCTGCTCGAGACCTACGATATCGGGAAGCTCGGTTTCGGCACCTCCGAGACGCTGCATCTCGTGCTGGAGGCGCTCAAGATCGCCGCCGCCGACCGGCGTGCGGTGACGGCCGATCCGGCTTTCGTGGATGTGCCCGTCGCGCGGATGATCTCGCGCGACTATGCGGCGCAACGCCGGCCGGATATCGACCCCGGCCGCGCGCAGGCATTCGAGTCCAGGATCCTCTCGAATGAATCCGCCAACACCACCCATGTCACCATCGCCGATGACGAGGGCAACATCGTCACCTCGACGCAGACGATCAACAGCCTGTTCGGGGCGCGGATCATGATCCCGGGCACGGGGATCATTCCCAACAACTACATGTACCTGTTCGATCCGCATCCCGGGAACGCGCTTTCGCTGCAGCCGGGCAAGCGCATCACCAGCGGCATCACCGCGCTGATCGGCAAGCGCGACGGCCGGCCGATCTTCGCGCTCGGCCTGCCCGGTGCGCACCGGATCCCGGCTTCGGCCATGCAGGCGGTGCTCAACCTCGTCGACCACGGCATGAGCGTGCAGGAGGCCGTCGAGGCGCCGCGCGTCTTCACCTGGGGGCCGGAGGCCGAGATCGAGCGCAGCGTGCCCGACGCGGTGCGCGGGACGCTCGCCAGTCTCGGCCATCGCGTTGCGCCCGTCGATCATGTCGCGGGCGGCATGTGCGCGATCGGCTTCGCCGAGGACGGCAGCATGACCGGCGCGGCCTGCTGGCGCGCCGACGGCGTGCCGATGGGCGTGGGTGGCGGCGCCGCGCGGGCCGGAACCTCGTTCTGGCCCGATCCACGGCGCGGACGCAGCTACTGACCACCGGCGATACGCCAGACCAACGAAAAAGAGGGAACGGGAACGATGCTGATCAACCGACGCGAAGCCCTGGCCCTGTCGGCCGGCGCCCTGCTTGCCACGACGAACCTGGCGCGCGGCCAGGGCCGGAAGACGTTGCGCATGGCGCCCCATGCCGCGCTGCGCGTGCTCGATCCCGTCGTGACCAACGCCTACATCACCCGCAATCACGCCTATATGGTCTACGACACGCTGTTCTCGGTCGATTCACAGTATCGGCCGCAGCCGCAGATGGTGAAGGACTGGTCGGTCAGCGCCGACAAGCTCGCCTACACCTTCACGCTGCGCGAAAAACTCGCCTTCCATGACGGCCAGCCGGTCACGGCGGAAGACTGCATCGCCTCGATCGCGCGCTGGGCCAAGAAGGACGTCGTCGGCCTGCGTCTCGCCGCGGTGACGACGGGCATGCAGGCTGTCGATGCCCGCAGCTTCCGGATCGATCTGAAGGAGCCCTTCGGACCGATGCTGGAGGCTTTCGCCCGACCAAGCTCGATCCCGCTCTTCATTATGCCCAGGAGGATCGCCGAGCTGCCGGCCGACAAGGTGCTGGAGGAGGTCGTCGGCTCCGGCCCGTTCAAGTTCGTCGCCTCGGAGTTCCGGCCGGGCGTGAGCTGGGCTTACGAACGCAACGAGGCCTATGTGCCGCGCGACGAGGCGCCGGACGGGCTCGCTGGCGGCAAGCAGGTCAAGGTCGATCGCGTCGAGGTGATCTGGTTCCCGAGCAAGCAGACCGCGATCAACGCGCTCGCCAAGGGCGAGATCGACCTCTTGGAGAACATGAACGCCGACCAGCGCTCGCAGCTGCAGGCCAACAAGGATGTGGTGATCCGCCGCCGGCCCGGTCCCAACGCCTCGACCGTCCGCTTCAACTGGGCGCAACCGCCCTTCGACAACGTCAAGGTCCGGCAGGCGGTGCAGGCTGTCGTCACGCAGCAGGACTACATGGACGCCTCGATCGGGGATCCGGAATCCTACCAGGTCTGCCCGGCCTTCTTCGGCTGCGGCACCCCGCTCGAAACCGCGGTCGGCTTCGCCGATACCGGAAAGCCCGACATCGCCAAGGCCAAGGCGCTGCTCAAGGAAGCCGGCTACAAGGGCGAGAAGATCGTCATCATCACGCCCGGCGATATCGCTTCCTTCGCGCCGCTCGCACCGCTGACCCAGCAGCTCCTGCGCCAGATCGGCATGGATTCCGAGATCCAGACCATGGAATGGAGCGCCTTCCTGACAAGGCGCTCCAAGCCCGTTCCGGTGACCGAGGGCGGCTGGAACCTCGCCCATGCGGTGTTCGACCGCATCGACCTGATCTCGCCGCTCGGCAACCTCAACTTCGACGCGCGCGGCAAGGCCGCCTATACCGGCTTCGTCGACGATCCGCAGACCGAAGCGCTGAAGGGCCGATACCAGCGCGAGACCGATCCGGCCAGGCAGAAGGCGATCGTCGAGGAGATGCAGAAGCGCGCCTATGAGCTCGTCTTCTACATCCCGCTCGGCACCTATTTCGACTACGAGACCTTCCGCTCCACCGTTTCCGGCTATGTCCCGTCGCCCGTCATGGTCGTCTGGGGCGTCGACAAGCGCTAGTGCATCGGACCGAAAAGTGGAACCGGTTTTCGGAAAATTCCGATGCTCAAACAAGGAGCTGGATCGCCGCTCCTGCGTCCGAACGGACGCAGGAGCGGCGATCTAGGGAGGCCGCCCGATGCTGAGGCTCATCGCCCTGCGCGTCGCCATGGCCGTCCCGGTCATGCTCGTCGTCGCGACCATCGTCTTCCTGCTGCTGCGCCTCAGCCCCGGCGATCCGGCGCTGATCCTGGCGGGCGACAATGCGGGCCCGGAGGCGGTGGCCCGCATCCGGGCGGAGATGGGGCTCGACCGGCCGCTGCTCGTGCAATATTTCGGCTGGCTCGGCGAGATCGCGCGCGGCCGGTTCGGCATCTCCATCCTGTCCAAGGTGCCGGTCCTGGGCCTGATCCGCGACCGGCTGGAACCGACGCTGGTGCTGGCCTTGAGCGCCATCGTCATCACGGTGGTGCTCGCGGTGCCGCTCGGTGCGATCGCGGCCTGGCGGCATAACAGCTGGATCGACCGCGGCGTGATGATGCTCTCGGTCGTCGGCTTCTCCGTGCCGGCCTTCGTCATCGGCTATCTGCTGATCCTGTTCCTGTCCGTGAAGGCCGATCTCTTTCCGGTGCAGGGCTATGTCAGCCCGTTCGACGATCCGCTCGCGGCGCTGCGCCACCTCGCCTTGCCGTCGGTCACGCTGGCGCTCGTCTTCATGGCGCTGATCGCCCGCGTGACGCGCTCCAGCGTGCTCGAGGTCCTGGGCGAGGATTTCGTGCGCACGGCGCGCGCCAAGGGCAATGTCGAACGCCGCGTGCTCTGGCGCCATGCCCTTCCCAACGCGGCGGTTCCCATCATCACCGTGATCGGGCTTGGCATCGCGCTGCTGATCAGCGGCGTGGTCGTGACCGAGAGCGTGTTCAACCTGCCCGGCGTCGGGCGGCTGACGATCGATGCGATCCTCGCGCGTGACTATCCGGTCGTGCAGGGGCTGATGCTGTTCTTCGCGCTGATCTATGTCGGCGTGAACCTCCTCATCGACATCGCCTATGTGATCGTCGATCCGCGCATTCGCTACTGAGGTCATTCCCATGTCGGCGACCGGACAGGCCAGATCGATGCCGCAGCGGGGCGTTCTGCTCGAGGCGCTGCTTTCCAACCGCGTCGTGCTGTGCAGCGGCGTGCTGTTGCTGGCGATCATGCTCTCGGCGGTGTTCGCCGGCCTGCTGACGGGAACGGAGACGTTCCTGATCCGCCCGCGCCTGCGCCTGCGTCCGCCGGGCAGCGCGTTCTGGTTCGGCACCGATGCGCTCGGCCGGGACGTCTTTGCGCTGGTCCTGCATGGCGGCAAGCTGTCGCTGCTCGTCGGCCTGCTCGCCGCCGTCTCGGGCGCGGTCATCGGCACGGCGATCGGTCTCGTCACCGGCTATCTGCGCTGGCTCGACCCCGTCGTGATGCGGATCATGGACGGGATGATGGCGATCCCGGGCATCCTCTTCGCCGTGGCGCTGGTCTCGCTTGTCGGACCGAGCCTGATTGCCATCGTCGCCGCCATCACCTTCGCCGAGATTCCGCGCGTCACGCGGCTGGTGCGCAGCGTCGTTCTGAGCGTGCGCGAGGAATCCTATGTCCGGGCGGCGGAGGGGCTCGGCATTCCGCCCCTGCTCGTCCTGCTGCGCCATATCCTGCCGAGCTGCATCGCGCCGCTGATCGTCCAGACCACCTATATGTTCGCGGCCGCGATCCTGTCGGAGGCGGTGCTCGGCTTCCTCGGCGTTGGCTTTCCGCCCGACATTCCGAGCTGGGGCAACGTGCTCGCCGAAGGCAGGGCCGTTTTCCAGCGCGCGCCCTGGACGATCATCGCGCCCGGGCTCTTCCTCGCCATGACGGTGATGGCGGTGAACCTGCTCGGCGATGGCCTGCGCGACCGGCTCGACCCCCGTCTCTCGCGCGCCGCCAAGGTCTCGTCATGAACACGTCCGAGCCCATCCTCCGCATCGAGAACCTCAGCGTCGCCCTGCCGGCCGGGCTCGACCGCAGCCATGCGGTCCGTGATCTCTCGCTCGACGTCCATCGCCGCCAGATCGTCTGCGTCGTCGGCGAATCCGGCTCGGGCAAGTCCGTGACGGCCTCGGCGGTGATGCGCCTGCTGCCGGACAAGGTGCTGCGGATCACCGGCGGCACGATCCGGCTCGAAGGCGAGGACATCGCCGCGGTCTCGCCGGCCCGGATCTGCGAGCTGCGCGGCAACCGCATGGCGATGATCTTCCAGGAGCCCCTGACGGCGTTGAACCCGGTCATGCGCATCGGCGACCAGATTGCCGAGGTCATGCGGATTCACCGGCCGCAAGTTGCGCCGGATGCCGTCGAGGCGCGCGTCCTCGAACTGATGGGCGATGTCCATCTGCCCGATCCGGCGGCGCTGCGGCGCGTCTATCCGCACCAGATCTCGGGCGGCCAGCGCCAGCGCGTGATGATCGCGATGGCGCTGGCATTGGAGCCTGCGCTGATCATCGCCGACGAGCCGACCACGGCCCTCGACGTCACCACCCAGGCGCAGATCCTGCGGCTGTTCCGGGAGCTGCTGACCAAGCATGACAGCGGCGTGCTGATGATCACGCATGATTTCGGCGTCGTCGCCGATGTCGCCGATCATGTCGTGGTCATGCGCCGTGGCGAGGTGGTCGAGCGTGGCGCGCCGGAGCAGGTGCTGAACCGGCCGGCGCATCCCTATACCCGCGCCCTGATCGAGGCCGTGCCGCGCTTCCGCTACCGTCCGACGCGGCTGGCGACGGCGGAGCCGGTGCTCGCCGTCGAGGATCTGACGCTGACCTATCGCAGCACCAGCCTGCTCGGCCGCAAGCGGGAGACGAGGGCGCTCGACCGGGTTTCGTTCAGGCTCGCGCCCGGCGAAACGCTTGGCATCGTCGGTGAATCCGGATCGGGCAAGACCAGCCTGGCCAAGACGCTGCTGCGCTTCGAGACCCCGGATTCCGGGCGTATCCTGTTCCGGGGCGACGATGTCGCGGCGCTGTCGGGCCGCGTGCTGCGCGACTTCCGTCGCCATATCCAGATGGTTTTCCAGGACCCGTACAAATCGCTCAACCCGCGACGCCGCATCGGGCAGTCGCTGATCGAAGGGCCTGTCCAGCACGGGCTGTCACGCGTCGATGCCGTCGCGCGCGCCCGCGAGCTGATGGAGCTGGTCGGGCTCAGCCCCGATGCGCTCGAGCGCTTTCCGCATGAGTTCTCAGGCGGGCAGCGGCAGCGGGTCTGCATTGCTCGCGCGCTCGCCATGCAGCCCTCGATCATCGTCGCCGACGAGGCCGTCTCGGCACTCGACGTCTCGGTGCAGGCGCAGGTGCTGGCCCTGTTCGAGGCGCTGCAGCGCCGCATCGGTTTCGCGATGATCTTCGTCACGCATGACCTGCGCGTCGCCTCGAATATCTGTGACCGGATCGCGGTGATGAAGCGCGGGCGGATCGTCGAGCTCGGCCCGGCGCAGGCGGTGTTCGAGCAGCCGCAGGACGACTACACGCGCGAGCTCATCGCGGCGGTGCCCGGGGGCGTCTTCGAAGTCGCGCCGGCGGCTTAGAGCATCGGACCGAAAAGTGGAGTCCGGTTTTCGGGAAAATCCGATGCTCAAACAAAGAGTTAGATCGCCACTCCTGCGTCCAAACGGACGCACGGCGATCTAGCGCCATGTTGCGACACAACCCCATGAGAGCTGCGCATGAACATCTCGGACCAGGCGCCTCCGGGCCGCCGCATGGTTGGAATGCCCTGCGGCCGCGGCGAGGTCTGACATGAAGAGCCTAGGCGTCGCTCCCGCCTATCGGTCACGCTCCGGCTGGAATGCATTGCTGCCGCCGCGCATTGCCGGGGAACAGGTCCCGACAGCGCGGCGGTTTCGCACCGTGATCATTGGCGCGGGCTACACGGGCTTGGCCGCCGCGCGCCGGCTGGTCGAGCTCGTTCCGGATGAAGAGGTGCTGCTGCTCGATGCCTCGACGATCGGGGAGGGGGCGTCGGGCCGGAACTCGGGCTTTCTGTTGATCAATCCTGGCGAGCCGAGTGCCAATGCCGCCGGTTTCACGGAAGACTGGGCCATTCGGCAGATGGCCCTGGTTCAGGCAGGGCTCGATTGGTTGCGCCTGTTGGTCAGGACGCATTCCATTGCTTGCGACTGGGAGGAAGGCGTTCCGGCGATCACGGCTGCAGCGACAGCCGCCGGCGAAAAATCCGTGCGGGCGACGCGAAGCCGCTATGAGGCCTGGAATGTCGAAACGCAGGAATTCGGTTCCGAGGAACTCCGGCGCACGCTCGGGACCGGTTATTATCGCTACGGGATTCAATCCCTGACGCGGGCGCTCGTCCAGCCCGCAGCACTCCACCGCGGCCTTGCCGATAACCTGCCCGCCGGGGTCACGCTTCTCGAGAACACCACCGTGAGCGCGTTGAGCGACGGTGCTCCGTTTCGACTGCAGACCAATCGCGGCGAGTTCGTCGCCGACCGTGTGTTCATTACGAATAATCTGCACGCTCGCTCGCTGGGCATCGTTCGCGACCGGATGATCGGCATCTACACCTATGGCGCATTCACACCCGAGCTCGACGAAGCGCAGCTGAATGACCTGGGAGAGGCGCCCGGATGGGGCGCTCTCCCGGCGCATCGCATGGGAACGACGATGCGCAAGACCATGGGGCGCCTTCTCATCAGGAGCGGCGATTCCTATGAGCGAGAGCTCGATCCCGACACAGTACGCGCCATGCTGACCCGGCTCTATCGGAACCGGTTCCCGAGAATGCGGACGCATGAATTCGAGCATGTCTGGGGTGGGCTGACTGCGATCACCCAGAACGGCGCCTTCGCCTTCGGGCAGATCAGGCCGGGGCTGTTCGCATCGGTGGGCTGCGGCGGCGCAGGCGTCGTGAGAGGCACGATCCATGGCAAATTGCTGGCTGAGCTGGCCTGCGGTTCGCAATCCATGCTCCTCAGCGATCGCCTGAATCAGGCCGGCCCCAACTGGCTTCCCCCCGAGCCGTTCAGGCGTTTTGGCGCAACGGCCCAGATCGCCTGGGAACAATGGCTTGCCGGGGCGGAACGGTGATCCCGCCCGCCGGCCGCTCATGCCGTGATGGGCGGCCGGCAGGCAGGGCTTCCGTCAGGCGCTCAGGACGGTCTCGGGTGGACCGGGCGGGAGTTCGAGCCATGGGACATCAAGACGGTCGCGACAGCACGCGACCCGCCAGATCGCTGCGCGTCAGCGCTGCTATTGGGACGAACGTCGGATCATCCTTGTATGGGCGTGCCGACATTGCCGATCAACTGATTGGGCGACGCGAAGGCATGCTCCGTCTGGCGCAGCACATAGCCCGGCATCGGAGCGAGAATCACCTCCGGGGCACTGCGGGCTCCTGCGGTCGGATGAAGCAGCGCGACAGGCTGGCCCTTCGTGACCTCGTCGCCCAGCGCGACGAGATGTTCGACAAGGCCTGCTCTCGGTGCCAGGTACTGCCCTTCCGGACCGGCCGTGAAATGCACGCCGGCGAACGGCACCGGAGCCAGCATCGGCTTGATCGCGCCGAAATCGGCGAGGGCGCGGAGCAGCCCTTCTTCCATGATCGTCAGCTCGGATGATTTCATGCGCCCGCCGCCGCCCTCGACTTCGATGGAGGCCAGATCGGCGAGCTTCGCGGCGCCGCAGGCGGTTTCGTCGATTCCGTCGACATGCTGCACGAAACGGTAGCCCCATGCCTCCATCAGGCGGTTCAGCCGAGCCTCGTCGACGACGCTGTTAGGCGTCGTGAAGCCGAAGACCATGGGCACGACCGAGACGTCGCTGCCGCCGGCATGGACGTCGATCAGCAGATCGACAGCCGGAAACAGGGTCTCTGCCATGAAGGCGCAGAGGCGCTCGGTCGGCGTGCCGTCGGCATTGCCGGGGAAGAAGCGATTCATGTTCTGCCCATCGAAGGGCGAGAGGCGCTTGCCCTTCTGCGAGGCGGGGAAATTGAGGGACGGCGCGATGATCACGCGCCCGGTCACATCGGCGGGTTCGAGCCGCTCGGCAAGTCGGCGCAGGACGATCTGGGCCTCGTATTCATCGCCATGGATGCCGCCGCAGAGCAGGACGGATGGGCCCTGGCCATTATTGATGCACCAGAGGAGATCACCAGTGACACCGTCGAGCGCGCCGACGAGCGGCCCGAGATCGTAGCTGAACTTGCCGGGGCGGGTGGCGTCGAAATCAGGAAGCATAGTCGTGTCCTTCCGGCCGACAGGCGCAGCCCAACCGAGCTGCACCCGTCGGCGCTGGTTTTCGATGGGGGATGGTTCAGGCGGCAGCGCGCCCGAGCGGCGTGGCGGCGAGGATCGCGGCTGGTTTGTGAAAGCGCACCGGAGAGAAGGGCTCCAGGACCTCTGGCTTCACCCCGGAGATCAGCCATTCCGTGAAGAGCTTGGTGAACCCCAGCGAGATCGCGAAGCCATGGCCGGACCAGCCATAGCCATAGATGGTGTTGGACAGGCCCTCCGCCTGACCGATCAGCGGAATATGGTCGACGGCAACGGTATCGACCCGCGACGCATCCGCCTTGAGGAAGGTCGAGTTGTCGATGAAGGGCAGGGTCAGGATCGCATCGGTGACGTTCTGCGTCATCGCGCTGAGCGAGCCCTTCCAAAGGCCTTCCGGCGTATGGGCGACATGGGCACCGCCGGAGAGCATGATCGTTCCATCCGGAAGCTGCTTGACCGCGAGGCGCCGGTGCGCGTGCGAGAGCAGATGGTTGACCGTCTTCTTCAACGGGTTCGAGACGTAATGCATCTGCGGCATGAGGTTCCAGACCGGACCGAGCTCGTGCGGCTTGAGGACCGGCTTCAGCAGCGCCTCGGCGCCGGCATTGGCGACCACCACCAGCCGCTCTCCGACCGGGACCGTCTCGCCGTCGGCGAGCTTCACGGCGGTGGCCACGCCGCGCGCATGCAGGATCTCGACGACTTTGACGCCCGTGCGGATCACCGCTCCGGCCTTCGTCGCCTGCGCCGCGAATTGCAGCGTTGCGAATGTGTGGTCGCCGACGCCGTCATTCGGGCAGTAGATCGCGCCGACGATACCGGGGGTGAGCTCCGGTTCCCGCGCCAGCGCCTCATCGCGCGTCAATACCTCCGAAGGCGTGCCAAGGCTCGCCTGGGCGGCCGCGTTTGCCCTCATGCGGCCAAGCACTTCGTGTTCGCGATGGCCATACGACACGTCGTAGACCTGCAGGCCGCCGACGCGGCGGAACCCGACACCACCTTCAAACCTCTCCTGGTAATCGCCCCAAAGCTTCTGGGCGATGGCGCAGATCGGCAGCTCGCGCAGGTCGCGACCATTGGCGCGCACGCCGCGCTCGCCCGGTCCGCCGGAGGCGCCGCCGGCGATCTCGCCGGCCTCGAGAAGTGTCACCGTCTTGCCGGCGCTCGCCAGCTGATAGGCCAGGCTCGTGCCGTAAATGCCACCGCCAACGATGACGATTTCGGAGGCATTGCTGTGATCGGACATCGATCAGTTCCTTATGTTGCTTCGGTAGTCGGAGTCGGGGAGGCGTTCATCCGCGAAGTGACAAGTCGCGGTGCTGCGGCCTCCCGGCGCAGGAAGGGGAGGTGGCGGGTCCTCGGCGCAGGGCCGTGGCACGCGGCCATCGGCGGTCTCGACGACCGCCGTCGTACTGATGGCGAGCCGCCGCGCCAGCGGACAGCGGGTGTGGAAGCTGCAGCCCGGCGGAATCGCGAGCGGGCTCGGGATCGAGCCCTCCAGAACCGGCGCTGGCCGGTCGCGGGAGATCGGGGCGGAGTGGCCGGCGATCGCCATCAGGCTTTGTGTGTAGGGGTGGCGCGGCGTGCCACAGACCTCGCCGACATCGCCCTGCTCGACGAAGCGGCCGAGATACATCACGCCGACGGCATCGGCCATGTGCTCGACCAGGCCCAGGTCATGCGTGATGATCAGGTAGGTCAGTCCAAGCTTTGCCTGAAGATCGGCCAGGAGATTGATGATCTGTGCCTGAACCGAAACGTCGAGCGCGCTGACCGGTTCGTCGAGGACGAGCACCTCCGGCTCGCAGATGATCGCGCGGGCGATCGCAACGCGCTGGCGTTGTCCGCCAGACAACTCGTGCGGATAGCGGCCGAGATGGGCCGGGTTGAGACCCACCAGCCCGATCACCGACTTGATCCTGTCCAGCCTGGCCGTGCGGTCGGGATGGAGGCCGTGGACGGTCAGCGCTTCATTGAGCGTGTCGAAAACGGTCATGCGCGGATCGAGCGATGCTCGCGGATCCTGCAGGACGAGCTGAACCTTGCGGCGCATCGCGCGCAGGCCGGCTGAGTCGAGGGTCGAGAGTGGCACGCCGTCGATCGTGACCTCGCCGTCGGTCGGTCGCAGAAGCCCGACGACGAGCCGTGCCAGCGAGCTTTTGCCCGAGCCGGATTCCCCCACGATGGCGAAGCAGGTTCCGCGCTGGACCCGGAAAGAGACCCGGTCGACGGCCCGCACCACGGGGGCCGCCACACCGCTCAGAAAGCGCCGTCGGCCACCGAAATGCCGGCTGACATCTGCGACGACGATGATGTCGTCGGTATCGGTTCCGGGCGCGCGAGGCGGGAGCGGGAAGGGCGCGTTCATCGCATCGCCTCCTCGGCAAAAGCGCAGGCCACATCGCGGCCGGCGACGGCCCGGACATTCGGCTCGCTTGCGGCGCATTCCGCCCGGTTGGCGCTGCGCTGGCAGCGGGGGCGGAAGGCGCAGCCCGATGGCAGGCGGCCGATCAGCGGCGGCTCGCCGGCGATGGTGCGCAGATGCCGTCCGCGGCCTTCGCTGCCGCCCGGCGCCGAGGCTCGCAGCGCCTGGGTATAGGGATGGAGCGGTCGCTCCAGCACGGTCGCAACATCGCCGCTCTCGACGAGCCGGCCCGCATACATCACCGCGACGTCGTCGGCGAAGCGCGCAACCAGGTTGAGGTCGTGGGTCACGAGCAGGATGGCCATGCCGCGCTTCTTCTGGATCTCGGCCAGCAGGACGAGGATCTGCTGCTGGATCGTGACGTCCAGCGCGCTGGTCGGCTCGTCGGCGAGCAGGACTTCAGGGTCCTGCGCAAGAGCGATGGCGATGACGATGCGCTGCTTCATGCCGCCGGAGAACTGGTGCGGGTACATGTCGAGCCGGCGCTCCGGATCGGCAATGTTGACGTCGCGCAGCAGGCCGATGCAGCGCTGCCGCACTGTCGCCGGATCGAGCCGGGAGCCGGCCGTGACCGCCTCGGCGAGCTGGTTGCCGATGGTGAGCACGGGGTTCAGGGCGTTTGCCGCGTCCTGGAAGACGATGCCGATCTTGCGGCGGCGCAGATCGCGCAGGGCGGCTGGGGCGAGGCCCAATGCCGTCTCTCCACCGATGCTGATCTCGCCTGCGGTGATCGCGACTTCCTGCGGATTGACCAAAGTGCCGACCGCCCTCAGCAGCGTCGACTTGCCGGAGCCGGATTCCCCGACGACCGCCAATGTCCGCCCCGGCCTGATCGTGAGATCAACGCCGCGGACCACTTCGAGCAGGCCTTCGCTCGTGCGGTAGGCGATGCGCAAACCACGAACCGAAACGGCCAGGCCGGTCGCTTCGTCCGCAGTCTGCGGCGCAGGGTCCGCCGGAGCGCGGCGCCGCAGGAAACCGAGAAGCGGGGCCCTGCGGGCGACGCGCCGGCTGGTCGGGTCGTAGATCGTGCGCAGCGCATCCCCGAGCAGGTTGAAGGCCAGCGCCGAGACGGCGAGGAATAGCCCGGGAAACGTCGCCAGATAGGGATGGCTGCGGATATAGGAGCGGCTCTCGCCGAGCATCGTTCCCCATTCGGGGAAGGGCGCCTGGGTGCCGAGGCCGAGGAAGCCGAGGCCCGAGGCGGAGAGCAGCGTCGAAGCGAACAGCAAGGTCGACAGCGTCAGAAGCGTGCCGGAGATGTTCGGCAGCACATGGCGCAGGATCACCCGCACCGGATTGGCCCCCAGCGCGATCGAGCCTTCGATATAGGGCTCGGCGAGGATGCTGAGCGTCACCGCCCTTGCCGTCCGCGCGAAGACCGGGATCGAAACGATGCCGACCGCGATGATGACATTCTGCGTATTGGCGCCGAGGATTGCGACGACCGCGAGCGCGAAGACGATATCGGGGAAGCTCAGCATGACATCGATGGCACGCATCACCGCGGCCTCGATCCAGCCGCGCCGCCAGGCGGCGAGGACGCCAAGCGGCACGCCGACCAGAAAGGCCACGGCGACGCCGCCCACTCCGATGCCCAGCGTTGCCCGAGCCCCGACCAGGATGCGGCTGAAGACATCGCGGCCGAGTTGGTCGGTTCCGAACCAGTGTGCGGCGGAAGGGGGCCGCAGGGTCTGCGCGAAATTCTGGCGAAAGGCATCCTGGGGCGCCAGCACCGGCCCGAAGATCGCGAGCAGCAGGTAGAGCGTGACGAGCGTCAGGCCGACCACGCCCTTCGGCTGTGAAAGGATGCGCCGCAGCAGCACCCAGCGCGATTGCCGTGCAAATTCGTCGGGGCGCGCGGTTCTTTCAGGCGCGGAGAGTACGTTCGGCATGATGCTCATGTCGTCCTCTCCTGATCGCGCGTGCGGGGGTCGAGCCACTGGGTCAGCAGGTCGGTGACGAGATTGATGACCACGAAGAAGAACGCGAACATCAGGATCGCGTACTGGATCACCGGGTAGTCGGCGCGGGAGACCGCATCGACGAGCAGGCGGCCGACGCCGGGAATGCCGAACACGGTCTCGGTGACGACCGAGCCGCCCAGCATGCCGCCGAACTGCACGCCGGCGACGCTGACAGCTGCGATCAGCGAATTGCGCAGCGCATGGAACAGCACGACGCGGGTCTCGCTGAGTCCCTTGGCCCGGGCGGTGTCGAGATAGTCCTTGCCCATCGATTCCAGCAGGCTCGTTGCGACGAGGCGGCTGAACATCGCTGCCGGGCGCGTCGCGATGACGAGGATCGGCAGGACGAAATGGGCCGGCGTCGAGGCGCCCGCCGCGGGCAGCCAGCCGAGATTGACCGCGAAGAACCAGATGCAGAGCAGGCCGAGCCAGTAGATCGGCATCGAGATGCCGGCGAGCGTGAGCACCGTGATCGCCGCATCGGCGAGCCCGCCCGGCCGCATGGCGCAGATGATGCCGGCAATGGTGCCGACGACAATGCCAAGCGCGAGCCCGCCGATCGAGACGATCAACGTATTCGGCAGCCGCTCCGAGAGCTCGACGACGACGGGGCGGTGCGTGCGGAAGGACGTCGCCGCGGACGGGTCCCAGATGCCGCGCAGAAACTGGCCGTACCGCGTGAGAAGCGGCTCGTTCAGGCCGAGGAATTTGCGGATGCTCTCGATCTCTTCGTTCGAGGCGGTCGGCCCGGCGAGGATCTGTGCCGGGTCGCCCGGGATCAGGTCGACGAAGAGGAAGACGAGCAGGGAAACCGCAAAGAGCGTCGGCAGCGCGCTGCCCAGGCGTCTGAGAACGAACATTGCCGCTTCTCCGCTATGGCTAGCCTCACTTCAGCGTGACTTTGTCGAACACCAGCGTTTCGTTCGGCTGGATCGCCAGTCCCTGCACGCGGTTGGCTACGCCCAGCGCCTGGGTCTGGTACCAGAGGAAGAGGAAGGGCTGGTCGCTCCAGACGATGTTCTGGATTTCGCCATAGATCTCCTTCTGCTTCGCCGGATCAGTTGTCGCGCGGCCCTCTTTCAGCAACGCATCGACGCGGGGATTGGTGTAGCCGGTCCTGTTCGCGCCGACCCCGGTGAAGAACAGGCGGTAGAGCGTGTAGTCCATGCCCGCGGTGGCGCGGCCGACCATGCCCATGTTGTCGGTCCGCTGGGCCGGCTCCATGCCGATGACCTTGCTCCATGTGCCGCGATCAACGACGAGCGGCGCCGCCTTGATCCCGATATTCTCGAACGAACCGGCAAGGGCCTGGCAGACCTGCGAGTCCTTGATGTAGCGCCCGGTCGGGCAGGTGAAGCTGAGGGTGAGTTGGCCCGGCTTGTAGCCGGCCTCGGCGAGCAGCTTCTTGGCGCCTTCCGGGTCAAAGGCGATCGGCGGGAAGGTCTTGCGCAACTCGTCCTGCGTACCTGGGCCGACCATGCCGACCGATGGCGTTCCCAGCCCGCCAAGAATCCCCTTGGTGATGCCTTCCCGATCGATCGCGAGGTTCAACGCCTTGCGCACGCGCGGGTCGGCGAGTGGCCCGCGCAGCACCATCTCCATGTTGATGGAGAACATGCTGGGCGGGTTGATGACCTTGGCGTTCTTCAAGGCGTTGATCGCCGGCATGGATTCAGGCGGCACGCGTTCGACGACATCGACGCTGCCAGTCTCCAGCAGCGCCATGCGGGACCCGTCTTCGGGAACCACGGTGAAGTCGATGGCCTTGAGCGTCGCCGGGTAATCGCCGGAATAGGAAGGATTGGGGACGAGCCTGAAGCCTTCGCCACCGATGAATTTCTCGACCATGTAAGGGCCGGAGCCGACGGGCTTGCGGCCATATTCGGCGCCCATGGCCCGCAGGGCCTTGACGTTGACGATGCTGGCGGCGGTGTTGGACAGCAGCATCAGGATATGCCCGTTCGGCTCGGCGAGGTGGAACTCGACGGTATCCTCGCCCACCGCCTTGATCGTCCCGAGCGAAGCGTAGAGACCGCGATAGATCGAGCCGGTCTTCTCATCGAGCATGCGGTTGAAACTTGCCGCGACGGCTTCGGCGTTCAGCGGGTCGCCGTTGCTGAACGTCCTGCCTGTCCGGATCTTCACCGTGAAGACCTTCCCATCGGGCGAGAAGGCGTAGTCTGTCGCAAGATTCTTCTGGACGTTGTTCTGCGGATCGAGCCGGAAGAGGCCCTCCATGACGGCCAGATCAACCGCATTGCCAACCGGGAGATCGTTGAAGGCAGGATCGAATGTCGCCGGGTCCGCACCGACCGCGACGCGAAGGGTGCCGGCCGGCTGCGCCTGGACCTGGATGGCCATGATCGACACGCCGGCAGATAGAACGGTGACGTAGCAGGATCGACGAAGGTTGCGCATGTTCGACTGTTCCCCAAGCTCGCAAAGATATCGTTCCATGACGGCGCAGCAGGACGGGTGCCCAGCCGAACGCCATGGTGGGATTGCTGTTTTGCTTCTTGGTCGCTTTCGCGCCGCGATTGGATCGGGCGCAGCAAGGTCAGCGACAGCCTTCAGAAAACCACACGCATTGATCTGCCTCAAATTCATAATTATGCGATGTATATGAACTGAGGTTATGGCGAGGCCGCATGAATTATCGGCAGGTTGAGGTCTTCAAGGCGATCATGGATTCCGGCTCCATCACGGAGGCGGCGACGATGCTGCGGATCTCGCAACCGGCGGTCAGCAAGGCGCTGAAACTGCTCGAAGACGAACTGGGGTTGCGGCTCTTCTCGCGCACCACCAAGGGGATCGCGGCAACGGAAGAGGCGCGGGCCCTCTACACGGAAGTCGAGCGCACCTATTTCGGAATGCAGAATCTGACGCGCTTCGCTGCCAGTCTGCGCGACCGCAAGCAAGGCCGCATCGTGGTCAGCACGATTCCTGCGCTTGGTATCGCCTGGCTCCCGACGATGGTTGCGCAGTTTTCCGCAGCTCATCCGGATGTCACGGTTTCACTGCATTCGAGCAATTCCACCGACGCCGCCCGCCTGGTCGGCACGGGCGAGATCGATCTCGGCATCGCCCAGCTCCGAAGCGAGGAATATAACCTGTCGCGCCGCAAGCTGTTCGACCTCGAAGGGGTCATCGCGCTGCCGGAAGGGCATCCGCTGACGAGCAGGCCGGATATCCGGGCCGAAGACCTCGCCGACGCGGCTATCGTCGGGCTCGGACTGGATGACGAATTCCGGCGTCGGCTGTCCCAGGCCCTCGATGGCGCCAGCGTGCGCTACCGCTCGATGATCGATGCAAGCCTGGGTGTCACGGTCTGCACCCTTGTTGCGGCGGGATGCGGCGTGGGCATCGTCGACAGCGAGGCCGCTCGCACCCAGGTTGGGAAGGGGCTCGTGTTTCGTGCCTTCAGTCCGAGGATTCGCGTGCCGATCTATCTGTTCCGCCAGCGCGGTCGGCCCACGAGCAAGTTGGTTGAGGCGTTCAGTGCCAGCCTGTTGCCGCCGTCACCTTTTCGACGGGACAACTGACGGCTGCGTCTTTCACTCTTCCCGAAGCTTGACGACCGACTGAGGCGGGTTGTCGCTGAGTATGGCCGGACAAGGGTCGCAGTCTGGATTCGACACGGGTGCTGCGCAGACGCGCGGCGATGTCGGAACTCTCGATCACGAGCAAGGGGTGGTGCGTAGATGAATCTCAGGCATGTCGAGCTTTTCCGCTACATCATGAAGTTCGGGACGCTGACGCAGGCGGGCGAGATCATGGCTATCTCGCAGCCGGCAGCGAGCAAGATGCTCGTCCAGCTTGAGAGGTCGACGGGGATCACGCTGTTCCAGCGCGCCAAGGGACGTCTCAAGCCGACGCGCGACGGCGAACTGTTCTTCGCGGAGGTCCAGCGGACCTGGGAAAGCATCGAGCGGCTTGAACGGATGTCGAAGGACATCAGCCAAATGCGCCTTGGCCGCCTGAATCTGGGAGTGAAACCGGCGCTGGCCGGCACGCTGATGCCGCCGCTGATCGCGCGTTTCCGTCGCAAGCACGAGAATACGACGATCTCGTTGCATTCGCGCAGTTCCGAGCGCGTGATCGAATGGGCCATCGCCGGGCAAATCGATCTCGGCATCGCCAATACCTCGACGCCCCATCCGAACGTCGCCTGCCGCGTCATGGCGCGCATACCGGGCGTCTGTATCGTTCCCGAACAGCATCGCCTGGCGGGGCGCAGCGAGGTGCGGCCCGAGGATCTCGACGGAGAGGACTATGTCTCGATCGGTGCGATCGAGCGCAGCACGATCATCGAGAAGGCCTTTGATGCAGCCGGCGTGCGGTTGCGGATCATGATCGAGGCTCCGATGGCGCATTTGACCTGCGCTCTGGTCGCGAACGGGGCGGGCGTCGCCATCGTCGACGAGATCAATGCGCGAGCCTTTGGCGGCCGCGGCCTCGTCGTGAAGCCCTTCCTGCCAGAGATTTCCTTCCCTGTCTGGCACCTGCGGCCCCTCAGCCTCAGCAGCTCTTCCCTTGCCGAGGCCTTGACCCGCGATCTCGAGGACGAATTCGAGCGGCTTGGCTATCGGGCCGATGCTTAGGCGCTGCTCGGATGCTGTTGTGCGGGGGGGTGGAGGTCATAACCTGAAGGAATGAACTAGCAAAAACATATTCTTTGACGGCCAATTTTTCGGCTCATACGCTCCCTGTCATTGACGTAGATCAAACAGAGCCCGCCAGTTCCATGCGCGTTTAACAACGCGGTGGAACGAAGGAGATCTGTTGCCCCGTTGACCTGGAGAAGTATTCGCTGATGCGGATTTTCGTCTTCCTGACCAGGAGAACGATCTTTGCGGCCCTGCTGATGCTGGGGGTCAGCGCAGCGATCTTCTTTCTGGTCAATTCGATCGGCAACCCCATCGAATTGATGATGGCGGAAACTCCGGGAATGACCGGGGAGGTGATCGATCGGATGAAGGCCTATTACGGGCTCGATCATCCACCGATGACGCGCTACCTGCTCTGGCTGAGCCGGATCGTTCAACTCGATTTCGGCACGAGCATCGTCTACAACCAGCCGGTCGGCTCGCTTATCCTCACCTGGGGTTGGCAGACCCTCAAGATCCAGCTTCCCGCGATTCTGATCGCCCTTGCGATCGCGATCCTGTTCGGGGTCACGGCGGCGCGCCGGCAGCACTCGCGCTCCGATTTTGCGGTGATGGCCACGGCGCTGCTGGGGCAGTCGCTGCCGGCCTTCTTCCTCGGCATCCTGCTGATCTTCATCTTCTCGTACAGCCTGGACTGGCTGCCGAGCTACGGCGCCTATTCGACCCGCAATCCGCTCTGGGGCAGCCCGACGCTCGATGCGCTCTGGCACATGGTCCTGCCGATCGCGATGCTGACCTTCTTCAACACCGCGACGCTGACGCTCTTGATGCGCTCGAACATGGTCGATGTGCTGAAGAGCGACTTCATCGCGGCGATGCGCGCGAGCGGTATCCCCGAGCGGCGGGTCATCTATGTGCACGCGCTGCGGGCGGCCTTCATCCCGATGCTGACCTATCTCGGTCTGCTGATCGGCCTGATGCTGGGCACGGCGCCGGTGACCGAATCCGTCTTCACCTGGCCGGGGCTGGGATATCTCTACATCTCCGCGATCCATCAGCTCGACTACCCCGTCATCATGGGGGCGAGCGCGGTCATCGCCTTCATGCTGATCTGCACCACCCTGCTGACGGACGTCATCTACGTCCTCATCGACCCCCGCATCAGCCTGGAGTGAGCACGTGAGCGATCAAACGATCACGGCTCATCGGCCGTTTCCCGCAAAGCCGGCCCGTCGCCCGGTCAAGGGCATCTGGCGACAAGGCTGGCAGCGCTTCACGCGCAGCCGAACCGGCATGCTCGGCCTCATCCTCGTCCTGCTCGTCGTCGCGACCGCGGTGGTCGGGCCGTTCGTCGCGCCCTTCGATCCGCAGGACCAGAGCCCGATGATCGACCCCGGCGCAAAGGCGCCCCCGAGCTGGGTCCACCCGCTGGGGACGGACCGCATGGGCTACGATGTCGCCAGCCGGGTGATCTATGGTGCACCGACGGCACTTGCCGTCGGACTTGGAGCCATGTCGATCGCCTCGCTGATCGGCGTGCTGGTCGGCGGCTTTGCCGGGTATCGCGGCGGCACCACGGATGAGGTGCTGATGCGCTTCACCGATTTCTTCCTCGTCATTCCGATGTTCGTCGTCATCCTCGCCGTCATTCGCCTGCTCGGCGTGGCGGTCGTCAACACGCCCTTCGAAAGCGTGCCGTATCTCAATCTCGGCGTCATCATCCTGCTGATCGGCGTCTTCTCCTGGGCCCCGATCGCCCGGATGACGCGTGCGGAATTCCTGCGCCTGAAGAACCAGGAATTCGTCGAGGCGGCGCGCTGCATCGGCGCGACATCGGGCGATATCCTGTTCCGGCACATTCTGCCGAACGCGCTGCCGTCCCTTGTCGTCATCGTGGCGCTCGGCATCGGCGGGGCCGTGCTGGCGGAGGCGATGATCGGCTTCCTCGGTTTCGGCGACCCGGCCGCGGTGAGCTGGGGGCAATTGCTCTACTTCAACTACGAGGCGCTGAAAGTCGCTCCCTGGGCATCGCTCAGCCCGGGTGTCGCCATCTTCATCACGGTGCTCGGCTTCAACCTCCTGGCGGACGGGCTGACCGATGCCTTCAACCCGCGGGCGAAGCGCTGAGATGACGAGCCTCACCACCGCCAAGCCAGCTGTCGCCAAGCCAGCCGCTGCCAAGCCAGCCGCCACCACATCGATCGACGATATGGGCCCATTGACGCCGCCGGCCCGCAGCCTGGTCAGCGTCGAGAACCTGCGGATTCAGTTTCCCCCCTGGAACGAGCCCGTTCGGATCATCGAGGACGTCAGCTTTCAGGTTCGCGCCGGCGAGACGATGGGCATCGTCGGAGAATCCGGCAGCGGCAAGACCCTGTCGAGTCTCGCGATTTTGAACCTTTTGCCACCTCCCGCAAGGATCGCCGGTGGCCGCATCATGTTCGATGGCGAGGATCTCGCCGCGAAGTCGCAGGGCGAGATGCAGAAGCTGCGCGGGCGCAGGCTCGCCATGGTCTTCCAGAATCCCGGCTACTCGTTGAACCCTCTGATGACGGTCGGCGCGCAACTCGCCGAGATCCTGAAGGTTCACGAGAAGATGCCGCGCAGCATGGCTCTGCAGCGGGTGGAGGAGCTGTTTCGCCTCGTTGGCATAACCGATCCCGGTTCGCGGCTGTCGCAGTATCCCCATGAGATGAGCGGCGGCATGAAGCAGCGTGTCTGCATTGCCCGCGCGCTGCTCTGCAACCCGGCGCTCGTGCTCGCGGACGAGCCGACGACGGCGCTCGACGTCACGATCCAGGCCCAGATCCTCGATCTCTTCGAAGATCTGAAGGCACGGTTCGGCATGTCGATGATCTTCGTCACGCATGACATGGGCGTCGTGGCTCGCATCGCCGATCGCATCACGGTCATGTATGCGGGCCAGGTCTGCGAGACGGGCGACAAGCACGCCATCTTCGCGCGGCCCTCCCACCCCTACACGCAGGCCCTTCTGGCGAGCACGCCGCGCATCGACCGGCGCTACGCCGTCGACGGTGAGGGGCGTCGCGAGCGCTTGCCGACGGTCGGGCGCGCCGTAGCGCCCGGACAATCTCTCGGTGGCGGCTGCCGCTTCGCCGGGCGCTGTCCCGAGGCCGCGCCGGACTGCGCACGCCTGGTGCCTGAGGCCGCAGCGATCGAGACAGGCCGTGTCGTTCACTGCCTGAAACGCGGTAGCGCCGGAGTGGCGAGCCATGATTGAGCCGACCCTGGCCCTCCGCCAGCACAGCACACCCCAGCCTCTCCTGACCGTCGATGGGTTGGTGAAGAGCTACCCGCTGCGCCGCCGCGGTCTCTTCCGCCAGACGGTCACGGGCGAAATCCGCGCCGTCAACGATATCAGTTTCAGCGTGGCGGCTGGCGAGACACTGAGCATCGTCGGCGAGAGCGGCTGCGGCAAGACAACGGCGGCCCGCGCGATCCTGCACCTCGTCGAACCGACTGCCGGAGCGATCCGCCTCGGCGAAACCGATATCCGGGCGACGTTCGCCGAGGACCGGCGGCCGGACGTGCTCGCCCTGCGCCGTCAGATGCAATACGTCTTCCAGGATCCCTATCTTTCGCTCAATCCGCGCTGGAGCGTCAGGCAGATCCTGACCGAGCCGCTCCGTGTGCATGGTCATGCCCCCAGGGAGGACTGGGACGCGACAGTGGAAAGCCTGCTGGAGCGGGTCGGGCTGCCGCCGGACTATGCCGATCGCTATCCGCACGAATTCTCCGGCGGGCAGCGCCAACGCATCGGGATCGCGCGCGCGCTGGCGGTCGAGCCGCGGCTGCTGATCTGCGACGAGCCTGTCTCCTCGCTCGACGTCTCGGTGCGGGCGCAGGTCCTCAATCTGCTGGCGGACCTGCAGGAGGACCTCGGACTCTCCTATCTCTATATCTCGCACGACCTGAGTTCCGTGCGCTTTCTGAGCAACCGCATCGCGGTGATGTATCTCGGTAATCTCGTCGAGATCGGCGAGGTCGACGAGATTTTCGCACGACCGCGGCATCACTACACGGCCGCCCTGATCTCGGCCATTCCCGTGCCTGATCCGTCAAACCAGACGCAGCGCCAGGCGATCCAGGGCGAAGTCCCCAGTGTGGTCCGGCGACCGTCGGGCTGTGTCTTTCACACCCGCTGCCCTGCCGCACTGCCTGTCTGTTCCCAACAAATTCCGCCGCTGTCCGCGCCAGACGGCACCCACGGCTTCGCTTGCCACAACCCGCGCTGAGTGCGGGAAGACACCATAGGAAACGCCATGATGAACGTTATCGTCGTCGGAGCCGGAATTGTCGGCAGTTCCATCGCCTACCGCGTCGCCCAGGGCGGCGCGAAGGTCACGGTCCTCGAAACCTCTCGCGTTGGCGCCGGAACATCGGGGGTAAGCTTCGCCTGGACGAATTCCAACAACAAGACACCGCGCCCCTATCACGACCTCAACGTCGCAGGCATGCGTGCGCATGCCGCGTTGAAGGATGAGTTCGGCTCGACACCCTGGTTCCATCAGAGCGGCAGCCTGGAGTGGCGCGTCGATCCGGCGGAGGTCGCGGCTCAGGCGAAAAAGGTCGAGCGGCTGCGCGAGTGGGGCTATGCGGCGGAATTCATCGACAAGAAGCGGTTGCAGGAGCTCGAGCCGGAACTGGCGATCGACGCCGTTTCGGACAAGGCCCAGATCGCTTTCTGCCCTGAAGAAGGCTGGGTGGACCCGGTCCATTACGCAGGCGCCATGCTGCGCGCTGCCCGTCAGCGCTATGGAGCGGCGCTGAAGACCGGCGTGAAAGTGACCGGGATCGAGACCCGCAATGGTCGTGTCGTCGGCGCTCGGGATGATACGGGCGCTGTCCACGCAGCCGACCTCGTCATCAACTGCACCGGGCGCTGGTCCAACGATACGGTGAGCGAGACGGCGCCGAATGTCCCGTTGGCGCCGACCGTGGGCTTCCTCGTTTTCACGCCGCCAGTCGGTGTTGATCTGCGCCGGCCCTTCCATGCGCCCGATGTCGATGTCCGTCCGGACGGGGCAGGGCGCCTGATGATCCGCAAGGACTCGCTCGACGATCGTTTCGCCGGGTTGGAAAGCCGCCTGCCGGATTGCGAGGAGGCGAAGATCGCGCTCGCAAGCGCGACCGAGCTTCTGCCCGGTTTGGCCGGCGTCGAGGCCGAGGCGGTGCGCACGACCGTGAGACCGATCCCCGCCGATGGCCTCTCCACCGTCGGACCGGCCCGCGGCGTCGACGGCTACTACGTCGTCGTGACCCATAGCGGCGTGACGCTGTCTCCCTTCCTCGGCCAGGCCGTGGCCGACGAAGTCCTGCGTGGCAGGGAACGCCCGGAGCTGGCGCAGTTTCGTCCTTCGCGCTTCCAGGCCTGAGCGCCGGACGCTCTCGGCCCGTTTATTTCGCAGCACCAAGACTCAAGGGGAAAATCGATGTCAGGGAAATCGACACGACGCGATGTGCTGAAATGGTCCGGAGCCGGAGCGGCCGCGCTCGCGGCCGGCGGGATACCGGAGGCGGCGCTCGCCAAGCCGCCGTTCTTCAAGCTCTACCTGATGATCTTCAACAACCTCCAGTCGCGGATGATCTGGACGGACCTGATCGGCAAGCAGTTCGCCCGCCTCGGCATCGATATCGTCTCGAGCTATCAGCCACCCTCCGTCGTGATCGCGCGACGTGCCAACGACAGCGGCAAGACGCATGTCGACGGCGGCTGGGACATGTATTCCGAGCGGATTTACTACAGTGGGCTCGTGCCGCTGCCCGAGACACTCTTCCACAGCAAGAATTTTCCACCCAATGGGCAGAACTACTACCGCATCGCCGACAAGCAGATCGATGAGGCGATCGAGAAATATTCGCGCGCCGTCTCACCGGCCGACCGCAAGGCGGCGATCACCGCCTTCATGAAGCGCTGGTACGAGATCGAGCCGCTCCATGTCGTCTTCTATCCGGAAGAGGTGATCATCACCAATCCGAAGCTGAAGGGCATGGAATCGACGACCTACAACCCGGTCTTCTATCCGCGTCCCGAGAACTGGACGATCGAGGGGGCGACTGGCGACGTCACGGCCACCTTCGCGTCCTGGCAACCGCCGAGCCAACTCATCCCGATGTATGGCAGCGGCTACAACGAGGCCAATATCTTCGGTCCTGTCTACAACGCGCTGTTCGAATACGACAGCTGGGCCAACAAGAAGCTCGTCCCGGCGCTGGCGGAGTCAGTGGCGATCTCGGAGGACGGCAAGGCCTGGGTGCTGACTCTGCGCAAGGGCGTGAAATGGCATAGCGGAGAGGAGTTCACCGCCGAAGATGTCAAGTTCACCTGGGATACGGTGATCGACAAGACCTATGCCAGCGTCTTCCAGTCGCCCCTCGCGACCGTCCTGGGCAGCAAGGATGCCTACAAGGTAACCGGCACGCACGAGATTACCGTGACCTTGCGGGAGCCGAACGTGATGTTCCGGGATTTCATCCTGCCGGTGATCGCGATCATGCCGAAGCACGCCTATCAGGGCCTCAAGCCCGAGGAACTGCGTGGCCATGTCATCAGTACCTGGCTCGGCACCTTTCCGGTCAAGACTTCCGACGGCAAGACCTTCGAGGCCAAGGGCGGTATCGGCACGGGGCCATGGATTCCGCAGGGGTTCGATCCGGCCCGCAAGGCATACAAATACATCAAGAACGAAAACTACTGGAAGACGACCGAAGGCAATGTGAAGACGTTCTACGTGGTCAACATTCAGGGTGCCGACGCCGTGCTGAGCGCGATCAAGGCCGGCTCCATCGATGCGCATGATCCGATGTACGACGTCGGCGGGCTGCTCGAGACGATCGATCCCTCATGGGGCACCGTCAATCGCTTCGATTCCTTCAAGTGGATGCAGACCTGCCTGAACATGAACCACCCGGTCTTCGGAACTGGCGTCGAAACCCCGCTCGGCAAGCAGGATCCCAGCCGTGCGGCTGAGGCTGCGGCCTATGTCCGCAAGGCCATGAGCCACATGATCCCGCGCGAGCAGATCATCAAGAACGTCGTTGCCGGTTTCGGCAAGCCCGGAACGGTGCCAATTCCCTTCACCTCCGAAGACTATGACCACGATCTGCTCAAGCCGATCGCCTATGACATGACTCTGGCCAAGCAATATATGGAAAAGGCCGGGTACAAATACTGATTTCGATGTCGCCATCAGCGCCGGGCCGTTGGCCCGGCGCTCCGAAAATCTTAAAATTCCCAAGGAATCATACGATGCGTGTCGCAATACTCGGTGCGGGCTCGATAGCCTATGGCAATGCTGCGCTGCTCGCCTCCCTCGGCCATGAGCCTGTGCTCTGGTCGCCCTCCGGCAAGACCGGGCAAAGCATCGTCGCGGGCAAGCCGCTAGCGGCGACGGGCTCGCTCGACGGGACGTTCAAGGTCACGATGGCGGCGAGCGCGGGCGATGCGATTGCCGGCGCTGACGCCGTCCTGGTGGCCTTGCCGGCCAATGGCCATCGCATGGCGATGGACGCCGCCGCTCCCCATCTGGCCAGCGGTCAGATCGTCATCATCAGCTCGCACACCTCGTTCAGCGGCCTCTATATCGCCAAGAAGATTGCGGAACGCGGGCTCGACATCCCGGTCGTTGTCTGGGGAACCACTGTGACGGCAGGACGCCGCACGGGCGATGCCAGCGTGAATGTCTCGACGATCCGCTCCAAGGTCGATATCGCGACCATCCCCGCCTCGGCTGGCGCGCGTGGCCTGAAAATCTGTCAGGACCTGTTCGGAGACCGCTTCGTCGAGCGCTCCGACGCGCTGGCGATTTCACTCTCGAACCTCAATCCGCAGAACCATCTCGGCATTGCCCTGTGCAATTTCACACGCATGGAGCACGGCGAAACCTGGGGCCAGAACGAAAACAACACCGACTCCGTCGGTCGTCTGCTCGAGGCGCTCGATGCGGAACGCCTCGCCATCGCCGAGGCCGCCGGCTACAAGGTTCGGACCATCCGCGAGCACTACAACCTCTCCTTCCATGTCGAGCCCGGACCGGTCGGCGAGATGGCCCGCAAACTCGCCGAACGCGGCAATGGCGGCAACGGGCCGGACAGCATCGACACGCGCTATGTGCTGGAGGATGCGCCTTTCGGTCTGCATCCGACCGTGCTGCTCGGCAAATTGACCGATCGGCCGGCCACGCTGCATCAGGCTGGCATCGATGTCTTCTCGGCACTTTATGGCCGCGATTTCGCGAGCGAGAACGACCTGCTCGGCGACATCGGGCTCGAGACCATGTCGCTTTCCGATCTCAAGGCCCTGGTTCGTGACGGCTGGTCCGCGCGGCAGGCGCAGTAGTTCCGGCGCTCATGCCAATCGTCCCTCATTCGATCGGAAATACGCTTATGCCTGAGATCATCGTCGTCGGTGCCGGCGTCCTGGGGACGTCGGTGGCCTATCGTCTTGCGCTCGCGGGCGCGAAGGTCACGGTGCTGGAAGCCACGCGCGTCGGCGGCGGCACCTCCGGCATCAGCTTCGCCTGGACGAATTCCAGCAACAAGGCGCCCCGCCCCTATCACGATCTGAATGTCGCCGGCATGCGAGCGCATGCGGCGCTGAAGGACGAGTTTGGCGCGACGCCGTGGTGGCATTCCGGCGGTCGTGTCGAATGGCGGGACGAGGCGGGGCGGGACGAACACCGCGCCAAGGTGGCTCGCCTCAAGGAATGGGATTATCCGGTCGAATGGATCGATCGCCAGCAGCTGCTCGAGCTTGAACCCGATATCGATCCTGCGGCTGTGGGCGATGCGCCTGTCGCCTGGTATCCGAAGGACGGCTGGCTCGATCCTGTCGTCTATTCCCACGCGATGATGAGCGCTGCACGCCGCAAGGGCGCGCAGTTGCACACGCAAACGAAGGTGACCGGGCTTCTCGTGCAGGGCGGCAAGGTCAAGGGGGTACACACCGAGGCAGGAGACACCCTGAAGGCCGATGTCGTGGTCAACTGCACGGGGCGCTGGTCGAACGACACGATTGCGGGAACGGCCCCGAATGTGCCGCTGGCGCCAACTGTCGGGTTCCTGGTCTTCACGCCTCCCGTTCCCGCCTCGATCCAGCGTGTCGTCGCCACGCCGGTTTGCGATTTCCGTCCGGATGGCGCTGGCAGATTGATGGTGCACTGGGGTCCGGCCGATGCCCTGGTTACGCCCGAGATCACCGAGCGTCCCGGCCTCGATCAGGCGGCCGACCTCGTCGCGCGCTTGACACGGATCCTGCCCGGAATTGCGCCGGTGAAGCCGGAAGCAAGCCGCGTCACCCAGCGTCCGATTCCAAGGGACGGCCTGTCCGCCATCGGCCCCGTACCGAACCTCGAAGGCTACTATCTCATGGTCACCCACAGCGGCGCGACGCTTTCGCCCGCGCTCGGAGCGATGGCGGCGGACGAGATCATGAGCGGCAAGGCATGCCCGGAACTCGCGCATTTCCGGCCGGCCCGATTCTTCAGCTAGAGCATTTTCAAGCGAAGTGGACACCGGTTCGCGTAAAGAAAAAGCGATAAAACAAAGAGATAGAGCATTTTCAAGCGAAGTGGACACCGGTTCGCGTGAAGAAAATGCGATAAAACAAAGAGCTGGAGCATTTCCGCGATTCGGAGAAACACGGAAATGCTCTAGGAGACCCGGGACACCGGGGGGCCGATCACCGGGCTCTCGGCAGGGAGGTCAGCGCTCGCTTCGCAATTGCGAGCGCGGCGCCTATAGCTTGCGCGGCGATCAGTCTCGCCGGGAGGCACGCTGATGGCCTATCTGTCCGATGTCCGCGCTCTCACGCTGGCCGATTTCGCCAGGATGAAAACCGCGGGCGAGAAGGTCGCGATGCTGACCTGCTACGATTCGAGCTTTGCAAGCCTGCTCGAGACCTGCGGTGTCGAGATCCTGCTCGTCGGCGATTCCATGGGCAACGTGCTGCAGGGGCATGCCACGACCCTGCCGGTGACCATGGAGCAGATGGCCTATCACACGGCCTGCGTGGCGCGCGGCGCCAGGCGCGCCTTCATCATGGCCGACATGCCGTTCGGCTCGTATCAGGAGGGTCCTGCGCAAGCCATGCACAACGCGGCCAGGCTGATGGCTGCCGGGGCCCATATGGTGAAGCTCGAAGGCTCGGATTATGTCGTCGAAACCGTCCGCTATCTCGTCGAGCGTGGCGTCCCGGTCTGCGGCCATCTCGGGTTGACGCCGCAATCCGTGCACCAGCTGGGCGGTTATCGGGTCCAGGGCAAATCGGCGGATGCTGCGAACAAGCTGAAGGCGGATGCCGCTGCGCTTGAGCAGGCGGGCGCGCGCTTCCTGGTGCTGGAAATGGTGCCGTCGGCGCTGGCGGCCGAGATCAGCGCAGCCAGCGCCGGCATGCTGACGATCGGGATCGGCGCCGGTGTCCATTGCGATGGCCAGGTGCTCGTGCTCCACGACGCCATCGGCGTCTATCCCGGCAAGAGGCCGCGCTTCTCCATGGATTTCATGGTCGGCGCCGGCTCGATCCAGGAGGCCGTCCAGGCCTATGTCGCGGCGGTCAAGAGCCAGGCATTTCCCGGCCCGGAACAGAGCTACTGAGCGCCGGTGCGCGCGGCCGGAACCATGGCCGGTCGCTGATCGGCGCTGCGATGCAGGCGGCGGGGAGATTGCAGGCGCTATCTGTCGGACGCGCTTGCGACCACCAGGCCGAGTTCCGGCAATACATATAAGCTGCGGATGCCCGATGACTGGTAGTAGCCTCCCGGCCGTTTCAGCGCCTCCGCTATACCCCGCGGCCACAGCCAGGACTGATCATGGCCGCAATGGAGGTTCGGCGGCATTCCGTCCGAAAAGTAAGACGCTGGGACGGGCGTCTCTTTCCATTCCCCGCTGAAATAGCGACGGCTCGCCCGGTTTTCCGGGGTGTCGATGTCTTCAAAGAAGGACATGCCGTCCGACTTGATCGTCTCGACCGTCTCCTTGCTGAGACTGAAGACAAATGCCCCCTGGTGACTGAGCAGGCGTGAACAACTGCCCTCGGCATAGAACCAGCCGGTCCGAAGCTTCAGAGGCAAACTGTCCCTCTGCATGCCGCGATTGATCAGCGAATAGCCGGCCCACGACATCGCAATGAAAGCGACGCAGATCATCGTGCCCTTTGCAGTCATGCCCGGCACTCTTGGTTCCTCGTCTGCTCGTCTGTCGATGACCGCTCACCACTGACCAGCGACGTTGCGAACGCCTGTCGCGGGGCAGGGGCAAGCCGCTTTTCCTGGAGCCGCGAGGACTGTCTCCCGCGTCCTGTTCAGTCCCCGACAGTATGAGAACAGCGCTGGCGAGGCGCTTCGTTATAGGATCGACAATGCGCTCAGGCCTCGTGAGAGAAATCAAGGGCCGGCTGCGTCACGCAGAAAGAACTCCACTCATCGCGCGCTGACGCGATAGCAGCACTCTGATCACAGTCCATCGCTCCCGATCGCGCCGCCGGGGAGCGGACGCGCCTGTGATCAACCTGTGCAAAACTGTCCCTTATGGTACTGGTGCGCGTGATGGTTGTGTCTGCTGTTTGTACTATCTAATTACGAAACTATACCATATATTGTGCAGCAAATACTTTTAACAGGCCATATATTGGTCAATAGAAACAATAGTTCTAGTTGAGAAGTTTTTTTTGTTGTGCGTCGGTTGCATCAATGAATAATCTCGTCTCGCAAACGCAGATGACGATCACAACTCAGCGCAAAGATGCAGCGTGAAGCGGCGATAAGACGCTGACGGGGAGGTATTTGTCATGGCCAAGCAAGACGCGTCAATTGAACCCAGCCGTCGCGCCGGGCTGCCGGAAATCGACTGGGATGATATGATCGAAGCGGGCGCCTATGCTGAAATCGGCACCGGCGATCTCTATCGCTTCCCGAAGGAGGCCCGGGTCAAGGGCGGTTCGCCGCACGTCACCAAGAAGGGCCACGGTGCGTCCCGGCTCGCCGGGATCCTTAACGTAACGACGATGAAGGCCTGGCCCCTCTGCGCCCAGCACAATTTCGAGCCCAGTTTCTGACTGCGGCCATTCTGGCCCCAGTTTTCCCAGTTTTCCTGCTGTCCCTGGCCTGGCACGCCCACCCGAAGGGAAGGGGCGCGCTGAGCGTTCGGGCGTCAGCAGCCAGCATGACCGATGCCAAGGGCTGCCGCCGGAGAGCGACGGTCAAGGCGACGCTGTGATCCTCAGTCGGGAGACCGCCATGACTCACGAACAAAGCCCGCCGCCCAGCGCCCTCGCACGGCGCCGCAGCTTCATCCTCGGCCGCAGCCGTGACGGCAGCTGGATCGTCCGCGAGATCGGCGGCTTCGTCGCAGCCACCTTCACCAATCGCAGCGAGGCGATCCGCTTCGCCCAGTCCGAGAGCGGCCATCGACGGGGCGCGGTCGTCCTCGGGCCATTTGCCGGCGTCCGCGCCGGACAGCTCGAGGAACTTGTTCAACGCAGCAGCCGGCCTGAGCAGCCGCAGCCACATTGAGAGGAGACACGACCATGGATGACATGCCGAAAAGCCTGATGGAACCGTGGCAGGCATCTCTGGCCGCGGTCGCCAGGACAAACCGGCTTGCCCTCGACAATTTGCAGAAGCTGAGCACGCTGCAGAGGGGCGCGCTACAGACCTATATGGAGCTGGGCTTCGCGCGCCTGAAGGCCGCCGCGGATATCAAAGACGCACAGGACCTTGTGGCTTTCCAGGCCGGCCAGATCGAGGCCACGATGAGCCTGACCGAGACGCTGATCAACGACGGCAAGGCGCTGGCCGATCTCTGCGCCGGCATCATGGCCGAGTGCAGCACGTTGCCCAAAGATCTCGTCGGCCGACCGCCAATGCCTTTGCGGGCCCAGCCCCCGCGCAAGGCCGCTTGAGCGCGCTCCGGCGACTTGATGGAGCGCCTGATCGCTGCACGGTTTCTGAGGAAGCGGAGGTCGACCATGCCACCGAGCGGCATCGCGTATCGTCTGGAGATTGCTGAGGCGCGGGCGGCGTTCGACGTCGCCTGGTCCCAGATCGAGAGCCATGGATTGATCATCATGGGTACCGAGGCGAGCCGGAAAGAATGGCTCGCTCGTATCGTCCAAGGGCTTTTCAAGGCGCGGCCAGGCCAGGATGTCGCGCGGCTCGCCCTTCGGCAATTCTTCGCGACCGTTCCAATGTGAACCAGGCGAGCGCTACTGCAACCCACATTGTAGCTGAACCGGGGGCAGCCCTCCCCCAAACTGGCCCGGCTCCCCGAGAGGGGCGCTGGGCCCTCTTAATGGCGGCGGTGTCTATCGCGCGGGTCGACGCCTGGAGGGCAGGGGCGCAGCGGCGGCCTCGATCCGTTCCAGCGCCGGGACGACACAAGCGGCGACGAGCGCCGTGGTCGGTGCGGCCAGCAGGCCCGCCTGCTCCCTCGTCATATGCGGGAGAGGGCGTGCCAGCCCGGCGAGATAGTCCGCGAGTACCCGCCGCATGGTTAGGGGAATTTCAAGCGATTGATCGACCGTGTGAAGATCAGGTCGCCAAGCTGCCAGCGCATCGTCTGCGCCGGAAAGGCACCGCCCGGCTCGCGCGCGGGTGAAAGCTCGATCATCTCGGAGACGTGCTGTCGCCACGCCTCGAACTGTTCGGACGCCGGAAGGTCATGCGTCGAAAAGACCTGTCCGGCGGGTACTTCTGCGTTTGCGCCCACACCACCAGACGAGTCACCTAGCATAACGTTCCCCCAGCTCGACCAGCGGCGGCGCAATTGCTCGATTCCATAGCCACCAAGGCCGCGGCCCTGGCAATATCTTTGCTCTCGAAGAGTAACGCCGCCTGGAGACGGCGGATGAGCCGCAGACACACTTGGCGACGGCCAGTGTGCCTCGACCGTCAAGGCCCTTGCGACCCTTCGCCGGGGGGAGCTGATCGCCGACATCCTGCCGCCGGGCGTCCTGAACATCGTCAACGGCTTCGGCCTGGAGGCCGGCAAGCCGCTCGCCTTGAGCAACCGCATCGCCAAGATCGCCTTCACCGGCGAGACCACGACCGGCCGTCTGATCATGCAATATGCCAGCCATAACCTGATCCCGGTGACGCTGGAACTCGGCGGCAAGTCCCCGAACATCTTCTTCAAGGATGTGACGCTCGAGTATGACGATTTCTTCGACAAGGCGATCGAAGGTTTCGTCATGTTCGCGCTCAACCAGGGCGAAGTCTGCACCTGTCCCAGCCGCGCGCTGGTCCATGAGAGCATCTATGACCGCTTCATGGAGAAGGCGCTGAAGCGCGTCGAAGCGATCAAGCAGGGCGACCCGCTCGATGCCGCGACGATGATCGGTGCGCAGGCCTCCTCCGAGCAGCTCGAGAAGATCCTGAGCTATTTCGACATCGCTCGGCAGGAGGGCGCCGAGGTGCTGATCGGCGGCGCGCGGAACGAGCTGCCGGGTGATCTGGCGGGCGGTTATTGCGTCCTGCCGACCGTCCTGAAGGGGCACAACAAGATGCGGGTCTTTCAGGAGGAGATCTTTGGGCCGGTGGTCTCCGTCACGACATTCAAGGACGATGAAGAGGCGCTCTCGATCGCCAATGATACGCTCTACGGCCTGGGCGCCGGCATCTGGACCCGTGATGGCAACCGCGCCTACCGCTTCGGCCGGGCGATCCAGGCGGGCCGGGTCTGGACCAACTGCTACCACGCTTATCCCGCGCATGCGGCCTTCGGCGCCTACAAGCAGTCCGGCATCGGTCGCGAGAACCACAAGATGATGCTCGACCACTACCAGCAGACCAAGAACATGCTGGTGAGCTACTCCCCGAAGAAGCTCGGCTTCTTCTGAGGAAGCTCGGCTTCTCCCTGAAGAAGCTGGCTTCTCCCTGAAGAAGCTGGCTTCTTCAGATGCGTGCCCGCCCCTCCACGGGCACTGGCCCGGCACGCCCTCAGCGAAGACGTTGCTGCGGGCGTGCCGGGATGTCCTGCGAGCTGCATTGCCCGGAACGGGCGAGCGGAACGTCATCGTCCCACGCCCCCGGGAGCTTCGGTATGAGCGAGCAAGCCATCGAGCAGGTCCAAGCCATCGAGCAGGTAACCGCCACTCCGGCTGCCTTGCGCCTGATCGCGCGGCTGCAGGCCGAGCACGGAGCCATTCTGTTTCACCAATCGGGAGGCTGCTGCGACGGCTCCTCGCCGATGTGTTATCCGCAGGGCGACTTCATCGTCTCCGACCATGATGTGAAGCTCGGCGAGGTTGGCGGCGCTCCGGTCTATATCAGCGGATCGCAATTCGCCCTCTGGCGCCATACCCAGCTCATTATCGACGTCGTCCCTGGGCGGGGCGGGATGTTCTCGTTGGAAAACGGCACCGAGCAGCGGTTCCTCACGCGCTCGCGTGCCTTTTCCGGCGAAAAGATGTGCCGCCTCGATGGCGGGATGGTCAGCTCGGCCGGCTGAGCCGGAGCCGACCGCGCAACCCTCCGATCAGCTTCGTACCTTGGCCGACCCGGCCCGACCTTGCGGCAAGCAGGCTGGATACGCCTTGCGGGTCCGTTCCGTTCGCCCGTGCGCAGCCCGACTGCCGCGCTCCTTCAGTTGGAGAGACCGGTCTTGGCGACGAGGGCCGGGTCGGGGCGATAGAGCGCGGGATACAGGCGCTTCAGGCTCGCGATCTTCGGCAGGTCGTTGATCACGATATAGGGGTGGTTCGGGTTCTTCGTGAGGAAATCCTGATGATAGGCCTCGGCCGGGTAGAAGGGCCGGTCCGGCTCGATCCTGGTCACGATCGCCGCGTCAAAGGCCTTCGCCTGGTTGAGCTGCGCGATATAGGCCTTGGCGATCCTGGCCTGGTCCGCGTTGGTCGGGAAGATCGCCGAGCGGTACTGGGGGCCGATATCGGGACCCTGGCGGTTGAGCTCGGTCGGATCATGCGCCGCCGAGAAATAGACCTGCAGGATGCGCGCATAGCTGATCTTGCGCGGATCATAGGTGATCTGGACCGCTTCGGCATGGCCGGTGCGGCCCGAGCCGACCTGCTCGTAGCGGGCGGTCGCCTTCTCGCCGCCGGCATAGCCGGAGACGGCGTTGCTGACGCCGTCGACATGCTGAAAGACGCCCTGCACGCCCCAGAAGCAGCCGCCGGCCAGGACTGCGACTTCGGACGTGGCTTGCGGGGCCGGTTCAGCAGCAGACAGGGCGGGGATCGCGCGGGGCGCATTCTCGGCGGCCGATGGCGAAATCCGCAAGCCGAGACCGGCGAGCCCGATCAGCGCCAGCGCGGCGAGGGCAGGCCGGCCATAGCGCGCGACGGGCGATCCGGCGGTCTTGTCGAGTGGATGGTTCATGTCCGATCTCCCTGTTCAGCCGAAGGTGAAGGCATAGGCTTGAGACGAAGGGCAGGACAGGCAGGGTGCTGGGCTGACGATCGTCAGCACACAGCCGGGATAGGCGGAGCAGGAACAGGGTCATCGCTGCGCTCTCAGGCCGCCGCCGGCTTGAAGGTCATCGAGACGCCATTCATGCAGTAGCGCAGGCCGGTCGGCCGCGGACCATCGTTGAAGACATGGCCCTGGTGGCCGCCGCAGCGGCTGCAATGCACGCTCGTGCGCTGCATTCCGAGCGAGTTGTCCGTCTCGGTGTCGACCGCCTTGTCCAGAGGCGCCCAGAAACTCGGCCAGCCGGTGCCGCTGTCATATTTCGTTGTCGAGGAGAAAAGCGGCTGGTCGCAGCCGGCGCAGGCGAAGTCGCCGCGGCGCTTTTCGTTCAGCAGCGGGCTCGTATAGGGGCGCTCCGTGCCGCTCTGCCGCAGGACGGCGTATTGTTCGGGCTTGAGCAGGCGGCGCCATTCGGCGTCGGTATGGGTGACGGGAAAAGTCCCCGCGGAACGCGCGATGAGTGCCAGCAGGGGCGATGATGCCGCCGCCAGGCCCGCGCTTTTCAGCAGGATATGGCGTCTCGTCATCATCGTGCTGGTCTCCCGCTCCGGAATGGGGCCTGGTTCCGGAACAAGCTAGTGACGGGACCGCTATTCTTCCACGGGCATGGCGATCGCCGCGCGACCATGTGATCGGCGCGTGATGTCGCAATCCCATTCAGGTCGACCATCGCGATGGGGCGTGACAGGATGCCGTGAGCGGTCTGGCATTGTATCCATGGGGAGCGCAACGCGCCGGCCACAAGCCAGTCGGGCTCACGGTCACGAAAAAAAACTGGCGAATGACGTTTCGCATCAACGAGGTCGGCGCGATCGAGGATATCGATCTGGAGGATGATCACTGATGGCCATCAAGCTTCACCCGAGCTTCGCCGTCCATCCCGGCGAGTGGCTCAAGACCGAGTTCGTCCTGCCGCATGGGCTGAGCGTAACCGTCACCGCGGAGAAGTTGGGCGTAACCCGTCAGGCCATGAGCAATCTTCTGAACGGCAAGGCAGGCTTGTCGGCCGAGATGGCGATCCGCTTCGAGAAGGCATTCGGCCTGCGTGCCGATACGCTGCTGCGGATGCAGGCGGCCCATGATCTCGCCGAGGCCAGGGCCCATGAAAGCGATATCAAGGTGCAGCGGATCGCGGTGGCAGCCTGAGGCCGCGCTCTCAGGGGCGGCTCCTTGTGATGGGCTGATCGGGGCAGGTCACGATCCGGGGCCTGGCTGAACGGCGGGGCCCGGCCATGCCGGCCCACGTGGCGTGGGGGCGCGGCGAAGGGCTGGGGAGGTCGGAGCGCAGCCCAGCGGCTGTTCAACCGTTGAACGCGGGATGGGCGGGCGGGATCAGATGATCCCGCCATTGGCCCGCAGCGTCTGGCCGTTGATCCAGGCGCCGTCCGGCCCCGCCAGGAAGGCGACGGCATCCGCGATGTCCTTGGGCTGGCCGAGGCGTTCGAGCGGGGCGAGCTTCGCGAGGCGGTCGATCACCTCCTGCGGCTTGCCGTCGAGGAAGAGCTTGGTCGCGGTCGGGCCCGGCGCGATTGCGTTGACGGTGATATTCCGGCCGCGCAGCTCCTTGGCGAGGACGCTCGTCATCGCCTCGACCGCGGCCTTGGTCGCGGCATAGACGCCATAACCCGGCTGCAGCAGGCCGACGACACTGGACGAGAAATTCACGATCCGGCCGCCATCGCGCAGTCTCCTGGCGGCTTCGCGCAGGGTGTTGAAGGTGCCCTTCAGATTGACCGCGATCTGGCGCTCGAACAGGGCGTCGTCGCTGTCGGCGATATTCGCAAGCGTCATGATGCCGGCAGTGTTGATCAGCACGTCGACGCCGCCGAAGGCGGCCTCGGCACTGTCGAACATGCGGCGCACCGCCTCGACATGCGCGATGTCGGCCTGGGCGGTGACGGCGCGGCCGCCAGTGGCTTCGATCCGGGCGACGAGCGCCTCGGCGGATGCGGCATTGCCGGCATAGTTCACCACCACGGTGAAGCCATCCCGGCCGAGCCGTTCGGCAACCGCTGCGCCGATGCCGCCTGAGGCGCCCGTCACGATCGCGACCCTGCTGCTCTGGTTCGTCATGGTCTTTCTCCTTGGCTCGCCGCCAATGACCGCGGCTGTGAGGAGAGAATGGACGTTCCCTGTTGCGAGATAATCGGCCATTATCCGGCATCACTGTTCGAACAGGCGAATAATGGATCGCTTCGATGCCATGCGGGTCTTCACCCGGATCGTGGAGCGCCGCAGCTTCACGCAGGCCGCCGAGGATCTCGGCCTGCCGCGCTCATCGGTCACTGATGCGGTCAAGGGGCTGGAGGCGAGGCTTGGCGTCCGCCTGCTGCAGCGGACGACCCGACAGGTCAGCCCGACGCTCGACGGCGAGGCCTATTATCAACGCTGCCTGGCGCTTATCGCCGATCTCGAGGATGCGGAAGGCGCCTTTGCCGGTGCGAAACCGAGCGGCCTCGTGCGGATCGATGTCCATGGCACCCAGGCCCGGCATTTCCTGCTGCCGGGTCTTGGCCGCTTTCTGGAGACCTATCCCGGCATTCGCCTGCATATCGGCGAGGCGCATCAGGCTCTCGACATGGTCCGGGAAGGGTTCGACTGCATGCTGCGGGCGGGAGCGCTCGCCGACAGCCCCCTGATCCGGCGCAAGCTGGCGGAGCTGAGCCGTGGCACCTTCGCAAGCCCGTCCTATCTCGAACGCTTCGGCGAGCCGCGGACGCCGGATGATCTGGAGCGCCATCGGATCATCGGCCTGTTCGCTGCCGACGCGGCCAGCGTCAGCCCGCTGGTCTTCACCGAGCGCGGCCGGGAACGGCAGGTCACGCCGCCTTCCGTGGTGACCGTGACCGGCCCCGAGACGAATGTCGCCTGCGCCTGCCTCGGACTGGGGCTCATCCAGGTCCCGCGCTATCGCGTTGCGCCCGAACTGGCCAGCGGCGCGCTCGTCGAGATCCTGGCGGATTTTCCTCCGACCCCGCTGCCCGTCCACGTGCTTTATTCGCAGGCGCGCCAGCTTTCGCCGCGTGTGCGCGTCGTCATCGACTGGATGGCGGAACAGTTCCGGTCCCGCACCGTCTGAGGCTGATCGGAGCCACGTGGTGGTATCTGGCGAAAGTCTGCGACGGCACGCGGCATGACGCGGACAGAGGCAAGCCTGGGTCCGATCCCATGACCGTAGAACAGGACGTCGGCTGCCGCCGCAGACGGGTACCAGCTGCCGGAACCTCTTCAGCCCCGTTGGCGAAGAGTGCGCAGCTGGCGTTCAAGCAACATCAGCCGGATGCCGTGCTGTTTCTGAATGCGGCAGATGTCTTCGAGCATGGCCATCAATTGTGCCATATTGGCACTGACCGAGACTGGCTCGGACTCGAAGCCAAGCCGCTGAAAGAGGGAGGGATTTTCGACCAGGCGAGGCATGTCCGGCATGGTTTGATCCTCATTTCCGGCGCCCATCGGGCTGTCTTCACGGCCTCGAGCCGTTCCATTTCGGGAATACCTCAGGCCCCGCACGGCGTGCCTCGCAAGAACGCCGCCAGAGCCGGCTCAGCCCGCAGCAGCCCTGGCTGCACCGTCGCGCTCGGACAGGGAGCGGATCTGCCTCAGGTCCGCGACAAAGTCAGCATAGGCCCGTCGCCTGTCATCCTCAGCCGGAATGCGCACCAGGGAGGAGGGGTGCACGGTGATAAAGCCGAGATGGCCGTCGAAGCGCGCTTCTCCGCGCGTCCGTGCGATCGAGAGCGCTTTGCCTGACAGCGCCAGCACGGCCGTGGCGCCGAGCGCGACGACAATTCGCGGCTCGACGAATTCCAGTTCCTTCATCGGCCACCAGCGATAATGCCTGACCTCTCCCGCGGTCGGCCTTTGGTGGATGCGGCGTTTGCCGCGCTGGGCAAACTTGAAGTATTTGACGGCATTGGTGAAATAGCTGCGATCGCGTGCGATGCCGGCTTCCACCATCGCGCGGTCGAGGAGCCGGCCGGCGGGCCCGACAAAGGGGCGGCCCTGCAGATCTTCCTGGTCGCCCGGCTGTTCGCCGACAAAGGCGATCGGCGACCTGATCGGGCCTTCGCCCAGGACCCACTTGGTTGCCCCCGGGACCAGCGGGGCGTCGGCCACCAGCGCCTCGTTGAGAGCCTTGAGCGTCTTCGGTTCGGGGCGCGCCGTCGCGGCCTTGGCTGAAGTGATCATCAATACCCCCGTCGCGTTCAATCGCGTCCACGCCGCAACTTCGGTGTTTCCAGCGAATTCCTGACAGAGCGGTCCGCGAGACAACGGCGGAGCCAGGGCCGGGTTCCACGTTCCCGAGCGGAAAGGACATCATTCTCCTGTCGCCGGCCAATGCGGCGCGCGAACGCCTGGGGGAGAAACTGGCTGATTGAAGAGCTGCATCCCGCGAAACGTCATCCTGGGTGCATGCACTCCTGGGCGCATGGAACACTTGGGGTCTGCGGCGAAAGGGGCGGGAAACCTCAAGATCAGTTTCTGCCGAGATCAGTCTCTTCAAAGACGCTGCCATAGGGGCCATCACGGGCCGGCTCGGAAGCCGATTTCCCCCTGCGCTCATTAACAAATGAGAATGTGCGTTCCCCTCCCGGGGCTACTCTGGCTGGTTGGTTGGGACCGGCGCCAGAGCATCGGACCGAAAAGCGGAATCCGGTTTTCGGAAGAATCCGATGCTCAAACAAAGAGTTAGATCGCCGCTCCTGCGTCCGAACGGACGCACGGCGATCTAAAGCGCGGGAGAGGGTCGTGTTCAGCGGACGGGGCGTTCTGATCACGCGAGCGGGACATCAGCTGCCCCTGAGCTACGAGTATGTCCTGACCGGCGATAATGGCCGCATCGGCCATCTGGTTTGCGACGCCTCCGCCATCGATCCAGCGATGTTTGCCTATCTGATGCGCCTCCGTTGCGAAGAGGGCGTCGAGATGGATGTCATCGTGACGCAGCTCTCGGATCTCGGGCTGGGTTTTGTGGGAAAGTGCATCGCAACGGTCCACCGCAGCGAATGGGAAGCGAGTCAGGGTGCTGAGTAAGGGGATCTCCGTGCGTCTCGCCGGGGGCGACCAGCCACGCTTCCGGCGGGAACAGCCCCGCGCGGTCGGTCGACGGATGTAGCCCCTCTCGCGCGATGCCGCGGAAAAAGCAGGGAACAAGGGTGCGCAGAGCGGGTTCGTCCATGAGTACGATTCAGCGAAGGAGCGGCTTCATGGCAGGCACCCTCATCAGGTCCTACGACAGTTACGGGCAGGCGGCTTTCGTCGTCAGGGAACTCGAGGCTGCAGGAATTCCGGCCGAGCAGATCAGCATCGTCGGCCGGCATGACGCGATCGGGACGGCGGCGGAGGCCGGAGGCATGATCGGCAGCGGGGCCGGCCTGCTTGGAGCCCTGATCGCCTTGCCGATTCCTGGAGCAGGCCCAGTGCTGGCGGCGGGCTGGTTGATTGCAGGCACGGCTCTTGGCGCCGCCGGCGGGGCGGCGGCGGGAAGCCTGATCGGGGTGTTGACGGGCGCGGGCCTCACCGAAAGCGATGCCAACACCGTCGCCGAAATGGTGAGGCGGGGCGGTGCGTTTGTTGCCGTCCGCAGCTCAGGTGGCCTCGCAGCCATTGCGGAGGCCATCATGCGGAGCGGTCGGCCGATTGATCCGGAGCACCGGCGGGCAGCCTACGAACGCGAGGGCTGGAGACGCTTCGATGAGAAGTCGGGCCGAAAGCCTGCCGATTTGTCCGGTGTCGTCTCCTGAGCTGGAGGCGTCGTTTACGAGGAGTATCAAAATGTCCACCAAGACCAGACCCATCCCACCGGAGAACCGCAGCGACAAGGGCCCCGGCGGCAATGCCGCCGAGCCGGTCAACCACCCCGAGGGGCGTCCCCAGGAACGCTCCGACAAGACCGGCCGGCACGCCAATATTCGGCAGAACACGACCAACCAAGGTTACCAGCAGGATCGATAGGAGGCAGCAATGTCCACGTCGAGGAAGATACCGGCCAGCATCCGACAAGGCGGCCCGGGTGCCGCTCACGAGAATGCCAAGGCTCCCTTGGAAATCAAGAAGCCGCCAGCCGAGTCGGATCTTCGGCGACGGAGTACCGTGTCGGGCGGCGGGGGCGAGCGAGACAGCCATCATTCCCGCCTGGCACGGATGAAGGGTGGAAAATCGGATTCCTAGAGCATTTTCGAGCGAAGCGGACACCGGTTCGCGTGAAGAAAGTGCGATAAAACAGAGAGTTGGAGAATTTCCGCGATTCGGGGAAACACGGAAATGCTCTAATCGGGATTTGCCGGCGTCGGGCGCTTTCAGTCTTTTCGCGAGGGGGCAGCCTTTTCGTGAGGGGCAGCCCTCGGGCGCCCGCTCTCCCAGTCTCTCGCGGCCTCCTGCAGGGCCGCGAGTTCGCGCTCCTCGTCCTCGCCTTTTGGCGTTGCCTTGAGCCCGGCAATGCGTTCCATCACGTGCTTGTAGTCCGCGGGCGATTCCAGCTTGATCACCGGAGAGCCGCCGCTGCCCGCACTATCGTGCTTGATGCTCGTCTTCATGAGATCCCTTTGCGATCTGCGGTTGGATTTTGCGGTTTGCTCAGAAGGCGCCGCCCAAAAGCAACAGCACCGCGCCTAGCCCGATGAGGGCCAATCCAGGCCAGTTCCTGGACAGGGCGAAGACCGTGATCCCGGGCCCCGGAGGTTCCAGACTCTGGTGGCTGTCGGGGGCGGGCGATCGGCTGGCCGTGCTCATCGGCCCCTTCCAGACGGCCTTGCCGACCAGCACCAGAATGCCGGCAAGAACCAAAAATGCTCCCAGCCAGATCAACAGCATCAGGAATGCTCCTCACGGCCTCTCGATCACGCTGCGTTTGGACGAAATCGTCCAAACGCAGAAAACCTGATCGACTCTCATCGTTTAGAGCATGCTTGATGCGAAAAACCGTTGCCACTTTTTCGCAGCATGCTCCAGGGTGAACGCTCGGCCCCGGACCTTGTTCCCGATGGCAGCGGCCAGAAGCGTTTGGGGAACAAGCCGGCATTGAAGTTGGTTCATCCCGAGGCCCATCATGCGAGGACGGACCTCATGACACGCACCATAATCCGCTCCTATGACGATCATGCCGACGCGGAGACCGCGATCACCAGGCTCGAAGCAGCCGGCCTGCCGCCAGAGGACATCAGCATCATTCGGTCTCCGACCGCCAGCATCGAGAATGACGCCGGGCGGGGGGCAGAAGTCGGCGGCGCCGTCGGCGCGGGCGCGGGCCTTCTGGCAGGGTTGACGGCGCTTCCCCTGCCCGGCGTCGGGCCGGTTCTTGCGGCCGGGTGGCTTTTTGGCACGCTGGCTGTCGGCACGACGGCCGGCGCCGCGGCTGGCAGCTTGATCGGGGCGCTGACCGGCGCCGGATTGAGCGAGGACGAGGCCCATTTCCACGCAGAAACGATCCGGCGCGGCAGCACGGTGGTTTCGGTCCGCACCTCCGATTCCCATGCCGCGGTCATCGAGAAGATTCTGGACGGAGCCGGTCCGATCGATGCGGATGCGCGCCGCAGCGAATATGAGCGGGCGGGCTGGACCCGCTTCGACGAAACGAAATCGCCCGCGTGACCGCGCGTGGAGGCGACTGCGCGTGGAAGGCGTCGCGAGATCTGAGGAGACTGCATCCGGGTTTATCGCCGGGCCGAACGCTGGTCAGCGCGGCCCGGCGGGGAGTGGTGGCGAGTACCTCGTTCAGTTCCCGCTCGGCAGCGGGATGCTGATGCCTTCCTTTGACAGGATATCGCGGACGCTCTGGAATTTCTGATAGTCGGACAGCGTCATCGGGCCGGAATAGCTCTCGCTCTGCAGCTTGCGCGGCGGATACTGCACATAGGTCTTCATCAGCTTGTTGATGGCGTCGGAGATGGTCACCATCGTCCAGGTGCGCTCGGTGTAGTTGTTCATGAAGATGTCGTAGCGCTCCTGCGGATCCTGCCAGAGGTCGAAGACCTGCGGCACGGTGGCGACATATTTCTCCGCGCCCTTCCAGCCGAGATTGCTATCGACTGCCAGGCCACCGGTCGACGCGCCGTCGTCGCCACGCAGGTTGAAGACGGCCTTGTAGTTGCCGATGCGTGCCGCGCCTGGAGAGAGCTCGTTCTCAGTGAAGTAGAACCACTCGCTGCGTGGCGAGGGACCGGTCCCGAACAGCACCGGCGACAGGTCATAGCTGTCGAACATGATCGGCTGGTTGGCGCGATCCTGCGTTGGCAACCGCACTCCGCCGACCGAGGCGAAGGTCGCCATCAGATCGAGACCGCCAAGGATCTCGTGGTTCTTGGAATTGGGAGCGATCCTGCCCGGCATCCAGGCGATGGCGGGAACACGGTTGCCACCTTCGCGTACCGTGCCCTTGGTGCCGCGGAACGGGGTATAGCCGGCATCAGGATAGACATCCTGCCAGGCGCCGTTGTCGGTGGTGTAGAAGACCAGCGTGTTGTTGGCGCGGCCGGAACTGCGGACCTTGTCCATGATCCGCCCGATGCGGGCGTCGAGTTCGACGACGGAATCCGCGTATTTGCTCTTCGACATCGACTTATGGATGTAGTCGGGATGCGGCATGTTGGGCTGGTGCACCTTCATGAAGTTGATGCTCATGAAGATCGGCTCGGGCGAGTTCGCATTGCGGTCGAGATAGTCTAGGGCCGCCTTTTCGACATAGCCGTCGAAGAAGGGAATGCCGACGACACCTTCGCGCCCGTTGATCACCGGCGTATCGACATATTGGCCGTTGATCTTGAATTCCTCGCGCGCCGGCTGCCCGGCATTGCCCGACAGGGCGCCCTTCGTCACCCGCTGGAACATCGCGCGAAGCTCGGGCGACATGTCCGGGAACCAGGTCGGGTCGGCATAGGTGTAGGCGTTGAGATGATAGAGGCCGCAATACTTCATCTCGTCATAGCCTTGCGCATTGGGCAGCGCGTAGTCGGCCTCGCCAAGGTGCCATTTGCCGGTGAAGAAGGTCTTGTAGCCGCCAGTCTTGAGCACCGATGCCAGCGTCCACTCGGCTGCCGGTAGACCACCGCCCTGGCCCTGGAAGGCCACGGTCGTCATGCCGCTGCGGTTCGGGATGCGGCCCGTCTGCATGGCGGCGCGGCCGGGCGTGCAGCTCGGCTGCGCGTAGAAGGAGAAGAACGTCATTCCCTCCGCTGCCAGCTTGTCGATATTGGGGGTCGGCATGCCGCGGCCAATGCCGCCGCCATAGGGGCCAAGGTCGCCATAGCCTGTGTCGTCGGAAATGATCATGATGATGTTCGGCCGCTGCTGCGTCGCCGGGGCTGGTTGCGTTTGCGCCGCAACGGTCCCGCTGAAGGCCAGCGTCGTCAGCGCCGTCGCTCCGAAAAGCGCCGCGCCGTAGCGCTCCCGCCACGCTCCGAACCTCTCCAGTGCTCTGGCCGTTGAACTGTGATTTGCATCAAGCTGTAGGCAATCCGGCATGACCTCACTCCTCACGCTGCAATGGATCGGACAGTGATCTCCAGACGCATCGAAAACCGACATGGCTGGTCGAGGTGTCGACCGGTTCCGCGTGGCGCGCGGCCGGCCGATAGCGGCGGCAATAGCTGGGGGCGCAAAGGTGCGAGCCACCCTTGATCACCTTGCGTGGAATCCTGATCTCCGGCAGTCCGGGATCGTAGCTTGCGTCCTCCCGCCCGCCGCGCGGGTTCACCGGGATACAGCAGGCCTTGGCCGCGTCGGCCTCATGACGGGCTGAGTACCAGTCCTCGGTCCATTCCCAGACATTGCCGATCATGTCGTGGAGGCCGTAGCCGTTCGGCGGAAAGGCCGTGACCGGCGAGGTGCGCTCAAAACCGTCCTGGTTGCTGTTCTCGTGCGGGAAATTGCCCTGCCAGGTATTCGCGAGATGCCGGTTGCCAGGCGCGAGCTCCTCGCCCCACGCATACTCGGCGCCGTCGAGTCCGCCGCGCGCTGCGAATTCCCACTCCGCCTCGCTCGGCAGGGCCTTGCCGGCCCAGCGCGCATAGGCGAGCGCATCGCTGAAGGTCACGTGGACGACCGGGTGGTTGTCGAGTGCGTTGATGTTGCTCCCGGGGCCGTAGGGGCGACGCCAGTTCGCGCCCTGCATCAGGCTCCACCATTGGCTCCAGTCACGCAGATCGACCGGCCTCGCGGGCGGCGTGAAGACCAGGGAGCCGGCATAGAGCATGTCAGGCTTCGTTCCGGGATAGTTTTTCGGATCGGGCGCGACCTCGGCGAAGGTGACATGTCCCGTTGCCCTTACGAATTCCTTGAACTGCCGGTTGGTCACCGGAGTTCGGTCCATCCAGAAACGATCGACGGTGACGCGATGAGCCGGGGCCTCCTCGGGATAGTGCCGATCCGAGCCCATGCGGAAGGTGCCGCCGGGAATGAAGAGCATGCCTGGCGGCGCTGCTGTTCCCGCGTCAGGAGAACCAAGGAGCGCATCGCCGGATGCCGACGACCCTCGCTCGGTGGTTTCGAGTTTTCGCATTGAACACACTCTTTGGAGAATTGGTTCAATTCTGTTCTAGAGTTTGCAAAGGAAAAAAGACGGAACGAACGGCGGTTGCTTCTAATCAAGGTCAATGGTGTTCAAAAAATAGGATATCATTCTGCGTGTAGCGGATCGTGCAAAAATTCAATTAATTTATAGCGTATTGCATATCGAGATCGACTGGCTGGTTCTAACGATAAGGCGATATTTCTTCATTGTCGTCAAAATTCAAAAAAATATTATGTATTCGCCCCATGCTAAGGCTGTTTTGTGCGTGTGTCTACTGAGTGCGGGCGAGCGTTGGTTCGTCGAAAATGCCTCTTTGCAATGGTGAACCGAGGGCGATGTACGGGAATCCTGCAATCGCTCGATACCCCCCAACCCGAAATCCCGGCGCACCCTTCGTAAGGCAGGGCCAGCTGAAACGAGGGCAGGCGGACGACCGCTAGGACGGGGTGGGCGCGCGCCCGGGCGGCAATTCCAGTCGCCGGGAGATCTGCGACGCCTCCAGAAACGCCTCGTCATGGCTGACGACCACGAGCGCACCGTCATAGGCGCGCAGCCCGGCCGCGACGGCCTCGATCGAGCCGATGTCGAGATGGTTCGTCGGCTCGTCGAGCAGGAGCAGCGGAGGAGGGGTCTTTCCGCCGAGAACGCAGGCGAGTCCGGCACGCAGCATCTGTCCGCCGCTGAGGGACGAGACGTGCTGAAACGCGGCATCGGCCCTGAACATGAAACGGGCAAGCGCCGCCCGGCAGGCATTCTCGTTTGAGCACGGAGCAAGCTGCGCGAGCTGGCCCGAGGCTGTCAGCTAAATGTCAGCTTGCCGGGCGTAAGCTCATGCGAGCGTGGCACATCTTCAGCCCCCCAGCTCTTGTGTCGCGCTTGCTTCGGCCCCGCCGTTTCACATGATCCGGCGGGGCTACGCATGTCGGGGTCTTGCCCGCGCTGCCCCAAAGCTGGCTCAGGCGAAGAGCAGTCCGGGATTCGGCGTGTAGCGGGCGAGCTTGTCCTGGTCGATCGTGACGCCCAGGCCCGGTCGGTCGGGGATCGTCAGCCAGCCTTCGGAATCCAGCACGAAGGGCTCGGCGAGGATGCCGTCGACATAGGGGCTGCCGCCGATGAACTCGACCAGATCCGCGCTCGGGAACGCCGCCGCCATCTGCAGGTCGGCCGCGAGGCCGAGCGCGGTGTTCCAGCCATGGCCGATATATTTCACGCCGAAATCATCGGCCATCCAGGCGATGCGGCGCTGCTCCGAGAGCCCGCCGACCTTGGTGACGTCGGGTTGCACGATATCGACGGCGCCGCGCGCCAGCCAGGGCAGGAAGGCCTGGCGCCGCGTCAGCACCTCGCAGCCGGCGATCGGCACCGGTGAGCACAGCCGCAGCTCGCGATACTCCTCGATCGCGTCGGGGCGCACCGGCTCCTCGAACCAGCCGACATCGAAATCCGCCAGCATCTCCGCGGTGCGCTTGGCCCATTTGAAGCCATGCGGCCAGAGTGCATCGCTGGCGCCGGCATCGACGAAGAGCTTGGCCTTTTCGCCGGCCGCCTCGCGCGCCGCCCGCACGATCGCCTCGTCGAGCCGGGTGTCGAGCGCCCGGCCGAACGGCCCCCAGCCGATCTTGAAGGCGGTGAAGCCCTTGTCGCGATAGGTCGCGATCACCTCGCGCATCGCCGCCGGCTCCTCCATCAGCAGCGAGCAATAGGGCTGGACGCGACGGCGATAGCTGCCGCCGAGCAGCCGCCCGACGCTGAGCCCGGTCGCCTGGCCGAGAATGTCCCAGAGCGCGATGTCGATGCCGCTGATCGTATGGGTGAGCGTGCCGCCGCGTCCCATCCAGAACGTGTTCTGGTGCAGCCGCTCGCTGAGATGATCGGGGGAGAGCGCGTCCTCGCCGAGGAACAGCGGCTCGAGCACCTTGAGCCCGGCCTGCACCAGGCGCCCATCCGTGAACGAGCTGCCATAGCCGATCAGCCCCTGGTCGGTATGGACCGCGATCAGTGCATGGATCGAGTCGTCCGGCCGGATTTCCGCCGACCAGCCGCCCTTGGGGCTCTCGCCGAAAAGCGGCGCGGCCTCGATCCGCGTGATCTTGAAGGGGGGAAGGGCTGCGGGGCGCTGGGTCGTCCTGGCGGAGCTAATCTCGGAAACAGTCACGCTTCGTCCCTTTCTGCGCGGCGGCGGGCGATGATGGCTTCGTAATCCATGGCCTGGTTCATCACGGTGATGTGCTCGTCCAGCGCCGCGCGGATCGCGGCGATATCGCCGGCCTCGAACACCACGAGGAGATCCTGATGCTCCTCGACGACGCCGAGCATCGGCTTGCCGAAGGTCGCCAGGCCGAAAATGATGGTGAACTGCCGTGACAGCGTCTCCCAGAGATCGAGCGTCACGCTGTTGCCGCCGAGCTCGCAGAGCGCGCGGTGGAACAGTGTGTCGGCCGCGGCGACGCCATAGGCATCGTGGCGGGCCGCCATCAGCTCCATTTCCGCAACCGCCTTGCGCAGCGGGTCGAGATGGTGGCCGCGATTGCGCCCTGCCGCCGTCGCCCGCGCCATGGCGCTGGCTTCGAGCGCGATACGGGTTTCGATGAGGTCGGCAACCCGGTCATTCGTCACCGGGCGCAGCCGGATGCCCTTGTATGGCTCGTTGACGACGACGCCCTGGCTCTCGAGCAGCCGCAGCGCCTCGCGCACCGGCACGCGGCTGACGCCGAGCTTGCGGGCGAGCTCGGCCTCGACGACCCGGTCCCCCGGCAGGATCAGGCCGGCGGCTGCACCGGCGATGATCGCCTCGATCGCCTGGTCGACCAGGGTCTGCGGCTGCAGCGGCAGCCAGCCCGTGCCGCGCGATACCGGCCTTGGCGCCTCCGCCCTCGATGTGGTTTTCGTCTGCTGCATCGTCGCCTGTTGCACTTGCCTCGCCCTGCGGCGGTCTCACTTGACTAATCGTAGAATCGTATACGATCATACGATTACAAGAGCAAGGAGGGGTGGGGATGGTGACCGTTGCCGAGAGCCGCATTCGCTGCGAAATCGACCTCGATGCGCCAGGTCGCCAGGTCGGCTACCTGAAGGCGCCGCTCTCGCGAAACACCTCCGGCTGGGGCACGGTCGAGATCCCGATTGTCTGCGTGCGCAACGGTGCCGGTCCGACCGTGCTGTTTACAGGCGGCGTCCATGGCGATGAATATGAGGGTCAGATCGCCATCTCCCGGCTCGCACGCAGCCTGGATGCTGCTGCGATCCAGGGGCGCGTCATCATGATACCGGCGCTGAACATCCCGGCAGTGATGAACGACACGCGGCTCTCGCCGGTCGACAACCGCGACATGAACCGCTGCTTCCCCGGCAATCCGCGCGGCACCTTCTCGGAGATGCTGGCGCATTTCGTCGATGCGGTGCTGCTGCCGCATGTCGACATCTCCATCGACCTTCACACGGCCGGCCATTCCGGCGATTCAGCCCTGTCGACCAACATGCATTACGTCGCCGATGTCGGGCTCCGGGAGCGCACCATGGCGGCGGCCGCGGCCTTCGGCGCGCCCTATAATGTCGTGTTCTGGGGCGTCGACGAGGGCGCCACGCTGACCTCCTCCGTCGAGCGCCGGGGCATTCTCTCGCTCGGGACCGAGCTCGGCGGCTGGGGGCGCGTCAATGTCGAGGGCGTGCGCATCGCCGACCGTGCGCTTCTCAACATTCTCAAGCATTTCAAGCTGATGGAGGGCAGCCCCGACACGCGCCAGCGCGACGGGGCGCAAGCCACCCGCCACATGATGGTCCGCAACGCGGCGGGATACAGCTTTGCGCCATCGGGCGGGCTGTTCGAGCCCAAGAACATCGTCGGCGACATCTGCCGGGCCGGCGAACTCGCCGGGCTGCTGCATTTCGTCGAGGATGTCGACCGGCCACCGATCGAGGTTCGCTACCGGCTCGACGGCGTCCTGTGGATGTCGGCCGGTCCGGGCCGCGTCCAGCGCGGCGACGCCGTGGCTGTGGTGATGGAGGACTACGACGAGACCCGCGCTGCCCAGTGACGTCCTGAATCATCAAAAAGGGGAGATCAGGCATGAAAAAGCACAGCATTCTCGGCCATGCGCTTGCAGCAACCATGCTCCTGGCCATGCCGGCCGGAGCCTTTGCCCAGCAGAAGGGCGGGGACGTCGTCATCGGCATCAGCCAGGCGCCGCCTTCGCTCGATGCGCAGATCACCTCCGCACAGGCCTCACGCAACGTCACCCTGCATGTCTTCGAGACGCTCTATGCCCGCGACGAGAACGCCAGGCCGGTGCCGGAGCTGGCCGAGGGCGTCACCATCTCGCCGGACGGCAAGACCTATGTCTTCCCGATCCGCAAGGGCGTGAAGTTCCATAACGGCAAGGAGCTCGACGCCAATGACGTCGTCGCCTCGCTCGAACGCTACCGCAAGATCGGCGCCTCGCTCGCCCTGGTCTCCGCGATCGACAGCATCAAGGCGACCGGCCCGCATGAGGTCACCATCACGCTGAAGCAGGTGCAGGCGACATTCCTCGACAATCTCTCCTCGCCTCGGGCTCCGCTGGCGATCTATCCGGCGAGCGAGGCCGCGAAGGACGCCGGCAAGATCGAGATCATCGGCACCGGCCCCTATAAATTCGTCGAGTACAAGCCCGACAGCCATGTGAAGCTCGCCCGCTTCGACGGCTATGTGCCCAATCCCAACGGCACGGGGCGCGATGGCTTTGCCGGCAAGAAGGAGGCCTTCCTCGACACCGTGACCTTCCGCTTCATGCCGGAGGGCGGCGCCCGCACCGCAGCGCTCGAATCCGGCCAGATCCAGTTCAACGAGACGGCGGATGGGCCGACCGCCAAGCGCCTCGGCAGCGATCCGCGCTTCGCGATCCACAAGGTCGTGCCCTTCGGCCTCCAGGTGATCAAGTTCAACCATGCCGAGGCGCCGGGCAACGACAAGAATTTCAGGCTCGCCGTCCAGGCCGCGTTGAACATGGACGACATCATGAGCATCGCCTATTCTGACATCAACCAGATGGATCCGAGCTGGCTCTATCCCGGCGCGCCCTTCTACAGCACGGCCGGTAGCGCCAAATACAACAAGGCCGACCTGACGGAGGCCAAGGCGCTCCTGGCGAAATCCTCCTACAAGGGCGGCAAGACCACCTTCATCGTCGACAACCTGCGCGCCAATGTCGACACGGCGACCGTGCTGCAGGAGCGGCTGAAGGAGATCGGCGTCAATGTCGATATCTCGATCGCCGACTGGCCGACGGTCTCGAAGATCGGCTTCACCCCGCAGGGCTGGACCTTCTGGACCCATGGCTTCGGCATCGAGCCTTTCGAGGGGCCGGCCTCCGTCATGGCGCCCTGGGTCAACGGCCTGTCGCAGCAGGCCAAGGATCCCGTCATCGACGAGTTGGCGGCGTCGCTTGGCAGCGAGATGGACGAGGCGAAGCGCAAGGCGCTGTTCGACCGCTTCCAGACCCATATGTACGACAATGCGGTTGCCATGAAGGCCGGCAATTACGGCGTCTTCCAGGTCAGCACCGCCAAGCTGAAGAACTTCAAGCCCTACCGCATCCCGCGCATGTGGGGCGTCTGGCTCGAGCGCTGACAACCGTCGGCGGGCGCGTCAAGCAGCGCGCCCGCCGACCGGTCCGCTGCAAACCGGCCCGCTGCAGGCGGGCGGCGTGACTGCGCCTTCTCCAAGCGGGAGATCTGATGGCAACCTTCATGATCCGGCGGATCGCCAGCGCGATCCTGGTGCTCGCGCTGGTCTCGCTGATGTCCTTCGCCCTGATCTGGCTGGTCCCGGGCGATACGGCGGCGGCCTTCCTCGACGCTTCGGCCACGCCCGAGCAGGTCGCGGCGCTGCGCACGGCGCTTGGACTGGACAAGGCGCTGCCGCTGCAGATGGCGGAATGGTACGGGCGCGTCCTCAGCGGCGATCTCGGGCAATCCGTGCTGCTGAACCGCTCGGTTGCCGGCGCGCTGCTGGAGCGGTTGCCGGTGACGCTCTCGCTCGCCAGTTTCGCGCTCGCCATCGCCATCACGCTCGGCGTGCCCGCCGGAATCGCGGCCGCCGTTTTCCATAATCGCTGGCCGGACCAACTCTTCATGACGACCGCGCTGCTCGGCCTCTCCGTCCCCGATTTCTGGCTGGGACTGGTGATGATCCTCGTCTGCGCCGTCTCGCTCGGCTGGCTGCCGAGCGGCGGCTTCACGGCCTTCGGCAGCGATCCGCTGGGCTGGCTCAGGACGGTGATCCTGCCGGCGTTCACGCTCGGGCTCGTTCAGGTCGGCTTCATCGCGCGCATGGCCCGCGCCTCGATGCTGGAAACGCTGAACCAGGATTTCGTCCGCACGGCCAACGCCAAGGGCCTGTCGCGCTTCTATATCGTGCTGCGCCACGGCCTGCCCAACGCCATGATCCCGATCCTGACCGTGATCGGCATCGTCGCCGGCGCGCTCTTGGGCGGCGCCGTCATCATCGAGCAGGTCTTCTCGATTCCCGGCATTGGCCGGCTGATCGTCGGCGCCATCGCCTCCCGCGACTTTCCCGTGCTCCAGGGCGGCCTGCTCTTCCTGGCGGTGGTCTATCTCCTGATCAATCTGATCGTCGATCTCCTCTACGCGGTCGTCGACCCGCGGGTGAGGCTGTCGTGACCATGACGATCGCCTTTCCCCAGCCGGCCCTGAGCCCGCGGCAGGCCAGCCTGCGCCGGCTCGCCCGCAGCCGCTCCTTCCAGATCGGGGCCGCGATCGTGCTCGCCATCGTCCTGGTCGCGCTGCTGGCCGATGTGCTCGCGCCCTTCGATCCGCTGCGCAGCAACGCCCGCATGCGCCTGACGCCGCCCAACGCCACCTACTGGTTCGGCACCGACCATTTCGGCCGCGACATCCTCTCCCGCGTCATGGTGGGCGCCCGGATCTCGCTCAGCATCGGTGCGGCGACCGTCATTCTCACCGGCCTCTTCGGCACCGTCATCGGCGCGGTCGCAGGGTTCTTTCCGCGTCTCGACAACCCGATCATGCGGCTGATGGATGCGCTGATGGCGTTCCCTTCCATCGTGCTCGCCATGGTGGTCAGCGCCGTGCTCGGCGCCTCGCTGACCAATGTCGTGATCGCCCTGTCGATCGCCACCATGCCCCACACCGCCCGCATCGTGCGCGCCTCGGTGCTGGTCGCGCGCGAGCTCGACTATGTCGAGGCCGCCCGCTCGCTCGGCGCGGGCGAATTGTCGATCCTGTTCCGGCATGTGCTGATCAACGCCATGGGGCCGCTGATCGTCCGGCTGACCTATGTCTTCGCTGTCGCCATCCTCGCCGAGGCCGCGCTCTCCTTTGTCGGCGCCGGGCCGCCGCCGCCGGCGCCCTCCTTCGGCGCGATCATCGCCCAGGGCCGCGACTTCATGCGCGAGGCGCCGTGGATCACGATCTTCCCGGGGCTGGCGATCGTTCTCTCCGTGCTCGGCCTCAACCTGCTCGGCGATGGCCTGCGCGACGCGCTTGATCCGCGCTCGACCATGTAGACGCCGCCATCCCGAAGGCCGGCGCGGAGAGCCGCGCCCGGGAGACAAAACCGGAGACCAGACGTGAAACGCATCCTCATCGCCGAATGCAAGCAGGAGATCTCGTCCTTCAATCCGCTCCCGTCGGGCTATGGCAATTTCCACATCAGGCATGGTGACGCCCTCTATGAGCAGCGCGGCACCAACCAGGAGATCGGCGGCGCACTGGCTGTGTTCGAGGCGCGCGGCGATATCACCGTGGTGCCCAGCATCAGCGCCCGCGCCGGCAGCGCCGGGCTGCTCTCGGCCGAGGGCTGGAAGCGCCTGTCGCAGGAATTCATTGAGGCCGTCTTCGCCCGCCTCGACGGCGTCGACGGCATCTATCTCTGCCTGCATGGTGCGATGGCCGCCGCGGGCGAGCTCGATCCGGAGGGCTACCTGCTCGAGGCTTTGCGCCGGCGCGTCGGCCCGGAGATGCCGATCGTTATCTCGCTCGACCTGCATGGCATCCTGACCGACCGCATGCTGCGGCAGGTCAACGGCTTCGCGATCTACTGGACCTATCCGCATGTCGATTTCGCCGATACCGGGCGCCGCGCCGCCGCGCTGCTGCTGCGCCTGATGGAGGGCGGACTTCGCCCGGTCGCCGCGCGCGTCGTCATGCCGACGCTGGTCCGCGGCGACGAGCTCATCACCAAGACCGGCTGCTATGGCGATCTCCTGCGCGACTGCCGGCGCCTCGAGGAGGAGGGCAGGGCGCTGGCCGCCGGCATCATGATCGGCAACCCCTTCACCGACGTGCCGGAGCTATGCTCGCAGGTCCTGGTCCTGACCGACGGCGACGCGGCCACCGCCGAACGCGAGGCGCTCCGCCTGGCTGAGGAATTCTGGCCGCAGCGCTTCCGGATGCAGGGCAAGCTGATCGGGCTCGAGCGCGCCATCGCCCAGTCCCGGACGATGGCCGGGCCGCTGATCTTCACGGACGCCGCCGACGCCACCTCTTCTGGCGCGTCGGGGGACAGCAACGCCATCATCGCGGCTTTGCACGCGGCCGGTTATGGCGGCAAGGTTCTGGCGCCGCTGGTCGATGCCACTGCCGCGGCCGCCGCGCACAAGGCCGGTGTCGGCGCGACGATCAGTGTCGCGCTCGGCGGCAGCATCGACCCCGCCCGCTTCACGCCGATGCAGGTCGAGGCCAAGGTCAAGCTGCTCTCGGATGGCGAGGCGCTGCTGGAAACGATGAAGGCGCCGCTTGCGGCAGGCCCGACCGCGGTGCTGACCTTCGGCCCGTTCACGATCGTGGTCATGACCCATTCGGTCAGCCTGTTCGACCGGGCGATGTATTACGCCAATGGCCTGAACCCCCAGGATTTCGACCTCGTGGTGGTGAAGTCGCCCCATGCCGAGCACCACATGTTCGAGCAATGGTGCGAGCATAATTTCAACATCGACGCGCCCGGCGCGACCTCGGCCAATCTCAAAAGCCTCGGGCACAGCATCTGCGCCCGGCCGATGTATCCGCTCGAGGCCGATGCGGCCTTCGCGCCGAACCCCGTCATCTACACGCTGTGAAGGACACGCCCGTGCCGACGATCGATGCTGTCGACTTCTTCTACCTGTCCATGCCCGAGGTGACGGACGAGGCCGATGGCAGCCAGGATGCCCTGCTGGTGCGGGTGGCTGCCGGCGGCCAGATCGGCTGGGGCGAATGCGAGGCGGCCCCGCTGCCCTCGATCGCAGCCTTCATCTGCCCGATGTCGCATGGCGTCTGCCGGCCCGTCGCCGCGTCCGTGCTCGGCAAGCGCCTGGAGAGCCCCGCCGATATCGCGCAGATCTCGGCCGATGTCGCCTATAACTCGATGGACCTGCTGCAGGCGCCCCACACCTTGTCGGGTGTCGAAATGGCGTTGTGGGATGTGCTGGGAAAGCTGCGCGGCGAGCCGGTCTGGCGCCTGCTCGGCTATGAACGCAGCCATGCCAAGACGCCCTATGCCTCGGTGCTGTTCGGCGACACGCCGCAGGAGACGCTGGCGCGCGCCCGTGATGCGAGGGCGCGCAACTTCCGCGCCGCCAAGTTCGGCTGGGGGCCGATCGGGCGTGGCAGCGTTGCCGCGGATGCCGAGCATTTCGTCGCCGCGCGCGAGGGTCTCGGAGCGGACGGCATCCTGCTGGTCGATACCGGCCAGATCTTCATCGAGGACGTCGAGCGCGCCGCCGCGAGGCTGCCGGCGCTGGAGAAGGCCGGCGCGCTCTGGTTCGAGGAGCCGTTCCAGGCGAGCGCCGTCGACGCCTATGCGGCGCTTGCCAAACGCAGTGCGACCGTGCGCCTCGCCGGCGGGGAGGGCGCGCATAACGTCCATATGGCCAAGCAACTGATCGATCATGGCGGCGTCGGCTATATCCAGATCGATTGCGGCCGGATCGGCGGCGTCGGCCCCTCCAAGGAGGTGGCCGACTACGCCGTCGCCAGAGGCGTGACCTTCGTCAATCACAGCTTCACCTCGCATCTGGCGCTCTCGGCCTCGATCCAGCCCTATGCCGGCCTGAAGGATCACGTCATCTGCGAATATCCGGCCATGCCGAAGCCCGTCGCGCTCGCCTTCACCCGCAACCATCTGGAGAGGGACGGGAACGGCGACATCAGCGTCCCCGACGCGGTGGGGCTGGGCCTGGAGATCGACGAAGGCGGCATCCGCCAGTATCTGCAGGATGTCGAGATCAAGGTGAACGGCAAAGTGCTCTACGCGACGCCGCCGCTCTGAGGCGGGGCCTGCCTCGATCACGCTGGGTTTGGGCGAAAACGCCCAAACGCGGAAAACGTGATCGACTCTCAGAGCATGCTTCATGCGAAAAACCGTTGCCACTTTTTCGCAGCATGCTCGGCGAGGAGCGCGGCATCGAGCTCGGCCGCGTGAGCCCCAATCCAGGCCTCGGCGCTGACCACCGGAACGAGCGGCAGCCGTGAAGGGAGAAGGTTCGCTGCGGGCGAAGCCGGTCACCGCAGGTCGCATGATGATGCAGATCGTCGGTTCGTTCGCCGAATGCGAAGCGCGCCATGATCCGCGAGCGCGCATCTCCGCCGGGTTGGCCTTGGCGCGATCCAAGGGCAGGAGCGGCCGCCGCCGCAAGACGCTCAATCCAGAAATGGCTGGAAATCGCAGAGAGCGTCTTGTCCGGACGCAAGTCAGCCGCTGAAATGGTGCGGCTCTACGAAGTCCGCCAGGCGACGGTATCGAGAATGATCGCCGAGCACAGACGTGGGAAAAGGCAATGCCCAACAACCATGACCTCAAGGGTCTGATGAAGTTCCTCTCCCGCGACGAATGGCGCGATTGTTTCGAAGGTGTTCTCGACGACCATTTGGGGCCGGTCCTCGACGCCGGCAACGCGGAGTTCGGCGATCTGGCCGAGATGCTCGGCGATCAATGGGCAATGACGCTTTGGGGCTGCGGCTTCGAGGATTTCCTCACTCAGGATTTCGACGTCGAGGGCGGCAATATCGTCGATGAGTATCTGAAGCGGCGCGGCTGGAAGGAAGGTGCCCAGGCGAAAGCTTATATGAAGGCGCTCCGGACGTCGGTCATGAGCCTCTACGAAGTCAGCGACATCGTGCCGGGCAAATCCCTCATGGCGCGCGATCTCATCCGCGGTGGAGATCCTGTGCTGGTCAGCGAGGGCACCGCCACGAAGACATTGCAGCAATGGGACAGGGTTGCGGCCAGAATCGTTCCCGTTGCAGGCAAGAACATCATGGGCGGAGGATTGCTACCGTTCACCCCGGACGCGTCCGATGCGCTGTTCGATGGTTTGCGGGCGATCTTTGGCAAGCGTCGGTCTAAAAAACTGCCCGTACCGACAAACGAAGACCTTCAACGGGCCGCACCGGTATTTACCCTCACATGGCTGGTCGACACACTGGACCGGACGATGCGGACGGGACAGACCACCTTCGAGAATGGCGACGGTGACGCAATCATCTTCCACGATGTCCGCTTTCCCCTGGCATCCGGGATCACCCAGAAAGAAATCACCGCCCAGCTGAAGACAGTCCCGGCTCTGCGACAGGAGAACGCGAAATTCTGGAACTGGCTTGGCGACATCCCGAAGGGAGGGCTCAAGGCCAGCGAGCCCGGGAACCTCGCATGGGACACTGCCATGGAGGACGGCACGCGGGTTCTCGGAAATGTTGAAATGAGAGGTCGCACCTTGCATCTGTCGACGAATTCCGCTGCCCGAGCCGAAAAGGGAACGGCGCTGATCCAGGGCGCGCTGAACGATCTGGTTGGAAGGCCGCTCACCGAAATCCGCACCGTCGAGCAAATGATGGCCGAAAGGCCGGTCCACCAGGATACGGCCGGTCCCGAGCTGCCACCCGAGATCGCCCAAAAGGTTGTTCATGAGTTTTTGGACAAGCAGTATCGCGAAACCCTCGATCAGCCTGTCGGAATGCTGGGGGGTATCTCACCGCGCATGGCGATCAAAACCGCCAAGGGTCGCGAGAAGGTCGCCGAATGGCTCAAATATCTTGAAAACAGTTCTTCAAGCCAGCCTGACCCCAACGACCCCATGGCGACCTATGATTTCCGATGGATCTGGGCCGAACTCGGTATCGAAAAGCTTCGCCGGTAATCGCCACCGTATATCTCTATGTCCCTGGAATGTACTGGCGTCAACAAATCAGCCTACAGGCTGATCTGCGGCCAACTGATATCAGCCTATAGGCTGATATCAGTGTATGACAATCAGGAGATAGGCTGATCACAACCATGGAAATTATGGCCTGATCAAACAGCCTTGGAGGGGCGGTGGGTTGCCGCCGGGCAACGGTGATGCCGATCTGCGCGGCGGGCTGTTCCGCCTGCTCGGCCCAATCGCCATCGCACTCGTGTTCTTCGCCCTCGCGGCTGTCCTGCGTAAACTACGCTGGCCAGCACTTGCGGCCGGTGCCGCCGCGCTGGTTTATGTCCCGTTGCCGCCGTGGCGGGTCGTCCCCGCAATTCCGACCAGCTTCCACCTGTCGCCGACCGGCTGTGCAAGCGGGCTCGGCGATGCCGAAATCTACTGGCGAGCGTCGCCAGCGATGATTAGGAGCTATAATCCGCAAGAGCTCATAAGGTACTCTAATCAATGGCGCAGCCGAACTTCAACGACCTTGCCGCCTTCGCCATGGTGGCGCGGGAGCGCAGCTTCACCAAGGCCGGGGCCAAGCTGGGTGTCTCGCAATCGGCGCTGAGCCAGACGATCAAGGCGCTCGAGGAACGGCTGAAGCTGCGCCTGCTGACCCGCACGACGCGGAGTGTCGCGCCGACCGAAGCGGGTAAGCGGCTGCTGGAGACGGTCGGTCCGCGCTTCGAGGAGATCGAGGCGGAGATCGCAGCGCTCGGCGAGTTGCGGGGCAAACCTGCCGGAACGGTCCGCATCACGGCCGGCGAACACGCGGCGGTCGCCATGCTGCAGCCGGCCCTGCGCAAATTCCTGCCGGATCATCCCGACATCACGGTCGAGATCATCGTCGATTACGGCCTGGTCGATATCGTGGCCGCTGGTTACGACGCGGGCGTGCGCCTCGGCGAGCAACTGGCGAAGGACATGATCGCGGTTCGCATCGGCCCGGAGATGCGCATGGCCGTGATCGGCTCGCCGGACTACTTTGATCGCTACGGCGTTCCCGAAACCCCTCAGGACCTGACCTCCCATAATTGCATTGCGTCGCGTCTGCCGACCTATGGCGGGCTCTTCGCCTGGGGGCTGGAAAAGGACGGTCGCGAGGTCAAGGTCCGTGGCGAGGGGCAGCTCGTGTTCAACAGCCTCGCCATGCGGCTGAACTCGGCGCTGGACGGGTTGGGGCTCGCCTATCTACCGGAGGATCAGGCCATCCCGCATATCCGGGACGGGCGTCTCATGCGCGTGCTGGAGGATTGGTGCCCGCCATTCCCCGGCTATCACCTCTATTATCCGAGCCGCCGGCATGTCTCGCCGGCCCTGGCCGTGCTGATTGATGTGCTGCGATATCGGGGCTGATCGTCCCTCTCCAGACAAAGGCATCGCAGCGACTTTGGCGCTCGTACTGGTGCCGGTTCGCAAGCCATGATCGACTGCGTAACACTCGCTGGCCCGGGCGGAGGACACTGACATGGGGCCACATGACAGACTCTCACGTTATGATCTCTGGGAGCCTGAGAGGCGGAGGACGACGTGTCAGTTTTCAGGGAGAGCGTGACCTCGTTGCCAATCTTCCGATACATGCGACAACTTGGGCTCAATTATTCGCGGAGGCAAAAGACAGCCGATCTCGCTGATGTCGAGATCGCTCTGGTTCACGCAGAACGAACGGGTTTCAGGCTAGCCATGATCGGTCGTAGCTGCGCCCTGATTGCGATCGCGCTCTTTTATACCAAGTCTCGTTGATCAGAACCGATAGGCCCAGTCACGGATGCCGATGGACATAATGCGCCATGGCTGGTCGATGAGCTTGTTCCAGGCGTAGCAGCAGTGATCGACGATATCCTCGT
>NZ_JPKG01000055.1 GCF_000735605.1 Allobosea sp. LC85
AGGATATCGTCGATCACTGCTGCTACGCCTGGAACAAGCTCATCGACCAGCCATGGCGCATTATGTCCATCGGCATCCGTGACTGGGCCTATCGGTTCTGATCAACGAGACTTGGTATTAGATCATCGAACCGGATATCATAGTCCGATGATCTAACCTCCTGTATTTGCATCGGCTTTCCCGAAAACCGCACTCCACTTTTCGGGTCGATGCCTTACTTCAGGCTCTCTACCGCGAGCTTCGCCACCGCTGCATGCGCCGCTTCGCGCCCCTTGGCGTCGACTTTCGCTCCGGCAAGGTAGACCGCGATCGCGAAGCGCCGCCCGTCGGGCAGGGCGACGATCCCGATATCGTTGGTGGCGCTGTTGATGCCGTCGAGCGTGTCGCCGGTGCCGGTCTTGTGGGCGAAGGTTGCTCCAGTGGGGAGGCCGGCCCGGACACGCTGGGCGTCAGTTGGTGATTTCACGAGGATCTCGGTCAGAAGCCGGTCATGCGCCGGCTCGCGCAGCCAGTTGCCCCTGGCGAGGCCTTCGAGAAAGGCGATCGAGGCCTCGGGCGTAGTGGAATCCCGTACCTCGCCCTTGATATAGCGTTCCAGCGCCACGCGCCGCGTCTCCTTCGGCATGGCCGCGATCGCGGCCTCGAAAGCTTCGTCGTCGATGACCTCGTCCCAGGCGAAGGCCGGCAGCCCGGCGATCTCGGGCTGGAACTCGCGCTCATAGCGGTCGACGGAGATTCCGGCGATGCCGCCTTCGCTCAGCATTGTCGTGACGACCTTCGGCCCGCCGATTCGCTTCATCAGCACGTCGGCGGTGCTGTTGTCGCTTGCGCCGGTCGAGCGGGTCAGAAGATCCGTGACCGTGTAGCCCTGTTCTTCGCCCGTGAAGCCCTTCTTCATCGGGCTCCAATAGAGCGCGAGCTCGTTGCGCTTCACCCGGATCTCCTGGTCGAGCCTGAGCTTGCCGGCCTCGATCGACTGCAGCACCGCGACCGCGAGCGGCAGCTTGAAGACGCTCTGCATCGGGAAGCGCTCCTGCCCGCGATGCGCCAGCTCTTGCGGTCCTTTAGGTCGATCAGCGCGACGCCGAGACGGCCTCTCGCCTCCTGTTCGATGGCCTTGATGCCGCTGTCTAGCCTCGCCCTGTCCCAGTCGGCGAGGGCTGGCGTGGCGATGAGGCAGGCGAGGGCGAGAGCGGCGAATCGCGACATGAAAAATCCCCTGTGGCGGGGCCACAGGGGATCGGGATTGCGGCGCCGTTTGGGCGCGATGCAGGCGGCCTCAGAACTTCAGCCGGCGTGCCCGCTTCACCATCGGGATCTCGTGGATCTTGGCGAGAAGCTCATCCGAGATCGCCTCGTCGACGGCGACATAACAGATCGCATCGCCGCCCGGCTTGTCACGGCCGAGATTGAAGGTCGCGACATTGACCCCGGCCTCGCCGAGCAGCGAGCCGAACTGACCGATGAAGCCCGGCTTGTCGGCATTGCGGACATAGAGCATGTGCGGAGCGAACTCGGCGTCGATGGCGATGTCGCGGATCTCGACGATGCGCGGCTTGCCGTCCTGGAACACCGTGCCGGAGGCATGGCGCGGCATGTCCTCGGCTTCGACGACGATGCGGATGACGCTTTCGAGATTGCCGGCGACCTCGCGGGTCATCTCCTCGACGATGATGCCCTTCTCCCTGGCGATCATCGCGGCGTTGACCATGTTGATCTCGGGCAGGAAGGGCCGCAGCACGCCGGTGATCGCCGCGGCCGAGATCGCCTTCAGGTTGAGATGGGCGACCGCGCCCTCGTACTCGATGCGGATGCCCTTGACGGCGGCCTCGGTGAGCTGCCCCAGGAAGGAGCCGAGCTTTTCGGCCAGCGCCACGAAGGGCTTGATCCGCGGCGCTTCCTCGGCCGAGATCGACGGGAAGTTGACCGCATTGGTGATCGCGCCCTTGAGCAGATAGTCCGACATCTGCTCGGCGACCTGGAGGGCGACATTCTCCTGCGCCTCGTTGGTCGAGGCGCCGAGATGCGGCGTGCAGACGACGTTCTCCAGCCCGAAGAGCGGGTTCGTCTCGGCCGGTTCCGCCGAGAACACGTCAAAGGCCGCGCCGGCGACATGGCCGGACTTGATCAGCTCGGCGAGTGCTGCCTCGTCGACCAGCCCGCCGCGGGCGCAGTTGATGATGCGCACGCCCTTTTTGGTCTTGGCGAGGTTCTCGGCCGAGAGGATGTTCTTGGTCTTCTCGGTCATCGGCACATGCAGGGTGATGAAGTCCGCACGCTTCAAGAGTTCGTCGAGCTCGACCTTCTCGACGCCGAGCTGCACGGCCCGCTCCGGCGAGAGATAGGGGTCGAAGGCGATGACGCGCATCTTCAGTCCGATGCCGCGCTCGGCGACGATCGAGCCGATATTGCCGCAGCCGATCAGGCCGAGCGTCTTGGCGGTGATCTCGACGCCCATGAAGCGGTTCTTTTCCCACTTGCCGGCTTGGGTCGAGAGATCGGCGGAGGGAATCTGACGGGCGAGCGCGAACATCATGGCGATGGCGTGCTCGGCGGTGGTGATCGAATTGCCGAAGGGCGTGTTCATCACGATGATGCCGCGCGCGGTTGCGGCCGGGATCTCGACATTGTCGACGCCGATGCCGGCGCGGCCGATGACCTTGAGGTTTTTTGCCTGCTCCAGGAGCTTGGCGGTGGCCTTGGTCGCCGAGCGGATGGCGAGGCCGTCATACTCGCCGATGATCGCGGCGAGCTTGTCCTTGTCCTTGCCGAGGCTCGGATCGAAGGTCACGTCGATGCCGCGATCCTTGAAGATCTGCACGGCGGCGGGAGAAAGAGCGTCCGAAATCAGGACTTTGGGGGCGGTCATCTTGGGCGCGGTCATGGGGAATACCTCGGTTGCCCGCGCATCAGGGCGGGCCGAAAGGGGAAGGTCGTCATGGCCGCCCTTGCGGCGACCATCCACGTCTTCGCGCGGGGTACAGGCCCGCACCTGGGCAAAACGGCCGGGCCGACCTCAAGGTCATCGTCCTGCATGCCATCGGCGTTGCAAGGCGGGATGGTCGGGCCAAGCCCGACCATGATCGTGAGGTCGGCGCGGCGGCGCTTACGCCGCCTTCTTCAGCGCGGCCTTGGCCTCGTTGAAGGCATAGGTGATCCAGGGCAGCAGCGCCTTGAGGTCGCGGCTCTGCACGGTCGCGCCGCACCAGATGCGCAGGCCGGGAGGGGCGTCGCGATAATGCCCGAGATCGAAGCCGGCCCCGGCCTTCTCGATGATCGACACCACCTGCTTGGCAAACGCCGCCTGCGCGTCGGCCGGCAGCGCCGTCACCGCCGGGTCGGTGAACTTCAGGCAGACGCTCGTGTTCGAGCGCGTCTTCGGCTTCACCGCGAGGAAATCGATCCAGTCGTTCTCGCGCACGAATTTAGCGAGCAGGCGGGCATTGCCGTCAGCGCGCTTCACCAGCCCGTCCAACCCGCCGACCTTCTTCGCCCAGGCGAGCGCATCGAGATAATCCTCGACCGCGAGCATGGAGGGCGTGTTGATCGTCTCGCCGACAAAAATACCCTCGGAGAGCTTGCCGCCGGAGGTCATGCGGAAAACCTTCGGCAGCGGCCAGGCCGGCTTGTAGGTCAGGAGGCGCTCGACGGCGCGCGGCGAGAGCACGATCATGCCATGCGCCGCCTCGCCGCCCAGGACCTTCTGCCAGGAGAAGGTCGTGACATCGAGCTTTGGCCAGTCGAGGCGCTGGGCGAAGGCGGCCGAGGTCGCGTCGCAGATCGTCAGGCCCTCGCGGTCATCGGCGATCCAGCTCGCGTCGACGACGCGCACGCCGGAGGTCGTGCCGTTCCAGGTGAAGACGACGTCGCGATTTTTCGTGTCGACCTTTTTCAGGTTCGGCAGCTCGCCATAGGGCGCGGTGAAGATGCGGGCGTCGCTGAGCTTGAGCTGCTTGGCGACATCGGTCACCCAGCCTTCGCCGAAGCTCTCCCAGGCGAGCATGTCGACGCCGCGCGCTCCGAGCAGCGACCACATCGCCATCTCGACGGCGCCGGTATCGGACGCGGGCACGATGCCGATGCGGTAATCCGCCGGCACCTGCAGGATCTCACGCGTCAGGTCGATCGCGAGCTTGAGCTTGTCCTTGCCGATCTTGGCACGGTGCGAGCGGCCGAGCGCCGCGTCAGACAGGGCTTTGAGGGACCAGCCGGGGCGCTTGGCGCAGGGGCCGGACGAGAAATGCGGCACGCGCGGACGCGCAGCCGGAACAGTATTCGCCATCGATGTCTCCATCCTTACAGATGGGCGCGCCGCGTTGGGGCGGCGTGTCCCGTCGATGGGGGTAGGGGATCAGGGCGGGGGGAGTCAAGGGTGACGTGGTGTGTGAAACGGAGGGCAATATGGCAATGCCAGGGCGTAGCCGGGATTAACAGGGCCAGAGAACCACGGCTGGACATTTAGGGTCGAGTGCAAAGCTCTTCGATGCGCGCGAGGTTGCTCACGCTCACCCGGTGGTACCGCCAGCCGATTGCTCCGCGCTGATCTTTGCTCATCTCTGCTACCCTAGTTCTGAAATCGCCCACGCTCGGTGTGCCCAGCATCCCACGAATTCTCTCGAAGTAAGCCGCAGATCTGGCCCGAGCGAAGATTTCCATCGTTGCCGAGCCGGGCGAGACGAATATGAGAGTTTCCGGCCACCAGGGAGCCCAAGAGCTGGTCATGGCGGCGCGTAGATATAAAACGAAGTCGGCCGACAGCAGATGGCGAAAGTCCAGGCCGACCGCTTGGCACCTCGCTTTGAGAATATCCGCCCGCGCAGAGGTGCGGCCGAGCCGACGGCTGCGGGCTTCAAATGATTCCATATGGTTGTACAGCCTAGTGAAGGGAACCATGTCGTCACCGGCGCGCGTGATTGCTTGATAGTACTCAGTATCTAGAAGATATTGTGCCGCATTAAAGCGCTCGTATTTCAGTAGAGTTCCGATGATATAAAGAAATATTTCATGAACAATGAACTTGAAATTGTCGAATTGATCCGTTTTGTATGAATTCATATTCTCTGGGCGGTCTAGGTAAGGGATCAGTGCCTCGACAAATCTGTGAAGTGATTTCGTACTGTCTTCCGATGGGCTTGCCTTCGCGATGGACAGAAAAATCTCAATCAACTCGTTCCGATACGGGACAAACTGCTCAATGTTTTCGGTCACCTGTTCATCGAAGTCGCCCGAGCCGGGGACGAGCCTGAAATTCTCGAGTTCCCGCACAACCACATCGAAGTAGTCCGACAGCGCCGCAGCGGCATTCTCGCGCCCACTCCGGACAGCATCGAGAGCCCGGCGAAACGCAATTGTTGTGTTGAGCTTCGGCGCATTTGCTTGTGCGAGGAATAGCGGCATGTCGCCGATTTTTGGCTTTACGAACTGAGGTTTGTCCCAAGCCCAACGAACAAGTCGTTCAAACTGCTGGGCATAATCACTATCGTCGGCAAGATTGATATAGATACGGCCCTTGTAATAGATCGGCAGGCACGGCGTGCCATCCTCATTTTTCTCACGGATCACGGCCACAAACTTGCTCTGATCCCTTTTTGCATAAAGCTCTGGCGTGATAATCTGCGCTTCTGTTCCGGCACCGCCTCTGCGGGCGTCTGATTTTTCCGCGTAGGTTTTATCACATATCAGGACCACCTTGGTGACAGTCGGGTCGGACACCATGGATTCCATAAACGCGTTAGCGTCGTGGCCCTCCCGCAGACCCCATTTGTCTAGAATAACTTCAATGCCATTACTTGCGAGTTCATGTGCCAGTTCCAGAACCCATTCTTCATGAGCCGCGGAAGTCCAGCTATAAGAAATGAAGAGCTTAGGGTGCTTGACGGCATCTTGATTCATAAGGTCCTCTTATTACTGGTGCCTCTGATGGGCATGGTGTTTTCGCCCGTGGGTCTCGACGCTCTGCCCACTAGGGCAAATCCAACGTCGAGTGCGAGCGGATCGTACTCGGTATTCCTGCATCTCTCCCTCCGCGCGAGAGTTTTCGGCGAGAAACTCCCAAGACGTGCTCGGGACAAGCCCGAGCACGTCGGTGGAAGGTGTGCGGATGACGGAGCACCGGTCACGCCAGTCCGCCTCAATCCCCCGTCATCGTCATCTCCGCGTCCATTGCCTTCATCTTCGGGTTCGCGGCGCAAAAAGCCCTGATCCTGGCTGCGACATCGGCGGGCGTCCTGTCCCTGGCGGCATGGCCGGCCGGCGGCTTGTGGCCGCTGCTCCTGAGATAGGCGGCGCAGGTCATCTCCGGGTCGGTGATCGCGGCTGATGCCGGGGAGGTGAGGAGGAGGCAGGCGAAGACCGCGACAAGTGCGCGGGAAGGGAGAGGCATGATGGTTGTCCTGAACGGCCGGGCCATGCGGCCCTTTGGCGCCGCTCCTGCACTGCTCGGCCGTGCTGCGCAACGACGCTGACCGACGCCCTGGCCTGCAGACAGGGCATCGCAGAAGGCGAAGGATCTCTGCGCCAGCCGGCTAATCGACCGGCGTGATCGTCGCCGGATCGTCATCGCCGACGCCGCTCTTGTTGACGCGGCGGTCGACGATCCAGTCGCGCAGCGCCGGCGGCGGATCCGTCAGCAGCTTTTCGCCGGCGGAGCCGTCGAGCCAGGCGCCGAAATCGCTGGGGTGAAGCATGCAGGGCATGCGGTCATGCAGCGTCGCAATGCCGGCGACCGGATCGCGCACGATGATCGTGCAGCTGATGATCTCCTGCCCGGTCTCCGGGTCCTTCCAGCGTTCCCAGAGCCCGGCGAAGGCGAGCAGCGCGCCGTCGGCGGCGCTGATGAAATGCGGGGTCTTTTCGCCCTTCGGGCCGGTCCATTCGAAGAAGCCGCTGGCCGGGATGATGCAGCGCCGGCTCCTGAAGGCCGAGCGGAAGGCCGGCTTCGTCGCCACCGACTCGACGCGGGCATTGAAGGTGGCACCGGCCTCGTTCGGCCTGCCCTTGTGCCAGGGCGGGATCAGCCCCCAGCGCGCCGGGATGAGCTCGCGGCCGAGCGGCGTCTTGACGATGATCCGCACCGTGTCGGTCGGCGCGAGATTGTAGTGCGGCTGGAGATTGGCCCGCTCGGCCGGCACCGCCAGCGGCTGGCTGAAGGCGACGATCTCCTCCCAGGTAAAGGCCTGGCTGAAGCGTCCACACATGGCGTCATCCTGCCGACCGGGGAGGGGCAGGATGATGCGGCGGCAGTGGCGCTGTAAAGCGCGGCGCTGACCCTTCCCGGCGCGGGGAGGGGCTCGCGCCCGTTCAGACCTTCTTGTCGGTGATCACGCCTGTCCGCATCGTGCCGCTGGCTTCCAGCTGCTTCCTGATCTCGTCGCGGATCTTGTCGGCGATCTCACCCTTGGCCTTGGGATCGAGCTGGTCGAACTGTTCCTTGGTCAGCCCGAACTTGGCGAGCATCGCGGTATGCATGCGCTCGGCCGGCGTCATCTGGGCGTGCTTGAGGAAATCCGTCTCCGCCGTCTTCTGCGCCGCGGACTTGTCGGCAACCTTGGCAACGGTCTTGAAGGCATCGGCAAGCGATGTCGCCGGCTGGGACGACGAGATTGAAATCGACATGGCAACCTCCGGACTGGTTGCACGCCTCACGCAAGGGGCGGGCCAACGGCGGTTCCGGAGAAGTCGTTACTTTTCAATGCTCTAATGGCTGGCCACCTCGCCGCCACGCGCGAAAATCCGGCAGGCGGGAAGAAACTGCCGGGCAATTCCTTCCCGGGGAGATGCAGGGAATCCCTCGCCCTGATCGAAGTCGGGTGTTCCCGACTTCGATGCTTCTGGGAGCTGATCTCGGGCAGGACCGAGATCAGAGCGAGGGGGAAGCGGGCGCCGTGCGCCTGGCTCAGACGCCTTTCAGCTTGGCGTTGCACTGGCTGTAATAGCCACCACCCTTCTGGATCCATTTCAGGTCGCCATTGCCGCCACTGGCCTTGTTGAGGTTGTACTGGTCGTTGCAGGTCTTGAAACGCTGCTTGCCGGCGGTCTCGGAGGCGTATTTCGGGTCGACCTTGGTCGGGAAGACAGCGTTGCCCATGGCGGCCGGTGTGGCGGCGCTTGGCTTCGCCTGAGCCGGCGCAGCGGCGGGCGCTGCCATCGGCGGCTTCGGCTGGGCGGCCGGGGCAGCAGCCGGCGTCGCGGCAGCCGGGGCGGCGTCGCTGCACTGGCTCTTGCGGAAGTCGTTCCAGGATTGGCCGCCCAGTGTGTTGGCGGACTTGGCGGTGTTATATTTTGTGCTGCATTCCTTCATCGTCAGGGCCTGGGCCGGAGTCGCCGCCGGCAGGACGAAGCCGCCCGCGAGCGCAAACAGGCCGAGGGCAAGCGCAGTGCTGGTCTTGGTCATGGTCATCGTCTCCTGACGGGGCATGCCCGTCGGCGGAACCTGGGCCGGGCGAGCGCATCCCATCCCGGTCAGGCCTCCGGAAACGAGATTATTCCTCGGAAAATGAACGGTCCATGAGGGATTCTGGCGCCGTCGATCACGGTTCTGAACTTGGCTGCCCATACGTCCGGTATGGCGGCGCCCGGCACGAGGCCGGGCATGTCGGGGAAAGTCCCCCAGTGTTCCACGCCACCGTCTCCCGCACGGAGAAGGCAGGGGCGTCGCGGCCTGTCGTACCGCCAACAGGCTTGACCGCGCCGCTTCCGTCTCGTCCATGGGGCCAAACCAGCATTCGGAACCGGAGACGGACATGGCCAGGAAGACGCCGGAGCAACTCACCAAGGAGTTCGAGGGCCGCAAGGCGAAGGGGCTGGCCAAGGGCGGTGCTGCCTATTGGCCCAATGTCCTGGCGAACGCGGTGCTGAAGCTCGCAGCGAGCGGCTACGAGATCAGCCTCGCGGCGCTGACCGAGCAGCTCTCCAGGGATGCCGAGGCGCAGGACGTCACGCTGAAGGCGGGTGCCGCCGAGGCGATCGCGCGGCTGGGCCAGGCGGTGGCGCGGGCGACGGAGGGGTAGGCGTCCTCAGCGGTTCCCGTCCGCGAGCCTGCTTGCGTCGGGATGCCGGCGCAGCCGCCACATGGCCCAGCAGCCGGCGGCGGGGCCAAGCGCCAACACCGAGAAGGCCGCCGTCCAGCCGAAGGCCGAGACGAGATGCGGCACCAGGTGAATCGAGGCAAGCGTCACCAGGAAGCCGGCGCAGGTCTGCGCCGTGATCATCGTGCCGACCAGTGAGGGCTCGGCGAGTTCGGCGACGCTGGCCGAGAACTGGGCGGAGTCGGCCACGGCCGAGATGCCCCAGAGAATCGCGACGAGAGCCAGAATGACAGGGGCTGCCGCGAGCCAGCCGATTGCCAGCGCGCAGGTGCCACTCAGCGCCATGGCGCCGATGGTGACCGCGGTGCGGCCGAGCCGGTCGGCGAGCCAGCCGCCGAGCCAGGCGCCGAGCGCACCGGAGGCGACGGCGAAGAAGGTCAGCAGCGCGGCGGAGCCGTGCCCGGCTTGCGGGTCGCGGCCGGCGGCACTCTGCTGCAGGAACACGCCGAGCCAGGCCCACATGGCGTAGAGCTCCCACATGTGGCCGCAATAGCCGGCATTGGCGAGCCGCAGCGCCGGATTGCGCCAGGCATGGGCGAACTGGCCGAGATCGAGGCCGGCGCGCCGGACGAGATGGGGCCCAAGCCCGGCGGGCAGGATCAGAAGAGCGCCGCACAGCGTCGAGGCGGCGGCGCCGAGATAGATGCCGCGCCAGCCGATGCCCTCGAAGGCTCCGAGCAAATGCGGGCTCGCCGAGCCGATGACGAGGGCGCCGACCAGGAGGCCGATCAGCAGACCGAGGTCCCGGTTCGCCCAGGTCGCGGCGATGCGCATGCCGACCGGGTAGATGCCGGCCATGCACAAGCCGGTCAGGACCCGCAGGGCGATCGTCACCGGCTCGACCGGGGGCAGCAGCGCCAGCGACGCGGTCAGCGCGGCCGCCACCGCCCCGGAGAGGGCGAAGAGGCGGCGCGGGTCGAAGCGGTCGGCCAGGCCGAGCAAGCTGCTCGCGAGCGTGCCGAGGACGAAGCCGGCCTGGACGGAGCTGGTGAGCAGCACTTCGCTCAGCGGTTCGAGCGGCTGCTCCCGCCGGATCGCCGCGATAGCCGCGGCCGAGGCGAACCAGGCCGCCATCGCCAGGGTTTCGGCCAGGAGGAGAAGGGCCAACCCGCGCGTCTTCGCCGCATGCGGGGTGGCGGTGCCGCCGAGAGTCCGGAGTCCAGGATGCATCGTTCACCGGCCTTCTGCGCCCGACAGAACCATCCGGCGGCGCCTTTCCGTCTCCTATAGTATACGTATGACTTCTATAGAAGACGACTCGGGCCTGGCGCGTCATTTTTTCGGTTCGAGCCTCTTGAGCGGATAGGCGAGACGCCGGAAGAGCTTAAGTCCCGCCTCGAAAGCAGGTCACTGAGAGGCCATGCGTTCCCAGAGCCCAGACGACCCCAACCAGGCTATCGCCGCCCGCATCCGGATCGAGCGGGACACGCGCGGCTGGTCGCTGGCCGATCTTGCCGAGCGTTCAGGTGTCTCGAAGGCGATGATCAGCAAGATCGAGCGTGGCGACGCGAGTCCGACGGCGACGGTCCTCGGGCGGCTGTCGGGCGCTTTCGGCCTGTCGCTCTCGGTGCTGCTGGCGCTGGCCGAGCGCTCGGAGGACCGGATCAGCCGCCATGGCCATCAGCCGGTCTGGCAGGATCCGGAAACCGGCTATGTCCGCCGGACGATCTCGCCGCCCTCCGGAGATATCCTCGAGCTGCTGCAGATCTCGCTGCCGCCCGGTGTGCGGGTGCCGTATCCGGCCGCCGCCTTCCTGTTCCAGCGCCAGCAGATTTGGGTGCTGCAAGGCCAGCTCGAATTCCGCGAAGGCGGCGTCACCCACGCCCTGCAGCAGGGCGACTGCCTGCAGCTCGGGCCGCCGGCGGATTCGTCCTTCTTCAACCCGGGCGCGGGCGAGAGCGTCTATCTCGTCGCCCTCGTCCGGAGATAGCCCAGGTTTCTAGATCATCGGACCGGATTTCGTATCCGGTCCGATGATCTAACCTTTCCGTGTTTGCATCGGCTTTGCCCCGAAAACCGCAATCCACTTTTCGGGTCGATGCTTTAGGCCGCCCGATGCCGGGCCGCCGCTGCGCGCTGCTCCTGCGTGCGGAAGGCCGCGACGAGCTGGTTCAGCCGCTCGATCTGGCTGAGCAGGGTCCGGGCCGAGGCCGCGCTCTGTTCGGCGAGCGCCGCGTTGCTCTGGGTGATCTCGTCCATGTGGCTGACCGTCTGGCTCATCTCGTCGATGCCATTGGCCTGTTCGCCGGAGGCGACGGCGATCTCGTTGACGGTGCCGGAGACACGCATGGAGGCGTCGACGATCTTTTCCAGCGTGCCGCCGGCGAGGCGGACGAGCCGGACGCCCTCGGCGACCTCGGCATCGGAGGAGCCGATCAGCCCGGTGATGTCCTTAGCGGCTTCCGCCGAGCGCTGGGCGAGCGCCCGGACCTCGGCTGCAACCACCGCAAAGCCGCGCCCGGCATCACCCGCACGCGCCGCCTCGACCGCGGCGTTGAGGGCGAGAAGATTGGTCTGGAAGGCGATGCCGTCGATCACCGTGGTGATCTCCGAGATCTTCTTCGAGGCCTGCTCGATGCGCGTCATGGCCTCGATCGCGTCGCTGACGATGGTGCCGCCGGTGCGGGCAACGGCGGCGGCGTCGTCGGCCAGCGCAACCGAATCACGCGAAGACTGGGCCGAGGTTTTCACGGATGCCGCGAGTTCTTCGGTGGTGGCAGCCGTCTGTTCGAGCGCGGCGGCCTGCTCTTCGGTGCGCCGCGACAGGTCGTCGGCGCCGGACGCGATCTCCTGCGAGGAGGTGGCGATCGCGCCCGATGTCGCCTTGATGGTCGTGACCATCTCGCCGAGCTGTTCCATGGCGTGATTGAAATGGCTGCGCAGCAGCGCGTATTCGGGCGGCATCTCCGCATCCATGCGGAAGGTCAGGTCGCCCTTGGCGAGCGCGGCCATGCCCTCGCTGACCAGGCTGACGACCCTGTCGCGTTCGGCCGCCTTGGCCTGCTCGACGGCGCGGGCTTCCGCCTCGACCTTGAGGCGGGCAGCCTCGGAGGCTTCGAGATAGACCGAGATGGCATAGTCCATGTCGAGCAGGGTCGCCTTGACGATGGCGGTGATCTCGGCGGCACGCTCTTCGGCGCCTTCGATCTTGCCGCCGAAGCGGCCCTTCGGCCAGCGCGCTTCCAGCACCTTGCCGATCAGCTGCTCCAGTAGCAGGGCATAGCCGCCGATATACCAGCGCGGCTCCAGCCCGATCCTGGCGTGGACCTTGCCGACCGTGGTGACGGCGGCGACATAATCCTCGTCGAGCTGGCCCCTGGCGATGCGGTCCCAGTAACCGAGCTGCTTGCTCTTCGCGTGCTCGATATGGGCGTCGCTGCCGAAGAAGACGCGGGTTTCGGGGAAGGCGCGGACCTGCGCATAGAAGGCGCCGAGCGCATCCGGCAGGGCCTCGAGCAGCGTCTCCTCGACATCGTGGATGCGCCGCAACGCGTCCGGACCGAGCTTCATGAAGTCGCGCCGCCGGGCGAGATCGTCGGATGGTGCCATAGCCGTTTACTCAAGCCTGATGCGCCGAGCCCCCTCGGCACGCCTGAGGGAAACTCGGCGATGGCTGGTTAACAACCGAAGAACGATCGCGGCGCTCCCCTGCGGTCCGGAGCGTCTGTGGTCCTATGCCGCAGGACCGTTCGTTACGCCGACGCCCGCGACAGGCGCGGGTCTTGGTTGCAAGCGGCCCGCCGCAGGCCTTCGTAGCGCTCGAGGAAGGCTTCGACGGGCAGCGTCCGGAAATCGTCAAGCGCGGCGCGCAAGGCGGCGTGATCCCAATCCCACCAGGACAGCGCGATCAGCCGCTCGGCGATGTCTTCGGGAAAGCGCCGGCGGATCGATCTGGCCGGGTTGCCGGCGACGATGGTGTAGGCCGGCACGTCCTTGGTGACGACGGCGCCGCCGGCCACGACGGCACCCGTGCCGATCGAGCGGCCGGCGAGCACGATCGCGCCATGGCCGATCCAGACATCGTGGCCGATCGTTACCGGCGTCGAGCGCCGCCAGGCGAAGAAGGGCGCGTCGTCCTCGGCATCGTCGAAATAGGCACTGGCGCGGTAGCTGAAATGCGACTGGCTTGCCCGCTGCATCGGGTGGTTGCCGGGGTTGATGCGGGTCATCGCCGCGATCGAACAGAATTTGCCGATTGTCGTGTAAATGACATTCGAGTCGTTCACGACATAGGAGTAGTCGCCCATCGTCGACTCGACGAAGGAGGTGCGCGCGCCGATTTCGGTGTAGCGCCCGAGCGTCGCCTGCCGCACGTGAGCGGTCGGGTCGATCACAGGTTCAAGTCCGAGTTTCTTGCCCGCCATGTCATCATCCTCTCAAGATCTGCTGGACCCCTCTGCAGCCGTGGCGGCTGCAGGATCGGGTGTCTTGGTGCTGGTGGTTGGCCCGTCCGGAGCGGGCAAGGACACGCTGATGGATGCCGCCCGTGCCGCGCTGGCGGGCGATGGCCGCTTCGCCTTCGTGCGCCGCCTGATCACCCGTCAGGCCATGGCCGGAGCCGAGGACCATGACAGCTGCAGCGCGGCCGAATTCGACGCGGCCGAAGCGCGCGGCGAACTCGCGCTGAGCTGGCGGGCCCATGGCCTCTGCTACGGCATTCCAGCCGTGGCGCTGGCCGGCATCGCGGGCGGGCAGGTGGTCATCGCCAATGGCTCGCGTCGTGCCGTTCCGGCGGCCGAGCGTCTCGCCGGGCGGGTGACGGTGGTCAACATCACCGCCCCGAACGGGGTCCTTGCCAGGCGGCTGGCAGCGCGCGGACGCGAAAGCGAGGCCGATATCCGGGCCAGGCTTGCCCGCGAGGTGCCGCTGACGACCGAGCGCGCGCAACTGGTCTCGATCCAGAACGACCGGACCGTGGCCGAGGCGGCTGGCGAGTTCGTCGCCGTGCTGACCGCGCTCAGCCCGCATCGCTGATCAGGCCAGCGGAAAGCTGTCGAGCAGGCGGAAGCGGCCTGCCCGTGTATCCTGCTTGAAGAGCGCGATGCGGTCGATCACGGCGGGCTTCGCCGGAACGGCCTGTGCATACGCAGCGCTGAGGGCGAGCTGCACCGGGGCACCGAGAGCAGTCGGCAGCGAGCCGGTCAGCGTCATGTGGAAACGGAAGGCGTCGCCGACATAGGGATAGCCATAGGCTTCGAGATAGGCGCGCTGGGCCGGGGTCAGCGGGTGCTTGAGGCGCCGCGCCATGTCGGCCTCGGCCAGCGGAGCGCGAAACGGCTCGAAGGCCTGGACGAGGGTGAAGGCGAAGCGTTGCAGCGCCGGGCTTTCGGCCGAGGGGGTCAGCGCGATGAAGGAGCCAAGCGCGGTGATGCTCAGGCCGTCGAGCCGGACGCTCTCGAGGCCTGCGGCATAATTATGGGCGAAGGCGCGCAACTGGCCTTCGCTGCGACCGGCAGCCAGCTCGAAGGGTGCCTTCAGCGTGGCGTGGAAACCGTAGCGGCGCGGCTCCTCCGTCAGGGTCGGCCATTGGCTGTCATCGCAGCCGGGCGGCACCAGGGCGGGAATTTCCGCGCCGGTGACGGCGTCATAGCCCAGCACGGCGCTGCCGAAGCGCCAGAGGGCGCTGTCGGCGGCGGGGGCGTAGTAGAGAGCGTAGCGCGGCGTGCTCAAAATGCGCGCTCGCCCTTCGACCAGACGGCGGCGATCACCGGTGTCGCACCGAGTGCCTTGAAGCGCACCAGGTCGGCGCGCAGGCCAGTCTTGAGATGGCCGCGATCCTTCAGGCCGAGGATGTCGGCGACCTTCCAGGTCACCATGCCCATGGCCTCCGGCAGCGTGATGCCATGGCTGGCATGGAGCTTCAGCACGGCCTGCAGCAGGCTTGCCGGAACGTAATCCGAGGAGAGGCCGTCGAGCAGGCCCTTCTCGGCCAGTTCGGAGACCGAGACACCGCCGGAATGCGAGCCGCCGCGCACGACGTTCGGCGCGCCGGCGATGGTGGCAAGCCCGCGCTGCTTCGCGGCCGCCGCCGCCTCGATCGTGGTCGGGAATTCCGAGATCACGGCGCCCGACGCGACGCCGGCCTCGACATGATCGACTGTGGTGTCGTCATGGGTTGCGATCGGGATGCCGCGCGCCTGGAACATCTCGACCACTGCGCTCCAGTTGCGCGGCACATTGGCCTTGCCCTCGGACTGGCGGACGGCGACGTCCTCCTCGAACTCGACCTCGGTCTTGCCGTTGCCGAGCGCATAGGTGCGCAGGTGCTGGATGTCGCGCCACTGGCGCTGGCCGGGCGTGTGGTCCATCAGGGAGACGAGCTGGACGAGATCATCCTCGCGATAGGGCTCGATGTCGCGCATCAGGTCCGGGCTGGTCAGTTCGCAGCGCATGTGGATGCGGTGGTCGATGCGGAAGACACCTTCGGCCTTGCCTTCGCGCAGAGCCTTCATCACGTCGGCGAAGATGTCCTTGCGGTAGTCCTTGGCCGAGAAGGGCGTGCCGGCGCAGACCGCGTCATAGACGGTGGTGACCCCGGATGCCGCCATCTGGGCGTCATGGACCAGCGCCGCTGCGAGCCCGTTCGGCCAGAACACCTTGGGCCGGGGCATGAAGTGCTTTTCCATGTTGTCGGTATGCATCTCGACGAGGCCGGGCGCGACATAGTCGCCGCCGATATCGATCGCGCCGGGCAGTTGCGAGCGGCCCTGGTCGACAGCGGTGATCCCGGTCGCGTCGAAGGCGATCGTGCCGGTGACGACCTCGTTCTCCAGGATCAGCTTGGCATTGGTGAGAACGGTCTGCATCAGGCGGCCTTCCGGAATGCGGTGATGTCGAGATAGCGGGTGGCGACGCGCTCGCGCACCGCCTCGTCATGGAAGATCCCGACGATGGCGGCCCCGTTTGCGCGCGCCTCGCCGATCAGGTCAACTACGACGTCGCGATTGGCGGCATCGAGCGAGGCGGTCGGTTCGTCGATCAGCAGGATCGGCGCCGGATCGACGAAGGAGCGGGCGATGTTGACGCGCTGCTGCTCGCCGCCGGAGAAGGTGGCGGGCGCGAGATGCCAGAGCCGCTCGGGCAGGTTCAGCCGGGCGAGAATCGCCTTGGCGCGTGCGCTCGCCTCATCAGCGGAGACGCCGCGCGCCAGCAGCGGATCGCGGACGATGTCGAGCGCCGAAACGCGCGGGATCACGCGCAGGAACTGCGAGACGAAACCGAGCGTGCGCCGGCGGATATCGAGCACCGTGCGCGGCACGGCCGCGACGATGTCGATGGCCCGGCCGGCATGGGTGATGTGGATATGGCCGGAGCTCGGCCGGTAGTTGCCGTAGAGAATGCGCAGCAGGCTCGACTTGCCGGCACCCGAGGCTCCGGCCAGGACGAGCGCCTCGCCGGCCTCGACGCTGAAATTGACATTGTCGAAGACAGGCAGCCGGACCCCGCCCTGGTTGTGCAGGGTAAAGGCCTTGGCGACGTTCTCGACGTGAATCATCGTGGTCATGATCGGGATGCCTTGCGCGGTTCCGGTGACGCGATTGTGACGCTCATACGCTCAGCACGGCCGAGGTGAGCAATTGCGTGTAGGCGTGATGGGGGTCGTCCAGGACCTGATCGGTCAGCCCCTGCTCGACGACACGGCCGTCCTTCATCACCATCAGCCGGTCGGTGAGCAGGCGCGCGACGGCGAGGTCATGCGTGACGATGATGGCGGCCAGACCGAGATCACGGACCAGCACGCGCAGCAGATCGAGCAGCCGGGCCTGCACGGAAACGTCGAGGCCGCCGGTCGGCTCGTCCATGAAGACGAGTTTCGGCTCGGAGACCAGAACACGGGCGATCTGCAGGCGCTGCTGCATGCCGCCCGAGAACTGGCGCGGGCGATCGTCGATGCGGTTCTCGGCGATCTCGACGCGGGTGAGCCAGTCGAGCGCGCGCTCGCGGATCTTGCCGTAATGCCGGTCGCCGCGGTCCATCAGGCGCTCGCCGACATTGCCGCCGGCGGAGACATCCATGCGCAGGCCGTCACGCGGGTTCTGGTGCACGATGCCCCAGGCCGTGCGCATCAGGCGGCGGCGATCCTGCTCGGCGACCGAATAGATGTCGAGCGGCTGGCCCGAGCCGCGGAACAGCACCTCACCTTCGTCCGGCGGGTCGATGCCGGCAAGGCAACGGAGCAAGGTCGATTTGCCCGAGCCGGATTCGCCGACGATGCCGAGCACCTCGCCCGGCCAGAGATCGAAGGAGACATCGGCGCAGCCGATGCGCTCGCCATAGAAGCGGCTGACGCCGGAGACCGAGAGCAGCGGATCGGGATCTATGCCGAGATCCTGCGGAGAGACATGCTGGGTCATGACTTCGAAACCTCGTCCTTGGCCTGCTTGTCGTCGACGAGATGGAGGGCCGATGCGTCGGCCAGCATCGCGCCGCGATGGCCGTCAGCGCGCCGTGTCTCGCAATGGTGGCTGTCGGAGCAGACGAACATGCGCCCGCCGTGGTCGTCGGTGACGACTTCGTCGAGATAGGAATCGGTCGCGCCGCAGAGCCCGCAGGGCTCGTTCCAGCTCTGGATGCGGAAGGGATGGTCCTCGAAATCGAGGCTGCGCACGCTGGTATAGGGCGGCACCGCATAGATGCGCTTCTCGCGGCCGGCTCCGAAGAGCTGGAGCGAGGGCGACATATGCATCTTCGGATTGTCGAATTTCGGGATCGGCGAGGGCGCCATCACATAGCGGCCATTGACGTCGACCGGATAGTCATAGGTCGTCGTCACCTCGCCGAAGCGAGCGATATTCTCGTAGAGCTTGACCTGCATCAGCCCATATTCGGCCCAGGCGTGCATCTTGCGTGTCTCGGCCTCGCGCGGCTCGAGCTTCCGCAGGGGCTCGGGCTGCGGCACCTGGTAGACCATGATCTGCCCGGCCTTCAGCGGCGCCTCCGGGATGCGGTGGCGGGTCTGAATGATCGTGGCCTCGTCCGTCGCCTCGGTCGTCTTCGCATCGGCGGTGCGCTCGAAGAAGCGGCGGATCGAGACGGCGTTGGTGGTGTCGTCCGCGCCCTGGTCGATGACCTTCAGCACATCGTCCGGGCCAATGATCGCGGCGGTGATCTGAATGCCGCCCGTGCCCCAGCCGCGCGCCAGCGGCATCTCGCGCGAGCCGAACGGAACCTGATAGCCCGGTACCGCGACAGCCTTGAGCAGGGCGCGGCGGATCATCCGCTTGGTCTGCTCGTCGAGATAGGCATAATTATAAGCCGGCTTCGTATCCTCGTCGGGGACGATCTGATGCAGGGTCATTCCGCGGCCTCCGGCAGGGTGTCTTGCGTCTCTTGGGCCTGGGTCTCTTGGACCTGGGTCTCTTGGGTCTCGCGCGCCAGGCGCTGTTCGCGCTCGCGGCGGATTCGGCGGATCAGTTCGAGCTCGCCCTGGAAGTCGACATAGTGCGGCAGCTTGAGATGCTCGACGAAGCCGGCCGCCTCGACATTGTCCGAGTGGTAGAGCACGAACTCGTCCTGCTGCGCGGGATACTCTGCCGCCTCGCCGAACTCGCGTGCCTTGAGCGCACGATCGACCAGCGACATCGACATCGCCTTGCGCTCGGCATGGCCGAAAGCGAGGCCATAACCGCGCGTGAACTGCGGCGGCACATCCTTGGTGCCGTTGAACTGGTTGACCATCTGGCATTCGGTCAGGGTGATCTCGCCCAGATCGACGGCGAAGCCGAGTTCCTCGGGCACGAATGCGACGCTGACCTCGCCGACGCGGACCTCGCCGACGAAGGGATGCGAATTGCCGTATCCGCGCTGCACGGAATAGCCGAGGCCGAGCATGAAACCCTCATCGCCGCGCGCCATGGCCTGGAGCCGGACATCGCGATCGGCGGGGAAGGAGACCGGCTCGCGGGTGAGATCGAAAGGACGGGGATCGCCCTCCGGCGGCTCCTCTGCCTCCATCAGGCCTTCGGCGCCGAGAATGTCGGGCACGCGCGGCATGGTGGTATCGAGCGGCGCCCTCTCCTTCTCCCCCTGCGGGAGAAGGTGCCCCAAAGGGGCGGATGAGGGGGCGCACTGGTCTGACTCGTTGGCGGGTTTAGCAAGCAACGCGTCGGCAGCGTCGCGCGACCCCTCACCCCGACCCTCTCCCGCAAGGGGAGAGGGGGCGCGTCGCGGTTCTTCTTCCATCAGCGCGAAATCGAACAGGCGGTGGGTGTAGTCATAGGTCGGGCCAAGCACCTGGCCACCGGGCAGATCCTTGTAGGTGGCAGAGACGCGGCGGCGGATCGCCATCTGCGCCGTGTCGACCGGCTCCGACGAGCCGAAGCGCGGCAGGGTGGTGCGGTAGGCGCGCATCAGGAAGGCGGCTTCGATCGCGTCGCCCTGCGCCTGCTTCAGCGCCAGCGCGGCGAGATCGGCGTCGTAGAGCGAGCCCTCGTTCATCACGCGGGCGCAGGCGAGCCCCATCTGCTCGCGGATCTGCGCGACGGACAGCTCGGGCACGGCCTCGTTGCCGCGGCGGGCTTCCGCGATGAGATCATGTGTGGCGAGGATGGCAGCTTCGCCACCCTTGACGGCGACATACATCAGCGGGCCTCCAGGATCTGCGTCGAGCGCGGCAGGCCGATGATCGTCTCGCCATGGCTCAGGATAAGGTCGATGCCGAGGGGGTAGTGCGCGGCATTGGCCGCGACCTCGGCCCAAAAGCCGGGGCGCAGTCCCTTCGGTGCAATCGCGCAGCGTCCGGCGATGCCCGGGCCGGTCAGCGTCACGGCCTCGCCGCCCGCGAGGCTGGCGCATTGCACGATCACGCTGGTCGAGCGATCCGGGAACTGGTCGCTGCCGGGGCTGAATGCGGAAAGCGCCGGAGCGGTGCTGGTGCCGTTCAGCACGGCGAAGGCGGCTTCAGCCGGGCTATCGACCAAGGTCGCGCCGCAATGGAAGCGCAACCAGGCCCCGGCAGGCCCCGCCCGCAGATCGGCCGGCAGCCAGATCGGCGTCTCGTAATCGGCGAGGGTCAGCAGGCCGATGGCGGTTGCCGGTTCCAATCCGGCAGGTGCGGCAAAGCCGTTTGCGACGTCCTGGATGAGACCGGGCTCCGACAAGGCGCCGAGCAGGGCGCGGAAGGCGGTCTGGGACTGGAAGACCGGGTCGGAAAAGCCCGTGCCAATGTGTGTGTCGTCCTGCATCACGCGCCCCGGACCAGAGTGAAGAAATCGACCTTGGTGGCTGCAGCCTTGCGCGAGGCGAGGGTGCGCGCTGCCTGCTGGCGGGCTGCAAGCTCGGCGACGCCGCTGCGGAGCGGCCCGGCTTCGCCTTCGCGCTGCAGCAGCCCGTCGATCACCGCGGCTAATCGCGCTTTCCGGCCGTCGCGACCGAGAGCGTAGGAAAAACCCATCGTACCGTCGCCAAGGCGCACGACGCAGCGCGTCACGGTGGCTTCGCCGAGATTGAAGCGGCGTCCCGCGCCGCCGGCGCGACCCTCGACCATCACGGTCCCGGTTTCGGGTGCCTTCAGCACGTCATGGTCGGGCAGGGCGCTGAGCCCGCCGGCGAGGCTCTCGATCTCGGCGCGAGAGGCCCGGGCGAGGATTGCCAGCCAGTGCTGTCGTGGAGTTGTCCCGCTCATCTCAGGTCGCTCTCTGGTCAGGGCTTAATGTCTAGACTATGATAGGAGTGTTGCGAGGAAAGGTCTATACATTTTGGATGAAGCTTTGATGACGGATGCCCATGCAGCCAGCCAGGCCGGCGAAGCCGCCACGGCATGGCGGCGTATCGCGGACGAGATCGAAGCGGCGATCGGGCGCGGCGAATACGAGACGGGCGCGACGCTGCCCTCTTCGCTCGCGCTGGCCGAGCGCTATGGCGTGCACCGGCACACGGTTCGGCAGGCCTTTCGGCATCTCGCCGATCGGGGGTTGGTCAGCGTCTCGCGCGGCCGCGGGACGCAGGTCACGGCGCCGCGCTTTCCCTATCGCATCGGCCGGCGCGTCAGCATGCGGACCAATTTCGGCGCGGCCGGCATCGCTGTGGCTGGCTCGATCCTGGGTGCAGAGATCGTCAGGGGCGAGGCGGAATCCTGCGCGGCCCTGCGATTGGAGGATGGGGCGCCGCTCTGGCGGATCGAGACGCTGAGTCTGGCCGGTGGTGTGCCGGTGAGCACCGGCGTGCATCTGCTCTCGGCCAAGCGCTTCCCGGATTTCGACAAGATGCTGAGCCGGGCCGGCTCGTCGATCACCGCAGCCTTCGCCGCCTGCGGCATCCCGGATTATGTGCGGCTCTCGACACGGCTTTCGGCGCGGCTCGCCAGCGAGCGCGAGGCGCTGCTGCTCAGGATCGAGCCCGGCGCCGCTGTCATGCTCTCCACAGCGGTCGATGCGCTGCCTGACCTGACCCCGATCCACCTGATCGACGGCATCTTTGCCGGCGAACGGATGGAAATGGTGGTCGAGCCGTTTGCGGACTTTCCTTCTCCCCTTGCGGGAGAAGGTGGCGCGTAGCGCCGGATGAGGGGTCGCGCGACGGCTTTTGAGTTGCGCTTGTGATGAGCGGAGAGCGGAGAGGACAGCGCGACCCCTCATCCGTCTCGGCTGCGCCGAGCCACCTTCTCCCGCAAGGGGAGAAGGGAAGGTCGGTCACACCGCGCGCTTGCCGATGATGGCGAAGCGCAGCTTGCTGGACAGGAAGTCGATCGCGGTCACGGCGGCAAGCACGAGCAGGATCAGGAACGAGACCTGCTGCCATTCCAGGGTGCGGATGGTCTCGGCGAGATAGAGGCCGATGCCGCCGGCACCGACGATGCCGATGATGGTCGAGGAGCGGGTGTTCGACTCGATGTAGTAGAGCACCTGGCTGGCGATGACCGGCAGCACCTGCGGGATCAGGCCGAAGCGGATCTCGTGGAGCTTGCCGCCGCCAGACGAGGTCACGCCCTCGACGGGCTTGCGGTCGGCGGATTCGATCGCTTCCGAATAGAGCTTGCCGAAGGCGCCGAGATCGCTGGTCATGATCGCGAGCATGCCGGCGAAGGGGCCGAGGCCCACGACATTGACCCAGATCAGGGCCCAGATCAGCGCATCGACGCCGCGCACGGTGTCGAGCGAGCGGCGCGCCAGGAAATGGATGACGCGGTTGGTGACGACGTTCTTGGCCGCGAGGAAGCCCAGCGGGAAGGCGAGGATCGCGGCGAGGATCGTGCCGAGGAAGGCGATGGCGATGGTCTCGAACAGCGCTTTCACGAAGATCACGGCGCGGGCGGCGGAGCCGGGGTCCGGCGGCAGCATCAGCACGACGAAGGTGCCGAGATTGCCGATGCCGGTGAGGATCTTCCAGAGCGAGACTTCCAGTGTCGTCAGCCCGTAGAAGAAGAGGCCGAGCAGGCCGGCAACGACCGCGATGGTGGTCAGGCGCGTCTTCAGCGAGCCGTCGATGGCGCCCTGATGGCGACGGACGAGATCGGTGCGCTCGGTGGCGGTGAGGGCGAGGCTCATGAGCGGTGCTCCAGGCTGAGCAGGGCGTGGCGCAGGCGCTCGGTGCCGTAGTCGATCAGCATGACGGTGACGATGATCAGCAGCAGGATGGCGCTGACATCGGTGAAGTAGAATTTGCGGATCGCCTCGATCAGATCCTGGCCGATGCCGCCGGCCCCGACGAAGCCCATGATCGAGGCGCCGCGGACATTGATCTCGAAGCGCAGCAGCGCGTAGCTGGCGAAATTGGAAAGCACCTGCGGGACGACGGCGAAGCGGATCGTCTGCCACCAGCCCGCGCCTGTCGCGGCGAGGCCGTCGACCGGCTTCATGTCGATGTTCTCGACCACCTCGGAGAAGAGCTTGCCCATCGTGCCCATGGTGTGGATCGCGATGGCGAGCACGCCCGGCAGCGGGCCGAGGCCGAAGGCGATGACGAAGATCAGCGCGAAGACGATCTCCGGCACGGTGCGGCAGAATTCGAGGAAGCGGCGGGTGGCCCAGCGCAGCCAGCCGGCACGGCCGAGATTGGCGGCGGCGGAAAAGCAGAGCAGGAAGCCGCCGACAGCGCCCAGCACGGTGCCGACATAGGCAATCAGCAGGGTCTGCCAGAGCAGCTTCAGCCAGCCGTTCAGGCCCCAGTACCATTCCTTGAGATCGGCGCCGAGTGTCGCGAGGTGCAGGGTCGGCAGGGTCTCGAGGATGTATTTCGGGAAGCGCCAGGCGTTCGCGGCGAATTTCGCGAGATCGACCTCCGAGCCGATCGCGGAGAGGGCGACGCAGGCGATGAAGATGGCGGCGCCGAGCAGGGCCTGGCGGCGCTTTGCGCCCATCTCGCGCCGATAGAGATCGGCGTGGCCGCGAATGGCGGGGTCGTTGCGATCGATCGTCAGGGTCATGATGGTTCCGTCGCGGGGTTCGCCAGTCGCGGCGGGACGCCACTCCGTCATGGCCGGGATAAGCCCGGCCATGACGGTCGGTGGGTAAGCGCTTACGAGGACTTCTTCTTGCGGAGCGCGTCGACGAACTTGTTCAGTTCGATGATCGGGTCGTAGGCCTTGTTGTCGACGGCGACGAGCGGGCCCTGCTTGCCTTCATAGATCTTGTCGAAGGCGACCTTGTCCTTGGTGGCGAGGTTGAGGACGGCGTCGCGGATCGAGGCCTTGAGCGGCTCCGGCAGGTCGGAGAGATAGGCCATCGGCGAGTTCACGATCTGCTCGGACTTGTAGATGATCCGGAAATCGTCGGCCTTGACCATGTTCTTGCGGGCCATGCGCTGCAGGTTGGATTCCTGCTCGTCGTTCCACCAGTTGGCGGCGATGTCGACGGTGCCCTGGCCGAGCGCGATGACCGCGTTCTCGTGGCTGCCGGTGTAGACGACCTTGCCGAAGAAGGTCTCGGGCTCGATCTTCATGCCGTCGAGCACGAAGCGCGGCACATTGTTGCCGGAGGTGGAATTGGGATCGACGAGGCCGAGATTCTTGCCCTTCAGGTCCTCGATCTTCTGATAGGGCGAGTCCTTCTTCACGTAGAAGACGGAGTGATAGCCCTTGGTGCCGTCGAGATTGGTCTCGATCGCGAAGGCATCGACCTTGGCGCCGGTCATGCGGGCGCGGGCGAAGGAGGCGGGGCCGTACATGCCGATATGGATGTTGCCGGCGCGCTGGCCTTCGATGATCGCGGCATAGTCGTTGGCGATGCGCAGCGTCACCTTGGTGCCGAGTTCCTTCGCGAGGTAGCTGACGAAGGGGGTGTAGCGCTCGACGACGCCAGACGCGTTCTCGGACGGGATGATGGCGAAGACCAGCTCCGGATACTTGGCCTTCCAGTCCTGCGCGAAGGCGGGAGCGGCGAGCGTCGCGGCAAGGCCGGCGGCGGCGAGCGTAAGGGTATGACGACGGGTCAGCATGGTTTGCTCCTGTTGAAGGCTGTAGGTGGTCTTTTCAGGCATAAGCGGCCCTGGCCGGGCTCAAATCCGGCTCAGGCTGCGCTCTGCTTGGCGCGCTTGGCTTCGGCGATGGCGATGGCATCGAGCGCGTCCAGCGCCTCGGCGCCGGCATCCTTGGCCTCGATGCCGTAGAGCTCGGCCGCGATCTCGCGGGTGAGCGCCTGCGGCACGTCGTCGAACACGACCTTGCCGGCGGCCATGCCGATCAGCCGGTCGCAATATTTCGCCGCGATATCGAGGTCATGCAGATTGCAGATCACGGTGATGCCGTCCTCGCGATTGATGCGGAAGAGCGCATCCATCACGACCTGGGTGTTGCGCGGATCGAGCGAAGCGATCGGCTCGTCGGCGAGGATGACCTTCGGCTCCTGGACCAGGGCACGGGCGATCGCGACGCGCTGCTGCTGGCCGCCCGAGAGGGTCTCGGCGCGCTGGGCCAGCAGATGGCCCATGTCGAGGCGCTCGAGCGCGGCAATGGCGCGGATCTTGTCGTCCTGCGAGAAGCTCTTCACCAGCGTCAGGAAGGCCGAGCGGTGATTGAGCCGGCCGAGCAGGACATTGGTCAGCACGTCGAGACGGCCGACAAGATTGAACTGCTGGAAGATCATCGCGGTGTCGCGACGCCAGGCGCGCAGTTCGGCGCCCTTCAATGCGGTGACATCGCGCTCCTCGCTGATCAGGCGGCCGGAGCTCGGCTCCGCGAGGCGGTTGATCATGCGCAGCAGGGTCGACTTGCCAGCGCCGGAGCGGCCGATGACGCCGACCATCTCGCCCTTCGGAATCGACAGCGAGACATTGTCCACGGCGGCCTTGCCGCTGAAGCGCTTGGTCAGGCCTTCGATACGCAGCATGAATGGTCTTCCCATCGAGGAGCGAGCATGGCGACATCCGGACATGGGCGGGGCGCCGTCCGGAGCTCATGCTCTCTTGCAGTGCGCAAACCGGTATCGGCGACAGATGACAGGGCCGTGACAGCAGGATTCCGGGCTGTGGAGCGGGCTGTCACGGAGGCTGTTGACTCGTCTAAAGGTGCGGAGTCATAAAGAACAAAATAGGAACATTTGGAGTGCCAAGACGTGAGCGATCATGCCGTCGCCGCGCTGCGGCGAAACATTGCCGGTTTGGAAAGCGTCTCCGTCTCGCTGGGCGGGGAGGCGAGCTTCAGCCTTGGCCACGCGGCGGCCGATGCGGCGCTGGGGCCGCTGCGCCGCCACGCCCTGCACGAGATCGTGGCGGCGGCGCATCAGGCTCCGGCGGCGACGGGCTTCGTCGCCGGGCTGATCGCGCGGCTGGGGCGGCGGCCGCTCGTCTGGCTGCGGCAGGATTCCGCCGGCGCGGAGGGCGGTGAGCTCTATGCGCCGGGGCTTGCGGCGTTCGGGCTCGATCCCGACCGGGTGCTGGCGGTGCGGGGGCGAGATCCGCTTGCCGTGCTGAAGGCGGCGGGCGACGCCTTTCCGCGCGTCAATGACCAGCGCTCAGGCATCGGCGCGGTGGTGATCGAGCTCGAAGGTGCGCCGGCCTGCCTCGATCTCACGGCCAGCCGGCGTCTCGTTCTGGCGGCGCGGGATGCCGGCGCGACGGCTTTTCTCCTGCGGCTGGGGAGCAGTCCTGCTCCGAGTGCGGCGACGATCCGCTGGTCAGTTTCGGCGGCGCCTTCGGAGGGGCGGGTGAGAGCGCATGGGCCGGGCCGGCCGGGTTTCGCGGTCACGGTGCTGCGCAACCGGCATGGGGCGACAGGGCAATGGGTGATGGAGTGGGACAGTCATGCGTATAGTTTCCGCGAGCCGCTTCCTGTCGCTCTGGTTCCCGCGCCTGCCCATCGACCGGATCAGGCGCAGCCAGGACGCATCCGTTCGGGCAATGTCGCAGAGGCCTGGCCCGCAGCCCGGCGGGCAAGCGGATGATCCTGGTCCTCTTGTTGTGGTGGGCAAGGCGAAGGGCGCCTTCCGGCTGACGAGCCTCGATGCCGAAGCCGAACGCCTCGGCCTGCATGCGACCATGGCGCTGGCCGATGCGCGGGCGATGATCCCGCGACTGGTCGTGGTCGAGGAGGACAGGGCGGCCGATGCAGCCCTGCTTTGCGCCATTGCCGACTGGTGCGACCGCTATACGCCGCTGGTCGCGCTCGATGGCGAGGATGGCCTGTTGCTCGATATCTCGGGCTGCACCCATCTCTTCGGCGGCGAAGCCGCGCTTGGCCGCGATTGCCTGCTTCATCTGAAACGACAGGGCTTTACGCTGCGCGCCGCCATTGCCGGGACGGCGCGCGCCGCCTGGGGCGTCGCGCGTTATGGGCGCGGCGGCATCGTGCCGCCGGGCGGGGAGGGCGAGGCCCTCTGGCCCTTGCCGACGGCGGCGCTCGGATTGGAGGCTGCACGGCAGCACGGGCTCGCGCGCATGGGCCTCACGCATATCGCCGATCTGGAGACGCGACCGCGCGCACCGCTGGCCGCCCGTTTCGGCCGCGACCTGCTCGACAGGCTCGACCAGGCGCTCGGCCGCCTGCCGCAGGCGCTGTCCCCGCGGCGGCCGTTGCCGGATTGCATGGCGGAGCGGCGTTTCGCCGAGCCGCTGGCGCATGAAGCCGGGATCCGGGCTGCCCTGGCCGGCCTGGAGGAGAGTCTCGCCGGCCTGCTGGAGGCGCGCGGCGAAGGCGCAAGACTGTTCGAGGCGAGCTTTTTCCGCAGTGACGGGGCCGTGCGCCGTCTCGGCATCGAGACCGGGATGCCGTTGCGCGATCCGGCTGCGATCGACCGGCTCTTCGCCTTGAAGCTGGATGCCTTGGCGGACCCGCTCGATCCCGGCTTCGGTTTCGACCTGATCCGGCTCTCGGCCGGGGCGACCGAGCCTTTCGCCGCCGATCAGGCAACACTTGCCTCCGGTGGGAAGGAGGAGCCCGACGAAGCTGCCGCCGAGCGGGCGTTGACGGAGGTCGCCGATGCGATTGCGGCCCGGATCGGCCCGGATCGCGTGCGGCGTTTCCTGGCGCAGGACAGCCATGATCCCGAGCGCGCGGCGCTAGCGGTGCCCGCCCTGCGTCATGGCGAGATGGCACGGCTCGGCCTTTCCCCGGACTGGCCGGCTCCGAGCGCTGTCCCGGAACGGCCCCTGCGGCTGCTGTCGCGGCCAGAGCCGATCGAGGTGCTGGCCGAAATCCCGGACGGGCCGCCGACGCGTTTCCGCTGGCGGCGTGTCATGCACGAGGTCGCCAAGGCCGAAGGACCGGAGCGGATCGCTGCCGAATGGTGGGCGACGACGGGCAGGATCGCGCCGACCCGCGACTATTTCCGTGTCGAAGAGCCGGGCGGACGACGCTTCTGGCTTTATCGCGACGGGCTCTATGGCCGCGAGGCCGCGCATCCGCCCTGGTTCATGCATGGGCTTTTCGCATGAGCGGGCTCAATGACAATCGCCCGGTGGAGACTGCCCTGGGAGGATCGGCCTCGCGCTATGCCGAGCTTGCGGTCACCTCCAACTTCTCCTTCCTGCGCGGAGCCTCGAGTCCGGAGGAACTGGTTGGCCGGGCCGCCGAACTCGACCTTGCCGGAATCGGACTTGCCGACCGCAATTCCCTGGCCGGCGTGGTGCGGGCCCACGCGGCGATGCGCGAGGCGGGTATCGCCGCCACGACGTTGAAATTCGCGGTCGGGGTTCGCCTCGTGCTGTCCGACGGCACGCCCGATCTGCTCGCCTATCCGCAGGATCGCGACGCCTATGGCAGGCTCTGCCGCCTGCTGACCCAGGGCAAGATGAAGGTCGAGAAGAAGGGCGAATGCATCCTCACGCTCTCCGACCTGCGCGAATGCGCGGAAGGCCTGCTGCTGATCCTGATGCCGGAACGGCGGCCGGACAGCGAGATCGCCGCGGCTCTCGCCAGTGTTTCCGAGTTTGCGCGCGGTCGGCTCTGGCTGGGCATCGACATGCCGCATCGCGGCGACGACCGACGCCGCGCCGAGGCACTGGCGCTGCTTGCGGCCAGGACGGGCGTGCCCTGCCTCGCCGTCAACGACGTGCTCTATCATGCGCCCGAGCGGCGGCCCTTGCAGGATGTCGTCAGCTGCATCCGCGAGCATGTCCCGATCGAGCGGGCCGGGCGCATGCTGGAGGCTCATGCCGAGCGCCATCTCAAATCGCCGCGCGAGATGGCTCACCTGTTCCGTCACGCGCCGGAGATAGTGGCGGAGACGGTGCGCTTCCTCGAACGCTGCCGGTTCTCGCTCGACCAGCTGCAATATGAGTATCCGGACGAACCGGTGCCGCCCGGAAGCACCCCGCAGGAGCATCTGGAGCACCTCGCCTGGGAAGGAGCGTGGCGACGCTATCCCGCGGGGATTCCGTACAAAGTCCAGGATCTTATCCGCAAGGAACTCTCGCTCATCGCGCGGCTTGGCTATGCGCGCTACTTCCTGACCGTCCACGACATCGTGAAATTTGCCCGTGCGCAGGAGCCGCCGATCCTGTGTCAGGGGCGGGGCTCGGCCGCGAATTCGGCGGTCTGCTACTGCCTCTGGGTCACCGCGGTCGACCCGATGGAGGGCAATTCGCTCCTTGCCCGCTTCCTCTCCGAACAGCGCAAGGAGCCGCCCGATATCGATGTCGATTTCGAGCATGAGCGGCGCGAGGAGGTGATGCAGTATATCTACGAACGCTATGGTCGGCTGCGCGCCGGCATCTGCGCCACGGTGATCTGCTACCGGCCGCGCAGCGCCATTCGCGAGGTCGGCAAGGCCTTGGGCCTGAGCGAGGATGTCACGGCCGCACTCGCCAACACGGTCTGGGGCAGCTGGGGCGACGGTTTGCCGGAGAACCATGTCCGGCAGGCAGGGCTCGACCCCGCCAATCCGATGATCGCGCGTGCGGCCGCGCTGGCGACCGAACTGATCGGCTTTCCCCGCCATCTCTCGCAGCATGTCGGCGGCTTCGTGCTGACGCGCGGGCGGCTCGACGAATGCGTGCCGATCGGCTGGGGCGGCATGAAGGACCGCAGCTTCATCGAGTGGGACAAGGACGATATCGACGCGCTCCGGATGATGAAGGTCGATGTGCTGGCGCTCGGCATGTTGACCTGCATTCGCAAGGCCTTTGACCTGATCGCTCTGCACGGAGGTAAACGCTGGGAGTTGGCGACGATCGAGCAGGAGGATCCGCGCGTCTACGACATGCTGTGTCGGGCCGATGCGATCGGCGTCTTCCAGGTTGAGAGCCGGGCGCAGATGAACATGCTGCCGCGGCTGAAGCCCAAGGAGTTCTATGATCTCGTCATCGAAGTCGCGATCGTCCGGCCGGGCCCGATCCAGGGCAATATGGTCCATCCCTATCTGCGGCGGCGGAAAAACCCGGATGAGGTCGTCTACCCCAAGCCCGCACCGGAACATGGGCCTCCCGACGAGCTCGAACAGGTTCTGAAAAAGACGCTCGGCGTGCCTCTGTTCCAGGAGCAGGCGATGCGCATCGCCATCGAGGCGGCGAAATTCACCGAGGATGAGGCCAATGGCCTGCGGCGTGCCATGGCGACCTTCCGCCATGTCGGAACGATCCAGAATTTCGAGACGATGATGGTCGAGCGCATGGTGGCGCGCGGTTATGACCGTGCCTTCGCGAGCGCCTGTTTCAACCAGATCAAGGGTTTTGGCGAATACGGTTTCCCGGAGAGCCACGCGGCCTCCTTCGCCCTGCTGGTCTATGCCTCGGCCTGGCTCAAGTACCATCATCCTGCCGCCTTCACCGCGGCGCTGCTGAACTCGCAGCCCATGGGCTTTTATGCTCCGGCGCAGATCATCCGGGCGGCGCAGGACAACAAGGTCGAGATCCGGCCGGCCGACATCAATCTGAGCGATCATGACAACACGCTGGAGCGGCGCGAGGACGGCGCACTCGCGATGCGGCTCGGCTTGCGCCAGATCGACGGGATCTCGGAGGCATTTGGCGAGGCGCTCGTGAAGGCGCGCGGGCAGCGCTATGACAGTGTCGAAGCCTTGGCGCGGCGCGCGAGGCTGCCGACACGTGCACTAGTCGCGCTGGCCGATGCCGATGCTTTCGGCTCACTCGGCCTCAGCCGGCGCGAGGCGCTCTGGGAGGTGCGGCGGCTCCCGGATGACAGGCCGCTGCCGCTTTTTGCAGCAAGCGAGAGCGCCGAGCTGGCCCGAGAGCCCGAGACCCTGCTGCCGCGCATGCGGGATGCCGAACAGGTCATCGCGGATTACCAGCATCTGCGCCTGTCGCTGAAGGGGCATCCGATGCAGTTCCTGCGCCCGCTTTTTGCACGTGAGCGGGCCCTGAGCTGCGAGCAGGTTCTGGCAGCCCCTGACGGCACGCGCTGCCGACTGGCGGGCATCATCACGGTGCGCCAGCGGCCGGGCAGCGCCAAGGGGGTGATGTTCATGACGCTGGAGGACGAGACCGGTATCGCCAATGCGGTGCTCTGGCCAAAGACCTTCGAGCGTTACCGCCGGCAGGCGATGGGCGCGCGGCTCGTCCTGCTCGCAGGCCAGTTGCAGCGCAGCTCGGAGGGCATCGTCCATCTCGTGGTCGACAGGATCGAGGATCGCTCGGAGGAACTGGCACGGCTGGCTGACGGGCTGCTGCACCGAACCCTGGCGCGAGCCGACGAGGTGCAGCGCCCGCAAGCCGACAGCCGCCTGCCGCCGCGCCAGCACACCCACCCGCGCAATGTCAGGGTGCTGCCGCGCTCGCGGGACTTTCATTGACGGCTCAATTCGGCCACGGGGCCGCGAAATCTGTCGCTGGCGGCCCGTTTCGGGCTTGTTTCGCGTCCTGGTTCCGGTCTTGCATGCGAAAAACCGGATGGTTCACAAAATCGTCGCGGTCGTCATGAAACCACACTTACGGATTTGTAATTTGAACTGCATCGTCCAGTCCCATAGGGCTTGCGACGATACCGGAGCACCCTGACCTATGAAGCGGCTTGTCCTTGTCCTCCTGATCGCCGGCGTCGCTGGCGGCGGCTATTACGGCTACCGCAGCTTCAAGGCTGGCGCGCAGCCTGCGCAGGCGCGCGCCGCGACGAACCCGCAGGCCGCCGGTGTGCCGGTCGAGGTCAGCCGGGCCGAGGCCGTGACGGTCAATGAAGAGGTCCAGGCGCTGGGCACATTGACCGCGAATGAGACCGTGGTCATCGCTCCCGAAATCGCCGGCCGGGTCGTCGCACTGGGATTCAAGGAAGGCGAGCGCGTCACCAAGGGCCAGGAACTCGTCAAGCTCGACAAGGCGATCCTCGATGCCGAGGTGAGACTGGCCGAAGCGGACCTGCGGCTGGCGCGCGACACCTATGAGCGCAACCGGGCGCTGGTCGACCGGGGCTCAGGCACGCAGGTCGCGCTCGAGCAGGCGACGGCGCAACTGGCCTCCAGCGAGGCTCGCCTACAGCTCGCGACCTCGCGCCGCGCTCTGACCGCCATCATCGCGCCCTTCACCGGCGTTGTCGGTCTGCGTTCGGTCAGCGTCGGAGACTATGTCTCGGTCGGCAAGGAGTTGATCACACTTACGGCAACCGACCCGATGAAGGTCGATTTTCGTGTTCCCGAGATTTACCTGACGCGGGTCAAGGTCGGGCAGACCATCCAGCTCAAGGTCGATGCGCTGCCCGACAGCAGCTTCACCGGCACGATCTTCGCGATCGATCCGATCGTCGATGTCAACGGCCGTGCAATCCGGCTGCGCGCCACGATCCCGAACGGCGACGGCATCCTGAAACCCGGCCTGTTCGCGCGGATCAACATCATCGTCGACCAGCGCGAGAATGCGCTCGTCGTGCCCGAGACGGCCGTGGTGCCTGACGGCACCGGCAAGATGATCTTCGTGGTCGAGAACGGCAAGGCGAAGCGCGTGCCGGTCGAACTCGGCAAGCGCCTGCCGGGCAAGGTCGAGATCGTGAAGGGGCTGACCCCGGCCATGCAGATCGTCACGGCCGGCCAGATGCGCCTGCGCGACGGCTCGACCGTCGCCGTCAAGAATGCTCTGGCTCCGGTGCAGACGAGCAACGCACGATGAGCCTGTTTGCGCTGTTCGTCCGCCGGCCGGTCCTCTCAACCGTCCTGAGCCTGCTCGTCGTTCTCATCGGCATCGTCTCCTATGGCCGGCTGACGGTGCGCGAATACCCGAATATCGACGAGCCGATCGTCTCGGTGAACACGACCTATCGCGGCGCCAGCGCCGAGATCATCGAATCGCAGGTCACGCAGATCCTGGAGAACTCGATCGCGGGCATCGAGGGCATCGAGATCATCACGTCGAACAGCCGTCAGGAGCGCAGCAGCATCTCGGTGCGTTTCCGTCCTGACGTCGATCCGGATGTCGCGGCCTCCGACGTCCGCGACCGCGTCAGCCGCGTGCGTGGACGCATGCCGGACGAGATCGACGAGCCGATCATCGCCAAGGTCGAGGCCGACGCCCAGCCGGTGATGTATCTGTCGCTGACCAGCACGCGGCACAGCCCGCTGGAGCTGACAGACTTCGCCGACCGCTTCATTGCCGACCGGGTGCAGAACATCACCGGCGTCGCCGAAGTGCGCATTCTCGGCCAGCGGCAATATGCGATGCGCATCTGGCTCGATCGTGCCCGCATGGCCGCCTATAACATCACGGTGCAGGAGATCGAGGCGGCGCTGCGGGCGCAGAATGTCGAGATCCCGTCCGGCCGTATCGAGAGCAACGACCGTGAGTTCACGGTTCTGTCGCAGACCAGCCTGACCACGGCCGAGCAATTCCAGCAGATCGTGATCAAGGATGTCAGCGCATTTCCGGTGCGGCTGAGCGATGTCGCGAAGGTCGAGCTCGGCGCGCGTGAGGAGCGCAATGCCGCCTGGTTCGCCGGCCGCCCTTCGGTGACGATCGGCATCGTCAAGCAGGCGACGGCAAACCCGCTCGATGTCTCCTCCGGCGTCCGTGCGGCGCTGCCGGAGATCACCGATGATCTGCCGGACGGCATGGCGATCGCGACCTCCTACGACACCTCGATCTTCATCGATCGCTCGATCCAGGCCGTCTACACCACGATCGGCGAGGCGGTCGTTCTTGTCGTGCTGATCATCTTCGTCTTCCTGCGCTCGCTGCGCGCGACGTTGATCCCGCTGGTCACGATCCCGGTTTCGCTGATCGGCTCCTTCGCGCTGATGTATGCGCTCGGCTTCACGGTCAACACGCTGACGCTGCTCTCGATGGTGCTCGCCATCGGCCTCGTCGTCGACGATGCCATCGTCGTGCTGGAGAACGTGCACCGCCATGTCGAGAACGGCATGGAACCAAGCAAGGCGGCGATCCGCGGCATCAACGAGATCGCCTTCGCAGTCGTTGCGATGACGCTGACGCTGGTTGCGGTCTATGCGCCGATGGCGTTCTCGACCGGGCGCACCGGCAAGCTCTTCATCGAGTTCGCCCTGACGCTGGCAGGCGCGGTGCTCGTTTCCGGCTTCGTCGCGCTGACGCTGACGCCGATGATGTGCGCCAAGCTGCTGAAGCCGCACGAGTCGCATGGCTGGCTCTACAACCTGCTGGAGCGCGGTTTCGATGCGCTTTCCAGTGGTTATCGCCGTTCGCTGCGCGGGGCGCTTTCGATGCGCCCGGTCATCGTGCTGCTGGCGCTCTGCGTCGCCGGCGGCAGCTATTACTTCTTCACGAACCTGCGCTCGGAACTGGCTCCGGTGGAGGACCGTGGCACGATCAATGCCATCGGCGTCTCGCCGGAGGGCGCGACGCTGAGCTTCACGGCGAGCTATGCGCGGCAGGTCGAGGAGTATTTCAAGAATATTCCCGAGGTCGAGAGCTATCTCGTCATCACCGGCTTCCCCGACGTGACGCGCGCCATCGCATTCGCGCGGCTGAAACCCTGGGAAGAGCGCCACCGCAAGCAGCAGGATCTCGTTGCCGAGATCAATCGCGGACTGTCGCAGATTCCGGGTATCCGCCTCTTCGCGGTCAATCCGCCCTCGCTCGGCGGCGGCGGCGCCAACAGCAAGCCGATCGAGTTCGTGCTGCGCTCTTCGGATTCCTATGCCGAGATCAAGAGCTATGTCGATGCGGTCATCGCGGAGGCGTCCGCCTCGCCGGTGCTGACCAATCTCGAATCCAACCTCATCCTGGACAAGCCGCAGATCAAGGTTTCGATCGACCGGCAGCGCGCGAGCGATCTTGGCGTCGGCGTCGATATCATCGGCCGGACGATGGAGACTCTGCTCGGCGGGCGGCAGGTGACGCGCTTCAACATGAACGGCGAGCAGTATGATGTGATGCTGCAGGTCGCCGGGGAGGATCGCAACACGCCTCAGGCGCTGCAGTCGATCTATCTGCGTGGTCGCAACGGCACGGTGGTGCAGCTCTCCAGCCTTGTCAGCATCGAGGAGAATGTCGCGCCCAAGGAGCTGATCCGCTTCAACCAGCTGCGCTCCGCGACGATCACGGCGGTGCCGGCGCCCGGCTATTCGCTCGGCGATGGACTGACCGTCCTGGAGCAGGCTGCCGCCAAGGTGCTGCCGAAGTCGGTGCAGATCGACTATTCCGGCCAGAGCCGCGAGTTCAAGCAGGCTGGCTCCTCGATCGCGATCGTGTTCCTCCTGGCGCTTGGCTTCATCTATCTGGTGTTGGCGGCGCAGTTCGAGAGCTTCATCGACCCCGTGGTGATCATGGTCTCGGTGCCGCTCTCGATCACGGGCGCGCTGGCGGCTTTGTATTTCAGCGGTGGCACGCTCAACGTCTACAGCCAGATCGGCCTGATCACGCTGGTCGGCCTGATCACCAAGCACGGCATCCTGATCCTCGAGTTCACCAACCAGTTGCGCGAGGAGGGCAGGGAACTCGTCGATGCGCTGGTCGAGGCCGCGGAGCTGCGCCTGCGGCCGATCCTGATGACGACGGGCGCGATGGTGCTTGGTGCGGTGCCGCTGGCGCTCGCCCATGGCGCCGGCGCCGAAAGCCGCTCTCAGATCGGTTGGGTCATCGTCGGCGGCATGACGTTCGGCACCTTGCTGACGCTCTACGTGGTGCCGGTCGCCTATAGCTATCTGGCGCGGGCGCATCGGCCCGTGCACGGCGACGACAAGGCGCATGGCCAGACGCAGGTCCAGCCTGCGGAGTGAACTGAGGGGCAAACGGATCCGGGGCCGCTTTACCGACGTTGGGATCTGGTTGCCCCGATCCCAACGATGCGTTGCGTTACTGCAGCCTGACCGAGACGCTCTCGCTCGCGCCCGCGCCGTCGATCACCGAAATCCGGACAAAGCCCTTGCCGCCGGGCTGCCAGGCGGTCTCGCGGCGGCGGGTCGGTGCGGTCACCGGCGCGCCGTCAACCAGCCATGTATAGGGCGGGGCGCCGCCGGCGACCTTGAGGTTGAGCAGCGCGTGCCCGTCGACGGCCGACGCCGCGAGATCGATGCGCGCGCCTTCCGGCGGGAAGGCCAGCGTGAGGCCGGGCCGGGCCAGTGCGGTCAGCGTCTTGGGCACGTCCTGCCGGAGATGGCGGAGCGGCGGCGGCAGGTTCGATGTCGAGGAGATGATGGCGTTCGGCGGCTGCAGGAATGGCCGCGGATCATGGCCGAGGCGGGCGAAGGCATCGAACAGGATCGGCGCCGCGACGACGCGCCCGACCAGCCCCGGCACGGCCCCGTTATCGGCGCGGCCGACCCAGACGCCGATCGTGTGCTTGCGGTCGAAGCCGACGGCCCAGGCATCGCGATAGCCATAGGATGTGCCGGTCTTGTAGGCGATGCGCCCCGGCGCGGCATTGAGCGGCGGCGGAGCGCCGAGCAGGGTGTCCGCGACATACCAGGCCGCGACGGCATCGACGAGGCGAGGCGCCTCTCCGGCCGGCTGATCGCTGGCCTTGGCCTTGAGCGGCAGCATCTCGCCGCCGCGGGCGAGGCTGACATAGAGCCGTGTCAGGTCGGACAAGGTGATGCCGAGGCCACCGAGGCCAACCGCGAGCCCCGGCGCACCGCCTTCCTTCGGCATCGCGATCGCGACGCCGGAATCGCGCAGTCGCGACAGGAAGCGCTGCGGACCGAGTGCCGAGAGCAATTCCACGGTCGGAACGTTCAGCGAAAGCTGCAAGGCCTTGCGCGCGCTGACCATGCCCTGGAAGCCGAGATCGAAATTCTCCGGCACATAGAGCCCGTAACGCGCCGGCCGATCCTCCAGCATGGTCTCGGGATGGGCGAGGCCGTTATCGAAGGCGAGTGCATAGATGAAGGGTTTCAGGGCCGACCCGGGCGAGCGCAGGGCCCGCGTGAGATCGAGCGAGCCGGCGCGCTCGGCGGCAAAATAATCGACGCCGCCGACCGAGGCGCGGACTTCGCCGGTCTCGTTGTCGACGGCGAGAACGGCGATCGAGACCTGGGGCGCGAGCCCGAGGCTGCGCTCGCGGGCAAGCTGTTCGAGATTGGCCTGCAGCCGTGCGTCGATGGTCAGATGGTGATGGCGAACGGTCGGCGCTTCGGCGACGACGTGCTCGGCGACATGTGGCGCCAGATTGGGAAAGGCTTTTCGCGCGGTCGGAACCGGCTCATCACGCGCGGCCGCGACTTCGGAATGCGTCGCAAGACCTGCTGTCTCGATGCGGGCGAGCAGTCGGTCGCGCGCCTTGCGAGCGATCTCGGGGAAGCGGTCGGGACGGCGTTGCTCCGGCGCTTGCGGCAGGGCGACGAGCAGGGCGGCTTCCGCAGTGGAAAGGCGTTTCGGCTCGCGGCCGAAATAGGCAAAGCTCGCCGCACGCAGGCCTTCGAGATTGCCGCCGAAGGGGGCGAGCGCCAGGTAGAGATCAAGAATCTGGTCCTTGCTGAAGCGGCGTTCCAGCTCAATCGCACGCACGGCCTGGCGCAGCTTGGCGGCAAGCGAACGTTCCTCGCGCGGTTCGAGCAGGCGCGCGACCTGCATGGTCAGTGTCGAGCCGCCGGAGATGATGCGGCCATTGATCAGCATCTGCCCGGCGGCACGCAGCATCGCGAACAGGTCGATCCCGGAATGGCTGTCGAAGCGTCTGTCCTCGAAAGCCCTCAGCATTGCGAGATAACGCGGGTCGACATCCTCGACTCCGACCGGAAGCTTCCAGCGACCATCGGCGGTGAGGAAGGGGCGCAGCAGCTTGCCCTCGCGATCAAGCACCACGATCGAGCGGTCATGCGCGGCCGAGATGTCGAGAGGGGGGAGGGTCGAGGCGTAGTAGGCGATGGAGCCGGCAGCCAAACCCACGAGCGCAAGCCCGAGCGCTGACGCCAGCGCAACCGGCTTCAGCCAGCGACGTCGACCCCATCCGCCCCGCGAAGCGGAGGGAGGTGCGACGCCGCCTTGCTCGTCCTGCACGATCACGAGCCTACGCGTCCTTACCTGGCCGAGGTGATGTCGACCGTGCCGAAGGCGGTGCGGCCGAAGCGGTCGGGACGGTACATGTCCTCGATCGCGGCTGCGGGCGCGACATAGCGGCCGGGCGAGACGGCGCGCGCGAGATAGGCGACTGTGAACGAGAGTGGCTGGTTGGAGGAGCCGGGCCGTTCGAAGGCTGCGACATAGCGATCGTCGCGTGCCTCGGTGTGGACCGGCGTGACCTCCTGCTTCAGCCAGCTCAATCCCTGCGTCGATGCTCCCTCGGTGAGATTGGCATTCTCGATCTCGAGCCCGGCGGGCAACGGATCGACCAGCAGCAGCCGCCCGTAGCGGACGGAGGGCTCGGTCACCGTCAGCACGACGACATAGCGCTCGTTCTGGCGCAGACGCGCCGGATCAGCTTTCTCGCCCTTCCTGGTGTAGTAGGTCCGCTCCAGCGCAAAGCCCTGGTTCAGGGCAGGCTCGGCTGTGGTCGGAATGCCGGCAACGGTGATCACGGCCTGAGCAGAGGCAGCGCCGGGATTGGCGATGGTGAGCGGCTTCGCTTCCAGCGTCTCGTCTGAAAGCGTGCGGTAGAAGGCGCCCTTGCGCTCGGTGCCGTCGACGGTCAGCGCCATGCCCTCGGCCTCCTTGGCCATGGCCTGTGCCGCAAGCACCATCCACATGTTCTCCTGGGTCGAGGTGTAGCGGGCGGAGCCGCGTGCGCTCTCGACGATCGAGGAGGCGCGGGCGATGTCGGCGCGCTCGCCATTGGTTTCGGCGATCAGGGTCAGGACCGCGGTGCCGTCGCGCAGGCGCGAACCGTAGTCGGGCCGCGACAGGCCGTCGTCGCGCGCCTCCTGGAGGCCTGCGAGCGCGCTGGTGAAGGCGGCGCGACCACGACCGCGATCACCGAGCAGCGCGAGCGCCGCCCCAATCTGCGCGCGTGCCAGCGGCGAGGCGAACTCGCCCAGCTTGTTGTCGGCGAGATAGCGCAGGTCGCCCATCACCGGCCGGCCGTTGCGGGCGAGCACATAGAGCGCATAGGCGATGCCGGCGGCCTCCTCCTTGTTGATCTCGCTGGTGTTGACGACCTGATTGCGCAGCCGGTCGAGCGCGAGATTGAAGGCGATCTGCGGGACGTTGACCTGGCGCTCGCGGGCGCGGGTCAGGAAGTCCGTGACGAAGGCATCGAGCCAGAGGTCTTCGCCGCCGACGCCCCAGAGCCCGAAGGAGCCGTTGCCGCCCTGACGGGCGAGCACGCGCTCGATCGCGCCGTTGACGCGCTCGTCGGCATTGGCGTCGAGCGCGAGCTGCTCGAGGCTGGCCAGCCGGTTGACATGCAGCAGCGGCAGGGCGCGGCTGACGGTCTGCTCGGTGCAGCCGTAGGGGTAGCGGTCGAGCGCCTTCAGGATCGCCGGCACGTCGAGCGCGGCCAGCGGCGAAACCGAGACCGAGACCTGGCCGGAGCGCGGCACGAGATCGGCGAGGAGGTCCGACGACACGGTGATCGAGCCGCCATTGCCCGGGATCGGCCGGACGATGCGGCGCGCGATCGTGTTGGCCGAGGGCTGCACGCGTACGGCGAGGTTCTGCACGGTGCCGACGCCGTTCGGGCCGCTGATCCGGACGTCGAACTCGGCGCGGCCAAGCCCGGCCGCCGTGACGGGGATCGTCATCTGGCTCTTGGCGCCGGCAGCGAGCGTCAGCGTGCGCCGCGTCGCGTCGGCGGCGACGAGGACTGGGCCCTTCACGTCGAGGTCGACGAGATAGGGTCCCGCGGGTCCCTCGACATTGTCGATCTGGAGATGGAAGCGCGACTGGTCGCCGATCGCGAGGAAGCGCGGCAGCGTCGCCTGGGCGATGATCTGGTCGCGCACGATGACGTCGGTACTGGCCTGGCCGGTGCGGCCTTGCGACCAGGCGACAGCCATGACGCGGACCGAGCCGTTGAAGGCGGGCAGCTCGAAGTCGATCTTGGCGGTGCCGTCCTGACCGAGCTTGACCACCCCGGAATAGCGCGCGAGCGGCTCCTGCGTTGGCGCCTCACCCTGCAATACAGGCGCTGCGTCACCGCCGGAGCGGATGGTGCCGCGCACGCCCTGCATGCCGTCGATCAGATAGCCGTACAGGTCGCGGAGTTCGTGGCCGATCTGGCGCTGGCCGAAGAAGTACTTGCTGGCGTCCGGGCTTTCGAAGCGGGTGAGGTTGAGGATGCCGACATCGACCGCCGCGACTGTGACGAAAACCTCCTCGCCGGCACGCGCCCCGCTGACCTTGACCGGCAGAGACAGGGTCGAGAGCGGGCGCACCAGATTAGGTGCGCCGAGGTCGACCTGGAGCGTGCGCTGTTCCTTGCCGATCGAGAACCAGGACAGGCCGATGGCGCGCCCGGGCAGGCGCTGGGCGGCGGTGTCCATCGGGCGGTGGGCCAGGGCGACGAGATAGGCGCTTGCCCCCCATTCCGCCTTGACCGGGATCGAGGCTGTGCTGCCGCCGGGAGCGATGTCGATCGTCTGGATCTCGTTCAGCTTGTCGCCGACGACTGCGAGCGTCGCCTTGCCCGCGAAGCGCGGCGAGAGCCTGACCTGCATGGTCTCGCCAATCGCATAGGATGGCTTGTCGAGCGCGACCTCCAGCACATCGGGCGTGTCGGCCGTCTTGTCGCTCTCATAGCCGACGGTGAAGGAGACGCTGGTCTCGGTCGCGTCCGAGCCGTCGGAGGCGACGTCGAGCCGGTAATTGCCCCACTGAACCGGGGCCGCGATGCGGGCTGCGGTCGTCTCGCTGACGGCGATCTCGCCATCGGCGACGCGACGCGTCGTCTTCACACCCTCATAGTTCCAGCGGCCGTCCTGGAAGAACCACTGATAGTTGCGATTGACCTTGGACAGCGTCCATTTCACGCCCGGCCTGGCGAGGCGGCGGCCGTCGCCATTGGCCATGATGACGTCGAAACCCGCGGTCTGGCTGTTGCCGAGCTCACCGTCCCTGAACAGCGGCTTCACGCCGATAGCAGCGCCCTTCGGCACGATCGGCAAGGTGACGGAGCGGGCGATGGCGCGGCCGCCCGGCTCGCCGACGCGCAAGGTGATCTCGACCTCGAGCGGACGGTTGGTCTCGGGCTGCTGCACACCGGCCGATATGGTCGCCTTGCCTGCGGCGTCGGTGGTCGCACTCTCCTCCAGGTCGCTCTGGATCGCCTCGAAAGCCTCGTCGGTGAGTCCGACCTGAAAGTCGGCGAAGCCGGGGATGGCGGATTTCGCGGCGGCGCGGATCGTGGTCGAGCCATTGACGTCGAGCTCGGAGCCCGGCGCGCCGTAGAGATAGCGCGCATTGACATCGATCTCGGCCGGTTCGCCGGCCTGGAGCACGGGAGATTTCGGCGCGAGCGTCAGCTCGAGACGCTCGGGGACATAATCCTCGACGAGGAAGGAAACCTCGCCGATTGCTGCGCCCTTCGGGTCGGCATAGGCCTGGACGCGCCAGGTGCCGGTCTGCGCGCCGGAGATCAGCGGGATGGAATGAGACCGCCCACCGGCACCCTGATCCTCGACCTGGCGGCGGCGATACTCGACTCCGTCCGGCCGCTTCACCACCAGCGTCAGCGGCAGGCCGGTGACGGCGGCGCCAGCGGAATCACGCAGCAGGCTGGTGAGATAGACCGTCTCGCCGGAGCGATAGACGCCGCGTTCGGTATAGAGATAGGCGTCAAGCCCGGCCGGGGCGACGCGCCCCTTCACGCCGCGATCCGAGAGATCGAAGGCGGTCTGCTTCAGGTCGAGGAAGCCGTAGTCCTCGCCGAGCAGGGCGGTGACGAGGCCCGGCGCATTGCCGCCCTGGCCCTTGGCGAGGCCGGCATCGAAGCGGGCATACCCTTTCGCATCGGTGCGGGCGGTGGCGAGGACCTCGTTATTGCGGGCGATGAGGCGAAGCTCCGCGTTCGGGATCGGCGCCGCATCGGCAAGCGAGCGCGCCAGCACATGCACGCCATCGGGGCCGGAGAAGGAGGTCAGGCCGAGATCGGAGACGACGAACCATTGTGTCGCGCGGGTCGAGCCGTCGTCATAGTCGCCGTCGCCCGAGGGCTGCGCGGCCTGTCCGCCCGTCGGCTTGGCAAACATCACGTAGACGCCGGGCTTGAGCTGCCCGACCGCCTCCAGCACCGGGAAGGCGGTGATCACGTCCTTGTTGAGCTCGGACTTGACGTCCATCGCGCCGGCCCAGACGCGCTGGCCCCTGTCGGACGCGATCTGGCCCGCGTTGTAGCTGCCGAGCTGGCTGAGGAAATCCTCGGAATGGACCGAGTTGATCAGATTGCGGTCGCCGATGCGCATGACCTCGAGGTCGAGCTTGTCGGCATTGACGGAGACGACCGGGATGCCTTGCTGGCCGGTTCGCGGCAGGACGTAGTTCTTGCCGGTGAAGCGCACCGAGGGCGTGCGGTCGCGGACATAAACCTCGTAATCGGCGGATTTCAGCAGCTTCTCGTCGGGGAGTGCGGAAGGCACGCCCTGGCGAATGACGAAAGCATAGCGTTCGCCGTGGCGCAGGCCGTCGACGCAGATCTGGCGCTCCTCGGCACTGACGGCGAAATCACCCCTGCCGCCGGAAATCGCGACATAGGGCGCGAAATCGACACGCCCACGTGCGAGCGGCTCTGAAAATTCGAAGCAGGCGCGCGGGCTCGCCGCATCGGCATCGACCTTGTTGGCGAGCAGGCGGAAGCCGCGCTTCTCACGCAGGCTTTCATATGCGGTGCGCAGTTGTGCATTATCCTGAAGATCGAGGCTGAGACGATAGGTGGTCAGGGCCGGGCGCCAGAGTTCGTTACGCTCGAAGGTGCGGGCGAGCACTGCGAGCGAGGCTGCTTCGTCCGGGCGAGAGGTCGCGCGCTGATAGGCGAGGTAGGCGGCGCTGATCGCGCGTTCGCGCAGTTCCCAGCGCTCGCGATAGTCACGCGGCTCGACGGCATTGGCGGCGCGCGCCATCAGGCGCCAGCCGGCGGAGTTCTGGGGATCGGCGACGACCGCGGCATTGGCCTGGGGCAGGGCGGCGCGGGCATCGCCGCGCGAGAGCGCAGCCTCGCCGTCGCGCAGGGCGGCCACTGCTGGGCGTGAGCTGGCCGAGACGTCACGCTTCAGGCGTTCCTCGAGCCTTTGCCCGTCAGCCTGGAGATCGTTGCGGATATAGGCCTTCTGGGCGAGGGCCGGGGTGGCGGCGAGGGCAAGACCGAGAAGCAGCGCGAGCCGGGTGAGCAAGGTCATGATCAGTCCCTTCGGCCGGTCCGGCCTGTCGTCATCGATGCCGCGCTGCCGCAAGGGCGGCGGGGTATGGCCAAAGGCTAGCATCCGTGCTCGCCGGTGCAACGAGAAAGCTGACGGGGAGCGTCTCACAGCACCGGCGGAGCCAGCCGCGCATCTGCTGCCTGAGGCTCTGAACCGGTGCGCATGGCGGGCCTCCTTGAAAGCACGTGTCCTGCGCCTCAATTGGTGCGGATGTGCTCCGCCGAGGCTGACCTCGGCACAATCTCCCTCGACCGTAGCAAGCCTGAACGGACATGTGCATGACACAGCCTCTCGAACTGGGCCTGGACACGTTTGGCGATGTCACTGCCGGGCCGGGTGGCCAGCCGCTGCCGCATGCAGAGGTCATTCGCAACCTGATCGACGAGGCCGTGCTGGCCGATCATGTCGGGGTCGATTTCTTCGGCGTGGGCGAGCATCATCGCGCCGATTTCGCCATTTCCTCACCGGAGGTCGTGCTTGCGGCGATTGCCGGACGGACAGAGCGGATCCGCCTCGGCTCCGCCGTCACGGTGCTGAGCTCGGACGATCCGATCCGGGTGTTCCAGCGCTTCTCGACGCTCAACGCGGCGTCAGGTGGACGGGCGGAGGTCATTCTCGGCCGTGGCTCCTTCACCGAGTCCTTCCCGCTGTTCGGGTATGAGCTGCGCGACTACGAAACCCTGTTCGAGGAGAAGCTCGATCTCTTCGCGGCGCTGATCAGCCGGGATACGGTGACCTGGTCCGGCACGACGCGGCCGCCGCTCAAGAACCAGAGCGTCTTTCCCACGCTGGAAACCGGGGTGCTGAAGACCTGGATCGGGGTTGGCGGGAGCCCTGAATCAGTCGTTCGCGCGGCCCGCTACGGCCTGCCGCTGATGCTCGCGATCATTGGCGGCGATCCGAAACGGTTCCGGCCCTATGTCGATCTCTACCATCGTGCCTTTGCACAGCTGGAGAAACCCGTGCCGCCGGTCGGGGTGCATTCGCCGGGCTATGTGGCCGAAACGGATGAGCAGGCGCGCGAGGAGTTCTTCACGGACTACAAGCGGATGCGAGACCGGATCGGCGGCGAACGCGGCTGGCCGCCGATGAACCGCGCCGAGTTCGATCAGGAGATCAACTTCGGCTCGCTCTATGTCGGGTCGCCGGAGACGGTCGCGCGCAAGATCGCTGCGACGGTCAAGGCGCTCGATGTGGCGCGCTTCCAGATGAAATACAGCGCCGGGCCTCTCGGCCATGACAAGCTCATGCACTGCGTCGAGCTCTATGGACGCCGGGTCATGCCGCTGGTCCGCGAAATGCTCGCCTGACGAGACCAGTTGCGGATGCGCCGGCAATGACGCTTCAATGCTGCCGACTGCAGGGGAGCGCGCGATGGCGACAGGGTTGAGGTCTTCGCTTGGGACAAGGGGGCTGTTCGTCGCTGCCGGGCTGCTGTTCTTGCCGGTGTTCGCGCAAGCCCAGCCGCAACCTGCGGCGAATCCGCAGCTGGCCGCGGCGCAGGTCGCCTTCGATGCCCTGCCCGAGGTCGAACGCAAGGCGATCCAGAACGACCTGATCTGGGCGGGGCATTTCAACGGCGCGGTGAGCGGCTCCTTCGGGCCGTTGACCTTTCGTGGCATCAACGCGCTGAAGGCCGGTTCGCGCGGGGCTCCGGACGGCATCCTGACGCCCGTCGAGCGCCGGGCACTGGCGCAGGCGGCGGGGGCGGCGCGAGAGGCGGCGGGCTTTCGCGTCATCACCGACGAACGCACCGGTATACGCATCGGCATTCCGACCAAGCTGCTGCCGCGCCGCGATGCGACCTCGACCGGCGGTGGTCGCTGGCAGAGCGAGGACGGCAGGGTAACGCTCGACACGAGCACGGCACCGTCAGGAGATACCATCGAGGCGCTGTTCGAGAAGGCAACAAGCGCAGCCGTTCCCGGGCGAAAAATCACCTACAAGCTGCTGCGGCCGGATTTCTTCGTGGTCACCGGCGAGACGCCGTCGGGACGGTTCTACCGGCGCCTGTCGTCCGGGCCCGGCGGCCTGCGCGGATTCTCGATCGGCTACGACAAGGCCCTGGCACCGAGTATCGACAAGCTTGTCATCGCCATTGCCAGCAGCTTCGAACCCTTCCCGACCGGGCCTGCGCCTGCGACGGCGGGTCCTGCTGTCGCGAACGCGGCGACGCCAGGCGCGGCACCTTCGGTCGCGGTCGCGGCAAGGCCGACGGAGCGCTTCGGTGTCGGCCTCGCTGTCTCGGACAAGCTCGTCCTGACGGCGGCAGCGGTGATCGACCCCTGCAAATCGCTCAAGGTTTCCGGTCGGCCGGCGCGGCTGCGCATCAAGGATGATTCGAGCGGCCTTGCCTTGCTGGATGTCGATGGCGCCGTAGCCGGAGCTCCTCCAGGCCTCAGGGGCGAGGCGTTGGGCGCACAGGAGAGTGTCGTGCTGATGGCCTTCGGCGATTCCGGCGGCCAGCGCACGGCGATGGCGCTGCCGGGACTATCTGTGCGCCTGGGCGGCGCTGGCGAGACCGTGTTCGCGCCATTGCAACCCGGCCAGGCCGGCAGCCCGGTCTTCGATCGCCAGGGCCGTCTTGCCGCTCTGGTGACGGCCAACCCCTCGGACAAGGTGCTGATTGCAGGCGTCGCGCCGCAGCGTACCTATGCGATTGCCGCCGGGACTGCCATGCAGTCGTTCCTGGGCAAGGCAGGCGTGACGCTTCAGGCCGTGCCGTCCGGGCCGGAAATCAGCACCGGAGCGGTGGTCGAGAAAGTCGGAAAGGCCGCATTGCCCGTCGCATGCGGACTGTGAACTGGCCTTCAAAGAGCAGTTGTTTCCGCCGTGACAATCGGCTCAGATAGCGTCGGACTGACAAGGGAACCCCGCATCCGCGGAGAAGCATCCCGGAACTAAATCGATTAAGCGGAGGGAATGTGGGAATGACCGACAGCATCAGCAGACGTAAGCTTTTGAAGGGCGCGGCAGCCGCGGGCGCGGCGGGCCTGATCGCCAAGCCGGCGATCGCGCAGGCGCAATGGCCAAGCCGCCCCCTGACGATGATCTGCCCATGGGGCGCAGGCGGCGGCACGGACGCAACGGCGCGCATCGTCGCCTCGCTCCTCGAGAAGGATCTTGGCCAGCCCTGCAATGTCGTCAACCGCACCGGCGGCTCGGGTGTCGTCGGTCATTCGGCGATCGCGACGGCGGCTCCCGACGGCTACACTATCGGTATGCTGACGGTCGAGATCTCGATGATGCATCATCAAGGGCTCACCGATCTCACGCCGGCAAGCTACACCGCGCTGGCCCTGATGAACGAGGATCCGCCAGGCGTCCAGGTCAGCGCCTCGAGCCCGTACAAGGACATCAAGGCCCTTGCCGAGGCCATCAAGGCTGCGCCTCCCGGCAAGCTCAAGGCCTCGGGAACTGGCCAGGGCGGCATCTGGCATCTGGCGTTGGTCGGCTGGCTGGTCGCGATGGGGCTGAAGCCCGATCACGTTGCCTGGGTGCCGTCGAACGGTGCTGCCCCCGGCATGCAGGACCTTGCGGCCGGCGGCATCGACATCGTCACCTGCTCGGTGCCTGAAGCCCGGGCCATGATCGATGCCGGCAAGGCTAGGTCGCTTGCCATCATGGCGACCGAGCGCAATCCCCAGTTCAAGGACGTCCCGACGCTGAACGAGACGCTCGGCATCAACTACTCGGTCGGCGCCTGGCGCGGCATCGGCGCGCCCAAGGGGCTTCCGGCCGATATCCAGGGCAAGCTCGCCGCCGCGCTGAAGAAGGCCTTCGATTCCAAGGAATACAAGGACTTCATGAACGCCCGTGGCTTCGGCATGAAGTTCGCCGATCCGGCAGGCTTCGCCAGCTTCATGGCGGAAGGAGACAAGGCCATGGCGTCCGCGATGAAGGCGGCCGGTCTGGCCAAGGCCTGATCTGCCTGCGCGAGATGTCGGGGTCGCCGCATGGCGGCTCCGGCTTTCGCTGTCCCGATCCTCCTTGTCGTCGAGAATTCGTTGTGACGCCACTTGCCGATCGCCTGTCGGGCTCCGCCATCGCCTTTCTCGGAGCCTGCGCATTCTTCTATGGATCGAAACTGCCCCCGGTTCCCGGGCAGCAGGTCGGCCCGTCCGCCTTTCCCATGGTGGTTGGCACCGGGCTCGCGCTGTGCGGCGCGCTGATCGTGCTCGGCGTCGGGCGCCATTTCGAGGAGGTGGCGGAGGCTGACGTTGCCAGCCATTCCGCACCCGAAGACCTGGTTCAGCCGCCGGCCTGGCGCGCATGGCTCGCCCTGCTGCCGCCCGCCCTGCTGATGTTCTACGCGCTGTTCTCCGAGACGCTCGGCTTCCTGCCGACGGCGGCGATCATGGTCGTGATCATGTCGACGGCCTTCGGTGCGAAGCCGAAGCTCTCGATCCCGCTCGCAGTGATCGCACCCTTCGTCATCAACCTGATCTTCCTGAAGCTGCTGCGGGTGCCCTTGCCTGCCGGTCTGCTGCCGTTCCCGTGGTGAGCCGATGAACACGATCATCCAGGCCTTCGGGCTCGTCTTTGCGCCGGACGTTCTCATCGCGATCTTCGCATCGGCGATCTACGGGCTGGTCGTCGGTTCCTTGCCCGGCCTTTCCGCCACAATGGCGACGGCGCTGCTGGTGCCCGTGACCTTCTATCTCTCGCCGATCGCCGCGGTTGCGACGATCATCACCGCCTCGGCGATGGCGATCTTCTCCGGCGATATTCCGGGCTGCCTGCTGCGTATTCCCGGCACTCCGGCTTCGGCGGCCTATACCGACGAAGCCTATGCGATGACGCGCAAGGGGCAGGCGGAAACAGCGCTCGGCATCTGCCTGTGGTTTTCGGCGCTCGGCGGCATCGCCGGCACGCTCTCGCTGATGGTGCTTGCGCCCATCCTGGCCGAGTTCGCACTGTCCTTCTCGACCTACGAGAATTTCTGGCTCGCGATGCTCGGCCTGATGTGTGCGACGCTGGTCGCGCGCTCCTCGCCGATCAAGGCGATCGCGGCAATGCTGCTCGGGCTGCTGATCACCTGTATCGGCATCGACAATCCCGGTGGCGTCGCGCGCTTCACCTTCGGCTCGACGGATCTTCTCGGTGGCATCGAGCCGATTCCGGCGCTTGTCGGCGTCTTCGCGCTGGCGGAGGTCATGCGCGCCCTCAGCGAGCGCGAACCGCCGAAGCTCGAGCACCGGCGTCTCGGCAGCATCCTCAAGGGCCAGATCGAGCTCACCAGGAAATATCCGAAGCAGCAGGCGCGCGGAAACATCGTCGGCATCATCATCGGCGTCCTGCCGGGCGCGGGTGCCGACATGGCTGCCTGGGTCAGCTATGCGATGGCGAAGCGCTTTTCCAAGACCCCGGAGAAATTTGGGACCGGCCATCCCGAAGGGCTGATCGAGGCTGGCGCCAGCAACAATGCAAGCCTGGCTTCAGGCTGGGTGCCGGCGCTGCTTTTCGGCATTCCCGGTGACACGATCACGGCGATCGCCATCGGCGTGCTCTACATGAAGGGGCTCAACCCCGGTCCGACCCTGTTCACCGAACAGGCCTCGAGCATGTATGCGCTCTACATCATCTTCCTGCTCGGCAACATCATCATGATTCCGCTCGGCATCATCATGATCCGGCTCGCGAGCCGCGTCGTCGGCGCTCCGCGCTCGGCGGTGATGCCGGTGATCATGATCTTCTGCGCGGTCGGCGCTTTCGCCACGGCAGGCAATAATCTGTTTGCGGTCTGGTGCGTCGCGGTCTTCGGCCTGATCGGCTTCGTGATGGAAAAGAACGGCTATCCGGTTGCGGCCCTGGTGCTCGGCATCGTCATGGGCACGATGGTCGAGCAGAGTTTCGTGACCTCGCTGATCAAGTCGGATGGCAGCATCCTGCCCTTCTTCAGCCGGCCGGTCTCGATCGTGCTTTCCTCGATGACAATTGCCGCCCTGCTCTGGCCGGTCTTCATGTGGTCGATGGAGAAGCTGCGGACGAGGCGGGCGGTCGCCGCGTAAGGCCGGGCGCGGCGTCAGGCGATAACATCACGTGCCTTTAGCGCGTCCAGGCGCTCGGCCGGCAGGCCGAGCTCTTCCTCGAGTACCGCCCTCGTGTCATGGCCCAGTGCTGGCGGCATATGGCGGATCGGCAGCCGTTCACCGTCGAGGCGGTAGGGCGGGGCGAGTACGGCGGGTGCGCCGGCATTGTCCCTGTCCTCCACCAGCATGCCGGCCCGTCCGGCCCGCTCCGAGCGCAAGGCGCGGTTGAGGCCGAGCACCTCGCCGCAGGGAATGCCGTTCGCCGCCAGTTTCGCGAGCAGTTCGGCGCGCGGGCGGGCGCGCAGCTCCGCCTCGATGAGTGGCAGCAATTCGGAACGGTGGATGGTGCGCTGGAGATTCGTGGCGTAGCAGGGGTTCTCGGCGAGGTCGGTCCGGTCGATCACCATGCGGCAGAAGCGATCATACTGAGCGTTGTTTCCGACGGTGAGGACGAGTGCGCCATCCGCTGCATCGAAGACGCCATAGGGCACGATCGAGGGATGGGCGTTGCCGTAGCGCGGCGGATCCTCGCCGAGCGCCAGGGCCTCCAGGCCGTAATAGGAGGTGACCGAGAGGCCGCAATCGAACAGCGCCATCTCGACATGCCTGCCCTTGCCGGTGCGCCCGCGCTGGACGAGCGCCGCGAGCACGGCCTGCGCTGCATATTGGCCGGTGAAGAGATCGGCGATCGCCACACCGAACTTCAGCGGGGGCTGGTCGTCATTGCCGTTCATGGCCATGAGGCCGGACTCGCCCTGGATGACGAGATCGTAGCCGGGTCGTGCGGCCTCAGGTCCCTCGGAGCCGTAGCCGGCAATGGAGCAGTAGATCAGGCCGGGGTTTTCGGCGCTGAGCGCGGCATAGCCAAGGCCGAGCTTGTCGGCGCCGCCGGTCTTGAAATTCTGGATCAGCACGTCGCTCTTGCGCGCGAGATCGAGGATGATGGCGAGGCCTTCGGGCTGACCGAGATCGATGCCGATCGAACGCTTGTTGCGGTTGACGCTGTTGAAATAGCAGGTGTTGCGCTCGCCGAGCCGCATGCCCCAGTCGCGCGTATCGTCGCCGCGTTGGGGATGCTCGACCTTGATGACATCGGCTCCGAGATCGGCCAGGACCTGGCCGCACCAGGGGCCGGCGAGGATGCGCGAGAGATCGAGCACACGAATGCCGGCGAGCGGAAGGTCGGAGGCGGTCACGGACCCATCACTCCTTCAAGGCTGGCCGCCAGCGCGATCAGGCGCGGCCGGACGTCCTCGAGCAGGAAGCCGGGATCGAGGATGACGGTCGGCGCGCCGCAGTTGATCGTCATCGGCGGCAGGCCGCCACCGGGGCGGAAGGCCACCGCAATCGCGTTCACCGTCGGTTGCCAGTCGCCGAAGGAGCGGACGCAGCCTGTCAGGCGATACTCCTCGAGCGCCTGTTCAATGCCCTCGCGCAGGCTCGGCCAGGCGGCGTCGTCGACAGAGCGGAAGTCGTCCAGGATGGCCTGGCGCTCGGCCGGGTCGCAGGCCGCGAGATAGGCCCGGCCCATGGCGCTGCGCGCCATCGAGATGCGCGAGCCGGTATCGATGTTGAGCGCGATTGCGACCTCGCCGCGGCAGCACTCGATATAGCGCATGCTCAGCCGGTCGCGGACGCCGAGGCCGACCGAGGCCTTGGCGAAATCGGCGAGTTCCTGCATGCCGGGCCGGGCGATCTGGCGGACATCGAGCCCGGCAAGTGCGGTGGCGCCGAGCGCGATCAGCGCGGTGCCAAGCCGGTATGCTCCACTGTGCGGGACATGATGGAGATAGCCGAGCTTGGTCAGCGTATAGGTCAGCCGCGAAACGGTGGAGCGGGCAAGCCCGCAGCGTGCTGCGATTTCCGAGTTGGCGAGCGCATCCTCGTTGCGCTTGAAGCAGGCGAGCACATCGAGCCCGCGCGCCAGGGCGGTGACGAAATGCCGGTCCTCCTTCGGGCCGGCAAGTTCGCCGCGTTCGGGGGCGTCCGACAGTTCCGCAGCCATAGCCTCAACGTTTCATCAGGAACGCGGCGAAGGCGGCCTGCGCCTCGGCCGAGACCAGGCGCTCGCCGAAATGCCTGGCTTCGAGCGCGATCGTTTCGGCCACGACGGCGGCATTGCCGCGCTTCAGCAGCATCTTTGTCAGGGCGACCGATTGCGGCGGCAGGGCGGCGAGCGCGCGGGCCTTGTCGAGCGCGATCGAGAGCGCTTCGCCTTCCGCCACCACGGCATTGACGAGGCCCGCTTCCGCTGCCGCCTCCGGAGGGAAGGCCTCACCCAGCATCAGCAGTTCCGCGGCGCGCTTGCTGCCGGCAATCATCGGCAGGAGATGGCTCGATCCGCCTTCGGGGCAGAGCCCGAGCGTGACGAAGGGCAGGCGGAAGCTGGCGCTGCGCCCGGCAAAGGCGAGGTCGCAATGCAACAGCATGGTGGTGCCGATGCCGACGGCAAAGCCTTCGACGGCGGCGACGATCGGCTTCTTCGCTGTCGAGATCGTCGTCAGGAAATCGATCGCGATGCGCGCACCATCGCCGGAGGCCGCGGCGAAATCCTTGATGTCGTTGCCGCTGGTGAAGCACCCGGCCGCCCCGGTGAGCACCAGCGCGCGGACGCTCTCATCGGCTTCGCCGGCGGCGATGGCTGCGATCAATCCGCCATAGGTGGCGCGGTCGAGCGCGTTGCGTCGATCGGGACGGTTGATGGTGATCTGCAGGACGCCGGGAGCGGTGGTTTGCGTCAGAACGGTCGCGGTCATTCCCTGCCTGTCCCTTGTCCATCTTCACGCGATCCCAGCAGCGCGTTCCGCCTGTTGGAAGGCTGCGCGGCAAGACTGGATTCGCGGGAGCGATCCGTCCTAGCGTCGATGGCTGCAAGGCATGACATGCAGCTTCTGCGGTGGTCAAGTTGCGGGTGTTGATTCTGCAATGCAGTTTTCTTTTTATGACACTGTCGAGGCGCCCCACTCAATTCTTGACAAGCTGTGGCCAGTCGCCTCTCTAGTCCAGGAAATGCAGCACTCAATTCTGCAATGCAGACTAAAAGCGTGAGGAACATGCCCATGGAGACCGTCCGGCTCTCGCAGCGCGGCTCGGTGGCGATCGCGACCATCGACAATCCTCCCGTAAATGCCCTGAGCGCGAGCCTGCGGGCCGCTCTCGTCGATGCGCTTTCGCGCGCGGCTGCCGACCCCGCGGTCGAGGCTATCGTGATCGCCGCTGCCGGACGGGCCTTCATCGCCGGCGCCGATATCAGCGAGTTCGGCAGGCCGCCGGTCGAGCCGACCTTGCCCGATGTGCTCGCAATCATCGAAGGCTCCGCGAAGCCGGTGGTGGCTGCCATCCAGGGCGTCGCGCTGGGCGGCGGGCTCGAGCTCGCGCTGGCCTGCCATGGCCGCGTGGCGGCACCGGGTGCAAAGCTCGGGCTGCCGGAGATCAAGCTCGGCATCATTCCCGGTGCCGGCGGCACGCAACGCCTGCCACGCGTGATCGGCGCGGCGAAGGCCTTTCCGATGATGCTGGGTGGAGAGCCGATCTCTGCGGAGAAGGCGGCCGCGTTCGGCCTCGCAGACCGGATCGTCGAGGGCGACCTCGTTGCTGCGGCCATTGCGCTGGCGCAGGAACTGGCAGCCAAGGGTGCGCCAGTGAAGACCGCCGAGCGCGCGGACATGCTCACGCAATCCGACCGCGAGACGTTCGAGGTTCTGGCCAGGGACGCGGCAGCCAGGTCCGGCGACATGCCGAATGCGCTGGCGCTGATCGAGGCGGTGCGCGGTGTCTTCACCCTGCCCTTCGGCGAAGGGCTTGCTGCCGAGCGCGCGCTGTTCCTCAAGCTGGTTGCCGATGACCGTTCCAAGGCCCTGCGCTACGCCTTCTTCGCCGAGCGCGAGGCGGCCAAGGTCCCGGGCATCGACGAGGGCAAGGCGGCGCGCCAGATCAAGCAGGCGGCCGTCATCGGCGCCGGCACGATGGGCGGCGGCATCGCGATGTGCTTCGCCAATGCCGGCATTCCGGTGACCGTGATCGAGACGACGCAGGAGCAGCTCGACAAGGGCTATGCCCGCATCCGCGACACCTACGGCTTCTCGGTCAAGCGTGGTTCGCTGACGGAAGCCGCGCGCGACCAGCGCATGGCGCTGATCACGCCGAAGCTCGGGCTCGAAGCCGCGGCCGAGGCGGATATCGTGATCGAAGCCGCCTTCGAGGAGATGAGTGTCAAACAGGAGATCTTCGGCGCGCTCGATGGGATTGCAAAGCAAGGCGCAATCCTGGCCTCGAACACCTCCTATCTCGACCTCGCGACCATCGCCATGGCGACGAAGCGGCCGCAGGATGTGATCGGGACACATTTCTTCAGCCCGGCCAATGTCATGAAGCTGCTCGAAATCGTGCGGCCGGCGGGCGTCGCGGATGATGCGGTGGCCACTGCGATCTCGCTCGGGCGCCGGCTCGGCAAGGTACCGGTCGTGGTCGGGAACTGCTTCGGCTTCGTGGGCAACCGCATGCTGGAACAGCGCACGCGCGCGGCCGAACGGCTGCTGATCGCCGGTGCGCTGCCGCACGAGGTCGATGCGGCGTTGACCGGTTTCGGCTTCAAGATGGGGCCCTTCGCGATGTCGGATCTCGCCGGCAACGATATCGGCTGGCGCACGCGCAAGTCGCGCGGCAGGACCGCAGCGGTCGCGGACGCAATCTGCGAACGCGGCTGGTTTGGTCAGAAGACGGGGCGCGGCTACTACCTCTATCCGGACGGTGCCCGCGCCGGGCAGCGCGACCCGGAGGTCGAGGCGCTGATCGCGCAGGTTTCCAAGGAGCAGGGCGTCGAACGCCGGGCGATGAAACCCGACGAAATCCTGGCGCGCCTGCTCGACCCGATGGTCAATGAGGGCGCGAAGATCCTCGCGGAGGGGATTGCTGCGCGGCCGGGCGATATCGATACGATCTGGATCAACGGCTATAACTGGCCGGCCTGGCGCGGTGGGCCGATGCACTGGGCCGACTCGGTCGGCCTCGATGTCATCGTCGAGCGGCTGGAAGGGCTCGCTGCGGAAAGCGGCGATGCCACGCTCGAGCCGGCGCCGCTGCTGCGCAAACTCACGGCCGAGCGCAAGGGTTTTGCGGACCTGAAGGCCAGGGTGGCGTGAGCCGGGCACCGCGCCCGATCTGGCAGGAGCGCTTTCCGCAGACCTGCGACTGGGACGCGGCGGTGGAAACCGGCACGGTGCCGGACCTGCTCGCACCGGCCGTCGCGGCGCGCCCGGAGGCGGTTGCCATCGCGTTCCGCGAGAGCGAGCTGAGCTATGGCGACCTCGACCGGCTGGCCACCCGGCTCGCTGCAGGATTGATCGCCGATGGTGTCAGGCCGGGCGACCGGGTGGCGCTGTTCCTTCCGAACACGCCCTGGCATCCGGTCGCCTTCTTCGCGGTCGCGCGCTGCGGCGCGACCGTCGTGCACCTGAGCGCTCTCGATGCCCTGCGAGAACTCGAGCACAAGCTCGAGGCAACGCAGCCCGTCCGCCTGATCACCACGAACCTTCCGGGCTTCCTGCCGCAGGTGCAAGCGCTGCATGCGGTGGGCTTTATCGAACGCGTGCTGGTGGGGGACGATGCGCGCTGTGGACCGGGGGAGGCCGAGCCGCAGGATCTGCCGCCCGGTGGCGATTTCGTCTGGCTCGACGACCTGATGATGGCGCCAAACCCGGCGAACTGGCCGGTGCTTTCGCCCGAGGATGTGATGCTGCTGCAGTTCACCGGCGGCACCACAGGGTTGCCAAAGGCGGCGATGCTGACGCATGGCAATCTCGTCTCGGCGGTGAATATCTACCGGCTCTGGACGGATGGCGAACCGCTGGAAGCCGGAGCGCAGACCGCGATCGCGGTCCTGCCGCTGTTCCACATCTACGCGCTGACCACGATCCTGCTGCGCCATTTGCGAGACGGCAATCGCATCCTGCTGCGCCAGCGCTTCGATGTCGAAACCCTGATCGAGGATATCGCGTTCCGCCGGGCGACGATGTTCTCCGGCGTGCCGACGATGTGGTTTGCCCTGCTCAACCGCAAGGGCGTCGAGACGGTCGATTTTTCGTCGCTGCGCTCCTGCGTCTCGGGTGGGGCGCCGCTGCCCTTCGAGGTCCAGACCCGGCTCGAAGGCATATTGGGTGTCAGGCTGAACAATGGCTGGGGCATGACCGAGACCGCACCCGCCGGCTCGCGCCTGCCGAAGCAGGCGAAGCCTCGACCGGGAGTGATCGGCGTGCCTTTGCCAGGCCTCGAGATGAAGATCGTCTCGCTCGATGCCGGGCGTGCCGATTGTCCGGCTGACGAGATCGGCGAGATCGCCATTCGCGGTCCCACTGTCTTCAAGGGTTACTGGAAGGATGCGGAGGCGACGCGCGATGCCTTCCACGAGGGCTGGTTCCTGACCGGGGATCTCGGCCGGATGGATGCAGACGGGCTGTTCCAGATCGTCGACCGGCGCAAGAACATGATCATTTCGAGCGGCTTCAACGTCTATCCAGTGGCGATCGAGAATGCGATCTACGAGCATCCGGCCGTGCAGGAAGTGCTCGTGATCGGCATCGACGACGATTATCGCGGCCAGGCGGCAAAGGCCTTCGTCGTGCTCAAGGCGGGTATGCCCGCCTTCGCGCTCGACGAATTGCTGCTCTTCCTGAAGGATCGCCTCGGCCGCCACGAGATGCCGCGCGCGCTGGAATTTCGCGACAGCCTGCCCCGCAGCGCTGCCGGGAAGCTGCTGGCGAAGGTGTTGATTGCCGAAGAACAAGAGAAGCGGGGCAGACCCGCTTCACCCGATTCCGCTGCATAGGACCTGAGAAAATCCATGACCGAAGCCGTCATCGTCTCCACCGCCCGCACGCCGATCGGCAAGGCCTATCGCGGTGCCTTCAACCAGACCCGCGGCGCCGATCTTGCCGCGCATGCCATCAAGGCAGCCTATGAGAAGGCGGGGGTAGAGCCGACGGCGATCGAGGAGATCGTGCTCGGCTGCGGCTATCCGGAGGCTGCGACCGGCGGCAATGTCGCCCGTCATGCCGCGCTCGTCGCCGGCATCCCGGTCGCTTCCGCCGGTGTCACGGTCAGCCGCTTCTGCGCTTCGGGCCTCGAGGCGATCGCGCATGCGGCCCGGCGCATCGTCATGGACGGCGTGCCGGTCGCGATCGGCGGGGGCGTCGAGTCGATCAGCCTCGTGCAGCCGGTGGTGCGGCGCGACCTCACCCAGAACGACTGGCTGATGAAGCACAAGCCCGAGATCTACACGACGATGATCGAGACCGCGGACAATGTCGCCGAGCGCTACGGCATCTCGCGCGAGGCGCAGGACGTGTTCTCGCTGGAAAGCCAGCGCCGCACCGCAGCGGCCCAGCAGCGCCGGCTGTTCGACGACGAGATCGTGCCGATGAGCGCAATGATGTCGGTCACCGACAAGGCGAGCGGCGAGACGCGGAACGAGCAGGTCACGCTCGCCAAGGACGAGGGCAACCGGCCGGACACTACGCTGGAGGGGCTCGCGAAGCTGAAGCCGGTGCGCGGCGAAGACAAGTTCATCACCGCCGGCAATGCCAGCCAGCTATCCGACGGTGCGGCTGCGAGCGTCGTGATGTCGGCGAAGGAGGCCGCACGGCGCGGTCTGTCGCCGCTCGGCATCTTCCGCGGCTTCGCATCGGCTGGCTGCGAGCCGGACGAGATGGGCATCGGCCCGGTCTTCGCGGTGCCGCGGCTCCTGGAGCGCAATGGCCTGAAGGTCTCGGATATCGATCTCTGGGAGCTCAACGAGGCCTTCGCCTCCCAGTCGATCTACTGCCGCGATACGCTCGGCATCGATCCCGAGAAGGTCAACGTCAATGGCGGCGCGATCTCGGTCGGCCATCCCTTCGGGATGAGCGGGGCGCGGCTGGTTGGCCATGCATTGCTGGAAGGGCGCCGCCGCAAGGCGCGCTATGCCGTCGTCACCATGTGCGTCGCCGGCGGCATGGGTTGCGCGGGGCTGTTCGAGATCAACCAGGGCTAGCCATCATGGACCTGCGCTTCACGCCCGAGGAAATCGCCTTCCGCGACGAGGTGAGACAGTTCTTCCGCACGGAGATCCCGGCTTCGATCCGCAGGAAGGTCTCCGAGGGGCTCGGGCTGGCGCGGGAGGACTATGTCACCTCACAGCGGATCATGAACGCGCGCGGCTGGGCCGTGCCGCATTGGCCCAGGGAATGGGGCGGGCAGGATTGGAGCCCGATCCAGCGCTATATCTTCACCGAGGAGATGCTGCTCGCCGCCGTGCCGCTGCCGCAGCAGTTCAACTGCTACATGGTCGGGCCGGTGATCGCGGCCTTCGGCTCCCAGAGCCAGAAGGAGAAGCATCTCGCGCGCATCGCCAATCTCGACGAATGGTGGTGCCAGGGCTTTTCCGAGCCCGGCGCGGGTTCGGATCTCGCCTCGCTCAAGACACGGGCGGTGCGCGATGGCGATCATTACATCGTCAACGGCCAGAAGACCTGGACCACGCTGGGGCAGCACGCCGACTGGATCTTCTGCCTCGTGCGCACGGACCCTGCGGCGAAGAAGCAGGCTGGCATCTCCTTCATCCTGATCGACATGAAGACGCCCGGCATCACAGTGCGCCCGATCATCACGCTCGAGGGCCGGCACGAGGTCAACGAGATCTTCTTCGACGATGTCCGCGTTCCCGTCGAAAACTGTGTCGGCGAGGAGAACCGAGGCTGGGACTATGCCAAGTTCCTGCTTGCCAACGAGCGGGTCGGCATCGCCCGGATCGGGCTTTCCAAGGAGCGCCTCGCCCGGATCAAGCGGTTGGCGAAGGAGATGCCGGCCGGCGACGGGATGCTGTGGGATGCCGCCGATTTCCGCGAGCGGTTCGCGCTCGTCGAGATCGAACTGAAGGCGCTGGAAATCACACAGATGCGGGTGGTCGCAGCACAGGGCAGGCGCGATTTCAACAAGCCCGATCCTGCCTCTTCGATCCTCAAGATCAAGGGCTCGCAATTGCAGCAGGCGACGACCGAACTGCTGCTGGAGGTGGCTGGGCCCTTCGCGCTGGCCGCGCCGCTGCGGACGGGCGACCTCACCAATGACTGGCCCTTCGAGCATGACTGGGCCGATGCCGCTGCGGCGAGCTATTTCAACAACCGCAAGGTCTCGATCTATGGCGGCTCGAACGAAATCCAGAAGAACATCATCGCCAAGGCGGTGCTGGGACTTTGACGATGAGGCTTGGCGATCTGCCTCGTCATGGCCGGGCCTGTCCCGGCCATCCCCGTCTTCCCTTCATGCGCGTCGCAGGACGCAGGCGCTCGCCACAAGGGCGAGCATGACGCGGTGGCAAACGCCCCGCCAGGCTGGATGAAACCCGATGGATTTCGACCTCTCTTCCGAACAAGCCCAGCTCAAAGACAGTGTCGAGCGGCTGATCGGCGCGGCCTACGGTTCGCTCGAAGCACGGCAGGCCTTGGCGAAGGAGCCGCTCGGTTTCTCCGAGAAGGGCTGGGCAATGTTCGCGGAGCTGGGCCTCACCGGCATCCCGTTCTCCGAGGAAGAGGGTGGTTTCGGCGGCGGTCCGGTCGAGACCATGGTGGTGATGGAGGCGCTGGGCAAGGGACTGGCGCCGGAGCCTTATCTTGCGAGCATCGTGCTGGGTGGCAGCGCTGTCCGGTTCGGAGGCTCGGTTGAACAGAAGGCGCGGATCATTCCTGGCATCGTCGACGGCTCCCTGCGTCTGGCGCTGGCCTTCACCGAGACGCAATCACGCTACGATCTGCACGACGTGGCGACGAGCGCGCGGCGAACGGAGACTGGGTTCGTGCTCGATGGCGCCAAGAGCGTCGTGATCAATGGCGACAGCGCGCACCAGATCGTGGTGAGCGCCAGGACGAATGGCGGGCGGCGCGACCGGAACGGCATCAGCCTCTTCCTGGTCGATGCGGCGGCGCCGGGCGTGAGCACTCGCGGCTACCCGACGCAGGATGGCGGACGGGCGGCGGAGATCGCCTTGTCCGGCGTCGTGCTCTGCGAGGAGGCTCTGCTGGGGCCACTCGGCGCAGGGCTGCCGATCCTTGAACGGGTTGCGGACCATGCCATCGCTGCGCTCGCCGCCGAAGCTGTCGGCATCATGGATGCGCTGCACGGCCTGACCGTCGATTATCTCAAGACGCGCCAGCAGTTCGGCGTCGCGATCGGGCAATTCCAGGTGCTGCAGCATCGCGCTGTCGACATGCTAATGGCGCTCGAACAGGCCCGCTCGATGGCGCTCTATGCCGCGATGATGGTCGGCCATCCGGATGCGGCGGAGCGGACGGCAGCGTTGTCGGCCGTGAAGGTCCAGATCAACCGGTCCTGCCGGCTGGTCGGGCAGGAGGCGGTGCAGCTCCATGGCGGCATCGGCATGACGATGGAATATCTCGGCGCGCATTATTTCAAGCGCCTGACCATGATCGAGAGCCTGTTCGGCGATATCCCCCATCATCTGCGGCGTGTCGGGCAGGCCGGCGGGCTGGTCGCTGCCTCCTGAGGCGACTTGCCGGACGAGGGCGTTCCTTGTCATCTTCGGCGTTGACTTGCGTTGACCAGCGCGCTTCCCGGAGGTGAGATCTTGAGTTCAGGCCTTGTCGCTCTGCTCGACGATATTGCGGCGCTTGCGAAGGTCGCCGCTGCGTCTCTCGATGATGCCACGAGCCAGGCGGCCAAGGCGAGCGCCAAGGCTGCCGGCATCGTCATCGACGATACGGCAGTGACGCCGCGCTACGCCGTCGGGTTCAGCGCGGATCGGGAATTGCCGATCATCGGGCGGATCGCCCTGGGCTCGTTGCGGAACAAGCTGGTATTCCTGCTGCCGGCGGCGCTTCTGCTGGCGCTGTTCGCACCCTGGGCGATCACGCCGCTGCTGATGCTGGGTAGCCTCTATCTCTGCTTCGAGGGAGCCGAGAAGGTCGTGGAACTGGTCCGGCCCCATGGCACGGTCGAGGGCGAGAGCGCTTTGGCGGGGATCGACGCCACACAGCTCGAGAACCAGAAAATCGGCGGGGCGGTGAAGACCGACTTCATCCTCTCGGCGGAGATCATGGCGATCACGCTCGCGAGCGTGTCTGAATCCTCGTTCTGGACCCAGGCGCTGGTGCTGGCCGTCGTTGGCATCGGGATGACCGCCTTCGTCTACGGTCTCGTCGCGCTGATCGTGAAGGCGGATGACGCCGGCGTCGCGCTGGCACGCAACGATCACCCCGTCTCCAGCCTGTTTCACTTTGGGCGTGGCAAGCTGTCCGCATTAGCCGTGCCCAACATCGCCGATCGCCTGCTGCGGCCCCTGTCCAGGGGATTCGGGCGGGGGCTCGTGGTGAGCATGCCGGTGCTGCTCTCGATCCTCAGCGCGGTCGGGACCGTCGCCATGCTCTGGGTCGGCGGCGGCATCCTGATCCACGGTTTCGAGGGCTATGGCTTCAGCGCGGTGGGTCATCTCATTCACGATGCTGCCGTGGCATCGGCCCGGTCCGTTCCCGGCCTGGGTGCGGTCGTCGAATGGCTGGTGACGGCGGCGCTGTCAGCGGTGGTCGGGTTGGCCGCGGGACTGGCAACCATCGTCGGCGTGCATGTCGCCGCGGAGCCAGTGTTGAAGCTGTTCCGTAAGAGCGCGCCAAAGGCGGTGTAGCCCCTGCCTCAGTCGAGCCAGGTGGTGAAGTTCTCGACCGGCTCGCGCTCCGGGATGAGACGGTTCGCAGGTGCGTCGGCGTGGCCGATGGCGATGCCGCAGACGACGACCTCGCTCTCGGGGATCGCCAGAGAATCGCGCACGACCGGATGAAAGCGGGCAAAAATCGCCTGTGGGCAGGTATCGAGGCCATGCGCCTGGGCAGCGACCAGCAAATTCTGGATGAACATGCCGAGATCGAGCCAGGAGCCGATCTCGAGGTCGCGATCGATCGTCACCATCAGCGCGACCGGCGCGCCGAAGAAGCGCAAATTATAGGCCGTCTGCCGCTTCATGCCCTCATGGTCACCCCTGGTGACGCCGAGCAGGCCGTAAAGGTCCCAGCCGACCTTGCGACGGCGCGACTGATAGGGCTCGGTGAAGGTCTGCGGATAGTAGCGATATTCCTCTGCCGGCTTGAAATCCGGATCGTCGAGTGCCGCAAGCAACCCGGCTTCCAGCCGTGCCCGGCTTTTCGGGCCGAGTACGCGCGCCTTCCAGGGCTGCATATTGGTGCCGCTCGGCGCCTGGGCGGCGAGCTCGAGCAGGTGCCGCACCAGGGCAGGGTCGACCGGGTCCGGCAGAAAGGCACGTACCGCGCGGCGGCCACGGATGGCCTGTTCGACCACGTCCGGCGCGAGCGCGGTGCGCTTGTTCATCCCCGCACGCCTTCACGCGCCTTCAGGAAGGCTTCGTGCTCGGCGAGCAGGCTGCCGGCGAGCGCCTTGGCGATCAGGGCGCGGGTGTTCTCGATGCCGTAGATCGCGGCGAAGGAGCCGAAGCGCGGGCCCTTGGGCTCACCGAGCAGGATCTCGTAGAGCGTGTTGAACCAGGCAAGCGAGACGCCGGCCGAGCCGTCCTTCTGCACGGTCTTGTAGGGATCGCGCCGGCCGATATCGTAGACCGCGTCCTGGATCGTACCGGCATCGGTAACGCCTGCAGCCGAGAGTTCGCCGAGCCTGACTGAGAGATCCTCCAGGGCCTGCCGCTCCTCCAACGTCGCCGGGCGGTATTGCTTGGCTGGCTTCACGAAATCCTGGAAGTAGCGGATCGCGTAGCCGACCAGCGCATCGAGGCGCGGATGGGTCGCAGGCGAGGCGCCTGGCGCATAGCGGCGCAGGAAGCCCCAGAGCACATCCTTGTCCTCGGCATTGGCGACGGCGACGAGGTTCATCAGCAGGCCGAAGGTGACCTGCGTCTTGGCTGCGTTCTCGCCTTCGCCCGAGGCGATCACCTCCGGTGCCGGCGGGTTGCCGTTATGGATGTGCCAGACGGGATTGCCGAGCCGGTTCTTCCAGTCCTGCCGTTCATAGCCGCCGAGGAACTGCAGATATTCGTCAGCCGCGCGCGGGATGACGTCGAAATGCAGCTTCTTGGCCTCGCGCGGGCGCGAGTACATGAACAGCGCCAGGCTCTCCTGCGAGCCATAGGAGAGCCATTGCTCGATGGTCAGGCCGTTGCCCTTCGACTTCGAGATCTTCTGGCCCTGCTCATCGAGGAAGAGCTCGTAGTTGAAGCCCTCCGGCGGCGTGGCATCGAGCGCGCGTGCGATGGCCGACGAGACCTTGACCGAATCGATCAGGTCCTTGCCCGCCATCTCGTAGTCGATGCCGAGCGCGACCCAGCGCATCGCCCAATCCGGCTTCCACTGCAGCTTGGCATGGCCGCCGGTGACCGGGGTCTCGAAGCGCTCGCCGCTGTCAGGGTCGGTCCAGGTGATGGTCCCCTTCTCGACATCGCGCGCCTCGATTGGCACCTGCATGACGATGCGGGTCCGGGGATGGATCGGCAGGAACGGCGAATAGGTCGCGGCGCGCTCCTCGCGGAGCGTCGGCAGCATGATCTTCATCACCGCGTCGTAGCGCGCCAGCAGCTTGAGCAGGGTCGCGTCGAACTCGCCCGCCCGGTAGCTGTCGGTCGAGGACTTGAACTCGTAGTCGAAGCCGAACTGGTCGAGGAAGGCGCGAAGGCGGGCATTGTTGTGCCGGCCGAACGAGTCATGCGTGCCGAAAGGGTCGGGGACCTCGGTCAGCGGCCGTCCGAGATGCTTCGCCAGCAGGTCCTTGTTCGGGACGTTGTCCGGCACCTTGCGCAGGCCGTCGAGATCGTCGGAGAAGGCGATCAGCCGCGTCGGCACCGTGTCGTCGGTCAGGACACGGAAGGCGTGGCGCACCATCGAGGTGCGCGCGACCTCGCCGAAGGTGCCGATATGCGGCAGGCCCGAGGGGCCGTACCCGGTCTCGAAGAGCACCTCTTTCTTGCCCGATTTCTCGATCCGGGCCACGAGCTTGCGTGCTTCCTCGAACGGCCAGGCGGCCGAACGCTGGGCGGCATCCACGAGCGTGGGATCGAAAGCGGACATTTGCGGCGGGTCCTCGTCTGTCTCTGGGTTTTCGGAAGCTCCGGCTTTGACAGATGAGAACGGGCGGCGTCAATCGGCGCGGGCTGCCCCGGGTCGCTGCCTGCCCTGCACCGCATTCATTGCCTGCCCGGGTCGCGTCCGGCTGAATTGCTCTTGCGGCGCATGCGTATAGGCTCCGCTCCGCGATTGGCTCTGTACCGGATACCTCATGGATCACGCTCTCCTCGAAACGCTCAAGACGTGGCGCCGACATCTCCACGCGCACCCCGAACTCTCGCTGAAGGAGAGCGCGACCGCCGCCTTCGTTCAGGAGAAGCTGACCGAACTCGGCATTCCCTTCACCGCCGGCATTGGCGGCCACGGCGTCGTCGCGACGCTGAAGCGCGGCAATTCGGACCGCAGCGTCGGATTGCGCGCCGATATGGACGCCTTGCCGATCCTCGAGGCGAATGACCTGCCCTACGCCTCCACGAACAAGGGCGTGATGCACGCCTGCGGTCATGATGGCCACACGACCTCCCTGCTCGGAGCAGCCGCCCTGCTGGCGCGCGACGAAAGCTGGAGCGGCACGGTCCATCTGCTGTTCCAGCCTTCGGAGGAGAATGGCGCCGGCGCCCGCGCGATGATCGCCGACGGGCTGTTCGAGCGCTTCCCGATGGAGCGCGTCTTCGGCTTCCATAACTGGCCCGGACTCGAAGCCGGCACCGTGGCGGTTCATCACGGACCGGTCATGGCCGAACCCGGCCGGTTCCGGATCACCCTGCACGGCACGGCCGGCCATGCCGCCAAGCCCGACCTGACGCGTGATCCGATCGTTGCGATGAGCCATCTGATCGTAGCCCTGCAGACGATCGTCGCCCGCAATGTCGACCCGCTCGACAGCGCGGTCGTCTCGGTCGGCATGGTGCATGGCGGCCAGGCGCCGAACCAGATTCCGTCCAGCGTCACCATCGACGGCACCTTCCGGACCTACCGGACCGCTGTGCGTGATCGCGTGATCGGGAGCCTCAAGCGCATTGCCAACAGCACGGCCGAGGCCTTCGAGATGCGGGCCGAGATCGAGATCATCACCGGCGGCCGCGCCACGGCGAATACCGAACTGGAGGAGGAGATCTCGGTCGCGGCGGCGAAGCAGGCTGGCCTGACGGTCCGGCGCGACGTGCCGCCGAGCACCGCGAGCGAGGATTTCTGCCATTTCCTGGCGGACAGGCCGGGCGCCTATGTCTGGATCGGCAATGGTCCGGTCACCGACGGTGGCGAGCTCCACAACGAGCGCTACAACTTCAACGATGATATCCTGCCTGCGACGGCCGGCTGGATGGCAAGCGCAGCTCGCTTGGCGCTCGAGGGCGAGCTCTCCAATACGAGCCCGGCGCGATGAAATGCGGCGGGGGGGGGGCCCGGGGGGCGCCCCCCGCCCCCCCCCTTGCGTTCTCTGCGCCGTGTGAGTGAAAGGGGGGGGGGGAGGTGGCGCGGGGGGAGTGGGGGGACGGGGGGGCGCGGCGCGCGGCGCCAGCGCTCGACCCCGGAAGCCGGACGGCTGCGGTGTAGACCGCGGCGTAGCTCGTGCGCGTGGGCGCGCGCGTCTGCAGTAGATCCGCTCAA